>CAWIVU010000001.1:0-23179 GCA_963839755.1 uncultured Actinomycetes bacterium
GAGGCCCGACAGCGCGAGGCACAGGACGGCCACCCACGGCTCGGGCCAGACGGCGAGCAAGACGAGCGGCAATCCCCATCCGGCGAGTGAGAGCTGGAACGGCCGCCCGAGCCGGCCGCGGCCGACGAGCGAGACACCCGCGGTGGCACCGAGGATCCCTCCCACGCCGAACGCGGCGGTGAGGACGCCGACGCCCGACTCGCCCATGTCGAGGACGTCGATGGCCACCACCACGAGCAGCACGTTGAGCGCACCGCGAACGAACGCCTGCGATCCGAACAGGCCGACGACGAGGCGAACGGGTCGATTGCCGGCGAGCGACCGGGCTCCTTCTCGAAGCTCGTGGAGCACGCCGATCCGCTCCGCCGGAGCCTCCACCGCCATCGCCGGCCGGACGCCTGCGATGGCGACGAACGACAGGAACGAGATGACCGCGCAAGCGCCGAAGACCGCCGCGGGGCCGGAGACCGCGAGCAGGAGCGCGGCGATCGCGGGCCCGAGCAGCACGGCACCCGACTCGAACGTGAGCGCGGCGACGTTCGAGGCGGCGAGCTCCCGCGGGGTTCGCACGAGCAGCGGCGTCAGCGCCAGGTGGCTCGGCCGGTGTGCGGCGAGCGGCACGGCAGCGAGCACGGCGAGGATGTAGACGACGGCGATGTCGGCGTCGACTGCGAGTGCGAGAGCGGCCCCCAGGCATGCCAGGGCCCGCACGAGATGGACGACGACCAGGATTCGCTCTCGCCGGTAGCGGTCGCCGATGACCGCAACGAACGGCGCCACGAGCGCGCTCGGGACCATGCGGGCGAACAGGACGAGCCCGACGGCGCCGGCACCGTCCGCCTCGAAGGCGACGACGCTGAGCGCGACGACCGACGCCCACTCTGCGGCATGGAAGCCGCCCCACGCGAGCTCCGCCCGCCGAAGCGCCGGGTTCTGCCACAGCTCACGAACGGCGACAAGCCTCGCGCCGACACCACCGGCCCGCATGCGCGCGAGCATCGCAGGGAGCACGGGTCGACGTCCAGGGACAGGCCTCGCGCGACCGAGGCGGCCAGGAGCACGCCTCGCGCGAACGGCTGCTCGTCAGGCGGCGGCGGCCGCCGGCTCGGCCAGCACGCCGCGCAGGAACTGCCCGGTGTGCGACTCCTCGACCTCGGCGACGTCCTCGGGCGTGCCGGCCGCGATCACCTCGCCACCGGCCTCGCCGCCCTCAGGCCCGAGGTCGACGATCCAGTCCGCCTGCTTGATCACGTCGAGGTTGTGCTCGATCACGAGCACGGTGTTCCCGGAGTCGACCAGCCGCTGGAGCACCTCGAGGAGCTTCTCGATGTCGGCGAAGTGCAGGCCGGTCGTCGGCTCGTCGAGGATGTACAGCGTCCTCCCCGTCGCGACCTTCGAGAGCTCCGAGGCGAGCTTCACCCGCTGCGCCTCGCCGCCGGACAACGTCGTCGCGGGTTGGCCGAGGCGGATGTAGTCGAGCCCGACGTCGTGGAGCGTCTGCAGGCGGCGCCGGATCTTCGGGATCTTCGCGAAGAACTCGAGCGCCTCCTCGACCGACATCTCGAGCACGTCGGCGATCGACTTGCCCTTGAAGCGCACCTCGAGCGTCTCGCGGTTGTAGCGGCGCCCGTGGCACGTCTCGCACGGGACGTACACGTCGGGGAGGAAGTGCATCTCGATCTTGATCTGACCGTCGCCCTTGCACGTCTCGCAGCGGCCGCCGCGGACGTTGAACGAGAACCGCCCGGGCTTGTAGCCGCGCACCTTTGCCTCGGGCGTCAGCGAGTACAGCTCGCGGACGTGCGTGAACAGGTCGGTGTACGTCGCGGGGTTCGAGCGCGGCGTCCGGCCGATCGGCGTCTGGTCGATCTCGATCACCTTGTCGAAGCAGTCGATTCCCTCGACGGTGTCGTGCGCACCGGGCTTCGTCCGCGTCTTGTTGAGTCGGTTCGCGAGCGCCTTGTAGACGATCTCGTTGACGAGCGTCGACTTGCCCGAGCCGGAGACGCCCGTCACACACACGAACTTCCCGACCGGGAACTCAACGTCGATGTCCTTCAGGTTGTGCTCGCGTGCGCCCCGTACGCGGAAAGCGCCACGGTCCTCTTCGCGTCGCGCCGGCACGGCGATCCGGCGCTTGCCGGAGAGGAACTGACCGGTGACCGAGCGCCGGTTGCGAGTTACGTCTCGTGCCGTTCCCTCGGCGACGACCTCTCCCCCGTGCTCGCCCGCGCCCGGTCCCATGTCGACGAGCCAGTCGGCAGTTCGCATCATCTGCTCGTCGTGCTCCACCACGAGCACGGTGTTGCCGAGGTCGCGGAGCCGCGAGAGCGTGCCGATCAGCCGGCCGTTGTCACGCTGGTGGAGCCCGATCGAGGGCTCGTCGAGGATGTAGAGAACGCCGACGAGCTGCGAGCCGATCTGGGTCGCGAGCCGGAGGCGCTGCGCCTCGCCGCCCGACAGCGTCCGGGCCGCACGGTCGAGGTTGAGGTAGCCGACGCCGACGTCGTCGAGGAACGTCAGCCTCTCGCGGATCTCCTTGAGGATTCGCCGCCCGATCAGCACCTCGGTCGGTGTGAGCTCGAGCTCGTCGACGAACCGGAGTGCGGCCGTGACCGAGAGCTGTGAGAACGCGTGGATCGACCTACCGCCGACCGTGACGGCGAGGACCTCGGGCTTGAGCCGCGCGCCGTTGCAGACGGGGCACGGCCGCATCGACATGTACTCCTCGATCCGCTCGCGCTGCTGCGACGAGTCGGTCTCGCGGTACCGGCGCTGCAGGCTCGCGGCCAGACCCTCGAACGCCATCGTGTACTGGCGCTTGCGGCCCATCCGGTTCCGGTACGTGACGAGGATCCGGTCGCCGCCCGTTCCCTGGAGGAAGCGGTCCCGCTGCTCGCTCGTGAGGTCGCGCCAGGGGACGCTGGTCGGGATCTCGTACCGGTCGGCGACGGCCTGGATCACCGACTCGTAGAACCCCTGGCCGCCGAGCGACCAGGGCACGAGCGCCCCCTCCTCGATCGAGAGGCTCGGGTCCGGGACGAGCAGGTCGGGGTCGATCTCGAGCTGCGCCCCGAGCCCCGTGCAGCGAGGGCACGCGCCGTGCGGCGCGTTGAACGAGAAGATCCGCGGCTCAAGCTCGGGCAGCGAGACACCGTGCTCCGGGCAGGCGAAGTTCTCCGAGAAGAGGTGGTACTCGCCGTCGACCTCGTCGATCGCGACGAGGCCCTCGGCCAGCGACGTCGCGGTCTCGATCGACTGCGTCAGTCGTTGACGGAGATCCGGCTTCATGACCAGGCGGTCGACGACGACCTCGATCGTGTGCTTGAACTTCTTGTCGAGGACGATCTCCTCCTCGAGCAGCCGCTGCTCGCCGTCGACCTTCACGCGCGTGAACCCGTCGCTGCGCAGCTCCTCGAGCACGTCGCGGAACTCCCCCTTCCGGTCGCGCACGATTGGAGCATTGACAGTGAACTTCGTTCCTTCGGGCAGGGCGAGCACCTGCTCGACGATCTGGTCGAGCGACTGCCCGGCGATCGGCCGGCCGCAGATCGGACAGTGAGGCCGCCCGACGCGCGCGTAGAGCAGGCGCAGGTAGTCGTAGATCTCCGTCACCGTGCCGACCGTCGAGCGCGGGTTGCGCGAGGTCGTCTTCTGGTCGATCGAGATTGCCGGCGAGAGGCCGTCGATCGAGTCGACGTCGGGCTTCTCCATCATCTGCAGGAACTGCCGCGCGTACGCGGAGAGCGACTCGACGTACCGGCGCTGCCCCTCGGCGTAGATCGTGTCGAACGCAAGTGACGATTTCCCGGAGCCCGAGAGCCCGGTCACGCACACGAGCGAGTTGCGCGGCAGCGCGACGGTGACGTCCTTGAGATTGTGCTCGCGCGCGCCGTGAACGACGAGTTGCTCGGCCATCTCGAGCGAGTCTAGCCCTCGGATCGGATCGAACACCTGTTCGCCGTGAGGTTGTCGAAAGCTCGATACGCCTGCGGTGCCCGGCTCGGGCCGGCACCTGCCGATCCCACCACGCGACTCCGAACATGGCGTTCACGGATCCCTCACGCGCCCGCTGCACGATCCGCCGTGATGAGGCTCGTCACCGCTCTGGTCGGGATCGCTCTCGTCCTTGCCGTCGCCGCCTGCGGCGGCGACGAACGCCCGAGCTGGAGCGGTCCACCCACGCCTCTTCCGGCGGACGGGAACCTCCCCGTGGACGGCTTCCGCGAGTACCTCGAAGCGGTGGACGAACCGTGGGAGCGCTCGTCGGTCGGGCTCGCCACGGCGTACGCGCTGCCGCTCACCAGGGGGAACAGCCTGGATACGCAATTCGAGACGAGCGGCCTCGACGGCGACGCGATCGTCTCCGTGACGCTCGGGCTCCTCGACGACTCTGTCCGCGAGCTCCGGCTCGTGCTCCGCTTCGACCCGCTCTCCGACGGCGAGTACCGTCTCCTCGAAGCGACCTGGGTCCAGCGCTGCCACGACGGCCGCGGCCACCAGGGCTGGTCGCGCGAGCTCTGCGTCTAGGCAGGTGGCTGGCTCGAGCCCGGCGCCGCGTGACGCGCTAGGCCTTGCGCGCGCGGCGGCCGAACACGAGCCCGCCGAGGGTGAAGCCGAGCCCGAAGGTGCCGACGGCGAACGCGCCGACCGCCACGCCCTTGCGCCACATCGACATCTGCTGCCAGCGGCCGATCGCGTCGCGCTCCTCCTCGGTCAGCTCCTCCCCGCGCCGCTGCTTGCGGATCGCACCCCCGGCCTGGAGGCCGAGGTAGAGGTCGTCGAAGATCTCCGGGCCGTCGGACATGCATCGAGTGTATAGCCTCGTTCGGCGGTGCCCGAACCCCCATCCACGCGGCAGGTCGTCGCTGCGTTCGACGTCGACGGCACGCTCACGCGGTCGGATTGCGTCACGCCGTTTCTCCTCCGAGCCGCGGGCGCAAGGCTCCCCCTCGCGCTCGCGCGGCATCCCGTCGCGCTCGCCCGGGCGCTCGTCCGCCGCGATCGCGACCGGCTGAAGGAGCTCGCGTGTGCGGCACTCCGTGGGCTCGACGCCGCCGCGCTCGACCGCCTCGGGGTGGAGTTCGGGGAGACGTACGTCTCGCAGCGACTCCGGCCCGACACGACCGCACGGCTCCGTCGGCACCGCGAGCTCGGTCACACCGTGATCCTCGCCTCCGCGTCCCTCGAGCCGTACGTCACGCCTCTGGGCGTGCTGCTGGAGGCCGACGACGTCGTGTGCACCCGGCTCGAACGCGACGGTGCGGGCCGACTCACCGGACGGCTCCTCGGCGCCAACTGCCGCGGCCCGGAGAAGGCTCGCCGTGTCCAGCGAGTGGCTGGCCGAGGCGGGCCTGATGGACGCCGAGCTCTGGGCCTACGGCGACTCCGCCAGCGACGACGAGTTCCTCGCCATGGCCGTCCACCCGGTCCGGGTGGACAAGGTTTGGATCGCCCCGGAGCCGGGGTAGCATCATCGCGGTGTCTGACGCCCTGGTCTCGCTGCGGCGCGAGCTCGCCCAGATCAACGATCTCTCGGTCGCCGCCCGTGTTCTCGAGTGGGATCAGCTCGTGATGATGCCGCGCGGCGGCGCAGCCACCCGCGGCGACCATCTCGCCACCGTCCATCGGCTGGCGCACGAGCTGTTCGTCCGCGACGAGATCGGCGAGCTCCTCGAGGCGGCGTCTCCAGAGGTAGCCGACCTCGATCCGGACTCGGACGACGCCTGCCTCGTCGCGGTGACACGACGCGACTGGGAGAAGGCGCGACGCATCCCGGCCGAGTTGCGCGCCGACATGACGAAGCTCGCCTCGGAGGGAATGGAGGCCTGGGCCACCGCGCGCGTGAACGACGACTTCGCAAGCTTCCAGCCGTGGCTCGACCGGACGCTCGAGCTGAAGCACCGGTACATCGCGTGCTTCCCGGCGACCGACGACCCGTACGACACGCTGCTCGACGACTTCGAGGAAGGAATGCCGACGAGCGAGGTGCGCCGGGTTTTCGACCGCCTCCGCCCGGCGCTCCAGGAGCTCGCGGCGCAGGTACCGGAGGAGGAGCCCGAGCCGTACGTGACGGGGCCGTATCCCAGCGAGACGCAGCACGAGCTCTCTTTGGTGCTCGCCCGCGCGTTCGGGGCGTCGGAGGAGTCGTTCCGGCTCGACCCGACCGTCCACCCGTTCTGCATCTCGTTCGCAACGCAGGACGTCAGGCTGACGACGCGCTACGCCGAGGACGACCTCCTCGGCTCGTCGGTCTTCTCGACGATGCACGAGGTCGGGCACGGGCTCTACGAGCACGGCGGCGATCCCGCGCTCGATCGCAGTCCGCTCGCGACCGGCTGCTCGTCTGCGCTGCACGAGTCCCAGAGCCGCCTCTGGGAGAACGTCGTCGGTCGCTCGCTGCCCTTCTGGCGCTGGTTCTACCCGCAGTTCAGGGACGGCTTCGCAAGCGTGCTCGCGGAGGTGCCGCTGGAGCGCTTCCACAGGACGATCAACCGCCCGCGCCCGTCCCTGATCCGGGTCGACGCGGACGAGACGACCTACGGGCTCCACATCATCCTCCGCTTCGAGCTCGAGCAGGAGCTGCTCTTCGGCGGCCTCGCGACGAGTGACCTGCCGGAGGCCTGGAATGCGAAGCTCGAGGAGCTCGTCGGCGTCGCGCCGCCCAACGACCGCCTCGGCTGCCTCCAGGACGTCCACTGGTCGGGCGGGTTGTTCGGGTACTTCCCGACCTACCAGCTCGGCAACGTGCTGTCGGTCCAGATCTGGGAGCGCCTGGAGGGCGACCTACCGGATGCCTTCGAGCAGGTCGAGCGCGGCGAGTTCGGCGAGATCTACGAGTGGCTGCGCGAGCACCTGTACCGGCACGGCCGGAAGTTCACGCCCACCGAGACGATCGAGCGGGTCGCGGGCGGCCCGATCGACCCCGAGCCCTACCTGCGCTACCTCGCGGACAAGAACGCGTCTCTCGCGACGGCGTAGTCAGGCAGCCTGGCCGAACCGCTTCTCCGCCCGGGCGCGCGCCCTCGCCGCCTCGACCTCGCGGTCACGCGGCGGAGCGGCCGTCACGAGGTCCTCGAGAAGGTGTGTCGTGATGTGCGCGACCTCGTCCACGGCGCGCAGGAACACCTCCTCGTTCGCCTTCGACGGCTTCGTCGAGCCGCTGACCTTGCGCACGTACTGGAGCGCCGCGGCGTAGACCTCCTCGTCCGTCGCGGGCGGCTCGAAGTTGTGCAGCGTCTTGATGTTGCGACACATGTCGTCTCCTCTCTCTCGTCCCGAACGTAGCATCGGTCGCCCGTGGACCAGCTACGAGAGGTGCTCCGGCGCGTGCCGACCGGCGTCGCGGTGATCACGGTCGACGCGAGCGGGCAGCGCATAGGGCTGACCGTCGCAACGCTCGTCTCGCTCTCCTTCGAGCCGCCGCTCGTCGGCGTGGCAATTGCACGCCAGGCGGCGCTCCACGAGCTGTTGCGGGAGGCCGGCGAGTGCGCGTTCTCGCTGCTCGCCGCCGGTCAGGAGCCGCTCGCGGAGCACTTTGCACGCGGCGTGCCGCCGATCGGGATGTGGGAAGGAATCGCTGTTCGCGACACGACAGGCCTTCCGCTGCTCGAGGGAGCG
The DNA here is from genome assembly GCA_963839755.1 of uncultured Actinomycetes bacterium. Lineage (GTDB taxonomy): Bacteria > Actinomycetota > Thermoleophilia > Gaiellales > Gaiellaceae > Gaiella. The sequence goes on from CAWIVU010000001.1 coordinate 7,621, forward strand.
CTCGGGTGGCTCGAGTGCAGCGTGCGAGACGAGCTCGCGACCGGGACACACACGTTCTTCGTCTGCGATGTCCTGCGTGCCGAGCCGGGCCCGGGCGGCACGCCGCTCCTGCGTGTCGAGGGGACGTATCGCTGAGCGCTACGACGAGCAGGCGGTCGCGCGTGCAAGCGCCTCGCACACGGCTGCCATGCGTTCCGGAGTCAGGGTGCAGATCTGCTCGCGGAAGAACGGTTTCGGCATCAAGGTCGTGTTGTCCAGCGTCAGGACGCACTCGTCCGGCATCCCGTCCTCGACACCGAGGCGCACCTCGGTGGCGATCCCGCGGATCGTTCGCGTCGCCGGAACCGCGAGGACGGCGTTGAGAAACGGTATCGCCGCCTGACGGCTGAGAACGAGGTGCGGACGTCCCCCGGCCCCCGGGTCATCGGCCCACCACACCTCGCCGCGGCTCACCATGGCTCGTCGGCTATCGATCGCCGACCGGACTCCTCAGCCCAGGCCGTCTCCTCGGCTGTCGGCGGAATGCGCGTGTATCCCTCGACGATCTCCCGGTCGATGCGCTCGGACTCGAGCTGTGCCACAAGGCGGTCGATCGCCTCGATGACGAGGCTTGCGCGCGTGGGATGCGATCCCGACGCGACCAGGGCGTCGATGCGGGCAAGCCTGTCGTCCGGCATACGAACGGTAATCATTTTCGACATACAGTGAGTATATACAAGTCAACGTCGGGCACCCCAAGCGCCGCCCCCGGGGGTCTCGGTTCGCACGACGTCGCCCGGCTCGAGGGCTCTGGTGTCCTTCCCGGGAATCTCCTTCCCGTTGACGAGCGTACGGCCGCGAGCGCCGTCCTCTCCCCCTCTCGCACCCTTCGGCGCATGGCGGCGTCGGTCACCGAGGACGGAGAGACGACAGGCGTCCAGCACGCGAATCTCGCGAATGACACCGTCGCCTCCACGGTGCGTGCCGGCGCCGCCGGAGCCGGTGCGGAGCACGTGGCGCTCGACCCGCAGCGGGTAGGCGAGCTCGAGAGCCTCGGCGGGGGTCGAGAGCGCGTTCGACATCGCGACGTGGACGCCGGACGGCCCGTCCGCGACCGGCGACGCGCCCTGGCCGCCGCCGATCGTCTCGTAGTACGTCCACTCCTCGGTGCCGAACGTCGTGTTGTTCATCGTGCCCTGCCCCATCGCGGGCACGTCGACCGCGCGTCCAAAGGCGGCCATCACGACGTCGGTGATCCGGCTCGACGTCTCGGTGTTGCCGGCCACGACCGCCGCGGGCGATCTCGCGTTGACGAGGCAGCCCTCGGGAGCGCGGACCGTGACCGGCTCGAAGGCGCCGCCCGAGGCCGGAACGTCGGGGTCGGTGAGGGCGCGTACGACGAAGAAGCACGCCGAGCGGGTCACGGCCAGGGGACAGTTGAGGTTCCCGCGGTGCTGCGGCGCCGTCCCCGCGAAGTCGATCTCGATCTCCTCCCCGTCGACCGTGACGACGCAGCGGATCACGAGGTCGCCGTCGACCGCCTCGATCACGTCCTGGGCCTCGTACCGGCCGTCGGGGAGCGCGGCGATGCTCGCCCGGACGCGTCGCGCGGAGTACGCATAGAGCTCGTCCATGGCCCACTCGACCTTCTCTCGGCCGCGACGCGTGACGAGCTCGAGGCTTCGCTGCTCCGCGAGGTGATGCGCCGCGAGCTGGGCACGGAGGTCGGCCCGGCGCTCGTCCGGGTTGCGTGAGCTCCGTGCGATCAGCTCGACGGTCTCGCCGTCGAGCCGCGTCGGCGGGATGACGATCCCTTCCTGGGAGAGGTCGGTCGAGAAAGCCGGCAGGCTCGCCGGCTCGATCCCGCCGACGTCGGCGTGATGCGCCCGGCTGACGGCGAAGCCGAGCGCGGTTCGCGACACGAGCGTGATGTCCGGGAGATGCGTCCCACCCGTGTACGGGTCGTTGAGCACCCACACGTCGTTCGGCGCCGGGTCGTTCCGCATCACCGCCGCGACCGCCTCCGGCATCGCGCCGAGGTGGACCGGAATGTGCTCCGCCTGGGCGATCATCCGACCACGGGCGTCGAAGAGCGCGGTCGAGCAGTCACGCCGCTCCTTGATGTTCGAGGAGAACGCGGCCCGGACGAGCGCCGCTCCCATCTCCTCGGCGATCGCGCGGAGCATGCTGCCGATCACCTGCAGCTCGACCGGGATCATCGTCGCTCCAGGACGAGCGTCCCGTGCGAGTCCGTCGCACCGGCCCAGCCGTCCGGCACCCAGCACGTCGCTCCGTCGAGCGCAACGAGCTCGGGACCCGTCGCAGAGCGCCGGGCCGCGCATCACGAGCTCGATGGGCGGGCCGGGCACGACGTCGGCCGTACGCACGGAGACGAGCTCGACGACGCGAGCTCGGTCGGCGTAGCCGTACCGCTCCTCGTGCAGGCGGTGGAAGCGCTCTTCGAGGTCCTGCCCGAGCGGTACCGAGAGCTCGAACGACTGCCCGCGGTAGCGAAGGCTGGCGTCGCCCGTCTCCGGAAGCTCAGCGGCCTCGGCAAGCGGGCGGACGAAGGACTCGACGTGGTCGCGCCGCTCGTCGCTCGCGACGAGGCCGAGTGCGGACAGCACGCCCGCGGACGCGGGCACCAGCACGCGACGACAGCCCAGGTCGTCGGCGAGGGCGCACGCGTGCAGCGGCCCGGCGCCTCCGAACGCGACGAGCGCGAAGTCGCGCGGATCGTGGCCGCGCTCGACCGAGACGACGCGAAGCGCCCCGAGCATTTCCGCGTTCACGACGTCGATCACATCGGCAGGATCGATGTCGCCGAGCGCCCCGGCGGCTGCCTCCCCGTCGAGCTCCAGCCCACCGGGCAGCTCCGCCGGCAGCCGTCCCAGCAGCAGATTCGCGTCGGTTACCGTCGGCGCCAGCCCGCCGCGTCCGTAGCACGCCGGCCCCGGCGCCGCCCCGGCGCTCCGCGGGCCGACGCGGAGGGCGCCCCCCGCGTCCCGCCAGACGATCGAACCGCCGCCCGCACCGACGGTATGGACATCGACCATCGGGATGCGGATCGGGAAGCCGGCGACCTCGCGTCCCTCGGCCCGCTCGCTGCTGCCACCGGTGACCAGGCACACGTCCGTGGACGTGCCGCCCATGTCGAAGGAGATCACGTTCTCGATGCCCGCCAGGGACGCGACCCTCTCCGCGCCGATCACCCCCGCCGCCGGCCCGGAGACGAGGATCACCACCGGATGCGCCGCCGCCTCGTCGATTGTTGCGACACCCCCGGAGGAGCGCATCACGCGCGGCTCGGGGAGACCGGCCGCGACGACATCGCGGCCGAGTGCCCGAAGGTAGCCCGAGACGACGGGCCCGAGGTAGGCGTCGGCGACCGTCGTCGAGGCGCGCTCGTACTCACGGAACTCGGGCGCGACCTCGTGCGAGGCGACGACGTGCACACCTGGATGACGCCGTCGCAGCTCTTCCGCCACCGCGTGCTCGTGCGTCGGGTCGCGGAACGCGAACAGGAGGCAGACCGCGATCGCCTCCGCATCGACGTCGCCGAGCGTCGAGACGTCGAGCGGGGCGACGACGCCGTCCGGCCCCATCCGCTCGCGCACGGAGTGGCACTGCTCGAGCGGGACGAGCGGCTCGGGGTGGTCGACGTCGAGCCGGTAGAGGTGCGCCCGGTTCTGGCGTCGCAGGTGCAAGAGGTGCTCGAAGCCCTCGGTGGCGACGAACGCCGTGCGCGCTCCCTTCCGCTCGAGCAGCGCGTTCGTCGCGACCGTCGTGCCGTGGGAGAACCGCTCGACATCCGGGCTCCCTGCGGCCTCGAGCACGAGTCGGGCTGCCTCGACGACCGACTCCACCTGCCGCGTGCGAGTGACCACCTTCGCCGTGTGGAGCGCTCCGCCGTCGAGCAGCACGGCGTCGGTGAACGTGCCGCCCACGTCGACGCCGAGAATGGCCATCAGTCGAGTTGCACCTCCGCGTCGGCGAATCGCGCCGTGAGGCGGAGCTCGCCGCCGAGCGCCGTCACGTAGGCCCGCATCGTCGAGACGCGGACGTCGGCGCGGCGCTCGAGCTTCGAGACCTCGGGCTGCGTCATCCCCAGCCGTTCCGCGACGTCGCGTTGCGTCCGCCCACGCTGCAGGCGCAGCTCGCGCAACGCCTTGCCGGCATGGAACCGGGGCGAGGCAGCCCGCTGTGCCTCGATCCACGCCCGCCAGAGCGGCGTCGTCCCGTACATCGCATGGCCGTCGACGAGTCCGAGTATGCGGACTGCGACCGCGCCCCACGGATCGCGCCGGATCTCACGGAGAATCGGCTGCCAGTCCTCGAGATCGCCCCGGTCGAGGAGGTCGTCGAGGGCGGCAGCTCCGAGCTCCGTGACGGGCGTCGCCGGCTCGACCGCGAGATGGCGGTGTCGCATCAGCCCGCTCCCTCGTCCGTCAGCGCGGTCAGCATGCTCGCCGCCAGCGACGCGCACGCCGAGACAACAGCCGTCCAGTCGCGCCACCGTTCCTCGAGCCGGCGATACGTCCGTAGGTCGACATCCGACAGGTCGTACGGGGCGGGCTCGGCGAGCTGGCGGGCCAGCTGCGTCGCGATCCTCCGACCACCGGCGCCCTGCTGATCCTCGTAGTACCGATCGAGGCCCAGTACGACGCCGGCGGCGGCCTCGGAGCCGAGGCGGTCCGCCAGGGCCACGACGTCGAGGTAGTCGCGGGTCGCGTTTCGCCGCAAGACGAGCCACGCCTTGATGCGCAGCATCTCCTCGAGCGTCGGCACCCGGACCGGGCCGCCGGGCCCGTCGACGTCTTCGACCTCCAGCGGCCGCGTCCGGATCAGCTGGCGGATGCCCGTCTCGATCCCGTCGAGGCTGCCGAGGATGAGCACCGGCCGGTTGAGCCGCGCGGTTACCCATCCCTCCTGCCGCTCGAGATGCTCGAGGACGTCGTCGAAGCGGCTGCGCAGATCGGCGAGCACGTGGTCGTCGTCGAACGAGACCCTGTGTCCGGCATGCACAGCCGCAGCGGACCCGCCGACGAGCACGGTGTCGGGGACGAGCTGCTGGAGACGTGCGGCCGCCGCGAGGACCGCATTCCACGGTTGCTCGATCATACCTTTTAAAGACTATAGCTCAAAAGATATTCTTCGTCGGGACGTCTCTCCGCGACGGGGCGTAACCGTCGAGCTGTCGCGTCAGTTCGTGCGCCGGCGGCTAAAGACCAGCCTCGAGGCGACCGGCAGGTAGCCGAGCTTGTCGTTGACGGCGAGCATGGGCGCATTGGTCTCGTCGTTGTCCGTCAGCGCCGTGGTCACGCCTTTGGCCGCGGCGTGCGCAAGCGCGTGTCGCTTGAGCAGCTCGGAGAGGCCACGCCCCCGGAAGCGCCGTGCCACACCGGTCATGCCGCTCACCGCGAGGAGCGTCTCGGGAGAGATCAAGAGGGTCGTGAATCCCGCCGGCTGACCGTCGACGAGCGCAAGCAGGCTTCCATCCTGATCTGTGTCGGGGTAGTGCCAGGTCCGTTCGAGCCACTCGTCGAAGCGGATGTCGTCCAAGGGCTGATCGGTCGGAACGTCACGGAGAGCCTCGACGTCGAGCTCGAACACCACGTGCGGGTCGTCGATCTTCGCGAACGGGCGCAGCTCGACGCCTTCAGGCGGTGCTGGGGCGGCGGGCAGCATCCGAGGGTCGAGCCCGGATGTCCGCTCGACGAACGTGACCTCGAACCCGCGCGCAGCCATGAAGCGACATGAGCCATCCGAATCGCTACCGATGCTCGTGACATGACGCACATCGAGCGCGCGGAGATGCGCCTCGACCTCGTTCCAGAGGGAGGTGCCGAGACCCCGCTGCCGGGCCGTCGGGTGCACCATCACGCCGGCGGCGGCGGCGTGCTGCTCGGTCGTCTCCGAATTGAGACCCGCGGTCGCCCACCCTACGAGAGCCCCCGACTCCTCGACGGCCCACCAGCGCCGTTGCGCGCGCTCGGGCATCGTCGCCATCCAGGTTCGCACACCCATCGCCGTGACCCACATCTTCGGGTACGTCGCCGCGATGAGCTCGGCGAGAGCGGGTGCGTCATCGATCGTGCCCGGACGGATCATCTCCCCTCCAGCGTCGGGACACGAGCGTACGACGTCGCGCTCACCCTCGCCAACACGAGGCCAAGCGACGAAGGCCCAGCCTACGTCCGTACCTCGGCGAGCGCGTTCAGCTCGCGCCGGAGCTCCTTGATCTCGTCGCGGAGCTTCGCGGCGTACTCGAACCGGAGCTCCTCGGCGGCGACGTACATCTCCTCTTCGAGCGTCACGACCAGCTTCTCGAGCTCCTCGCGGCTCATGCCCGAGACTTCCTGCTTGCCGCGGCGGCGCCGGCCGGGCACGGTGGGCGACTCGAGCGCCAGGAGCTCCGCGATGTCGGAGACACCCTTCACGATCGACTCCGGCGTGATCCCCTGCTCCTCGTTGTATGCGAGCTGCGCGGCCCGGCGGCGGTTCGTCTCCTCGAGCGCGCCCTGGATCGCCTCGGTCAGCTTGTCCGCGTACATCAGCACGGTGCCGTTCACGTTCCGGGCCGCGCGACCAATCGTCTGCAGGAGCGCCGTCTTGCCGCGCAGGAAGCCCTCCTTGTCCGCGTCGAGGATCGCGACGAGCGACACCTCCGGCAGGTCGAGCCCCTCGCGAAGGAGGTTGACGCCGACGAGCACGTCGTACTCGCCGAGTCGCAGCTCGCGGATGATCTGGATCCGCTCGAGCGTGTCGATCTCCGAGTGGAGGTAGCGCGCCTTGACCCCGGACTCGAGCAGGTAGTCGGTCAGGTCCTCCGACATCTTCTTGGTCAGCGTCGTGACGAGCACGCGCTCGTTCGCCTGCTCGCGGCGGCGGATCTCGCCGAGCAGGTCGTCGATCTGGTTCTTCGTCGCGCGGAGCTCGACGTCGGGGTCGACGACGCCGGTCGGGCGGATCAGCTGCTCCGCGACGACCTGCGAGTGGCGTAGCTCGTACGCCCCGGGTGTCGCCGACACGAACACCATCTGGCCGACCTTCCCGAGGAACTCGTCGAATCGGAGCGGCCGGTTGTCGAGCGCGGACGGGAGCCGGAAGCCGTAGTCGACGAGCGTCTGCTTGCGCGAGCGGTCGCCCTCGTACATCCCGCCGATCTGCGGAACGGTCTGGTGCGATTCGTCGATGAACACGACGAAGTCGTCGGGGAAGTAGTCGATCAGCGTGAACGGGTGCGAGCCCGGCGGACGACCTTCGAGGATCCGCGAGTAGTTCTCGATGCCGCTCGTGAACCCGAGCTCCTTCAGCATCTCCATGTCGTACTCGGTGCGCTGGCGGATCCGGTGCGCCTCCAGCATCCGGCCCTCGGCCTCGAACTTCGCCACCTGCTCCTCGAGCTCGTGGCGGATCTCGTCGACCGCCCGCTCGACCGTCGGCTTCGAGGTCACGTACTCCGTGGCCGGCCAGATCGCGAGGTTGTCGAGCTTCGAGAGCACCTCGCCGGTGAGCGGGTCGAAGTGCGAGATCTGCTCGACCTCGTCGCCGAACATCGAGATGCGGTACGCGGTCTCCGCATTCGCGGGCTGCACCTCGACGACGTCGCCGCGCACCCGGAAGCGCCCGCGCGCGAGCACCGTGTCGTTGCGGACGTACTGCGAGTCGATGAGCGTGCGCAGCAGCTCGTCGCGGTCGTGCTCTGCGCCGACCTCGAGGATGAGGACGCGCTCCCGCCATTCCTCCGGCGAGCCGAGCCCGTAGATACACGACACGCTCGCGACGACGACGACGTCGCGTCGCGTGAGGAGCGAGCTCGTCGCGCCGAGCCTGAGGCGCGCGATGTCGTCGTTCTGCGACGAGTCCTTCTCGATGTAGAGATCGGCCTGCGGGACGTACGCCTCGGGTTGGTAGTAGTCGTAGTAGGAGACGAAGTACTCGACGGCGTTCTCCGGGAAGAACTCGCGGAACTCGTTGCAGAGCTGCGCGGCGAGTGTCTTGTTGTGGGCGATCACGAGCGCCGGACGCTGGACCTCCTCCATCACCCAGGCCATCGTCGCCGTCTTGCCCGTGCCTGTGGCACCGAGCAGCGTCTGGCCGCGATTCCCCTCGCGCAGCGACTCCGCGAGCTGCGCGATCGCCTTCGGTTGGTCTCCGGTCGGGCGGTACGCGGATGTCACGCGGAGATCGGGCACCTTGCGCCGAGCCTAGCAACGGGCAGAACGCGTGTTCCGCACGCCCCCGTTGGACCGCGGTTAGCGCTGCCAGCGACCGTCTCCGCATGAACGAAGGGAGGATCATCATGAAGCACCTCGTTGCAATCGCGGTGGTCGGCGTCGTCGCCGTCTCGACGGCAGCCGCCCTCGCCGCGGACCGGTCGTACACGGACGACACGGGGGATGCCGGCACAGCACCGGACCTGACGAACGTCACGGTCACCGACTCGAACGGCTTCCTCGCCTTCAAGATCGCGGGGACGCTCGTTCCGTCGAGCTCGCTGGTGATCTACGTCGACACGGATCGGAACCAGAGCACGGGTGACGACGGCGACGAGCTGATGCTCGGCGTCGATCAGGAATCCGACGGCAAGACGTTCTGGTTCGCCAGTCGCTGGATCGGGTCGAAGTGGGAGCGGGCGGGGATCGACGTGACGTCCCAGTCCTTCCCGGGACGTCAGGAGCTCGGCTTCCGTGCAGCGGACGCCGGAATCACCGGTGCGTTCGACTTCGTCGTCGTCTCGTACAAGATGGTCGCGGACGCGGTCGAGGGCCGTGACCGTGCTCCGGACAGCGTCGTCCCGTGGTCGTACCAGCTGACCTCGCAGACGACCGCAACCGCGCTGAAGGCGGTCCTCGGTCAGGCGCAGCTCACGCCGGCTCGTCCGCTCGCGGGCAAGCCGCTGAACGTCCGCGTGCCCGTGTCGCAGAGCGACACGAAGCAGCCGCTCACGAACGGCACGGCGACCTGCTCGGCACGCGTGAAGGGGCGGGCCGTGCGCGGCACCGCAGCCGTGTCGAACGGGTGGGCGACATGCCGGTTGGTCGTCCCGAAGGGCTCTCGGGGGACAACCGGTCGCGGATCGATCACCGTCGGCGCCGGCACGCAGGCCGTCACGAGGGCCTTCTCGTTCCGTATCGCGTGACTCCAGGCGACCGGTCGGGTGGCGCATTGCGCCACCCGACCGGCGTCGGTGCCACATGGGCAAGAACTGCCTGCGCTTCAGGCGGCTCGACGTCCCGCGCTCGCGTGCTCGGCGAAACGATCGCCCGAAGGTCGGCTGCAGGACTTCATCGCCGCGTACGAGCGGTGGCGCGGCGTGCAGACGATAGCGGCATCTCGACATCACTCCATCAGTCCCGTTATCAGCCGTTGACCGGCGGTTTGGTCGCTGTTTGGCGCCGAGCCGAGGTTGCCGCCATGGAGACGAGGCGGCTTCCGGGGATCGTTGCGGCGACCGTGTGCGCAGGCGTTGGCTCGCCGGCGTCGCGCCGCCCGAGTCGACAGCGGGCACGCATCCGAAGCCCGACCGCCGAGCGGTTCCGATCCTGATGTACCACGTCATCGCCGACCCGCCCGCGTCGGCGGCGTTCCCAGGCCTGTACGTCCCGCGGCCGAGCTCGTGCGCAGGTCCGCTGGCTCGCCGACGGGGTACGAGGCAGTGACGCTCGGACGCGTGTTCAACGCATGGCGTGGGCGCGCGACGCTGCCGGCGCGACCGATCGTCCTCTCGTTCGACGACGGGTACCGGAGCCACGCACAACGGCGCTGCCGATCCTGGCGGCCGGGGATGGCCCGGGAGTCCTGAACCTCGACGTGTCGAACCTCGCGCCCCATGGGGGTGTCGGGGTCGCCGGAGTGCGGCGGCTGCTCGCCGCCGGGTGGGAGATCGACGCGCATTCGCTCGCCATGCTGATCTGTCCTCCTCAGCGCCGATGCGCTGACCCGCGAGGTGGCGGCTCTCGGCAGCGAGATCCGCCGTCTCTTCGGATTCTCCCCCGCTTCTTCTGCTACCCGGCGGGACGCTACGACCGCGAGGCAATCGCGGCCGTGCGGGCGGCCGGGTACGAGGGAGCGACGACGACCCAGCACGGGCTCGCGTCTCCGACGAAGCCGATTCACTCTGGCCCGCGTGCGCGTGGACAGGGGCGACGGAGCGGTGGGCTCGCGCGGAAGCTCGCGAGCCTTGCGCTTCCCGTCACCCGAGGTAGCGAGCCCGCTCCTCGGCGCTGAGCGCCCGGTCAGTCCCTGCCAACCGCTCCTCCGCGAGCGCTCTCAGCTCGTCGACGCTCCCGCAGAGCTCGCAGGCATGTCGACGCACGACGCCACCCTGCTCGCGCGTGACGATTGCCCGCGAGTCCGGCTCGAAAGCAACGGCGGTGAGGGGCGCCTTCGGGCCGTAGAGGTACCAGAGCGGTCGCCCGTCGGCCGTCCAGACGCGCGCCGAGATCGGTCCCGCCGTGACGAGCCACCTGCCGTCCGGGCTGAAGCGTGCGTCGGCGACCGAGCCGGACTGGGCCTCCTCGATGCGGTGCACCTCGACCCCACGCTCGACGTCCCACACGATGACGTCGTGATCGCGGCCTGCCGTCACGAGAAACCGGTCGTCGGGGCTGAACGACACCGAGTTGACAACGTCCTTGTGCCCTACGAGCACCTTCTCGCCTGTTGCGGAGCGCAGGCGTACGACGTCGCCGTCGGCCGATGCGGTCGTGGCGCCGTCTGCGGTGGTGGCCCGACGGCGCGAAGCGCTGGGACCGGGCGCGCCGGACGCGAGGCCGAGCTCGATGCGCGTCCCTGCATCCCACAACCGCACAGTCCCGTCCGCGCCTGCCGTGACGACCGTGTCGGAGGACGCGAACTCCGCCTTGCGGACCGCGCCGCTGTGCCCACGGAGCACGTGCGCCGGGGTCCCCGCCGGTCGCCATGTCCTCGCTGTTCCGTCGCCACTCGCCGTGACGATCGCCCGGCCCGGCCCGAACGAGACGTCAACCACTGGACCCGTGTGGCCGATGAGCGAGAAGATCAGCGCTCCCGACCGTCGCCACCACACGCGAGCCGTCTGGTCGGTGCTCGCGGTCGCTACCCGCCTTCCGCGTCCATCGAACGCAACGGCAAGGATCTGGCCGTTGTGGCCGACGAGGGTGTTCCCCGTCTCCTCCCACGTCCCCACGTCCCAGACGCGCCCCGTTCGATCACGCCCGACGCTGGCGACGAAACCCCCCGATGGCGTGAACGCGGCATCCGTCACGGAGCGCACGTGCTTCACGCGCCCGATCCGCACGCCGCTCGGGACCGCGATCACCGGCGCCCGAGGCTTGTCGACGAGGACGACGGCGGAGGCGCCCTCCGGGCTCGGCACGACGTCCTCGATCGTGCCGGGTACAACGAGGCGAACCGGCTCCTGTGCGGCTTCCCCTGTCGAAGCGTTGACGACGTTGATCGTCGAGTCGGTGAGGACGAGCACGGACCGCCCGCCGTCGGTGAACGCTGCCGCTGCGGCATCGATGCGACGTGACCACTGCGGCTTGCGCGTCCGAAGCTTGTACATGCGCGCGACACTGTCGTCGCCGACGACAACGACTCGCGTCCCGGACGGGTCCACGTCCATCCCGACGATCGGCCGGCCCGTGTCGATCACCGCGCGGAGACGCGAAGCGTCGAGGGCCCTTCGCAACGCGTCCTCAGCGCGCGGCGTCGAATCGACCCGCGCGCCCTCGAGCGCGAGCGCGACGGCGAGCTCGGGGTCGCGTCTCGACCTCGGAGAGCGCGCTCGCGACCAGCTGCCCTCCCGTCGCGACGCGCGCCTGATCGCGCGCCTCGCTGCGCTGCGAGAACGCGAACGCGGCGAGCGCAGCCGCCGCCGCAAGGCCCACGAGGGCTCCGAACGCGAGGAAGCCGAGGCGCCGGTGCCTGCGGCCGCGCCTCCTCCTTCGCAAGCCGAACCGCACGTTCGGACTCGTGGCGCGCCTTCCAACCGAGCACGGCAGCGGCGAGGACATCGTGGAAGATCTCCCAGCGGCCGCTTTCGTCCGTGCGGAGGATCCGGTGCTCGGCGAGTACGCCGAGGACCCGCTGCACGTCGCGCTTCGCTCGAGCCCGCGAACTGTGCCAGGTCGGACGCCTCGTGAGCGATCTTCGTCCCCGAGGGGGTGACGAGGTGGTCGAACAGCAGCGCCGCGATGTCCTGCTGCTCGGGCGTCAGCGCCTCGATCGCGCGGTCGAGGTGATCGGCCACGACCTGCCGCGCGCCGCCGAGGCCGGCGAGCGTCGCGGCGCGGAGCGTCGCGGAGCCCTGCGACCGCTCGACGTCCCACAGCCGCTGCATCACGAGCTGAAGGTACGGCGCCTCGATGCCCGGCGCACGGCCGTTGCCCGCCCACGGCCCCAAGGCCGCCCGGGCCGAGCTCGATGCGCCCGGTGCCGACGCCGTCGAGCACGTCTCCGACGAGCTCGTCCTCGATGGTCACGGGTTCTCCCTCGAGCTCGCCCCACCGGTCCAGCGGCCTGACGATCGCGGCGCGTCCCGCCGCTCGGTCGAGACGGTCGAGCCGCAGGACGTTGGCGAACAGATTCGGGATCGCGCCCTTGAGCCGGTCGAGGGCGCGAGCGTGTCCTCGCGCAGCGAGAGCAGGACGTTGACGCGGAGCGGGCCGTCGACGAGCACAGCGAGCGCGGTGTCGAAGCCGTCGTCCTCGCCGTGGTAGGTGAAGTACTCCTCGGCCTGGTCGAGGATCGAGGTAGACGTCGCGGTCGGCCTGTGCGCGCGTCGCGACGTCGATGAGGGGGCCGCGGCTCGATGTCCGCGGCCTCCGCGAGCGACGCGTGCGAGCGGCGCGCTCGGGAACCTCGCTCCAGCTCGAGAAGACGACGACGAGCGGCGCCTCGGGCAGGCCGCGCAGCGCCTCGCGCCACGCTCGCGAGCAGGAGCGACGATTTGCCGACGCCGCTCGGGCCGTAGAGAACCGTCAAGCGTGACGCGATCAGGTTCGCGACGACGATCTCCGAGTCGCGCTCCCGGCCGAAGAAGTAGAGCGCGTCGAGCTCGGAGTCCTCGAACGCGGCGAGGCCGCGGTACGGGGACTTCAGGTTCACGCCGCGACCTCGAGACGACGTTCGAGGAGACCGACGTACTCGTCGGGGTCGACGTCGAGCACGTCGACGTCGAAGCGGCGCCAGAAGGCCTGCTCGAGCGCAGTCGGCTCGGGATCGAGCGCCCACGAGCGGTACGCAAGCGGCCGGTCGCCCCAGACGCGGTGCATCACGAGCCGCAGGTTCCAGTCGACCATCTCGTACCCGATGAACAGGAAGTGGCTCCGCCGCAGGTGCGCCGCCAGCGCGACCGGGACCGACGAGGCGACGTCCGAGCGGCCGAGGTAGTCGATGTAGTCGTCCTCGGTGATCACGAAGCTCTCCCACTCGCGCTCCGGGAACGGGTCGACGGCGCCATGGAGCTTGAGGAGGACGGTGCGACGCTCGAGCGAGAGCTCCGTCGCGTACGTGTTCGGCACGTCGATCGGGCACGGCTCCTCCCCGGGCGCCGGTGCCAGAACTTGCCGCGGTCGGGCCCGGTCGCGACGTAGGTGACGACGTCGACCTCCTCCCCGGCCGTCCTCGAACGCCCGCTCGAGCGCGAGGTCGTAGCGAGTCGAGATGATCAGCTGGTGCGGTGCGCCGCGCTCTCGCAGCAGCGGCGCGCAGCGCGCGAGGAACCGGTGCACCGGCTGCGGCTCGGACGCCTCCTCGAACCGCCGGTGGAGCTCGTCGTAGAGCGGGCCCGAGCCGTTCATCGTCGCGACGTACTGCGAGACCCGCGCCAGGTCGACCGGCCGGTCGGTCGGGTAGCCGAAGGCCGGCGCAAGCTGCTCGGCGAGATCGGCGCCGCCGTCGAGCCCGAGCACCGGGACGACGCGTCCCGCGAGACGAGCGCCTTGACGACCTCCGCGTCCGCGTCGCGGTCGCCGAGCCCGTTCGACGGCCCGATCCCGGCGCCTCGCCGCGGAGGATCGCGCCCTGGAGGCGGCGCAGGCTGCGCGCCCGGCTCGAGGCCGAGCTCGTCGAGCGCGGCGCGGGCGGACGTGTAGGCTTGCAGTGCCTCGGCCGTGCGCCCCGCGCCGGTGGAGCGCGCAGCATCAGCAGGTACCAGAGGCGCTCGCGCAGCGGATGCTCGCCGACAGCGACTCGAGCTCGGAGACGACGTCGGCGGCGCTGCCCGAGCTCGACGTCCGCCTCGATCCGCTCCTCGACGCGCGACGAGGCGCAGCTCGCCCAGGCGCCGGGTCTCCGTCTGTGCCCAGTCCTCGAACGCGAACTCGGCAAGCGGAGGGCCCCGCCAGAGCTCGAGAGCTCGCGCGAGCAAGGTCCGGCGCTCGGCTGCCGCGGCTCGCCGGGCGTCCGCGAGCAGCGGCTCGAACCGATGCGCGTCGACCTGGTCGCGAGTGACCTGGAGGACGTAGCCCGGTGCGCGCGTGACGAGAACGTCGGCCCGAGGAGCCTTCCGGAGCGCGACGACGGCGTTCTGGAGCGACGTCGTCGCCGTTCGCGGCGGCTCGGCGCCGTAGAGCTCGTCGACGAGCTGCTCCGTCGGCACGACTCGACCCGCGCGCAGGAGCAGTGCGACGAGCAGCGCGCGCTGCCTCGGCCCCCCGAGAGCGATCGCCGCCCGCTCGTCCCTCACCTCGAGCGGGCCGAGGATCCGGAAATCCAGCATCGGTGCGGCGGTTGTAGCACCCCCAGCGTGCGGAGTCACTAATCGCGGGCTAACGCACCGCACGGCTCGCCCGGTCCGTTAGCGGGCCGTTTGGAAACCGTGATGGGCCTGTTAAGGCCCGATCGGACGCTCGCCTCCGAGCACGAGGGAGGTGAGACAAGAGATGGAGGCAGCGTTCACGAAGTTCCGCACGGTCGTCGCGATCGCGGCGACGATCGTCATGGGGGCGGCGATGGTTCAAACGATCGCGCCGGCGGCGAGACAGGCCCGTGCAGATGCATGCACCTCTGCCCGCCGATGTGTTGACCAGACGTCGGGGGCGCGGCGCTCGCGCGTGCTCCCGACACTGTTTTCGGCAACGAGGTCCGCGAAGCGCCGTCGGCCGTTCGCACTCAAAAGCACCGCACCCTTCCGATCGAGTAGAGCAAGTCCCTCTCCGGCGAACTGCGTCGCACCCCGCTTGCGGTGACCCCGCGCGGCACGTACACCTCCGCCAGGTCGAGCCTGCCTCCCCCTTCTGAACCAGGTCGTCCGAACCGTCGGCACGACGCGACGGCCTCTCGCGCCAAGACCAGTCCCCTGCGAGGATGACCCGTGGCCGCGAGGGCGCGTCCCGCGACCCGCCGCGACCAGATCTCGGTCTGGAGATCGCCGACCACGCAAAGGGCGCGCGCCTCCTCGGCGAGCGCCACGGCTCTCCTGGATCAGCCACGGCCGATTGCAGCCTCTGCGAGTCGTGCGAGGAAGTACGCCTGCCACATGCGATGCGAGGGTTGGTCGCGGGCGTACTCGAACGCCGGCCGGAAGATCTCCTCGGCACGCCGCCAGTTTCCGGCCAGCGTTTCGACCGACCCGAGAAAGCCAGCCGCC
>CAWIVU010000002.1:0-71127 GCA_963839755.1 uncultured Actinomycetes bacterium
GGTGCCTACTACCTGATCGACGGCGGCACCCTCGTCCTCGCCGGCTGAGCATCGCGCTCATCGTCTGCGCGATCCCGTCCCACGTGTAGCCGGCGTTGTTGACGAACGACGTCGAGCTGCCTGTGCGAACTCGTCGATCGTCGTCTGGACGAGCGCCTCGCAATGGAGTCTAGGATCGCGGCCATGGGTGCTCGCGAGGGACGCGTGCTGACGCAGGGGGAGGTGCTCTGGACGCCTCCCGCCGACGCGCGCGAGCGCTTCGTCGTGGGGCGGTTCCTCGACTGGCTGCGCAGGGAGCGCGACCTCGACTTCGACGGCTACGACGAGCTCTGGCGCTGGTCGGTCGCCGATCTCGAAGGGTTCTGGTCCGCGGTCTGGGAGTTCTTCGAGGTCCGTTCCCACGCGCCGTACGAGCAGGTTCTCCGCTCGCGTGAGATGCCCGGCGCCGAGTGGTTCCCCGGGGCACGCCTGAACTTTGCCGAGCACATGGTCGGCCGCGACGAGGACCTGAACGCCGTCGCCGTCGTCGCGTACTCGCAGACGCGCGAGCGTGTCGACCTGACGTTCGGCGACCTGCGCGAGCAGGTCGCGCGTGCCCGCGGCGGGCTGCAACGCCTCGGCGTCGGCCCGGGTGACCGTGTCGTCGCGTACCTCCCGAACATCCCGGAGACGCTCGTGGGGTTCCTCGCCACCGCGAGCCTCGGCGCGATCTGGGCGACGTGCCCGCCGGAGTTCGGCGTGCGCAGCGTCCTCGACCGGCTGGGCCAGCTCGAGCCGAAGGTGCTGCTGGCCGTGGCCACGTACCGCTACGGCGACAAGCAGGTCGACCGGCGCGAGCAGGTCGAAGAGATCCGTGCCGGGCTCACGGGCGTCGAGACAGTGGTGCACGTCCCGTACGGCGGCGGCGCGGATGACACGCTCCCGGACACCGTGACCTGGGAGGAGCTCCTCGCCGAGCCCGCGGAGCTCGCCTTCGACCCTCTGCCGTTCGCCCATCCGCTCTACGTCCTCTTCTCGTCGGGCACGACCGGCCTGCCGAAAGCGATCGTGCACGGCCACGGCGGCATCCTGCTCGAGCACCTGAAGAACCACGGCTTCAGTTGGGATCTCCAGCCTGGCGACCGGCTCCAGTGGTTCACGACCACCGCGTGGATGATGTGGAACGCGCTCGTCTCCGTGCTCCTCCACCGCGCGTCGATCGTGATGATCGACGGCAATCCGTCCTACCCGGACCTCTCGTTCCAATGGCGCGTGCTCGAGGAGTCGAGGCCGACCTTCTTCGGTCTCAGCCCGGCGTTCACGATGGCCTGCCGCAAGGAGGGCCTGGAGCCGGGCCGCCTGTTCGACCTCTCCTCGGTGAGGATGGTCTGCGAGGCCGGCTCGCCGTTACCTCTCGAGGGTTACGCCTGGCTCTACGAGCAGTTCGGGCCGGACGTCAACGTCAACGTGGGGAGCGGCGGCACGGATGTCTGCACGGGCCTCGTACAGGGGATCCCGCTGCTCCCCGTCTACGCCGGCGAGATGTCGACCCGCATGCCGGGCGTCGACGCGGATGCGTTCGATCCGGACGCCAACTCCGTCGTCGGCGAGCTCGGCGAGCTCGTGATCAAGCAGCCGATGCCGTCGATGCCCGTCGCCTTCTGGAACGACCCCGACGGCTCGCGGTACCGCGAGGCGTACTTCGAGCACTACCCCGGCGTCTGGCGCTTCGGTGACTGGGTCATGTTCACCGAGCGTGGAACCGCGGTGATCACCGGCCGCTCGGACGCGACGCTCAACCGCGGCGGCGTCCGGCTCGGCACGAGCGAGCTCTACTCGGTGGTCGAGGAGCTCGACGAGGTGCTCGACAGCCTCATCGTCCACCTCGAGGGAGAGGACGAGCTCCTGCTGTTCGTCGTCCTTCGTCCCGGCCTCGAGCTCGACGACGCGCTCGAGGCGCGGATCAGGGGAGCGCTGCGCGCGTCGCTCTCGCCTCGTCACGCCCCCGACACGGTCGTCGCGGTGCCCGCCATCCCGCGCACCATGACCGGGAAGAAGCTCGAGGTCCCGGTGAAGCGCATCCTCACCGGCGCCGCGGTCTCGGACGTGGCTTCCCGCGACGCGCTCGTCGATCCGGCTTCGATCGAGCCGTTCGCGGAGTTCGCGCGCGCCCGCGACGGGCGCCGCTGAACGACGTGCCGGCCGCGGGCATCCGCCGGCTGCTCCTCGACGATCAGAACGAGGTTCGGATCGAGCTGAACGTGCGCTAGCGCACCTGGTGTGCCAGGATCCCTCCCGCGAACCGGCTCTGCCCGGGCGTCGAGGGATCCTCGGCAAGCGAGCGGTGGGAGGCGCAGATGGCCAACGAAGAGGTCCCGGTCCTGATCGTCGGCGGCAGTCTGGTGGGGTTGTCGACCGCGGTGTTCCTCGGCCACCACGGCGTGCCCTCGCTCGTCCTCGAGCGCCACCGCGGCACAGCCATCCACCCGCGGGCGGCCCTCGTCAACCAGCGCACCATGGAGACGTACCGCGCAGTCGATCTGGAGGAGGAGATCGAGGGGGCCGCCGCGCGGGAGTTCGTCCAGAACGGCGCGATCGTCTCCGTCGACAGCCTCGGCGGCACTGAGCTCGACTGGTACTTCCGGTTCATCAACGAGGGAGTCGAGCACCTCAGCCCCTCGGAGCGGGTGTTCGTCACGCAGATCGGGCTCGAGCCCGTCCTGCTGAGGGCAGCGGAACGCCTCGGAGCGGAGATCCGGTACGGAGCCGAGGCCGTCACAGTCGAGCAGGACGACTCCGGCGTGACCGTGGTCGTCAGGCCGCGGGACGGCGGGCCTGACCACACGGTGCGGGCTCGCTACCTCATCGCGGCGGACGGTGCCCACAGCCCGATCCGCGAGCGGCTCGGGATCCGGCAGCTCGGGCACGGCAGCTTCTCGGACAGCATCACGATCTACTTCAAGGCGGACGTGCGCCGGCTCATGGGCGACCGCAACCTGAGCGTCGTCTACGTGTTCGGCCCGCGCCTGCAGGGGTTCTTCCGCTTCTCGATCGACCTGCAGGCAGGCTTCCTCGTCGTGAACTCGACCGTCGACGAGGACGGGGCGCGGTCGGTCCGGATCGGGGAGGACATGAGCACGCCGAGCTGCATCGGCTACGTCCGCGAGGCGCTCGGCGACCCGTCCCTCCCGGTCGAGATCGAGAACGTCCAGCGGTGGTCGGCCTCGGCGGAGTACGCGGAACGGCTTCGGGAGGGGCGCGTGTTCCTCGCCGGCGACTCGGCGCACGTCATGCCTCCGACCGGCGGCTTCGGCGGCAACTGCGGGGTGCAGGACGGGTACGACCTCGCGTGGAAGCTCGCCTACGTCCTGGACGGCCGTGCGGGCGAGGCGTTGCTCGACACGTACGACGCCGAACGCCAGCCGGTCGGGGCATTCACGACCGAGCAGGCGTACACGCGCTACGTGCTCCGCCTCGACCCGGCTCTCGGCAAGGACGACCTCATGCCGATCGTCGGGGAGGCGCCGATCGAGCTTGGGTACCGGCACCTCTCCGCCGCCGTCGTTGCCGGAGCCGACGACGACGGTGCGCTGTGGGAGGACCCGGGCGAGCCGTCTGGTCGCTCGGGCTTTCGCGGCGCGCACGTGCCCATCACAGTCGACGGCGTCGAACGGTCGGCCCTGGATCTCTTCGGGCGCGGCTTCGTCGTGCTCGCCGGCTCGGACGGGGAGAGCTGGTCTGCCGCGGCACGTGCGGCCGGCGCCTCGCTCGGCGTGCCTGTGGATGCTTATGCGATCGGAACGGACGTAGGCGACCCGAGCGGCAGGCTCGAGACCGCCTACGGCATCGGGTCGGCGGGCGCAGCGCTTATCCGGCCCGACGGGTTCGTCGCCTGGCGGGCGCCCGCAGCACATGCCGACCCCGAGGGCGAGCTCTCCGGCGCGCTCGGCGCGGCGCTGGCCCGGCCCGCTGTCGTGCCCGCGCCCGGCTGATCCTGCCGGGAGGGACCTCAGCTGGCCGCGATGGTCGCCGGTGCGAGCGGCACCCTGCCGAGGATCATGTCGGCCGCCTTCTCGGCGATCATCATCGTCGCCGCGTTCGTGTTCGCCCTGGTGATCTTCGGCATCACGGACGCGTCCACCACGCGCAGCCCCTCGACGCCGTAGACGCGCAACTCGGCGTCGACCACGGCTCCCATGGCGCACGTCGACGTCGGGTGGTACACGGTCTGGCTGGAGCGGCGGACCCAGTCGAAGATGTCGTCGTCGGAATCCGAGTCCGGCACGCTCAGCGGCTCACGCTCGATCGCGCGGAGCGCAGGCTGCGAGGCGATCTCGAGCGCGATGCGCACGCCCCCGAGCATGCTCGCGCGATCCTCCTCGGTGGTGAGGAAGTTGCAGAGCACGGTTGGCTTGGAGTCGGCCATCGGCGTGCGCAGGCCGACCTTGCCTCGCGACGTCGGCTTGATGATCACCGGGCCGAACGCGTAGCCGTTTCCGGGCGGCGGCGTGAGGCCCTCGTCGAAGAAGGGCGCCGCCGCGAAGTGGAACTCGACGTCCGGCGCGGGGAGGTCAGGCCGTGTCCGGAAGAAGCCGCCTCCTTCGGGGTAGTTGGAGGTCAGCGGCCCGCTGCCCTCGCTCTCGAGGAGCCCGAAGTTCTCGGGCGTGAAGATGCCGAAGAGGCCCGGCTCGTCCGTCAGGTAGTTGACGTTGACCATGCAGTGGTCCTGGAGGTTGTGCCCGACCGGCAGGTTCTCGCGCACGGGGATCCCGAACACCTCGAGGTCCTCCGCGGGGCCGATCCCGGAGAGCATCAGCAGCACCGGCGACTGGTAGGTGCCGCCGGCGACGATCACCTCGCGCTCGGCCCGGACGGTCTCGCGCGCACCGTCGCGGATGAGCTCGACGCCCACGGCGCGGTCGCCCTCGAAGACGAGCCGCTCGACGAAGACGCCGGACCGCACCTCGAGGTTCGGGCGCTCCTTCACGGGGTGCAGGAACGCGTCCGCGGCGCTGCAGCGCATGCCGTTCCGCTGGGTGAGCTGGAAGCGCGAGACGCCCTCCGGCCTGTCGACGTTCAGGTCCTCGATGAGCTCGTAGCCGGCCTGCGTCGCCGCCTCGAGTTGGGCGTCCGTGAGCGCGCACATCGAGCGGCTGTCGGAGACAGCGAGCGGACCGCCGACGCCGTGGAACTCGTTCTCGCCGCGCTCGTTGTCCTCCGAGCGCTTGAAATAGGGAAGCACCTCGTCGTACGACCAGCCGGTGCAGCCCAGCTCCGCCCACTCGTCGAAGTCGGCGCGGTTCCCGCGGAGGTAGATCATCGCGTTGATCGAGCTCGAGCCGCCGATCACGCGGCCGCGCGGGAAGTACAGCCGGCGACCACCGAGGCCCGGCTCCGGCTCGCCGTAGAGGTCCCAGTCGAGGCTCGACTTGAAGGTGAGCGGGAACATCGCCGGTACGTGCAGCTCGGCTGCGGTGTCGGGTGCGCCCGCCTCGAGCAGCAGCACGTCGACGTCCGGATCCTCACTCAGTCGCGAGGCGAGCACGCACCCCGCCGCCCCGGCTCCGACGATCACGTAATCAGCGGCCATCGAGGACTCCTCCGGTCTGGGTCATGGGCTGGAGCTTAGTGCCACCCCATTCCGTTACCAAGATTGTTGCCCGGATGAGGCGCACAGGTTAGGTTGTCCGCGATGGGCGCCTCCGACGAGGTCATCGGCCTCTACTGGACGACGTCCGGTCCCGTCGAGGTGCACTTCGGTCGGGAGTGGAGCCTCTTCGACCTCCGCGAGCGCTGTGAGCAGGCCGCGCGCGTCGGCTTCACGGGCATCGGGCTCTGGCACGCCGATCTCGAGCATCTCCTCGAGAAGCGCACGCTGCGCGAGCTGCGACAGGTCATCGACGACAACGGGCTCCGCCAGCTCGAGCTCGAGTTCCTGGGCGACTGGTTCCTCGACCCGGACGACGAGCGCCGACGGGCCTCCGACGAGAGGCGCGCGCTGCTCTTCGAGGCGGCCGCCGCGCTGCCCACGCACCACATCAAGGTGGGGAACCTCGTCGGCACGGAGTGCGAGCTGCCCCGGATCGTGGAGGCCTTTGGCGAGCTCTGCGAGGACGCCGCTCGGCACACGGACGCGAAGATCGTCTACGAGTTCATGCCGTACGACGCGAACGTCGACGACGTCGACAAGGCGCTCGCGGTCGTCGAGGGGGCGGACGCGCCGAACGGCGGCCTCGCGCTCGACACGTGGCACCTCGGGAAGCTGCGGCTCGAGCCCGACGACCTCCGTCGCATCCCGCTGCGGTTCCTCTCCTGGGTCGAGCTCTGCGACGGCCCGTACGAGTACGCGGAGGACCGGCTCGACGAGGTGATCAACCGGCGCAGGCTGCCGGGCGAAGGCGAGTTCCCGGTTGCCGAGTACGTTGCCGTATGCCGGCAAGTCGGCTACGACGGGCCCTGGGGCGTCGAGGTGCTCTCCGAGGAGCTCCGCAGCCTCCCGATCGAGCAGATCTTCGACCGCGCCTACGAGACGACGAGCGCGCAGCTCGCCCTCGCAAAGGAAAGGAGCCTCGGTGTCTGAGAACGGCCTTTCGAAGGAACGGCTGACGTGGATGTACACGCAGATGGCGCGCATCCGCGAGTTCGAGGAGCGGGTGAAGGGCACCTTCGAGGAGCATCCCGGCGTGATCCGCGGGCATACGCACCTCGCGGACGGCGCGGAAGCCTCGATCGTCGGCTCGCTCGCCGCGCTTCAGCCGGACGACCAGCTGACGGCGACGTACCGCTGCCACGGCTACCCGATCGCGCTCGGCACCGACCCCAAGGCGCTGATGGCCGAGATCTACGGCAAGGAGACGGGGATCTGCAAGGGCTACGGCGGCTCCATGCACCTCACCGACGTCGGGCGCGGCTTCCTCGGCACCTCCGGCATCGTCGGACAGGGCATCCCGCACGCGGCGGGGGTCGCGTGGGCGGCCCAGATCCGCGGCAAGGGCCAGGTCGTCCTGTCGTTCTTCGGCGACGGCGCGTCGAAGCAGGGCGCCTTCCACGAGACCCTCAACATCGCCTCGCTCTGGAAGCTTCCCGTCGTCTTCGTGATGGAGAACAACAACTACCAGGCGTACACGAAGGTCGAGCAGGAGGACGCCAACGCCGCGGCCGGCGAGCCTCTCTCGGTGAAGGCCAAGGCGCACAGCATGCCGGGAGTGACGGTGGACGGCGGCGATCCCGTGGCCGTCTACGACGTGATGCACGGCGGCCGTCGAGCGCGCGCGGTCGGGCGAGGGACCGACCCTCGTGGAGTCGCAGGTCTACCGCCTGAGCGCCCACGGCAACATCATCGCGCCGCCCGGCGTGCCGCTGCACTACCCCGAGCACGAGGCGGTCCACATCTTCGGCAACGTCGAGGAGTACGAGGCCGCGAAGCGCGGCGACCCGGTGCCCCGCTTCCGCGCGCGCCTCGTGACCGACGGGACACTGTCGGCCGAGGACGCCGACGCGATCGCGGAGGCCGCACGGAAGGAGATGCAGGAGGCGGTCGAGTTCGGGCTCGAGAGCCCGTTCCCGGCGCCGGAGAAGGCCGTCGAGTACGTCAACGCCTGAGGAGGACGAGGACAATGGCACGCGAGCTTCCCTACATCCAGGCGATCGGCGAGGCCGTGCACCAGGAGATGGAGCGGGACGAGACGGTCATCTACTTCGGTCAGAACCTCGCTCTCACCGAGGAGGACCCGTACGTGAAGGCGTTCGGCGCGGACCGCGTCCGCGTGACGCCGATCTCAGAGACCGCCGAGATCGGCATGGCGGTCGGTGCGGCGTTCGCGGGATTTCGGCCGGTCGTCCAGCTGTACATGGCCGAGTTCATGCTCGTCGCGATGAACCAGGTCGTGAACGAGGCGCCGCGCTTCTACGGGATGACCGGCGGCCAGGTGAAGGTACCCATCGTGCTCCAGGCGGGCTACGGGTTCACGGCGGGGTGGGCCGGACAGCACACGGGGACGATCTACGGGATGTTCCTGGGCGTGCCCGGTCTCAAGGTCGTCGTGCCGTCGACGCCGGCCGACGCCAAGGGCCTCATGTCCGCCTCGATCCGCGACGACAACCCCGTCGTCTTCTTCCACAACTACCTGCTGACGCTCGAGCACGGCGACGTCCCCGAGGGCGAGCACGTCGTCCCGCTCGGGGAGGCGGCCGTCGTCCGGGAAGGCGGCGACGTCACGATCGTCGGGATCGGCTGGACGGTCGGGAAGGCGCTCGCCGCCGCGGAGCAGCTTGCCGGCGAGGGCATCGAGGCAGAGGTGATCGATCCGCGCACGCTGGCGCCGCTCGACACGGCGACGATCCTCGAGTCGGTCGCGAAGACCGGGCGGCTCGTCGTCGTCGACCAGGCGACGCGCCATGCGTCGGCGGCAGCAGTCATCGCGGCAGAGGTCGCTGCCGACGGCTTCTCCTCGCTCAAGGCGCCGATCGGGCTCGTGACCGCGCTCGACGCGACGATCCCGTACAGCCAGCCCATGGAGGAGTACCTCCTGCCGGACGAGACGAAGATCGCGGCTGCGGTGCAGCAGGCGGTCGGCGCGACCGTCGCCGCATAGTGGCCGGCGAGCCGGCGGAGCGGCTCGACGCCGGTGTCGGCCTCGAGCTTCTTCGCGGCATGTGGCGGATCCGCGCGTTCGAGGAGCGCGTGGGCGAGCTGACCCGCGGCAACGAGGTGCATGGTCTCGTCCACCTGAGCGTCGGCCAGGAGGCCGTGGCGGTCGGCGTCTGCGCGCAGCTGCGGCCCGACGACCCCGTGTACAGCGGCCACCGCGCCCACGGCCACGCGATCGCGAAAGGCGCGCCGCTCGGCCGCGTGATGGCGGAGCTGATGGGGCGCGACGGCGGCCTCTGCCGGGGTCTCGGCGGCTCGATGCACCTCGTGGACGTCGAGCACGGCTTCCTCGGCGCGACGGGCGTCGTCGGCGGCAACGTGCCGCTCGCGCTCGGAGGCGCGCTCGCGGCGCGCCTCACCGGCGGCGACCAGGTCGCGGTCGTCTTTTTCGGCGACGGCGCGGTGCAGGGCGGCATCTTCATCGAGTCGGTCAACCTCGCCACGCTCTGGGCCTTGCCGGTGATCCTCGTCTGCGAGAACAACGGCTTCGCGGAGTTCACGCCGCGGTCGGCTCACACGACGGTCGAGCGGGTCAGCGACGTCGTGGCGCCGTACGGCCTGGAGCGCGAGACGGTCGACGGCAACGACATAGCGCCGTCCGTGACGCCTTCGCGCGGTTCCTCGGGTCGGCGCGCACGCGGCACGGCCCGTTCCTGCTCGAGTGCCTCACGCACCGCCTGCGTGGCCACTACGAGGGCGACCCGCAGCTGTACCGCCAGGCGATTGCGGCGGAGGAGTGGCGGCAACTCGACCCGATCCTGCGCCTCGAGCGGCGTGGCCTGGGCGAGGGCTGGCTCGAGGGCGACGCCCCCGCGCGGCTCGAGCAGGAGGCGCGCGACGAGGTCGAGGACGCGGTTCGCTTCGCGCGCGAGAGCGCGTTCCCCGAGACGCGCCTGACCTTCGAGCTCGTCTACGCGACGTGACCGACACGACGACGCTCGAGGCAATCAGGACGACGCTCGCCGAGGCGATGCGCGCCGACCAGCGTGTCGTCGTGATCGGCGAGGACGTCGCGGAGGGCGGCCCGTGGGGCGCGACCGCGGGGCTCGCGGACGAGTTCGGGGTGGAGCGCGTCCGCAACACCCCGATCAGCGAGGCCGCGATCTGCGGCGTCGCGATCGGGCTGGCGCAGTCCGGCGCACGCCCCGTCATCGAGATCATGTTCGTCGACTTCGTCACGCTTGCGCTCGACCAGCTCGTCAACCAGGCCGCGAAAGCGCACTTCATGTCCGGCGGTCAGCTCTCCGCTCCACTCGTCCTCCGTACGCAAGGCGGCGCGGGCCAGCGCGGCGCGGCCCAGCACTCACAGAGCCTCGAGGCGTGGCTGACGCACGTGCCCGGGCTCAAGGTCGTGATGCCGAGCACCGCGGCGGACGCGGCGGGGCTGCTCCGCTCGGCCATCGCCGATCCGAACCCCGTTGTCTATATAGAGAACAAGACTCTCTACTTCCGCCGCGAGGCGGTCGCGGACCGACCCCCGGAGATTCCACTCGGACAGGCGCGGGTCGCGCGTTCCGGCCGCGACGTGACGGTCGTCGCGCTGTCACGGCTCGTGCCTGAGGCGCTCGCCGCCGCGGACGAGCTCGCCGCCGAGGGCATCGAGATCGAGGTGATCGACCCCCGGACGCTCGTCCCGCTCGATCTCGAGTCGATCGTCGCGTCCGTCGCGCAGACGCATCGTCTGGTCGTCGCCCACGAGGCAGTCGCGCACGGCGGTTTCGGTGCGGAGATCGCGGCCCAGGTACAGGCCGCGGCATTCGACGACCTCGACGCTCCGATCGAGCGAGTCGGCGCGCCCTTCGCCCCCGTCCCGTTCAGCCCACCGCTCGAGGACGCCTACCTCCCAGGGCGTGCGGAGGTCGCCGACGCCGTGCGCGCTCTCGTCGGCGGCTCGCGGTGAGACGCTCGCCGCGGGCCTTACCGACGGGGCCGCTCGTAAGGAGGGATGATCACCGTGTGAAGTACGACTCGACGGGACGTCTCGACGCGCGAGCGGCGCGTACCGACCATCGACGAGGAGAGATGAGGATCGCTCCGCCCCCGCCGGTGTTGTGTCGCTTCCAGCAGGTCGTTTAGGCTCGCTTACCATGAGCATTCTCGGCAACCGTGTACTGAGAGTCGAGGACCCGCGGTTCCTCCGCGGCGAGGGCCGGTACGTCGAGAACCTGGTGCTCGACGGGGCATTGGCGATCACATTCGTCCGCACGCCGCTCGCGCACGCGCGCGTCAACGGCATCGATGTCTCGGCCGCGGAGGCGTTGCCGGGGGTCCAGGTCTTCACCGCGGCGGACGTCGACGCGCCGCCCTTCGGTCCGCCCCCGCAGTGGCACATCGCCGACGGCATGGCACGCCCACTCGTCGCGACGGACGTCGTCCGCTTCGCCGGCGAGGTCGTCGCGATCATCGTGAGCGAGGATCGGGCGTCGGGGCTCGACGCGGCGGAGCTCGTGACGGTCGACTACGACCCGCTCCCGGCCCTGCTCTCGGCCGAGGAGTCGCTGAAGGACGAGATGGTGCTCTTCCCGGAGCTCGGGACGAATGTCGCCAACCGCGGCGGTTCGCAGGAGCACGACGACGGCCTCTTCGAGGGGTGCGACGTCGTCGTCTCGGACACGTTCTGGAGCCAGCGCCTGGCTGCCGCGCCGCTCGAGCCGCGCTCGGCCGCCGCGCAGGTCGGCGACGACGGCCGGCTGACGTTATGGCTGACCAGCCAGACGCCGCACACCGCCAAGATGATCGTCGCAGGCATGCTCGGGTTCGACCCCGGGGCCGTGCGTATCGTCAGCCCGGATGTGGGAGGCGGCTTCGGCGCCAAGATGCTCGAGGTCGAGGGGGTGCTCATAGCGTGGCTGGCTCGCAAGCTCGGGCGGCCCGTGCGCTGGACCGAGACGCGCACGGAGAACATGCTCGCGCTCATGCATGGACGCGCCCAGCGCCTCGAGTTCACGATCGGGGGGACGCGCGACGGGAAGGTGCTCGCGTACCGCCTCCACGTGCTCGGGGACGCCGGCGCGTACCCCTGGCTCGGCGCCTACCTCCCGAACCTCACCGCGCTGATGGCCAGCCAGGTCTACGCGATCCCGAAGATCGAGACCGAGACCGTCTCGGTCGTGACGAACACGACGCCGACGACCTCGCTCCGCGGCGCAGGCCGCCCGGAAGCTGCACAGGCGATGGAGCGAGCGCTCGACCTCTTCGCTGCGGAGGCGGGGCTCGACCCGGCGGAGGTGCGTCGCAGGAATTTCGTCGCGAAGGACGCGTTCCCGCACACGACGGCCACGGGGGCGACGTACGACTCGGGCGACTACGAGGGCGCGCTCGACCTGCTGCTTCGCTCCGCCGGGTACGAAGAGCTGCGCGAAGAGCAGCGCCGCCGCAGGTCCGAGGGCGGCCCGGTCGAGCTCGGCATCGGCCTCGGGGCGTACGTCGAGATCTCCAACCCGGTCGGCGAGACCGAGTTCGGCGAGGTCGAGATCACCGAGGACGGCGGCGCGATACTGCGCACGGGCTCTCACTCGCACGGGCAGGGCCACGAAACGACGTTCGCGATGATCGCTGCCGAGCGCCTCGGGCTCCCGGTCGAGCGCGTGACCGTCGTCAAGGGCGACACCGACGAGGTGCCGACGGGCACGGGGACGTTCGGCTCCAAGTCGACCCAGCTCGGGGGAGTTGCCGGGCAGCTCGCCGCGGAGGAGGTCGTCGAGCGGGCGAAGCCGCTCGCCGCCGGCTACCTCGAGGCGAGCACCGCCGACATGGTGCTCGACAGGGGGACGGGCCGCTTCCACGTCACCGGCGCGCCGCAGCCGTCCCTCTCGTGGGCGGACCTCGCGTCGCGTGCTTCGGCCGACGGGCAGCTGGGGGAGTTGAAGGTCGCGCACGAGTACCAGGGACCTCCGACGTTCCCGTTCGGCGCGCACCTCGCGGTCGTGGAGGTCGACACCGAGACGGGGAAGGTCGAGCTCCTCAGGCACATCGCGGTCGACGACGCCGGGACGCTCGTCAACCCGCTCGTCGCGGACGGGCAGGTGCACGGCGGGCTCGCCTTCGGGATCGGGCAGGCGCTGTACGAGGAGGTCGTGTACGGCGAGGAGGGCTATCCGCTGACGAACACGTTCGTCGGGTACGCGTTCCCGTCGGCGGCCGAGCTGCCGTCGTACGAGCGGGTCGAGATGGTGACCCCGACTCCGGCCAACGCGCTCGGAGTGAAGGGCATCGGCGAGTCGGCGACGGTCGGCTCCACGCAGGCGGTCCACAACGCCGTGATCGACGCGCTCTCGCCGTACGGCGTGCGCCATGTCGACCTGCCGTGCAACGGAGAAAACGTGTGGAAGGCGCTCCAGGAGGCGAGGGCATGACGAAGGTCGCGCTAACCGTCAACGGAGAACGTCGAGAGGCGGACGTCGAGCCGCGGCAGCTCCTCGTCTACTTCCTGCGGGAGGAGCTCGGGCTGAAGGGGACGAACGTCGGTTGCGACACGTCGTCGTGCGGTGCGTGCACGGTGCTGCTGGACGGCGAGTCGGTGAAGTCGTGCACGGTGCTTGCCGTCCAGGCCGACGGCGCCGCGGTGACCACGATCGAGGGGCTCGCTCGCGACGGCGAGCTCCACCCCGTGCAGCAGGCGTTCCACGAACAGCACGCGCTGCAATGCGGCTACTGCACGCCGGGCTTCGTGATGGCGACGGTTTCGCTGCTCGCGGAGCAGCCGAGCCCGACCGAGAGCGAGATCCGGCACGCGCTCGAGGGCAACCTCTGTCGCTGCACCGGCTACCACAACATCGTGCGGGCGGTCGAGGCCGCCGCCCGGGCGGGCGCATGATCCCGGCGCCGTTCGAGTACCGGCGCGCCGCGTCGGTCGACGACGCGATCGAGCTCCTCGGGTCCGACGACGACGCCAAGCTGCTCGCAGGAGGGCATTCGCTGATCCCCGCGATGAAGCTCCGCATCGCCCGACCCTCGACGCTCGTCGACATCGGGCGGCTCGAGGAGCTCCGCTACGTCCGCGAGGACGGTGACCGCATCGCGATCGGCGCCCTCACCCGACACGGGCAGCTCGCCGCGAACCCGCTGCTCGCGCGCGAGTGTGCGCTCTTCTCGACGGCTGCCGGGCTCGTCGGCGACCCGCAGGTCCGGCACCGGGGCACGGTCGGCGGCTCTGTCGTCCACGGCGACCCTGCTGGAGACCTCGCGACGATCGTCCTCACGCTCGACGCGGACCTCGTCGCGCGGGGCCCGGACGGCGAGCGCACGATCCCCGCCTCGGCGTTCTTCACGGGACCGTTCGACACGGCGCTCGCGCCGCAGGAGGTGCTCGTCGAGATCCGCGTGCCGAAGGTCGAGCGCGGCGTGTACGTGAAGCACGTGCGTCGCGCGCAGGACTGGGCGACGGTGGCCGTCGCCGCGGCCGTCGTCGACGGCGTCACGAGTGTCGGGCTCGCGAGCATGGGAGCGACGCCGCTTCGCGCACGGGCCGTCGAGGAGGCGCTTGCGGGCGGCGCAGCGGCGGCGGACGCCGCTTCGCGTGCCTCCGAGGGCGCCGATCCGCCGACCGACGTGAGCGGCAGCGCCGCGTACCGCGCCGACCTCGCGCGCGTCCTCGTCCGGCGCGCGCTCGAGCAGGTCTAGAAGCCGCCGCTCACGGGCCTGGCGCCGGGGTAATCAAGCCCGACGAGAGGTGAGGAGCGTCAAGGATGCTTTCCCGCGAACAGCTCGGTGTGCTCTCCGAAGTAGCTCGAGATGAGCAGCTCGTGGTTGCCGCGCAGCTGCTCGGCGTCGCCGTGGAGCACGAGCTCGCCGTGCGAGAGGACGTAGCCACGATCTGCGATTGTCAGCGCCAGCTCGATGTGCTGCTCGACGAGCACGACGCCGCAGCCGCTCTCCTCCGCATACGCGCGGACGACCGGTAGCAGCCCTTCGACGATCACGGGTGCGAGGCCGAGGCTCAGCTCGTCGAGGAGCAGGAGCTTGGGGCGGCGGGCGAGTGCCCGCCCCACAGCAAGCATCTGCTGCTCGCCGCCGGACAGCAATCCGCAGCGACGGTCGCGGATCGGCTCCAGGGCCGGGAAGTACCGGTACGCGACGGCCGCGTCGAGGCGCTCGCGGCGGTAGCCGAGACGCAGGTGCTCGGCCACCGTGAGCCCGAAGAAGAGACCCCGCGACTCCGGGACGTGGGCGATCCCGAGCCGGGCGCGACCACTCGCCGACACCCGGCGCAGGTCAGTCCCGTCGAAGCGGATCACCCCCTCGAGCGGGTGCACGAGGCCGGAGACGGCACGCAGCGTGGTCGTCTTGCCGGCGCCGTTGGCGCCGAGCAGCGCGACGACCTCGCCGGGGGCGACATGGAGGTCGAGGCCCCGGAGCACGGGGGCGCTGTCGTACCCGGCTGTCAGGCCCTCGATCTGCAGCACCGGAACGCTCATGCCGACACCTCGCCCGCCTGCCGCTCCTCGAATGTGGTACCCGGGTCCAATGCTTCCGCGCCGCCGAGGTACGCCTTGACGACGAGCGGGTCACGGCGCACCTCGTCCGGCGGGCCGGCCGCGATCACCTTTCCGAACTCGAGCACGACGATGCGATCGCAGATCGTCAGCACCAAGCCCATGTCGTGATCGATCAGGAGCGTCGCGGTGCCGGCATCCGCGATCTGCCTCAGTTGTCGACCGAGCTCCTCACTCTCGTGCGTGTCGAGACCGGCCGCCGGCTCGTCGAGGCAGAGGAGCCGCGGCTGCATGGCGATCGCACGGGCCACTCCGACCAGCTTCCGCTTCCCCTGCGTCAGCTCGCTCGGCATCGCGTCGGCGAGCGGGCCGATCTCGAGGCGCTCGAGCGCCGCGTCCGTCGCTGCGTCGTCGACCGCGGGCCGACCCACGAGCTCGGCTGCGAGTGACAGCCACGACGGGCGCTCGGCCGCCACCATGAGGTTCTCGCGCACCGTGAGATCGTCGAACAGCTCCGTGCTCTGCCACGTCCGGGCGAGGCCGCGGCCGGCGCGGGCGTGAGGCGGCATCCCCGCGAGATCGCGCCCGTCGAGCTCTGCGCGGCCCGTGTAGCGCACGAAGCCCGTGATCGCGTCGACGAACGTCGTCTTCCCCGCGCCGTTCGGTCCGATCAGCCCGACCAGCTGACCCTCCTCGACGACGACGTCCACCTCGTCGACGGCGCGCACGCCGCCGAAATGCACCGAAAGTCCGGTCGTGGCGAGGACCGTAGTCACGCCGTCTCGGCAGGTGCCGACGCCGCGAGCTCGGCCTTTCGCTTCGCCCGCGCCTGCGTCGTTCGGTAGAAGGAGCCGGCCACGCCCTCGGGATTCTGGATCAACGTGAAGATGAGGATGAGGCCGCCGAAGAGCAGGAACCAGTTCCCGGAGAGGCCGAACCACTTGTCGAGGGCGTACGGCATGATCCCCTGCGCGGCGATGAGCCCGGCGAAGACGGCGCCCGAGACCAGCGTGATGCCGCCGGCGTAGGCGAACGCGATCAGGCTGAGGGCGAGCGGGACGCTGAAGCGGTCGGCGCTCACCGACCCGAAGTTGTACGCGTACAGCGTGCCCGCCACGCCCGCGATGAGCGCACTGATGCCGAAAGCGATCAGCTTGACGTTGCGGACGTCGATCGCCGCTCCGGCCGCGGCGCGCTCGTTGGACCGGACCGCCAGCATGCGCTGGCCCAGGATGCCACGGCGCACGGAGATGACGAGGAGCGAGAGCAGGACGGCGGCGGAAAGCGCCACCCAGCCGAACACAGGGCTCGGCAGGTTCCCGTCGAGGCCGCGGAACGAGGCCGTCGGTCCGAGGTTGATGCCGAAAAGCTTCGGATCGGGCACCGGCGAGCCCGTCGCCCCTCCGCCCCAGGTGGAGTTCACGAAGCCGAAGTTGAAGACGGCCACCGCGGCAGCGATCGTCACCACCGCAAGGGCCACTCCGCGCACGCGCAGCGCCGACACCGCTGTGACGAGGCCGAGCAGCACGGCAGCGGCGATGCCCGCGAGCGGCGCCAGCGGGAAGCCGATGCCTGCATCGACGGCGAGATGCGAGACGGTGAAGCCGGCTACGCCTGCGAGCGCGAGCTGGACGACAGAGATCTGACCGACGAAACCGGTGATGACCACCAGGGAGAGTGCCATCACGATCCCGATCAGCGAGTTCGTCAGCGCCTGGCGGAAGTCGAACGGCAGCACGACGAGCGCGATCGCGCAAAGGAGCGTCGACGGGATCGCGAGCTTGGCGGCGTGCTTCGGGCGAGGGACGTAAGGGAGGCGTTGCTCGACGAGCTCGCCGCGCGTCGGCAGCGACGCGCCGCGCAGGAACATCGCCGCCACGATGAGCGCGAAGACGAGCAGCTCCTTGACGCCCGGCCAGGCCGCGCCCGCGCTGGTCGGGAACCACGTCTTCGTCGACGCGTACTCGATCAGCGACTCGGCCATCCCGATCGCGAGACCGCACGCGCACGCAATCGTGAGCGAGGTGAGCCGGGCGAAGAGGGCGGCAGCGAGCGCGGGCACGACGAGGAACGGCAACGTGGTCGTGTCGAGAGACGCCACCGAGCCGGCGAAGATCCCGAGGGTGCCGAGCACGAGGCCGGCGAGGATCGAGTTCGCGAGCGACAGCTCGTTCGGCGACAGGCCCGCGAGGCGGGCGGCGACGTCGTTCTCCGACGCGGCCCGCGTCGCGAGCCCGAAGCGCGTCCAGCGGTAGAGCGCCCAGAGCACGAGCGTCATCACCACCACCATGCCGCTGAGCACGAGGGCGGAAAGCGGCACGGCTGCATCGAGCATGCGGATGACCCGGATCGGGATGATCGTCGGCTGGGGATGCTGCGAGGTGCCGAACGCGAGGAGCATCGTCGCCTGCGCTGTCAGGAGGACGCCGAGCGAGGCGACGAGCTTGGCGAGCGGCGCGGCGGTGCGGAGCGGCCGGTAGACCGCGAGCTCGATGACCACGATGACGAGCACGACGAATACGTAGGACAGCGCGACCGCGAGCGGCGTCGAGACGGTGAAGCCGAGCTCACCGGTCCGGAGCGCCCAGAACGAGAAGCCCGCGAGCATGGCGATCGCGCCTGCGGCGAGGTTGATGAAGCCGGAGCCCCGGTACGTGATCACGACGCCGACCGCGATGGCGGCGATCGTGGCCCCGGTCCCGAGACCGAGCAGGAGGAAGAGGAGTATCTCGTTCACGTGGTCCCGTGGGAATCAGCCGACGGGGCCGGGGTTGAACCGGCCCCGTCGGATGAAGGGTCGTCGTTCGTCGACTGCTACTTGCCCGGCGGCCCGATCCAGCCGGAGGCCCTCTTGAACGCGAACTTGCCCTGGTAGGTGAACGCCTGGAACATGTCGTTGCAGATGCCCGGCGCGTTCTTGTACTTGCCGCACTGGAGCTTCGGTGACCCGAGCGCGAGCGGGCCACGGAACACCTTCGCCCGTGCCAGGACCCGCGCCGGCGTGATCCGGCTGACGTTGTTCGCGGCGGCCTCGTTGAGGAACCGGACGGTCGTCAGGAGCTCGGAGAACGCGACGATGTGCCAGGGATCCGGCGCGTTCTTCTCCGCCTTGTACCGCTTGATCACCCGCTGATAGGCGGGCATGCCCGGGTCGGTCGGATCGCCGTAGTTCGACGAGGCGATCGCGTACGTCCAGAGCGGCCAGTCGCCCAGCGCCGCGCTCACCTGTGGGCTGAGGCAGAGCGGCGCGGTCATGATCTTGCGCGAGTCGGTGATACCGAGCTGCTGGAGGGCCTTGGCCTGGTTCGCGCAGTCGGCCGCCGAGCCGTACGGGGCGACGAAGTCCGCCGTCGTCGCTCCGGCCGCGGTCAAGGGCGCGGTCAGGTCGCTTTGACCCTGTGTGTAGCCGACGGCCTTGACCGAGATACCTGCTTGCCTCAGGCCGGCCGCGATCACCAGTGCCGCCTCCGTGATGCCGGTCGCCTGTGGATAGACGACCGCCGCGGTCTTCGCCTTGAGGACGTTCTTCGCGTACGTGCCGAACGGCAGGAGGATGTGCCCCGCGTCGCCGAAGAGGACGATGGCGTTCCTCTGCGCTCCATCGACCGGGGTGACGGCGACACCGGTGACGACGGGCTTCGCGCCGCGGATCGTCGCGTGGAGCGACTGCGCTCCCGTGGCGACGGCGCCCGTCGCGATCACGGAGATCCGCCTGTCGTTGACGAGCTTCTGACCGCAGGTCGTGCCTTCTTCCTCGTTCGACCTGACGAAGCACTGGACGAGCGCGACCGGATGTCCGGCGACGCCGCCGAGCTGGTCGTTCACGTACCTCACGGCAAGCTGCGCGCCGGCGGTTGCCAGCCCGCCGATGACCACCTGGCCGCCTTGCTGGTTGACCCAGCCGATGTAGACCTTGGACAACTTGGGATTGGCCTTCCCGCGCCGCCCCTTGACGTACGTCAGGTAGTTCGTCACCGCCGCGCTGGCGCTCGGCGCCGTCGCGCGATCGGACTTCGCCGTCGTCGCGGAGGCGGCGATCGCGAGCACCAGTGCGACGAGCGCGGCACCGGCGAGCGCGGCACTACGGGAAAAGCGCTTCATGACTCTCCTTCCACGTGACACGTGACTTCGTCGTCAACGACACGGTCCTCGCGACCGGGATCGGGATTCGGATGCAACCCAGGTTCGCGTATGTTCGAATCAACCAGATCTGCACCAATGTTGTCAACAATTTCGGCCGGATGGACGAACCGCCGGCCGTCGAATCGCTGCCGTCCTCGACGCGGAACGCACTGCCCCCCGGCTCCTCAGAGCACACCGCGGCTCGCGCTGTCGACGCCGCCGGGGAGCAGCCCGCGCTGCACAGCCTCGGCGACGTTGAACAGATGGTTGCGCATCGCAGCCTCGGCCTCGTCCGGGCGACCCGCGAGGACCGCATTCACGATCGCCTTGTGCTCCTCCAGCGACGCCGCCGAACGTCCGGGGATCAGGATGGTGCGGTACTGGTAGCGCACGGTCTGGGAGCTCAGAGCGCGAATCAGCCGGCGCGCCGTTTCGTGTCCCGAGATCTCGAGCAGCGTCGCGTGCAGCTCGGCGTTCGCATCGGACGCGCCGAGGAGGTCACCGGCGGCCAGCAGCCCGCTGTGCCGCTCGAGGCAGGTCTGGACGCGGGCCGCCCCGCGATCGTCGATGCGCTCGGCGGTCTGGCGAACCGCAAGCCCTTCGAGCACGGCGCGCGCCTGCAGGATCTCGACCGCTTCCTCGTCCGACACCTTGCGCACGCGGGCTCCCCGGTGCGGCTCGCGGATCACGAGCCCGTCCTGCTCGAGCCGGATCAACGCCGTCCGGACCGCACCGCGCGACATGCCGAAGCTCGCGCTGACGTCGGCCTCGACGAGACGGGCGTCGGGAGCGATGTCGCCCCTCACGATCGCGGCCCGGAGCTTGTCGTAGTTCGTGGTCGTCGACACCGTGGTCACCATCCTGCCGGAACGTTGCGAATATCGTCAACAATTCTGATCACCGATCGATCGGCCTTCGTGGGTCGCCGTCCACCGGCGCGTGCCCGGCTCAGGGGTGCACCGTGTCCGCGAGGTGGGCCGCGACGACGTCGCGCAGCGACCTGGCCGGCGTGCCGGTGAGGTCCTCCACGGCACTCGAGACCGAGCCGAGCAGGCCTTCGCGCGCCGCGGCCGGGAAGCTGGCGACGATGCGAGCGGCGAACTCTGGCGTCCCGCCCTCGACCATCCCGGCGATCAGGGCATCGTCGTCGACCTGCACGACCTCCACCGGGCGCCCGCCGAGCTCGGTCGCAAGCGCGGCGAGCTCCTGCGGGCCGACGGCGTCGGGACCCGTGATGTCGTACGCCCGGTCCTCGTGACCGTCCTGCACGAGCACGGCGGCGGCCACCGCGGCGCAGTCGTCGCGGGAGACGTATGCCGTCCGCCCGTCCCCGGCGCTCGTGACGAGCCGCCCGCTCTCGATCAGCTGTGCGACGACGGGAACCTGGAACTCCGCGTACAGGTTGTGGCGGAGGAACGTCCACGCGAGCCCGCTGTCGCGGAGCGCCTGCTCGGTCGCGAGGTGCGAGGGGGCCACGGCCGTGGTGCCGGACTCGGGGTTCGGAATCGACGTGTAGAGAACGTGCCCCACACCAGCCGCCTCGGCGGCCTCGATCGCGGCACGGTGCTGCGCGGCTCGCCGGCCGAGGTCGGTGGCGCTGATCAGCAGCACACGGTCGACGCCCGCGAAGGCGTCGACGAGCGTGGACGGCTCGTCGAAGTCGGCGCGACGCACCGCCACGCCGCGCTCGGCATGCGTTGCGAGCGTCTCCGGCGACCGCGTCAGCAGCACGACGTCCCCGGGGTCGAGGCCTGCAAGGAGGAGGTCGGCCACCCTCTGGCCGAGCTGGCCGGAGGCGCCGGTGACGGCAACGGTCATCGCTTCCCTTTCGATCGTCGAGAATGGCGAGGTCGACAGGGTAGGCGACAAGGAGGCAGGGATGCGGCTCCTGGCCGGGCGAGCGTGACGGTAGGACGCATCGAGACCGACGGCATCGGCCTGTACGTCGAGGTCGACGGGCCCGAGGACGGGACGCCGGTCCTGTTCCTGCACGGCGTCGGCTCGAGCGCCAGGACCTGGGATTGGCTGCCGCCCGCGGTCACCCAGGGCCGCCGCATCGTCCGGGTCGACCAGCGCGGCCACGGCCGCTCCGACCACGCGACCGGGACGTACGTCCTCGCGTCGCTACGGGGCCGACGCGGTCGCCGTCCTCCGTGAGCTCGTCGCGGGTCCGGCGCTGCTCGTCGGGCACTCGCTCGGGGGCGTCGTCGCGTGGTGGGTCGCTCAGAATCATCCCGAGCTCGTCACTGCAGTGTTGCTCGAGGACCCTCCGCTCCTTGCCGGCGAGACCCCGGAGCGCGATGCGGGACGGTTCCGCGACGTCTTCCACACGGTGCGGGCGATGATCCTCGACCATCGGGAGCGCGGGCTGTCGGAGGAGGAGCTCGAGGAACGCATCGCCACACTCCGCTGGGCGCCCGGGACGCCGCCGCTTCGCGAGGTGCTGACGGATGACGCGATCGCCGCGCTCGCCTTCGGGTATCACCGGCTCGAGATCGGCGTCATCGACGGAGCGATCGACGGCTCGACGCTGGCCTCGACCGACACGCGTGCCCTCGTGACCACGCCGGTCCTGATCGTCGCCGCGGACGATGCGCTCGG
The DNA here is from genome assembly GCA_963839755.1 of uncultured Actinomycetes bacterium. Classification (GTDB taxonomy): domain Bacteria; phylum Actinomycetota; class Thermoleophilia; order Gaiellales; family Gaiellaceae; genus Gaiella. The sequence continues at coordinate 21,787 of CAWIVU010000002.1, forward strand.
AGCGGCGTTCTCGTCGGACGACGCCGTGCGCCTTGCGTCGAGAGGACAGCATGCACAGGCGGTCCGGATCGTCGGGAGCGGTCACCGGATCCACCAGTCGCGCCTGCACCGCGCGGCCTACGTGGAGCACGTACTGCGGTTCCTCGAGGCCCACGACAACTGCTCACGCGGGCGCATCGACCGATGACTTCCATCTGGACGAAAAGCTCGCCCGTGGGAGAGTCGACTTGTCAGCACGCCGTTCGACTAAGTAAAACAACCTCGTGCCCCACAGCAACCAGGAGCGTGCCGGGACCTCGCAGTCGCTCGAGCGCGGCCTTGCGATCCTGTCGCAGTTCTCGACCGACCGCCGATTGATCGGCGTCAGCGAGGTCGCGAACGAGCTCAGCCTCACGCGCAGCACCGCGCACCGATACATCGCCACGCTCGCCCGGCTCGGCTACCTCCATCAGGACCCGGTGTCGCGGAAGTACATCCTCGGACCGCGTGTCCTCGATCTCGGCTTCACGGCGATCAACTCGATGGAGCTCCGGGACGTCGCGGCGCCTCACCTTCAGCGGCTCTGCGACGAGACGGGGCACACCGTGAACATGGCGATCCTCGACGACGTGGACATCGTCTACGTCGAGCGGTTCCGCGCGTCCCGCCGCCTCCAGAACGAGATCGACCTGGACCTCCACGTCGGCTCGCGGCTGCCCGCGTACTGCACGTCGATGGGCAAGGTGCTCCTTGCCTTCCTCCCGGACGCCGAGCGGGACGAGCTCCTGGGCCGCATCACCTTCGCGCGCCGAGGCCCGAACACGCTCACCTCGCGGACCGCGCTGCTCGCCGAGCTCGAGCGCGTCCGCGCCACGGGCATCGCGGTGAACAACGAGGAGCTCGCGTACGGGCTCCGTTCGGTTGCCGTGCCCGTGCTCGCCGCGGGCGGCGAGGCCGTGGCCGCCGTGAACCTCGCCGCGCACCGGACGATGGCCTCGCTCGACGACCTCGTCGCGCGGATCGGGCCGATCATGCAGCGCACCGCGTCGGCGATCTCCGCACAACTCGGCTACCGCTCCACCCGGGCCTGAGCGGCGGGCCCCGTCGGCGTCAGTCGCCGGACGGCTGCAACGCCGGCTTCTCGCGGCGGTTGCGGAACAGCCGGTCGTACAGCGACACGACGGCGCTGACCACGCCGTGCCGGAAGAAGAGGAAGATCGCGATCACGAAAACGCCGTAGATGACCTCACGGAGCTCGAGGCTCGTCGTCAGCTGCTCGTCCAGGATCGCGAACACGCCCGCACCGATCACCGGGCCGAGGAGCGTGCCGAGGCCGCCGAACGCGACGAGCACGAGGACGCGCACATCCACCCGGTCGAAGCTGTACGTGGTGGGGCTGATGAACCCGGCGCTGTAGGCGAGGAGGGCGCCCGTCAGGCCGATCATCGCCGAGCCGAGCGTCGCTGCGTAGATCCGGTATCGCGCGACGTCGACGCCCGCGAGCTCGGCGGCGACCTCGTCGTCGCGCAGCGCGCGGAACGCCCATCCGATGTGCGAGAGCTGGAGCGCGCGGAAGACGATCAGGAAGAGGACGAGCAGGCCGGCAAAGAGGTAGTAGCCGCCGACCTGATCGTCCGCGAGGTCGTCGGCGGCCGCCGTCACCACGAGACCGGTCTCGGATCCCGTGAGGTCACGCTGACCGAGGAGGAGGTTCGCGAACCCGAGCGAGAACACGAGCGTGACGATGCCGGTGAAGATGATCCCGAGCGAGCGCCGCACCGCGATCCAGCTCAACAGCCCGCCGACGATCGCCGCGCTCGCCGTGCCCACGACCACGCCCGCCGCCATCGGCAGCGAGGTCTCGTCGGTGAGGATCACGGCGCCGTAGCCACCGATCCCGGCCAGCGCGCCGACGCACAGGAAGAGCTGGTTCGTGCTCCCGAAGATGAGGTTGAAGCCGACACCGTACGCGGCGAAGACGAGTGCCTGGACGGCGAGCGACGTCGTGTACGGCGAGTCTCCGAACCAGATCGACGGGAGGAGCGCGAGGATCGCCGCCGTCGCGACGATCGGCAAGAGCGCCCAGCCGATGCTCCTCGTTCTCGCCATCAGCGCCCGAGCAACCCGCGCGGCCGGATGAGGATGGTCAGGGCGGCCGCGCCCAGGAGGATGATCGTCGTGATGTATTGCCCGATGTAGTGGGCGCTGAGCGTGTTCACGACGCCGAGGAGCACGCCCGCGAGGAACGCGCCTGCAACGCTGCCGAGACCGCCGACGACGGTAACGATCAGCGCGAAGGTCGTGAGCTCGAACCCGGCGTTGACCGTCAGCGGGCCGCTCATCGACTGGGTGATCGCGACGATCCCGGCGAGCGCGCCGCTCAGCGCGAAGATCACCGTGCGGACGAACGAGGGGTTGATGCCGACCAGCCGCGCGCCCGTCTCGTCCTGGATGATCGAGCGGACACCGCGCCCGAAGGTCGTCAGCCCGAAGAACAGCAGGAGCACCGCCGCGACGAGGAGCGCGATCACGGAGGCCCAGATGCTTCCCACCGCCATCGGCACGCCGAGGATCGAGACCGGATCGCCGCCGATGTAGATGTACAGCGCGCCTGACGGGTAGCGCCAGGTGAGCAACCCGGCGATGACGAAGGCGACCCCGAGGGTCAGCAGCAGCCCCAGCAGGGTTCGCTCCTCCCCGTGCTCGCGATACACCGCACGCATCAGGGTCAGATCGAGCAGCACGGCGACGCCGGCCACTGCGAGCACACCGGCGGCAGCCGCCAGGATGGTCGCAAACCCGTCGTCCATGACGAGCATGACGACGATCGCGGCAAGGACGACCATCTGGCCGTAGGCAAGGTTGAGGACGCCGCCGAGGCCGTAGACCAGCGTCATCCCGACACCGAGCAGGCCGAACGCGAGGCCGAGCACGATCCCGTCGAGGACGACCGCCGTCATGCCACACCCAGGTACGCGCGTCGGACCTCCGGGTTCTGGTCGAGCTCTTCCGCCGTCCCGCTGAGCCGGATGCGGCCGTTCTCGAGCACGTAACCGCGGTCTGCCACGGACAGGGCAAGCGGTACCTGCTGCTCCGCGATCAGGAGCGTCATGCCTTCGTTCTTGAGCCCCTCGAGCGCCTCGAACGCGATCTGCGCGATCTTCGGCGCGAGCCCCGTCGTCGGCTCGTCGAGCATGAGCAGCCGCGGTCGCGCCATCAGCGCGCGACCGACCGCGAGCATCTGCTGCTCGCCGCCGCTCAGGGTCCCCGCCTGCTGTCGCTGACGCTCCTTCAAGCGGGGGAAGAGGTCGTACACGAGCTCGAGGGTCGCGCGATCGGGCCGCTTCGGGTACGCGCCCAGGACGAGATTGCTCTTCAGGGTCATCGCGGGGAACAGGTGCCGCTCGGCCGGGACGTACGCGATGCCCACACGCGAGATGCGGTGGGCGGGACGACGCGTCAGGTCCTTCCCGTCGAGGAGGACCCGGCCCTCCATCGCCGGGAGCAACCCGGCGATCGCCCGGAAGAGCGTCGTCTTGCCCGCGCCGTTCGAGCCGACGATCGCCACCGCCTCGCCGGTGCGAACCTCGACGTCGATGCCGTCGATGACGCTTTCGCCGAGGTACCCGGCCGCGAGCCCGACGACCTCAAGCAACGCGCGCCCGCCCGAGATACGCGTCGACCACCTGCGGGTCTCGCATGACGACCTCGGGCGCGCCCTCGGCGAGGAGCTTGCCGAAGTTGAGGACGATCGCTCGCTCGGCGAGCTGGATCACGGCGCTCATGACGTGCTCGACCCAGAGGATCGCGACGCCGAGCTCGTCGCGGACGTTCCGGACGATCTCGACGGAGGTGGCGACCTCCGAGTCGTTCAGGCCCGGCCATCACCTCGTCGAGCAGCAGGACGCGGGGCTTCCTGCGAGCGCCTTCGCCATCTCGAGAAACCGCAGCTGATGGAGGTTCAGGCTCGAGACCGGCTGGGCGGCCCGCTTGTCGAGCCTCGACGAACGCGAGCGACGTCCGCCGCCCGCCGCCTGGCCTCTCGCTCGCCGACGACGCCGTGATCGACGCCGAACATCGCGCCGAGGGCGACGTTCTCGAGGACCGTCATCGAGCCGAACGGGGGTGGCCGCTGCGCGGCCATGGCGATTCCCTTGCGCCGGACACTGATGCGCGGCGAGACGGTCGATCTCGTGACCGTCCAGCATGACGCTGCCGCTGCGTCGGCCGCTCGAGCCCGACGATGACCTTGAGGAGGGTGCTCTTTCCGGCCCCGTTCGGACCGACGACGGCGACGATGTCGCCGTCGTCGATCCCGAATGTCACGCCGTCGACGGCCGGGAGACCGCCGAAGCGCTTCGTGATCCCGTCGACCTCGAGAAGCAGATTCAGCCTCCGGCTACGACGGCGGACGGTAGGGGGTCAGCGGCCGCGTCTTGTAGAGCACTCTCGGCCAGAAGGTGGTAGACGCGGTGTTCAGCCCGGCCTCGGGCGGAGCGCCCCTGGTCAGGACGGAGAACTGGATCGTCGGCCGATCGAGCTCACCCCACGCCGTCCATCTGAGCGGGAACGCGTACCCGGGGATGTTGAACGTCGTCCTGTGGACGTAGGCCGCGATCGCCTGCGGGCTCGTCCCGACGTTCTGGATCGCCTGCGCGACGATCTTCACGTACGCGTAGCCGGCGAGTGCGTCGTCCTCGAAGAACTCGTTCTGCGGGAACGTCCGCAGGTAGCGCTTCGCGAGCGTCTTGTACTGCCTGGTCGCCGTGGCCATGCACTTGAAGTCGCTGTAGCGGCCGAACGCCGTCGACGCCGCGCTCCTCGCGGTGAGCGACCACGGCCCGTCGGCACCCAACACCGGCGCCTTGAGGCCCAGCTGTGCTGCCTGCGCCAGGACCAGCGGCGCGCCGGGCGGATGGCCCGTCGCCACGATCAACGACACGTCCCCGAACGCGCGCAGATACGGCGTGAAGTTGGTCGTCGGGACCGGCGCAACCTGGACGTTGAACTTCACGTTCGGCGTGGACTTGGCCGAATCCTCGAGCGACGACTTGAACGACTGGCCCCACGCGTAGTCGGCGATCATCACGCCCACGCTCGTGATCGAACGACGCTGCGCGAACTGCACGACGGACTGAGCGACCATCGCGGCAGAGGGCAGGCAGGTGCGGAACGTGTAGCGCGACGACTGCGTCAGGATCTCGTTGTTCCCCGACTTCACGAGGAACAGGGGCACCTTCGCTTCCTCGGCCAGCCGCGAGGTCGCCAGCCCGATGGAGCTGCCGATGATGCCCCCGATCGCGACGACGCCCTCCTGCTGGGTCAGCCGCCGGAAGCCGTCGATCGCCGCGGTCGTGTTCGCGGACTGGTCGTCGGCGACGACGAGGTTGAGCTTCCGCCCCTGCCCCCGTCCTTTCACGCCGCCCGTCCTGTTGATCTCGTTCACCGCCAGCGCCATCCCGGCGCGTACCTGAATGCCCCATGGCGCGAAGTTCGCCGTCAGCGGCGTGATCGCGCCGATCTTGATCGGGGCGGCAGCGCGCGCCGAGCTGGACCCCCCGTAGGCGGTCGAGCCGCCCAGAGCAGCCGTGAGCGTCGCCAGGACGCCAATCACCCCAACCAACCAGAACCGCTTCACGGGCATCTCCTTCCTCGTTGACCGTCTTTGACCCGCAACCCCTGCTCGACCGGCCGGTTGGCCGCTGGTTCCCGACGCCCAAACCCGCTCGCCGCTCGTCGGACCCGCGACCCCTCGGTCAGCCACGGCGGGAGAGTAACCCGATGAGCGTCGACTTGTCGAGACAGTGTTCGAGAATTCGGAACTCCCACGCGGCCGCGCCGCAGGCTGCCGGTCTCTCACCCTCTTGTACAGTCGCCTGGTGGCGCCGTCTGCACTCTCCCGGAGGCTCCTCGTCGTGAGTGCGCACTCGGCGGACTTCGTGTGGCGCGCGGCCGGCGCGATCGCCACTGCGACGGCCGGCGGCGGCGCCGCGACCGTGGTCTCCCTGTCGTTCGGCGAGCGCGGCGAGTCGGGCGAGCTGTGGAAGCAGGAGGGCCAGACGCTCGACAACGTCAAGGCCATCCGTCGTGGTGAGGCCGAAACGGCCGCCGAGATTCTCGGCGCGGAGGTCGTCTTCCTCGACCGGGGCGACTATCCGCTCGAGATGGACGGCGATGCCGTCGCCGAGCTGACAGACCTGATGCGCGACGTCGAGCCGGACGTCGTGCTCGGGCATGCGAGACGCGATCCGTTCAACGCCGACCACGGCGTGGCATCCGACGCGACGATCCGCGCAAGGCAACTGGCGAGCGGCGCGGGAGTAGCGAGCGGGTTCAAGACGATCACGCCGCCCGCGCTCCTGCTCTTCGAGCCGCACCAGCCGGAGCTCTGCGGCTTCGTGCCGACGACGTTCCTCGACATAACGCCCGTCTGGGCGCAGAAGCTCGCGGCCATGGAAGCGATGGGGGCGCAGGAGTACCTTCGCCAGTACTACACCGAGCGCGCGGGGCATCGGGCCAATCACGCCAGGCGGATCTCCGGCCGGCCCGACATCGCGTATGCCGAGGCGTTCGCGCGCGAGATCCCCCAGGTGGTCGACATCCTGTGACGCAGCTCGCAGAGCTGGCACGGCTCGGTGTCGCGACGGTGCACGAGGCCCAGGGAAAGACCGGGCTGATCGACCTCCCGCTCGTGCAGCTCGTCCCCGGCTCGAGGGTCGCGGGGCGGGCGCGGACTGCGCTCTGCGGCAACGGCGACAACCTGATGGTGCACGCGGCCGTTGCCCACGCCGAGCCCGGAGACGTGCTCGTGCTGACGATGCCCGAGCCGACCCCTGTGGCCCTGGTCGGCGACCTGCTCGCGACGCAGGCCTTGGATCAGGGCGTCGCGGCGATGCTGGTGGACGGCGCCGTCCGCGACCTCGACGAGCTGCGTGAGCTCGGGCTCCCGATCTGGGCGCGCTTCGTCCGGGCGCAGGGAGCGACCAAGGAGCGCGTGGGTGAGCTCGACACGTCCGTCGTCGTCGGCGGCGCGCGGATCGATCCCGGCGACGTGATCGTCCTCGATGCCGACGGCGCCGTCGTCGTGAGGCCCGACCGGGTGGACGACGTCGTGACCGCGGCGGTCGAGCGCGAGGCGCGCGAGAGCGCCCTCCGGGCGAGGTACGCGGCCGGTGAGCGCTCCTACGACGTGAACGACCTGCGCCGCCTCGTGGAAGGGTGACGTCCGGTGTGACGCTCGGAGTGGCCGTTCTCGGGCTCGGTGAGGCGGGCGCGGCGATCGCGTCCGGCCTCGCTGCCGCGGGGTGCAGTGTGCGCGCCTGGGACCCCGACGTCGCGCGTCGGGCGTCCGGTGTCGAGCGAACGGAGGCGCCGGCAGAGGCGGTCGCCGGCGCCGAGCTCGTCGTCAGCCTCACGACGGCGGCGCATGCCGTGGATGCCGCGGCTAGCGTCGCGTCGGCGCTCAGCGTGGGACAGATCTACGCGGACCTCAACACCGCGGCCCCCACCCTCAAGCGCGAGGTCGCCGCCGTGATCGGACGTACGGAGGCGGCATGCGCAGACGTGGCGCTCCTCGGCCCCGTCCCCGCACGCGGCGTCGGGACCCCGGCGCTTGCGTCCGGCGCCGGCGCCGAGCGGTTCGCGGAGCTCGTTCGCCCGTTGGGGATGCCGGTCGAGGTCGTCGGCAGCGAGCCGGGCGACGCAGCCGGGTTGAAGCTCCTCCGCAGCGTGTTCATGAAAGGGCTGGCCGCCGCGGTGCTCGAGAGCGTCGAAGGGGCGGAGCGACGCGGCGCGGACGCCTGGCTCCGCCGTGAGATCGCGGACGTTCTCGGAGAGCCGCTCCTCGAGCGGCTCCTCGAGGGCAGCGTGACGCACGCCGAGCGGCGGGTCGACGAGATGGAGGCCGCGGCGGCCTACCTGGAGGAGCTCGGAGTCGAGCCGCGCGTCTCGCGGGCCGCCGCTCAGTGGCTGCAGCAGCTGGCCGTCGAGCCGCCTGCACGCTCCACATAGAGCTCAGCGCACCGCCCCCTCCTTGCGCCACCCCTCCGCGTACGACTCGCGCACGACCTCCGAGTACGGGACCGGGCTCACGATCACACGGACGTCCTTCTGCCGGTGCGGCTGCACCGTCGTCTTCCGGGACCCGCCGTTCGGCTCGCCCCAGACGACCCGCAGCTCCGTGCCGATCTCGATCTCCGGATCGACGGTCGCCAGCGAGAGCGCGCGCTTCTCGTTCGCGCTGTACCCCGTGAAGAGCGAGAGGCCGACGACGTTGTCGTCCTCGTCGAGCACGGCGTCGAAGTTCGAGGAGCCGTAGTTGGCGTTCGGGACGTCGAAGGGCATGTATCCCTCGCCTTCGGGCGCGAAGACCGATGCGAAGATCTCGGTCACGTCGTCGCTCGACCACGCGAGCGTGACCTTCTTTCGCTGGGTCTCGGGGTCGATCTTCTCGAGCGCCTCCCGACCGTGGAAGTCGTGGTCGAACTTCACGAACGGCCCGTAACCCAGCTCGAACGGGTTCAGGTAGTAGTCCTCGATGTCGTCCGACACGAAGCTGCCCGCGAGCGCGTTGACGGCCTCATAGCTCGACGACGTCAGCCACTCCCGGTACGGGCGCAGCTCCTCGCCCGTGTAGATCGCGGGGAGCGGGGACGGGATCCATCCCGACTCGAGCGTGTTCGACGAGTACGCCCGCGACCCGACCGGCTCGAGGCCGAGCTCCTTGCCCGCCTCGATGATCGTCTCGCGGACCTCGTCGTACGTCTCGTACGGCCCCCACAGCTCGAGGCCGGGAGCTCCCGCCATGCCGTGGCGCAGCGTTCGGACCTGCTGCCCCGCCACGCGCATGGTGCCCATGCGGAAGAACTTGACGTCCTCGATCGGGCCGCCGTTGACCTTCTCGAGGACCTGCCAGGCATTCGGTCCCTGGACCTGGAACCGCCAGAGCCTTCGGGTGACCGGCTTGCCCATGGGCCGCATCGGCGACCGGTCGTCCAATTCTCACCTCGACGTCGTACCCGCCCGTGTCGGCCTGGAACTGCAGCCAGTTCGCTGCGGGAGCGCGACCGACGAACACGAACTCGTCCTCGGACAGGTGGAAGAGGATGCCGTCGCCGATCACGTTGCCCGCCGGCGTCGTTGGGACGTACTGCTTTGCCATGTCGACGGGGAAGGTCGCGACGCTGTTGATCGCCGTGTCGGAGATCAGCTTCACGGCGTCCGGGCCCCTGAAGAACAGGTTGACCATGTGGTGCGACTGGTCGTAGAGGACCGCCGTCTCGCGCCAGGCGCGCTGCTCCCGACGCCAGTTCGTGAACTCGGCGGCGACGACGGGATAGATGTACGCGCCGATCTGCGAGTCGCGTAGAAGCTCGACCGGGTCGGTCTGATCGACGATTTCCTGCAGGTTCTTCGGTGCCATCCTCTCCTCCTCTGGAACTCGTTGGCTAGCGGCTCATCGGTGGGTCTCGGCGGGTGGTGTCGCGTACGTGAACCAGCTGTCGGGCATCAGCGTGCCCCAGGCCTGGCCGCGCTTCCGCTCCTCCATCGTCCACGTGACGGGCGGGCCAGTCGGGGGCCAGCAGCAGCCGGCCGTCGGTGATGATCTCGATGCGGTTGCCGCCCGGCTCGAACGCGTAGAGGAAGCACGTTTGCTGCACGGCGTGCTTCGCAGGACCGCACTCGATGGTGACGCCCGCGTCGAGAAAGACGTCGGCGGCGCGCATGACGTACTCGCGCGCGTCGACGGCGAATGCGACGTGGTGGAGGCGACCGCCGACGCCGGCCGGATCGACGCGTCCGTAGGCGAGGTCGTACGACTTCGGGGTTACGTGGAGCCACGAGCCGACCAGGCGGCCGTCGTCGCCGACCACCCGCTCGCTGACGCGGAAGCCCAGCGTCTCGACCATGTAGGCGCTGTTCACGTCGATGTCCCTGCACCAGACGTTGACGTGGTCGACGCGACGAACGCCGACGCCGCGGGTCGACATCCGCTGGGGCTGGTTCTTCAGCGTCGGCACCTGGTCGCCGGCGGGCTCGTAGTACTCGCTCTCGTGGTAGATCGACATGCTGTGCCCGTCGGGATCCGTGAGGAGATAGGACCGGCCGTGGCCGACCGCGCCCTCGGCCCACCCGTCGCCGCGACCGGACGCCTCGACCGCTGCGACGCGCCGCTCGAGCGCCGCGTCGCTCGTCGTGCGCCACGCGATCGTCCCGACCCCCGGGCGGTCCGCGGACGTCAACTGGAGCGATGCACGCTCGTAGTCGCCCCACGCGCGCAGGTAGACGGAGTCGCCCGCGCGCTCGACCTCTTCCATCCCGAGGACGTCGGTGAAGAACCCGACGCTTGCCGGCAGATCCGGTGTGAGGAGCTCCACCCGACCGAGGTGCGCGACGTCGTAGACAGGCTCCGTCACGACGCCTCCGGCGCGAGCGTGAGGGGCTCGTCGGTCAGCGGCTCGACGCCCGCGACTCGCCGCGTGTTCGCGACTGCCATCGTGCGGATCTCCTCCTCCGTGAAGCCGGCGGCGAGAAACTCATCGGCCATCAGCGCAAGTCCGTCCTCGACGGGCGGATTCGCGTCCTGGCCGAGATCCGTCGCCCAGACCGTCTTCCCCGGTCCCACGGCGCGAGTGGCCTCGAAGATGCCCTCCCACGAGACCTTGCCCGTGTAGGGCGTCGTGAAGGCGCGCTCCATCATCGCGCCCAGACCGGCGAGCTCGACCTGGTCGTCGGGGTCGATCGACTGCGAGGGGAACTCCGGGTGCGTCACGACGATGTCGCGGATGCCCCGTTCCGCGGCGGCTTCGACAAGCCTGAAGATCTCGTCCCGGCCGAGATGACCGGTACAGAGAACGAGGCCGTGGCGCGCGACGACGTCGAGCACTTCGAGAGCCTCGGGCAGCAGTTCTCCTCGGTCGTCGACGACCGCCACCGGCTCGCAGGTGAGGCCGGCCTCGCGGAGCGAGAGCTCGAACGCCACCCAGACGGGAACCTTCTCGTGGGCGCCTGCCCTGAGCACCTCGTGCTGCTCGTTGACCGCCGAGACGGTCGGGAACCACACGATACGCGCACCCTGCCGCGCCGCGACCTCCACCGCGAGCGGATTCAGGCCGCCGACCGAGCGGTTGAGCGTGATCGTCCCCAACACGACGACGCCGGGGACTGCGGCTGCCACCACCCGGGCCCGTTCGGCGGTCGAAGAGTAGTGCGACTTGAGCCCGAAGCCCGCCTGGCCGGTCTCGAGGCAGCGGCGGGCAAGGTCGATGTCGGAGATCCGCCGGGAGGTGAAGTCCGGCGCGACGTGGACGTGGTAGTCGACCGCGCCGCGAACCAGCGCGCGGCTGTGCTCGCTTGGCGTCCGGTGGCCGTCTCTCTGCGCGCTCACGGGGTTCACGTCACGGCTCATCCTGCTCGGTCGGAGGGTGCTGCGCATGGTGATCTCGACCGAGGAAGGCGTTCGCCCACGCGCTGGTGCCGGCAAGGGCGTTGTCCTTCACGACGACCGGGCCGTCGAGCATCTCCTCTTCCTCGCCGTAAGCCTTTAGTCGCTCGTAGGCTTGAGACCAGATGCATTCGGTGTCGTAGACCTCGCAGAGCCCGTCGCGTGTCCCTCCACAGGGGCCGTTCCGCTGGTTCTTCGCGCACATGGACTCGGGGCACACGTAGGCGATCTCGGGGAGCGAGCAGTCGCCGCAGTCCTTGCACGCGAACAGCGGCACCTTTGCCGCCTGCTCGAGCGCGTGCGCTGCCCTGCCGACAGCCCTGGGCGCCCGCTCGATCGCGCGGTACGCGGCCCTGCCGGCGGGATTGAGCGGCGCGTCCTCGGCGAACGCAACCTGGTGCAATCTCCGGCTGAAGCGGTACTTCACGGGCACGCGCAGGTCGGTCGTGCGGCGGCGCTTCGACTCGAGGTATGACGCGTTCACCACGTCGGACGAGAGGCCGGTCTCGGGGTCGCGCTCGAAGAAGTAGAACTCGCCCCCGAGCGGGAACTGGATCTCGCGTGCGAGCGCCACCCAGTCGTCGCCCGCGTAACGGTCTGCCGTGTCGAGGATCACGTCGAATGTCGCCGCCGATATATGCCCGCCGAGATACACGCCCGCGAAGCCGAGACCACGCGCAACGGCCACGTGTTTCGCCGCAAGGTCGACGAAGAACGCCTTCCCGCCGTCCGGTGAGGCAGCCTGGCGCTCCACGACCTCGAGCAACTCGTCGGTCACGGTCACCCCGGGGATCGCGCCGCGGTGGAACGCGCGTGCGGCCGCAGGCGAGAGCACGTAGACGTTCGCAAGCGTTGCGACCGGCAACGCCTCGCGTCGGATCCAGCGGACGAGCTCGTCGTCCTTGCGCGTGTCGTAGCCGATCTGGTTGATGACGAACCGCGCGCCGGCCGCGACCTTCTTCTTCAGCTTGAGGTACTGCGGAATCACCTCACGCTCGTGCCGCTTGTGGTTCGTCACCACGCAACCGAGGAGAAACTCGGTGCGACCGAGCGCGAGGTTCGGCCGCCGCTCGTCCTCGAGGCCCGCGTTCATCTCCGCGAGCATGCTGATCAGCCCGACCGAGTCGATGTCGAACACGGGAGCCGCATGCCCCTTGTGGCCCGTCACCGGGTAGTCGCCCGACATGCAGAGGACATTGCGGAAACCTTCGGAGCCGAGCTTCCAGCCGCGGCTCTCCAGCGCGTTCCGGTTCCAGTCCTTGCATGCGAGGTGGATGATCACCTCCTGCCCGAGCGACAGGAGGTCGTTCCCGAGCGTGTCGGGCGCGAGCATCGCGTGCCCGCCCGGGTTGTCGGTGATCGAGAGCACGTCGATCCGCGGGTTCGCCGCGAGCTCCCGCGCCTTTTCCTCGAGCGCGCGACCGCTGTCCGCCGACAGCAGGCCGCGGCTCGTGACGAGCTCGGCCGCGGTGACAAACGATCCCGGGCGTTCGAGGTGCTCGCGAAGCGTGGGCATCGTCCTCAGACGGCGCGCCGCAGGAGCGGCGCACCCGGGAGGCGCTCGAGCGCATGCTCACTCTCGAGCACGAGCTCGAGGTTGAGTTTCGCCAGCCGCGCATGCTCGCGCGCGATCTCCTCGGCGCGCGCCCCGTGGCCCGCGCCGACCGCCTCGAGGAGCATCCGATGCTGATGCTGGGCGACGACGAGGATCTCGTGCTCGCGGCTGAGAGTCGCCTGTGACGCGAGTAGGGCCCCAGCCGAGGCGAACGGCAGCGCCACGGCGTTGGCGATCGCGCGGGCGAGCGCGTCGCTCTTCGCGAGGGTGACGAGCAATGCGTGGTACTCGTCGTTGAGCTCGACGTACCGCTCCAGCGCGAGCCCCCGCTCGGCGACGACCTGGTCGAGCTGCTCGGTGACGCCCACCAGCTCCGCGAGCTCGGAGGGCGACTCGAGCCGCTCGGCAGCGAATCGCGCCGCCGTGCCCTCGAGAACGCCACGAAGCTCGATCGCATCCGTGACGTCGCTCAGCGTGAACGAGCACACCACGAACCCTCCGCCGGGGAGCGGGCGGAGCAGCCCCTCGTGAGAGAGGGTCGCGAGGGCCAGCCGCAGCGGTGTGCGCGACACGCCCAGCCGCTCCGCGAGGCCGATCTCGGGGACGCGTTGCTCCGGCGCCAGCTCGCCCGCGAAGATCAGCTCGCGGAGACCGAGCGTCGCCTTGGTCGTCTGCGACCGGGCTGTGTCGCCTCGCGGCACGTCGCAGACCTTATTGCATGCAGTTCACGGGCGCCACTCGCCTCAGGCGGCGCTTCTGACCTGGTTCTGCATGCGATCGCTAGGCGTCCCCCCACGGGCGGATCCGGGGCGGCGCGGGCTCGCCGTGACCCTCCTGCCAGGAGATCACGGGGTTGCGCAGCACGCCGATCCCCTCGATCTCGGCCTCGATCACGTCGCCCGGCTTGAGGTAGAGCCGCGCCCGCTCCTCGGGCGACTTGAAGCCCGCGACGCCCGACACGGTCCCGGTGGAGAGCACGTCGCCGGCCGAGTAGCCGAGGCCCGAGAAGTTCGAGAGGATCTCGGGGATCGTCACGGACATGCGGCTCGAATGCGACTCCTGGCGCACCTCGCCGTTGACGCGGAGCTCCATCGCGAGGTCGTGCGGGTCGGCGATCTCGTCGGGGGTCACGATCCACGGGCCGAGCGGGCAGAAGGTGTCGATCGCCTTGCAGAAGCTGAACACGCCCGAGCGCATCTCGCCGCGCTGGATGTCGCGCGCGGTGATGTCGTTGAAGATCACGTAGCCGCCGACGTAGTCCATCGCCTCCTCGGCCGAGAACCACTTTCCCGGCTTGCGCAGCACGACGGCCAGCTCGAGCTCGTAGTCGAGCTCCTCGGTGAGGTGCTCGGGGTAGATCACGGGCTCGTCGGGCCCGACGATCGCGTCGACGTTCTGGAAGAAGTTGATCCACGGCGCAATCGCGTGCGCCCAGCCGACGTTTTTCGACTCCTCTTCGTGCTCCCGGAAGTTCCCCGCCGTGTGGAAGAACTTCTTCGGCACGATCGGCGCACGGAGCCGCGTCTCGGCGAGCGCGACGCGCTCTCCGGTCTCGTCGGCGCCGCCGCGCTCGAACCACTCGCGCATGGTCGGCACGTCGACGATCGCGATCTCGTCGCCGTCCAGAACCCCGACGCGTCCCGCACCGTCTCCGAACGTCACCAGCCTCACAAACGCCTCCCGGGTCGTCGCTTGTGGTGATTCAACAGGACAGGCATTGTCACGCCACGCCGCAGACGCGCACGGCGACGTTCGCGTAGACCTCGGCGGTCCGCACGAGGCCGTCGATCTCGAGGTTCTCCCCCAGCTCGACGTCCATGAGGCCTGTCGACGTCCCGTAGTTCACCGTCGGGATCCCGTAGCGGGTCAGGACCGAAGCGTCGGAGAACCAGCGCGTCACGTCGCGCCCCGGGACCTCGCCGAAGACCTCCTCGTGCGCGCTGTCGATCGCGCGCGACGAGCTCGTGCTCCTCCTCGATCTCGGCCCCGGGTGCGGTCACGTACACCTCGCCCTCGACTCCGAAGTCGCGGAAACGCTCGGCGAGGCCGCGCACCATGTCGAGCACCTCGCGCCGCGCGACGGCCATCGGCTTCGTCGGCGGGACACGGACGTCGAGGAACAGGTCGGCGTGGTGCGGCGTCCGCGACACGCGCCAGCCGAAGCCGCCGTCGATCGCGCCGACGTTGACGATCGCCTTCGCGCCGCGGTACGCGTTCGACGGGTCGTCCTCCCAGGTCGGGATCCACTCCTGCACCGCTGCGAGCACCTCGTGCTGCCGCAGGATCGCGTTCTCGGTCGCGTCGCCCCTCGCTGAAGGCCGTGTGGATGAAGTCGCCGTGCACGCGGATGCGGAGCCAGAGAGCGCCGAAGTGCCCGAGCACGACCTTGCCCTCCGTCGGCTCGCCGAGCAGGCACATGTCGGCGACGCCGCCGTGGGAGACGAGATAGCGCGAGCCGGCCGCGTAGCCGCGGTACTCCGCGCCGACGGCGTCGCCCTGCTGCGTCTTCTCGATCTCCCCGCACACCGCGGCGATGAGCACGTCGCCACGCAGCCGGACACCCGCCTCACCGAGCGCTCGCACGGCCTCGACGTAGCACGCGAGCGCGCCCTTCATGTTCGAGATGCCGAGCCCGTAGAGCCGCCCGTCGCGGGTGAACGCCTCGGGCTGGAACCCGGGCACGTCGCGAAGCCACGGCTCGCGGCCCGAGTACGACGTGTCCATGTGCCCGTTGAACATCAGGCTCTTGCCGCCGCCGGCGCCCTCGAGCACGCCGAGCGCGTTCGCACGCCCGTCCTCGACCTGCTGCCACTGGCAGCGCAGACCGATCTCGTCGTAGAGCGACGCCATCAGCTCCGCCATCGCTTGCTCGTCGCCGGTGAAGCTGTGGACGCCGATCATCCGGCTCGCCGTGTCGACGAGCCGCTCGCGGTCGATCGTGATCTCCGCCATCAGCCGCGGAAGTGTGGCAGCACGCGTCTCGCCGAACAGGCGGATCTGCCCGTGGCGGTCGTCGCCCCAGAGCTCGAGCATCACGTGCGTGCAGCCCGCGTCCCGGTACTCCTCGATCGCGGCGATGCAGTCGGCGGGCGTACCGGCGATCGGCTTGCACTTGTCGAGCAGGTCGTCGGTCACCTTCGCCTTCGCCGCCAACCGACCGCCCTGCTCCATCGCCTCGGCGACCGGACGGATCTCCTCGGGATCGATTCCCGCGAGGTCGAGCAGCGTGTCCGCCGCGCCGGCGATGTTCTGCACCTTGTTTGCGAGGTACATCCCCGCGATCTCGCGTGCGCCGTCACGCCCTCGGTCGCGATCGTGCGCGTGGATGGACGCGACGACCGTGCAGCCGATGTCGATGTCGGCGCCGACGTTGTCGCAGCGTGTAGCGGACGAACGCCGGCGTCGTGATCGACGGCGTGAGGCAGCCGTCGGCGATCTCGCCAGCGAGCGCCTGCATCTTCGGCGCGGTCGCGGCGACGTACACGGGCGGAACGCCGCGCGGCGTGTGGGCGTCGTGCGAGAGCGCGGGGACGTCGGCGCTCCACGTGTCGCCGTCGTACGTCGAACGCGTCGCCGCGAGAGCACGCCTCGCACGATCTCGACCGCATCGCGCATCGGCCCGAGCGTCTTCTTCGTCTGCCCCTTGATGTTGTTGAGGAAGATCTTCGACGTCCCGAACCCGAGGAGGAACCGGTCGGGGCCGGCCGCCTCCTGCACGACCCGCGCGTCCATCGCGACCTGCACCGGATGGCGCGTCCAGGGCGAGATGATCCCCCAGCCGATCGTCAGCCGCTTCGTCTCCTGCGCCATCAGCGCCGAGACGACGGTCGACGAGCGGGCCTCCATCTGGTGCTTGCGCCACCACGGGTACGCCTCGGCGAGCCAGACCGTGTCCATTCCCGCCTCGTCCATGACGCGCGCGGACGCGAGCATCTCGTCGAGCGGCTCCATCGTGAGCTGCATGACGCCGATCCGGAACGGGACTGTCTGACATGTCACGGGACCCTAACACCTCCGCGCCGCGCGACGCACCCGGAGCGCCCGGGCGTCGCGGCGCTGGTCCTCGCTCTCCGTTGCGTCGGTGTCCGGCGTGTCCCCCTGCCTGGTGCTCCGACGCCGATCGGGCGGATCCGCGTCACCATCCCGTTCCAGACGAGGACCGCGCTCGACGGGGCGCACGCTCGTGCTTCGAGCGCGTCTCGGGCACGTTGCTCACGACGCGACCTGCTCGCGCATGCGGGGCCGCCTCGGCCGGCTCGGGCCGGCTCGCGCGCTGCTCTGCGATGTGCTTCGCGACCCGCCCGGCATCCCGATCGGTGCCGTAGATCAGCATCGACGTGAACGAGTGCAGGAACAGAAGCCCGACGAAGTAGAGCCCCGGCGCGGACTCGACGACGCCGCGGTACTGGGCGGGGTAGCCGTCGTCACCGATCTCGAACGGCACGTCGATCCACGAGAAGTCCCTCCTGAAGCCGGTGCACCAGACGACGTTCCGGACGTCGAGGACGCGGCCGTCGTCGAGCACCGGCCGGCCGTCTTGGACGCCGGCCGTCCGCGCGAGTGTCCGCTCGACGCCCGCGGCGAGCAGGTCCTTCCGCCGGTACCGCAGCAGCGGCGCGCCCTCGTGCCGGATGTGAGGGCGCATCTTGCGGCCCATCGGCGTGTCCATCGTGAAGATGTGCTTGCCCGCGAAGGCGAGCACGCGAAAGCCCATGCGCCCGCGCCGCGTGTCGACCCTCACCGGGATCTGCCCGCGGTCGGGGCCGGAAAGGATCGTGTCGTGCTCCGCGGCGAGCTCGTACGCGATGTCCGCGCCCGAGTGGCTCGCCCCGACGACGAGCACCGCCCCCTCCTGCAGCTGCGACGGGCTCCGGTAGTCGTTCGAGTGGAGCTGCGTGATCCGCGGGTCGAGCTCGGGCGCGAAGCTCGGGACGTACGGGAACCTGCATCACGCCCGTTGCGACGACGACGTTGTCGGCCTCGAACTCGTCGTCGCCGGCCGTCACGACGAAGGCGTCGCCGCGCTTCGCGAGCCCGTCGACCCATGGTCCCGGACCGGACCGGGAGCGCGAAGTGCGCCGCGTAGGCCTCGAGGTAGTCGGCCATCTCGTGCGTCGTCGGGTACGACGTGCGCTTCGCCGGGAACCGAAGCCCGGGAAGCCCGTCGTAGCTCGCCGGCGAGTAGAGCCGGAGCGAGTCCCAGCGCTTCCGCCAGGGATCGCCGACGCGCTCGCTCGCGTCGAGGATCACGAACGACCTGCCGTGCTGCTGCAGGTGGTATCCAGTCGCGAGCCCGGCCTGCCCGCCGCCGACGATCACGGTGTCGAAGCATTCGGTTGCCATCTCGGCCTCCTCGTCGTTTCGCTCCAGACGGTAGGCGGGCGCGCTGCCGGCGCACATCGCGCGGATCCACCAACTTCGACTTGCCGCGACATGGTCATTTCTGACCATGCGCGGCGTCAGACGAGGTCGTGCTCGAACGCGAACGCCGTCGCCGCCGCGCGGGACGAGAGGCCGAGCTTCGCGAAGATGTTCTGGACGTGCCGCGCGACCGTGTGCTCGCTGATGACGAGCGAGGCGGCGATCTCGCGATTCGTCTTGCCTGCGGCGACGAGCCGCAGGACCTCGAGCTCGCGGCGCGAGAGCCCGTGCTCGCCCTTCGCCGACGCCTCGAACCGCGCGAGGTCGGGGGCTTCGCGCCGAGACGCTCGAAGATGCCCCTCGCCGCGTCGTGCTCCAGCCTGGCCGCCTCGTCGTCACCAAGCAGACGGCACGCGTCTCCCACGAGGACGCGCGTGCGCGCGATCTCGTACGGCGCGTCGAGCTCGTGCCATGTCTCGACCGCCCTCCGCAGGGCGACGAGCGCCTCGCGCGGCTCGCCCTCGGCGAGGTGTACCGCGCCTCGCGCGTGCGCGACCATCGCTCCCAGCATCGCGCTCTCGTACCCGGTCGCGATCTGCTCGAGCTCGACGCAGGCGCGACGAGCCGCGTCGTACTGTCCCCGCCGTCAGCGCGATCTCGACAAAGGCGGGCAGGAGTCGCGCGCGGTCGAGCGGCGCCGTCGCGGCCGACTCGGCGCGTCTGATCGCCGCGACTGCTGCGTCGGCGCGGCCTTGCGCCAGTCGCAGCTGGGCGAGGCCCGGCTGCGGCTCCCACCCGAACGCGCTCGCCTTCCTGTACGCGTGCTCGGCGCCCGCCGAAGTCGCCCTGCAGGCGCAGGAGCTCGCCCTGCCGGTAGCAGGCAAGCCCGGCTGCGCGATTCCCCGTCTCGACGAAGCGCTCGCCGGCGCGACGTGGCCTCCTCGAGCGCGTCGCGCCACGAGCCGTCGAGCTGCATGATCTCCGCCCGATGTACGAGGCAGCGGCCGGTGAACGCGACCATCTGCGGCTGCAGCGACCACCAGTCCGCGAGCGCCCGCGTCCATTGTCGCGCCCGCGCTACCTCGTACACCTCCTGGCACGCGAGAATCACGCCGCAGTAGACGATCCCCGTGACGATCGGCGAGAGCTCCTCCGCGGTCACGGCGAGCATGCCTTCGTCGAGGAGCGCGAGGCCGTCGCGCACCCGACCGTCCTTGATCAGCATGTAGCCCTGGGCATGGATCGCGAGCGCGAAGAGGTCGCGATCGCCGAAACGCTCGCCGAGCTGGACCGCCTCTTCGGCGATCGCCGCCGCCGCGGCGAAATCCCCGGCCGCCTCCTGCTGGAAGACGCGCGGGTAGGAGCAGGTAGCCGCGCTCGGCGCACTCGCCCTCCTTGGCAACGAGTCGCTGGGCGCGGCCGAGCCAGCCCGTCGCGGGGCCGATCTCGCCCCGGGTGGCGAGGTTCAGGACGATCCAGGCGGCGCAGCGAACGGCGCGAAGGTTCTCTCCGTCGTCGAGGTGACGCTGATGTGCCACCTCGAGCCACGCGACGCAGTCGTCGTCGCGACCCAGCATGAAGGCGACCGATCGAGAGCAGCTCGAGATCCTGCAGCCTCGAGCGGCGCTTGCGCGTGCGCGCGCTCGAGGCACTCGTAGGCCTGGAGCCAGGCTCGCGTCGCGTAGGCCTCCCGGCCCCGCGCGAGCTCGTCGGGCCGATTCCGCGCCTTGGGCGCCACTGCGCGCCGAACCCTATCGCCGGCCGAGACACCGCCGGCCCGGGCGCGGACCCAGGCCTCGCACCACCTCGGGCAGGCGCTCGCGTGCTTCGAGCGGAAGGGGAACCTCGTCTCGGCGGAGCACGTGCGGGAACGGCTCCGGGAGATCGAGCCCGTGGGTCGCTAGCCGCGCCGGCGTTCGCGGCCTGCACCTCGGTGTACGAGCGCCCCGAGCACGTTCCCGACCTGCTGGTTGATGATCGGCTGCTCGCGGCGACCGAACGGAATACTGCCGGGCGACGTCGCCGGGCCTGTCGCCGTGTCTACGCGGACGCGGCGCCTGCAGGCGCCGCGTCCGTCGTCTCGGTGGTTGATCGGTCACGGGAGGATCACACGCCGGCGACTGCGCACCGTGAGCGTCACCGCCGTGCCGAGCAGGAGGATGCCCAGCATGCCGGCCACGCCGAGGGCTGCGTCGCTCCACGTGACGCCGGTCTCTGCGGACGTCGCGCTCGGCGCGACCGTCGTGCCCACGGCGCCGGGCCCGCGAGCGCCGGCCCGGTCGTCGGGTCGCACCTGGACGCTGCTCTGCCGGAGCACCGCCCGCTCGAACACGTCCGGCGGGGCGGTCTCGGTCGCCCGCTGCACCGCGCGCTCGAACGCGTCCGGCTGGGGCACGACCTGCGTGGCGCCGACGCCGAGCATCCCGCCGCGATCGTCTGGCCTCGTAGCGGCCTGCGCGCCGGCCGCGAGGACCACGGCACTCGCGATAGCCAGTCCGAACGTCACCCGCATCCGATGAGCCTTCATTTTCGCCTCCTCGTTCCGACCGCCCGGTGCGATCGACTCGCCGAGGGTCACACCCGACGGTTGCAGCACGGCTGTACGACGGTTACAACCGGTTGTGGCGCGGCGATGAACTTTCGGATCCTGGGGCCCCTGGAGGTCGAAGACGGCAGACGCTCGATCGAGCTCGGCGGCGCGCGTCAGCGTGCGCTCCTCGCGATCCTCCTCCTCCGACGGAACGAGGTGGTCACCGCCGACCGACTGATCGAGGAGCTGTACGACGGTCGGCCGCCGCCCACGGCCGCGAAGTCGCTTCAAGCACACATCTCGCGCCTGAGGAGCGCACTCCGTCCGGAGAACCGCCTCCACACCCGCGGGGGCGGCTACGTGCTCGAGGTGGCGACCGACGAGCTCGACGCCGATCGGGCCGCAAGGCTTCTCGCCGATGGGCGGAACGCCCGTGGCGCGGGGGATCACGAGGCGGCTGCGACGTCTCTCGACTCGGCGCTCGAGCTCTGGCGCGGCCGGCCGCTCGCGGACCTCGCGTACGACGGCTTCGCGCAGGACGAGATTGCGCGCCTCGACGAGCTGCGGCTCGAATGCCTGGAGGAGCGGCTGGATGCCGACCTCGACCGCGGGCGCCACGCCGAGGCGGCGGGTGAGCTCGAGCGGCTCGTCGCTGACTATCCCCTCCGCGAGCGCCTTCGAGGGCAGCTGATGCTCTCCCTCTATCGCTGTGGCCGGCAGGCCGAGGCGCTGGCTGCGTACCAGGATGGACGGCGCGTCCTGCTCGACGAGCTCGGGCTCGAACCGGGACGGTCGCTGCAGGATCTCGAACGAGCGATCCTGAACCACGACCGTCTGCTCGACGCGCCGGATTCGGGACATGCGAAGGCGGTCGATGGCGACGCACATGCCGGGAGACGCGCGGCGGGCGTATTCGTCGGCCGAGAGCGCGAGCTCGGCGAGATCGTCGCGGCCTTCGACGACGCGCAGTCGGGCAGGGGCCGACTCGTGCTGCTGACCGGAGAAGCAGGAATCGGCAAGAGCCGGCTGGCCGACGAGCTCGCGGGCCATGCGAAGGCACGTGGTGCGCACGTGCTCTGGGGCCGTTGCTGGGAAGCGGGCGGAGCGCCGGCGTACTGGCCGTGGGTTCAGGCGCTCCGCTCCTACGTCCGCGAGTGTGATCCCGACAAGCTCCGCAGCCAACTCGCGGCGGGCATTCAAGATCTGGCGCATCTCCTGCCCGATCTCCGAGAGCGCTTCCCGGACGTGCCCGAGCTGCACGACCTGGAGTCGGAAGGCGCACGCTTCCGCCTGTTCGACGCGGTCGCAGCGTTCCTGCGGAATGCCTCGGAGGAGGCACCGCTCGTGCTCGTTCTCGACGACCTCCACGTCGCCGACGCACCGTCGCTTCTCATGCTCCAGTTCGTCGCCGCGGAGATCGCCGACGCTCGGGTCACGCTTCTCGCGATCTACCGCGATCCCGAT
The DNA here is from genome assembly GCA_963839755.1 of uncultured Actinomycetes bacterium. Lineage (GTDB taxonomy): Bacteria > Actinomycetota > Thermoleophilia > Gaiellales > Gaiellaceae > Gaiella. Next base: position 44,119 of record CAWIVU010000002.1, read on the forward strand.
CCGGAGCGCGGCGAGGACGAGGACGAGGACGCCAGGCTCACCGACCTCGGCAGGGCGGCAAGCGTCCGTAGCGCGCTCGGCGGCCTTTCGGAGAGCGACGTCGTCGCCTACGTCCGGTCGACCGCGGCCGTTGACCCCCCGAGGACGGTCGTCGATGCGATCGTCCGCGAGACCGAGGGCAATCCGCTGTTCGTCGGTGAGGTCGTCCGTCTCCTCGCCGCAGAGGGCCTGCTCGACCGGCCTCTGCACGCCTCATGGCATCTGAACGTCCCGCGAGGCGTGCGAGAGGTCATCGGCCGGCGGCTGCGCCACGTGTCACCGGACTGCATCGACGTCCTCACGCTCGCAACGGTGCTTGGGCGAGAGTTCGGACTAGACGCTCTCGAGCGGCTCAGCGGACGGACTGCCGACGAACTGCTCGACGTCCTCGACCAGGTCGTCGGCGCACGTGTGGTCACCGACGTGCCGGGGACGCCGGGACGTCTCCGGTTCGCCCATGCGCTCATCCGCGACACGCTCTACGACGGTCTCACGCCAGCACGCCGGGTTGCGCTCCATCGACGCGCGGGCGAGGCGCTCGAGGACCTGTACGCGCGGCACCGCGAGCCCCATCTCACCGAGCTTGCACACCACTTCGCGCTCGCGGCTCCCGGCGGCGACGTCGCAAAGGCGGTCGACTACGCGCGGCGCGCCGGCGATCAGGCGTCTCAGCTGCTCGCACACGAGGAGGCGGCACGGCTCTACGAGCTCGCACTCTCGTCACTCGCCATGGACACCGCGGCCGAGGAGGTGCTCGAATGCCGGCTGTACCTCGCGCTGGGCGATGCGCTCGCGCGCGGAGGTGACCTGGCCCGAGCGAAGGACGCGTTCCTGAGGGCGGCCTCGATCGCGCGCTCGCTCGGTGACGCGGAAGCTCTAGCGACCGCGGCGCTCGGCTACGGCGGGCGAATCGTCTGGGCGCGCGCGGGTACCGATCACCTGGTCGTCCACCTGCTCGAGGAGGCCTTGGACTCGCTCGGTGACACAGTGAGCCCGCTTCGGGCCCGCCTTCTCGCACGACTGGGCGGCGCGCTCCGTGACGAGCGCGATCCGGCACGGCGCGAAGCGATCGGAGAGCTTGCAATCTCGATCGCTCGCCGGACAGGAGACCGATCGGCGCTCGCGTACGCGCTCCTCGGGCTGTGTGCCGCATACCAGGCCTCTCCCGATCATGCCCGCCGCCTCGAAGTCGCGGCTGAGCTCGCGCGAGAGGCCCGACTCGTGGGCGACAAGGAGGCGCAGTGCGACGTCTACATGGCTCAGTCCCTCGTGTACTTCGAGCTCGGGCGCCTCGACATCGTCCGCCAGGGCACCGATGCGATGGAGGCGCTTGCCGAGGAGCTGCGCCAGCCGTCACAGCTGTGGGTGGCGACCGCGAGCCAGGCGATGCTCGCGCTGTACGACGGCCGTTACGCGGACGCCGAGGAGCTCATACCGGCGGCCTTCGCTCTCGGGCGGCACTCACAAGAGACGATGGCCGAGGTCGGCTACGCGTTCCAGCTCTACGAGCTGCGCCGGGAGCAGGGTCGGGCGAGCGAGACGTACGAGCTCCTCGCACGTGCCGCGAGTGACGTCCCCGCGCGACCGGTGTACCGCTGTGCGCTCGCCCGGCTCGCAATCGAGCTCGAGCGTCCGGCCGAAGGGCGACGGCTCTTCGAGGAGCTCGCCGCGAACGAGTTCGAGGTGGTCCCGCGCGACCAGGAGTGGCTTCTGGCGGCTGCGTTGCTCACCGAAGTGTGCAAGGCCCTCGGCGACATTCCGAGGGCAGCCGTTCTCTACGACGCACAGCTGTCGTACACCGGGAGGATCGCGTCCGACATCTACGAGGGGTCGGCCGGTGCGGTCGACCGTGCCCTCGGCATTCTTGCCGCGATGTTGGGGCGCGACTCCAAGGCGGTCGAGCACCTCGAGGCGGCGATCGAGCTCAACGAGCGGACGGGCGCGCGGCCGTGGGCCGCATACGCCCGTGTCGACCTTGCCGAGCTGCTCCGCGAGCTCGGCGACAGTGAACGGGCCGGTGGGCTGCTCGAGGAGGCCCGGACGACGGCCGAGACGCTCGGCATGACCGCGCTCGAGAAACGCATCGCGACGCTGGCGAATTGAACGGAGCCTCCAGCCTGGCCCGATCACCTCGACGCGCAGGGCGACGCCTACGCCGAGCTCGACGAGGCCATAGTCGCGCTCGAGCGGCACTCGACCGCTACGAGCGGAAGGGAACCTCGTCATGGCCGTCGCGCACGCGGGCACGGCTCGAGAACCTCGCTGCGAGCGCGGGCTAGCGGCCGGCCTTCGCGGCCTGCACCTCGGTGTCGAGCGACGCGAGCACGTTGCCGACCTGCTGGTTGATGATCGGCTGGAGGACGCGCTGGCCCATCGAGCCGACGGGGCCGGCGATCTTCACGTCGGCCTCCCACGCCATCGAGGTCTTCTCGCCCTCGGCGGAGAGGGTGAACGACGTCGTCATGTTCATGAGCGCGCCCACGCCCTGGCCCTTCGCGTTCAGCGACGCGAACTCGAGCGGGCGCTCTTCGAGCTTCGTGAACGAGATCGACATCTTGAGGCCGCCGAGGCCGAGCGGCACCTTGACCTTCGCGCTCCAGTGCGTGTCGTCGGCGATCTCGAAGCTCTCGACGCCGGGCATCGTCTTCGCCATCTTCGACGGGTCGTTGATGACGCTCCACACGACCTCGCGCGGCGCGTCGAACTCCTTCGTGCCCTCGAGCTTCACCTCGTCACCTCCACCTTCGCACGGAACCGATCGGGCTCACGCAGCATCGCGAAAACGCGGTGGTAGGGGTTGTGACTGTCCGTCACGATCGCGCCGCCCGACTCGCGCAGTGCGTCCTGGAGCGCGGCGCCGATGCAGTGGATCCCGCCGCCGCCGCCCTCGCCCATCCCCTTCGTCCCGAGCGACGTGAACGGGGACGGAGACTCGAGCGCAGCCGTCTTGAGCGGTGGCATGTCGAGCGTGTGCGGGACGTGGTAGTCGTAGAAATTGGGCGTGAGCAAGTTCCCGTCCTCGTCGTAGGTGAACGTCTCGAACATCGCCGCACCGATCGCGTGCGCGGTGGCGCCCATCACCTGGCCCTCGACGATCTGGGGGTTGACGCGGACGCCGCAGTCGTCCACGGCGGCGTAGTCGACGATCTCGTAGACGCCTGTCTCGGGATCCACCTCGATGACACACGCATGGATCTGCATCGCGTACGTCAGCGTCAGCTTCCCGAACTTGCGCTCCTTGTCCGGCACGTCGAAAGGTGGCCGGTAGACGAAACGGGCGTTCATCGGAGGCGGATCGGTCGGAAAGCCGGCGTTGTTCGCGTTCGGGATCGCGCCGAGCGCCATGAACGGCAGCGCCGCCTCGTGGTTGTCCTTGATCCGCGCGAAGCCGTCCGCAAGCTCGATCGCCTCGAGCGGACACTGGAAGACCATCGAGGCGAGGGTCTTCATCTGGTTGGCAAGGTCCTCCGTAGCACCCTTCACGGCGCCGAGCCCGGTGACCGCGAACTGGCTCGCGTAGGTTCCCGAGAAGCCGGCGTGCGAGTTCCAGTAGCTGTCGTGACCGGCCCGGACGTGGACGATGTCGACGTCGCAGCCGAGGATGTCGGCGACCACCTGCGCCGCGGTCGTCTCGTGGCTCTGTCCCTGCGGCGTCGTGCCGAGCGTCACGACGACCTCGCCGAAGATGTCGAGCTTGACCGTCGCGACCTCGTTGTTCCCCGAGAACTGGAGGTCGGGGTTCAGCAGCTGCGACTGGCCGAAGTTGTTCGTGCCCGAGTCGAGCGTCGAGCCGATCCCGACGCCGAGCAGCTTGCCGCGCGACGCCGCCTCGGCGCGGCGCTCCTCGATCGAGTCGTAGCCGATCAGCTCGAGGGCCATGTCGAGCGCGCGTGGGTAGTCGCCCGAGTCGTAGACGCAGCCGTTCGGCGTCTCGTAGGGCATGTCCGCGGGCTGGACGTAGTTCTTCTTCCGGATCTCGACGCGATCGAGGCCCAGCTCGGCGGCGACGATGTCGACGATCCGCTCGGTGAACCAGAGGTGCTGCATCCGCGAGTAGCCGCGGTTCGGGGAGCACGGCGCCTTGTTCGTCATCGCCTGGGTGAACTCGACCCGAATGTTCCGCCAGCGGTACATCCCCGGCGAGACCTGCGCCCAGATCACGCCCCCGAGCGGCTCGTAGCGGAGGTAGGCGCCCGCGTCGTCGATCGCCTTCGTCCGGAAGGCCGTCATCGTGCCGTCGGCCTTCACCGCGACCTCGGTGTCGAGGAACCACCGCTCGTTGCCGTGGGACATCGACTGGTGGAAGTCGGTGCGCCACTCGGTCCACTGCACCGGTCGGTTGAGCTTGCGCGCGAGCAGGCAGCACGCGACGAGCTGCGGGTGCGACGTGATCTTGTTCCCGAACCCGCCGCCGATGTCCTGGGTGACCATGCGGAGCTTGTCGGTGCCGACACGCATCGCGGGCGCCATCATGATCACGGCGAACCCGGGGAACTGGTTGTTCGTCGTGATCGTCCACTGCCCGGTGCCCCGGTTGAACTCGACGAGGGCGCCGTCGAGCTCGAGCGGCGTCGAGTTGAAGCGGTCGAAATGGAGCTCGGAGATCGCAACGACGTGGTCGGCCTCTGCGAAGGCGGCGTCGACGTCGCCCCACTCCCAGACGCCCGTGTAGGACAGGTTCCCGCCGGCTTCCTCGTGGAGCACGGGCGCGCCGTCCTCGAGCGCCTTCCGCGCGTCCACCACGACCTCGAGCGGGTCGTAGTCGACGACGACGAGCTCGGCGGCGTCTCGGGCGAGCTCGCGCGTCTCGGCAACGACGGCCGCGACGGGCTCGCCGATGTAGCGCACCTTGCCGACCGCGAGCGCGTAGTCCTTCACGCTTCCGCCCGGCTCGGCGGCGATCTGGAAGAACGGATCGGTGAGGATCGCGACCTCGTCGCCGGTCAGCGTCCCGTAGACGCCGGGCAGCTCGAGTGCGGCGCTGACGTCGACGGACTCGATCCGCGCGTGCGCGTACGGCGAGCGCACGAAGTGGAGGTAGCCCATCCCGTGCCGCTTGACGTCGTCGAAGAAGACGCCCTGCCCCTCGACGAGCCGCCGGTCCTCCTTGCGCGGGACGCTCTGCCCGACGAACCCCTTCTGGAGGGTCGTGGTCTCTTCCGTGGTGGTGACGCTCATGCGGCCCCCTTCCCGACGGCGACGACCGCTTCGACGATGTTCCAGTAGCCGGTACAGCGGCAGATGTTGCCCTGCAGCGCGACCTTCACCTCGTCCTCGGTCGGGCTGGGGTTGTCGGCGAGCAGCGCGGTCGCGCTCATCAGCATCCCGGGCGTGCAGTAGCCGCACTGGAGCGCGTGGTGCTCCGCGAACGAGCGCTGGAGCGGGCTCTGCTCGTCGCCTGCGAGCGCTTCGACGGTCGTGACCTGGGCGCCGTCGGCCTGCACGGCGAGCACGGCACAGCTCTTGACCGACACGCCGTCGAGATGCACGGTGCACGCCCCGCAGCTTCCCGTGTCGCAGCCGATGTGCGTGCCGGTGAGGTCGAGATCGTCCCGGAGGAAGTGGACGAGCAGGCGCCGCACGGGGACGTCTCGCTCGACCGTCTCCCCGTTCACGGTGACGGTGACGACGTGGCTCGTGGACGGTGTCGGCACGGGCTACCCCTTCGCTCGCTCGGATGCCTGGAGGACGGCGCGGACGACTGACGTCTCGGCAAGGCTTCGCCGGTAGTCCGCCGAGGCATGGACGTCGGACGGGGGGTCGAGCGTTGCGCCGAGGCCCTCGACCGCGCTGCGCGCGGCAGCCTCGTCGACGTTCCCGCTCGAGAGGCGCTGCTCGACGACCGTGGCGCGAACCGGCACGGCCCCGACACAGCCGAGCGCGACACGCCACGACCCGTCGACGACGGACGCAGCCGCGTTCGCGATGTACGTACCGTGCGCGCCGAGCGTCACGCCCGCCATCCCGTCGCCGGCGCCCTTCCCGCTCGCAGGCACGGTGATTCGCGTGAGCAGCTCGCCCTCGCGCACCGCCGTCTCGAACACGCCGACGAAGAACTCCTCTGCGGTGATCGTCCGCTCGCCGCCCGAGCCGCGGATCGTCATCGAGGCGTCGAGCGCCGCCAGGAGCGGCGGAAAGTGGTTCGTCGGGTCGTTGACGCAGATGTTGCCGCCGAGCGTCCCGCGATTCCGCACCTGGACGTCGGCGACGGTCGCAGCGACCTCGGCGAGGATCGGACGCGTCACTTCCACCTCGGACGAGCCCATGAGCGCAGTCAGCGTCGCCATCGCCCCGATCTCGAGAACCGAGCCGGAGACGGCGATCGTGCGGAGCTCCTCCAACGCACCGAGATCGACGAGCACGTCGGGCGAGGCCGCCCGCTGCTTCATCACGTTCAGCAGCGTCTGGCCCCCCGCGAGAGCGCGTGCGCCGTCGTGCTCGGAGAGGAGATGCGACGGCTTCGTCCACCGTCGCAGGACGCCCGTACGAGAACTCCCGCAGCAGCATGGCGCCGATTCTGTCACACGCGTGACCGTGACATGTCAAGGGACCGGAACGTGGTAGCGTCGTCCAATGGCCGGGTTCGACGCGGTTCTCGTCGGGTCGGGAATCAACACGCTGACGGCCGCGGCGATCCTCTCGCGGGACGGCTGGCGGGTGTGCGTGCTCGAGCGCTCCGACCGTCTCGGCGGCGCGATCCGGACCGAGCCGGACTACACGCTGCCCGGCTTCACGCACGAGGTGCTGAGCTCCTGGCACCCGCTCTTCCAGGGCTCGGCGGCGTACGCCGAGCTCGGTGAGGAGCTTCACCGGCGCGGGCTCGAGTACGCCAACACCGACCTTCCTACCGCAACCGCGTTCCCGGACGGCTCGGCGATGTTCCTCCAGACGTCGCTCGAGGCCAACGTCGCCGAGTTCGACCGCTGGAGCGACGGCGACGGGGCGGCGTGGCAACGGCAGTTCGAGGAGTTCATGCAGAACGCGGACGTGAGCTTCGGCGTGCTCGGCACCGAGCTCTGGTCGCCGGCCGGGCTGGGGCTCGGGCAGCGCATGCTCCGCCGCTTCGGACGGCGCGGTCTCCTCGAGTTCGCAGGCCACGCCCTCACGACCTGCCGGGACTGGACAACCGCGACGTTCCGCTCCGAGCAGGCACACGGATTGCTGGCGCCGTGGGTCCTCCACACGGGCCTCGGCCCCGACAACGCGGTGTCCGGCTTCATGACGCAGGTGATCGCCTGCGCCGTGCAGCTGGGCGGCATGCCGGTGCCCGTCGGCGGCGGCGTCAAGCTCGTGGACGCGCTCGCCGGCATCGTCCGGGACGCGGGCGGCGAGCTTCGGACGGACGCCGACGTCGCGCGCATCACGGTCTCGTCCGGTCGTGCCACCGGGGTGGTGCTGGCCGACGGTGAAACGGTCAGTGCGACGCGAGCCGTGATCGCAGGTGTGACTCCGACGGCGTTGTACGGCTCGCTGCTCGACGGCGACGCGCCGGCCGAGGCCCGTGCCGCCGCAGGGCGGTTCCGCTACGGCCGTGCGGGCATGCAGATCCACATCGCGATGGACGAGCCGCCGCGCTGGAAGGGGCCGGAAGCCGAACGCCTCGGACGCACCGCGATCGTCCACGTGACACCCGGCCTCGACGGGGTCTCGCGTGCCGTGAACGAGGCGGAGCGAGGCTTGTTACCTTCTGAGGCAACGATCGTTGCCGGACAGCCATGCGCCGTCGACCCCTCCCGCGCCCCGGAGGGCAAGTGGATCGTCTGGATCCAGCTGCAGGAGCTCCCGGCAGGCCGGGTGAAGGGCGACGCGGCAGGTGAGCTCGACGTCGGCGACGGGTCGTGGACGGACGAGCTTCGAGAGGGGTACGCCGACCGGATCGTCGCGCGGCTCGGGGAGTCGATCGAGAACCTCGCCTCGGCTACGTCGAAGCGCGTCGCGCTCTCCCCCGCCGACCTCGAGGCCCTGAACTGCAACCTCGTCGCGGGCGACATCTACGCGGGCAGCTGCGCCCTCGACCAGAACCTCCTCTGGCGTCCGTTCGCGCATGCCCCCGGCCACCGGACGGCGATCGATGGCCTGTGGCACGTCGGCGCCAGCACCCATCCCGGGCCCGGTCTCGGAGCGGGCTCGGGGTACCTCGTCGCGAAGGAGCTGACGAAGCCGCCGCTGCCACGTAGGGTTCTTGCAAAGCTTCCAGGACGCTCGTGAAGCTCTCGCTGTCCGCGATCTCGACGGTGAACGCGACGTTCGAGGAGGACGTCGAGGCGTACGCCGCCGCGGGCTTCGACGCGATAGGCCTGTGGGAGTTCAAGCTGCCGCCGGACGACGCCGCGAACGTCGCGGTTCTGCGCGCGCACGGGCTCGCGGTCTCGAACTGCGTGCCGACCATCCCTTCGATCCTCCAGCTCGCGATTCCGGGCATGGAGGGGCCGCCGATCCCGACGAGCGCGATCGAGGCGCTCTGCGACTCGGTCCGCCGGCTGGCGCCGTACTCGCCGGAGTCGATTCTCTGCCTCACGGGACCTCGCGGACCGCGCTCGAACGAGCAGGCCCGTGAGATCGTCATCGACGGTCTCCGGCGCATCGCCGACGTCGCGGCCGCGAGGAAGGCGTCCCGCTCGGGCTCGAGCCCATCCATCGCTCGCAGCGCGACTCGACGTCGTTCGTGAACTCGATCGCCGCCGCGCTCGCGCTTCTCGACGAGGCCGACCTCGCCGGCGGTCGGGATCATGGCCGACACGTACAACCTGGCCGACGAGGATCCAGCGGAGCTGGCGCGTGTCGTCGATCGGATCACCGGGCTCCACGTGGCAGCACGAGTCCGACGGAGCCCGGCCGGACCGACCGCGAGCTTCCCGACCCCGATCGCGGACCGACGAGGGCGCTCGTGGACGCCGTGGTGTCGCACCCATGCTGCTGGGAGGGCACGCTCGATGTCGAGATCTTCTCGACGCCCGACGGGTTCTGGGCGCTCCCCGTGGACGAGGCTGCGCGCCGGGCATACGCGGCCGTGGCGGCGCTGACCTGACGGCGCGTGGACGCGCTCCCGCTCGACCGGCTCGACGACCTCTGGGACTTCGGTGACCCAGCCGAGAGCGAGCGGCGGTTCGAGGCGCTGCTCCCTCGGGCGCGCGTTCAGAGCACGGCGGCGCGTACCTCGCGGAGACCCTGACTCAGCTCGCCCGCGCCCAGGGGCTGCAGCGACGCTTCGACGACGCCGAGCGCACGCTCGACGAGGCGGAGGCATCGCTCCTGTCCGGAGACGACCGCAGCCGCGTCCGACTCCTCCTCGAGCGCGGGCGCGTCGCGAACACCGCGGGTCGCGAGGGCCGTGGCACCGAGCTGTTCGGCGAGGCGTGGGAGCTCGCCCGCGCCGCGGCGGAGGACGCCCTCGCGGTGGACGCGGCGCACATGCTCGGGATCGTCCTGCCGTCCGACGAGTCGCGGAGCTGGAACGAGCGAGCGATGGAGCTCGCGCGCAGCTCTCCGGACCCGGCCGCGCGTCGCTGGATCGGCTCGCTCGCGAACAACATGGGCTGGGCGCGGCATGCGGAAGGCGACGACGACGGTGCGATCGCGTTGTTCGAGCTGTCGCGCGACGCGTTCCTCGCGGACGGGCGCGCCGATCGCGCGCGGATCGCCCGCTGGTCGATCGCCCGCTGCCTGCGCTCGCGCGGCGACGTCGAGCAGGCCCTCGAGGAGCAGCGAGGCGCTGCTGGCCGAGCTGGAGGCACTGGGCGAGGACGGACGGCTACGTCTTCGAGGAGATCGGCGAGTGCCTGCTCGCGCTCGGGAGGAGTCGAGGACGCGCGGCCGTTCTTCCGACCGTGCCCATGCGGAGCTGTCCCGCGACGCCCTGCTTCGTGCCGACGAGCCCGAGCGGCTCGAACGCCTCGGCTCGCTGGGGCGATCTCCGGGGTGAGGCATCGCACCGGTCGGCGGCTCGTGTTGAATCACGCCGAGCCCGATGCGCACAGAGCTCCCGACCGGCACGGTCACCTTCCTGTTCACCGACATCGAGGGCTCGACGCGTCTGCTGCACGCGCTCGGACCGGACGCGTACGCCGAGGCGCTCGCGGAGCATCGCCGGGTGCTGCGCGACGCATTCGCCGCGCACGGCGGCGTCGAGGTCGACACGCAGGGCGACGCGTTCTTCGTCGCCTTTCCCACCGCTCCCGGTGCGATCGCAGCGGCCGCAGGCCGGGCAGGCCGCGCTCGCGCACGGCCCGATCCGCGTGCGCATGGGCCTCCACACGGGCACGCCGACCGTAACCGGAGAGGGATATGTCGGCGTCGACGTCCATCGCGGCGCACGCGTCGCAGCGCTCGCTCACGGCGGCCAGGTCGTCGTCTCGCCGACGACAGCTGCTCTCGTCGACCCCGCGCCACTCGGCGATCTCGGCCTGCATCGCCTCAAGGACTTCGAAAGCGCCACCCGACTTCACCAACTCGGGCCGGGCGACTTCCCACCGCTCCGAACACCTGGCAGCGTCGAGCTCCCCACCCCGGCGACCCGCTTTCTCGGCCGAGAGCAGGAGTTGTTCGATGCGGTGTCGCTCGTCTTCGAGCAGGACCCTCGCGTCCTCACGGTCCTCGGGCCCGGCGGAACCGGCAAGACGCGCTTCGCGCTCGAGCTTGCGCGCCTCCTCGCCGAGGACGCTGACGGAGGCACACTGTTCGTCCCGCTCGCGCCCGTGCGCGAGCCGTCACTCGTCCTTCCGACCCTCGCGGAAGCCCTCGGCGCCGATACCGGCCGAGCCGCAGCAGATCGCCGCGCGCGTCGGCGACAGGCGAACGCACGTGGTGGTCGACAACGTCGAGCAGCTTCTTCCCGACGCCGCGGGCGCCCTTGCGGCGGTCACGGCGGTGGCGCCCAGCCTGCGTCTGATAGTCACCAGCCGCGAAGCGGTCAGGATCGGTGCGGAGACGCAGTTCGATCTTCCCCCACTCGCCGAGGCCGAGTCGATCGAGCTCTTCCTCGCCCGGGCACGCGCCGTACGCCCGGATCTGGAGGGCACACTGGCCGTGGGCGAGCTCTGCGCCCGGCTCGACCACCTGCCGCTCGCGATCGAGCTCGCCGCGGCGCGGACGAAGCTGCTTTCGCCCGAAGTGCTCCTCGAGAAGCTCGGCGCGCGACTCGACCTCCCGGCACAGCGGGACGCCGATCCGCGGCACGCCACGCTGCGGACGACGATCGACTGGTCGTACGAGCTCCTCGACGAGCGAGAAAAGCGCCTCTTCGAGCGCCTGAGCGTGTTCGCCGGCGGCTGCACGCTCGAGTCGGCCGAGGATGTCTGCGACGCCGACCTCGATGGCCTCGCGTCACTCCTCGACAAGAGCCTCGTCCGGCGGCGAACCGACCCGCACGGCGTCGACCGCTACTGGATGCTGGAGACGATTCGGGAGTACGCCGCGGGCAGGCTGGCCGAGCTGCCAGGGCACGCGGATCACCTTCGACGCCATGCCGAGCGGATGCTCGAGATTGCACGCGCCGCACATCTGTCCGTCGAGGACATCGGCCGTGAGACGCAGGATTTCGAAACCGTCCACGCCGAACGGGAGGACGTCAGAAGCGCTCTCGACTGGGCGACGGAGCACGATCCTGTCCTCGCCGCGGAGATAGTCGTCGCCCTCGATTACTACTGGACCACCGCAGCTTGGGTGGAAGCTCGACCGAGGATCGAGGTGCTCCTCGAGACAGCCGCGGTGTCACCTGGCCTGCGAGCTCGGCTGCTCCGGCTCCACGGCGGAATCGTGATTCTCTCCGGAGAGGTCGAGCTCGGAGAGATGCGCTACCGCGAGGCACTCGCCATCTTCCGGCGGCTCGGAGACGAGTTCAACGTCGTGGGTCTTCTCTCGCGATTCACGGTCCATGCAGGGTCAAGGGGTGATGCGCAGGAGGCACATCGACTCGTGGCCGAGACGCGGAGGCTGAACGAGACCGCCCAGAACCCTCAGGTCGAGTCGCAGATGCTCTCGACGCTGGCGCGGCTGGCGCACCGCCAAGGAGATGCCGAGTCGGCGTTGGCCCTCACGCGGCGTGCCGTGCGGGCGGCAAGGGAGAGCAACTTCCAGCTCTGGACGCTGTGGGAGCTGAGCTCGCAGCTCGAGTTCGAGCTCGAGCTCGGGCTTCTGGACGATGCGGAGCGAACCGGGCGCGAGGGCCTCGAGCTCGCACAACGCCTCGACGACCCGCGGATGACTCGCTGGCTGCTGACGGGGCTTGCGCTCGCTGCGCTTCGTCGCGGGGATGAGGAACTAGCTGGACAGTGGTGGGGAGTGGTCGTGTCGGACCTCGAGGAGGCGAACGAGACGCAGTCGAGTGAGTTCCTCGCATACAGCGGTCCGCTCGTCGACTGCGCGACGGCTCGTTTCCGCGAGGCGTTCGACAGTGGCCGCCTTCTCCCGCTCCGTCAGGCGGGCGCTCTCGCGCTGGGCGAGTCTCAGACCGAGCCGTAGAGCTGAAGGATCACGAAGACATACTGCTTCGTGTCATGGAACGCCGCGCTCGCGGAGGTCAAGATCGCGCGGCTGCCCGCAACAGGTGCGCGTACATCGTGGCCGTCGGCGGCCTGGCGGCCGGGTCCTTCGTCGACGCCGGCAGGAGGGCCTGGGACACGTCCGGTGACGCCGGCGGATCGGGAGGGTCGTCCTCGAGGTGCGCGGTTCCGACACCGAAGAGGCTCCGGTCGGCGAACGGGGGCTGTGCCGGCGAGGCACTCGAACGCCACGCAGCCGAGTGCGTAGATGTCGCTCGCGGGCGTCGCCTCTCCGCCCGGACGAGCTCGGGCGCCAGGTAGTCGAGCGTCCCGAGCACCTGGCCCGGACGCGTCAGCACGGTGTAGGCGGCGTCCTTCGCCAGGCCGAAGTCCGTGAGCGCGGCCGAGCCGTCCTCGCGGAACATGACGTTCGACGGCTTGACGTCCCGGTGGACGATGCCGCCGCGATGGAGGGCGTCGAGCCCGGCTGCGACCGATGCCACGACGCCGAGCATCTCCTCGAGCGGCAGCGGCCCATCCGCGAGCCTCTCGGCTAGCGACCCGCCGGCGACGTACTCGAGCACGAGATACGGGTTGCCGTCGTACTCGTCCAACTCGACGATCCGAACCAGGTGCGGGTCCACGACTCCCCGAGCCACGCGAGCCTCACGTGCGAGACGTGCCCGGAACGCCTCGTCGCCGGGCGAGCGCCGGATCGAACGTCTTGATCGCCACGACCCGCCCGTCCGTCGAGCGACCGCGGTACACGACGCCAACCGCACCACGGCCGAGCTCCTGCTCCAGCACGTAGTCGCCGACTCGCGTATGCGCCGATCACGCGCCTATTCTCTCCGGAGGGACGGAAGGGGGGCGTTTGCCGGTCGGTTCGGATCCACTCCCCGGGAGCGAGATCGCCGGCTTCCGGCTGGAGGAGTTGCTCGGGCGAGGCGGCATGGGAGCGGTCTACCGTGCGGAGGACGTGCGCCTTGGCCGCAAGGTGGCGCTGAAGCTCCTCGTGCCGGAGCTCGCGGAGAACGAGCGCTTCCGCGAGCGGTTCCTCCGCGAGTCGCAGATCGCCGCGTCGCTCGACCATCCGCACATCGTCCCGATCTATGCGCGCAGGAGAGTCAGAAGGCCAGCTGTACCTCGCGATGCGGTACGTCGAGGGCTCCGACCTCAGGCAGCTGATCGCGCAGGAGGCGCCGCTCGAGCCGGGACGGGCGCTGCGGCTGATCGAGCAGGTCGGCGACGCGCTCGACGCGGCGCACGAGCGCGGGCTCATCCACCGCGACGTCAAGCCGGGCAACATCTTGATCGCCGGTCGCTCGGGCCGCGAGCACTGCTACCTGACGGACTTCGGTCTCACGAAGCAAACGTCTTCGATCTCCGGCCTGACCGGAACCGGTGAGCTGGTCGGAACGATCGAGTACGTCTCGCCCGAGCAGATCCGCGGCGAACAGGTCGACGGGCGTGCCGACGTCTACTCCCTCGGCTGCGTTCTCTACGAATGCCTGACCGGCAAGCGCCCCTTCGCACGCGAGTCCGAGGTCGCGACGCTGTGGGCGCACGTGAACGAGCCGCCGCCGACGGTCGCGGCGACCCACCCGGACCTCGGGAGCGAGATCGATCCGGTCATGACGCGCGCGCTGGCGAAGGCACCGGCGAGAGCGCTACGGGAGCGGCGGCGAGCTCGTCGCCGCGGCACGCGCCGCACTCGGGCTGCCCGAGCTCGCACCTTCGACACGTCCGCGTCCCGGGCGCGCGCGCAGCCTCCGGCTCCCCGCGAGGGAAGCCGGCCGCGCTCATCGCCGCGGCAACGGCAGTCGTGCTCGTCGCCGTGCTCGCCGGCGCGCTGTTCCTCCGAGGCTCGGACGGGCTCTCGGGGATCGGGCCGATGTCGGTCGGCGTCATCGACCCCTCGACGGCAAAGCTCGTAGCAGACATTCCCTCGGGTTCGAGTCGTCGCTGATCGCCGCCGGCGAGGGCTTCATCTGGGTGCTCAATGACGAAGGCGAGCACGCTGACGCGGATCGATCCCGACGACGATGGAGGTTCTCGCACCACGCGGCATCCCCAGCGAGGGGATCCCCGTCGGCCTCGCGGTCGGCGCGGGGTCGGTCTGGGTGGCCGTCAACCAGGAAGACACTCTCGCCGTGATCGAGATCGGGGCGGAGCTCAACGATCTCCGTGGCCGCATCGTTCTCGAGACGAAGGAGACCGGGACGTTCTCCGTCCTTCGCGAGGTCGTCGTCCTCGCCGTGGGCGACGGCGCCGTCTGGGCCCTGGAGCGCGGGCGGGGCGAGGTCACGCGCATCGACCCGAGCGGCGAGGTCCCGCTCGATCCGAAGACCGCGCGGCGAAGCCCTGACGGACGGGTACGCCGCGTCGTCGATCGCCGTCGGCGGCGGCGCGGTCTGGCTCGGCGGCATCAACGGAGTGGCGAAGCTCGATGCGACGACCGGGGACGAGCTCGGCAGCACGCCGAGGAAGGAGGTGCTCAACTCGGAGACGACCGCGATCGCGGTTCGCGGGGAGGCCGTCTGGTTCACGGGGAGCTCGAGCCCGAAGCTCTGGCGCATCAGCTCGGACGGCGAGACAACCGACGACTCGTTCACGGTCGGGGCAGGGCCGAGCGCGCGTCGCAATCGGCGACGAGGGCATCGTCTGGGTGGCGAACAGCGCGGATGACTCGGTCTCGCGCGTCGACCCGAAGCGCGACTCGGTTGAGAGGATCGAGCTCGGGGCATCGCCGGGCGGCATCGTCACGGCCTTCGGACGTGTCTGGACGAGCCCCGGACAGCCGCTCGGCTGAGCCGTCTCCTTTCTTTTCTCCTCTGAGAGGTCCATGATCGTGCGATGTGCGGCTGGGGGGCCCTCGCGGTGAACGCTGTCGGCGTCGGGCGGAGCGGATGCTCGGCTCGAAGCCAGCGGTCGCCGCCACGACGTAGATGAGCCGCAGGCTCTCACTCTCGCTCGTCATGCTGGCCCTCGGGGTCGGGTTGCTCGTCGCGGCCGGTCTTGCGCGTCCGGCCGGCGGCGCGAGTACGGCCGCGGAGGCGCGGAAGGGCGGCACTCTCCGCACGAGCGCGCGTCGGGGAGGTCGACTTCGTCGACCCCGCCCTCGCGTACTTTCCGCGCTCGATGTCGCTCGGGTTCGCGACGTGCGCAAAGCTGTTCAACTACCCGGACGAGCCGGGCGCGGCCGGGACGCGACTCGTACCGGAGGTCGTCGACACGTTCACGGTCTCGAAGGACGGGCGCACGTACACCTTCGAGCTGAAGCGGACGTTCCGCTTCCACACGGGCGCGCCGGTGACCGCGCAGAGCTTCGCGGACGCGTTCAACCGCGTCGCGCAGCCGAAGCTCGGGTCACCGGCGACGCGCTACATGCGCGAGATCGTCGGCGCCGCCGCAGTGATCGACGGCAAGGCGACGCTCGATCTCCGGCGTCCGCGTGCTCGGCCGCTATCGGCTGCAGATCCGGCTGACCAAGCCGCTCGGCGACTTCACCGCCCGGCTGACGCCTGCCGTTCTTCTGCCCGGTCCTGCCCAACACACCGATCGATCCGCCGGGATCGACGACCCGCCCGGGTCGGGCCCGTACTACGTCGCCGAGCGGGTCGTCAACCAGCGGATCGTGCTGAAACGCAACCCCTACTACCGCGGCGATCGTCCCGCGAACGTCGACCAGGTCGTCTGGACGATCGACCCTCCGGAGACCTGTGTCGCTCGCCGCCGAGCAGAACCGGGTCGACCACTGCTACTTCGGCGGCCTCGCCGGGTCGTTCCGGGGGCTCGCCGAGAGGTACGGCATCAACCGGCCCGGCGGGCAGTTCTTCGTCAGCCCGCGGCTCGCGACCACGGTTCGTCGCGTTCAACCACGACTCGGCCGCGCGTTCAACGGGCCGGGCCAGATCCCGCTCAAGAAGGCGATCAACTACGCGATCGACCGACCGGAGCTGGCGCGCGACGTACGGCTACCTCGCGGGCAAGCGCACGGACCAGATGCTGCCACCCGCGCTCGCACGCACGGCGAGCATCTACCCGCTCGAGGGCGCTGACGTCGGCACGGCCAGGAAATGGCTGGCCACGCGCGCGGATCAAGCCGACAGAGCTCGTTCTCTACGCGGACAACTTTCCGGACAGTGTCGCGGTCGCCCAGGTACTCGCCTTCAACCTGAGACAGATCGGCATCGATGTCGAGGTCAAGTACTTCGACATCACGGTTCTCCCCGAGAAGGCTGGCAACCCGCGGGGAGCCGTTCGACCTCGCCCTCGACGGCTGGATCGCCGACTACGCCGATCCGGCCGGCTTCTTCGTCCCGCTGCTCGCCCGCGGGGGCAGCCACGAGCGGCGTCAACCTCGACGATCCCCGTATCAACGCGCGAATCGACGGCGGCGAACCGCCTGACCGGCGACGGCGCGGCGCAAGGCCTGGGCCGACCTCGACGTCGACCTGATGCGCGACAACCCACCCTGGGCGCCGATCATCCACGCCAACAACCGCACCTTCGTCTCGCGGAACGTCGGCTGCTTCGTCCACCACCCCGTCTACGGCTTCGACCTCGCGGCCGCGTGCAAGAAGTAGATGGCCGCAGGCTCTCACTCGTCGCTCGTGATGCTGCTCGCGGGAGCGGCGCTGCTCGTGCGGCGGGTCTTGCCCGCCCGGCCGGTAGCGCAAGCGCGACCGCGGAGGCGCGGAAGGGCGGCATGTTCCGGATGAGCACGCCCGGGGACGTCGACTTCGTCGATCCGGCGCTCGCCTACTTCGCGCGGTCGTGGCCGGTCGGGTACGCGACCTGCGCGAAGCTGTTCAACTACCCGGACGCGCCGGTGCAGCCGGAGACGCGACTCGTGCCGGAGGTCGTCGACCGGTTCACGGTCTCGACGGACGGGCGGACGTACACCTTCGAGCTGAAGCGGACGTTCCGCTTCCACACCGGCGCGCCGGTGACGGCGCAGAGCTTCGCGGACGCGTTCAACCGCGTCGCCAACCCGAAGCTCGGTTCACCGGCGACGACCTACATGCGCGAGATCGTCGGCGCCGCCGCGGTGATCGACGGCAAGGCGCAATCGATCTCCGGCGTCCGCGTGCTCGGCCGCTACCGGCTCCAGATCCGGCTGACCAAGCCGGTCGGCGACTTCACCGCCCGGCTGACGATGCCGTTCTTCTGCCCGATCCTGCCGGGCACGCCGATCGACCCGGCCGGGATCAACAACCCGCCCGGGTCGGGCCCGTACTACGTCGCCGAGCGGATCGTCAACCAGCGGATCGTGCTCGAAGCGAAACCCGTACTACCGCGGCGACCGGCCGGCGAACGTCGACCAGGTCGTCTGGACGATCGGCACCGCCGAGGCCTGCCTGCTCGCCCTCGAGCAGGACCGGATCGACTACTGCTTCTTCGGCGGCCTCCTCGGCGGGACGCTGTTCCGGACGCTGGCCGAGAAGTACGGCATCAACCGACCCGGCGGGCAGTTCTTCGTCAGCCCCGTCGCTCACGACCTGGTTCATCGCCTTCAACCACGACCGGCCGGCGTTCAAGGGGCCGGGCCAGATCCCGCTCAAGAAGGCGATCAACTACGCGATCGACCGGCCGGAGCTCGCCCGCACGCTCGGCTACCTCGCAGGCAAGCGCACCGACCAGATGCTGCCGCCGGCGCTCGCGCGCGCCGAGAGCATCTATCCGCTCGAGGGCGCCGAACCCGCGACGGCGCGAAAATGGCTCGCCCGGGCGAAGCATCAGGCCGACGACAGCTCGTCCTCTACGCGAACAACAGCCCGTCCGGTGTCGCCGTCGCCCAGACGCTCGAGTTCAACCTCAAGCAGATCGGCATCGAGCTCGAGGTCAAGTACTTCGACATCAACGACGCTGGCCGAGAAGGTCGGCGACCCGCGGTGAGCCGTTCGACCTCATCCATCAGGCCTGGGCAGCCGACTACGCCGATCCGGCCGGCTTCTTCGTCCCGCTGCTCGACCCGTGGCAGCGGCAGCGTCGGCGTCAACCTCGACGACCCACGCGTCAATGCGGCGAATCGAGGCGGCGAACCGCCTGACCGGCGAGGCGCGACGCAAGGCCTGGGCCGACCTCGACGTCGACCTGATGCGCAACGACCCACCCTGGGCGCCCTATCGTGCACAGCCAGACCCGCACGTTCGTCTCGCAAGAGCGTCGGCTGCGTCGTCGACCACCCCGTCTACGGCTTCGACCTCGCGGCCGTCTGCAAGAAGTAGATGGCCCGCCGGCTCTCGCTCTCGCTCGCGATGCTGCGCCGTCGGGAGTGGCGCTGCTCGTCGCCGCGGCGCGTCGCCGGCGGCAGCGGACGCGCCGAGGCGCCGAAGGGCGGCACGCTGCGGCTCGAGCACGGTCTGCGACGTCGACTTCGTCGATCCGGCGCTCGCCTACCTCCGACTTCGTGGCCGATCGCGTTCGCGACCTGCGCGAAGCTGTTCAACCACCCGGACGAGCCGGGCGCGGCGGGAACACGGCTGGTCCCGGAGGTCGTCGAGTCGTTCACGGTCTCCCGGGACGGGCGGACGTACACGTTCGAGCTGAAGCGGACGTTCCGCTTCCACACGGGCGCGGCGGTGACGGCGCGGAGCTTCGCGGACGCGTTCGACCGCGACGCCAACCCGCGGCTCGGTCGCCGGCGACGCGCTACATGCACGAGATCGTCGGCGCCGACGCGGTGATCGACGGCAAGGCGCGAACGATCTCGGGCGTCCGCGTGCTCGGCCGCTACCGGCTGCAGATCCGGCTGACCAGGCCGCTGGGCGACTTCACGGCGCGGCTGACGATGCCCTTCTTCTGCCCGGTGCTGCCGGGCACGCCGGTCGACCCGGCCGGGATCGACAACCCGCCCGGCTCGGGCCCGTACTACGTCGCCGAGCGGATCGTCGAACCGGCGGATCGTGCTGAAGCGGAACCCGTACTACCGCGGCGGCCGGCCGGCGAATGTCGACCAGGTCGTCTGGACGATCGGCGAGAGCCGCGAGGCGTGCCTGCTCGCGACCGAGCAGGACCGGATCGACTACTGCGTCACTCGGGCGTGCCGCCGGCCGCCGTATCGGCGGCTCGCCGAGAAGTACGGCATCAACCGGCCGGGCGGCCAGTTCTTCGTCGCCCCGGGCTCGCGACGTGCGTATCTTCGCCTTCAACCACGACCGGCCGGCGTTCAAGGGAGCCGGGCAGATCCCGCTCAAGAAGGCGATCAACTACGCGATCGACCGGCCGGAGCTCGCGCGCGCCTTCGGCTACCTCGGCAGGCAAGCGCACCGACCAGCTGCTGCCGCCGGCGCTCGGCGCGCGACGAGAGCATCTACCCGCTCGAGGGAGCCGACCCGGCGACCGCGCGCAAGTGGCTGGTACGCGAAGGCGACGCTCAAGCCGACGAAGCTCGTGCTCTACACGCGACAACGGCCCCCTCGGCGATCGCGCTCGCGCAGGTGCTCAGCTTCAACCTGAAGCAGATCGGGATCGACCTCGAGGTCAAGTACTTCGACCCCGACGCCGCTGGCCGAGAAGGCTCGGCACCCGCGGCGAGCCGTTCGACATCGTCCTCGCGGCTGGGCCGCCGACTATGCCGACCCGGCCGGCTTCTTCGTGCCGCTGCTCGGCGCCGACGGCAGCGGGCAACCTGAACTTCTCCTACTTCGACGATCCCGTGTCACGCGCGAGGATCGAGGCCGCGAACCGCCTGACGCGGCGACGGCACGCCGCAAGGCCTGGGCCGACCTCGACGTCGACCTGATGCGCAACGACCCGCCCTGGGCGCCCTATCCTGCACGCAACCGACGCGCACCTTCGTCTCGCGGAGCCTCGGCTGCTTCGTCATCCACCCCGTCTACGGCTTCGACATCGCGGCCGTGTGCAAGAAGTGATGGCGCGACGGCTCTCGCTGTCGCTCGCCATGCTCGCCGTCGGGGCGGCACTGCTCGTCGCCGCGGCGCTGGCGCCCGGCCGGCGGGCGCAGCGACGAGGCGCGGAAGGGCGGCACGCTGCGGCTCGGCGTCGTTCGCGGACGTCGACTTCGTCGACCCGGCGCTCGCGTACCGCCGATGTCGTGGCCGGTCGGGTTCGCGACCTGCGCGAAGCTATTCAACTACCCGGACGAGCGGGCGCCGCGGGGACGCGGGTGGTCCCGGAGGTCGTGAGGACGTTCACGGTCTCCACGGGACGGGCGGACGTACACGTTCGAGCTGAAGCGGACGTTCCGCTTCCACACCGGCGCGCCAGTGACGGCGCGGAGCTTCGCGGACGCGTTCAACCGCGACGCCAACCCGCGGCTGCAAGTCGCCGGCGACGGGCTTCATGCACGAGATCGTCGGCGCGCGACGCGGTGATCGACGGGAAGGCGCACGCGATCTCGGGTGTCCGCGTGCTCGGCCGCTACCGGCTGCAGATCCGGCTGACCAAGCCGCTCGGCGATTTCACCGCCCGGCTGACGATGCCGTTCTTCTGCCCGGTGCTGCCGGACACGCCGGTCGACCCGGCCGGGATCGACGACCCCGCCGGCTCGGGCCCGTACTACGTCGCCGAGCGGGTCGTCGAACCGGCGGATCGTGCTGAAGCGCAACCCCTACTACCGCGGCGACGGCCGGCGAACGTCGACCAGGTCGTCTGGACGATCGGCGAGAGCCGCGAGGCCTGCCTGCTCGCGGTCGAGCAGGACCGGCTCGACCACTGCGTGCGCCGTCGGCTGCCCTCCGACGCGTATCGGCGGCTCTGGCCGAGCAAGTACGGGATCAACCGGCCGGGCGGGCAGTTCTTCGTCGGCCCGTCGCTCGCGACCTGGTATCTCGCCTTCAACCACGACCGGCCGGCGTTCAAGGGGCCGGGCCAGATCCCGCTCAAGAAGGCGATCAACTACGCGATCGACCGGCCCGCGCTCGCCGCGACTTTCGGCTACCTCGCCGGCAAGCGCACCGACCAGATGCTGCCGCCGGCGCTCGGCGCGCGACGAGAGCATCTACCCGCTCGGAGGCGCCGAACCTCGTCGGCAGCGCGGCGCTGGTACGCGCAGAGCGACGCGTCAAGCCGACCAAGCTCGTCCTCTACACGTCCAACCTCGCTCCGGCCGTCGCCCAGGCGCAGGTACTCGAGTTCAACCTGAAGCAGATCGGGATCGACCTCGAGGTGAAGTACTTCGACACGCAGACGCTGGTCGAGAAGGCGGAGACCCGCGGCGAGCCGTTCGACCTCGTCGCACGGCTGGGCAGCCGACTACGCCGACGGAGGCTCGTTCTTCGAGCCGCTCCTCGACGGCAAGAATCTCCAGCCGACGGGCAACCTGAACATCAGCTACTTCGACGACCCGCGGACGAACGCCAGGATCGACGCGGCGAACAGGCTCACCGGCGAGGCGCGCGCAAGGCGTGGGCCGACCTCGATGTCGACCTGATGCGCAACAACCCGCCCTGGGCGCCGATCGTACCACTCGAACAACCGCGACTTCGTCTCGCAGAGCTTCGGCTGCTTCCTCTACCACCCGATCTACGGCGTCGACATCGCCGCCGCCTGCAAGAAGTAGCCGTTCGGGTCAGGCAGCGGTCGACCGAATGCGAGGCGCTCCCGAGCTCGGCGGCGCGCGCGGCGGCACCGAGCTCATCGGCCCGCGTGGCCGCGCGTTCGAGGTACGCGATCGCCTGCTCGACGTTGCCGCTCTGGGCGTGGTAGTGGGCGAGCCGCTCGAGGCTGGTCGTCGAGCGCTCCCGCATGGAGCTCCTCGAAGGCCGCCGCGACCGCCGCGTAGAGCTCGCGACGCCGGCCAGGCGTAAGCGACGACAGCGTCGCCTCGTGGAGCAACCCGTGCCTGAAAGCGCAGACGAGCTCTGGGTAGCGCCGGAGCTCGCGCACGATCTCGGCGCGGAGGAGCTCTGCGAGATCGTCGCCCGTCCCCTTCCCGGCGACGTGTTCGAGAACCCTCACCGGGAACTCGCGGCCGAGGACGGCGGCGACCTGCGCCAGCCGGCGGGGACCGTCCGACAGTCGGTCGATCCGCGCGACGAGGAGGCTCTCGAGCGCCGGTGGGAGGAGCGACGAGGCGTCAGCGTCGTCGTCCACGTCCGGTGACGCCGCTCGAGACCTCCTCCTTCGAGGAGCGCCCGTAGCAGCTCCTCCAGGTAGAGCGGATTCCCGTCGGCGCGCGCGACGATGCCGGCCCGGGTCTCCTCGTCGACGACACCCGGAAGGAGCGTGGCGAGGATCTCGTCCGCTGCCGCTGGCGGAAGCGGGTCGAGCGCGATCTCGGTCGCGCGGTGGGAGAAGTCGCTCAGGACGCGCGTGCGGAACCGCCAGCCCTCCGAGGTCGTATCGCGGCGGAGCGTGGCGACAAGGAGGAGCGGGACTCGGTCGGTGAGCTCGAGGAGCTCCTCCGCCAGCTCGCGCGTCGAAGCGTGCGCCCAGTGCAGGTCCTCGATCGCCAGGACGACCGGCCCTCGCTCGGCGAGCGCTTCGACCCACGGACGTAGGCGCGGCGTACGTCCCGTGGCTCGTCGGCGTCTTTGCCGACCTCGAGCCCCAGGAGCCGGGCGAGACCCGGCGGAACCTGCGACTCGTCCGCTTCGAACAATGGGGCGAGCCTTGCCCGGGCACGTGTCCGGACGACGACCTCAGCGTCGCCGGGCTCGACGTCGAGCCAGCGATGCAGCACCTCGATGAACGGCCAGGACGGCAGTCCACGTAGGACAGGCAGTGCCCCTCGAGCCAGCTGACCCGCTCCGGGACGTCCGAGCGCAGCTCGGCGAGCATGCGAGTCTTGCCGATGCCAGGCTCGCCCACGAGTACAGCGTCTGCCCTCGACCTGCATCGAGGCCGGCTGCGACCGTGCGAACGCGCGCGAGCTCGCTCTCGCGGCCGACGATGGGACGCAGACGCGGCGTGCCGGCGTCGCGGAGCGGGCCGACGAGCCTCGACACACCGACCGTTGTGCGCGCCCCTCCCCTCGAACGCTCCCAGAGGCTCGAACGTGAACCGGTGTCGAGCCGCTGCGCGGTCTCGTCGCCGACGGCGATCGTGCCGGGTGCCGCGACGTGCGTCAGATGGGCCGCGACGTTGACGGCGTCGCCGAACGCCGCAAGTCTGCGGGTTGCCCGCGCCGACACGGCCGACGCTGACCGCTGCCGGTGTTGATCCCCACGCGGACAGCGAAGTCGGGAATCGCCCATGCCTCTGCGATGTCGCGTGCATAGTCGCCGACGACCTCGTGGATCCGCAGCGCGGACCATGCCGCGCGCTCGGGATCGTCCTCGTGGGTCACGGGGACGCCGAAGTAGGCGCAGATGCTGTCGCCCTGGTACGCCTGCACGGTGCCGCCGTACTCCTCGACCGCCTGGCTCATCTGCGTCATGCATCCGCCCACGAGCTCCCTGAGCTCGTCGGGTGAGAGTCGCTCGGCAAGGGCGCTCGAGCCGACGACGTCGGCGAACAGAGCTGTGACGGGACGGAGCTCACCAACCTGCTGCGCGCGCGGAGGCGCAGGCGGTGCGGCGAGGGCTGGAGCCTCCTCGCCCGCTGCGACCCGACAGCCCGTCGTCCTGACGGAGGATGGCTGCCTCGAGCTCCCGTAGGGCCTGACCAGGCTCGAGGCCGAGCTCCTCGCTCAGCACGCGGCGGGCGGCCTGATAGGCCTCGAGCGCCTCCACCTGTCGGCCGGAGCGGTAGAGGGCAAGCATCAGCAGTCCCCGCAGGCGCTCCTGGTACGGGTAAGCGGCGACGAGAAGCTCGAGCTCTCCGACCAGCTGCGAGTGGCGGCCGAGCTCGAGCTCGGCCTCGAAAAGCTCTGTCTGCGTACTCATGTGTAGCTCGCTCAGGCGGCCGACCTCGTGACGGGCAGGTCCCTCGAAGACGACGTCGGCGAGCGGCGGCCCGCGCCACAGAGCGAGCGCGTTTCGTCGGAGCTCCGCGGCACGCTCGGCCGGCGCGGAGCGTGCATCCTCGATCAACCGCCGAAACTCGAGCAGGTCCAGCTGGTCGGGGTCGACGCGCAGGCGGTAGCCGGGTGCGTGCGTGACCGGGGTTTCAGGCCCGAGCTGCTTGCGTAGCGCGTGGACGTAGCCCTGCACGAGCTTCGTCGCCGTCGCGGGCGGCTCCTCCCCCCAGAGCTCGTCCACGAGCCGCGTCGTCGAGACGACCTCGTTCGCATGGAGAAGGAGCACGCCGAGCAGCGCTCGAGGCTTGGCTGCGCCGACCGACACTGCGCGCGCCCCGTCGAGCGCTTCCAGCGGGCCGAGGATCCGAAACCTCATACGTGCCTTTCTCCGCGAACGACGGCGCGACCGTACCACTGTCCACGAACAGGACTCCACTGGGCGTCAACCCTGGCTCAACCGAGGTCGCAGAGCCTTGGCTCGACGACGACCAAGGGAGGCAGATCATGCGGATCCATAAGACGGCGCGCCGGGTCGCGGTGCTCACCGGGCTATGCCTGGCACTCGCCCTCGTTCCTGCAGCGACCGTGGGCGCGTACCCGGTGATGCCGGACGGCGAGCCCGTGCACCTCGAGGGAGCGCAGCCGACCTCGGCGACGCCCGTCGGAGAGCCTCTGCCCCGATCCACCGGAGCGACGCAGTCCTCACCGATGGACGAGCCCGCGGCCTCGACCGTCTTCGCATCGAGCGGTACCGACTGGAGCGGCGCGGTCGCCGTTGCGTCCGCCGCTGGATTGGCCGCGCTCGCCTTTCTAGCCGCGGGGCTCTTCCTTGCCAACTACCGCCGCCGCTCGGCGGAGACCCACTGACGAAACGGAGGGTGACCATGCTCAATCCCGATACCGACGCCCGGCGGATGCTCGTCCGCGAACGCCACGCCGTGCTGTCACTCGATGCACTCGAGGCTCAACGACCCGAGTCGGTCGTGACCGAGAGCCGGATTCGGAGCGGAAGGCGTGGTGCCTTTCTCCGACGCATCAAGCTCCACCTGCGCCTCGCCGGCCACCCGTCGTGAGGTTCGATCGACCTTGCGCGACGGCCGGCGCAGGCTCACGCGAAGCTGCGCCGCGAGCTGCGGCGCAGCTTCTGCGGGACACGGAAGTTCAGACCGAGCCGTAGAGCTGAAGGATCACGGAGACGTACTGCTTCGTGTCCTCGAAGAGCCCGCGCTCGCGGACGGCCCGCGCGCCCTGGTAATAGCCGGCGAGCGCCAGCTTCACGTCTCCGCCGAACTGGTCGAGTTGCCAGCGGAGGTACCGCACGCCGGCGCGGACGTTGCCCTCGTATGTGCGCGGCGTGATCTCGCCCAGGAGCAGGGTGTCGACCCACTCCCACGTCTCGGGAAGCAGCTGCATGACGCCGATCGCGCCCGCACTCGAGACGACATCCTGCTGGAAGCCCGACTCCATCCACGCGAGGGCGCGGGCGAGCTTTGGGTCGACCCCGTACGTCCGCGCCCAGCGATCGATCGCGCCTCCGACCACACTGCGGTCGACCTGACCCAAGGCCGAACCGATGTGCGCGCCCGGTGGCAGCTTCAGCCGCTGACCGGGAACGATCGTCGCCATCAGCGGCAGCCCATTCGCCCGCGCGAGCCGCCAGGGGCTGACGTGATAGCGCTGTGCGATCGAGAAGAAACTCTCGCCCTCCGCGACCCGATGCACCCCGTCGGACCTGACGACCGGCGCCTTCCGCGCCGCAAGGGCACGTCCCGGCACGCGAAGACGTTGGCCGGGGACGAGGACGCTCTGGAGGGTGAGGCCGTTCGTGTTCGCGAGCTTCACGGCGGCGACGCGGTACCGCTGCGCGATCGCGATGAACCCCTCCCCGGGCTGAACGCGATGGACGCGGACGACAAGCCTTGGTCGTGGAGCGCGCTTCACGACGCCGCGACCGCGAGCGAGAGCGCGGTACGTCCGGACTCCCGCGATCCCGTCCGGGTCGAGGCCCCGAGACCGCTGGAATCGTCTCAGCGCAGCCGAGGTCGCCACGTCGAAGCGTCCGTCGATCCGCCTTGCGGGTAGCCCGAACCGGCGCAGGCGGAACTCGAGCGACGTCACGTCCCACCCGATGTTGCCACGACCGAGCGCGCGTTGACCCAGCAAGGGCCTGCCGAGCTTCCCGAGCTTGCAGCGGGTGGCGAGCCCCACCTTCCCCGTCGGCTTGATCCCGTGTTGCTTCTGGAATGTCACGACGCCGGCGCGGGTCAAGGGCCCCGAGACCCCGTCGATCTGCCCGTCGTAGAGATCGTGCGCGCGCAGGGCAACCTGGAGCGCAGCGACCTTGGCGCTCTGCGCAGCGACAGCAGGCCCGGCGAGCGCCAGGGCTGCAGCCGCCGCGACGACAATCACGACGATTCGATGCACGGGACTGAGGTCCTTCGGCGGACCGCCGCTCGATCCTCCCGCGAGCAGGCGGCTACAATTCCCCGTCGCTGCCTTCCCCGGTAGCTCAATTGGCAGAGCATCCGGCTGTTAACCGGAGGGTTGTTGGTTCGAGTCCAACCCGGGGAGTTTCGGCCCTAGCGCCCATGCGGGAACCGCTTGAAACCGTGGGTCAGGTGT
>CAWIVU010000003.1:0-21892 GCA_963839755.1 uncultured Actinomycetes bacterium
ACGACGGGGCCAACCGCGACGTGCCCCCGACCGACGCGGCTTCGTGCCTGGCGGGCGATGTCGATTCTCGTGCCAACCGCTACCCCTACGAGTCGAGATGCGTCCTAGGATCGCGCCATGGCACAGGTGATGCTCTGGGTGCCCCTGTCCGAGCTCTGCGGCGGCGGGCGGGCGCACGTGGTCGACGGTGAGGACCGTCCGCGCCGTGCTCATCGCACTCGAGCGGGAACACCCGCCGATCGCAGGCTGGATCCTGGACGAGCAGCGACGGATCCGCGAGCACGTCAACGTCTTCGTCAACGGCAATCAGGGGGAGGAGCAGACGCCGGTCGCGCCGAGCGACCGCGTCCAGGTCCTGACCCGCCATCACGGGAGGCTGAGAGAACCCCATGACCGAGCTCCTCGTCGGTACCAAGAAGGGCCTCTTCAAGCTCGAGGGCGACGCGCCCGGCGAGTTCGAGGTCACCGCCCGCGCGTTTGCGGGGCAGAGCGTCGAGTACGCCATGCGCGACCCGCGCACGGGCCGCTACCTCGCCTCGGTCACGTCGTGGTTCTACGGGCCGAAGATCTGGGTCACCGGGATGATCCCGCGGGCGAGTGGGAGCAGGCCGCCGGGATCGGAGCTCCCCGAGGACGGCGACGCCGCGCTCGCGCGGCTGTGGGTCATCGCACCGGGCGACGCCGACGGCGTGCTTGACGCGGGCGGCGACCCGGGCCCGTTGTTCAGAGCCGGGCACAGAGGCCTGAGCTGGGAGCTCAACCGCCCCCTCTGGGAGCACCCGAGCCGGCCCGAGTGGCAGCCGGGGAACGGCGGCCTGTGCCTCCACACGATCGTGCCGTGGCCCGGTGACCCGAACCGCCTGCTCGTCGCCATCTCGGCCGTCGGCGTGTGGCGCACGGAGGACGGCGGCCAGACATGGGAGCTCGGCAACGACGGGATCGTGCCGCGCTACCTGCCTGAGGAGGCCCGCGCGACCGCGACGATGAACCACTGCGTCCACGATGTCCGTCGCGCCGCCTCGCGCCCCGAGCGTCTCTTCATGCAGTTCCACGACGGGGTCTACCGCTCCGACGACGGCGGCTCGGCCTGGATCGACATCGGCACGGACACCTCGTTGCCGTCCGACTTCGGATTCCCGATCGTCGTCGACCCGGGCGACCCGGACAGCGCCTACGTGATCCCGCTGATCGGCGCCCAGGACCGCACGACCCCGGGCGGATCGGTGAAGGTCTGGGAGACACGTGACGCCGGCGGTGTCGTGGACCGCCCGCGGCGACGGGCTCCCCGAGCAGCACGCATACCTCACCGTCCTGCGGGAGGCGTTCGACTCTGCCGGGGAAGGGAAGGGGCTCGAGCTCTACTTCGGCGCGACGTCGGGCGACGTGTTCGGGTCGGGCGACGCCGGCGCCAGCCGGGGCATGGTTGCTGAGCACCTGCCGCCGGTGTACTCGGTGCGCACGGCCTAGGGGTCTGTATGGGGTCTGCCTCCCGGAGGCACGGGAACCTGCGGCGCTCTGCCTCAGCTGACGGTCGTCGGGATCTCAGAGATTTCGCCGTCGGCCAGCTCCTGTCGACCGCCTCGACGTCGCTAACGGCGTCAGCGTCGGCGTCCGGGCTGAGCGTGCCGAGCCTACCCTTCCTGGTCGATGCCGAAGGCGACGTTCTTGCCGCCCTCGAACGCTCCGTCCTGGACGGACTGGATCGTGAGGAAGACCGCGCTGTCGACGCCCTTGAGAGCGCTCGTCAAAACGTGCGGGCCGAGGAACGACTGGTCGGCGTCGACGCCGATCCCCCAGACGCCCCGGTCCTTGGCGGCCGACAGCGCGCCGAGGCCGCACCCACCGGCGACCTGGAAGACCACCTTCGAGCCCGCTGCGATCTGGTTCAGCGCGAGCTCCTTGCACTTCACCTGGTCCTCCCAGTCCTGTGAGTACGACCACGTCACCTTCGTCCCCGGGACAGCGGCCTCGGCGCCGGCCCGGTACCCGGCGATGAACCGATCTACGGGCGGCTCCTTGTAGCCGCCAACTGCGCTGATGGCCTTTGCGCCCGCCTTCTCTGCCTCGAGCGCGCCGAGGTAGCCGACGAGGTACCCCACCTGCTCCTCGCGGAAGAGAAGCCCCTGGAGGTTCGCGGGCTTCCCCTTGAGGAAGGACTGGTCGACGTCGACGATCGCGAAGCTCGTGTCGGGATAGCGCTTCGCGACGGCGGCGATCGCGTCGCCCTGCGCGAAGCCGACGCCGATGATCAGGTCGAACCCCTGACGGGCGAGCGTCGACATGTTCGGGATGTAGTCGGCCGCGGACTTCGCCTCGACCACACGACCGGTGATCCCGAGCTCGCGCTCCGCGCGCTTGAGGCCTTTGTAGGCCAGCTCGTTGAAGCCGTTGTCGTTCAGCTGTCCCGCGTCGGCGACGAGCCCGACCTTCAGCGCAGAGGAGGCCGTCGTTTCTGTCGTGTCGCCGCCGGCCTCGTCGTTGCCGCCGCATCCGGCGGCGAGCAGTGCGGCAAAGAGGGTGACGGCCGCCAGGACGAGGAGTCGGGAAAGGCTTCGGGTCATCGGAGTGCTCCTGTTGCTAGTTTTCGACTATGAGTCGCAAACCTCGCGACGAGTCTACCAGACCCCGTCACGTGTCCCTGGCGGTGCTGTTCCAGGTCCGTGACGGAATGCTTCACGTGCTGCTCTGGCAGCGGGCCCGCGCGCCCCACAGCGGAGCCTGGGCGCTTCCCGGCGGGATTCTCGAGGCGGGCGAGACGCTCGAGGAGTCGATCCGACGTCACCTCGCGGCGAAGGTCGACGTGCGTGAGATCTCCCACCTCGAGCAGCTCGCGACGTACGGTGAGCCCGACCGGGTTCCGTCGGCGTGGGAGCTCGCCACCGCGTACGTGGGCCTCGTCCAGCTCGGCCTGGATCCGGACGTGCCGGACGACACCCGCTGGCATCCCGTGGACGACCTGCCCCCGATCGCGTTCGACCACGGCGCGATCGTGCTGGCCGGACGCGAGCGCCTGCGCGGGAAGCTGTCGTACTCGAACGCGGGCTTCGGGCTGGCGCCTCCGACCTTCACGCTCGCCGAGCTTCGCGAGGTGTACGCCGCTGCCCTCGGACACGAGGTCTCGGCGACGAACCTCAAGCGTGTCCTCGAGCGCCGGGCCGTGATCGAGCCCACCGGCGAGCGGCGTCCGTCGGGAAGGACGGGCGGCCGGCCGGCCGAGGTCTACCGCTTCCGCGACCGACGGCTCGCGATCACCGACCCGTTCGCTGCGTTACGTCCCCGCGACTGATCGCAACCTCGCACCTACACGGACAGTGGCTCGACCCGTGCCACCGCACGAACCGAGCTCGCCACACAGGTGCCGAGCGTGAGCGTCGGCCCGTCCCACCACTCCGCCAACGCTACGTCGTCGCCGAGGTCGACGGGATCGCGGAAGTCGAGCCATGCGCGGAACGGTTCGCGCAACGCGAACCCGCTCTCGGCCGCGACGTGCTCGACCGCCTGCCAGTAAACCGCGTTGTTGACGTGCCCGTGGAGGTCGACATCGGTCACGCGCAGCGGCCACGGTCGTCTCATCGCCCGGGTAGGAGGATCCGGCAGCCCGAGCCTGGTCGACACCGGTCGACCGTCGGTCGCATCGGCGTAGACGCCGAAGCCCTCGATTCGAACGGGGCGCTGATCGGGACCGAGGTGGATCCAGACGCTGTCGACCTCGATTCTTCCACCCTCGTCGCCGGCCACGGACCAGCGACGACCGGCGGCGATCGCGCCGAGCGCACTGCACCAGGTCACGACCTCGACGTTGCGATCGACGAGGAGCGGCTTGACGACGTCGACCTGAATGCGCCGGATGAACCACACGTGCCACGGCAGCCCCCATCCGGTCTCCTGCACATCGTCGATTGCGACGTCCTGCAGGAACCGCGCCACGGCGTCGAGGCGAACGCGCCCGTGCCCGTCCCGGTCGGAGAGCCGCACCTGCCGACGCGCCGTGAACGTCCGCCCCGACGCAGGAAGTGGCAGGGACGGATCCATCCGCGCACTCTACGGTGGCGGTGGGCAAGCCCCGCCGCCTCCCGGAGATCGTCTCGGGCCTAGCCCACGAGCCGATCGAGGAGCTCGGCGAGACATTTCCCCGGGTCGTCGCAGACGCCCGTGTGCACCGAGGACGGCTGGATGATCGTGCTCGACGGCGCGACGAGCCAGTGGAACCGCGCCGTGGTGTCGAGCCTGGCGATCGGTCCGCTGTCGGAGTCGCCGGCTGCCACACGCTCGATCGCCGCGAGCTGCCGCCGGACCCCGTCGAGATCGATGTCCTGCGCGAGCGCGCGGGCGCGCTCCGCGTCCAGCCGTGTCGCTGCGGCCAGAAAGTCGAGCGGGCGGCTGAAGACGACGACCCCGACGTTGATCCGCTCGCCACGCTCGATGTCGGGGACGAGCCGGTAGATCGCATACGAGAAAGGCTCAGCCACGCACGCCCTCCGCGGCGTCGACAAATGCACGAGGCGCCTCGAGCCGGCCGGTGAGGTAGTCGACATAGACCTGCGGACCGCTGTCCATCCACTCCCCGGGGACGGAAGCGACGACCTCTTCGAGGAGCCCGCGCGTCACCCGGTCAGCGAGGCGGGCGTCCGCGGCCTCGATCGACGACGCATACGGCAGCAGGACGTGCTCGCGGATCTGGTCGAACGGCCGCCGTTCGTGACCTGCCGGCGGCGCCCCGTCGTGGTGGAAGTAGAGGGCGGCGCCGTGGTCGATGAGCCATAGAGCACCGTGCCACCAGAGGAGATTCGGGTTCTGCGCGCTGCGATCCACGTTCGTCACGAGCGCGTCGAGCCACACGATGTCCGCCGCCAGATCGGACCCCGGGTCAGGCCCCGCGGCCGGGTTGAACGGCAGTGCGCCTGGCAGGAAGTCCACGCCGAGGTTGAGCCCGCCGCTCGCGAGCAGCAGGTCCTGGATCTCGGGGTCGGGCTCCGCCCGCCCGATGACCGGGTCGAGCTCGAGCAGCACGAGCTCCGGAACCCGGAAGCCGAGCGCACGAGCGAGCTCGCCCACGACGAGCTCCGCGACGAGCGCCTTCGGCCCCTGGCCCGCACCGCGGAACTTGAGCACGTAGAGACCGTCGTCGTCTGCCTCGACGAGCGCGGGGAGCGAGCCGCCCTCCCGCAGGGGCGTCACGTACCGCGTCGCGGCGACCCTGCGCACGCGCTCGAGCCTAACGAGCCAGCTCGACGAAGCGGCAGACTGCGCTGACGAGGCGCATCTGAGCGACCGTCTTGCAGTCCGCGTCGAGAAGCCTCGGCGAGCAGACGAGGACGGCCCGGCACTGGGCGCGCGACGTCGCGACGTTGAAGCGGTGCCGGTCGAACGCGAACCCGACCCCACGCGGAGCGTCGTCCGGCGTGGAGCTCGCCATCGAGACGAGCACCACCGGCGCCTGCTGTCCCTGGAACTTGTCGACCGTCCCGACCGGCACACCGGTCGGCAGACGGCTGCGCAACGTCCGCACCTGCGCGTTGTAGGGCGCCACGACGAGGACGTCTGCCTCGGCGAGCGGCCGGGTCGTGCCGTCGACGTCCGCGAACGGCGATCCGACGAGCTCGGCGACGGCGGCTGCGATCGCGTCAGCCTCCTCGACCGACGACTGGCCGCGACCGACGTGTGCGACCGGCAACCACACCAGCCCGTTTCCGAGCGCGAGCGAGCGGCGCGCCGTCTCCGCTGCGTGCCCGAGCCGGCCGTCGTAATACGCGTCCGAGGTGAACGCGCACAACTCGGGTCGGAGCCGCCAGGTCTGGGCGAGGAAGAGCCCGCGATCGGCCGCCACGGTGAGCTCCTCGCCGAGCAGATGCTGGAGCACCGAGCGCTCGGCCCCTTCCGGATGCGAGCCCTGCGAGACCTGCGGCAGCTGGTTCGGGTCGCCGAGGAGGACGAGCGACCGCGCGGATGTTCCCGCTGCGAGGACGTCCGCGAGGGAGAGCTGCCCCGCCTCGTCGACGAACAGCGCGTCGAGCGGCTGCTCCGCCGTGTGGACGTCGACGGCGGGCCGTGTCAGCGCCCAGCCCGTGCCCGCGACGAGCTGGAACGACGAGTCGGCGCACACGTCCACGTCCTCCGACGTGACGACGCAGCGGCTCTCGAACCACGAGTCGGCGGTCTCGTCGGCGCTGCCCCGCTTCGCGCCGCGGAACGTGAAGCCCTGCGTGTCCGCCTCGTGCTGGATCGCGCGGAGCAGGTTGTGCATCGCCTTGTGGCTGAGCGAGGTGATCCCGACGCGCTTGCCGGCGCGCATCAACGCGATCGCCATCCGGGCGCCCTGCCACGTCTTCCCGGACCCCGGCGGCCCCTGCACGAAGAGGTAGCTCTCGCCGAGCGTGAGCGCGGCCTCGACCGGATCGACGCCGAGCCGGACATCGGGACGGCGGCGTTCGAGGAGCGCGGTCAACGCCGGGTAGCGCGCGAGGTCGCCGGCCTCGTAGGCGCGCGCGAAGCGGAGCAACGCCTCCCGCTTGACCGCGTCCCGCAACGGCCCGCCGGGTGTCAGCCCGCGCGGCAGGGGCTCGTCCTCGCGCGCCGTTCCCCGCAGCAGCGTGACGGTTCCCGTGTCCTCGTCGACCCGGAGGCGGAATCGGGCGCGGGTGTCTGGGTCGAACCCCTCGGTCGTGAGCTTGTGCTCCTGCTCCGGGAAGGCCATCCGGTACGCGTGGCTCTGCCCTTCGAGCTCGGCGGGCCTCCCGTCCCACTCGAGGCCGCCGATCGCCGTTCGGTCGGCGATCAGCTCGTCGTCGTCGAGCTGCGGCCACCGGAACCACGCCCACCACTGGGGTCGTGCCTCGCGCTGGTGGTAGTCGACGAGATGCCCGAGCAGGCGCCGCGGCGAGCCCTCCTCCGCCCCCTCGAGTAGCGACGCCTCGAGCGCCGCGCGCTCGGCGTCGCGCTCCTCCGCCTCCTCGGTCCGCGGCCGCTGGTCGGGCGGCGCCCGCCACGGCACGTCGCGCGGGCGGAGCGACAGCAGCCACTCGTGGAGCGCCACTGTCGAGCGGCAGTCCTCCTCGTTGTATCGCTCGACGTCCACGAGAACGGAGTCGTCACCGGTCTCGAGCCACTCCTCGAAACGGACGATGGACTCGTCGCCGCCCGCGACCTCGGCGGTGCGCTCGAACCCGTAGAGCTTCTCGATCGCCTTGATCGAGTAGCTGTCGACGGACGCGCGCAGCGACTGCTTGACGATCCGGTAGAGGTCGACGAGCAGCTCGTCCCGCAGGAACCCGTCGACCTCCTCTTCGCGCGTGCCGTGCTCGCCCATCAGACGCGTGAGCGCCGTCCGCTCGTAGGCGGCGTAGTGGTAGACGTGCATGCGCGGGTGACGTCGCTTGCGCTCGACGAGCCAGTCGACGAACCGCTCGAACACCGCCCGCTCGCCGTCGCGGTCCGTCCCCCACAGGGCTTCGTAGACGACCTCGCCGGACTCGTCGCGGAAGCAGTAGCCGAACAGGTACTCGAGCCCGCGGGCGGTCTCGTAGAACGGATGCCCTTCCAGGTCGAGCCAGACGTCACCCTCGTCGGGCTCGGGCAGGAGCCGAAAGCCACGCTCGGGCTCGTCCGGGAGGAGCTCGCAGACGTGCTCCCCCGACCTGCGCCCCCGGAGCTGGAGCTCCGCCTGGTGGCGGATGGTCTCGAAGCTCTCCGCTCTCATCGTGCCCGGCTGGATCCAGCCACCCGGCGTTGGGCTCTCCTCCGTCCCGGCGCCTTGCTCGAGCGAGCCACCTGGCAGTGAGCCGAGCGCCTCGAGCGTTGTCACACCGGACTCGATCAACGACTCCGCCCATCCGCGGCGCATCCCCGCGACGAGCGTCAGGTGGTCGTCGTCGCACGCGCTGCTGCCAGCAGAGGGCCCGGAAGTCGCAGATCCCGCAGTGGTCGCACGGCCAGCCGTAGGTCTCCGGCTCGCGCTCGAGCGCCGTGAGGAAGCGGTCGCGCACCCGGCGGTAGTAGGCCTCGAACTCCGCCACGCGGAACGTCTCACGCTCGCCGCGCCCGTTCTCGACGTGGACGTGCTCGACGGGCGCGCCCTGGATCCGCGCAACCTGTTCCGCGTAGAAGCAGAGCTGGAGGACGTGCGCCGGCTTCGCGCTCCGGGCGAGCTTCGTGTCGACAGGCTCGTACGTCCCGTCCGGCAGCCGCTCGAGGAAGTCCGCGAACCCGCGCCATTTGCGGTCCGCGTCGGTCAGGTACGGCTGGTAGATGATGTCGGCAGTCGCCTCGCGGATCGCCTCCTCCGTCAGCCGCCGCGCCTCGCCCGGATCGAAGCTCTCGTCGTCGTAGGTCGGAATCGTGGTGATCGACCGGCCCGCGGTCTCGAGCAGCGCGAGGTACGCGGCCTCGTGCTCGTTCCCCTTCCGAAAGATGAGGTCGCGATGGGGCGAGTCGAGGTGGGGTCGCTCGAGCTCGCCGCGGACGACACGAAGCGAGAGCGTCGTCAGGTGCGGGCACGCAAGGTGCGCCGAGAGATCGGACGGCGAGAGCGCGAGCGTGCTGTCGTCGAGGAGCCGCACACAAGGAGTATCGGGCCAGGAGCGGTCGCGGCTTACGCAACTCCTAGGGGGCGTCCCCTGCGGTCAGAGCCCGTACGCCTCGAGCAGGCGCAACCAGAGCTCCGAGCGCGTGGGAAAGGCCGGCACGGCGTGCCAGAGGTCGTCGAGCGAGACCTCGCCGACCACGGCGATCGTCGCCGCATGCAGCGCCTCTGCGATCTCGGCTCCGGTGATCGTGACGCCGACGACCACGCGCCGATCCTCGTCGACGACGAGCCGCGCCGTCCCCGCGGCGCCGCGGCCGACGAACGAGCCGCCGGCGTTGCCGCTCGTCTCGACGTCGACCGACCTGACGTTCAGTCCCGCCTCCTCCGCGCCGGCCAGTGTCAGACCGACGGCGCCCACCTGCGGCTCGGTGAAGATCACGCGCGGCGACGCCGCGCCGTCCGAGCGCAGGCGGACCTCCTTGCCGAGAATCGCGTCGGCGGCGAGCCGCGCCTGGTACTTCCCCATGTGCGTGAGCAGCGCCCGCCCGTTGACGTCCCCGATCGCGTAGAGCCACTCTCGGTCGCCGACGCGGAGCGACTCGTCGACGTCGACGTGCCTGCCCGGTTCGAGCCCGACCGTCTCCAGCCCCAGGTCTCGTGTGCGCGGCGTCCGGCCGATCGCGACGAGGAGATCGTCCGCCTCAACCGAGCTGCCGTCGTCCAGCTCCGCGCGGACGATGCCGTTCCGCGACACCGCGGTCACCGAGGTCTCGAGCCGCACGTCCACCCCGCGTTCGCGCAGCGCCGCCTCTACCTGCGCGCCGGCGAACGGCTCCTCGCGCTCGATGAGGCGATCACCGCGGTGCACGAGCGTCACGTGCGACCCGAGCGACGACCAGGCCTGCGCCATCTCGACGCCGACGACGCCGCCACCGAGCACGAAGAGCCGTCCGGGCACATGCTTTGCCGTCGTCGCCTCCACGTTCGTCCACGGTGCGGCGTCCTCGAGACCGGCTACCGGCGGGATCGTCGCCGAGCTGCCCGTCGCGATCACCACCGCGCGACGCGCGGTGAGCACGTCGCCGCCGACCGTGACGCGCCGCTCTCCGTCGAGACGCCCGTGGCCACGTACCAGCTCGACCCCTCTCTCCTCGAGCCACGGCACCATCGAGCTGTCGTCCAGGTCGTGCACGACCTCGTCTCGGCGAGCCAGCACCGCGGCGACGTCGAGCTCTCCCACTCCGACGCCGGGCACGCGACGCGCTTCGGCTGCCAGCTCGGCCGGCCGGAGGAGCGCCTTCGACGGCATGCACGCATAGAAGGAGCACTCGCCGCCGACGAGCCGCTCCTCCACCACGGCGACCGCCACCCCGGCCTCCCCGAGCCGCCCTGCGGCGACCTCGCCGGGCGCCCCGGCGCCGATCACGATCACGTCGAACTCGCGCTCGCCCATGTTCCACCTCCGCGTCGGTCGCGACAGTCTGCACAGACAGCCTGGCGACCGAGACGCTGTCCCCACGTAGGCTGGGCGCGTGCCCAAGCGCTCGGTCCGCCTCGCGACGGACAGCCCGGAGATCGAAGCTGCGTTCGCCGAGCTGCGGCGCCAGTTTCGCGTCTCGCTCCAGTTCCCGGCGGAAGCGCTCGCGGAGGCGGAGCAAGCCGCCCGCCAGCCGCGGCTCCCGGACGCCGACGAGACGTCGATCCCGTTCGTCACGCTCGACCCGCTCGGGTCGATGGATCTCGACCAGGCGTTCCACATCGAGCGCCGCGGGGATGGGTATCGCGTTCGCTACGCGATCGCCGACGTCGCGGCGTTCGTCACGCCGGGCGGCCCGATGGACGTCGAGGCACACGAGAGGGGCGAGACGCTCTACGCGCCCGACGAGAATGCTCGGCTCTACCCGCCCGCCCTTTCGGAGGGCGCGGCCAGCCTGCTGCCCGACCAGACGCGTCCCGCGCTCGTGTGGACGATGGACGTCGACGAGACCGGCGAAGGCGTCGAGGTGCACGTTGTGCACGCGCTCGTGCGCAGCCGAGCGAAGCTCGACTACGTCGGCGCGCAGCAACAACTCGACGGCGGGAATGCCGACGAGCAGCTGCGACTCCTGCGCGAGGTGGGCATCCTCCGGCAGCAGCGCGAAGCCCGCCGGGGCGGCGTCAGCCTCGCCCTGCCGGAGCAGGTCATCACCGAGGGCGATGGCGCCTACGGGCTCGAGTTCCGCGCGCCGCTGCCCGTCGAGGGCTGGAACGCCCAGATCTCGCTGATGACGGGAATGGCGGCGGCCGAGTTGATGCTGAGCGGGAACGTCGGCCTTCTGCGCACGGTCCCCGTCGCGGACCCGGACCGCGTCGAGCGTCTTCGCCTCACGGCGAAGGCGCTCCGCGTCGAATGGCCCGACGACGTTCCGTACCCGGAGTTCGTCCGCGGGCTCAGCCCTTTCATCGCTCGACAGGCGGCGCTCCTCGTCGAGGCGGGAGGCCTGCTCCGCGGCTCCGGATACACCTGGTTCGAGCACGATCCGCCAGACAACGCGGTCCACTCCGCGCTCGCGTCGACGTACGCCCACACGACGGCCCCGCTCCGCAGGCTCGTCGACCGGTACGTCGGCGAGGCGTGCATCGCGCTCTCGGCGGGCGCCGAGGTCCCGGAGTGGGTCCGCGCCGAGCTCCCGACGCTGCCGGAGGTGATGGCCAAGTCGGCTGGCCGGGCGGGCCAGTACGAGGCGGGGATCGTGTCGATCGTCGAGGCGGCGCTGCTCGCACCGAGCATCGGCGACACATTCGAGGCGATCGTCGTCGAGCTCCACGAGCGTCGCGGCGGAGCGACCGTCGCGATCCGAGAGCCCGCAATAACCGCCCGTTGCACGGGCGACGACCTCCCCCTCGGTGGCCGGGTCGTCGTACGCCTCACCGACGCCGACGTGATGCGCCGCCTCCTTCGCTTCGCCCCCGCATGAGCGCGCGCTCCCCCGGCGCTTCCGCGCGCCCGGTGTCCGACGTCAGTCGTACACCTGCTCTTCGGCGATCCGCCGGGCCGCCTCGTAGGTTGCCGCCCCGAACAGCACAAGCCGCGTCTCCTCGATCCGCGTGTCCGCGCCGCGGAGCGCGCCGAGCGCCTGCCCGATCGCGTCCTCGAGCGGCCACCCGTACGCCCCGGCGGAGATGAGCGGAAAGGCCACGGTCTTCGCCCCGAGCTCGTCGGCCACCGCCAGCGAGCGCGTGTAGCACGAGCGCAGCGTCGCAGTCTGGTCCTGCCCGGGCTCGTAGACGGGCCCGACCGTGTGGATCACCCACCGGGCTGCGAGGGCGCCGGCCGTCGTCGCGACCGCCTCGCCGGCGGGCAGCCCGTCCGGAAACCGCGAGGCGCGGATCGCCCGACACTCCTCGAGGATCGAAGGGCCACCCTTGCGATGAATCGCACCGTCCACGCCGCCGCCGCCGAGGAGCGACGAGTTGGCGGCGTTCACGATCGCGTCGACGGCCTGCTCGGTGATGTCCCCTTCGACGAGCTCGATCCGCACAGGCTCATCTTGCCCGGGACTGACCTTCGAAGCGCTCGTCGCCGGTAACGCCCTCGACCGGATTGCGACCTCCCAGGAATGCGACGCAGCAGTTTGAACCGCGTGCACGAGTGGGGTAGCGTCCCGCTCGGTGGATCTGAACGACTGGATCCTGGCGCTCCACCTGCTGTCCGCCGTCGCGGTCGTGAGCGCGGAGGTTCTGTTCACGATCCTGATCGTCGCGTCCTGGCGCTCCGACAGCCCTTCGCGCATCGCCTCGACGATGAGCGTCGCGCGACTCGGGACCGTTCTCGTGATGTTCGGCCTGGCAGGGACGATCGTGTTCGGGGTGTGGCTCGCGATCTCGCTCGACGCGTACCAGCTCTGGGACGGCTGGGTGATCGCCGCGCTCGTGCTCTGGGCCGTGGCCGGGGCGCTCGGACAGAAGGCGGGCGAGAGCTACGCCGAAGCGGGCAAGCTTGCCGCGCAGCGCGCAGCGGAAGGCGATGCGCCGAGCGCGGAGCTGGCCGCCACATTCGGTCCCTCGAGGACGTTCTGGCTCCACCTCGCCTCGTTCGCCGTGATCCTCCTGATCGTCGTCGACATGATCTGGAAGCCCGGCGCATGATCAGCGTCCTCGCGGCGATCCGACCGGACAGCTGGAACTTCCCGCTGCTTCTCCATATCGCCGGAGCGGCGGTCTTCTTCGGTGCGGTGCTCACGGCGGCCGCCTCGAGCCTCACGGCGGACCGCACCGCGCACCCGGACCTCCTGCGCCGCATCGCCTTTCGGTCGC
Source organism: uncultured Actinomycetes bacterium (assembly GCA_963839755.1). GTDB lineage: Bacteria > Actinomycetota > Thermoleophilia > Gaiellales > Gaiellaceae > Gaiella. The sequence continues at coordinate 12,818 of CAWIVU010000003.1, forward strand.
TCCTCTTCGTCGCGCTGCCCGCGTACATCCTCATGCGGGTGGGCGCGGAGTGGATCTACTCGAAGGAGTTCGGTGACGCGGAGGAAGACCCGGCCTGGATCGACATCGGCTACATCATCGCCGACATCGGCGTGCTCGTCTTCCTCGCCACGCTCGCACTCGCCGGAGTCGGATCCTGGAAGAACAACAGCGGGCTCAGCCGGGCCTCCGGCGTCGTCGGCGCGCTGCTCCTCGTCGGCCTCGTCGTCGCCGTCTGGGCAATGGGGGCCAAACCCACGTAGCGCAATCGTACGGTGTCCGACTTCGGTCGGACACGTTGCTCCTACTGCCCGGCGGCGCGCTTCTCGGCGTTGAGCTTGCGGTAGCGCTCGATCATCTCGAGCAACCGACGGTCGAGGTCTTCACGGCGCGCCTTTTCCGCGCGCCACTCCTCAGGTGTCATCTTCCGGCGCTTCATCGTCCTCCTCCGGCGGCTCGATGAGCACGTCGTGGATCTCGTACACCGCGGCCTTGATGTCGAACAGGACTTCGAGCATCAGCTGCGTCCCTTCCTCATCGGCCACGTGTCCATCGTGCCCGCGGCATGCGCCGACCGCAAGATGTCCTTTCGGGCCGGAGCGAATGCGCCCACGCCGGGCACTCACCGGCGCAGGCGCGTCGTTCAGGCCCTACAGCGCGATCCGCACCGCGGTCGAGCTCGGGCACCCCCTACGCACGAGGCTCGCCGCCCAGTGCAAGTCGATCTCGGTGCGGAGCGCGAGCTCCACGGCATCCGCGATGTTGTAGCCGGCGCGCATGAGCTCGTCGAAGCGCCAGTGCCGGACCAGGTCGGCCTCGGGAGGCTCGACCTCCTCGCATGGAGCTGCCATCGGTTCCCCCTTCCGCCGCAATACCGATAGTCCCGTTCTGATCCACCCTCTCCCGGAGGTATATCCCTCGTTCGAGGGAAACGCGCGCTGCAGATCCTATTCTGCGCGGGAGAGCCGGTCGCGGAAGACCTGCCGCAGCTCGTCCACCGATCCCTCGGGAAGCGTGCGGTACGCAAGCTCTTCCTGCTCGGCGCGGTCGAACAGCTCGAGGAAGGCGGTGACCATCGGATCGGGCCTCATCGGCCGTCGTCCGGGACGCCACCCGCCCGATTGCTCCAGCTGGAGGAGCTCGGCGCGCTCGCCGTCGCTGAGCGTCGGCTCGTGCTGCGCCAAAAGGTTTGCCAGCTCCAGGCGGAGCTGTTCGGCCCGATCTGCCATGGGTTCGCGCTAGCGGAGGCGGTAGATGATGCGACCTCGATCGAGGTCGTACGCGGAGACCTCGACGAGCACACGATCGCCCGGGCCCATCCGGATCCGGTACCGCTTCATCCGTCCCGCGGTGTAGCCGATCATCTCGTGACCGTTGTCGAGCTTGAGGCGGAACATGCCGCTGCGGAGGCTCTCGACGATCTCCCCCTCCATCTCGATCTTCTCTTCCTTGACTGCGATGACCCCCTCCTCTCGTTGCGCCCTCGATTGGACGGTGCGGCGCCCGCGGCCGCCGGAGCGACCACGGGCAGCCGGCACACGCTACGCCACGAGCGTGACGTTCGTCGCCTCGGGGCCCTTCTGCCCCTCGCGTGCCTCGAACGAGACCTTCGCCCCCTCGGGGAGCGACTTGAACCCGTCACCGGCGATGTTGCTGTGATGCACGAAGAGGTCCTTCGACCCCTCGGCAGGGGTGATGAACCCGTAGCCCTTCGCATCGTTGAACCACTTCACGGTTCCTTCTGCCATTGAAATACACCTCCCTTGCTCAAACTCACGAACGCGTAGGGAAGGCGCAAATTGCGCAGACCGGACCCGCTCTAACTCACGCAAACGGTAGCAGGCGCAGTGCGAGATAGCGACGCGTCGTGGCCCATGGGAACTGGCCCCAAGGGGGCCAAGAAAGTCATCCCCGCACGACGACCAGCTTGTCGGTGCCGGACTCGGCGCCCCAGACCTCGCCGGGACGCCCCAGCAGCTGGCGCACGCTCGCGTTCGCCCGCAGCGGCACCCGCGTGAACGTCCCGGTCTTGGGCGCGAAGCGCCACAGGCCGCTGCGCCCGAAGTCGGTCAGCCAGACCATGTCCTTGCGAGTCGACGTAGACGGCATAGACCTGCGCCGGGCCGGGCACATCCCACTCGCGCCACTTCTTGCGTCGCCGGGTCGTAGCGCCCCACCTTGCCGGCCTCCCACTCGCTGACCCAGATCATCCCCCTGGAGTCCGACCACACCCGCCGCGCCCCCTGATTCGCCGTCGGCGGCCGGATCACCGTCGCCTTGCCGGACTTCACGTTGATCTCCGCGATGTGGTTGCCCGCCAGCGAGGCGTAGAAGACACGGCCCTTCGGGGTCGTCGTGATCCCGTACGGCCCCGCCCCGAGCGGTGCACGGAAAACACGCATCGCACCCGTCTTCGGATTCAGGCGCCCGTAGATCCCGCTCTGCCCGGTGAACCACAGGATCCCGCGACGGTCGAACGTCGCCGTGTTGAGGTTCGCGTAGCCCGTCGAGGCGGGCAACCGGATACCCGCGAAACGCGGACGTATCGGGGTCGACGCGGACGATCGCGTTCAGCCCGCCATCCGTCACCCACGCCGCACCATCAGGCCCGACGATCACACCATGCGGCGCCGAGCCCTGGCCGAGCGGGATCTCCGTCGTCTGCCCCGTCTTCGGGTCGAGGCGGCCGAGCTTGCCGGTGTGCTGGGCCGTGTACCAGACCGTCCCATCAGGAGCGACCGCCACATCATGCGGATGCGTCCCCGCCGGCACCGCATACTCCTGCACGCGCAGGCCGGTAGCCGCGGTCGAGGCGGGCTTGCGGAGCGTCCCCCACTCGCGTGGCAGCACGCGGCCGACGACGCGAAAGCGGCTCGACCCGAGCGGCTGGAAGACGATCGCCTCGCCCTCCTCGAGCGTCTGCCCCGTCGTCTCCTGGACGACGATGTTGTGCGTGACGAGCACGGTCAGCTTCCCGGGCGCGGGCTTCGTGCCGAGAAGTCGGCGAGCGTTCTTGATCTGCGTCCGCCAGGCGGCGTCGTGCTCGGCCGCGATGGTGTTGAGGAGCGCCGGGTGAACGGTCGCCCGCCCGAAGGCGAGCCGGGCGGTCTCCAGCGTGCGGCAGTAGACGCTCGAGAACACCTGACCGACGGGAAGACCGAGGCGTCGCACGCCGCGGCCGACTGTGCGCGCGTCGGCCCGTCCCTGCGCGGAGAGGTTCCGCTGCGTCGCGCAGTCGGCGACGACGACCGGGTTCTGGTCGGGCTTCGAAAAGTCCGTGGCCGCGTGCCGAAGCACCACGACGAGCCCGCCGGCCCGCAGGTTCCGCGTGAGATCGGGGCCGGGCGCGGCCGAAGCTCCCGTGACCAGAGACACGGCCAGGGCGGAGACGAGTGCACCGACAAGCGTGCGCGAGGACGGCATGTGCTCCTCCTTCGCAGACGACCCGGCCACGGTAGCCGAGCAGGCATTGCGACGAGGCGGGTCGCCTCGGTCAGCCCGGGTTCGTGCGAGGCGGGCTCGAGGCGCTGGAGCCTCGGCCCGCTCGGCATCGGATCTCGGCTAGCGCAGGCGGTAGACGATGCGACCCCTGTCGAGGTCGTACGCGGACACCTCGACCTTGACGCGGTCGCCGGGGCCCATCCGGATCCGGTAGCGCTTCATCTTCCCCGCGGTGTAGCCGATCATCTCGTGACCGTTGTCGAGCGTGATCCGGAACATCCGGTTGCGGAGGGACTCGGTGATCTCGCCCTCCATCTCGATCTTCTCTTCCTTGACGGCGATGGCCGCCTCCTTTCGTCAGGCGTGGGACGGGTTGGGCGCCCGTGGCCGCCGGGCGACCACGGGCTGCCGATGATCGACTACGCGACGACGGTGACCTCGGTCGCCTCGGGGCCCTTCTGCCCCTCGCGTGCCTCGAACGAGACCTTCGCCCCCTCGGCGAGCGACTTGAACCCGTCACCGGCGATGTTGCTGTGATGCACGAAGAGGTCCTTCGACCCCTCGGCAGGGGTGATGAACCCGTAGCCCTTCGCATCGTCGAACCACTTCACGGTTCCTTCTGCCATTGAAATACACCTCCCTCCGCGTACTCACGAACGCGTAAGGAAGGCGCTTGACGCGCAGACCGGACCCGCTCTAACTGCTGTGACGGTAGCAGTCGGCATGGCTGGAGCCCGGCGTCCGGCGCGTCGATGCACCCGGGCCTCAGTCGTCGCAGCGTTTCTCGACCTGGCGTCGGAGCCGGTCGATCTCCTTGCGCTCGCCCTGCACCTGCTCCGAGCGGTCGAGCAGCTCGAGGACGCCGTCGCAGCTGCCGAGCGCGAAGCGCGCCGTCGCGAGGTTGTACGAGGCGTAAGCCTCGGCGATCGTCGACGAGCCGCTCAGCGCAGCGACCGCGGACTCGAGCACCGGGAGCGCACCCGCGACGTCGCCCGCCTCCAGGAGCCGGAAGCCCTCGTCGTTGAGCGCGCTCCCGTCGGCTGGGGCCGGCGGCGGCGGCGGGGGCGCGCTCCCGTCGGCTGGGGCCGGCGGCGGCGGCGGGGGCGCGGGCTCGGTCTCCGCCGTGACTGTCCGCTCGACGGTCTGTCCCTCCGCCGTCTCGGTGACGGTGAGCTCGACCGTCTCCCCTTGCACCGTCTCGGTGAGCACGACCGTCGCGGCCCCGTCTCCGTCGCCGAGGCCGCTGAGCGCCCACGCGAGGGCGGCTCCCGCTGCCAGCAGGCCGATGGCCCCGACGAGCACGGCCGTGCGCCGCGGCGGCGAGACGTGGCGGGTGACCGTGGTCGTGGCGGGATGCGGCGTCGCTGAGACAACGGTTGCTGCCGTCGTCGGGGGAGGCGTCAGAGCACGACGCAGTTCGGCCACGAGCTCCGCGCAGCTCGCGTGCCGCTCCTCGGGATGCTTGGCGAGACCGCGCGCGAAGACGGTGTCGAGCGCCACGGGCAGGCCCGGGTCGATCGCCCGCGGCGAGGGCGGCGCCTCCGTGGCGTGCGCTGAAGCCTCGGCGGTCGGGTTGTCGCGCTCGAACGGCCGGCGACCGGTGAGGAGCTCGAACGCCACGCAGGCCAGCGCGTAGCGGTCGCTGGCAGGCGTGCTCGGCTCGCCTCGCGCCTGCTCCGGCGACATGTAGCCGGACGAGCCGAGCACGGTCCCGGCGGCGGTCAGCGTGTCGTCGCCGGCCGCGCGCGCGATGCCGAAGTCGGAGACGCGAATCGTGTCTTCGTCGGCGACGAGCAGGTTGGCGGGCTTCACGTCGCGGTGGACGATCCCGCGGGCGTGTGCGCGGTCGAGCGCCGCCGCCGTCTGGTCGAGCCAGCGCAGCGACTGCTCGGGCGCCACCGGGCCGGCGCGCAGCCGGTCGGCGACCGTGCCACCCGGGACGTACTCCATCACGATGAACGGCAGATCGTCGTGCGTCTCGCCCACGTCGTGGATGACGATCACGTTCGGCTCACCCGAGAGGCTCGCGGCTGTCTGCGCCTCGCGCATGAAGCGCGCGTGGAACTCGTCGTTCCGCGCGTAGCGCTCGGAGAGCACCTTCACGGCCACGGTGCGCCCGAGACTCTCGTCGGACGCCCGATAGACCTCCCCCATGCCCCCGTACGCGATCAGCTCGGGCGTCGCGTACCGGGACGGAAGCGCGGGACGCGTCTCCGTCATTCGCTCATGGTTCCCCGTCGACGCCGCATCGAATCCAACCGTGATCCGGGTGCAGGCGCTGCGCCTGACGCCGGCGCTTCGTGACCTGTGGCGAAGCGTGCGCTCGAGCGGCTCCCGCTTGCGACGGGGACTGACTACCGACGTCCGTACCGACGCGCGAGCCGCTCGAGCTCGTCGACGAGCTCGACCGGCCGGCTGAGGGCGACGAGGTGCCCGCCGGGAACCTCGTCCAGCTCGATCCCGAGCCGCTCCCGCACGACGCGGCGCTGGAACCCGAGCGGGAAGAACCGGTCGTCGCGGCCCTGGACGAACCGCGTCGGCACGTCGGGCCACTTCTCGAGCGGCCACGGCTCCGCCAGCGGGGTCTCCGACTGCGCTTCCTCCTCCATCGCGACGGCTTTCACGTCGTCGGGGACATCGTGGAAGAACGCGTCGTCCATATCGATCTCGCCGACGTCGTCCTTCCAGTCCGTCGCAGTCCCCCACTCCCAGAACGTCTCGCCGGGCAGGGGAACCATCGCATTGACGAGGATCAGCAGCTCGACCGGCACGCGCTCGCAGACGAGCGGCGCCGTGAACCCGCCGAACGACTGGGCGACCAGGACGACCGGCCTCCGGTCGCCGATCGCCTCGACGACGACGTCGGTGTACGCGGCGAGCCCGGCGCTGTCGTCGGCCGCGGGCAGGTCGACGGCGATCGCCTCTCTACCACGCCGTTCCAGCTCGGCGACCACGCGGTGCCAGTACCACGCGGCCCCGCCGGCGCCCGGGACCAGCACGAACGTTGCGTCCATGCACGTAGGACGTGTCTCACGAGGCAAACTCATCGGTCATGGGCGAGAGCCGCCGCGTCTACTCCACTGCGGAGGGCGACCTCCGGAAGTCCTCCGACTCGAAGGCCCGGAGTCGAACGGCAGCGCACACGCCGAACGACGGCATCGTGCGCGTCTCACGCGAGACGAGCGGGCGCCGAGGCAAGACCGTGACGGTCGTCCGCGGCATCCCGCCCCGCGACCTCCAAGCGGTGGCGAGCGACCTCAAGCGCCAGTGTGGCTCGGGCGGCGCGGTGAAGGACGGCGTCGTCGAGATCCAGGGCGACCATCGCCCGAAGGTCGTCGCCCGACTCGAGTCGCAGGGGTACCGCGTCAAGCTCGCCGGTGCCTGACGAGCCGGTCTGGCCCTGTCTCGGGCGGCCATCTTGACCGTCGGCGACGCGGCGGGCACCCTGAAACGGTGGACGACGAGCAGGGGATCTACCGGGTAGAGGTGCTCGCCATCATGGGCGCACTCGCCGACCTGCACGTAAACGTGGAGACGATTCTCGGCTACTTCGAAGGAGACGACGACGATGAAGCGCAAGAAGAAGATCGGGACGCCTGAGGAGCGCGCTGCACGCCGAGCGCGCACCGAGGCGCGCATCCGTGAACTCCAGGGACACATCGACCGGATCACGGCCGAGCTCGCAGCGAAGAAGCGCCCGGCGTAGCCTCACTCGACGGCCGCAAGCGCGGCGCGAACCGAAAGCTCAGGCCCCTCGAAACGAACCTCGAGCTCGTTCAGCAGACGGCGGAGAAGCGACATCGCGGCCTGGTTTTCGCTCGACACGAGCGCCGTGACCTCCGTGATCCCCGCCGCTCGCGCGTCGGCCAGGAGCTCCGCGGTGAGCGCCGAGCCGATGCCGAGCCGCTGGTGCTCGTCGACGACCTCGAAGGCGATCTCGGCGCTCGACCCGTCGCGGACGAGACGCGCGATCGCGACGGGGCGCTCGTCGCCCTGCAGGTAGCCGACGAGCACGTGCCGCGTCGCGTCGACGGCGGCGAGGTGGTCGAGCTCGGCGGGCGCGAGCCGCGGCTTGGGGCCGTTGAACCGCGTGCGGCGCGACCGCTCGCCGAGCCTCTCGAAGACAGCGGTGACGGTCTCGACGTCGCCGTTCCGCAGCGGCCGGACCGTAAGGAGCTGGCCGTGCTTGAGCCGGAGCGCCCGTGTCTGCCTCGAGCCGGCACGTGCGCCGCCCGGTCTCGCGGCTCTCCTCGCACGGCTGACGAACACGGACGCGTAGGGAAGCGTCGAGGCGACGAAGAGGCCGCCCATCGCCACGCCGAGGAGCGCGAAGCCGCCAATCGCGATCGCGGCACCGCCGACGAGGGCGCCGATGAGGTACCCGAGCTGCGTCGTGACGCCGCGGATGGCGCCGACTTCTCGGCCGAGGTCGCCTGCGACGCTGAACCCGTACACGGTGCCCGCAACTGTTCTCGTCGCCACGAAAGCGCCGCTCGCCGCGAACAGGACGAGGGTCACCGCAACCGCGGGCGTGAACGTCCAGGTCAGCGCGACCGCGACGGCCGCGGCGAGGCTGCAGACGAGCATCGTCCGGCGCGCGCGCTCGGACACGCCGTGGCCCGCCCAGCGGTTCCCGAGGAGGTACGCGACCGCCACGGCCGCAAGCGCGACCCCGGTCGCGGTCGTCGACATGCCGTACTGCTCGGTGAGGAGCGCGCCGCTGTACACGAGCGTCCCGGCCCACGCCGCGTTCGCGAACTGCTCCCCGAGGGCCCAGCGCCGGCCGTCCGCGCGGCGAAGGAACCGTCGCAACGACGTCTCCGACCGGGGGATCGGGACATCGTGCGGCCTGCCCCAGACGGCGAGCCCGGCGAGCAGCGCCGCCGGCAGCGGCAGCGCGAGGAAGGCGAGCCGCCAGTGGACCTCGGCGACGAGGCCGATCAGCGGCATGCCCACGATCCACGCGGTCGGCGGCCCTGCGAACGCGTGCGCGACGACCCGCGTGCGCCGCTCGGGCTCGGTCCACGTGGCCATCGCCGCGACGCCCGCGGTGAGGATCATCGAGATCCCGATCCACATCGGGATCTGAGCCAGCGCCAGCAGCGTGAACGTCGGCGCGGCCGCGCTCGCCAGCGAGCCGACGGCGAGGAGCACGCTCGCGACGCCGAGCAGCGCCCGCGGCGAGTACCGAGTGAGCAGCCGCCCGGCGGCGAGCGCCGCGACGACTGCGAGCGGCGCCGCGAGGATCCGCAGCTGCCCCGCCGCAGCGATCGAGACCCCGAAGTCGTCTGCGACGTCGCTCAGGATCGGCGAGAGGACGAGCACGCCGGCCTGGCTCGCGACGAACGCGAGAAAGAGCACGAGCGACGGCGACGCGAAGACGTCGCGCGCCGTACGGCGCGGGGCCAGTGGTGACGCGAGCGAGGGCTGGGAGGCCATGCCGTGAACCCTGGCCGACGGACTGGCGGCCCGCGATGCGGCCAGCACGAGTCTCCGAGGGTGCGGGCACCCGTACTGCGGCGTGGCCTCGGCCGGGCATCTGCGGGTGCGGTCCCCTCAGGCCAGCGGGTCGAGAACGCGCAGGTGTGCGAACCGGCGGAAGCCGTGGTCCCGCGT
>CAWIVU010000004.1:0-2500 GCA_963839755.1 uncultured Actinomycetes bacterium
GCGGCATCCTACTCTCCCAGGGGGTTGCGCCCCAAGTACCATCGGCGCGAGCGGGCTTGACTTCTCTGTTCGGAATGGGAAGAGGTATTTCCCCGTCGCTATGACCGCCGAACTGTCAAGGGGCGCGCCGTCTCGCGGCTGCGCTCACCCTCAAAACTCCATAGCGACCCTGCGTGTTCAAAATCAAGACCTCGGGCAATTAGTACGGGTCAGCTGAACGCATTGCTGCGCTTGCACCGCCCGCCTATCGACGTGGTGGTCTTCCACGGCCCTTACTCACTCGAAGTGATGGGGAACCTCATCTCGAGGTGGGCTTCCCGCTTAGATGCTTTCAGCGGTTATCCCATCCAGACGTGGCTAATCAGCAGTGCCCTTGGCAGGACAACTGATACACCAGAGGTCTGTTCGTCTCGGTCCTCTCGTACTAGAGACGACTCCTCTCAAGTTCCCAACGCCCATGGCGGATAGGGACCGAACTGTCTCACGACGTTCTGAACCCAGCTCGCGTGCCGCTTTAATGGGCGAACAGCCCAACCCTTGGGACCTGCTTCAGCCCCAGGATGCGACGAGCCGACATCGAGGTGCCAAACCCTCCCGTCGATGTGGACTCTTGGGGAGGATAAGCCTGTTATCCCCGGAGTACCTTTTATCCGTTGAGCGACGGCAATTCCACTCTTAACCGCCGGATCACTAAGGCCGACTTTCGTCCCTGCTCGACTTGTCAGTCTCGCAGTCAGGCTCCCTTATGCCTTTGCGCTCTACGCACGATTTCCAACCGTGCTGAGGGAACCATTGCGCGCCTCCGTTACATTTTAGGAGGCGACCGCCCCAGTCAAACTGCCCACCTCACGCTGTTCCCGACCCGGATTACGGCATCGGGTTAGAAGCCCAGAATCCGAAGGGTGGTATCCCAAGGTTGGCTCCACGAGAGCTGACGCCCCCGCTTCAAAGCCTCCCACCTATCCTGGACAGCGAACACCAGACTTCAACGCAAAGCTGCAGTAAAGGTTCACGGGGTCTTTCCGTCCAGCCACGGGTACTCGGCATCTTCACCGAGACTACAATTTCACCGGATCCCTCGTTGAGACAGCGCCCAAGTCGTTACGCCATTCGTGCAGGTCGGAACTTACCCGACAAGGAATTTCGCTACCTTAGGACGGTTATAGTTACCGCCGCCGTTTACCGGGGCTTGGATTCAAAGCTTCGCCCGAAGGCTAACCTCTCCTCGTGACCTTCCGGCACCGGGCAGGCGTCAGCCCCTATACGTCGTCTTGCGACTTAGCAGAGGCCTGTGTTTTTGGTAAACAGTCGCTTGGGCCGTTTCTCTGCGGCCTCCTCGAGCTCCGGTCCGCGAAGGACCTTCACCCTACCGAGGCGCCCCTTCTCCCGAAGTTACGGGGCCATTTTGCCGAGTTCCTTAACGAGGGTTCTTCCGATCGCCTTGGTATTCTCTACCTGCCTACCTGTGTCGGTTTTGGTACGGGCACGCCCGTTCTCCCTAGACGCTTTTCTTGGAGGCATGGCTTCAGGAACTTCGCCCATGCGGGCTCGGCATCCCGTCTCAGCCTTGATGGGTGACGGATTTCCCTATCACCCGGCCTACGCGGTTACCCCAGGTCGACCATCGCCTGGGTTTCCCTAGCCTACCCCGTCCCGCCTTCGGTCAAGCGAACGGTACGTGGTACAGGAATATCAACCTGTTGTCCATCGCCTACGCCTTTCGGCCTCGGCTTAGGTCCCGACTAACCCTGAGCAGATTAGCTTTACTCAGGAACCCTTAGGCATTCGGCGGAGGAGTTTCTCACTCCTCTTTCGTTACTCATGCCAGCATTCTCACTTCCCATCGCTCCACGGCTGGCTTCCGCCGCCGCTTAACCGCAATGGGAACGCTCCCCTACCACTCCACGCGAACGTGAAGTCCGTAGCTTCGGCTCCATGCTTGAGCCCCGTTACATTGTCCGCGCCCGACCACTTGACCAGTGAGCTGTTACGCACTCTTTGAATGGTGGCTGCTTCTAAGCCAACATCCTGGTTGTCTGTGCAATCGGACATCGTTTCCCACTTAGCATGGAATTAGGGGCCTTAGCCGACGGTCTGGGCTGTTTCCCTTTCGACCACGGAGCTTATCCCCCGCAGTCTGACTGCCGCGCTCTGGATTCCCGGCCTTCGGAGTTTGCCTGATTTCGGTAAGCTGGTAGGCCCCCTAGACCAAACAGTGCTCTACAACCGTGAATAAACACGCGACGCTATACCTAAATATATTTCGGGGAGAACCAGATATCTCTGAGTTTGATTAGCCTTTCACTCCGACCCACAGGTCATCACCGCCGTTTTCAACCGACGTGTGTTCGGTCCTTCACGGGGTCTTACCCCCGCTTCAACCTGCCCATGGGTAGATCACTCAGTTTCGGGTCTGCCTCCAACGACTGAACGCCCTGTTCAGACTCGCTTTCGCTACGGCTCCGTTTCCTTAACCTTGCCGTTGAAGAGCAACTCGCTG
>CAWIVU010000004.1:5000-237618 GCA_963839755.1 uncultured Actinomycetes bacterium
GTGAAGAAACACGTTGCCCGGCAAGCCGGGCGAACTTGTTGTCTCCCTTCGAGCTCTAACGACGTCCCGAAGGACGTCGCTCAAAGGCGTCAGTTCCCGTTCCCGCCGGGAAGGCGGAGACGGGTAATGACGGGATAGACGACGTCAGCCTCCTCCGCCGGCAAGCCGGACGGGATCGGCACGACGTCGCTTCTCGTCGCACACGCACGCTGTTGAGTTTTCAAGGACCGATGCCGTGGGAGAGCGGGCAACGAAAAGGCCTCCGCTCGCGCCAGAGGCCTCCAAATCGACGGGGTACGAAAAGGTCGTATCCGAATCGAGCGAAGGCGCTCCTGGGTCGCGGGCTTTCCGTGCCTCCCTCTCGGGCGGCCGAAGGAGTGTAGCAGGCCCCGGATCGCTGTCAAGCTGCGGGATCGGCGACCTTCGCGAACCGCCGCTTGCCGGCCTGGAGGACCTTGCCGAGCACCTTCGCGCGGGGAAGATCGAGCTCCGAGACGGGCTCGCCGTCGAGCTTCACACCCCCCTGGGCAATCATCCGGCGCCCCTCGCTCGTCGACAGCCCGAACGCGGCCGCGATGAGCGCAGGGAGGTGAACCGGGTCATCCGTGGCGAGCGCGACCTCGAAGACGTCCTCCGGCGCGCCGCCTTCGCGCACCACCCGGGTGAAGTGCGCCTCCGCGGCGCGAGCAGCGTCCTCGCCGTGCGAGCGCCGAACGACGAAGCGCGCCAGCTCGAGCTTTGCCTCCATCGGCTCGACGTCGGGCGCAGGCTGCTCCACGACGAGCGCCCACCATTGCTCGAGCATGTCGTCCGGGATCCGCATCGCCCGGCCGAACTGCTCCTCCGGAGCGGCGGTCAACGGGATGTTGTTCCCGACCGACGAGCTCATCTTCGCGCCGTCCCACGAGAGGAGGAGCGGCGTGGTGAGGACGACCTGCGGGGCGAGGCCGTACGCCTCCATCACGGTTCGCCCGGCGAGCAGGTTGTACAGCTGATCGGTGCCGCCGAGCTCGATATCCGCCTCGATCGCAACCGAGTCGTAGGCCTGCATCAAGGGGTACAGCAGCTCGGAGACGGAGATCGGCTCCTGGCCTGCGAAGCGGTTGGAGAAGTCGTCGCGCTCGAGGATCTGGGAGACGGTCGTCGTTCGCGTCAGGCGAAGAATCTCGGCGAAATCGAGACCGGAAAGCCACTCTCCGTTGAAGCGAACCTCGGTGCGATCCCGGTCGAGGATGATCATCGCCTGATCGATGTAGGTCTGCGCATTTCGGTCGATCTCGCCCGGGTCGAGGATCGGCCGTTCTGCCGACCGACCGGAGGGATCGCCGATGCGCGTCGTGTAGTCGCCGATGATCAGCACTCCGACGTGCCCCGCGTCCTGAAAGGCGCGCATCCGTTGGAGAGGGATTGCGCGCCCGACGTGGATGTCGGGCGACGTGACGTCGATCCCGAGCTTCACACGGAGCGGACGACCGAGCTCGAGCTTCTCGACCAGCCCCTTCTCCGGCAGAAGGTGGACGGCATTGCGGGCGAGGAGCGTTGCGGCGTCCGTGCTCACGGGGAGCCGATCGTACCGGCGCTCGGCTGGGCCTCCGGCGCCCCGCCCCTTCGGGCGGCGAGGACCACCAGGCCGACGAGCCCCGCCACGGCGGAGAGCCCGCCCGCAAGCCACAGCGTCTCGCGCGCGCCGATCGCACCGACGATCAAACCGCCGACGGCGAGCGCGCCGAGCTCGGCGGCATTCCGGATGCCGTTCCACGCAGCGAACGCACGCCCGTGGCGTTCGGGAGCGACGCGGAGGTGAATGAGCGTCCGTGACGTGACGTTCTTCAGCCCGTGCCCGATTCCGCCCACGAAGTACATGGCCACCATGAACCCGAAGGCGAGCCAGAACGGAGCGAGGAACTTCCCGAGCCCCTGGACGGCGACGCCGACCATCGCCGCCGAGGCGAGCGCTGCCACGGACACTCGACGCGCGACGACGTTCGAGCCGACGAGCATCCCGAGCGTCCATGCACTGAGGACGATCCCGATTCCCAGGTCCTCGAAGCCGAGCACGTCCTCGACGTACACGAGGTCGGCAGGGATCGACGCGGACATGAACAGCAGCGAGACGAACACGACGACCACCATCAGCGCGACGACGGGGTCGACGAAGAGAAAGCGGATGCCGTCCCGGGCGCGCCGCTTCTCGTCGGCGTGCTTCGGTGTCGCAACTCGCCGTGCCGTGAGAGCAAGGCCTGCGGCTCCGACGGCGACGAACGATGCTGCGTCGAGGAGCATCGCCGCAGCCGTCCCACCGGTCGCGACGAGCAGGCTGCCACACAGCGGGCCGACCGTGAAGCCGAGGGCGCGCGCCGTCTCCACCGTTCCGTTCGCGCTCTGCAATGAGCGCGTGCCCGCGACAACGGGCACGAGCGCGAACTCGGCGGCCTGGGCGACGGCTATCCCGATTCCGAGCAGCGCGGCCAGCACGTACAGGAGCGCCTGACCTCCCACGAACGCGAGGGCGGTCGCAACGAGTGCCTGGCCAGCCGAGACGGCGACGAGGAGCCCGCGCGTCTCGACCCGGTCGACCAGGAGGCCGACGTGCCCCGCCAGCAGGACGACGGGCGCCCAGAGGCAGATGAACATGCCGGCGATCGCGACCCCACCGCCCATCCCCTGGCCGGCGAGCTCCTTTGCCCGGAGCGCGAGGGCGATCAGTGCGACGCCGTCACCGAGCGCCGACAGGCAGATCGCGGCCGCGACGATGCGCAGGTCACGGTCGTGTACCCGACCCGGTGCCGCCACGCCGTCCAGTATCCCGCGTGGACGCGCGCGAATCTAGAACGGGTACGGCGCGAGGCTCCAGGCGGCCGCCGCGTACCAGAGGCCGAACGCGAGGCTCGCGGCGCCCAGCGCGGGTGCGGCTGCCGTGAACGACCGCGCGACAGCCGGAACGGACAGCGTTGCCCCGAATCCCGTCGTCACGATCGTCATCGAGACGGCCGTGAAGAGCGCGAGGACGAGCAGCGCGCCGATCGCGAGCGTCTCGTCCGGAATCGCGGCGAGGAGGAGCACGCCGACGCCCGCGCTTCCGCCCATGCCGTGCACGAGCCCGATCCCGAATGCACCGTGCGGCGAGCGCACGTCGTGCCGGTGGGCCTGGTCCGCGTCCGGGTGTGCGTGGAGGTCGAAGTAGCCGTGTCGCCAGCGGACGATCAATCGGATCGCGAGGAAGACGATCAGCGCCGCGACCGCCGTCTCCGCGCCCTGCTGGACACGCTCGGGGAGAAACCGCTCGGCCAGGAGGATCGGGATGCCGAAGGCAACGAGCGTCACGGCGTGGCCGAGGCCCCACCACCAGCCGAGGCGCGCCGCGACTCGGCTCGTCCGCTCGCGACTCGAGGCGACGAGCGACGTCATGGCGGCGAGGTGATCCGGGTCGGTTGCATGGCGCAGTCCGAGCAACGTCGCGACGACGACCACGACCACGATCGAGCCGCTGTCCGAGAGCCCTGCCATCCAATCGTCCAGTCCGAACACGTCCGTCCTCTCAGTCCGTGATGTCGACGTTATTCGGCCGCCGCGCCCGGCCGGTTCGGTTCACAACACCCCGGGAACCGCCCTGAGCGTGATCGCGAGCCCGACGAGCACGATCACGGCCGCCGACACGGCCGGAAGCGCGCGAACCACGCGCCCGTCGAGGCGCACGCGCGAGAACGCGCGGCGCGCCAACACGGCAAGCAAGCCGATCGCCGTGATCGTCGCTGCCAGGCCGATGCTGAACGCCACGATGAGGGCCATCCCGAAGCCGACGCGGTGGAGGGCGATCGCGCTCAGCAGGACGACGAGCGCCGACGGGCACGGAAGCAGGCCCGCTGCGATGCCCACGCCGACGATTCCCCGAGATGTCGGTGCGCCGTCGTGCGTGTGGCCGTGGTGGTCGTGATGGTGATGGTGATGGCGATGGCCGTGGTGGTGGTGATCCGGTTCCGCTGCGTGGGAGGAGGTGTCCGACCGAGGTCGGACACCGGATCCATGGTTGTGCCCAGCTCGCAGCCGACCGCGCAGGACGCCGACCCCCACGGCGACCACGAGCACGCCCGAGACGAGGGTCAGCCACGGGTAGAGCTGCTCGGGCACCACGAATTGCGAGAGCAGGAGCGTCACCAGACCAAGCCCGAAGACGCCCGCGGTGTGCGTCGCCGTCACCGTGGCGCCGAGGATGAACGCGTGCCGCGGCCGGCCGCGCGTGCCCACGAGGTACCCGGCGATCGAGCGCCTTGCCGTGTCCCGGCGTCAAGGCGTGCACCGCACCCCAGAACGCTGCGATCAGGAGTGACACGGCGACCACCCCGAGGGACAGTTCGCCGCGCCCGACGAGCGCCTCGAAGCCCCCACCGCGGTGCGGCGGGGCGGGAGCGGGCTCGAGCCCTGGAGCAGGGCCCGGCCCGCTCCCCGGCTCGAACCGAGCCTCTGCCGAGCGGATGTCGAGCGGCGAGCGCAGAAGGTCGCTCGGATACGCGCGAAGCTCGTTCGAGCGGCTCTCGCCCGGGACGGACGACTCGAGGAGACGCGCGCCGTTCCGCGCCGAGATCGTGATCTCGCGCCATCCGATCCGGTCGGGCTGCACGCGATCGACGAACGACAGCGACCGACCGGACGCGGGCGCCGAGAACACGGCGTCGAAACGCAACGTGGGCAGGCCCCCGGCGCCGTCGCGGGCGACGACGCGATGTACGACGGGGCGGAGCTGGACCCTCTTCCCGTCGAGCCGCAACTCGAGCTGCCGCGCGACGCTCGCGGCGAAGCCGGGCCGCGCGGACGCCGTCGCCGAGCTGGAAGGTCGGGATCTCGGCGAGGTCGAGGACGTAGCGAACGTAGACGCGGTCGCCTGCGAGCTGGACTCCCGCGTAGTGGTTGACCGTGAAGTTGCCGAGCGGGTGCGCGCTGGCCGTGCCCGCCAGCGCGAGCCCGATCCCGATCGCGGCGACGAGCGCTGCAACGGCCTTACGAAACACGGCGAGCTCCTCTCTCGCGTCCGCCCACGGCACGTGGTTCGCACGAAACGCGCGAGCGGTTCGGCGGGCGGGGCCGACTGCGCGTCGACCCCGCCCACCGTGGAAGGCGCGGCCTAGCGGTTCTGATGCACTCGCGTCACGCCGTCGTGCGGCGAGGCGAGGAACGGGAACGTCGCGGGGTACGCCTTGTCGTTCGAGTCGACACCGTCGATGGTCGCGAGCGGCACGTAGTTGGTGCCGCCGACGGCCTTCGCGGCGATGTCGGTCACGTCGTCCTTCGGACGCCGACCGTTCGGCCACGCGGCGGCGTCACCGCCGAGCGCGCCGGGGACGCTCGACTGCTGGCCGAGCGGTGTCGGAGGCGTCGCCAGGTTGAGCCGGAGCAGGTCGGAGTTGGCTCCGCCCTGGCCCGTCCCGTAGACGATCGGGTTGTACTGCAGGAGAAGCGCCTGCAGGTCGGTGCGGTTGAAGCCGGCCAGGTCGAGCCCGGTGTTGGCCGGTGGGCTCGGCGTGCAGCCGGGGAGTGCGATGAGGCAGCCGGTCGGCACGCCGAACACGAGCTGCTCGGCGAGCGCGAAGCGCGGCTTGAGGTAGTAGTTGAGGAACTGGGACTCGTCGTCCGGCTTCGTCCCGTTCCAGAGGTCCTTGTCTCCCGTCCCGATGATCAGCTCGTTGACGAGCGGGTTCGCGAGCCGCTGCACCTGGACGCGGGCGATGCCGCCCGAGGACAGGTCGAAGCCACGCTCCGTGCGGATCGTGACTCGCGGCCGCGTCGTGAACCCGTAGGAGCCGATCACGTTCGAGCCGTTCGAGATCATCGCCATCGGCACCTCGATGGCGATCGTGTGCACGTTGTGACCCGCGAGCATGTCGATGCCCGGCTTCGGCGGGTTGCCGAAGAACGGTGCGAGGTTCAGGGTGTCGAACGCCGCACCGAGGTCGATGTAGAACGGATCGTCGCGCGGGCCCGCGAACACGCGGATCCCGCCGTCGAGCTGCTTGATTCCCTCGGAGAGGAAGTTCGCCTCGTAGTTCGGCGTCGTCCGTGGGCCGACGTTGTCCGGCAGCACCGGCAGCGAGCCCTGGTGCAGCTTCTTGCCGTTCATCATGACCTCGTACGTCTGCCGGAGGCCGTTGCCCGCATCGTCGACGTCGTCGACGACGGGGAGCGGGCCGCCGCCGATGTAGCGGAGCGGAAGACCGAGGTCCTTCGTGAGGCCACGGAGCTCGTTCTTGAAGCGGACGTCGAAGCGGACGTCGTCCGCCTTCCCGTCACGGTCGTTGTCGATCCCGATCGAGTACGTGACGCTCGGGTCGAAGCCGTAGTAGTTCGGGCCCGAGCTCGGCTCCTCGCCGGGGTTGACGTCCATGATCAGCACGACCCGGTCGGACTTCCCGGGCTCGTAGCTGCGGAACATGAAGTAGTCGCTGATGTCCGCTGCGGGATCGAGCGAGATCAGCGGCGCCTCCCGGTGGCTGGCGGCGTTCGCGCCATCGGGCGCCACGCGGCCGGCGAACAGGGCGGCGATCGCGGCCACGGCGCCGAGCATCAGCGCAAGCGCGGGGCCATGTCTCCTGACCGTCATACGGTTCCTCCCTTGTCGGTGCGGTCGAGCGTTGTTCGCTGCCGCGGCCGCGGACGGTTCGGGATGTCAGGACGCGAGACGCCGGGCGACCGGCGCCCAGCGCACGGAGAACGCCGGGTCGAGCGCGAGGGCACGGCGTGCCCACCCGCGGGCAGCGTTCCGGTTCCCGGCGCAACGCTCGATCTCGGCGCGGTGGAAGAAGACGAGCGCGTCGCGTGTGCCGAGCCTGAGCGAGCGCTCCGACCACTGCCGCGCCTCGCCGCAACGGCCGGTGCGCGCCAGCGCCCACGCGAGTGCGTCGTCGCCCAGGATCGACGGACGCGCCGCGCGGGCGGCGCGTGCCCGCGCCACGAGCGTCGCCGTCCCGATTCCGTGGTCCGCGTCGAAGACCACGGACTCGACATCGGTGCGCACGCCGTTCGCGGTGAGGATCCGGTCGATCGCGCGGACGGTCGCGATCTGCTCCCGAGCGGCGCGGCGGTTTCCCGTGCGGTCGTAGAGATCGGCGAGCAGGGCGACGAACTGCGGCAGCGGAACAGCGGTCGCAGCCGCACGCGCAGAGCGGATCGCGCTGCGGAGGTCGCCACGCGCGGCCGCAACCCGCGCGAGCTGCTCGGACGCGTACACGTATCCCGGCAGAAGGGCGACGGCGGCCCGAAGGTGCCGTTCGGCGCGTCGGACGCGGCCCGCTCGTAGGTCGAGCTTGGCCAGCTCGACGTTCGCCCAGGCGGCAGGCTCGCGCTGGCCCGATGCGGCATCCGCCGCGAGCTGCATCGCCTGACGGGCGCCTGGAAGGTCGCCGATCAGCTCACGGGCGTATGCGATCCGCGCGTAGGAGGCGACGCTCGGCCGGAGCGCGACCATCCGCTCGAACGCGCGGAACGCGTCCTCGTAGCGGCCGAGCTCGATCAGCGCGTCGCCGATGACGCCGTAGCCGCGGGCGCTCGACGGCGCGAGGCGCTGGGCGCGTCGACCGAGGTCGAGTGCGGAGCGAAAGTCGTGTCGGATGAGCGCGAGCGAGCCCAGGCCTGTCACGGCGAGCGGGTCCTGCGGGTCGAGGCGGAGCGCGCGCCGTAGCGCGGCCTCGGAGCGAGGCAGGTTGGACGCGTCGGCCGTCTCGCGCCAGCGCTGCTGATAGGCGTAGCCGAGCAGGACGAGCGACTGCCCGTCGCTCGGCTCGGCCTGCACGGTTCGCTCGAGCTCACGGACGTCGGCGCCGCCGCCGGCCGACGAGATCCCCGTCAGGACGCGATCGGCGGCGAACGCCGTGCTTCCCGACGAGGCAGGAAGAGCGCCGGACGCGGCGTCGCCGTCGCGCAGCACGCCGCCCAGGAGCGATCCGAGGAGGAGCCCCAGGACGACGACAGCGGAGGTGATCAGCTTGGCTCTGGTGCGCACGACGATCCTGCTTCGCGTGTGGGGCCGGCCCGGTTCGGACCGGCCCCACAGGGGCCTCTACTTCTGGAGCCCCTTCGTGTTGTCGAATCCCGCCTTCGGGTCGGCGGCATAGGGGAACGCGTCGAGCAGTGCGACGTCGTCGCCGTTGACGCCGTCGCCGAGCGGGAGCTTCACGTCCTTCAGGAAGCCGCCCACCGCCTGCTCGGCGATGTCGATCACGTCGTCACCGAGGCGCCGACCGTTCGGCCAGCCCTGGGTGTCGCCGCCCAGCACGCCGAGCCGGTTGGGGCTCCTGGTGACCGGGACGGTGAGGTTCAGCCGGAGCACGTCAGCGAGCTTCGGCCCGGTGAAGTTCAGCTTCGGCACACCGGTGAGGAGGACCGCGACGAGGTCGTCCCGGCCCTTCTCGGGCGCGCCGAGCTTGTACAGCTTGTTGATCACCGCGGCGAGGATCGGCTCCGTGTAGTACCTGCGGAACTGCGACTCGCTCCACGGCTGGAGGGCGTTCCAGCGATCCTTGAGGCCCGTCGGGATGATGACCTCGTTGACGAGCGGGTTGCCCAGGCGGTTCACCTGCACCCACGCGCCGCTGTCGCGGGTCGTGGAGCCACGGGTCGTCACCTTGCGCCGGTCGACGGAGCCCCACACGCCGATCGTCCCGTTCTTCGCCGCGAGACCGGCGATCGGGACCTGCACGGCGAACGTGTGAACGCCGTAGCCGGCGAAGAAGTCCTTCCCGCCGCCCATGTTCCCCGTCCCCTTGCGGATCGCGACGAGGTCGAAGATCGCCCCGATGTCGCCGAAGAACGGGTCGTCGCGCTGACCGGCGAACGCCTTCGAGGCGCCGCCGTCGAACGAGGCGACCGACTTCGCGGCCATGTTCCTGTAGCCCGGGGTCGAGCGCTTGCCGATGTTGTTCGGCGGTGTCGTGCCACGAGCGACGACGGTCGTCTTTCCCTTCGCGATCCGCGTCACCGTGTACGGCTGGGCGGTGTCGCCGAGGAAGAACTGGCCCGTCCTGCGCTGGAACTGGAACCGGTAGATGACATCCGGCTGGACATCGCCGGTCGTGTCGATCTTCAGGTTGTAGCGAGCGCTCGGGGAGAAGGTGTAGTAGAGGGGCCCGGCGCCCGGATCCTCGGCGGGGATCACGTTCGCCAGGATCGTCACGGTGCTCGGCTTGTCGGGGCTGCGGAACGCATAGACGTCCGTGAGGTCCGCCGCGGGGTCGTCCGCGATGAGCGGCGCCTCGCGATGGCTGGACGCGGTTCCGTCGCCCGGACCGAGCGTGGTGGCCGCGGCGACCGCGGCCGTGCAAACAGCCGCGGCGAGCGCGGCGATTGCGATGCCCTTGCGCATCGTCGTACTCCTTCGGTCGGGGTGGTCGATCAACGGGCCTTGTTCGCCGCGTCGCCGCCGCCGGTTCGGTGAACCACTCGGAGGGCTCGCGCCGAATTAGCCCGATGAGAGCGGGTATCGAGTCCGTGGTACGGTCCGCCGTGCCGGCGCCGCCGGTCGTCTGGTCGATGCGGAAGCAGCATGCGCACCTGTCCGACGAGGCCCTCGTGGCGCTCGTCGCGCGCGGGGACGAGGCCGCCCTCGCCGAGCTCTACGACCGTGTCGGCCGGATCGCGTACGGGATCGCGTTCCGCATCCTGCGGGACGACCGGCTCGCGGAGGACGCGGTGCAGGAGGGGTTCCTGGCCGTCTGGCGCTCGGCCGCGACGTTCAGGGCCGACAGGGCCAAGGCGAGCACCTGGATCGTGACGCTCGTGCACCGCCGGGCAGTGGATCTCGTCCGGCGCGAGGATCGGCGACGCGCCGAGCCGCTCGATCTCGAGCAGCGCGACGCGCCCGATCCGGCCGGCTCGGCGGAGGACGAGGCCTGGCTCGGGTTCGAGCGCGACCGCATCCAACAGCTCCTCCGCGCGCTCCCCGACGCGCAGCGCGAGGCCCTCGAGCTCGCGTACTACGGGGGGTATTCGCAGGCCGAGCTCGCCGAGAGGCTCGGCGTGCCGCTCGGTACCATCAAGAGCAGGATGTTCGCTGGGCTCGCCCGCCTCCGGGAGCTCCTGGACGACACCGAATCCGAGGGATCGTGGACACCGAGACTCACGAGCTGATCGCGGGCTACGCGCTCGACGCGCTCGACCCGGCCGACCAGGCGCGGGCGAAGGAGCTGCTCGCGACGTCCGAGGAGGCGCGGGAGGAGCTCCGTGCGTTCTCCGAGGTCACGGCTGCGATGGCAACCGCTGCGTCCGGCCCGACGCCGGGTCCGGAGCTCCGCGGAAGGATCCTCGACGCAGTGCGCGCCGAGCCGCAGAACGTCGTCTCCCTCGACGCGCACCGCCGCTCGCGCGCGGTTCCGGTGCTCGGCGCCGTCGCCGCGGTCGCAGCCTGTGCCGCGCTCGCCTTCGGGCTGTGGGGCGCAGCGGCGACGCGCGACCGCGACGACGCTCGCGAGGCGCTCGACCGCAGTCGCGCCGCGACCGCGGTGCTCTCGGATCCGGATGCTCGGACGGTCGGTCTCGAGGCCGGAGACGGCAGGCTCGTGGTGGACGAGGACGGCGCCGCCGTCCTCGTGTTGGACGCGATTGGCCCCGCGCCGGTCGGCAAGACCTACGAGGTCTGGGTCTCGGACGGCGGAGCGCCGGTCCGGGCTGGCCTCTTCGACGGCGCGAACGAGCGCGACGTCGTTCCGGTGGACGAGGCGGTCGCGCCGGGGTCGGTCGTGCTCGTCACCGTCGAGGACGAGGGCGGCGTCGACGCACCGACATCCGACCCGATCGTCGCGTCGCAGCCGGCGTGAGAGTCGACGTCCGATTGAGGTCGGTCGTCGAGACTCGATCCGAGTAGCGTCACCGGCGGTGGCGTCGCTCAGGGAGTTGCTCGAGGTCAGCTGGGCGCTCCCCGCCGACATCTCCGACGACGGCGACGTGCTCGTTCGCTGGAACGTGCCGGGCAGCTTTCAGCTCTACATCGTGTCGCCGGGCGACGGCGACCCGGTGCAGGTGACCGATCTCGCCGAGCCGGTCACCGGGCTCTTCGTCCCGGGCAGCGACCGCATTCTCCTCTCGGTCGACGAGGGCGGCAACGAGCGTGCGCAGCTCTATCTCCTCGACCGTGCCCCGGGAGCGACGCCCGAGCCGCTCGTCGTCGAGCCGGAGTTCCTGCACCTGACGCCCTCGTTCTCCTCGGACGGACGCACGCTCGCGTACACCTGCAACCGTCGTAACGGCCGCGACCTGGACGTCTACCTGCGGTCGCTCGAGACCGGCGACGAGCGACGTGTTTTCTCTGGTGGCTACTGCGAGGTGGCGGGCTTCTCGCCCGACGGCCGCTGGCTCGGGGTTCTCCAGCTGACAGGGCGCACCGGGGACAACGACCTCCATCTCGTCGACCTCGTCGGCGGCAAGACCATCCTGGTCGCGCCGGACGAGCACGATGCGCTGTTCGGCGCGCCCGCCTGGAGCGACGACTCGCACGCTTTCCTGTTCGCGACGAACAGCGGGCGCGACCACGCCGGCATCGCCCGGTTCGAGATCGAGACGGAGTCGTGGAGCTACGTGATCGAGGACGCGTGGGACCTCCATTGCGCCGGCGACCGGCACGGCCGGGCACTGGTTGTCCACGCGAACGAGGAGGGCTACTCCCGGCTGGAGCTCTACGACCCCGACACGCTCTCGCTCCGCAGCCGGGTCGAGCTGCCCGATCGTGGGATGGTCGAGACTCTCGTCCTGTCACCCGACGGAAGCCGGCTCGCGTTCGGCTTCTCGTCGCCGAAGACGACCTGGGACGCGTGGCTTGTCGACACGGCCACGTTCGAGCCTCGTCGACTCACGCGCAGCCCGACGGGGGTCCCGGAGAACGAGCTCGTGGCGCCGACACTGCACCGCTTCGCGTCGTTCGACGGTGAGTCGATCCCGTACCTCGTGTACCGGCCTGTGTCCGACGAGCCGGCGCCCGTTCTGCTGGAGATCCACGGCGGCCCGGAGGCGCAGCGGCGCCCGATGTGGATTCCCCTCGTGCAGTACCTCGTCGGGCACGGGTTCGCCGTCGTGCAGCCGAACGTGCGCGGCTCGACGGGCTACGGAAAGCGGTTCGAGCACCTCGACGACGGCCCCAGGCGCCTGGACACCGTGCGCGACGTCGCTGCACTGCACGACCTGCTGAGCGCCGATACCCGGCTCGCTGCCGACCAGACGGTGCTGTACGGAGGCTCGTACGGCGGCTACATGGTGCTCGCCTGCCTCGCCTTCGAGCCCGAGCGCTGGGCGGGCGGGGTCGCCGTCGTGCCGATCTCGAGCCTCGTCACGTTCCTCCGGAACACCTCGGAGTACCGACGTGCATTCCGCGAGCGTGAGTACGGCTCGCTCGAGGACGATCTCGAGTTCCTCGTCGAGGCTTCGCCGATCACGCACGTCGACCGCATTCGGGCGCCGCTGCTGCTCATCCACGGCGCGAACGACCCGCGCGTGCCACTCGGCGAGGCCGAGCAGATCCATCACGCCCTCGTCGAGCGGGGCATCCGCTCCGAGCTCCTCGTCTACGACGACGAGGGACACGGCCTCCAGAAGCTCACGAACCGCCTCGATGCCTATCCCCGAGCCGTGGCCTTCATGGAGGAGATCCTCGGGAGGGAGATCGGCGGGGACTAGGACACCCCGGAGAAGCACGGAACAGCGCCGCATAGAGTGGGCGGATGCCCGGGCGCTTCGACGTGATCGTCGTTGGTGGAGGCACGGCGGGTTGCGTGCTCGCAGCACGTCTGAGCGAGGAGCCGGAACGAACGGTCTGCCTCATCGAGGCCGGGCCTGACTACGGCCGCTACGCGGACGGACGCTGGCCCTCGGACATGCTCGACGCGCGCACCCTGCCGATGTCGCATCTCTGGGAGACCGAGCCCGACGATCGATCGGCCTCGCGCGCGCGCATCCTCGGCGGTTGCTCGGCTCACAACGCGTGCCTCGTCGTGTGGGGCTCGCGTGAGGACTATGACGAGTGGGGAGACGGATGGACGTTCGCCGAGCTGGAGCCGTACCTGCACCGGGCTCAAGCCACGATCCGCACGCGGGCGGATCGCACGGGCGACCTTTCGCCGTTTCACCGCGCGCTGCTGGAGGCCGGTCCGCGCGTCGGGCTTCCCCGGCTCGAGGATCTCAACGACCTCGACGCCACCGTCGGGATCGCTCCCGCGCCGGTCAACGCCGTCGAAGCAGTCCGCTGGAACGCCGCATTCGCGTACCTGGACGACGCACGGTCGCGGCCGAACTTGACGATTGCCGCCGAGACCCTCGTCGACCATGTCGAGATCGCCGGCGGGCGGGCACTGGGAGTCGCCACCGACAGCGGGAGGCTGACCGCCAGCACCGTGATCGTGGCCGCCGGGGCGTACGGATCGCCTGCCGTCCTGCTGCGAAGTGGCATCGGGCCTCACCCGCAACTGAATCGTCTCGGCGTAGGTGTCGTCGAGGACCTTCCCGTCGGGGTCGGCCTCGCGGATCACCCCGGAGTCGGAATCGAGTGGTCCACCGCGGTGGCGCACGCGCCGAACGAGGGCCCCGTGTTCGCGACCTCGCTCCTCGTCCGTGCGCGGAGCGACTCGTGCCCGAAGGGGACCTGGGACCTCCACTTCCTGCCGTGGCTCGAGCAAGCGGACGACGGCTGGCGGACGAGCGCAGTCGTGTACCTGCTCAAGCCGGACTCGCGCGGCAGCGTCACGCTGCGCTCACCCGACCCGCGTGTTCCCCCCGCCATCGACCACGGCTTCCTCTCCGAGCAGCACGACCTCGACCGCCTCTCGAACGGCGTCGCGCTCATCCGGACGCTTGCCGAGCAAGCGGGCTGCGGACGCGAGCTCCGTCCCGGCCACGACTCGCTCGACGCGTATCTTCGACGCGAGGCTCGGGGCATCTTCCACCCCACCGGCACCTGTGCGATCGGGACGGTGGTCGATCCACGTGGCGCCGTCCTTGGCGTGGAGGGGCTTCTCGTCGCGGACGCCTCGATCATCCCGACGATCCCGCGTGCGAACACGAACCTGAGCACCATCGCCGTCGCCGAACGGGTCGCCGACTGGCTTCGCGCCTGAGCCGATCACGGCACGAAGCCGGCACGAAGCCGACACGAACGCGCTCCGACCGCGACCGTACACTCGTTCGGGTGCCGGTGACCGACCTCCGCCCCGCGCTGCGCGAGCACTTCGGGTTCGACGAGTTCCGCCCCGGACAGGAGGAGGTCGTGCGCGCCGCCCTCGCCGGACGCGACACGCTCGCGCTGATGCCCACGGGCGCAGGCAAGTCGCTCACGTACCAGCTCGCGGCGATGCTGCGACCCTCGCCGACGCTCGTCCTCTCTCCGCTCATCGCGCTCATGAAGGACCAGGTCGACAAGCTTCCGGCCCGGATCGCCGAGACCGCGACGTTCGTCAACTCGTCGCTCACCCAGGAGGAGGCATCGGCACGCCTCACGGCGGTCTCGGAGGGCCGGACGCGCCTCCTCTACGCCGCGCCCGAGCGGCTGCGCCAGGAGTCGTTCGTGCGACGGCTCCGCGACATCGGCGTCGGCCTCGTCGTGATCGACGAGGTGCACTGCGTGAGCATGTGGGGGCACGACTTCAGACCCGACTACCTCTTCATCCGGCGCGCTCTCGACG
The DNA here is from genome assembly GCA_963839755.1 of uncultured Actinomycetes bacterium. GTDB lineage: Bacteria > Actinomycetota > Thermoleophilia > Gaiellales > Gaiellaceae > Gaiella. The sequence continues at coordinate 19,646 of CAWIVU010000004.1, forward strand.
CGCTCGGCCGGCCTGCCGTGCTCGGGATGACGGCGACCGCGACTCCGGCAAACGCGACTGCGATCGCCGACGCGCTCGGCCGTGAGCTCGGGGTCGTCCGCACGAGCGTCCATAGACCGAATCTCCGCTACGACGTCGAGCGGGCCGAGAACGCCGAGGAGCGGTTGCGGGCCATCCTTCGCCGACTCCGGGCTCTCGACGGCGCCCCGGCAATCGTGTACGCGCGCTCACGCCGCTCGTGCGAGGACATCGCCCGGACGCTCGTCGGCCACGGGGTGCGCGCCGCGCATTACCACGCGGGCCTCGACCCGGACGAGCGGACAACGGTGCAGGAGGCATTCATCACGGGACGGACGCCCGTCGTTGTGGCGACGACAGCGTTCGGGATGGGGATCGACAAGGCCGACGTCCGCCTGGTGGCGCTCGTCAACTACCCCGACTCGCTCGAGAGTTACGTCCAGATGGTCGGCCGGGCGGGCCGCGACGGCTGTCCGAGCGACACCGTCCTCCTCGCAGGCGACGCCGACGCGGCCGCTCTCCGGCGCTTCGCGCTCCGCGGCGTGCCGACGCCCGAGGTGCTGCGAGCGGTGTACCGCGTCGTCCGGGAGAGCGGCGGCGTCATCGAAGCCGGCGCACTCGCGGAGGCGGTGGGTGACGATCACGATCCGCGCGTGCTCGTCGGAATGCTCGAGCAGTCGGGGATCGTGCGGCGTGGCTACGACGTCGGACGCGCGATGCGCGTCGAGATCCTCCCCGTCGAGAGCGGCGCCGGCAGCGTCGTGGACGCGATGCTCGACCGCTACGCCCGTGAGGCCGCGGCGCGCGTCGAGCGCATCGTCTCGTTCGCCGACACGTCGCGCTGCCGCCACCTTCAGGTCGCGGAGCATTTCGGCGAGTCGCTCGAGGCGCCGTGCGGCGCCTGCGACGTGTGCGCGCCCACGACCGTGGCACAGGCACCGGTCTCCGTCCCGGCGCCGCTGCCGGACGATCCGGCACAGACAATTCTCGACGCTGTCGAGGGCCTCAGGTGGCCCGTCGGCCGTCGGAGCCTGGTCTCGTTGCTCCGCGGCTCGGTCAAGGCGCCTCCCTCCGCCCGCCGCTCCTCAGCCTTCGGCTCGCTTGGTGCGGCCTCCGACGCTCAAGTGATGCGGTGGGTGCGCGCCCTCGAAGCGACGGGAGCGCTCGTCGAGGTCGAGCGCGACGGCTTTCGACTCCTCGAGGCGCGCCCGTCGGCGCCGCTCCCCTCCCTCGCGACACCGCGGGCGGCGCGATCCGACGAGCCGCTCGTTGCCGAGCTCCGCGCCTGGCGAACCGAGCGCGCGCGCCAGGACGGCGTTCCCGCGTACGTGGTGCTCCACGACGCGACGCTGGACGAGCTCGCTGCGCTGCGGCCCCGCTCGAAGGGCGAGCTCGCCGCGGTTCGGGGTTTCGGGCCGACGAAGCTGGAGCGATACGGGATAGAGCTGCTCGAGTTGCTCGCCACGGCCTGAAACGGCCGCTTCAGGGCTACACTTGACGGCGCTTTGCGGGTTCCAGGACGTACGGACGCGGTGCCGCGACGCGGCCGGATCCGGAAGGGGCGGTTCGCAGCCATCGTGCTCGTCCTCCTCGCACTCGCCTCGGCCGCGTTCAGCTACGGCGTCGTGACGGCAATCCGGAGCGAGCTCGCCGCGCTCGATCCGTCGAACCCACGCGACGACGTCGACACCGTCGTCTATTCGGCACCGAACGCCTCGGGCCAGAAGCGGGTTCTCGCCATCCTGCGCGGGGACGAGAGCCGCGTGCTCGTCTCGTCGGAGGCGATCGCGCCGATCATGAAGCAGGCGATCGTCGCCGTCGAGGACAAGCGGTTCTACGAGCACAACGGTGTCGATCTGCGCGGGATCGTGCGCGCTTTCTGGCAGGACATCCGCAGCCAGAGCGTCGTCGAAGGCGGCTCCACGATCACGCAGCAGTACGTCAAGAACGCCTACAGCCGGAACGAGCAGACCATCGCTCGCAAGGTGCGCGAGGCAGCGCTCGCGTGGCAGCTGACCCAGACGCGGTCGAAGGATCAGATCCTCACCGCCTACCTCAACACGATCTACTTCGGCAACGGCGCCTACGGCATCCTCCAGGCGGCGCGGACATATTTCGACGGCAGCACCGCAGCCGAGCTGACGCTTCCGGAGGCGGCGCTCCTGGCAGGGATCCCGGCGAGCCCGAGCCTCTACGACCCGGTTCAGCACCCCGTCGCGGCGCGCCAGCGCCGCGCGTACGTCCTCGAGCAGTTGTACGAGCAGGGTCGCATCACTCGAATCGAGCAGCGCAGGGCCAACGCGACGCCGTTACCGCGGCCCGAGGACGTCCGGCTGCCCGGCACGCGGGGGCCGGCACCGTACTTCGTCGGCTACGTCACCGACCAGCTCGTCGCGCGCTACGGCGCGGAGCGCACGTTCGGCGGCGGGCTCGAGGTCACGACGACGATCGACCTCGACCTCCAGGACAAGGCACGCGAGGCGATCCAGAAGGTGCTGCGCAACCCCGACGGCCCGGCCGCGGCCCTCGTCGCGATCGACCCGCGCACGGGTGCGGTGAAGGCGATGTTCGGCGGCACCAACTTCCGTCGCAGCCAGTTCAACCTCGCTACCCAGGCGGAGAGACAGCCGGGCTCCTCGTTCAAGCCGATCGTGCTGGCGACCGCCTTCCGGAAGGGGATCGCGCCGTCGACGCGGATCACGTCGAAGCCGATCCAGATCGACGCGGGCGACCGCCTCTGGCCGGTGTCGAACTACGAGGGCAACTACCTCGGCGCGGTCGACCTTGCGACGGCGATGGTGCACTCCGACAACTCGGTGTACGCACAGCTGACGAACATCGTCGGGCCCAGGTCGATCGTCGAGACGGCCCGGAAGCTTGGCATCCGCTCGAAGCTGCCGGCGTATTTCGCGATCGGCCTCGGCTTCGTCGCCGTCAATCCGCTCGACATGACGCGTGCGTACGCGACGATCGCCAACGACGGCAAGCGCGTCGACGGCTCCATCATGGGAGATGTCCCGCGCGTCGTCCAGGAGGTGCGCTTCCGAAGGACCGGCAAGTCGCGCAAGAACGAGCCCGTGGGACAGCCGGTCCTCGCGCCGGCCGAGGCCGAGCAGCTCACGTCGATCCTCAGCAGGGTCGTCGAGCAGGGGACGGGGCAGCGGGCGCAGCTTCCGGGACGCCAGGTTGCGGGCAAGACCGGCACGAACGACGACTACGCCGACGCCTGGTTCGTCGGCTACACGCCCGAGCTTGCGGTCGCGGTCTGGGTCGGCTACCCGAACGAGCTCAAGCCGATGGAGACGGAGTTCAACGGTGAGCCGGTGGCGGGCGGCACGCTGCCCGCGCTGATCTGGAAGGCGTTCATGACCCGCGCCCTCGCGAAGGAGAAGCCGAAGTCGTTCTCGCCACCGTCCTACCAGCCGGCGTCCGACCTTCGCGTCGTGTTCCGGGACGGCACATGGCGGCTGGACAACGGCTACTGCCCTGCGACGCGCGTCATCTCCTACTTCGCGGGCCGCGCACCGGGCTCCACCGCGGCGTGTTACGCGAACGAGGTGTCGGTGCCCGTGCTCGTGGGACGCTCGGTCGAGTCCGCGCGCGTAGCCCTCGAGTCCGTGCCTCTCACGCCAGACGTCATCTACGTGCCGGCCAAGCCACGGACGCGGCCCGGGCAGGTCGTCAAGCAGAAGCCGCGCGGCGGGTTCCTTTCCGCGAACGGGAACGTTCGGATCTGGGTCTCGGCCGCACAGGACGGGCTGGTGCCCAATCTCGTCGGGTCGAGCCTCCCGGACGCGCGCGAGCGAAGCCGCAAGCTGAAGCTCTCGGTGCGCGTCCACTACGGCGAAGGGCCGTCCGGGACAGTGCTCCAGCAGAGCCTCGAGCCCGGTATCGCCGCTCGCCCCGGGCTTCCGCTCACGCTTCTGGTCGGACGCGAGGGTGACTCCGGCGTCCGACTTCAGTCGGACACCTCGTGACCTTCGCTCAGGCTGCTCGCCGGCCGCGGCTCGACCAGCTCGATCCCGCCTCCACGTAACGCCACGGCTGCTCGACCGCTTTCGTGATGCCGATCCGCGGCGTCCGCTCGACCGTCGAGGGCCGCACCGGCGCCACGAGCTCGAAGGGTGGCATGCTCAGATCCGCGCGGTTGTGCTCGCCCGTGAGGCCGAGCGCCTGCGTCAAGCGGCCCGGGCCGGCACAGAGAAGACGCGCGTCGTCGACTCCGCGCCGCTCGCGCATCGCGTCGAGCCCGTGGGTCGGCTCGAGTGCACGCAAAAGGAGGGCCGCGCCCCGGCCCGGCGCCTCGCAGACGATGTTGGCGCACCAGTGGAGCCCGTACGAGCGATAGACGTACAACCGTCCCGGCGGGCCGAACATCACCTCTGCGCGCGGCGTGGGGCCGCGAAACGAATGGCTCGCGGGGTCGTCGGCCGCGTAGGCCTCGACCTCGACGATCCTCCCGCCCACGCCGTCGACGAGGAGCGTCCAGCCGATCACCGAAGGAGCAGCGTCGTGCACGCTCCCCGCCACGAGCTCGCCGAACGTCATTCCTCGAAGAGCTGTGGATGTGTCCGCACCGAGCCTCGGCGAGAGCGCGAGCCACGCGGTGACGAGCCCGATTCGACGCTCGACTCGATCTCCCCGAGAATCGTCTCCTGCGTCCGGGACGCGACGACCGGCTCCGGGATCCCCTCGACCCACACGAGCGTGCGGCTTCCGCTGCCACGCTCTTCGCCGGTGATCGGCTCGAGCGCGTAGATGCGGTCGGCGCGCACGTACTTACCGAAGCCGAGGAAGACCATCCCGTGCCCCATCGGTCGAAGTATCGCTTCCACGCTGGCCTCGCGCAGCCCCACGTGCCTCTGCGGCACCTGTTCCAACGGACCGGTTGACAGCGATCGGTACCAGGTACCGATCTCTGTCAAGCGCAAGCCGACGCAGGTTCGTGCCAATTCGCCCACAGGCGGTGGGTCCGAAAGATCGACGCCTGGCCGCGCGGCTAGGCTCGCCGAGAATGGCGCGCATCTACCTCTCCCCGCCCCACGCGTTCGGACGCGAGGCCGAGCTCGTCGAGGACGCGCTCGCCTCGAACTGGATCGCCCCGCTCGGGCCGCACGTCGACGCCTTCGAGCGGGAGCTCGCCGCAGTCGCCGGCGTCGAGCACGCCGTGGCTCTGTCGAGCGGCACTGCAGCGATTCACCTCGCGCTCGTCGTGCTCGGCATCGGGCCCGGGGACGACGTGGCGTGCTCGAGCTTCACGTTCGCGGCGAGCGCGAACGCGATCGCCTACACCGGCGCGAAACCGTTCTTCGTCGACGCCGACGAGGCGACGTGGACGATCGACCCCGAGCTCCTCGACCGCGCGATCGAGGGTCGACGAGAGGCGGGAGCACGCGTCGGCGCGGTGCTCGCCGTCGACCTCTACGGCCAGTGCTGCGACTACGACGCGCTGGCCGAGGTCTGCGCGCGCCACGAGGTGACGCTCGTTCAGGACGCTGCGGAGTCGCTCGGCGCGACCTACCGCGGGGCGCCCGCCGGCGGACAGGGAGCGATGGGGGCGTTCTCGTTCAACGGCAACAAGATCATCACGACGAGCGGCGGCGGCATGCTGGTCTCACACGACCGCGACTGGGTAGAGCACGCTCGCAAGCTCTCGACGCAGGCTCGTGAGCCCGCCGCGCACTACGAGCACCTCGAGATCGGGTTCAACTACCGGATGAGCAACGTGCTGGCCGCCCTCGGCCGCGCGCAGCTCGAGTCGCTGCAGGAGCGGGTCGCGGCCCGGCGGCGGATCCGCGACCGGTACCGGGAGCTGCTCCACGGTGTCCCCGGCGTCTCGTTCATGCCGGAGGCGACCTACGGCGAGGGCAACGCATGGCTCACATGCGTCGTCGTCGATCCCGACGACTTCGGCGCCGACCGGGAGGCGATCCGGCTCGCACTCGAGACAGAGGACATCGAGTCACGTCCGCTCTGGAAGCCGATGCACCTCCAGCCGATCTACGCGGCGCACAGCGCCTTCGGCGGCGACGTCTCGGCTCGCATCTTCGAGCGCGGGCTCTGCCTACCCAGCGGCTCGGCGCTCACCGAGGCAGATCAGGATCGGGTGGTCGCCACCATGCTCGCCCTGCACAAGAGCAAGGTGCCCGGCTGACGCCAGGCACGTTCCCTCGCCTCAGACCTTCGCCACCTCGTCCCGAACCTCGACGACGTCGAGCCAGTGGCTCCACTGCTCCGAGCGGCCGTTCACCGCCTCGAGATAGGCACCCTGAAGCTCGAGCGTAACCGGGCCGACGCCGATCTCGACATCGTCGATCGCGCGCACCGGCGTCACTTCGGCTGCGGTCCCGGTCATGAACACCTCGTCGGCGAGATAGAGGTCGGTGCGGATGATGTCCTCCTCCTCGATCACGTACCCGACCTCCTGCGCGAGCTGGATGACCGAGTCGCGGGTGATCCCGGGGAGGATCGAGGTCGATAGAGGCGGCGTCGTGATGCGGCCGTTCTTCACGACGAAGATGTTCTCGCCGGGGCCGTCGGCCACGAACCCTCCGTCCGTGAGCAGGATGCTCTCGTCGTAGCCGGCGCGCTGAGCCTCGGTCGTGGCGAGCATCGAGTTGAGGTAGATCCCGGTCGCCTTTGCGACGTGCGGGATGACATTCGGCCCGACACGCGTCCACGAGGAGATCTTCGCCGTGATCCCCTTCGCGAGCGAGTCTTCGCCGAGGTACGCCCCCCAGGGCCAGCTCATGATCACCGTCTCGACCGGATTGCCGCGGGTGTGGACGCCCAGCGAGCCGTAGCCGAAGAAGACGATCGGCCGGAGGTAGCAGGCGGGGAGGCCGTTGGCGCGCACGAGCTCGTGCGTTGCCGCGCGCAACTCCTCGACCGAGTAGGGCACGTCCATGTAGAGAAGGCGGGCGCTGTCGTGGAGCCGCTGGAGGTGATCGGCGAGCCGGAAGACGGCCGGGCCACGCGACGTGTCGTACGCCCGGATGCCCTCGAAGGCGCCGGTGCCGTAGTGGAGCCCGTGGACGCCGACGTGAACGGTGGCGTCCGCCCAGTCGACGAGCTCGCCGTTCATCCAGATCTTCGACGTCTCCTGCATTCCGGTCTCCTCCGTTCGCGGCTGTATGCGGATTATGGTGATTCGAGCACGAGGTCCTCGACGCGACCCCGCGTCAGGCGCACGAGCTCGGACGGGGCGAGCGCCACCATGTGCCTCTCGGAGCCGGCGCCGGCCCAGACCGTGCGGTGACGAAGCAGACGCTCGGTCGACGAGTACGACGGCGACGCGCTCGAGCGGAAAGGGCGCCACTCCGCCGGGACGAAATCCCGTTGCCGCAAGCACCTCCTGGGCGCTCGCGACCGCAGCTCGCCGCGCGCCGAGAAGGCGTGCGACCTTTCCGGTGTCGGCCTTGCGATCGCCGGGGACGAGGGCCACCACCGGCGCCGTGTCGCAGACCAGCACGAGCGACTTCACGACCTGTGACAGCGTGCACCCGATGGCGTCGGCCGCTGCCTCGGCGGTGGGCGTCTCCTCCGACAGCTCCTCGAGCCTTGCCTCCGCCCCGACGTCGCGGAGGAACGACGCGACTCGCTCGACGGGCTCGGGCCAGCCCACGCCGGGTCGCTCACCCGAGCCCGACGAAGCGAACGTCGTCGAAGCCCATGTCGTGCAACGCGCGCACGAGCTCGTCGGTCGCGGGCGTGTCGATCGAGAAGACCATCAGCGCCTGACCGCCCTCCTTCGTCCGTGACACGGCCATGTTCGCGATGTTGACGCCGGCGTCGCCGAACATCGAGCCGACAATTCCGATCACGCCCGGCCGGTCGTCGTAGCGGATGAACACCATGTGCGGCGCGATCTCGATGTCGATCGCGAAACCGAGCGCGCCGCCGAGGAAGAGCCGCGGTTCCGGGCCGATCGTCGTGCCGGAGACGGTCGTCTCATCCCCTGCCGACACGACACGCACTTCGACCGTGTTCGTGTAGTCGCGCGACGTGCGGTTTCGCTCCTCGACGACCTCGATTCCCCGCTCGGCTGCGATGAGCGGGGCGTTGACGACGTTCACGACCTGGTCGACCCTCTCCTGGAACGTGCCGTTGAGCGCGGCGGCAGTGAGGAGCCGCGTGTCGTACTCGGAGAGCGGACCGTGGGCAGCCACGGTGATCCTCTCCGGGCGTCCCACGGCGAGCTTCACCGAGATGCGCCCGAGCAGTGCGGCGAGCGGGATGAACGGACGCAGGACCTCGAGGTCGGCCTGGTCGACGACCGGGATGTTCACGGCGTTCGTGACGATGCCGCCGTCCAAGGCTGCGACGATCTGCTCGGCCACGATGACCCCTGCGCGATCCTGAGCCTCGTCCGTGGAGGCCGCGAGGTGCGGTGTGACGATGACCTGGTCGAGCTCCAGGAGAGGGCCGTCGTACGGCTCGGTGGAGAAGACGTCGAGCGCGGCCCCGGCGAGCTTCCCGGAACGAAGCGCCTCGGCGAGCGCCTCCTCGTCGACGAGCGCGCCGCGCGCCGCGTTGACGAGCCGGGCCCCGTCACGCATCCGCGCGATGGCGTCGCGGTCGATCAGGCAGTGCGTCTCGTCGGTCAACGGCGAATGGAGCGTGACGACATCCGACGCGCCAAGAAGCTCGTCGACGGTCTCCGCCTGCTCGACGCCCAGATCACGGAAGCGCTCGGGCGCGACGAACGGGTCGTACGCGGTCACCGCCATGCCGAGCCCGAGCGCACGACGCGCAACCTGCTGGCCGATCCGACCGAGACCGATCACACCAAGTGTCTTCCCGGCGACCTCCACCCCGCTCCAGCGAGAACGCTCCCAGCGGCCGTCCTTGAGAGCCGCGTGCGCCTGCGGGATGTTCCGGGCGAGGGCGAGGATCAGCCCGATGGTCTGCTCCGCGGCGGAGACGACCGTCGACTCGGGAGCATTCGCGACGACGATTCCACGCCGCGTCGCAGCGTCGACATCGACGTTGTCGATACCCACGCCGGCCCGTCCGATCACCTTGAGTCGCGTCGCCTGATCGATGACGTCCTGGGTGAGGCGTGTGGCGGACCGGATCACGATGCCGTCGTAGCGGTCGATGATCTCGCCGAGCGGCGTGTCCGGGTCGACGTCGACCTCGAAGCGACTCCGGAGGAGCTCGACACCGGCTTCGGCGATCGGCTCGCGGACGAGGACGCGCATCGGGCTCATCCTGCGCTCAGGCCGCAGCGGCGGTTCCGAATGCCTCGAGCGCGGCGGGCGCCGCGTTCCCGGGCTCGACATCCGCGCCGGCTGCCAGCAGCTCTTCCTCTATCGCGGTCAGCGCACCGGCGATCTGCTCCACGGTGACGTGCCCGATGTGGCCGATCCGGAACAGTCGTGAGGCGAGATCTCCGTGCCCCCCCGCAATCGTGATGCCGTGATTGTCCCGAAGCGCGAGGCGGATCGCGACGGCGTCGATGCCTTCGGGGGTCAGCGCGCCGGTGAGCACCGCGGCGCTGTCGTCGTCGGGCGAGTAGAGCTCCAGCCCGATCGCCTTGATTCCCGCGCGGCAGGCGCGGCCGAGCGCCCGATGGCGTTCGAAGGCCGCCTCGAGCCCGTCGGCGAGGACGAGCCCGAGCGCCTCGGTCAGCGCCACCACCGTCGAGGTGGCGGGCGTGAACGGCGTCGAGCCCTTCGCCTGGACGGTGCGCTGACGTTGCCAGTCCCAGTAGAAGCGAGGCAGCGTGGCCGTCCCGGTCCGGTCCCAGCCTTGCTCGGAGACGGCCGCGAAGGCGAGACCGGGCGGCGTCATGAGCGCCTTCTGCGAGCCGGTGACGACGACGTCCGCCCCCCAGGCGTCCGTCTCGAGCGGCACGGCGCCGAGGCTCGAGACGGCGTCCACGACGGATAGCGCCCCGACGTCCGCGCAGACGGCGAGGAGCGGCTCGAGGTCGCAGACCACACCCGTCGACGTCTCGGAGTGGACGAGGAACACCGTCCTCGCCCCGCTCTCCTCGAGCCCTGATCGGAGATCGTCGGGCCTCGGCGACTCCCCCCATGCGTAGGTGAGCGGCACGACGTCGCAGCCGAACGCCGTCGCGAGCGCCTGCCAGCGCTCCCCGAACTCGCCCTGCGAGACGGCGAGCACGCGCTCGCCCGGCGAGAGCAGGTTGACGACGGCCGACTCGAACGCACCGGTGCCCGACGCTGTGAAGACGAGCACCTCCCGCTCCGTTCGAAACACCTCGCGAAGCCGTTCCTGCGCGAGCGCGAAAACCTCGGCGAAATCGGGCGAGCGATGGTGGATGACCGGCCGGGCGAGCGCGCTCAGCACCTCCGGCGGCACCGCGGTCGGGCCGGGAGTCAGAAGCTGCTGCGTGCGCGTCACGCTCTGAGCGTACAGCCGCCCCGCCGACGGAAGCACAACCACCCCCAGGGGCACTCCCGTGTCCCTGGTGTCACGCTACCGGCCGATCTGCAACACGGGTGTGACGACTTCGTGCCGACTTCGTGACGCCGGGTTGCCGCAGCCGGATGCGGTCCGTGGCGTCGCCGCGGCGCCTCGCGAATGGGGTCGGGAGCGGCGCGGCACGAACGGGACCGTCAGCGACTTCCCGGCAAACGTGATCGTCAGCGGTGCGTCGCGAACGTGATCGCCTGCTGGAACGTCGGCTTGTTGGACCCACGCATCGTCCGCGTGAGGATCCCGGGCGCGAAGGTGATCCGCTCCTTCGTCGCGTCCTGGCGCCACTCGCTCGGAGCCGACCCCTGGGCCGCCTCGAGCACGGCGGCTGTCTCGTCGAGCGCGGCCCAGAGGGAGGCCGCGCAGCGTGCGACGTCGCCTCGCCCGCAGAAGCGCGTTGCGTACGCGCCCGCAACAGGCCTGCCGAGGAGCGAGCGAAGGTCCTTGTGGACGTACGACCACCAGCCGCTGTACGCGCTGGAGCCATTCGTGTCGAGGGGCGGGTCGTTCGGCACGTGCTGAGCGAGGCCAGCGCGGAGCTCGTTGTCCAGGACCGGCGTGAGGACCGCGTGCGCGAGCCTCGGCCAGAGCTCGTCCAGGATCGCCGCGCCAGCCGAGTCGACCTTGCCGTCGAGGTCGGCGTCGAGCCTGCTCCCGCCCGACCCGTGCCAGGCGTTCACCACCTGCGCGGCCGCCGCCGCTCGCGGCGTTCCCGTCCCGCGCGCGAGGACGTCCCGCACCACGGGCCAGAGGCGCATCACACGCAGGTCCTGGGTCGCAGCGCCGTTCATCACGCCGACGACGGAGCCGAGGGTGTGCTTGCGGCGCCGCTCGATCCCCGCCCAGAGAAGATCGACGCGCTGTACTGCGCCCCAGGTCCACTCGCTGTCGGCAGCGGGGTAGCCACGGGCCGGCTTGTTGTTCCAGTTGAGAATCACGCCGCTCGGCGGGTTGACAGCCTGGGCGTGCCCGGAGGCGGGCACGAAGCCCTCCCACTCGTGCTCGCCGGTGCCCTTGGTCGGCAGGCCAGGGTCGACGGTTGTGGGTCGGACGGGCAGTCGACCGCTCGTGAACTGCGCGATGTCGCGGCTGTCCGCATAGAGCCAGTTGAACGTCAGCTCCATTCCGGCGGCGGAGCGGAGGAAGTCCTGTGCCGATCGGACGCGATTCATCGACATGTCGAGGAAGAAGCCGAGCGAGCGGAGCTCGCGGCCTCTCGTCGAGCGCTTCGTCGAGATGGCGACGCGCTTCCCCTCCACGGTCGCGTATCCCGTCACGGGGCCGTGCACCGTCTCGCGGAACCGCAGCCGCCGGTCGGGCTCTCCCGGCCGGCCGGCGATCGTCCCCGCGTCGAACGTCGACATCTGGCGGCACCCGCCTCGATGGAGATAGGACGTGTCGCCGTCGCAGAGCGTCTCGACGTACTGGTCGACGAGATCCGCGCCCGCCGACGTCGCGCTCCACGCATAGTCGATCCCACGGCCGAGAAGGACGGCGAACGAGATTCCCGGGAACGCTGCGCCCCGCGCCTTGAAGCCGCCGCCCTCGAGGTCGAGCTCGAGCAGGATCCCCGGATAGAAGTGACCGACCTGCGGACCGGCGACGAACAGAGGCTTGCCGGTCGCCGACCGCTTGGCGCCGACGAGGAGCGCGTTCGACATCGGGAGGCGCGTCGTCGTCGCCGCCGACAGCCCGGCGGGCAGGAAGCTCGCGGCATCGACCACGACGTTCCCCACCTCGGTCTGACGGGGAGAGCGAGCGAACTGGCCGGGCACTGCGACTCGCGCTTCGGGGTCGTCGCGCTGGCGGAGGTCCTCCCACACGCGCCGGCCCATCTCGGCGCCCATCTTGGTCTGGAGCAGCGCGAGAAACTGCGAGCGCCGGACCTCGTCACCGCCTCCCGCGCCGAACACGGCGCCGACGAGAGCACCGACGGCGACGACGTCGTTCCTCGTCCAGCGCGCCAGCGGCAGACCGGCCTTCCTGTACTGCGCGTTGATGCCCGCGACGTACGCGTCGATCAGGCGAATCGCGGCGCGGCCCTTCGCGCCCTGGGCCCGGAGGAGCTCGAACTGCCCGGCGAGGAACGCCTCGGTCTGCGCGCTCGGCCGGAACGAACGACCGGAGAGCGCGAGGCCGAAGGCATCGACACCGGGCGCGTCGAGCGCTGCGATGCGGCCGGGGCCGCGCAGCAGCTCCATGATCAGCTGCCGGTCGGCGGCTGTCGCCCAGCCGGCGCCGAACGCGACGTCCTCCGCCGTTCGCCCCTTGACGTGCGGCACGCCCCAGCGGTCGCGCGTGATCGTGAGACCCTTGCGCGGGCGCTCCGTGCGCACGGCGCGCTCGGCGCCGAGCCCGAGGGTGGCGCGCTTGAAGTAGCGCCTCAGATCCGCGTCCGTGACGCGGTCGCGAAGCTGTGTCAGGCCCTCGTAGAGGGCGATCTGGTCGGTCGAGTTCCGCGTGAAAGCGACACCGCCGGCCTGCCCGGGCGGGAGGACGTTCCACGCCTGGGCGGCGTGGTCCCGCGGCGGCGCGGCGGGCGAGACCGCGGCTGCAGTGGCAGCTGCGACGGCGACACCCAGCGCGACGAGCAGACGGAGCAGGCTCTCGATCCTCCGTTGTCGGTTGGATGAGGAATGGAACTGTATGTGTGAGACGTAGATTTGCCGCTCGATGGACGTGCTTCTCGCCTTCGCGGCTGCGCTCGTCTCCCTCCGCCTCGCAGCGGAGCTCGTTCGCCGCTGGCGTGTACGGCGCGCCCCGGAGCTGCTCGCCTGGGCCGCTTCTCTCGCTGCGTTCGCCGCGGCGTCCGGGGCGCTTGCGTGGGGCGCCGCGGCAGGATGGGACGACCGAGCGTTCCGCGCTTTCTACCTCTTCGGCGGCCTACTCACCGCCGCCCTGCTCGGGGCGGGGTCGCTCCTTCGCGCCGGAGCCCGCGTCGCGGCGCCGGTCGCGCTCGTCTACGCGGGGCTCGCGATCGGCATCGCGCTCGCGATGCCGATCGACCCGCCGGTCGCCGGCGACGAGATCCCGGACGCGTCGGAGCATCTCGCGTTCTTTCCCGCGCGCGCTCTCGCGATCGTCGGCAACGTCGCGGGAACGGTCGCAGCGGTCGGCGTCGCACTGACCGGCCTCCGCCGGCGGCCCGTGGGCAACGTCTTGATCATCGCCGGCGTCGTCGTCGCCGCGGCCGGAAGCGCGATCGCCGGCCTCGGCGAGGGCGGCGGCGCCGTCTTCGCGGCGCTGGCCGCCGCCCTGCTGTACGGCGGGTTCGTCAGCCGCGTCTAGAGGCTTGATGCGAAATCGGAGTGCGTGCGGGGATGGCCTGCACCAAGCAGCGTGGTCGGCTCGATCGGCGTGCAGGCTGGTTGCCTGGATGTCGAGCGAGACGGCCGCGATGCGCCGTGTGCAGGCCACCATCGGTGCGTGCTCGGATTTCGCATCAAGCCTCTAGTTGCGCATCTCTGCGCCGCCGCGGGTGCGCGCAGCACGTCTCCGCCTCTCCCGGACCCAGATTGCGCCGAAGAGGAGGACGAGGAGCACCACGACGGCGCCCTCGACGGCCAGCGTGAGCCCATCGGGGTGATGGGCGATCAGCCCCGCGAGAGCACCCACAGGCCGCCCACCGTGTACAGCACCATCAGTGCGAGCATCGCGTACTGGGAGCGGAGCGCGTCGCGGCGGTCGGCGAAGATCGTCACGGCGCGGTCGTGGGCCACCGCCAGCCCTGCCACGTGGCCCGCGACGAGCGCGCCGACCTGGACGTACCACGTCGTGTTCGGCGAGATCACCGTCAGGTCCGGGACGACGTCGGCCGTCCCGAAGAGGTCCCAGCCGCGCCCCAGGGGATCGGAGAGGAGCGGGATCGCGAACTGCCCGGTGACGAGGAAGTTCGTGACGTAGTGAGCCACGAGGTAGACGAACGCGATCGGAAGGAGCGAGCGGAGGAAGTCCGGCACGAGCGATCGCGGCGCGGAGACGCTCGTCCGCGCGAGCTCACATGCCCCTCGGTAGGCCAATGCCACGAGCAGCACCGCGACGAGGAGGCCTGCAACGCTCGCGAGGGTCACGAGCAGCTCGCCGAGACCCGGCCGCTCGACGAGGTACGGCGCCTCGATGTCGGCCATCAGGTCCTGCCACGTCGTCGTCCGGCTGTAGCCGTCGAAGAGCACCGACCCGAGCATCACCGAGACGAACGCGACCGTTCCGGGCGCCGGATCGGCGCCCGCGAGCCCCGTGAGCGGCCAGCGCGCTCTGATCGCACCGTCCTCGACGTGGAGCGGCGCGATGCGGGCGAGAAGGGCGAAGAGCACCGCGAATCCCTCGCCCGTGCGCTCCCAGGTGTCACGGCCGAACGCGGCCATTCCGAAGAGGGCGACGTAGGTGTAGATAGCGATCGCGAACGCCAGCGCGCGCGGGCTCGAGGGGTCCGCGTACGCAAGCTCGAGCGTGGCGAACGCAAAGATCGCGACCACCCCCGGCCACCGTCCGAGCCGCTCGGGGTATTCGGCGAGCGGTCGCGCCTCGCGTCCGCCTCGTTCCCAGGCCCAGACGTAGGCGTCCGCGAGCGCACGCCACGGCGACAGCGCGCGCCAGACGTTGCCGAAGACGACCGACAGGGCAGGAAGCCCGAGCCAGAAGATCACCAGAATCCAGATCGGCGCGAGGTTCCGGTACGGGTCGGTGTCGCCGAACAGCGCAGCCGCCCACACGAGGGCGAAGAGCGCGACCGACAGCACCTGGACGGCGATCCGGAGCGGCCCGAGCACGAACCTCGAGATCCCGCCCGCCAGGGCCCGACCGCTTTCGTGCTCCTCGAGCACCGGCCGCTTCCAGAGCGCGCCGAGCAGGACGAAGGAGACGACGAGGACGATGCCCGCGCCCCAGTAGAAGAGCCACGTCGGGACCGGAAGATCCTGGACGGACCCGATCCCGTGGCCGACGAAGCTCAGGGCCGAACCTCGAGGACGGCCAGGAGCGAGTCCGGATGGTGGAGCTCGACCTCGAAGCGGCCGGGGATCGTCGCCGTGAGCGGGACCCGGACGGGCTTCCCCGGCGTCACGGGCTTCTCGACGTCGTAGCCGTGGATGTGCAGCGACTCACCCGCGTCCGCCCGCACGACCAGCACCACCTTCTCGCCCTTCTCGAGCTTCGGCCGCTTGATCCCTCCGCGCGGACGGCCCTGGTCGACCACGATCACGATCGTCTTCGGCTTCGGCTTCGCCGGGGTCGTCGTGGTCGGTGTGGTCGGGGCGGGCGTCGTCTCCTGGGTCGTCGTGGGCGCGGTCTCGACCGTGGTTACTTGATCCGTCGTCGCCGCCTCGGGCGACGACTCGTCGCCACCGCACCCGGCGACCGCGAGGATGCTCACTGCGGCGACCACCAGCACAATCGTTCTCATTTGCTCTCTCCTCGTGTATGCCGCGCACCGCGCGGCATGGGCGTCAGGACGAGAAGAGAGGCGGCGGCGCCCGTCCCGTCGCGCTGACGAGCCGAACGATTCGCGCGCGCCAGATCGGGGTCTGCGGCAGCGGCAGCCACACCTCGGAGACCGCAGCGGGTCGAGAGCGGCGCACGCCGGCCAGCGATCCGGTCACCCGCCGCGCCACGAAGACGCAGAGGAGCGCGACGGGCGCCTGGAGCGCGAGTCCGACAAGGAATGCAGGAGTGGTCAGGAGCCACGGCAGCTCGCCCGTGTGAAGGAGGCGTTCGAGGTGCTCCTGGCTCGCGAACCCGAGCGGAGCGAGGAGCGGGAACGCCAAGGCGGGCGGCCTACCGACGCTCCGCTCCTGGAGTGCCAGCCCGACGAGGCCGAGCGACGCCAGGACGCCGACCACCTGCGGCCCGTGAGCCAGGTAGTCGTGGAGCGACCCGGTCGCCGTTCCGGTCAGCGCGTACGCGAGCGCGTGGGCCGCGAGGATGCCGGCCGCGGCCACCGGTGTGACGAGAGCCCATGCGAGTAGCCGGCGTGTCATCGCCCGGATGATGCCAGCGGCGGCGTGGGAGCCGCCTGAAGGCGGCTCCGCCGCGTCAGCTCAGCGCACGGTCACGTCGACGCGCTGCACGGCGTTGTTCTCGTAGCCGCCGATGTTCCACTCCGGCTCGAGCGGCTGGGTATCCCCCATCTCGTCGGTTGCCCGGCAACAGAGGACGTGCTCGCCCGCGCTCGCCTCCCACGCGAACGACCAGCCGCGCCAGGCCCAGGCCCCGTCGAGCTCGCCCTCGAGCTCGGCATCGGACCAGCTCACCCCGTTGTCGACGCTCACCTCGACGCCCACGATCGGCGCGCGTCCGGACCAGGCGCGGCCCTCGAGGGTCATGCGTCCCGCCTCGACGATCCGCGCGCGGGTGTGGAAGTCGGGCATGCCCGGCGGCACCATCAGCGAGCGTGTCCTCATGCGCGTGACCGGACGGCCATCCTCTTCCTCGGTCTGACGGAATCGGTACCCGGACGTGACCTGGTAGCCGGTGAAGGGCGTTGTTGCGACGGTGATCGAGGACAGCCACTTGACATTGGTCATCCCGTACCAGCCGGGCACGACGAGGCGGAGCGGAAAACCGTGCTGCGGCGGCAGGGGCGCGCCGTTCATCTCGTACGCGAGGACGGCGCCCGCCTCGAGCGCCTCTCCGAGCGACAGGCTCCGCTCGTACCGCTGCTCGACGCCTCCCTCGACACCACGATCGAGCGCCGAGAAGACGACGTCCACGGCGTCGGCCGACGGGGCGGCTTCCTCGAGCAGATCGGCGAGAGACACCCCCGCCCAGCGAGCCGTCCCGACCGCCTCCATCAGCCACGGCTGGCTGATGGGTCGCGGCTCGAGAAGCGCCCGCCCATTGCCCGCGCATTCCATCGTGGCCGTGAGCTCGACCCTCGGGCGGGCTTGGATGTCGTCCAGGGTGAGCGTGAGTGGACGCTCGATCGCCCCTTCGACCTCGAGCCGCCAGGCGGCGGGGTCGACGAGAGGCACGTCGTAGTGGACGAGCAGGTAGTGCAGCCCGACCGGCGTGATCGGCCAGCGCAGCGCCTCGAGCGGCATGGCGTGGTTACGCGCCGCCAGGCGGAGCTCGTCGAGGGTGATTCCGGGATCAGACGTCACCGCCACGCGACGAACCCTACGCCTGAAGCTTGGCCCGGACGAGCTCGTTGACCGCCCGCGCGTCGGCCTGACCCTTCGTCTCCTTCATGACCTGTCCGACGAAGAACCCGAGCAGGCCGTCCTTGCCGCCGCGGTACTGCTCCACCTGGGCGGGGTTGGCCGCCAGGATCGCGTCGACGATCGGCTCGAGCGCCGCCGTATCGGAGACCGCCTCCTGCGCGAGGTACGGCTCTGCGGAGAACCCGGGCTCGCCGACCCTCGCGAGCGCCTCGTCGAACGCTTGTCGCGGGATCCGTTCACGCGCGCCGACGAGCCTGGCGAGCTCCGTCGGATCGACCGCCGACGGGGAGATTCCGGCGCCGACGAGCTGGTTCGCGATCACGTTGCTCGCTGCGACGCCGTCCGCGCCGGCGGCGACGGTCTGCTCCCAGAGGCGCTCGAGGCCGCCGGTCACGAGCACGAGCGCGCGCTCGTGGTCGAGCACCTCTCCGATCCGGCGGATCCTCGTGGCGGGCAGCTCGGGAAGCTCCGCCCGCAAACGCTCGACGACGTCCGCCGGCGGCTCGACGGGGACGAGATCGGGCTCGGGGAAGTACCGGTAGTCGTCCGCCTCTTCCTTCGTCCGTCGCGCGGTCAGGGTCCCCGTCGCGACGTCGAAGTCGTAGGTGTGCTGCTCGACCTCGCCCCCGGACTCCCACACCTCGATCTGCCGCGCGATCTCCGCGTCGATGCCGCGCGCGATGTGGGTGAACGAGTTCATGTTCTTGATCTCGCACCGTGTCCGGAGCTCGTCCGTGCCGGCCGGTCGCACGGAGACGTTGGCGTCGACGCGGAGCGTGCCCTTCTCCATCTCCGCGTCCGAGATTCCGAGCTCGACGATCGTCTGCCGCAGGAGCTGGAGGAAGCGCTTCGCCTCCTCGGCCGAGTGGATGTCGGGCGCGGTGACGATCTCCACGAGCGGCGTCCCGCCGCGGTTGTAGTCCACGAGCGTCGTGGAGGCGCCGCCGATCCGGCCGGTGCGCCCGCCGACGTGGACGTTCTTCGCTGCGTCCTCTTCCAGATGAGCGCGGACGATGCCCACCTCATGATCACCATCTGCCAGTGGCACTAGCACCTTGCCATTTACGCAAGATGGAAGATCGTACTGCGAGATCTGATACCCCTTGGGGAGGTCGGGGTAGAAGTAGTTCTTCCGCGCGAACACGGCTCGAGGAGCGATGTCGCAGCCCAGGGCGAGCCCGAGCTTCATCACCCACTCGATCGCGACGCGGTTCGGTACAGGAAGAGCCCCGGGGAACCCGAGGCAGACCGGGCAAGTTTGCGTGTTCTCCGCCGCGCCGAATCCGACCGGGCACCGGCAGAACATCTTCGTCCGCGTCTTGAGCTGGACGTGGATCTCGAGCCCGATCACCGGCTCCCAGGTCACGCGCGCAGCCTTTCCGGGACGAGATCGAGATCGAGCGCTTGCTCGAGCGCGTGGCCCGCGGCGAAGAGGGCGTTCTCGGAGAACTGCGGACCGATCAGCTGCAGGCCGACCGGGAGGCCATCGGACAGCCCACACGGGACGTTGAGCCCCGGGAGTCCCGCGAGACACGACGGGATCGTGAGCAGGTCGCAGGCGTACATCGCAAGCGGGTCGGCGGCCTTCTCGCCGAGCGGGAACGCGACCGTGGGCGAGGTCGGCGTGAACAGCACGTCGAACGACTCGAACGCCTGCGCATGCTCCCGCACGATCAGGGTGCGCACCTTCTGCGCCTGCCCGTAGTACGCGTCGTAGTAGCCGGCCGAGAGCGCGTACGTGCCGAGCATGATGCGCCGCTTCGGCTCGTCGCCGAACCCGTCGTCGCGCGTGCGCTCGACCATCTCGCGGAAGCTCTCGCCATCCGTCCGGGGGCCGTAGCGCACGCCGTCATAGCGAGCGAGGTTCGAGGACGCCTCCGCCGGGGCGATGAGGTAGTAGCACGGGAGCCCGTAGTCGAAGGACAACGGCAGGTCGCACTCCCCGACCTCCGCTCCGAGCTTCTCAGCCAGCTTCAGGACGGCCTCGAACGCCGAGCGGACCCCGGGCTCGATCGCCTCGAGCGCAACCGCCTGCCGCGGAACGCCGATCCGGAGGCCGTCGAGCCGCTCGGTGTCAGGAAGCTCGACCGGCGCCGGGAGCTCGACGGTCGTCGAGTCGGAGGGGTCGCGCCCCGCGATGATGCGATAGAGCAGCGCGGTGTCCCTGACGGTCTTCGCGACCGGGCCGACCTGGTCGAGGCTCGAGGCGAACGCGACCACGCCGAAGCGCGAGACGGTCCCATAGGTCGGGCGCAGCCCGACGTTCCCGCAGAGAGCGGACGGCTGCTTGATAGAGCCCCCGGTGTCCGAGCCGAGGCCCCACGGCGCGAGACCGCCGGAGACCGCCGCCGCGGTCCCACCGCCCGAACCGCCCGGGACTCTCGTCGGGTCCCACGGGTTGTGCGAGGGGCCGAACGCGGAGTTCTCGGTGGACGACCCCATCGCGAACTCGTCCGTGTTCGTCTTGCCGAGCAGCGTCAGGCCCGCCGTCTTGCATCGGGCGGCGACCGTAGCGTCGAATACCGGCACGTAGCCGGACAGGATCCGCGATCCCGCCGTCGTCTCGACTCCTCGCGTCGAGATCACGTCCTTGAGCGCGATCGGGATGCTGGCGCCGTTCGCCTCGTCGACCGTCCGCAGGTAGGCATGAAGCTCGCCGTTCCGCTCCTCGATCGCAGCGAGGTAGGCGCCGTGCAGCTCGGCCGCCGAGAGGTCGCCGCGCTCGACGAGCCCCATCGCGTCCTCGGCGGTGAGCCGGAGGGTGTCGATGCCGTTCACGTGACACCAGCCAGGTCTGCGGCACACCTGCTCACGTCGTGGGCGGCACCTTGAACAGATCGCCCTCGCGTGCCGCCGCGTTCGCGAACACGTCGTCGAGCGGAAGCGACTCGTGCGGCTCGTCCTCCGCCCAGGCGTTCACGAGATCGAGTGGATGCGACGTCGGTGGGACGTCGGCGAGGTCGAGCTCCGACACCTTCGAGACGGCATCGAGGATCGCGCCGAGCTCGCCCGTCAGGCGCTCGAGCTCGTCGTCGCGCAGGTCGAGGCGCGCAAGGCGCGCGACGTGGAGGACTTGCTCACGACTGATCGCCATCGAATCTCATACTTCCAGGTCTCCGTCGGACCATGTCGTGGTGCGACGGAGAGCGGCGCCTACCGCCGCCGCCGGAGGCCCGCTTCCCGTCCCGGCGCAAGGCAGGCCCTCGTGGGCCTGCCCCGGGGTACCGCGTGAGAGCCGCGCTATACGGCAGCCGTGACGTTCGCGGCCTGGGCGCCTTTCGGCCCCTGGACGACCTCGAACTCCACCTTCTGACCCTCGGTGAGGGACTTGTAGCCATCCATCGTGATGGCCGAGAAGTGGACGAAGACGTCATCGCCGCTCTCGCGTGCGATGAACCCGAAGCCCTTCTCGTTCGAGAACCACTTCACGGTGCCCGTCTCTACAGACAACGAACGTCCTCCTGAGCGAAAGCGTCGACGTCACCGCCGACGCGAGATGCAGAACGGGCGAAACGCTATCGCTCAGAGGGTGGGGTACGCAAGAAGCCGACGCCGGTAACGGGCAGCCTTGACGGCGCTGCGGAGCAGCAGCGCGATCGTCATCGGGCCGGTGCCGCCCGGCATCGGGGTCAGGTACCCCGCCACCTCGGTGACGGCGGGGTCGACATCGCCGCGGATCCCGTCCTCGGTTCGGGTCAGCCCGACGTCGAGCACTGTCGCGCCCGGCTTCACCATCTCCGCCGTGACGATGCCCGGCTGCCCGACCGCGGCGACCACGATGTCCGCGCGGCGCACCTGGGACGCGAGGTCGCGTGTGCGCGAGTGACAGATCGTGACCGTCGCGTTGGCCGCGAGGAGGAGCATCGCCGCCGGCCGACCGACGATCTCGCTTCGCCCGATCACAACTGCCTCCGCGCCGGCGGGATCGATCCCGTACGCGGCGAGGAGCTCCATGCAGCCGACCGGCGTGGCCGGAACGTGCAGCGGAGTCCCGAGGTAGAGGTTGCCCGCGTTCACGGGATGGAAACCGTCGACGTCCTTGTGCGGCGCGACCGCATACGTGACCCGCGTCTCGTCGATGTGGGCGGGGAGCGGAAGCTGCACGAGGATCCCGTCGACGTCGCCGTCGGCGTTCAGGTCATCGAGGAGCGCGAGCACGTCCGCCTCGGGCGTGTCCTCCGGAAGCCTGATGTCGCGCGCGTCGATGCCGGCCTCGCTCGAAGCCTTCTGCTTGCCGGAGATGTAGACGTGGGACGCGGGATCGTCCCCGACGAGGACAGTCGCGAGCCCCACGTGACCGAGCTCCGCGACCTCGCGGGCGACGTCGACGCGGATCCGCTCGGCGAGCGCCTTCCCGTCCATCAGCGTCGCCGGCACGGCCGCGACTCTATCGCCGAACGCGGCGCGTCACGCCCGCCCACGACGCACCGGGAAAGCCGCGCGTTACAACTTGCAACTTGAGCGACGGCCTGCAAATCGACCGCAGCACCACGCAGATTGCACTCCGCGTCGCCGCGCTCGCATTCGTCGTCGTCTGGCTCTTCGTCGACGAGCTCCGCGCGCTCGTGCCTTTCTGGGTGCCGTTCCTCGTCCTCCTCGCCGCCGAGCTCGAGTTCGTGCTTCGCGGGCGGCGCGAGCCGCCCCGCCCGCTTCGTCGCCGCGTGCCGCCGGGGCCCGAGGACGCCGACCTCGGGTTCGGAGAGCTCGTCGAAGAGGACGACGGATTCCGGTACGTCCCGCCTCCCGCGCGCGGGTCCGTCGGACGACGGCGCACGATCGGCTGGCTCGTCGGGCTTGCCGTCGCCGCGATCCTGTTCGGGCTCGCGGCTCGTTCCGACCGCGCCGCGACCTGGCAGTCGCTGCCCCAGGCCGACCGGTCTCGTACCGTCTCACGACTTGCGTCCGAAGCCGCGATCGTCGCCGGCCGTCCCGTGACGCTCCGCTGCGACGACGGCTACGCCTTCACGGGCGCCGGCAGCGACACGCTCGGCATCGCCTTCCCTCGCGCCGGGATCGCCTACCTCGACGCAGGCGTGTGCCGCACGCTCCACGACCTGGCATCGGACGGCAAGGAGACCCGCGAGACCGGCGAGGCGCTCGTCGTGCTCGCGCACGAGGCGATCCACCTCGGCGGCGAGCGCCGAGAGGGTGTCACCGAGTGCCTCGCTCTGCAGGCGGCGGCGCCGATTGCGGTGCGTCTCGGGATCGACGAGGAGCGGGCACACGCATTGCTTCGCGACGAGCTCCGTCTTCGGCTTGCCGAGCGGAGCGCGATCAGGGCGGCCTACGCGCTGCCCCGCAGCTGTCGAGAGGGCGGCCCGCTCGACCGCAACCCCGACGACACGCGTTTCCCCTAGCTGACCTACCTCTCGGGCTGCCCGCCCAGGCGCTCCTCGAGCCGCCGCCGTACGACCGCCACGCTCGAGGCGCCGAGGCTCTCGCCGAGGAGCGCCGCTCCCAGCGCGTTCGCCTCGACGACGACGCGGTCCCGCTCCGTCTCCAGGTTCCCCTGGACGACGAACAGCGACGAGCGCACGCCGCGCGCCCCACTCGTCGATGCCGTCCAGCGTCTCACCGGGGTCCTCGCGGGCGCTGTCGGTGACCCGCGGCAGCATGCGGATCTCGGCGGCCACCGCGCTCGCCGACCGGACGAGGGCGCTGCTTTCGGCACGGAGCGCGGCATCCTCTTCGAGCAGCTTCGACTCGAGCGACGCCAGCCGCTCGACCTGACGCTCGGTGTCGGCGAGGAGCGCGCGCGCAGTGGCGGCCTCGCTCCGGGCGCGGTCGAGCTCCTCCGCCTTACGGCGGCGGCCACGCTCGAGCTCCGTGACTCGCTCCTCCGCCTGCTCCAGCTCCGCTCGCGCGCGCGTGACCTCCGTGTCGGCCTCGGCAAGCCGGGGTATGAGGTCCTCGAGCTCACGCGGCACCCGCTCGAGATCCGCCTTGACCTCCGCGGCGCGCGCTCGCAGCGAGCCCGCGCGCTGGGCGAGCTCGCGCACACGTCCGAGCTCCGCAGCGATGGCCTCGTCGCGCTCGGCGAGCGAGGCGGCGTGCGCGAGGTGCTCCGCGGCGGCGTCGGGGCCCACGCTGCGATTCTCGCAGGCGAGTTCCGGTCGGTGCGGTTCGTAGACTCGCCCCATGAAGACGTGTTCGAGCTGCGGCACCGAGAACCCGGACGTCGCGCGGTTCTGCCTGGCCTGCGGCTCGCAGCTCGCCGACGCGCCGGCCCCGCAGGAGACGCGGAAGGTCGTCACCATCGTCTTCTCCGACCTCAAGGGCTCGACGAGCCTCGGCGAGGCACTCGACTCCGAGGCGCTGCGCGAGGTGATGACACGCTACTTCGACGCCATGCGCGGCGAGCTCGAGCGCCACGGCGGCGTGATCGAGAAGTTCATCGGGGACGCCGTGATGGCCGTCTTCGGTCTTCCCCGACTGCACGAGGACGATGCCCTACGTGCCGTACGCGCAGCCGCGGGCATGCAGGCTGCGCTCGAGGAGCTCAACGTCGAGCTCGACCGCCACTACGGCGTCCAGCTCACCAACCGGACCGGTGTGAACACCGGCGAAGTCGTCGCGGGCGATCCCTCCACGGGCCAGCGACTGGTGACGGGGGACGCGGTCAACGTCGCGGCGCGGCTCGAGCAAGCCGCCGGTGAGCAAGAAGTCCTTCTCGGCGAGCTGACGTACCGGCTCGTCCGCGACAGCGTCGAGGTCATCGAGGTAGAGCCGCTTGCGCTCAAGGGCAAGGCGGAACCCGTGCCGGCATATCAGCTCGTCCGGGTGAAGGACACCGAGGACGTCACCGTCCGCCGTGGCGCCCCGCTCGTCGGCCGAGAGAACGAGCTCGCGCTGCTGGAGGGGATCTTCGCGGACGCCGTCACGACCTCGTCCGCGCGGCTCGTGACCCTCGTCGCGGACGCGGGCATCGGCAAGTCCCGGCTGATGGCCGAGTTCCTCGACCGGATCGCCGACCGCTCCTTCTCGCTCCAGGGGCGGTGCCTGCCCTACGGTGACGGGATCACGTTCTGGCCGCTGGCGGAAGCCTTCAAGACGGCGTGCGGGATCGTGAACGACGACAGCGCCGAGCCGGCGCTCGCGAAGCTTGCGTCGCTCACCGACGCTTCGGGCGAGGGCGTGACGGAGCGGCTTGCCGCGATGATCGGCCTGCAGGAGAAGCCGTTCCCGATGGAGGAGCTGACGTGGGCATTCCGGCGGTTCCTGGAGCATGCGGCGACCCAGCGGCCCGTGGCACTCGTCGTGGAGGACATTCACTGGGCGGAGTCGACGCTCCTCGAGCTGATCGAGCAGCTCGTCCGGGCGATCGACGGCGCGCCCGTGCTGATCGTCTGTCCCACGAGGCCCGCGCTCATCGACGAACACCCGGAGTGGTGCGTCGGCGAGCGCGCGACGAGGATCGAGCTCGAGCCCCTCGACGCAGAGGCCAGCCGGTCGATGGTCGAAGCGGCGCTCGGCGGCGGAACCGTCGCGCCGGAGGTGCTCGACCGCGTCGTCGTCGCGGCGGAGGGGAACCCGCTCTTCGCGGAGCAGCTCGTCCGCATGCTGGTCGACGAGGGCGTCCTCGAGCGGGAGAACGGCGGCTGGCGCGCCACCGGGCCGCTCGACGAGTTGCACGTCCCCCCCACGATCCAGGCGCTGCTCGCGGCCCGCCTCGACACGCTCGCCGGCGGCGAGCGCTCCGTGATCGAGCCCGCCTCGGTCATCGGGTACGTCTTCGCCGAGGCGGCGGTCACCGCGCTCACGCCGCCCGAGGTGTCCCCGCGGGTGCGGACCGAGCTGACGGCGCTCACACAGAAGCACCTCGTCCTTCACGTCGAGGACGGCGACGAAGGACAGCACCGGTTCCAGCACATCATGATCCGCGACACCGCCTACGACGCGATCCTCAAGCGGTCTCGCGCCGACTTCCACGAGCGCTTCGTGACGTGGGCGGACGAGGTGAACCGCGACCGCGGCGCCGAGTTCGAGGAGATCCTCGGCTACCACCTCGAGCAGGCATCGAACTACCTCTCGGAGCTCGGCCCGCTGGACGAACGGGGACGCGCGATAGGCGAGGACGGCGCGCGTCGCCTCGCGTCGGCCGGCCGGCGCGCGTTCGCCCGAGGCGACGTGCCGGCGGCCGCGAACCTCCTCGGACGCGCGGCGGCACTGCTTCCGGCAGATCACCCGGAGCGGCTGCGGCTTCTCCCCGACCACGGCGAGGCGCTTCTCATGACCGGGCGCTTCGACGAGGCGTCAGCCGTGCTCGAGGAGGCAATCGCGCAGGCCCCGAGCGCGCCCGCCGACGCGGCGCGCGCGACCCTCATCCGTCTTCTCGTCCGGCTGCGCACGGGCGCCGAAGGGTGGAGCCCGGACACGGTCGAGCAGGACATCACCGAGACGATCTCCATCTTCGAGGCCGCCGGCGACGAGGCGGGGCTCGCGATGGCCTGGAGGCTTCTCGCCTGGGCGGCGGGCACGGCCTGCCGCTTCGGTGACGCGGCCGAGGCCTCCAGGAAGGCCGTCGAGCACGCGCGCCTCGCGGGCGACGTACGCCAGGAGCGGCGCGCGGCGACGGCCTACGCCGGCGCGGCCTCCCTGGGGCCGACGAACGTGGACGAGGCGATCGCACGCTGCGAAGCGTCTCTCGAGCAGACCGCCGGCAATCGGCAGTCCGAAGGCAACATCCTCGCCGTCCTCGGCGGCCTGTACGCGATGCAGGGTGCGTTCGGCCACGCGCGTGCCCACGTCACGCGCGCGCGAGCCCTGCTCGAGGAGCTGGGTCTCGAGACGGACGCGGCCCGCGTCGGTCTGGAGGGTTGGCGCGTGGAGAGGCTCGCGGGCGATCTCGACGCCGCCGAGCGGGAGCTGCGCCGCTCGTACGACACGCTGGACGCCGTCGGTGGTGAGCGCTGGCTCCTGCCGACGGTGGCCGGCCACCTCGCACAGACGCTTCTCGAGCATGGTGCACCTCTCGACGAGATCGACGCCCTGACAGAACGGGCGCGATCGCTCGCGGCCGATGTCGACGTCGCGACGCAGGCACTCTGGCGCTGCGCGCGGGGACGTTCGCTGGCCCGTCGCGGGTCGTACGCGGAGGCCGAGAGCCTGATCCGAGAGGCGGTGGACCTGCTCGCCCCCACGGACGCGACGATGTACCAGCTCGACGCCCACCTCGACCTGGGTGACGTGCTCGCCGACACGGGCCGCACGTCTGAGGCGCTGGAGGTCTACGCCGCGGCTCGGGCGTTCGCGGAGCTCAAGGGCGGCGTCGTGCCTCTGTCGACGGTCATCCGCCGACTCGAGGCGCTCGACGCCGCCCCCGCGTAGTCGAAGCTCAGATCACCAGTCCCACGGCCCGTTGGTCGGAGACGTCGCGACGATCGTCCAGATCTTCGTCTTGCTCTGTCGGTGGCGATGACCAGGACGCACGCGCCGTCGGCGTCGAGCACTCCGGTCCTCGTCCGCAACGCGGGAGCGGATCGCCGTTGTGGGAGACCCGTCATGTGATCTCCTCCAGTGCCTTCAGCGCGCG
Source organism: uncultured Actinomycetes bacterium (assembly GCA_963839755.1). Lineage (GTDB taxonomy): Bacteria > Actinomycetota > Thermoleophilia > Gaiellales > Gaiellaceae > Gaiella. The sequence goes on from CAWIVU010000004.1 coordinate 46,799, forward strand.
TCGGCGACCTGGAAGACATGCGTCACGTACGGCGCGCCGAATGTCGCGTCGAGCGCGGTCGGACTGCAGTTCGTGCCGAGCGCCGCGATGCAGACCTCGGCTTGTCGAGCGTTCCCCGCGCGTCTCGGTGATCGTCGCCGCGAAACCGAGGTTCCCGTTGCCGGCGGGAATCGTGAACGGCGGCAGGCAGAACTTCGATGATGACCGGGTTCGACAGGACGCTGATTGCACCGGTGCGTCCGGAGGTTCCCGGGCGGCCGAACTGGCGGCGCACGACGTCGACCCCGTCTCGTAGCCACCCGCGAGAGCGTCTCGGCGCTGGTACCCCCGACGGCCAGCAGCGTCGCACGTCGTTTCGTGAGCCCGAACACGTCGTTCGGGTCCTCCGTGTCGTTGACCCCTTCCTTGACGGTCCAGCGACCGTGCTCACGAGGCAGTTCGTCGCAGTTGACCGTCCCCGTCGAGGGTCGGCGACTCGCCAGACGATCGTCAACTCGATCTTCGGCGTCCCCGGCGGAACAGTTCCCGAAGTCGCAAATCCAATCCGGCCTGCCGGCGTCGACTTGTCGCCGGCGGCAGACAGGTATGCGAGTCGATGGTCGCCGACTCGGTCCCTCGCCGACCGGGAACGGTCTGACGGAATCTGACATGCGTCAGCATCGAGTCGCTTGCTCGTTCTCGAACTCGGCCTTGTAGGCGATCAGCTCGCCGTACGAGACCTGGCCCGGCCCGGGGAACGCGGCGAACGTCGCGGCGGCATCTCGCGGACCGGCGCTGCCCCCCGCCACGAACGACGTCGCGCCCAGCGACGACAAGACACGCAAGCGCAAGACGCGCAGCGCGTGCCACCCATGAAATCTCTCCCTCCCGTTGTTGCCGCAGTGGCGCCCTCGGAGCGCCGGCGCCTATCGTGCCAGATGCGTAGGATGATTTGCAACTCCCCCGTCGCAAATCGCCCGCATAGTGCCAGAACGACCGAGGCTACGATGCGTCCTCCTGGCGACGTGGCCGAGTGGTTAGGCAGAGGCCTGCAAAGCCTCGTACAGCAGTTCGAATCTGCTCGTCGCCTTCGTTGGCTGCACGTTCGCGAACGCGAAGGCGCCCCTCTATCGGTCGCCCAGGAGTCGCTTCGGGGCTTTGTGCTCCCAGGCATCGGCAAGAAGATCCGACAGAAAGTCCGGATCCGTGCGCGCGAGCGTCACCCCCACGGCGGTCAGACGCTTGCCCCACCAGACCTCCTGGCACGCGTCGGACGCTCTCTCGACCGCCGTCCGGATTCCGCCCTCGTCGAGCATCACGTTCATCCGGTGCTCGTTCCACAGCGTTGCGAAGATCCTGCCGCCAACACGGAACGACGGACGCCCGTGATGATCGAGCTCGACGGCTTCGGGGAGCGAGAGCGCGAGAGACCGGGCATCGTCCACAGAGACGGCCACGGGGAACAGGGTATTCGCCGGGGCATCCGGAGTCATCCCGAGTCTCGTGAGCAGATCAGCGTCGGCCTAGCCGCCGATCAGCTCCTCGAACGCGGGCTCGGCGCGGATCGCGGCGAAGTCGGAGTCCTCCTTCGCCATGTCGCGACAGCCCTCCCACTTGTCGATCGCCTGGCGAAGGTGCTCGATCGCGTCGGCTGTGCGCCCCGCGAGGCTCTCGCAGCACGCCACGTTGTAGTAGAGGTATGCCTGGTTCGGGTGGGCCTCGATCAGCTCGCGGCCCTCGTCCGCCGCCTCCGCGTACCTGCCGGCCTCGTAGAGAGGTCGCACCGGGTCCCATAGCTCGGGGGCGTACCGCTGGATCGACTCGGGCAGCTCCAGCCAGTGATGACGGCGAGAGTCGTAGCCGGACTCCGTCGGAGGCGGGAACGACGGATCGGCGAACGAGCCGACCGACACGACGATCAGGCCCGGCTCCGTCGGCTCCGTGTAGAAGACCTGCGATCCGCAGTCAGGACAGAAATGGAAGGCATGCTCCTTGCTGTCCGCCTCGTCCGAGATCCGCGCGAAGTCGCTGAAGCGACCGAGGACGTGCACCTGATCCGACGTGAACGCCGCCTGCATCCCGAAGGCGCTCCCGGTCCGACGCTGACAGGCAAGGCAGTGACAGATGGATACCGCGAACGGATCCCCGTCGACCTCCAGACGCAGTTGCCCACAGTGACAGGCGGCTTCCCGCGCGGCCATGACAACGAAACCTACTGAAGCGTCAGTTGCCCTCGCTCTCGGCGCGATCGGCGACGGCGCCGCTACGACGGTCGCGTCAGCGCGGCTTCGATCCGCTCGAGCCGCCCATCGAGCTTACGGAGCTGCTCCGCCGTCGGCGTCTCGGCGCCGAGCGACGACTGCTCGGGGTGGCGGTGGGAGGCTTCTGACAGCGCCGATTCGATTCGCTCGAGGCGTGCGTCGAGCTGGAGGACCTGCTCGACCGTAGGCGTGCCGGCGTCGGAGTCTTTCTGCTCGCGGTGCGAACGCGCGACGAACGTGCTCGTGATCGCGGCGGTGATGACCGTCAGGAAGCCGATCCCGAACACCATCACGACGGCGGCGACCAGCTGTCCCGCAACCGTGGTGGGAACGTGATCTCCGTACCCGACTGTGGTGGTCGTCTGAATCGCCCACCAGAGCCCTGATCCGAGCGACGGGTAGTTGTCACGGTCGAGGACGGTCATCAGGAGGCCCGACCCGGCGGTGATCGCGACTGTCGTGATACCGATCACGACAGCCGCGCCGCGCGGCGTGGTGGCGCGGGCGACCGCATTCTCGAGCCGCCTCTCGAGCCTCGTCTCCTGTGGCATCCGGGAGGGACGCTACGGGAGCGCCCGGCTGTCCCTCCCGAACGGCGGGGACACGACGAAGGGACGGCTGTCCGACGACTCACGGATTCTCCTGTGATGCGACTTGCAACTGCTCCTTTCGAACGGGACGATGGTCGTGTGCGCGTACGCCGAGGGCCAAGCTGGCGCGTCAGCGGCGACGCGGCGTCGTCGAATGTGGGTGAATCACGCCATGCCGTGCGTACCGAGCCTTTGGACGGATTCATCCGACATGGCTGATGTGACGCTGCCAAGCCGCGACGACCATCGGCGTCGATGAGCGAGACCGTCGCCCGCCGCCCCGGGGCCGTGAGCCCGTTCCACGACCCGTCGCGTCCGAGACGCCTGCTCAAGGTCGGCGGCTGGCTCGTCGGCGCCGTGCTCGTCGTCGTCGTCCTGAACCTGCTCGGGATCGACGTCGTCGGCTGGCTGTCCGACCTGTGGGACCAGATCAAGGACGTCCCGCCCGGCTACATCGTCGCGGCGCTCGCCTTCCAGAGCGGCCAGACCTTCTTCGCCGGGCTCTCGTACTACGGCATCCTGCGCGCGGCGTATCCGGGCCAGGTCGAGCTCTGGCAGATCGTGACGGCGTACGCCGTCGGCGTGGCGATGAACAACTTCCTGCCTGCGAACATCGGCACGTTCGCAACGCTCATGATGTTCGTGGCGATCATCCCGGCCTGCACGTTCCCCGGGGCGCTCGCCGCCTACCTCGTCCAGAAGATCTTCTTCACGATCGCGGGCACATTCGTCTACCTCTACCTGTTCCTGTCGGTGCCCGGCTCGTTCGACGAGAACCTCGGCAACATCTCGGAGGACCCTCTGCGGACGATCCTGATCGTGGTAGGCGGCGGCTTCGGGATCGTGATCCTGGCGAAGATCTTCTGGAAGCAAGTGAAGAAGCTCTGGACCAAGGCGAAACAGGGTGGCGTGATCCTCTCGCGACCGAGGGAGTACTTCACGAACGCGTTCCTTCCGTCTTTGCTCTCGTGGCTGTGCAAGCTCGCCGTGATCGCGATCTTCCTCGCGGCATTCGCGATCCCCGTCACGTTCGAGTCGGTCATGTGGGTGACGGGATCGGGCTCGCTCGCCAACACCGTCTCGGTCACGCCCGGCGCCGTCGGCATCACGCAGGCGACGAACGCTCTCGCGCTGGACGCATGCTGCGACGTCCCGAAGGGCACCGCAGTCGACTACTCCACCGCGCAGCAGCTGATCACGACAGCCTGGAACGTGCTTCTCGCGCTCGTGCTCGTCGTCTTGGTTTTCGGCTGGCGAGGTGGCAGGCAGCTCGTCACGCAGTCGTACGCGGACGCGAAGGTCAAGGTGGCGGAGCAGAAGGCCCAGCACGCGGAGAGCAGGGCGAAGAAGAAAGCGGAGCGCGCGGAGTCCGGGCGAGGCCTGCTCCGCCGCGGCCGCGACACGGGGAAGGATGCACCGCCGTCCGTGTCCGGAGGTGATGAGCCTGATGCCTGACGACCCCGAGCGGACCTACGGTCACTCCACGGCCTGGAAGCCCGAGCGCCCACAGCTCCGGTTGTTCCCGCTGCTCGCCTCGTGGCTTGCAACGGGAATCGCCCTGATGGTGGCGGCCGGGATCCTGCCGGGCGTCCACGTCGACGACTTCTGGGGCGCACTGCTCGTCGCTGCGATCGTCGCTGCGCTGAACGCAGTGATCCCGCCGGTGATTGCTGCGCTGCGGTTGCCGCTCACGCTCGTGCTCGGCTTCCTGCTGGTGTTGATCGCGGACGCCGCGATCCTCCTCGTCGCGGACGCCATCACCGATGGTGTGCTCAGGGTCGACAACTTCGGTTGGGCTCTTCTTGCATCCCTCGTGGTCGCAGCCGTGAGCGTCGTGCTCGCGGTGATCCTGGGCTCGGACAACATGACGTCGGTCCGCACCGCGCACCGGATTGCCAAGCGCCAGGGCATCATCGCCTCGACCGACGTCCCGGGAATCGTCTACCTCGAGATCGACGGGCTGGCGTTGCCTGTGCTGCGCAGGGCGATGGGTGACGGCAACGCCCCGACCATGGCCCGCTGGATGCGCGAGCGCACGCACCGTCTCGTCGAGTGGGAGACCGATCTCTCCTCGCAGACGGGCGCCAGCCAGGCGGGGATCCTCCTGGGATCGAACGAGGACATCTCCGCCTTCCGCTGGGTGGAGAAGGAGACGGCGACGCTGATGACCTGCTCGGCCCCGCCGGACTGCGCGGAGATCGAGCGACGGCACGCAACCGGCATCGGCCTGCTCGTCGACGGCGGCGCCAGCCGCGGCAACCTCCTCTCCGGCGAGGCGGACGAAGTGATCCTCACCGTCAGCCGCATCGACGCCGAGAAGAAGTCCAATTCGGGCTATCGGGCGTTCTTCGCCAACGGCGAAAACGCGACGCGCACGCTCGTCCTGTTCGGATGGGAGGTGCTCCTGGAGTGGACGGCGGCTCTCCGTGCGATTCGCCGCGACGTGCAGCCGCGCGGGCACCGCGGCGGCATCTACCCGTTCATGAGGGGCGCGCTGTGCGTGTTCGTGCGCGACCTCATCGTGTCCGGCGTGATCACCGACATGATGCGCGGCCGACCGGCCGTGTACGCGACCTTCTCGAGTTACGACGAGGTCGCTCACCATTCCGGCCTGGAGCGCGCGGACACGCTCGAAGCTCTGCGCAAGCTCGACGACCAGTTCGCCCTGATCGAGCGAGCGTGCCGCTTCGCGCCCCGGCCCTACGAGATCGTCGTCCTCTCCGACCACGGGCAGACTCAGGGCGCGACCTTCAAGCAGCGCAACGGGTACGGCCTCGACGAGCTCGTCGAGCGCTCGCTCGCGCAGGGCGCCGTCGAAGGGATCGCGGGTGGCGACGAGCAGAGCTCGATGGTCGGGAACGCCCTCAGCGAGGCGACCGGGAAGAAGCAGACGAAGCGCGCCAAGAACGACGTCTCCGACCGGGACGTCGTCGTCCTCGGCTCGGGGAACCTCGGTCTCGTCTACCTGATGGAGGAGCGCCGGCGGCTGACGCTCGAAGAGATGAACGAGCGCCACCCGGACCTCGTGCCCGCGCTCCGGGCACACCCACACGTCGGCTGGCTCCTCGTCCGCTCCTCCGAGCACGGCGCCGTCGCGCTCGGCCCCAACGGCGCCCACTACCTGACGGACGGCCGCATCGAAGGGGATGACCCGCTCGCACACTTCTCGCCGCACGCACCGAAGCATCTGCTCCGCACCGACGGCTTCGAGCACGTCGCCGACATCATGGTCGGGAGCTTCTTCGACCCCGACCTCCACGAAGGCTGCGCCTTCGAGGAGCTGATCTCCTTCCACGGCGGCATCGGCGGTCTCCAGACCCGCCCGTTCATCCTCTACCCCTCGCGCTTCGACGCTCCCGCAACGCCGATCCTCGGCGCTGCGAGCGTGCACGGCATCCTCGCCGGTTGGCGGCAGGAGCTGCAGGCCGACCGGAGCGCCACAGAGCAGAAGCACGCCGACGTGACGACGGCGGACGACATGACAGGGCAAACGGTCGCCGGCTAGCAGCCGGACGACGACTGGCTGTCCGACGGCGAACCGCTTGACGAAAGAACTGCGCTCGCCAATGCTCGTCCGACACCCAAACAGGAGGGAAGGATGTTCGCGCGTGTGGCTTCTTTCGAAGGCGGCGACGTCGAGCGGCTCCAGCAGCTGAACGAGGAGCGGATGAACGCCGGGACCCTGGTACTGCCCGAGGGCCTGAAGAGCGCGATGGTGCTCCAGGATGCTGCAACCGGTCGACGTCTGTTCGTCACGTTCTTCGACAGCAAGGAGGCAATCGACGCCGCCGAGGAGCGCTTCGAGGCGATGGGCGACGAGATCCCGGAGGACATCCGCGGACGCCGCACATCCGTGGACACGTACGAGGTCGTCTGGAGTCAGGAGGCCTAGCAGGACGGAACACGACGAGGGGGCGGTCGCTGCGACCGCTCCCGTACCAGGTCGTTCGTTGGCGTTTCCCTGTAAGGGAACGGTGAGGGTGCCGCTACCTCCCCCTCCCGGCGGGTAGCCACCTCGGGTCCAGCTTTCGGAGACACCTGAGGAGGTTCACCGTGAAACGGAAAGCACGCAGATTGACACCGTTCGTCGCGCTCGCGCTTGCTTCGGGGCTCGTCGGCATCGTTCTCGGCGGGACGGGGACGGGCGTCGCCGCGCCGACCGCGAAGCCGGGGAACCAGAGCCCGCCGACGATCTCGGGGCGGCCCGAGGTCGGTCAGACGCTGACGGCCCGGGAGGGCCAGTGGTCCGGAAATCCGACCGACTTCGACTACGCCTGGCGTCGCTGTGACGCCGACGGCGGCAGCTGCGCGCTGATCAGCGGCTCGAGCGAGAAGACGTATGTCCTGAAGGGCGTCGACCAGGGCAACACGCTCCGCGTCACCGTCACGGCGCAGAACGCAGACGGTCGGACGAACGCGACGTCGGTCCCGACGGCCGTGATCCGCGAGGCTGCGACTCCGCCCCCGCCGCCCGCCACCACCGGATGCGCGCGCACCGGAACGATCCCGATTGCCGAGCTGAGCCCGCCCGAGCGCCTCAACATCGCCGGGCAGCAGATCTCACCGGCCGTCGTGGGTCGGACTCCCGACGCGGTTGTCATGCGCTACCGGGTGACGGCCTGTAACGGCAAGCCCGTTCAGGGCGCGCTCGTGTACGTCACGGCGGTGCCGTACAACCAGTTCTCGGTGCCGCCCGAGGCGACGACGGGCGCCGACGGATGGGCCGAGCTCCAGCTGAACCGCGTCCGCGGCTATCCCGCGTCGAACAACCAGCAGCTGCTCGTCGCCTTCGTCCGGGCGCGGAAGAACGGCGAGAACCTGCTCGGCGGCATCTCGACCAGGCGACTCGTGTCGTTCCCGGTCGACCTGCAGCGCTGAAGTGCCAGAAACGGCAGGCAATGACGGTGGGCGCCCGAGAGGGCGCTCACCGTCATCCGCCGTCGCTCGTACGCTCGGAGCGTGCCGGCTCCCGAGCCCTCGCCCGCGCCGCCGGCCACCGTCGAGTCGTGCCCGCGCTGCTCCGCTGCGATGGAGTGGCGCCACGGGACCTTCCAGTGCCCGCACTGCCGCTTCAAGGTCGGCTGCTGCGAGGGCCTGACGGGCGACTGCAGGCCCTGACCGTCCCTTCCTGAGCCGGGAACCGGCGCACGGCCGCGCGTCCCTGCGAGATGATCCGTCCATGAGGGACGGCGGGTTTCGCGCGGGCGTCGTCGGCACCGGTTTCGTCGGCGTCGTCCACATCAATGCGCTCCGCCTCCTCGGAGTCGAGGTCGCGGGCGTTGTCGGCTCCTCCCCGGAGCGCGCCGCCGCCAAGGCGATCGCGCCGGTCTACGACTCGCTCGAGGCGCTGCTCGCGGACGACGCGGTCGACGTCGTCCACCTGACCACGCCGAACCACCTGCACCACCCCCAGTCGAAGCAGGTGCTCGAGGCCGGGAAGCACGTCGTCTGCGAGAAGCCGCTGGCGATGACCTCCGAGCAGTCGGCGGAGCTGCTCTCGCTCGCCGAGGCGAGCGGGCTCGTCCACTGCACGAACTTCAACCTTCGCTTCTTCCCGCTCGTGCACGAGGCCCGCGCCCGCGTCCTGGCCGGCGAGGTCGGCGAGGTCTGGAACGTCCACGGCGGCTACCTCCAGGATTGGCTCCTCTTCCCGACCGACTGGAACTGGCGGCTCGAGCCGGACAAGGGAGGCGACCTCCGCGCGATCGGCGACATCGGGTCGCACTGGATGGACATGGCGCAGTTCGTCAGCGACCAGCGGATCGTCGAGGTCTGCGCCGACCTCCACACGACGATCCCGGTCAGGCGGCGACCCCTCGGCGAGGTGGAGACGTTCTCGAGTGCCGCCGACGTGGAGCGCGAGGATGCGCCGATGGCGACGGAAGACCTCGGGCACGTGCTGGTCCGCTTCGACGGCGGCGCGCGCGGCGCGTTCAAGGTCTCGCAGGGCAGCGCGGGGCGCAAGAACTACCTGCACATCGAGGTGGACGGCTCCGAGACGGCGCTCGCCTGGAACGCGGAGCGTCACGAGGAGCTGTGGCTCGGTCGCCGTGACGAGCCGAGCAGCGTGCTGCAGCGGAACGCCGCGCTGATGCAGCCGTCGGCGGCCGCGCACACGTTCCTCCCGGCCGGGCACGCCGAGGGCTGGGTCGAGACGTTCCGCGAGCTCTACCGGAGCGTCTACGCCGCGGTCGCCGCGGGCGGCCCCTCGAGCGAGCCCGACTACCCGACGTTCGCGGACGGGCACCGCGCCAACGTGCTCGGCGACGCGATTGCCCTCTCGAACGCAGAGCGTCGCTGGGTCGAGGTTCCGGCATGAGGCTCGGCCTCCTCACCGCCGCGTTCCCCCGCCTGTCGCTCGAGAAGGTCGCGTCGTGGGCCTCCGGGAACGGCTTCGAGATGCTGGAGGTCGCCTGCTGGCCGGCCGCGGGCGGGGAGCGCCGCCGCTATGCCGGTGTCTCGCACATCGACGTCGCGCGGCTCGACCCGGCCAAGGTTCGCGACGTGCTCGACCGGCACGGGCTCGAGATCTCGTCCCTCGCCTACTACCCCAACAACCTCCATCCCGACGCCGGAGAGCGCCGCGCCGCGAACGCGCACCTGCGGAAGGTGATCGACGCGGCCGCGAAGCTCGGCGTGCCCACCGTCGGAACCTTCGTCGGGCGGGACAAGACGAAGAACGTGCCCGACAACTTCCGCGAGTTCGGGAAGGTGTGGCCGCGTCTTGTTGCCCATGCAGAGAACAAGGGTGTCAACATCGCGATCGAGAACTGCCCGATGATCTTCAGCTGGGACGAGTGGCCCGGCGGCACAAACCTCGCCTCGACCCCCGCTGCGTGGGACGAGATGTTCTCGCTCGTGCCGTCCAAGCGCTTCGGCCTGAACCTCGACCCCTCCCACCTCGTCTGGCTGCAGATCGACTACGAGCGGGTCGTCCGCGACTACGCGACGCGCATTCTCCACGTCCACGCGAAGGACATGGAGATCGACCGGGACGGCCTGTACCGCCACGGCACCGCCTCGCAGGGGATGGGCTGGCAGATCCCGCGTCTCCCGGGCCTCGGCGAGGTGCGCTGGGACCGGTTCCTCTCGCAGCTCTACCGGGTCGGCTACGACGGCGTGGTGTCCGTCGAGCACGAGGACCGCGCCTTCGAGCGCACAGAGGCGCTCGTCAAGCGCGGCTTCCTGATCGCGCGCGACGCGCTCAGGCCGTATCTCCACTGACCGGCTCGGCGAGCGGACCGAGGAGCGGACCGTCGAGAGCGGCGAGCAGCTCGCGCGCCTGGGACTCGGCACAGTCGAGCACCCGTCTCGACCCGACGCCCTGTCCGAGGTGGAGAACGAGCGTGCAGAGGCCCGCGCGGGCCTGCCCCGGTGATCGACGCACGTCGTAAGCCACGACGGCAGCGGGATCGAATGCGCTCCAGCGACGTGACAGCGAGCCCGCGCGGACGACGACTCGCTCGCCGTCGAACCGGTGCCCGAGCTGGCGATACCGATCGATCGCGAGCGGGATACCCAGGCCCGTGACCGCAACCAGCACGGCGACCACCCACCACGCGCCCAGCAATGCGGCGAGGAGCGCGGCCGCAGCCGGCGGCGTCATCGCGCGAACGAAGCGGCGAGCGCGCGCCGCGCGCGGGTGGGGCGCCAGCGCGACCTGGAGGCCAGGCGCCGCAGGGTCGATGGTCCTCACCAGGCGCACCGCTGGCCCGGTGTGGACGATCGGCGCGAGCGTGGCGCGGCCGCCGGCCCCGCCCGCGACGCCCCCCGCCACCGCGGCGACGGACACGAGTCCCAGAGGACGCCGCAGCGGCGAGTCCCCCACGTCGACCCCGCGCACGCGCGCCCGATCGATCGTCACGGCCCGTCTCGTGAGCAAGCCGCGCGTCGCGACGAGGCGCTCACCGTCGTCCGACAGCACGAAGGCCCAGTCGACGAGGAGAGAACCGAGTGCGCCGAGCGCGACGGCTGCAGCGCAGACCGCGACGGCGAGGAGCGCTATCCATGCTGCGCCCGACGGCGCCCGATCGAGAACCGCGTCACCGAGGTCTTCGAGCAGGCCGCCGGGTACGTCCTCGGCGAGGTTCCAGAGGACGCCGATCACGGCCAGGGGTGCGAGCACGTAGCGCCCACTCGTCGCGCCCGCGACTGCGAGCGCTGAGGGCGTCGCGCGATAGAGGACGGACGGCTCGAGCGCCAATTCCTCCGGCTCGGCCGCCGGACGACCGGCGAGCAGCCGGTCGTGCAACTCGGCCGCGGCCTCGGGCGTCACGGCGACAAGCGTCAGGTCAGCCTTGGCCCGTCCACCGGCGGCGGCTTCGACCTCGACCTGGACGACGCCGAGCGCGCGGTGGACCGCGGTGGCGGTGATGTCGACGCTTCGGATCCGGTCGAGGGGCACCACACGGCTCGAGCGTCGAACGACACCCCGGTCGATGACCAGGCTGCCGCCGCTGACGCGGTAGCGGAAGGCGCGCCATTCGAGGGTCAGCGCGACGACGCCGAGCAGGACGAGCGCGACGAGCAGGGGAGCGGCACGCCCGCCCCTCCAGGTGAGCGCGACGACGACGATCGGGATCAGGCTCGCCCCGATGTGCTTCCGAGCGAGCAAGAGGATCGCCAGCGGACTGAGCCGTCCGCGGAGCTCGCCCGGCGGCTCGCTCAGGTCCCCTCCTCGATGCCCGCTCGTCGAGCGAGCTCTGCGACGAGTGTGTTCGCGACGCCCGGATCGAGCCCCGGGATCTCGGTGCCGCCGCCGGCGGACGCCGTGGTCACCGCCACCGACACGACGCCGCAGAGCCGTTGCAGCGGGCCACTGCGCGTGTCGACCGTCTGCACGCGCGCGTGCGGAACGACCTGCCAGCGCCGCCAGACGATCCCGCTGGCGACATAGAGGCCGAGGTCTGTCACCTCGTAGCCGAACCGGTTGAACGCGACACCCGGCGCGACCAGAACGCCCGCGGTGCCTCCGACGAGAACCACCAGCCCGCCGACCACGCCCACGACGACCGCTGCCGTCGTCGCGTCCACGCGCGCCAGGACCGTTGTCGCGAATGCGACCCCGACGGCGACTCCCAGTGCGACGAGCAGCGTCTCGAGTGCCCACAGACGGCGCACGCGCGGGTCGAGCCGGTGCACCGGAGCCCGCAGGATCACGCTGGCCAGCGTAGAGCAGTCGCCGCGCCCGCCGAGCGGCGGTCGTCCCCTTGGCTCGCTCGACCGGTCGACCAGATGGTTGACCGGCAATTGGCGCGAACCGGATGACGCCCCAGACACGGCGCCGGATCACCCCGTCCGGGCACGACCCGTAGAACAAGCTACGAACCGCACCCGGCCGGTGCGCCCGGCTTGGTCTGGGACGCCCCCGGACGTCGCGCGAATTACCGGTCGACCATCAGCGGCCGCAGCCGCCCTTCACGCGTGACGCAAGCTCACGCTCCGCCGACGGCTGCGCGGATGCCGTGGAGATGCCCGGCACGGTGAGCGCACCCGAATAGGTCGTGCGCACTCCTGCCTCCAGCATCCATCGCATGCGCATCATCGCTCCTCCTTCGCTCACGGCGGGTTGCCGCTCGAGCCGAGTCGGATCGTCCACTCGCGCGCTGGAGAGTCGCTGGACTCGGGCTGAATGCGTGGCCGGGAGCCTCAGCGGGTACGAGATTCGAAACCACCAGCGTCGAGAGGAGTGCGCATGAGCGTCGTCAAGGTGATCGAGATCACCGCATCGTCGCCGACGAGCTTCGCGGAGGCCGTGAAGGCCGGAATCACGAAGGCCGGCGAGACGATCCACGGCATCAAGGCCGCATGGGTCTCCGAGGAGAGCGTCGTGGTCGAGAACAACGAGGTGACCGAGTTCCGCGTGACGATGCGCGTCAGCTTCGTCCTCGACTGACTGTGTGCGCGAGCGCGCGTGATCGCGCCAAGGGCAGAGCCGAACGACCGCCGGGTGTCCGCCTGCGGCGGGCACCCGTCGGCGCGGTCGCCGTGGCGACTAGGCCGTGCTACAAGGAACGCGTGACGCGCCGCCGACCGACGAAAGCCTCGATCGTCCTGCGACGAGCGAGTCGACGGCACGGGCGCTGGTCGCCGCGATACCCGATCCGATCTTCCGGATCGGTACCGACGGCGTCTACCGCGGGTTCAAGGTCGACTCCGCACGCGACCTGCTGACGTCGCCCGACGAGGTAATCGGGCGCACCGTCCACGAGCGTCTGCCGCCCGGCATCGCCGACATGGTGCTGAGCGCCGGTCGCAAGGCTGTGGAGGACGCCGCGCTCCAGAACATCGAGTACTCGCTCGACGTCCAGGGAGAGACGCGCGACTACGAGGGAAGGCTCGTCGCGTGCGGGCCCGACGAGTTCGTCTTCATCGTCCGAGACTTCACCGAGCAGCGCCGCCAGGCACGCGAGCTCGAGCGCGAGCGGGACTTCAGCTATGCGGTGGTTCGCTCCACCCCCAGCTTCCTCGCGCTCGTGGAAGACACCGGGATCCTGCTCGGCGTCAACCGCGCGCTCGAGGACACAGCCGGCGTCCCCGAGGCCTCGTGGCTTGGCCGGCCGTTCTGGGAGCTGTTCATCGCCGAGGAGGACGTCGAGCGCGCACGGGCCGACTTCGAACGACTCCGTGGCGGCGACCCGCCCGGTGTCGTGGAGTACGAGCACGTGGCAGCCGACGGCGACCGGCTCGTCGTCGACTGGACCGCGACGGTCGTCCGCGACGTGGACGACCGGCTTCGATACCTCTTCTGCGGGCTCGACGTGACCGCGCGGAAGCAGGTCGAGGAGGAGATTCGCCGCTCGCGGGCCCGGCTCGTGTCTGCCAGCGACGCCGAGCGGAAGCGCCTCGAGCGCAACCTCCATGACGGCGCCCAGCAGCACCTCGTGAGCGTCTCCCACGCAGTGCATCTGGGCCTGCGGATGCTGCACGACGACCCGACCCGAGCGGAGGAGCACTTCCAGCGCGCGCTCGTCGAGCTCAACTCCGCGCACGAGGAGCTCCGCGAGCTCGCGCGGGGTCTGCACCCCCAGGTCCTCACCGTGCAGGGACTGGCTGTCGCCGTGCGCTCGCTCGCTCGGCGCGCGCCGATCCCCGTCACCGTGATCACGCTCGACGACGCGCAGCGGTGGTCACCTCTTGTCGAGAGCGCCGCCTACTACGTCGTCGCGGAGGCGCTCACGAACGTCCTCAAGTACTCGGAGGCGACGTCGGCCACGATCCGCGTCCTGACCCGCGACGACCGCCTCACGGTCGAGGTGACCGACGACGGCCGCGGCGGCGCACAGCCGGCGAACGGCTCGGGCCTCGGCGGCCTGAGAGATCGGGTCGAGGCACTCGACGGGATCTTCGAGGTCGACAGCCCACCCGGCGCGGGCACCCGTGTGAGGGCCGATCTGCCGCTCGCGATCGGCGGTTGACGGTTCCCGCTTGACACGCGCTCGGGGACGTGATTGGATCGTCCCCGTCGAACCCCGTAGCTCTTCGGAGTCGCGGGGTTCGGCATTTTTGCGTGCGTGTGCAGGCCTGGGCGCCCGCCCTGCCGCACAGCGATGCGCGGGTTCTCCGCACCATTGGCGCCCGTGACGCTTCGCTAGCGTCACCGCATGGCCGCGGGAGCGATGATCGAGGCGCGGGGCCTCACGAAGCGCTACGGCGACTTCACCGCCGTCGACGGGATCGACTTCACCGTCGAGCGCGGCGAGACCTTCGGGTTCCTCGGCCCGAACGGCGCCGGGAAGAGCTCGACGATGCGCATGATCGGCGCCGTCTCGCCGGTCACCGACGGCACCCTCCGCGTGCTCGATCGCGACCCCGAGCGCGACGGGCCTGCGATCCGCCAGCGGCTCGGGGTCGTGCCGCAGGAGGACAATCTCGACCTCGAGCTGGACGTCGGGGAGAACCTCCTCGTCTACGGCCGGTTCTTCGGGTTGCCGCGGGACGTGATCCGAAAGCGGGCCGAGGAGCTCCTCGACTTCGTCCAGCTCACCGACCGGCGTGACTCGAAGGTCGACTCGCTCTCGGGCGGGATGAAGCGGCGCCTCACGATCGCGCGCGCCCTCGTCAACTCGCCGGAGCTGATGCTCCTCGACGAGCCAACGACCGGCCTCGACCCGCAGGCACGCCACGCGCTCTGGGACCGCCTCTACCGGCTCAAGCAGCAAGGCGTCACGCTCGTCCTGACGACGCACTACATGGACGAGGCCGAGCAGCTCTGCGACCGGCTCGTGATCATGGACCAGGCGCGGATCGTCGCGGAGGGGTCGCCGCGCGAGCTGATCGACCGCCACGTCGAGCGCGAGGTCGTAGAGCTCCGGTTCGGCGCGACGAACGGCCGGCCCTCGCTCGACGACCTCGGCAACCACGTGGAGACCCTTCAGGACCGGATCGTGATCGGCACCGACAACGGCGACGCCGTCGTCGACCAGGTGCACCGGCGCGGTCTGCATCCCGAGACGGTCCTCGTCCGCCGAAGCACGCTCGAGGACGTGTTCCTGCGCCTGACGGGCCGGAGCCTCGTCGACTGATGGAGGCGCTCGGACGGGTTGCCGACGTCGTCGGGTGGCATGCCCGCTCGTACCGACGTCTCTGGTTCGGCTCGGTCACGACCTCGCTCTTGAACCCGATCTTCTTCCTCGTCTCGATCGGGGTGCTGCTCGGGTCGCTCATCGACCAGTCGGACCCGGACCTCGGCGGCCTGAGCTACGTCGAGTTCGTGGCGCCTGCGCTCGTCGCGTCCACCGCGATGCAGACAGCTGCCAGCGCGAGCACGTTCCCCGTGAAGATCGGGCTCAAGTGGTACCGGACGTACCACGCGGTCGTCGCAACACCGGTGCGCGTCGTCGAGCTGGTGGCGGGCGTGCTGGCGTGGGCCGGGGTGCGAATCGCGATCGCTGTGACGGTCTTCGTGGCGATCGCAGCGATCGGCGGTGCGTTCGTCTCGCCGCTCGCCGTGCTCGCGCCGCTCGCGGCGCTGCTCTGCGGGCTCGCGTTCGCCGCGGCGCTCGCGGCGATCAGCGCAGGGACGGACAGCGACCAGTGGCTCGCTGCGATCTTCCGCTTCGCCCTCGTGCCGCTCTTCCTCTTCTCGGGCACGTTCTTCCCGGTCGAGCAGCTTCCCGACTGGATCGAGCCCCTCGCCTGGGCGACGCCGCTCTGGCACGGGGTCGAGCTCACGCGCGACCTGGCCACTGGAGAGATCGACGCGGGACCGACGGTCCTGCATGTCGCCTACCTGACCACGCTGACCGCAGTCGGCGCGGTCCTCACCGTCCGCGCATGCGAGAGGAAGCTCCACACGTGAGCTCCCTCGAGTCCGCGCTCCGCATCTTCCCCCGCACGACGTTCGGCGGGCGCCGCTCGTGGCGGCTCGTGGAGCGGAACCTCGCGAGCTCCCGCGATGCCTGGCTCGTCGTCGTGTCCGGATTCTTCGAGCCGCTCTTCTACCTCCTCGCTCTCGGTATCGGTGTTGGGGCGCTCGTCGGCAGCGTCGCGCTCGACGGGGAGTCCATCTCGTATCGCGAGTTCGTCGCGCCTGCGCTGCTCGCGGCATCCGCGATGAACGGCGCGGTCTACGAGTCGGGAAACGTGTTCAACAAGCTGAAGTACGCGAAGACGTACCAGGGCGTGCTCGCGACCCCGCTCACGGTGCGCGACGTCGCGGTCGGCGAGCTGATCTACACCCTGATGCGCGGCGCGGTGTACTCCGTCGGGTTCGTCGCGGTGATGCTCGCGCTCGGCCTCGTCGACTCACCGTGGGCACTGCTCGCGGTGCCGGGCTCGCTTCTCGTGTCGGCCGCGTTCGCCGCGGCAGCGGTGTTCGGCATCACCCTCATGCGCTCCTGGGCCGACTTCGTCTTCGTCGAGCTCTGCACGCTGCCGATGTTCCTCTTCTCGGCGACCTTCGTCCCCGCCGACGAGTACCCGGACGCGGCGCGCTGGCTGCTTCCGCTGACGCCGCTCTTCCACGGCGTCCAGATGCTCCGTGCCTTCACGCTCGGCGAGGTCGGCTGGCTCGTGCTCGTCAACATCGCGTACCTCCTCGCGATGGCCGCGGTGTTCCTCGTGCTCGCGGACCGCCGACTCGTGAAGCTGTTGCTGAAGTAGGGTCGGAGTGTGGGCGAGCGAAGCGGCACTCGCGATCCGTCGCGGGACGGGAGCCTCGAGCTCGTGCGCAGACAGGCGAAGGTGGCGTCACGGGCAGCGGCGCACGCGTTCGGTTCGAGCATCGAACGGGCGGTCTCGTCGCACCATCGTCGCCGCCTGCGAAAGGTCGGCTGGGAACATGCATTCGACGAGACCGAGCTCGGGTTCTCGAGCGGCGCGAGCTTCTCGCCGCGCGCCGGGAACAAGCTGGACGTGCTCATCGACGGGTCCGCCTATCTCCCGACTCTCGCAGAGGAGATCGCCGGAGCGAAGTCGCACGTGCACCTGCTCGGTTGGTGCTTCTCGCCAGAGCTCCACCTGACGCGGGAGGAGGAGCCCGTCGTTCTCAGGAACCTGCTTTCGGACGTGGCGCGTCGCATCGACGTCCGCATGCTCGTCTGGGAGGGCGCGGCGGTTCGCGTGTTTCGACCGACCAAGCGGGACGTGCAGTCGTACCTGAAGGTGTTCACCAGCAACACGGGGATCCAGGCCGAGACCGACTCGTGCGTCCGACTCAAGTACTCGCATCACGAGAAGACCGTGGTGATCGACGATCGCGTCGCGTTCGTCGGGGGCATCGACCTGACGCTGGACGGCGGAGACCCGTTCGACAGCCCGAAGCACCCCTCGCAGGGTCGCGTCGGTTGGCATGACGCCGCCGTCCGGATCGAGGGGCCCGCAGTCGCGGACGTCGCGAACCACTTCCGCCTCCGCTGGCGCGGGCCGGGCGAGGAGCGGCTGCCCCCGCCGGTCGAGCAGGATCCCAAGGGAGACGTCGAGCTGCAGATCGCCCGCACGATCCCCGAGCGGGTGTTCGACGCGTTGCCCGCCGGCGACTTCAGCATCTTCGAGTCGTACACCCGGGCGCTTCGCTCGGCCAGGCGCTTCGTGTATCTGGAGAACCAGTTTCTCTGGTCGCCCGAGATCGTCTCGATCCTCGTCGACAAGCTCCGCGACCCGCCTTCCGACGACTTCCGGGTCGTGGCCGTCCTGCCGGCACGCCCGAACGACGGCGCCGACGTCTCACGCGGGGCCGTCTCGACGCTCATCCACGCCGACGACGGGAACGAGCGGTTCCTCGCATGCACGCTGTATGCCCGCACGGGGCCACTCCGTGACCTCGTCTACGTCCACTCGAAGATCGGCATCGTCGACGACCGCTGGCTGACGATCGGGTCCGCCAACCTCAACGAGCGCTCCATGTTCAATGACTCCGAGGTCAACGTCGTGACCCTCGACGAGGAGCTCGCGCGGCGAACCCGGCTCCAGCTCTGGGAGGAGCACCTCGAGACTTCTGACGTGGACGGCGACCCGACTCGCGTCGTCGACGAGCTCTGGCGCCCGACCGCCGGCGCGCAGCTCAGGAACCTCCAAGCGGGGCGGCCGCTCGAGCATCGCGTCGTCGCGCTGCCGGGTGTCTCGCGGCGCGCCCGCCGGATCTCGGGCGTGGTCCAGGCCCGCGTGTACGACGGCTAGCTGACCGCGAGCTCCCGCACCGGGTCCGGCGCGTCCTCCTCCGGATCGGGCTCGGCAGGCGCCGACCGACCGGCCCGAACCGCTTCGAGCTGTGCCGCGACGGCAGCGCCGAAGAGGATCGAGAGCGCCGAGAACAGCGACCAGAGCTGCAGGGCGACGATGCCCGCGAGCGGCCCATAGGTGTCGCCGAACGACGAGCTGGCATTGAAGAGCACACCGAAGAGGAGCGTGACCGTCGTCCAGCAGAGCACGCCGACGCCCGAGCCGAAGGCGAGCCAGGAGAGATTGGGCTGGTGCCGGCGCGGAGCGTAGTGGAGCAGGCCCGCGAGCGCGAACGCGGCGATGGCCAGGCCGATGGGCCAGCGCACGATCACCCACGCGGTGTGGACGGCGCCCTCTTCGTCGCCGATGTCCCGCCCGAACGCGAGCAGCACGAACGCGACGGCGAAGAGAAAGCCGACGCTCAGCGCGAGGAGGAATGCCCGTCCGTACTTCTCGAGCGACGGCCGATCCCGCTCGATTCCGTAGATCCGGTTGACGCCCCGCTCGATCTGTCCGAGCGCCGTCGTCGCCGTGATCGCAGTTCCCACGAGCCCGAGCACGAGCGGCAGGTAGCGGTTACGCGTGCCGACCTCGTTCGCCTGCTTGACCGCGTCTGTGAGGAGGTCGCCGGCGAGTCCCGGCATGGCGTTCTGGATCGTGTCGACGATCACGCGGCTGAGCTCGAGGTTCCCGAACGCCGCGGCGAAGCCGACGAGGGCGATCAGACCCTGGACGAGCACGAGCGCCATCACGAACGCAAGCGAACGGGCGTGACTGAACCCGTCGGCGTACCGCAGCCGCGCGAAGGAATCTACGACCAGCCGCAGCCGACCGGTCTCGAGCAGCGTCTCGCGCGCGTCATCGCCGGTGAGCTCCCACGTCTCAGGGACCCTGGTGGCAGTGCTCATTCGGCCTCCGGCACGCAGACCTCGATCGCGCCAGGCTCGATCTCGATCTCGAACGACTTCAGCTTCTCCCGGTCGCCGCCGTCCAGCTCGTAGAGGACCTTCCGGCCCAGCTCGACCTCGATCTTTCGCCCGCGGGTGATCTGCACGAACGGCGACTTCGCCGAGCTCCCGACGGCCGTACGCGCCATGGTCCGAGCCCACTGCACGAGCCCCTCGGCGGTCACGACCCCGAGCTCGAGCATGCCGTCGTCGGGGCGTGCGTCCTCGAACGCCTCGATCCCGCCGAACAGGTTCCCGACATTGCCGACGAGAATGCAGCTCGCCTTGTCGTCGAACCAGCTCGTGCCGTCGACACGGATCTTTGCCTTGAAGGGCTTTGCATTGATGTTCCGCGCACCGGTCCAGACATAGGAGATGCGGCCGACGCGATCCTTGAGCCCTGCGTCCGCGTCGCGGATCATCGCGGCGTCGAAGCCGGCGCCGGCCATCACGCCGAAGCGCTCCCCGTTCAGGCGCCCGACGTCGATGCGGCGTCGGGCGCCGTTCAGCCCGATCCGCACTGCCTCCTCGATGTCGCTCGGAATGCCGAGGTTCGTCGCGAGCAGGTTGGCGGTCCCGGCCGGCACGATCGCGAGCGGCGTTCCCGTGCCGGCGAGAACGTGGATGCACCGCTGCACGGTCCCGTCCCCACCCCAAGCGAAGACGAGCTCGGCCCCTTCCTCGAGCGCTCGCTTCACCTGCTTCGGCGCGTTCCGGCTCTTCGGCACCTCGTACCAGAGCGGATCCGCAAAACCGGAGGCCTCGAGGACGCGACGGAGCTCGAGGAGGCCACCGCCGATCGATTTGCCGGCGTGCGCGACGACCGCGATCTGTTTCATCACGCCTCCGCCCTGGCCTCGCGGCGCGCGATCGCGGCGCCCGCGACACGGCACGCGAAGACGACGACCACGAGCGCTGCGATGCCGATCGGAACGGCTGCGAGCGCGTCGATCGGGTGATGCATCCCGCGATAGATACGCGACAACGCGACGAACGGAGGGATCGCGAGCGCCACAACCCAGATTGCGATCCTCCACCCACCGCGTGCGAATCGTGACGTGACGAGCAGTGCGAGCCCCGAGTAGAGAGCGATCGACGCGGCCGTGTGACCGGACGGGTAGCTGGCCTCGACCGGGAGTGACTCCAGCCGCTCGACCTCGGGACGGGTCCGCTCGACGAAAAGTGTCGTCGCGCGATACGTCGCCGACTCGACGGCAACCGCGAAGAGCACGTAAGCCGCGATCCGCCAACGCCGCCGGATGACCATCACGAGGGCGACGAGCGCGATCACTGCCGGGATCACATAGCCTCCCGCAAGCTCCGATCCGACCCACGACACGTCGGTCCACGTCTCGGTGCGCTCGCCGGCGAGCCAGAGGGGGAACCGTTCGTCGAACCGTTCGATGCCGTCGTTGGCGAGCAGGACCTCGGTCACGAAGAAGCCCAGCGCGATCGACGCAACCGCAAGCAGGACATAGCCGGAGAGCAGGGCGACAAGGAACGCGACCACTGGGTGGCGATCACCGATGGCGGCGCTGAACCTCTCCGCCGGCCCGCCCGGGCGCGGCTCGAAGAGCGGCAGGTCCCGCACGTCGTCGTAAGCGGCGTCCGTCTCGCCCTTCACCGCCACCGAACGACCAGCGTCAACGCTCGTAGCCACACGCGCTCCTTCCCCCAACCTCGTCGCCGCCGTTTGCGGTGGCGCGTTTCGGTACAGAATCCTCCCCAGTCCTACCCCGTTTCCGGTCTGGAGGAACGTCTGTGCCCGTTTTCCTGCTCCTCGTCGTCGCCCTCACGTTCGGAGCGATCGTGACCGTGGCCGTCTGGCGCTTTCCGTCGTCACCTTTCGTGCCGGCGCACCCGACGGCGACCGCGACAGCAACGGTCGGGCACACGCTCGAGCACCACACCCGGCTTCGGCGACTGCTCGTCCAGCGGCTCGATCCTGGAGTGGCGACCGGGCTGGCCCTCACTCTGGCGCTCGGGGTCATCATCCTCGGCGGGCTCGCCCTGGCGGTGCTCGCCTACCTCGTGCGCTCGAGCGACGCGCTCGTCGAGCTGGACGAGAGCATCGCCGAGTGGGGATTCGCTCATGCGTCCGATGCCTCCGATGCCGGCTTGAAGGTCGTCACGACGCTCGGGGAAACCTGGTTCGTGATCGTCGCCGCGATCGTCCTCACCGTTGTCGACCATCTGCGGACGCGGACGCGGTGGGTGATCGGCTACCTGGCGGTGGTGATCCTCGGCCAGAACATTCTCACCCATACGATCAAGGACCTCGCCGACCGTGTTCGGCCCGATCTGAACCCGATCGCCGAGACCCTCGGGCCGTCCTTCCCGAGCGGCCACTCGGCGACCGCCGCGGCGTTCTACGCCGCGGCTGCGCTCGTGCTCGGTCGCGAACAGCCACGAAGGATCAGGGCGCTCCTTGCAGGCGGCGCCGTCGCGATCACGGCCGGGGTCGCCGGAAGCCGCGTCCTGCTCGACGTCCACTGGCTCTCGGATGTGATCGCCGGCGTCGCGCTCGGCTGGGCATGGTTCGCCGTCTGCAGCCTGGCCTTCGGCGGGCGCGTGCTCCGGTTCGGCGCCGCGGCCGAGAAGGCGGAGCAGGTGGCCGAGACTGACGCGCCGGAGCCACAGGGCTCGGCCGCGCGTTAGGAGAGCCTCACCAGGGGATCTCGCGGCCGTCCGCGTGGAAGAAGCGGCCGCTGTGCGACGCGTCGAGCTCGTCGAGACGGGCAATGAGGCCCGCTGCAGCCTCGGGCGGATCGACATTGCCGCCGCGACCGGTCATGTCGGTGCGAACGAAGCCGGGATGCAGGACCGCGACGTGGATTCCGCGCGACGCGAGCTCGTGCGCGAGGTTGGCCGCGGCCATGTTCAGCGCAGCCTTCGACATGCGGTACGAGTAGTTCCCTCCGGACGGCCGATCGCCGATCGAGCCTGCCATGCTCGACACGAAGCCGATCTTCGCTCCGCGCTCGAGGCGTGGGAGCAGCGCCGTTGTCACACGGAGCGGCCCGAGCGTGTTGACCTCGAAGACACGCCGGGCGAGCTCGAAGTCGAGACGCTCGAGCGAGTCCCAGCCGCCGATGCCCGCGTTGTTGACGATCACGTCGATGCGCTCGGCCCGATCGAAGGCTGCATCGAGAGCCGCGCCGACGTCGTCGCGAGCGACGTCGATTCCATCCATGACCCGGCAGCCGACGGCATCGAGCTCGGGGGAGCTCGAGCGACACGTCGCGACACGATCTGTCCACGAGCGTGGAGTTGCCGAGCGAGCTCGAGCCCGATCCCGCGGTTCGCGCCCGTCACGAGCCACGTTCCCATGCCGCGCAGTCTGCCGAACCCCGTCGATCGGCTGCGGCGCATCGTTCGACACGTCCTGACCGCCCACCCATGGTCGGGGGAGCGGCTCCGTCCGCAGTCGGATGTCAGGGACGAGCGTCTCCCAGTACAGTCGGAGTGTGGCCGGTGAGTCGGTTCAGGCGTGGTCACAGGCCGACGAGCAGCGCCGCATCGTCCCGATCTTTGCGCTCGCCGTCGCGGTCGTCGCCGCGATCACCGATCCGGCTTCGACGGCCGACCTCGTCCTCGCCGCTATCCCGGTCGTTGCCTTCGCGTTGTGGGCGTACACGCCCGGCGTGCCTCTGCCGGTGCTCTCGCTCGCCGTCGTGATTCCAGTCGTGTTCGCCCAACGCGCTGGGCAGCTCGAGCCACTGCTGTTCAACATCTCGCTCCTCGGTTTCGTCGTCGGGCGCTGGTCACGATCGCTCTCGACGGCAATCGCGTTGGGCCTGCTCGCGACGGCGTCGCCCGTGGTCGGGAGCGTGATCCAGGACCCATCCGAGCTCGCGGTCGGGATCTGGATCCTGGGCATCGTCTTCCCCTGGGTGATCGGCCGCACGCTTGCCCGGCAGGACGAGCTCGCCGACCAGCTCGACCGCACCCGGCTGGAGCTCGCCGACCAGGCGCTGCACGACGAGCGGCGACGCATCGCCCGCGACGTCCACGACTTCGTGGGACACGGGCTCGCGGCCGTCATGCTGCAGGTGACCAGCGCACGGCACGTCCTTCGCCGCGACCCGGACGCGGCAGAGGATGCCTTGCGGTCGGCCGAGGAGGTCGGTCGACGCAGCATGCAGGAGCTCCGTCGCACCGTTGCATTGCTTCGAAGCGACGACGAGGCGGGCGTCGCCCCGCCGGTACCGTCGGCGACGGAGATCTCCGACCTCGTCGACGACGCGCGGGCAGGAGGTCTGAGGGTCGAGCTGACGACGCGAGGCGAGCTCGATCGGGTTCCCGCGGGAGTCGGCGTCGCCCTCTACCGGATCGCCCAGGAAGCGCTTGCGAATGCGGCTCGCCACGCGCCGCGCGCCCGAACCGCGCTCGGGCTCGACCTGCTCGACGGGCGCGTGGAGTTCACGGCCGAGACGATCGGCCCCGTGGTCGCTGCGGGCGCGGACGAGCCCGACCGGTCCCAGTACGGGCTCGTCGGGATGCGCGAGCGTGCGAGTGCGCTCGGCGGCGAGCTGACCGCCGGACCGACGGCAGGCGGCTGGCTCGTGAGTTGCCGGCTCCCACTCGAGCCCGCCGACGAGCTGCGAGACGACGAGCAGGCAAGCCGGTGATCCGGGTCGCGCTCGTCGACGACCAGGCCATCGTCCGCGCCGGACTGGCGCGGATCCTCGCTCCCGCGGACGGCTTCGAGGTGGTCGCCGAGTGCGCCGACGGCCGTCGCGCGGTGGAGGAGCTGCCCGCCATCCATCCGGACGTGGTCCTGATGGACATCCGCATGCCGGTTCTCGACGGCATCGCCGCCACGGCGCAGCTGCGCAGCGGAGACGACCCTCTCGCCGTCCTCGTGCTCACGACGTTCGGCGAGGACGAGGTGCTCTGGGGCGCGCTCGAGGCCGGCGCCGCCGGGTTCGTGCTCAAGGACACGTCCGCCGAGGATCTGATCGCTGCGGTGCGTGCGGTCGCCGGCGGCGGAGCGTGGTTCGACTCGGCAGTCGCCCCGCGGCTGCTCGAGCGGTACAGAGTCCTCGTCGCGCCGGCCGCCCGAGACGCTGCACGACTCGACCTGCTGACCGAGCGCGAGCACGAGGTTCTGAGCCTGATGGCGCGCGGCGCGACCAACGCCGAGATCGCTGCGGCCCTGTTCCTCGCCGAGGCGACCGTCAAGACGCACGTCGGCAGCATCTTCGGGAAGCTCGAGGTGCGCGATCGGGCCGCGGCGATCGTGTTCGCCTACGACCACGGCGTGGTCACTCCCGGCGCAACGCCGCAGTAGGCGTCCACCTCGGGACGGAGTGCAGCTCGGGCCCGTGGGCCGATGTGGAGGCCGTCCTCCAGGTCTAGCGTCGGAGACGTGAACACCACGGCGATTCGCGCCCCGCCCCAGCCGACGGGACGCACCGAGCGGAGCCAGACGTAGGAGGTCGAACCGAATGAGACTCTCGACGCAGACGCTCGCCACCATGAGCGCACGCCATCCGTGGCCCACGATCGGCGCCTGGATCGCGGTCACCGTCGCTGCGATCGCAGCGATCGTCGCGCTGCTCGGTGGCAGCCTCACGACCGAGGGCGAGCCCACGAGCAATCCCCAGTCGGAGCGCGCTGTCGACGCCCAGGAGCGCGCTTTCGCCGCGGACCCGGAGACGGCCGTCACGGACATCGTCGTCGTGCGCTCCGAGCGCTACACCGTCGACACGCCCCAGTTCGAGCGCTTCGTGCGCAGCCTGACGGACGAAGGCGCCACCCCTTCTCTCTCGCGCGCGCGAACGTACCTGACGGACACGACCGCGTCGCTCGTCTCCTCCGACCGCCACGCCACGATCGTGCCGATTGCGATCCTCGACGACGACGAGACCGAGTCGGTGGTGGAGGCAGCAGCGCGCGCCGAAGAACGCAGCGTTCTCCGTCGCCGTCACCGGCGACGAGACACTCGACCACGACTTCAACCTGCTCTCGCAGGAAGATCTCGAGTCCGGCGAGCTCCAGTTCGGCCTTCCGGCAGCGCTCATCATCCTCTTGCTCGTCTTCGGAGCGGTCGTTGCGGGGCTGATTCCGGTCCTGATGGCGGGTGTCTCGATCGTCGTCGCCCTCGGCCTCGTGGCGCTGCTGGCCCAGCGGTTCGAGCTCTCCGTCTTCGTGATCAACATGCTCACGGGGATGGGGCTCGCGCTCGGGATCGACTACGCCCTGTTCGTCATCTCCCGGTACCGCGAGGAGCGCGCCAAGGGACGCGGCCAGCACGAGGCGATCACCGTCTCGGGGCTCACGGCGAGTCGGGCGGTCGTCTTCAGCGGCACCGCGTTCGTCGTCGCCATGTTCGGGATGCTGCTCGTGCCGAGCTCGATCATGCGGAGCCTGGCCGTCGGCGCGATCACGGTCGGGATCGTCTCGGTCCTTGCTGCGACGACGCTGCTGCCGGCGCTGCTCGGGCTGCTCGGGGACCGCGTCAACGCTCTGAGGATCCCGTTCATCGGCAAGCGGCTGCTCGCGTCCGCCAACTCGGAGGGCCGCTTCTGGGGCTCTGTCGTCCGGCGTGTCCTGCGACGACCGGGGCTGAGCCTGGCGCTGTCAGTCGCAGTTCTGCTGCTTCTCGCCGCCCCGGTCCTCGGCATGCACGTCGGAACGAGCGGCGTCTCGGCGCTTCCCGACCGCTTCACCTCGAAGCAGGGCTTCGTCGCCCTCGAGCGGGACTTCCCGGAGGCGACGACCGACCCGGTCGAGATCGTCGTCGCGCAGGGCGCCGACAGCCCCGTCGCAGCACGAGCGCTCGCCGGACTGCGGACCAAGCTGGCAGCAGATCCGCGGTTCGGCGAGGGAGAGATCCGACGGTCCGCTGACGGCGCCGTCGCCGTGCTCTCCGTCCCGGTCCAGGGCGACCCCTCCAGCAACGACGCGGTTGCGGCCGTGAGCGAGCTTCGCTCCGAGGTCGCACCGCAAGCGTTCGCGGGGTCGGGCGCCGAGATCCTCGTCGGCGGCACCACCTCGGAGAACATCGACTACTTCGACTCGGTCATCGACCCCGCGCCGTGGGTGATCGCGCTTGTGCTCGCGTTGACGTTCGTGCTGCTCACCGTCGTCTTCCGATCTGTTGTGGTGGCCGGCACGGCCGTGGCTCTCAACCTGCTCTCGGTCGGCGCCGCCTACGGACTGCTGGTGCTCGTCTTCCAGGAGGGTGTCGGCGCTGATCTGCTCGGCTTCCAGCAGGCGGACACGATCGAGGCGTGGGTGCCGCTGTTCCTCTTCTCCGTGCTCTTCGGGCTCTCGATGGACTACCAGGTGTTCCTGCTCAGCCGGATCAGAGAGCGCTACGACCAGACCCGCGACACGACCGACGCGGTGACATTCGGCGTCGCGTCGACGGCTCGAATCATCACGGGCGCTGCACTGATCATCGTCGCAGTGTTCGCAGGCTTCGCCCGCGGAGACCTCATCATGTTCCAGCAGATGGGCTTCGGGGTCGCCGTGGCATTGCTCATCGACGCCACGATCATCCGCTCCGTGGTGCTCCCGAGCGCCATGCGCCTGCTCGGAGATTGGAACTGGTACCTGCCCCGCTGGCTGGACTGGCTCCCTCGTCTCCAGGTAGAGGCAGCGTCGGCGGATCCGGGCTCACCGACCTCCCCGCGTGCCCGACATGAGCAGAGGTAGCGACGCGTAGTCAGGTTCGTGCCCGGGCGACGGCAGATGAGTTCTCGCCCCGGAACCGGTCAGTACTCTCGACACCGTTCCGACGAAAGGAGCACGTCATGTTCGGGGACACGAAGGCATTCAGCGGCTTCGCGGTCGACGACGTAGCGAAGGCCCGGGAGTTCTACGAGGGGACGCTCGGCCTCAGCGTGTCCGACGCAGAAGACGGCCTCGTGCTGCATCTCGCGGGCGGCCGGGACACGTTCGTCTATCCCAAGCCCGACTTCGAGCCGGCGACGTACACGATCCTCAACTTCCCCGTCGACGACGTCGATTCGGCCGTCGAGGAACTCGCGAAGCGCGGGGTGAGCCTGCAGCGCTACGAGGGCACCGACCAGGACGAGAAGGGGATCTCCCGCTCGCCGAACGGTCCGGTCATCGCCTGGTTCACGGATCCCGCCGGCAACATCCTGTCCGTTCTCGAGATGTAGCCGACGTCGCGCAGACGGGCGCGTGCCCGCCCCTCGTCAGAGGAACCAGCCGACGAGGATGACGGTGACGACGACGACCGCGATCACTGCCGGGAACAGGATCCAGGCCGTTCCCAGCCGCCGCTGGGCTCGCGGCGCCTCACTCCTTGTTACGTGCGACTCGTCGGGCACGAGGCATGACTTGCCCGCGCCGGGCAGTCGCAAACACGCGGCGCCGGGCGGTCAGCGCGGACGATGCTCGAGCGCGCCTATGTCGGGGGCGCCGCTACGCCGACGTCCGGTCGAATCGTTCGTCGGCGCGTAGCGACGGAGAGCGCCGTCGACCGCCGACGACAGCCGGCGTGGTCGGCCGAGCCCATCCAGATCGGCTGGACCGACGCGGTCGGACGCCGAGCAGCCGGTGCCCTTGATGACGACGTTGTGGGCGAAGAGCCTTGCGGCGCTGCAGATGTGCTTCTTCTTTTCGAGGAGCGCGAGAACGTTGTTCGCAATGATCGGCCGCTTGCGGCGCTGCACGCTGCCGTACTTCGAGCTCATCCGTATCGATCCCGCGTAGCCGTCGCGTCGGCGCGCGCCGGTGAGGATCGTGTTGTTCAGGACCTTTGCGAAATGGGGAAGGCGCTTCGACGCCGCGCTGCCGATCACGATGCCCATCCGGGCGCGGTACCGCGGCACGCGCGCATCCGTTCCCACGAAGACGTTGTTGACGATCGTCGCGTGGTCGACCGCGTTGGTCAGGTAGAGCTGCGCGCCGCCGGACCGGTAGACGCCGAAGTGGTTCTGCTCGACATGGAGGCGCCGCCCGGCGAAGAGCTGGACGAGATCCTGGTGCCCGCAGCGATAGGCGTCCATCCGGCATGGGAGCGCTCGGGCGAAGCGGTTTCGGCGAATGGTGAGGTTCACGTCGAAACGGCCGTGCACGAAGTCGCACCCACGACAATCGTGGAACTTGTTGTCCTCTATGACAATGTGGCGCGACCAGCGCCAGAGGAGCACACAGTGCGAGAAGCTCGGCGATCGGTCGCCGCAGTGGGAGAAGTTGCTCCGCCGGATCGTGACGTTCCGCGAGTCGGGGATGCGAACCGATGCCCGCCGACGCGTGCCGCGCGCGGTGACGACGAGGTCGTGGAGGACGACATGGCGCGATGCGCGCACGTCGACGAGCGCGTCGCCGCGAATCGGGCCGATCGTGACGTGCCCGAGCGAGACCCGGTGCGCGCGGTCGAAGACAACTCGCTCGACCCGCGTCCCGCGCGTCCCCACGATCCGGAGCGGCTTCCCGGCCCGCCAGCGGACGACGAGCTCGCGGTAGAGCCGGGGTCGCAGGACGATCGTCCCACCGGTGCGCCGGAGCGCTCGCGCGGCAGACTCGAACTCCGCGTTGCTGGCGACGCGAACCGTCGCGCCTCGAGTCCCCGCCTGCGTGTCGGCGTGTGCATCGACCGCGATCGCGAGCGCCGACGCGACGACGACGGCAACGATACGACTGCCCGACGCCAGAGACATCGGACGACCCTAACTTGGTTCGCTGCTAGAAACGGCAGCTGGGGTCCGCCGCTGCCGAGCGCCCATGACGGAATCGGGCCCGCCGCGCAACACCCATTAGCGGGCCGGAAACGCGCCGCTCCAGCACGACGCCAGTGGCGGCTCCCGACCCGTCCGCCGTCTTCCGATGCGCTGCACCCCTCCCACCTAGGAGGACGATGCCGCATGTAGAAGGGTCGGAGCCGCCGGCGCTCGTTCTGCCCGATTCCTGTAACGCGCAAACGCTCGACATGGCGCACGAGCGCGTCCCCGGCCGACGAGGCTCGACATGAGGGTGGAACGGATCTGCCGTGACCGTGATGCTGTCTCCGATGAAACGGCTGGTGCTGCTGGGTATCGCTCTCGCGCTCACCACAGGCCCGGCGCTCGCGGCGAGCTCGACTCCAGTGATCTGCGGGGCGAGCGGGTGCGGCTCCTCTGCCCACGGCGACGCTCCAGGGGCTGCTGTCCCTTCCCGAGGCGCTGGCGGTTGCCGCGCCGCCGCCCGTCCAACCGTTCTTCGCCTTCCGCGTGAGAGCTCCCGGGGATGTCCCGCGCACGGTCTTCTACGTGCAGCGTGAGACCGAAGCATTTCTCAGGTTCGAGGGCGCCGCAGGATGGCGTCGCGTGCCGATCGATGATGCGAAGCTGCTGGTCGACGCAGCGGCGGGCACGTCCCCGTACGAAGCCCCGACACTGAGGGACGGTCGCACCAACGAGGACGCTGGAGGCGCATACGCCGACCTCCTCCGCATCTACGACGGGAATGCCGCATCACGGCCTCCCGCAGGGCGCGCGTACTCGCTGGTCGTCACCCCGGACAGGCCAAACCCGTGGTTCGCGAAGAGGCAGAAGCTCATGTACTACCCGGATGACGACGTCGTCGAGATCGACGGCGACGCGTACCAGGTGTCGGCAGCGACGAGCGACCGCCTCCGGACGGTGCTTCGAGCAGAGAAGCCGAGCCGATCGAAGGATCGCTCCGGCGCGTGGATCGCGGTCGGCGTGCTGATCGGCGCCGCAGCGCTGGTCGTCGCCGGCACCGAGCGCCGACGCCGCCGGAACCGGCAGCCGCCGGCATAGGGAGGCCTCAGCGGCGACTCGGCGCGAAGGGACGGAGCTCGTCCGTGCCGGCTTGGACGATGCCGACGTGGGACTCCGGTACCTCGTTCCAGGCTCCTTCGAGGTCTCCGAGTGGCTCTGAGACGACGGCCCGGGTCTCGTCTCCCAGCGCAGCGATCTCCTTGCTGTCCGGATACATCGCCTTCAGCGCGTCCATGCGGGTGCTGAAGTAGAGCGACCGCGAGTCGCCCTCGCTCGAGTACCGGAACGCCCAGATGCTCCGACCGTCGGTCGTCGCGACGGTCATCTGGATCGGATGCTCGACGCCGGCGACGTGCCCCGCGTCCTCGACGAAACCGACCATTCGCTCGACGGCGCCCACCGGGTCGGCCTCGAGCCCGAAGGTGAGCGCGAGGTAGAACATCGTCTCCGAGTCGGTCGTGCCCTCGAGCGAGGTGAAGAGCGAGTCGTCGACCGCGAGCACCAGGTCGCGCCTGAGACGGGGAAACTCGCGGATCAGCCCGTTGTGCATCCACAGCCAGCGTCCGTGGCGGAACGGGTGCGTGTTCGTCTCCTGGATCGCCGTGCCCGTCGAGGCGCGAATGTGGGCGAAGAAGAGGTGCGAGGAGACACCGGCGGCGAGCTCGCGGAGGTTCCGGTCGTTCCACGCGGGGTGGACGCTGCGGTAGAGCCGGGGCGTCTCCGTCTCGTCGTACCACCCGACGCCGAACCCGTCGCCGTTGGTCGTCGTCGCGCCCAGCCGCGAGTGCAGGCTCTGGTCGATCAGCGAGCGGTCGCGCTTGACGAGGAGCTCTTCGAGCCGGATCGGCGTTCCCGAGTATGCGAGCCAGCGGCACATCGCGGGCTACCTCTCCGCCTGCCGGGCTGCGTCGTCGGGATCCGCTGCGCGAAGAAGAGGGCGAGGACGATGAGCACGGCGAGGATTGCGAGCGCCGCGCGGAGCCCTTCGAGCCGCGCCTCGCCGTAGGCGTCGAGCGTCGCCTCGGTGGTCCGTCGGCTCACGCGCGCATCGTCGAGAGCGGCCTCCAGGTCGGCGTCCGAGATGAACGGCACGCCGCCCGCGAGCTCCACCTGCGCCTGGGACTTCACCCGCTCCGGGATCGCCGAGCTCTGCTCGATGTTCACGAGGAAGGCCGATGCGACGGCCGCGATCATGACCGAGCCCGCGAGCGCCGTGCCCATCGACGCGCCGAGGTTGGTCATCGTGTTCTGCACGCCACCGACCTCGGGGCTCTCGTCGTCCGGCACGGCCGAGACGGTGACGGCGCCGAGCTGCGAGGCGAGCGCGCCGATCCCGAGCCCGATCAGAAGCATCGGCACGAAGACGATCTCCGGCCCCGAGTCCGGCTCGAGCGCGCCGAGCAGGACGACGGTGCCTGCGAGCAGCGCGAGCAGGCCGCTACGGACGACGAGGCGTGGGGAGACGTTCGGGAGCAGCCTTCGGGATCCCGATCGCGGCGATGAGCAGCGTCACGGAGAGCGGCAGCAGCCGGGCGCCCGTCTCGAGCGCCGTCAGGCCGAGGCACACCGAGAGGTAGAGCGGCACGACGAAGAAGAGGCCGGCCTGGGCGAGGTACTGGAAGAAGAACATGACGAGCCCGCCGCCCAGCTGCTTGTTCTGCAGCATCGCCGGGCGCACGAGCGGCTCGCCGCCGCGTGACTCGACGCGCGCCTGCCAGCGGAAGAAGAGCCAGATCACGAACAGCCCGGCAAGAACGAGCCACACGGTCGGTGACAGGCCCGCCCATTCGGGCCCGCCGGGCTTCGGCTGGATCCAGCCCCACTCGCTCGAGCGAAGGACGCCGAAGACGAGCAGCGCGAGGCCGAGCGCCGACAGGACCGCCCCGACGTAGTCGAGCTTCGGTCGCTTCTCGACCGGTGCGTCCGCGATTCGGCGGGTGAGGAGGAGGATCGCGAGCACGATCAGGACCTCGCCCGCGAAGACCCAGCGCCACGAGAAGTACGTGGTGAAGAAGCCCCCGATCAGCGGCCCGACTGCGACCGCGACCGCACCCGCCGCGGCGACGAGGCCGTACGCGGCGGGCCGGCGCTCGGCCGGGAAGTTCCCGGCGACGAGGGCGACGATCGCGGGCAGGATCAACGCCGCGCCGACCCCCTCGAGGAACGACCAGCCGAACAACAGGACCGGGAGGCTCTGGGCGAGCGAGGTCGTGAACGAGCCGCAGCCGTAGATCACGCACCCGATCGCGAACGCGCGCTTGCGGCCGATCATCGCGCCGATCTTGGCGCCGGTGATCATCAGCGAGGCCATCACGAGCGTGTACGCGGTGATCGCGCCCTGGATGCCCGGTCACCGTCGTCCCGACGTCCTTCGCGACCGTCGCGATCGAGACGTTCATCACCGAGCTGTCCAGGGTCATGAGGAACTGGCCGGCCGCGAGCGTGAGCAGCACGACCATCGCGCCCTGGCCGGCCTTGCCGGACGTCGTCGTCTCGGTCACGTCGACCCGAGCCCCGCCCATGTCGCGGGAACGTCGGAGCCGCCCTCTTCCGAGACGCGCGGCCCGAAGCGGACGAAGGCGGGGTGTGACGCGATCTTGCCGGCGACGATCGACTCGCCCATCCGGAAGGACGTCGCCTCCCGGAGCAGCGCCGGCGGCGCGAACGAGAGGGTGTCGGCGACGTAGCCGAGATCGCCGACCGAGGTCATCCGCATGAGGACGAGATTGTCACACTGGGAGACGACGAGCTCGTTGACCCGATGCGGGCGCTGCGTCGAGACGAGCAGGTAGAGGCCGAACTTCCTTCCCTCCGCGGCGATACGGGCGGCATGCTCGGTCGCGAGGGCCGTCACCTCGTCGCCGGGCTCGCGCGGACAGACGTTGTGCGCCTCGTCGATCACGATGAGGACGGGCTCGCGCTCGGATCGCCGCCGCCAGAGAGCGGCGAGGACGGCCTCGGCGGCGATCGCCTTCTCGGCGCCCGTATCGAGCGAGCCGAGGTCGACGACGAGCGCACGTGGCCCACCCGGCGCAACGAGATCCTGGAGCGATCCCTCGTCCGCCACTGACCAGATCGGCCACCGGTGGAGGCCGAGGTTGCGCATCCGCGTGGCGAGCGCGCGGAACTCGGGGTCCTCCGCCGCGGCAAGCTGCTCGGCAAGGTCGCCCGCGGTCGTAAAGGGTGACTGCAGGCCGCCCTCGAGGATCTCGACGAGAGCGCCATACTCCTCGCGGTTCCGGATGGGGTCGAGACGAAGGACCGCGGCCTGCTCGACTGGATCGAAGTCCCGGAAGCGGACGTGCAGCCGATCGGGCCCGCTGCCGACCGTACGCACGACGACGCCGTCGGCCGCGTCCCGATAGCGGGCAGCCACGTCCTCGCCGACGCCCTCCCGGATCTCGCCGAGCCGAACGAAGTCCGAGTTCGGATCGAGGACGACCAGCCGCAGCGACGTCTCCAACAGGAGCTGCTCGAGAATCGTGCCGAGGGCGTACGTCTTCCCGGAGCCGGACTGTCCGCAGAAGAACGTGTGCCGGTCGAATCCGCCGGCGTCGAGGCCGAAGCGCACGCCCGGCCGGAGGATGAGCTCGCCGACGTCGAGGGAGGCCCGCGCGAGGTCGCGTCCGGTCGAGCCACCCCGCGACGGACTCCGTGTCCGCCCGCACGATCGGGGACTCGTGGAACGGGCGCTCCGTCGCTGTCGAGGACGACGCCGTGGCCGCGGGCGAGGGCGATGCGAAGGTGGGACGCGTCGGCGACCTCCTCGGTGACGGCGGCGACGAGCTCCGGGCCTTCGACCCAGGCGGCCTCGATCGCGTGCACCTGGCCGAGGCGCCCGTCGATCGAGACGTAGCCTCCGGCCTTCAGCGCGAGGTCGTGGATCGAGCACTGGAACGTGAAGCGCCTGCCGTCGACCGATGACGCGGTCGAGCGACACCGCGGCCTCGAGCTCCTGGCGAGACGTCAGGCTCACTGCGTGCGATTCTCTCCAAGGCGACGGGCTCATGCTCGGGGTGCGACGGACGTGAAGCGGCGGGGCAGCACGAGCAACGCGACCATCAGGCCGTACGCGATCGACATCGCCGTCACGAAGGTGTCGAACCCGGCCGAGATGCCGCTCACGGTCTGGTTGCTGAGCAGCTGGAGGACGCTGTTGAACCCCGCGCTGCCCGGGACGAGCATGAGCACGCCGGGGACGAGGAAGACGAGAGGCGACCGTCGGAGCCAGTAGCCCACGACCCCTCCCGCGACACCGACGGTGAGGGCCGCGACGAAGGCTGCAGCGTCGTTCCCGAAGAGGGTCGCTCCGACCTCGTTCGCAACCAGCGCGAGCACGGTCGCGGAGCACATCACCAGGGCGTCCCGGTATCGGGCCCGCAGGGTCAGCGTGAAGGCGACCCCCGCCGCGACCGCCGCGAGCACGTGGATCGTCGAGAACGCCGTATCGGGGACCGTCGCGCCGACCTCGCCGAACCAGCTGACGGCGATCGACCGGCCGACCCCGACGCCGAAGACGAGGCCGAGCAGCTGGACGAGTGCGCTGGCCGTGTTGGCGACGCCGGACTGCAGATGCTCGGTGGAGAGCTCGCGCATCCCGATCGTGAGCGTCATGCCCGGGAGGAAGGTGACGAGCGCCGCGAGCGTGACGACATCCGGTGCGATGTCGGCGCCCAGCCGTGCGAGGCTCACCGCGCAGAAGCTCGCCGCCACCGCCGCGACCGGCGCCACCATCGGCGCCGTTCGGGCGGCCCGCTGGGCGGGGATCGCAATCCCGCCGACCACGAGACCCACGCCGGCTGCGGCGATCGCTTCGCGCCAGCCACCGCCGAGAACCGGCGTCAGCGCCGCGCCGGCGAGCGCGTATCCGGCGAGCTCGAGCGGCCACGATCGCCGGAGCGGGCTCGCCTGGACCTCGGCAAGAGCGGCGAGCGCCTCGTCCTGATCGACGCGCCCGGTCAGGAGATCCTGGACGACCGCGTCGAGACGGGCGATCGCGTCGAGGTCGACGATCGACGGCCGGACGCGAAGCGTGTAGCTGCGCTGGTGGGGGATCGAGCCGAGCGAGATCTCGACGATCGTCGGCGTCGCCGAGATCTCGGTCCCGACGAGCCCGAGCGCCTCGGCGAGCGCGAGGATCCGCTCCTCGAGATCGGCGGTCGGGTATCCGGCGTCGTGGCCCGCCCGCGCGAAGCGGAGCAGGAGCTCCGTCTCGGCTCCGGGAGGCCGGCCGGCTGCGTCCTCCGCCGTCACCGAGTCGCTCTAACCGGTTGCGGTCGACTCAACCGGCTGCTCGTCCGGCGAGCCGCCCGGCCCTCGCATGCGCTTCCAGACGACGTCGAGAACGACCGCGAGAAGCGCGATCGCCACGATCGCGGTGAAGGTCTCCGGTGCGTTGCGCAAGGTGTCGATCGCGAAGAAGACGAGGACGATCGCCGTCGCCGCGATTCCGACAAGCACGATCGCGCCGATGGCCCCCGTCTCCGACCGGAGCCGATAGCCGGCGGTACCGACGAGGAGGAAGATCATGAGCGAGCACGCGCTGCCGACCGACGCGATTGCGGAGAGGTCGACGATGTTGGAGACGACCAGCACGAGCGCGGCGGTGATCAGGAGGCCGGCGTGCGGACCGAGGCGCGAGCCGCGGCCGAAGAAGGTCGGGAACTGCCCGGCCTGGGCGAGCATCGCGGTGAGCCCACCGGACGCATAGAGCGTCGCGTTCACCGACGACGCGGTCGCGAGCAGCGCCGCGACCGCCATCATCGTGAAGCCGGCCTCACCGAGCGCGGGCCGCGCCGCCTCGGCGATCGCGGTCTCGCCGTACCCGATCGCCTCGTCGACGGTGAGCGTGCCGAAGACGCCGAGCGAGATGAGGATGTAGAGGACGGTCGTGACACCCAGCGCCGCGTACATGGCAAGCGGCAGCTCTCGCGTCGGATCGCGCAGATCGCCGGCGGCGAAGGTGATCACGCTGAAGCCCAGGTAGGCGAAGAAAGTCAGCGCCACGCTGGCGACAATGTCCGAGGCGGACGGGTACGTGCTGAACGCCAGCAGGTCGAAGTCGATGTCGACGATGGTCACGGCGATGAAGACGGCGAAGACGGCGAGGAGCGCGATCACGATCATCGACTGGGCTCGGTCGACGACCTTCGAGCCCACGATGCTGAGCGCGGCCATCGCGACGACGATCAGGGACGTGAAGACGTTGTCCCAGGCGCCGCCGGCGTCGTCCCCGACGAAGAGCGACGTCGCGTAGCTCCCGAACGCGACGGCGACCATCGAGCAGACGATCACGATGGCGGCGAAGTAGCCGAGCCAGGCCGCGATGCCGACGAGCCGCCCGTTCCCGAAGCCCTGCATCAGGTACGCGAAGAGGCCGCCCGAAGACGGGTAGCGAACGCCGAGCTTGACCACCGTGTAGCCGAGCAGGGAAGCGACGATCCCGGCGAGGAGGAACGACAGCCAGACCGCCGAGCCTGCGACGACGGCAGCCTGGCCGAGCAGCGCGAAGATGCCCGCGCCGACCATCGCCCCGATGCCGAGGAAGGCGGCCCCGCGGACGCTCATCTCACGGCGTCGGTGTCGCCGGTGCCGGCGGTGCCGGCGTCTGGTCGCCGAAGAAGAGCCAGACGATCAGCACTCCGACGAGCGCCGTCACGATCCAGCAGACCTGCAGCGGAAGCTGGAACGAGTGGTCGACGACCCGCTTGCCGAGCGTCGTCGTCCCCGTCTCGTCGGACTCGGCGGCGGCGATCTGCGTGCCGTTGGCAGGGAGGAACAGCACCCCCATCACGGCCGTCCACATCGCGATCATGTAGCCGGCGCCGATCCCGAGCGCCAGCCCGAGCGGGATCATCGTCCGCGTCGCGGCCGACTGGCTCGTCGTGAGCCCGGCGACCAGGAAGATCGCGACCGCGATCATGAACGGCCACTTCTCGGCCAGGCCGCCGAGCGCCTCGACGATCGCGTCCTCGTTGTTGGCGATGAAGGTGTCCGCCATCCACGCGATCCCGAACAGCGCGATCATCGCGACCATCCCCGACTTGAAGATCGGAGTGCCGGGGACGTCGCCGGCCTTCACGTGCGCCAGCACGAGGATGAGGGCCGCGGCCGTGAGCATGATCATCTGGATCAGCGGCGTGACGGACATCGGCTCGACGCCGCCGCCCTCGGCGGCGACGGTCGGCCGGATGCTCTCGACGAAGCCGAACACGCAGATCGCGAGCACGCCCGTCAGGAAGATCGCGACGCTCCGCTTCGCATAGGGCAGCAGGACGATGTCGGCCGGGGGCGCGGGCGGCTTGATCTCACCGGCAGCCAGACGGCGCTGGAACTCGACATCGTCGTCGAGGTCCTTGCCGTGGGTGCTCATGACGACCGACATGGCCAGGATGCCGACGAGGCTCGCCGGAATCGTGATGAGCATCACGTCGATGAGGTCGTAGTTGAAGATCTCGACGAGGGGCAGCAGCGTCGCCATCGCCGCAGCCACCGGGCTCGACGTGATCCCGGCGGCCGAGGCGACCGTCGAGCCCGCCAGCGCGCGCTCGGGACGGATCTTGTTCGCGTACGCGACCTCGTTGATCACCGGGATGATCGAGAAGAAGGTGTTGCCGGTGCCGGTGAGGATCGTGAGGAGATACGAGACGTACGGCGCGACGAAGTTGAGCAGCTTCGGCCTGGCGCGCAAGGCCGTGCTCGCGATCTTCACCATGTAGTCGACGCCGCCGGCCGCCTGCATCGCCGCCGCCGCCGAGATGACGGCGATGATGATGAGGATCGCGCTGATCGGCGGCTCGCCCGGGTCGAGCCCGAAGAGGAAGACGAGGACGAGCGTGCCGACGCCGCCCCACATGCCGAGCCCGATGCCGCCGGAGCGGACGCCGAGCGCGATGAAGGCGATGACGACGAGGCCCTGAACCGCGACGAGGATCCAGTCGGTGGTGCTCATCTAGCTCGCCTCCTCCCTGAGTTCCTGGCAGGTACTCGTGTCGCGCAGCGCGGCCGTGAGCTCCGGATCGGCTCGCGCGATGTCGG
The DNA here is from genome assembly GCA_963839755.1 of uncultured Actinomycetes bacterium. Taxonomy (GTDB): domain Bacteria; phylum Actinomycetota; class Thermoleophilia; order Gaiellales; family Gaiellaceae; genus Gaiella. The sequence continues at coordinate 84,976 of CAWIVU010000004.1, forward strand.
CGACGGTCTGTGTGCCGGAGGCGAGCACCGACCCGACCGCGCCCACTGCTCCCGTGAGCTGCTCGATCGAGTCCTCCAGGGAGTCGGCCTCCTCGTCGAGCGAGTCTTCGGCCTCCTCGAGCTCGTCGACGGCCGAGTCCGCCCAGCTGGACACGAGCTCGGCGACGTCCTCTCCCTGCTCGGTGTCGGGCGTCCCGGCGTTCTCCACGCCTTCGACCATCGTCTCGGTGGCCTGGATGGCCCGCTCGAGCCCCTGTCGGATGAACCCCGTGCGTCCCTGAGGCGTCTCCGACTGCGGCTCCTCCGAGCCCGAGCCGGCAGACGTCGGCGTGCGGATGTCCTCGACGATCGACTCGAGCTCACCGCGCCAGACGGCCACGGTGCCGCACACGGTCTGGGACCACTCGCCGGCCGCGACGGTCTCGTCGCTGTCGTCGTCTCCGAGCAGCGCCGCGATGCCGATGAACCGCGACGAGGCCGGCCGCGACGACGGCGATCCAGAAGAGTGGCCCTCGATCCGTCATGACTACCCTCCCGGTTTCGACAGCTCGTCCACGAATCCCACCAGCAGCCGCCAGAACCGCTCGACGGTCGGAATGCTCGCCCGCTCGTCCGGCGAGTGCGGGAACTCGATCTGCGGCCCGAACGACAGCATGTCCAGCGGATGGTCGACCTTGCCGCCGATCACCGCGGTCTCGAGCCCGGCGTGCACCGCCGTGACGATCGGGGGCTCGCCGAACAGGCGCTCGTAGGCGGCCTTGGCGGCAGCGAGCGCGGGCGATTCGAGGTCGGGCCGCCACCCGCCGTAGTTGAACTTCTCCTCGAGCGTGCCGCCCGCCAGCCGGCCTGCCGCGTCGAGCGTGGCGATCACGTCGGGCATCGCGGAGTCGTTGGACGAGCGGGACAGGCTGTGCAGCGTGAGCCGGTCGCCCTCCGTGATCGCCTCGCCGAGCGACGTCGACGTCTCGACGAGGTCGTCGAAGTCCGGGCTCATCGCCAGCGGCCCAGTCGGGACGAGGGCGATCGCGTCGAGAAGCTTCTCGGTGCTCTCGTCGCTCCACGGGTCCACCGAGGCCTCGGCAGGCGCGACCGTGACGGTGACACCGGCGTCCGTCTTCGCGAAAGCGTCGCGGATCGTCTCGTTCGCCTTGCCGATCGCGGCGCCGAGCGCCTCTTCGCGGTCGGCGGTGACCGAGACGAGGGCGGCCGCGTCGCGCGGTATCGCGTTGCGGCTCTTCCCGCCGTCGAGCGAGACGAGTCGGAACGGGACCGTGGAATGCGCCTCGCGGAGCGCGCGACCGAGGACCTTGATCGCGTTCGACCGGCCGAGCGCGATCCCCGAGCCCGAGTGACCGCCCGACCCTCCGCTGACCGTGACGGCGAGGGTCGCCGCGCCGTCGGCGGCCGGCTCCCGGGGCGCCTCGATGTGGATCCACGTATCCGTGCTCCCGGCGCAGCCGACCGTCAGGCGACCGTCTTCCTCGCTGTCGAGGTTGAGGAGGATCGACCCGGTGAGCATCGACCCGTCGAGGGCGTTCGCGCCTTCGAGCCCCACCTCCTCGGCAACGGTCATGAGCAACTCGAGCGGGCCGTGCGCCAGCGACGTGTCCTCGGCGAGCGCCATCATCGCCGCGATCGCGACGCCGTCGTCGGCGCCGAGCGTCGTCCCGTCGGCCTTCAGCCAGTCGCCGTCGCGGACGAGCGCGATCCGACCCTCGGCCGGGTCGTTCGGGCTCGACGGGTCACGCTCGCACACCATGTCGAGGTGCCCCTGGAGGATGAGCGTCGGCGCCCGCTCCCGGCCCTCGCTCGCGGGCACGCGAATCACGAGGTTCCGCCCGGTGTCCTGCTGGAGCTCGAATCCGTGCTCGGCCGCCCAGGCGCGGACGTGCTCGATCACCGGCTCCTCCTGACGCGACGGACGCGGGATCCTCGTCAGCGTCTCGAAATGGGCCCAGAACGAGCGGGGCTCGAGGCCTGCCAGCACCGTTGTCTCGACTGCCATTCGCGTCGCCTCTTTCGTGCCCGCTAGATCCCGAGGATCTGCTTCTTCTTGGCCTCGTAGTCCTCGTCCGAGATGAGCCCCTGGCCCTTGAGCTGGGCGAGCTTCTCGAGCTCGGCGACGTAGTCCGGCTCCGCCGGCTGCGCTGGCGCCGGGGCTTGCTGCGCGGCGGCGACCCCCTGGTCGTAGGCGGCCTGCTGCTCGTCGTAGGCAGCCTGCTCCTTGTTCGCATACCGCTGGTCCTGGCGGTGGCGCACCGCACCCGCCGTGCCGGCGATCACTGCAGTCGTCGCCGCAGCGCGAACGAGTCCTGGTCCTCTGCGTCTGAACATTCCGCTCCCTCCTAAGCCTTCGAAGCTTCCTCGAGCGCCCACTCGCGCGCCGCTTGCACGACCTCGTGGGGCAGCCGCTCGAACGCAAGCAGGACGCCACCGGCGTCCCTCATGGCCTGCGTCGTGCGACGTGCCCAGACGTTCTCCCACACGAGCAACGCGGCCGACGAATTGGGCTCGAGCCCCTCCGCCGCGTCTGCGATGTCGTCCTCGTTCAGGAGTCCCTGCACCTCGATCCCGAGACGGTCGAGGGCCTCCTGGACGTCGGGATCGAGCTCCGTGAGCTCGAAGCCGACGACCTCGCCGCTCTCGCTCTTCCCCACGAACGCCACGTCGATCAGGCGAATCGTGTTCGAGTCCACCAGGTCGGCTAGAGCCGGCGCGATCTCTCCGCGAAACCGGTTCCCCGGGAAGGCGACGATCGCATAGTCGACAGGTCCGATCTCTTCCATAGCTTCCTCCTTGGCCTCTGCCGCTCTACGCCAGTGCCTTTTGCTTGATCGCCTCGAACTCGGCCTGCGTGATCGCGCCGCTGTCGAGGAGCTGCTTGGCCTTGTCGATCTCCGCGGCTGCCCCACCGCTCGCCGGCCGTCTCGCGCACGTACGCGTCGAACTGGTCGCGCTGCGCTCGCGCACGCTCGAGGTTGCGCTCCGTCATCCCCACGTTCTGCGTGATCAGGTAGACGAAGACGCCCAGGAAGGGCAACAGGATCGCGAAGATGATCCACAGCGTCTTCGCTCCTCCACCGATATCGCGCCGACGGAAGATGTCCGCGAAGATCGTGAACAGCAGCCAGAACCACAGGATCCAGAGGAAGAACACGACCATCGTCCACATGAGGTCGAGAAACGGGTAGTCCGCTGCGAGCATCAAAGCCCCCTAGTCGTTTTCGCGCACGAACCTACCACGGCTCGAGCGTGAAATGACGGGAGCTCCGTCGCCGTCCGGCCGGCGCTCACCCTGTGTACGCGAACGGAACGAGCGCCCGCGAGCACGGCACGCCTCGGCGCGCGACAGGCGGTGGCCGGGATCGTCCGTAAGATCGGACGCCAACGAGCAGGTGAGATAGGAGGACACGTGGAGGGAACGCGTCGGGAGCTGCCGTTCGTCGTCATGATCGCCTCGTTCTTCGGGTTCGCCAAGGCGGCGTTCCTCGGGTTCATGGGCCTCATCGGGATCCTGAGCTGGGACGACGTCAGCGACCCCTGGGGTATCGGCGCCCTGGTGCTGGCGGCGTTGTTCGGTCTCGCGTCGTTTGCGCTCCTCCGCGGCAACCGCGTCGCGCGCATCGTGCTGGGGGCACTCGCGGTCGCCGGTGGCGTCATGGCGCTCGTCTACGTGTTCGTCGGGCCGACGAGTGCGATTCTCCCCTCCCTCTTCACCGCAGTGATGGCTGCCGCGGTCATCTGGCTGCTCTACGGCCCCCAGTCCGCCAGGGAGTACTTCGCGTAGCGCAGCCTCAGAGAAAGTACGTGAGCTTGTCCCAGACCCAGCTCTCGAGGCCTTCACGGGCTCCGGAGGGCGGCTCGCCGGGCTTCGAGCGCGCGATGTCGGGCTCGAAGAGCCGCTCCTCCAGCAGCGCCGCGGCCTCGGGGCTCCGGGCGACGATCATGATCTCCGAGTTGCGGTAGAGGGCCCAGGAGTCGAGGTTGACCGTGCCGAAGCTGACAACGTCGTCGGCGATCACGACCTTGGCGTGGACGACCGTGCCCGGCAGCTCCCACACCTCGGCGCCCGCAGCGAGCAGGTCGGCGTATCGGTGCTTGAGCGCAGCCGTCGCCTGCTTGTTGTTCGACGTCTCGGAGACGACGATCCGCACCTTCACCCCGCGTCGCGCAGCCGCGAGGATCCGCTCGATCATGTCCCTGTCCGTGATGTACGGGTTCATGACGTCGAGACGCTCGCGAGCACCGTCGATCTGCTCACGGATCGCCTGAGAGGCGGCGACGAAGCCGCCCGGGATCACCTGGGCGAGCGCGACCGGCGTCGCGCCGGCCTCGGCCGGTTCGGGGAAGTAGCGCGACAGCTCGGCCGGCAGCGCGCCGCCGTGTCCGCGGAAGCTCGTGAGGAACGCAGCCTGCGCCTGTCGCACCACGTCGCCCGTGACGCGCACCATCACGTCGTGGAAGCCGCCGTTCTCGAAGTGATCCTCGATGCCCGCACCGCCGGTCCAGGTCGTGACCCCGTCGATCACGTAGAGCTTGCGGTGGTCGGCGCGACCGACCTCGTCCTGGCGCCAGTCGAGATGCTGGTCGTCGGGGAAGAGACCGTCTCGATCCAGCGGGAAGACGTCGTTGACGACGATCTGGGCGCCCGCCTCGGCGAGCCGCGTGAACATCGCTCGCGCCTGCTCGTAGGGCCTGGAGCCGAAGCCGTCGACGATGATTCGCACCTCCACTCCCGCCGCCAGCTTCTGCTCGAGCAGGTCGGCCATCCGCATCCCGACCTCGCCTTCACGCCAGCCGAACATGAGGATGTGCACCGACGAGCGCGCGGCCTCCACGTCCGCGAAGATGCGGGGGAAGAAGTTCGCGCCTTCGACCCAGGGCTCGATGGTGGCCGCCGTCGACCAGGCGAAGTCGAGCGCCGCGTCGTGAGGGCGCGTCCCACCACGAGCAACGAACGCTTCAACCGCCGCCTCCGCTTCTGCGGGTGTCACGGCCTCGGGTGGCGGCGGCCAGCTCTGACGCTGCGTGATCCCCAGCACCTGGCGGTAGACGACGACGAACAGGGCCGCCGCCAGCAGGGACGCGATTCCGAGAGACCTGCGCGCGCGTCTGCGCGAGCCCGTCGTGCTAGCTTCGCCGCTCATTGTCGGAGGAAGCTACACGTAGGACCGCAAGGCTCTCCGTCATGCGACATGTCGTCTGGGTGGCGATCGCCGTCGCGGCGGTCGGCGTCTTCTCGACGTGGACCGACAACGGGCCGGTCAGCCTCAACGGAACGCAGGGCCCGAACAACGGGTGGCTCGTCCTGATCGTCGCGGCCTTCGCTCTCGGCTGGACACGCTCGATGGCTCGAGGCTCATGGGTCGGAGTGGTCGGCATCCTCGGCTGCTCGGTCGTGATGGGCTGGACGGCTGTCGACAACTGGGTCGAGAGCCGAGACGTTCTCGGTGCGTCCGCGAGCTACGGGCTGCTCCTGGTCGTCGCGGCGAGCGTCGCTCTCGGTTGCGTCGCCGTTGTCCGCGGCGTGGAGCTGGCGCGCCGTCCGCGCGGAGGGTGACGTCTCACACGTCCGGTGGCTTGGCGACTCCGAGCGGCGACGAGTCGCTCATTCCGTTCGGGAAGGCGTTGCTTGCCGAGCGACGAAGACGACACGGCGGCGAACGCAATGGCCAACAACTGAGGAGGGCACCATGGAACGGTTTCCTTTGCATCCACGGTTGCGGCACGCCGGGATCGCACGACGTCTCGTGATCGGCGCCGTCGCCGCATTGACGCTGGCGGTCGTGGCCGCGGTGGGGATGGCCGCGACGGCGGCACCCGGACCGAACGGCTGTCCGACCAACAAGAGCCTGAAGGTCGCCCCGATCGCCGACCTCGCACCGCCCGCGCGAACCCAGATCGAGGCGTTCGACGTGCTGTCCGGGCCGATCAACGAGGGGACGCAGACCTTCACGCTGAAGGTACGCGTCGGGAGCACCTGTAGCGGCATCGACATCAAGGGCGCGAGCGTCTACGTGACCGCCGTGCCCTACAACCAGTTCACGATCCCCGACGAAGAGCTCACCGGGGACGACGGCACCGCCACCCTCGTCTTCCGCCGCGACGCCAACTTCCCCGCCAGCGACCACCAGCAGCAGCTGACGCTCTTCATCCGCTCGACGAAGCCGGGCGAGGACCCCCTCGCCGGCGTCTCCACACGACGGCTCGTCGCGGTCCCCTTCGAGGGCTAACACCCGTTCACGTGCGCACGGCCGCGCCCGAGCCACCTCGCGGCGCGGCCGTCGCACCCTGGAGCCACTTCCAGGACTGCCGGGTCTCTTCGCGCTCAGCGTCAGCGGACGCAGTGGCGCGAGAGACTCGCCGGGGGAGGTCGAGTCTCTCGCGCATTGTGCGAGCCCGCGCAGGCCCCGCCTGCGCAGGGGTGCCGCCATTACCCCCCGTATCCCCGCAACGGCATCACCTTGATGCCGCGGGGTACTACGGCGGCCGGACTCACATGGGCCACGGTAGGTGTGGGCGGCGGAGCCGGGTATGACACGATTGAGTCAATTCTCCGTTGTCGTGGAGGGCACCGACGACCGCCATCCTTGTGTCAGAGCCCGACGACACTCGGCAGCCCGCTGAGACTCCCGAGAGTCCGCGCCGTCCAGGAAAGTCAGCCGCGGGCCATCTGGTCGATGCAAACGCTGACGGCGAGGATGAGCGCGTCGTCCTGGTCCGGGGCGATCTCGATGCCGTAGGTGTCGCGGATCCGGAACCAGCGCTTGGACACCTCGGCGACCTTGTCGCCGCCTCGTTCGATCTTGTACTCGTGGTCGACGATGTTGCCCTTCGCTTCCATGTCCTCGCCGCCTTCGACTTCGATCGAGAAGCGATCTCGGAGCGGGGTGATCAGCGCCTTCTTGATTGTCGCGACCGTCGTCCCTCCGCGCTCGATCTCCATCTTGTCGCGGATCGTGAGCTTCTTCTCCTGGATCTTGTACAGCTCGGCGCCCGAGGAGGCGTCTTCCAGCACGAGCGTGTCACGAATACGCAGCGCTTTCCCATCGACCTTGAAGGCCCGCTCCCCCTCCCCGTTCTCGATCCAGAAGTCGTCCCCGACCGCGAACATCTTCTCGCGCATCCGGTACTTCGTCCCATCATCTCCACCGCGACGGCGCAAGAGTCCCATGGAAGCCTCCTCGCTCTCGGGGCACGAATACCAGGGGAGCCTCGCAGCCCTGGACGCCGGCGGCAAGCAACCCAGAGCGCGGAACACTCGTCCGAGCCCGCCGAAGGTCCAGCCAAAGCCGCCGCCACGATCTGACATCCGACTGGCTGGCACTGGTGCGCCGTTTCGTTACCTTCCTGGCCGTGGGAGGCACAGACCGACGCGAAATTGTCCGATCGCCCCGATCAGCCATGAATGTCGATCGTTGCCTGGTCGATGTCATCGCAGCGCCGTGCCGCATGTCGGGCGGTGAGCGTGGATCCCACTGAAGACTCGGGGGGCATTCCTCGTCAGGGAATCCTTTTGGCGGCGGCGATGTTCGTGTTCGTGATCGACACGTCGTTCATGAACGTCTCCATCTCGGCTGTGGTTCACGACCTCGACACGACGGTGAGCGGTGTCCAGTCGGCCGTGGCGATCGAGGCGCTCGTGTCCGCGGCGTTCATCCTGATCAGGCTCGGTGATCTCTCGGGAAGCGCGTTTTATTGTTTATGTTGTGGATGTCGGCTCTCTCCCAGGAACCCCCGCTGCACGACGCTTGCCCCGATGATCGTCCCCCGCTGGGAGTGGCGGACGTTCGGTGACTCGTTCGGCGACGCCGAAGCGCGCCTGGCCGCGCTCCCGCCCACGAGAGTGGACGACAGCGAGGAGTTGTACATCCTCTCGTGCCGGGTCGAGGGAAGCATCAAGGTCCGGGGCGGGACGCTTGACGTCAAGCGCCTCGAGCGGAGGAGCGAGGACGGGCTGGAGCAATGGAAACCCGTCGCGAAGGCCGAGTTTCCGATTGCCGCGACCGACGTCGCGGCGCTCCTCACAGCGCTGGACGTAAGCGTGCCCTCGCTCGACCTCGAGGCGTACGCGCTCGACCAGCTGATCGACGAAGTCGTCGCGCCGCACGGCGACCTCCTCTCGGCGCCTGTGCGGAAGCACCGAGTCCACCACGTGCTCGACGGCTGCCGGGCGGAGGCGACCCAGGTTCGCTCGGGACCACGGACGACCCGCACGATTGCCGTAGAGGACGAGGATCCGGCGCTCGTCTGCTCGACGGTCGAGGCGCTCGGTCTGTGGTCGCGGCCGAACGTCAGCTTCCCCTGCGGACTGATCCGACTGCTCGATCTTGATTGGCGGTGGTCGGAACCAAGCTGACGCTGTCGCCGCATCTCCACGCGTCGCCGCATAATGATCCTCTCCGACAGCGAGGAGGCAGTCCGTGGTTCGTGTTCAGGTGCCAGCTCAACTCGAGGCGTGCTAGGTGATGCGCTCTCGTCAGGTGTCGTCCCTCCGCAGGTCTGAGCTCTCGTGAGCGTCGGGATGGCCGAGACGGCGAGGCTGGACGTCCCACGCGAGCCGACGGTATGGCACGGTCTGACGGCGGAGGAGGCGTGCGAGCAGCTCGGCGTCGACCCGCGGCATGGGCTCGAGTCGGTTGAGGTCGGGCTGCGCCGTGAGCGGGTAGGCCCGAACAAGCTCGCGGAGGCGAAGAAGGAGCCTGGGTGGCAGGCGTTCCTGCGTCAGTACCGCGACCTGATGCAGCTCGTCCTGCTTGGGGCCGCGGTCGTCAGCATCGTTGCCCTGCAGGAGTTCTCCACCGGCCTCGTGATCCTCGGCCTGACCGTGCTGAATGCGGTGCTGGGCCTGAACCAGGAGGGCAAGGCGGCCGAGAGTGTCGCTGCGCTCCAGAAGATGCTCATCATCCGGGCTCATGCGCGGCGTGACGGCCAGCTTGTGGACGTTGCGGCGGAGGATCTCGTGCCGGGCGACGTCGTCGTCTTCGAGGCGGGCGACAAGATCCCGGCGGACGGTCGTCTGCTGGTGGCCGCGACGCTGGAGATCGAGGAGGCGGCGCTGACGGGCGAGAGCACTCCGGTCCTGAAGGCGGTCGAGCCGGTGGCCGGTGGCGAGGTGCCCCTCGGGGACCGTTTCGACATGGCCTACATGAACTCGACCGTGACGCGGGGTCGGGGCGAGATGGTGGTCACGACGACGGGGATGGCGACCGAGGTGGGTCGGATCTCGGGGATGCTGGGCCAGGTCGAGCAGGAGAAGACGCCGCTCACGCGCCAGCTCGACCAGCTGACGGTCCTGCTCACGATCATGGCGGGGGCCGCGCTGGCGCTCGTCGTCGTACTCGGGCTGATTCGCGGGGACGACTTCGACGAGCTCTTCATCATTGGAATCAGCCTCGCGGTGGCGGCGATCCCGACCGGGCTCCCGGCGGTCGTCACGACCGTGCTCTCGCTGGGAACGCAGGCGCTCGCGGCCAAGGGTGCGATCGTGAAGCGGCTGCGGTCGGTGGAGACGCTCGGTGCGACGTCGGCGATCTGCTCGGACAAGACCGGGACGCTGACGCTCAACCAGATGACGGCACGACAGCTCGTCGTCGCCGGCCGGCGCTTCTCGGTCGAGGGCGAGGGCTACTCGACCGAGGGCAAGATCCTTCGTGTCGCGGGCGAGACGGACACTCCGCTCGAGCCGTTCCTCTTGCCGATGGCGCTTGCGAACGACGCTGCGGTTCGGGAGGGCGAGATCGTCGGCGACCCCACCGAGGCGGCGCTCGTCGTGCTGGCGGCGAAGGGTGGGATCGACGTCGACGAGACGCGGCGCCTCTATCCGCGCGTGGGCGAGGTGCCGTTCGACTCCGACTACAAGTTGATGGCGACCTTCCACGAGATGGAGGACGAGGGCAGGAAGGTCGTGCGCTGCTTCGTCAAGGGCGCGCCCGATGTCTTGCTCGCGCGCTCGTCGCAGATCCGCGACGTGGACGGCTCGACCGTTCCCGCGGACAGCGGGCGCGACCGCGTCCTCGCCGAGAACGACCGCCTCGCGGCCGAAGGGCTGCGCGTCCTCGCCGTCGCCTCGCGCGACATCGACGCGGCGGCGTTCGACCCTGCAGCGCCGCTGCTCGAGGAGGTTCAAGGGCTGACGTTGCTGGCGCTCGTCGCCATCGTCGATCCTCCACGCAAGGAGGCGAAGGACGCGATCGCCCGCTGCAAGGAGGCCGGGATCCGCGCCCGAATGATCACCGGCGATCACGCCACGACCGCCGCCGCGATCGCCGCCCAGCTGGGAATCGAGGGCCGCGCACTCACCGGTACCGAGTTCGCCGCACTTTCCGACGCCGAGCTCGACGAGCAGCTCGACAGCATCGGGGTCGTGGCACGCGTTGCCCCCGAGGACAAGGTACGCCTCGTCGACAGGCTGAAGCGCAGGGGCAATGTGGTCGCGATGACCGGCGATGGGGTCAACGACGCGCCTGCGCTCAAGCGGGCCGACATCGGCGTTGCGATGGGCATCACCGGCACCGAGGTGACGAAGGAAGCCGCCGACATGATCCTCACCGACGACAACTTCGCCACCATCGTCGAGGCAGTCGAGGGCGGCCGCGGGATCTACGACAACCTGATGAAGTACGTGCGCGTCCAGCTCGTGATGCTGGGCGGCTTCATTCTCACCTTCGTCGGCGCCGGGATCTTCGACATCGCCGGAGGCGCGCCCCTCACCCCCTTGCAGATCCTCTGGATCAACTTCGCCGTCGATGTGCTGCTCGCGATTGGGCTTGGCTTCGACGCGCCGGTCCCGGGGCTGATGCGGCGCAAGCCCCGCGACGCAAGCGCGCCGATCGTCCATCGTCCGCTCGGCGTTCGCCTCGCCGTTGCGAGCCTGATCATGGCCGTGCTTGCTCTGGGCGTGGTCGCCTGGGGCGAGGAGCGCTACGACCTCGCCGTGGCCACGACGATGGGCCTGACGACGCTCTCGCTGATGCATATCGTCGCGGCGCTCGAGGCTCGCGAACCGACCGGAACGATCTTCAGTCACTACACGATCGCGAACCGCCGGTTTGTCCAGCTGATCGGCGCCGCGCTCGCGCTCACGTTCCTCGTCACGGAGCTTCAGCCGCTGCAGCGGATCTTCGACACCGTCTCGCTGACAAGCGCGCAGTGGGGGATTTGCCTGCTGGGGCCGATCGTCTTCGTCGCCGCGGCGGAACTGGGCAAGCTTGCCGATCGCCACACCGGACAGCGTCAACCGGCGCTGGTGCCCGCCGAGACGTAGGAGGCACCAATCGCTACCAGAAGGCAGATACTCGATCACCTCGTCGTCGAGCCCGGCACGGACGCAGCCCTCGCCGAGCGCGACCCGGCCTGGGCCGCCGTCCCAGGCTACGAGCGGTTGTCCAAGGAGGAGCTCCAGACCGAGGCGCGCGCGGTTCTCGCGAGGGGGATCGAGGAGCTCTCTGACGCCCAGGAGCTCCTCTGGGCGAGCGACCGGTACGCACTCCTCGTCGTTCTCCAGGCGATGGACGCGGCCGGCAAGGACAGCGCAATCGAGCACGTCATGACCGGCGTCAACCCACAGGGCGTCCAGGTCGTCGGATTCCGGTCACCCTCCCCCGAGGAGCTCGACCACGACTTCCTCTGGCGAATCTCGAAGGCCCTGCCCGAACGTGGGCGCATCGGCATCTTCAACCGCTCGCACTACGAGGAAGTCATCGCTCTCCGGGTGCACCCGGAATGGCTCGAGCGGCAACGGCTCCCGCACGGGACGCCCGGGCCGGGCGTGTGGAAGGAGCGCTACGAGGACATCAATGCCTTCGAGCGCCACCTCGACCGGAACGGGACGAAGATCGTGAAGTTCTTCCTCCACCTGTCCAAGGAGGAGCAGAAGAAACGCTTCCTCGCCCGGCTCGACACCCCCGGCAGGGAATGGAAGTTCAACGCAGCCGACGTCGACGAGAGGGCACGCTGGGACGACTACACGGCCGCGTTCGAGTCCGCGCTCACGGCCACCTCGACCCCATGGGCACCCTGGCACGTCATTCCCGCCGACCACAAGTGGCTCACCCAGGCCCTCATCGTCACGGTCCTCGTCGACACGATCCAGGCCCTCGACATCAGCTGGCCCGAAGTCACCGAGCAGGAGCACAAAGCCAACCTCGAGGCCCGAAAGAAGCTCGAAGCGGAGCCTTGAGCACGCGCCCGCCCGCGTGATCGGCTCGAAGGACGCCCAGTCACTGCGACGAGGTTCCCGTCGGCGAGCAGACGCCGAAGCGCGCGAGCGTTGCCACTTTGTTGCCACGCTGTTCGGCGCGTGCTCTCCTGAGACGACATAACCTCCGAATTAGGGGGGCCTTCGCGCGAAGCGAATGAAGGGACTCGAACCCTCGACCTTCTGTGGGGCATATTTGGGGCACGAGCGTGCACGGCCGTAACGGACATCTCGACGCTCGGTCTCTCCGATCGGAGAAAATCGGGCGGCGCCGGAAACCGAGCCGGCTCGCCCCCGACCGAGGGGGCGGCCATCGGTGGCCGCCAAGGCTGCTTAGCGTGGACGCATTGGGCGGCCTCGCTTCGTCGACCGGCGGCTAGATCCAGCCTCGGTTGCGGGCGATCGAGAGCACGAGCACCGCGATTCCGAGCATCGCGGCGATCACCGCCCAGAACATCCAGACCATGTCGAAGAGGCCGACCTGGAAGTTCATCCCCATCACGCCTGCGAGCACGGTCGCCGGCAGGAGAATCACCGTGACCAGCGTGAACAACTTCATGATGTCGTTCGTCCGCTGCCCGATTCGGGCGACGAGGAGGTCGAATGTGCCACGCGTCGACTCCTTCGCCTCCCGTGACGCCTCGACCGCCTGTGTCACCCGACTCTCGAGGGCCGTGAACCGCTCCGCCGAGGTCTCGGTCGACAGCAGATCGAGCTCGGGATGGGCGAGAGCGGCGATCACCTCACGGTGCGGGGCGAGCGCACGTCGCAGCGTCCCGATCGAGCGGCGCAGTTCCACCAGCCGTGCCAGCTCGTCGGCCACGTTCTTGGGGATGTCGGCCATGATGTTCGCGTCGAGCTCCTCCAGTTCGCTCTCGATCTCCTCGAAGGCGCGGAAGTAGCTGGCCACGACCCAATCGGCAACCGCTGCAACAAATGACGGGGAGTCCAGCTCTCCGATCTGACCTCCTCCTTCGGCGCGTTCGCGGAACTCCTCGAGCACCTCGATCTCGGCCTCGTGAGCTGTCACGACCCAGTTGTGTCCGAGCACGCATTCGACGGGACGAAGGACGGGTTCGCCCCCCTCGCCGCTCGCCACATACAGCGTCACATGCAAATGCTCGCCCGCGTCCACCAAGGAAGCGCGGGGCGGCTGCTCGAGCAGTCTTCGTGCCTGCTCGTCGCTGAGCTCCAGCGCCTCCTGCACAGCCGCGACCTCTTCCTCGGTCGGATCGCGGAGTGCCAGCCAGAGCAGCGCCTTCTCCCCGAGCCGGTCGAGCGTCGGTCGCAAGTCCTCCTCCCGCCTGGACTCGCCCTCGTCGAACACGAAGACCGTGAGCATCTCCCGTTGGTTCCAGAGACGCATGCGTTTCCCTGTCCGGTGGCCGACGCTGACCGAAGGCACGTTTCGACGGTCACGAGCATGTGTACGGTCATCGTCCTGTGGCTCGCAGGGATCCCGGTCGCCGACAGGGCCGTCCTCCGCGTCGCCGCCAGCCTCCGCGAAGCCGAGCTGAGGAGCATGTGTGGCGCAAGCGCGAAGGGCTCGTCCAGTCCGGTAGCGTCGGGACGATGCGGATCGCCGGCGTACGACTGGGAGCGCCCGTTGCTCGTCTGCTCTCGGAGATTCTCGAAGGTGAGGGCTATCCGGAGACCGCTGGCAAGATCAGGGACGCGATCAAGCTGCAGGTCACGGTCGAAGCACCTCTGACGGGCACTGACTACGAGGCGATCGCCGAGGCGCTCAGCCGTAACTGTCCGGCATCTCTGTACCGGCTTCGAACCGAGCTCCTCGAGCAGCAGCGACGCCTGCGCCGCATGACCGGCGGTTAGAAGAGCTCCGTCCCCGGCAGTCGCAGGAGCTCTGGCGCGCGTTGTTCGGAAAGTAGGACGAGTGGCGCGTGCCTGAGGGGCTCGCCTAGGAAGGGCACGCTGCGAGGGATACGGCGATCACAGTGATCGATTGCCGCCTTCGCCTCGAACGCGCTCGCCGAGGGAATCACGATGTTCGAGCTCGCCCGGATATGGGCACCTCGGCGAGATGATCGAGGCCCACTACGGCACGCTCATCGACACGGCGCACCACCCGATCCTCTCGCGCCTGGATGCAGGGGTACTCAGCGGTTGAAAGTGGTGGCTCGGACACCACCGGTTTGGAGCGATACAACCTTGACTCCAGCGGCAGCCGCGCCTGCCTCGAACCTGTCCCTCAACGCGTGCTGGGCTTCTGCCGACTTCGAAGCTTCAACGGCAGCGCAACCTCGGAACGTCACCCCGTCGGCATTGCTGACGAGCTTTGACGGGTGTCCGGCGACGTTGATGAGGTTCCGGAGGTCGAGACCTGGCTGGTTGACGACGAGTTCGAAATCGATGGTGAAGACAGTCGTTTCCACCTATGCCTCTCAGCTTTGTTGGGGCACGTCCCGGGCACGCCCGAATGGCAGTGCCTCAGAACGGCTTGGAACGGAAGCGGATGAAGGGACTCGAACCCTCGACCTTCTGCATGGCAAGGACGATGCGCGAGCTGACCGCAAGTGACTGGAGGCGACAGATCGTCGCTTGAAAGCTGATTCTGGCAGCGGCTAGGTGACAGGAACTGTCACCAACTGACAGCCAACCCTAGCCAGGAACCTAGCCACGGTGGACGTTGCGACTCGTCGCCGGCATCAGCGTGTCCCCGCTCGCCGCCGCTAATCCTCCGGGTGTCCAAACCGCCCGACGGTGCGTGGGCTGCTGCCTCTGAGCCTCGAACGGGGTGACCTGCGGGTACATCTGCGAGCCACACGATGGCACTCGGCCCGCGTCCTGCGAGCTGGCGGATGGCGCGGCCAGGTGATACTCCGTCGCCGGCGTCGAGCCACTCGACCCGTTCTCGAAGCACGAGGCTGCCACGCCGTCCGTTCAACGTGGACACAGCAGTCATACGTCTCGAGCCTGTGCCATTGCGGACGACGACGCGCCGCCAAACGGACGTCATCGTGCCCGAGTCGCGCTCGAGCACTCCCGGCTTCGCAGCGGCGTGAAGACGAACTCACCGAACGCGGATGGTTCAACGCTCCCTGGTTCAACACCCCCTTGCGCTGAACGTCACGACTATGTGGCTGTGCCAGGGCCGGCTGCCGCAAGGGACGTCAACGTGACAGCCGCTGCGAGCGCGACGAGCACGGCAACCCGGAATCTCATCGAGTGCCTCCGTCGGACGTCAGGGAGGGCGGTGTGGCGCCGCCCTCCCCATGGCCGTCGTTATGAGACGGCGGGCCGTGCCGACCTGTGCGCGCGCACGCCCAGGCCCAGGGCGCCGAGACCGAGGAGGGCCACGGCCCCGGTCGCGGCGAGCGCTCCGATCGCGGCGTCGAGCCAGTCGAACGCGCCCGCGGCCTGCCGCGCATGTTCGAGCTCCGCTTGCCGGTAGTACTCGGCGGCCGCCACCCAGCGAGACCCAAGCGCCTCGACTGCCTGCGGGGACAGACCAGTCGCCGTTCCCGTGTCAGGCGACCGCCCGTAGTGCTCCGCCATCGCCTGGTAGCGCTCCCCCATCGCCCGAATCGCCTCGGGCGGAAGCGACGAGCTCGCCCCGTAGTGCTCGGCCATCGCCTGGTAGCGCTCGCCCATCGCCCGGATCGCCTGTGGCGTCAGTGGCTCCGACGCAGCGACGGCCGCCGTCGTGACGAGCATCGCCGCAAGCACCGCACCTGCGACGAGGCCGACTGCACGCTGTCCGTTCATGTCGCTCCTCCTTCTCGTCCGTGCTGCCACTCCGAACGTACTCCCGCAGCCGTCACACGGAAATCGGCGCATCCGCTGGTTTTCGCCGATCAGGAGTTACTCGGGAACTGGCGGAACGGCTGGGCTTTGACCGTCGCTGTCAGGCGCGGATCCTGGGCTGCCGCCTTGCTGGGCGAGCCTGGCAGCGAGCTCCCCGCGTGAGCGAATGCCGAGCTTGCGGTAGATCTTCGAGAGGTTCCACTGAACCGTCTTGGGGCTGATGAACAAGGCGTCCGCCACCTCGCGGTACGTGCCTCCGGCAGCGACGAGGGCAGCGACTCGTTCCTCGGTCGGCGTGAGCACGCCGGGTGTTGCGGGTGCCCGTCCCCCGATCCGCCTCAACTCGGCCCGAGCCCTCTCGGACCACAGCATCGCGCCGAGCTCGTCGAACACCGCAAGGGCTTGCGTCAGCGATTCTCTCGCTGGTCGCTTCTTACGATTCCGGCGTTGCAGCGTCCCGCGTACGAGAAGAGTGCGTCCGCGCTCGAACGGCTCTTGGAGTTGTTCGTGTAGCTCGAGCGCGCGGTCGAGGCTTGCGTACGCGGCGTCTCCATCACCGGCCGCGGCGCTGAGCAGCGCGCGGCAGCGGCTCGCGATCACAAGCGCCCACACGCCGCCCGTTGCACGGGCCTGTTCCTCCAACTCGGCGAGGAGCGCCGTCGCGGCGTCGTGCGCACCAAGTGCCAGCAGGGTCTCGATCGCGTCGCCGTGGAAGCGAAACAGCGCCGGCTCGCCGAACCCCGCTTCGGCAACCGCGCGGGGAAGCGGTCCGAGAAACCGATGGGCTTCGCGAGCGTCGCCCAGCGAGTATTCGAGGAACCCGCGGATTGCGAGCATCTCGAAGTAGGCGGGGACGACGCCGACTGCGAGCGCGAGCGGCAGGCCCTCGTCGGTCGCGGCACGCGTTTCGGCCACGCGTCCGAGGTGCGCATCGACGAGTGCCCTGATCGACAGTGCGAACGGGCGCTGGTCTTCCTGGGCGGTCTGCACGGCGTTCTCGAAGCACTCGGCGGCGTAGCGCGAAGCGAGCTCCCAGTTTCCGGCCAGGCACTCGACCCGACCGAGGTGGGATGCCACGTAGCTCAAGGTGTGCTCGTCGCCGCGTGCGAGCACGGTGTCGCGAAGCGCAGTGAGCGTCGAACGAGCAGCATCGAGATCGCCTGCCCACTCGAGCAACATCCCGTGAATCCAGGCGCTGCGGGTGCGTCCGAGGGTCGACCTCCATTCGTCTTCCGTGTCTTCGAGCTCGAGGGCGCGCTCGATGAGCGCAGTTGGAATTCCTCGCCCGCGAATGGTTTGAAAAAAGGCCATGTCCGCCAGTGCGTCTGCGAGCACGCCGGGCTCCTCGAGACGCTCGGCGAGCTCGAGCGCCGCACGCGCATGACCCTCGGCCGCCGCGACGTCACCGGTCTCGTGGATGCTCCATGCGAGTCCCCGTTCGATCTCGATGCGCGCCGCAGGATCGTCTCCGATCTCTGCGAGAGCATCGCGGAACAGATCGGCGGAGACGCGGAAGCCTTGCCCGAACCCACTGACCCAAGCGAGGCGAGTGAGCGCGAGGGCGCGCTCGCGACCCGGAGGAAGGCGCGCCACCACTTCTTCGAGAAGAAGTCGCGCCCGGTCGGTGTCCCCCGCCTCGAGATGGCACTCCCCCGCTTCGATGGCCCGCCTCCAAGCGTCGGCGTCATCGGGCGGCGTGAGCATTCGTGCCCGGTCCCAGAGCTCCGCTGCTGCTTGCGGAGCGCCACGTGCTCTTGCCCGTCGGGCAGCATCCTCGACGGTCGCGGCGACCCGGGCATCGGGACCGCTCGCAGCGAAAGCGAGATGGAGCGCCTGCTCGTCCGGATCGTCGACGATCTTCGCCAGGCGGGCGTGCACTTCGCGTCTCCGAGCGGGCGGAGTCTGCGTGTAGACGACCGAGGCGAGCAGCGGATGTGAGAACCGAACGCGGCCGTCGGCGACCTCCAGGACTCCGGCGGCTACCGCCTTCTCGAGCGCGGCCGCCCCACCCCCGCCGCCGGCGGCAGCAGCCACGAGCTCGACGGTCGGCCGCGAGAGCGCGGAGACAACGAGCGCCGCCTCCCTCGCCGCGGTAGGTATTCCGGCTAGCCGCTCCCGAACGAGCTCGTTGAGAGTCGCCGGCACCGGTAGCGGCTCCCCCGGCGCGGGTGAGACGTCGCGCGTGAGCAGCGCCCTGCCAAGCTCGAGCGCGAAGAACGGATTGCCTCCCGACACCCGCTGCAGCTCGACGAGCGCGGGGCGGAGAAACTGCCTGCCGAGCTGCGCCCGCAGAAGTCGATCGAGTGACCTGATATCGAGCGGGCCGATGACGAGCCGTGTCAAGCGATCAGAGTCCAGAGCGGTCTCGAGCTCAACGCGAGATGCTTCGCTTGCCTCCGCGCGTCGAGCGAGGAGGAAGCCGACCGGTTCGTCGCGCAATCGCCTGGCCGCGAACGCGAGGGCATCGGCCGAAGGTGGGTCGAGCCACTGCGTGTCGTCGATCGCCAAGACGAGCGGCGTGTCCTCGGCGAGCACTCGAAGAGCACCGAGGACGCCGAGCGCGACCGCTCGGCGCTGCAACCCTCCACGCTTCGTTCCAGCTCGCAGCAGCGCAACTTCGAGGGCCTCGCGTTGGGGGTCGGGAAGCCGCCCGAGCGCAGCGTCTGGCACGTCTCCGAGGAGATCACCGAGTACGGCGAACGGCAGCGCGATCTCGGCCTCGACCGGCCTGCTCGTGAGCACCTGCAGTCCCCGCTCACCGGCTTCGGCGATGCCCTCCCTCCAGAGCGTCGTCTTCCCGATCCCGGCGTCACCTTCGATGAGCAACGCGATCGGTCCCCCTGGAACTGCCTCCAAGAAGTCGTGAACCGAATCGATCTCCGACTCGCGCCCTACGACGTCCAACGCCGGCGACATCAGCCCTCCTCTGGGCAGTCTGATCGGATCGTATTCCTGGTGGCCGTTACGAGAACATCCCAATGTCCTTCGCCTGCGCGACGGCGGCACAACCTCTGTGACTTCGTTCATGACGGAACAAGGAACGCCTCGCCGCTCGTCTCGCCGCGTTCGCCAGCAAGGCAACGTCACATCCCGTGCTCATCCCGCGGGAGGTCGCCGGACACCGCCGACCGCGCCCACCCAATCCCACGTGCGTCGCGCCTCGCACCTGGCAACCCGGGCTGAAAACCAGCTCGCGAAATGACAGACGGCCCCGCCGTGCGGGGCCGTCTGGGCTAGCATGGCGGTTCAGAGCACGGAAACAGCGCGAAGTATCAGTCCCCGCCGTTGTTGTTGCCGCCCGAGTTGCCGGGATCGCAGTCGGAGAGCGGCTCCGTCTCGCTACCGTTTCCGTTCCCGGCGTTGCACCTGTCCTTCGGCGGATCGGCCCAGGCCGTGCCGCCCGTGAAGCCGACGGCCAGAACGACCGTGCACAGCGCGATGATCCAGCGGCGAATCTTCATTTCTTTCCCTCCCGTTATCTGAACGATATATAGAGACGATTGGAAACATCTCCTGTGAGCGCTCGATAATCCCCCCTTTGTCGCTGTGCAATTCCCTCCCGTGAATCCCAGCCACCCATGCTCACCGGGTGTGCTCGTCGGGTGACGATCGTGGCCGTGAAGGGCGCGGCATGTGCAGCAGCGGAGTGCCGCCCGTGTCTGCACTCCCTAGCATGGGCCGCCGCTCGTCACCGTCGTACCCGAGATCGTGACCTGGATTCCGGCCCTGTTGTTGGAATCGTTGCTCTCGGCGATGTGGTTCAAGGGATCGGCCGTCTGTACGAGGCAGAAAGTCCCGTCGGTCGAGCTGCCGAGCGTGATCGACTGACCGTCGAGGTGGGCGCCGTAGACGTCGGTCCACCCGATGGAGAGGCCCTGGTCGCTGTCGCGACTGCACACCGAGAAGTACGGGCCCGCCGGCGAGCCCTGGAGCCCTGGATTCGTGTGGAAGTTGTCGCCGAGGCAGAAGGAGACCTTGTCCGTCGACCCGACGAGCGCGCCCGACAACGTTCGCAGCTCGTATAGAGCGAAGTTCTCGAGGTGCCAGTGGTGATGCTTCGGATGGAAGACGAAGCAGCCGACCGTCTGCGTGTCGGATGCTGTGTCGATGCCTCGAGTGAAGTAGCCGTTCCCATCGCTGTCTTTGAAGATGCGCTGAATCGCGCTCCGGTCGTTCGACACGACCCCGTCCCCGTCGCAGTCCTCGCTCCTAGAGGTCAGCTCGAGGACGCCGACGCCCGCGTTCTCGGCGCTGAAGTTGAAGCGGAGCTCTTTCGTCTTCCGCTTGGCGTTCGCGACCGACAGTCCGGACGGCGAGCGTGTGACCAGGTCGGGCAGCAGCCGGTCGCCGACCGCAGCGGGCGCCGGCGCAGACCGCCCGATCATGCTCGCCACAAGTCCGATGAAAACCAATCCTGCGAAAAACAGGATCCAGCTCAGCGCTGTGCGGTTAGGCCTTGAGCCCTTCATTGTGCTCTTCCTCCCACGGATTGGATCGCCGAACCGCGCCGTACACCTGCGGTCCTCAGACGTGCGGATCGGGGCGCCTCAGCAGGTCGAGATCTCTGCTTCCCCTTAGCGCGGCACATGCGGCCTCGGTCCGGCTCCCCCGGGTAGCCGATGGGCCTCGGCGCCGCCTGCATCTCCCCCACCTCCCCCTCTACCGACCGAGCTCCCCGCTTCGGCCGCGTTCGCACAATAGATCGGTTAGTCGTCGAGAGTCAAGCGCGGTCTCGGACACTGGGCCCTCTTGTGTTCGTCGCCTTCACCTGCTGTGCGACCAGAGGGTCCGGCGACTGGTCGGCATGCACGCAAGACCGAAGAACCTCACCAAGCCCTAGCCAAACGCCACGCTCGACTGAACACAAATCTCACGGCCAAAGAAAAAGCCCCGTTTTGCGGGGCTTTCCTCGAAGCGGATGAAGGGACTCGAACCCTCGACCTTCTGCATGGCAAGGACGGCCGCAGGAGGACAGCAGCAGTCAGGGGGCGTCAAACCCGCATGCTGTGTGACATTGGGGGCGCTGTTCTGCCCGCGACGCCACGAACGGACATGGAAACCGGACTAAGAACCTGCATATCCTACCACGGCGGCGTGAGGGCCGGCCGAGGGCTCGACACGCGAACATCAAGCGAAGCGGGTAGCACGGCTCTATGTCTTCGCTTCTCGCCTCGCTTGAAGCTCGTCCGCGATCTGTTGAATCTCGCGCGCGATCTCGCCAAGTTCGAGCGGATCGTCGGCCTCCATAGACGCGAACGCAGGAGCCTTGCCCCACCCGCGGTCAAGGAGCTCCCTCCACGCGGCAATGCGGTCCGCGGGGCGCTTCGCTGTATGAGCAATCTCCAGAAGGCCACGGGCAGCCTCCTCCGGCGAGCCCATGGCGTCCCTGAACGCCCGCGCGAGTCCTTTGGGGCGTCCTCCTGGGTTGCCGCTTTGGCCGGGTTTGAAGCCGTTGCCGGTGATGCCGCCGGGTCGTGTTGTTTCGTGGTTGTTTTCAGCGTTGCTCATGGGGTGAAGTATCGCGGGTGGTGCGGTCGACACGACCGCGCTTGAGTCCCTCGTCCCACGACGAATGACGTGAACGACGCACCGTCCGGTGGGTTGATCTGTCACCAAACTGACCGACTCCAGCGGCAGGGCGAGCGTTGGCATGGCGCCGCATCATGAGCTCGTGGAAGGCTGATGTTCCCGGGCCACGTGTGCGCGCTGCGGGCGCAGTGACGGTGATCCAGCCGCCCACCGGAGCGGACCGGCAGACCGCCGTCAGGTCAGAGCTCGTTGGTGATCGTGAAGGGCAGCTGCAGCCGGCCTTTGTTGCCGCTGAGGTCGGAGGCTTCGACCTCGAGGCGGTAGTGGCCGTCTGCAGGAGCGTGGTGCTCCAGGTGTGGGCGAGGTAGAAGCGGTACAGGCCGGGTTTCCCTTGTCGGTTTTGGCGGGTGCCGGGGGCGTAGATCCGTCGGAAGTCTTCGGGTGGCAGCAACTTCTTGCTGAGGTCGATCGGTGTGTGCCAGGGCCGCACGGTGCGTTCGCCGCGGCGGACGCGCCAGCGAAGCCGCGCTGGTGTCACCGGGAGCCCATCCCAGGGTGGCGGCACCTTGCGGGCCGGCATCTGGTGTGCCTCGGCGATCACGTCCACGGGCCCGAAGATCGCTGCGGAGAGAGCAGCCGGCCGTCGCGGGAGAACACGATTTTCGTGACGCGGGGCTTGGTCGTGTCCTGCCACGGGGTCAGCGCGCGGGCCGCAACGGATCGCGATAGACACCCGCGCGGCGTTCGGCGAAATGAACATGAAGCCATGGGGCCGCGACATGACCGACAAGCTGGTGCCGTTTGATCCGCTGGCGGTGGCTTACTGCCGGAATGATGTGCCAGTAGCCGAAAGAGACGTCGCCGTCGAGCACCGACATCGCTTGGGACCGTGGAGGTGCACGACACCGCCCCGCACTGCGTACACCGGCGTCCCGTTCGGGGCGGCGATGTCGATCCCGAAATGGAACGCACGCGAGGTCCCGGAGATACGCGGGTCGTTGAAGTAGCCGCGCACCGGGTGCGGCCGGTCGAACGGTCGTAGCGGCCACGGGTACACGCGGTCAGAAGTCGAAGATGGCGACGACGGCGGCGTGGTCGGAGCCTGGTTCGCCGATCCGGTCGATGGGGTTGTCGTCGATCGAGGGCATCCCCGGCTCGGCGGCCACGGTCGTGACCTCGGTGATCCGGGTACCGGTGACGAGGTAGTGGCTGACGAAGATGTGGTCGATCAGCTCGAGCCGGCCGCGATACAGCCGGGTAAACCGTTTCGGTTCCGGGATCAGATTGGCGGTGTTCCACATCCGGTCACCGTCGCCCTGGTCGGGCTGGTCGAAACCGACCGAGCCGATCTCCGAGCCGGGCGGGCCGTTCAAGATCAGCGTCGCGCCGCCAGTAGCCCGGGTGCTTAACACGGCTCCGCGTTGGTTTCAGACCAGTACCAGTTGCCAGACCAGGAAAGACACCCAAGCAGACGAGCACGGCCCACGCTATTCCGTCGTGGAGGGAAGTCCACGGAGCCGAAGGCGCTGACCCCCGCCCGCCGACTGACGGCCACTAACCTCATCCGCCGCATCCAAATCGTCTAGGTGCTTGCCGACCTGCACGTTGAACTCGTGAACGTTGTCGATGCCGCACCCGACCAGTAAGCGGTTGAGCTGCGCGTCACGGACACCAAGATCCGCAGCCGTCGCTTGCGTATGGGCAATCACGTACGCATCGGTCGCTCGCGTATGTGCAATCACCAGGGCAAGGAGGTTCACCAAGGCGTCGTGCTCGAACGAGTAAAGCGGAACGGCTCTCCTCGCCGACATCCCCTGTGGGCTTCACGCTGACATCCCCTGTGGGCTCCACGCCGACATCCCCCGTGGGCTCCACGCTGACATCCCCGGGAGCTCACGCCGACATCCCCTGTGGGCTTCACGCTGACATCCTCTGTGGGCTTCACGCTCGACATCCCGCTCCACGCTGACATCCGCGCGTCCACGCGGGACGATCTTACCCGCCCCAGGTCGCACCAAACAGCGCCTTCGTGAGAGCGAGCTCACGTTTCGTCCGCAGCGCCTGGGAATAGCAGAGCCGCAAGGGTCGTCGGACGGCCGCATGCGTG
This sequence comes from uncultured Actinomycetes bacterium, assembly GCA_963839755.1. Lineage (GTDB taxonomy): Bacteria > Actinomycetota > Thermoleophilia > Gaiellales > Gaiellaceae > Gaiella. The sequence goes on from CAWIVU010000004.1 coordinate 108,576, forward strand.
GTCACGGGGGGCGGGCAGATTGCGCTCTCGCCCGCCCGGTGACTCGCTCGTCTAAGGCACCGATCCGGACGGGCGCTGCTCGCGAAGGAACGACGGCGACGGCGGCGAGCGTACAGCTCGTGTTTTGTGACAGAACGCTCTATCATAGTCCCTGGGGAACGATTGGGGAGGAGATATGCAGCATCGGCACGAGCCGAGGTTGGTCGTGGGGCTTCCACTGCCCATTCTCACGGCACACCTCTAGGGGACTGACGGGCCGAGCGTCCTGGCGACGTCGATCCGACGAGCGCGAGGCACCGACCCCGACAGCGTTCCGGGCGCTACGGAAACCAGTATTCCCTCGCCGTCCGACGGTTTCGCGACATGTTGTCCACCGCAATCGAGGCCTACGCCTGGCGTCGCAAGAACGAGGAAGGGCCGCCCGATGAAGCGACGACTTCTCGCACTGACGCTCCTAGGCTCCTGCGCAGCTCTCATCTGGGCCGCGACGGCGTCGTACGCCGCGTACGTCTTTAACCTGAGCGTCAACGCGGACAAGTCGGTCACGATCGAGTGGGCGCTCGCAGGTACCGATGTCTCCAATTTGTCGGTTGCCGTGGATTGCTGCGTCGTTCACACCTGGCCCAACGCGGATCGGTCTACGCGATTCACGACGGAACCGCTGTCCGTCGGACGGCACACCATCGCAATCCGAGTGTTAGAGCGGTACTGGACGAACACGGCCCACGACCCAACGACTTGCGCCGTCTCGACGAACGAGTCGTTCAGGTGGATGTGTCATCGGAAGATGTGGACAGCGCCCAGGGTATTCCTCGTATCGTCCTCGCGGGATCCGGCGTGCATCGTTCCGGTTCTCGCAGGACTAAAGCTCAAGGACGCTAAGGCGCGGATCGCACGAGCTCACTGCTCAGCGAGCGAGGTGGTGCGGAAGACGTCCAATCGACCATCGGGAACGGTTCTCGACCAGCGGCCGACGGGGAAGATGCGACTCGCCAACGGCGCGACGATCACCCTAATCGTGAGCAACGGCCGGTCGCCGGTCTAGGCCGTGAGCGAGACGTGCTTGGCCGCGTCGCGCTGCGACCGATTCGGGGGCGCTGCTAGCGAACGAGCGATAACGCCGGGCGGACTACAGCCCTTCGCGCTGCCGCCAGACGTGCTCCTGCAGCAGCGTCGCCCGCAGCTCGAGCAGCTCCTCGGGGCACTCCTCGAGCACGCGCAGGATCGCCTCCCGGTCGGTGACTTCGAGCGCCACGATCCGGGCCTCGCGGTCGTAGGCGCGTTCGAGTATCTCGGCGGTGTCGACGAGCTCGGCTTGGCGGAGGCTGGCGGCGAGCTGAAGGACGGCTTTGTCGGCGACCGGGATGCCTGCGAGCCACATGCAACGACCGTACACATGTTCGCGACCCGGTGAAAGTGGCTGCTCGTGCGGCTCCTCCTGGAGACCGTCGTAGTCCTCTTTCGGATCCACGGCGAGATCTACCTTGGCAACGCACGGGCACTTCGATCTCCGATGAAGATCGAGACGGCATGACGCCCGCACCGGGTCCGGCCGTCGACTGAGCAGATCTCCGAGTCGACTCGGGCTGTATGGCCGCGGCTCACAAGTCCTGGCCCTGCCATAAACGAGTCGGCCCGAATCCTCAATATTGATGTATGCAGGCTGCGGGTTCGCGCCCGCGCAGCGACTCCGCCCCCTCTGTGGTAGCAGCGGAGTTTCGGGAGGCGTCTGCTGCATAAGCAGATGGTCACTCGACCGCAAGCCCAGTGTTCATGGGCTTCGTGTGCAGCACGCTGGACGTAGTCAGGAATCAAGGCAGGTTCGGGCATTACGGATGTATGGCGTTCTAAGCGTTCCGGCATATCCGCCGAAGGCCGTGGGCTCAAGGGGCTGAGAGAGCCGTACATCGCCACCTGGAGGCTGTCGCCGTGATGCTCTCTTTCTGCCTCCGCATGAGACGAACACGAAGGTCCCCGAAAAACGAGACAAACACGAAGCACGCTGCGTTCCCCTCGGGCTGAGGGTTGTTGGCGAGGAGCACGTTGACGAAGTGTCTGCACCGGAATAGGTTGGTCCGGTTCGGGCGTCATGGGGGCGTCCATTAACGGACGGGGGAGGCAGGATGGGCACGAAGCGATTGCTCGCGGGTGCTGTCTGCGCGACCGCGCTGGTGGGTGTCTCAGCTAGTGGAGCGCTTGCCTACGGGCCAGCACCGCCACCTGGGAATCCGGACAACAACCCACAGCTCGAGGCTTGCGGGCGTGCCGTTGACCGGCAGATAGACAGGGGCACAACGGCTGGCGGCGGGCCGAAGGCAGGAGAACCCGGACCGATCAACTGCGATCACTTCTACCAAGACCCGGAAGGGCTCGGCACGATCGGAAACGGTTGGCCGCCGCCTAAGTTCCAACCCTAAGCCTCGATCATCCAGCGAGGGCCGACACGCCGTCGCGGCCCTCGCTCTACAAGGTCGTCAGCAGCCGAATAGCTCGGGGGAGTCGGACAAACGCGGGGAGGCATTACAGGTGTAGGGCGGTGGTGGGTTCGGGTGCTCTCCGGTGGGGTGGGTAGGGTGGGTGTCGTTGTCGTTCCCCCGTCGTGTGGTGCGGCGGGTACTTCATTGCCGACGTGGCGGGCTTTGTGCCCGCTTCGTCGTTCTTGTCCGTCTGGTCGGTGTGCCTAGACTGCGCTTGCGATGGAGAACGGGGCGACGTGGGCAGCCTTGTCTTAGACCACCCGCCGACCGGTGACCTCACCGTCACGGGGACGGGGACGCTCAAGATGCGTCTCCCCCGTCACGATGAGAACGCGCACCGAGCACGGGTGGCGAGGGATCTGGCGTTGGGTCGCCATGTCGTGTTTGTAGGCCCGGTACGCCACCCGGCGCACCACCGCGCTCGTCTCCGCCGCGCGATCGTCGTTCGGCGGCGTGCCCCGGTTGCGGGTCGTCCTCAGCGGCGTGCCGGGAGCGCCCGTCGCACCACCCGCGCCGGACCTCTCGAAGTTCCGACCCTCCAGAATCTGACCCACCGCCACTAAGTCGGCGTCGGCGTCGGAGGGGGCGTCGGTGACGACGCACTCTCTCAGCGCGTCGTGATCTGGACCGCGGCCGACCAGGCCGAACTCGACGTGCTCCTCCGGGGGCTCTGCGACGGCTGGGACAAACACCGGCGCACGTGTCTGGGCCTCGACCCGTGCCCGCACCTGATCGGGAAGCGATCGCCGAGGTCGTCGACTGGAGGCAAGCGCGGGCGCTGCTCTCGACGGCCCAGGCGCTGCGTGCCGTCGAGAACGAGGTGGCCGAGTGAACGGCCACACCTGGCATCCGGCCAGCCTGATCACGCTCGCGGCCAACCCGCCCGCACCGCCAACCATCGGCGGGATGCTCTACCCCGGCAAGCGCATCCTGTTGTCGGGCGAAACCGAGTCGCCTGAAGACATGGTTGGCGCTGATCCTCTCCAAGGCCGAGATGGACGCCGGGTACTCCGTCGCCTGGGCCGACCTGGACGCGATGGGCTCAGGCGACTCCTCGCTCGCCTTCGCGCCCTCGGTGTTACGGACGACGTAATCAGCAGTCGGTTCCTCTACTACGAACCCGCCGAACGGCTGATCAACGACGTGCTGGTCGACGTCATCGGCGCCATCACAGAACGGAAGATTCGACTGTTCGTTGTCGACGCCTTCAACCCGATGCTATCGCTGCACGGCCTCGACCCCAGCAGTACCCCCGACATCGAGACGTTCTGGCGGGAGGTGGCGGATCCGATCTGCCGTGCCGGTGCCGCGCCGACGCTGCTGGATCACGTCGCGAAGAACGCCGGCGCGTCGTCCAGGTACGCCTACGGGAGCGAGCGGAAGGCGTCCGGGGCGATCGTCCATATCGGGTTCCGGCTCCTCACCACCCTGACCCGTGGTGGTGAAGGGCGTGCTCTGCTCGATCCGCCGCAAGGACAGACCCGGATACCTGCCCAACCCCAACATTGGGCGGCTGATCCTCGACTCCGACGGCGAGAAGGTCAGCTACCGGCTGGAGGCCGACGCGACCCAGGCCGACGGGCGCTTCAGGCCCACGGGATACATGGAGAAGATCTCGATCAAGCTGGAGATCAAGGACGACGTCGTCTCCCAGCAGTGGGTGGAGGACAACGTCGACGGCAAGGCCGAGTACCTACGTAAGGCGCTCGAAGTGCTTGCCGACGAGGGCTACATCACCCGGACGAAGGAGGGCAGCGCGTACCGGATCGTGTCGGTTCGCCCCTATCGCGAAGACGACGATCAGCCCAACTCGACGCCGAAGAATCGACACCTCGTCCCGACCTCGTCCCGACCTCGTCCCGACACTCACGTCAACCCCTATCCGAGACCTCGTCCCTCGTCCCCCCCTAGAGGGACGAGGACGAGGACCAGGTTGACCTCGTCCCGGCACCTCGTCCCGACCTCGTCGGTGATGGTGTTGAAACGCATGTGCCGGACGAAACCGGCTGTTCGCATCTCGCGTTCTGGGAGGCCCGCGACGGCATCCGGTGGTGCATCGACTGCCAGCCTCCAGCTTTCCCCGCCGAGGTCGTCGCGTGACCGCTGCCGACGACAGGCTCGTCGACGAGATCCTCGCGGTGTTCCCTGACGCCGCCGAGGTCACGGACGACGGATCGTGGACAACTATCTGTCAGGGCCGCTTCGGTGCCTTACAGGCTCCGGCACGCGCCGCCCAGACACCTGCTCCATGCCTGCTGCGACGAGAACGGTCGCCGTTACGTGACAGGCGCGGAGCCGGTGTGATGGCGGCTGGCTCCGAGAAGTTCGCCTTCGCGCGGTTCCCTGGCGGCGCCTGCGCCAGTGCGACGTCTGGGAGACGACTCCGAGTCGTCGACGTGGCGCTCGTTCATTCCGAGGTCGTCTATATCGGCGGGATCGGGAAGACGACGACGGTCTTCGACTGCGCGGACCACCGACGATCGACGTGAGCGAGCTGCGCTCCCTGCTGTCGGAGGCGCTGGTCGCCGAGCTTGAACGGCTCGTAGACGAGCGGGTTGGAGCGGCGCTCGCGGAGCTTGAGCCCTCGAACGGCAGCCCGTGGTTTTTGCTGTCCGACTGCGCCAGCGGCTGCACGTCTCCCCCGAACCGTGACCCGCCTCGTCAAACAAGGCCGCATCAGGACCTGCACGGTTGGTCGGCGCGTGCTTGTTCATGCCGACGATCTCGACGCGGCTGTTAAAAACGACACCTGAGCGCATGACTAACAGTATCGCTTCTGGATCGCTTCTGGTATTGTCTGGGCATCGCTTCCGGCACAAGGAGACTTCGCGATGTCCACTGACAAGGTTCACGAGAACAAGCTTCGGCGAATGGCTGAGCGGCAAGGGCTCATGCTCATGAAGTCGAGACGGCGTGATCCGCGCTCGATCGACTACGGCAAGTACATGCTCGTCGACGTCTTCACGAACACCGTCGTTGCCGGTGAGTTGAACACGCGGCGCGCACTCACCCTCGACGAGGTCGAGGCTTACCTGAAGGGGGAGGACACATGAGTAGGCAGGGTCCACGCGTCCGCGTTCGCGACGGCAAGGGCAACGCGATCCCCGGCCTCTACCGCCGGGACGGCAAGTACATCGCCGGTTACCAGGAGAACGGACGCTGGCGGATGGTGACACTCAAGGCAACGAGCGTGACGGAAGCCAAGCGCGAGCGGGCATCGCTCGTCGTCGGGCTCCGAGAGGGCCGCATCGCATCGGCCGACGGCTCAACCTTCGCCGAGGTGTTCGCGGAGTGGCAGGCAGGCCGCAGGATCGCGGAGCGCACCGCCGAGCATGAACGTCACCTCCTCGACCGGCACCTCGCCACGTTCAAGGGCCAGAAGGTGCAGAAGATCACCGCCTCCGAGGTCGCCCGTGTGCTCCGCTCGATGCGGAACGACGGGCTAGTCCGAATGGACCTGCTCTGCCGTGTACCGGATCGCCAAGGGCGTGTTCGCGCTCGCGGAACGGCGCGGGATCCTCACGAAGAACCCGGCCGATGGCCTGACCGACGCCGAGCGGCCGAAGCAGAAGAACGCGAAGGCGATCGAGCGGCTGGACAGCGCAACACTCCGGAGGCTGATCGCCGCCGCACCCACGGAGCGATGGAAGGCCGCATTCGCGCTCGCGGGCCTCGGCGGGCTACGCATCGGCGAGGCCCGCGGGCTCCGGTGGGGCGACATCGACCTCCAGGCCAAGACGATCAGCGTCAGCCGTTCGCTTCTCCCGACGGGAGCGCGAAGGCGACGAAAACGGAGGCAGGCGCGCGGATCGTGCCGCTGTTCCCCGAACTGCGGCAACTGCTCCTGACGTGGAAGCTCCGAAGCCCGTTCACCGATCCAGACGACTACGTGATCGTGACCGGCTCCCGTGGCCCAGTGCAGCAGCGGAACGCACAGCGGGCGCTCGCGAAGGCGAAAGCAGGCGGCGGGGCTCGACTCGCTCGAAGGCCGCCTCTCATGGCACAGCCTCCGGCACAGCGCAGGTTCGGTCTGGCTGACCGAGTACGGCCTCGCGGTGACGACCGTGAGCGCGATGATGGGCCACGCGAACCCGGCGTTCACCCTCGCCTGCTACGGGCGTGACCCCCGTGACACCGAGACGATGGTCGCGGACGTGCTGGCACGGGCAGCAGCAGCGGGGTCCTGACTAGAACCTGACTATCGCTCACGGCGCCGTGAAAGCGAGCGCCGCCCCTCAAACGAAAAGCCCCGATTTCCGGGGCTTTTCTCTAGAGCGGATGAAGGGACTCGAACCCTCGACCTTCTGCATGGCAAGCAGACGCTCTAGCCAACTGAGCTACATCCGCGTGAGTCGGAACTATAGCGGCGCCCGACGCGGCTGAACGCCGGGCGCCGCCACGGTTCGTCGCACCGCGGCGCTAGGTGCGCACGCTCGTCTCGGGTGCGGTCTCGACGAGCTCCTCGAACACGGTGCGGAAGTCGACCATCGCCTGGCGGAGGTTCTCCGTCCGCTGCTCCGGGCCTGCGCCGTTGCCGTGCACCATGTCGTGCCCGTGGCGGTACCGGTCGACGACTCGCGGATGGTCGACCGACACGGCCGCAGCCTGCTTGTCGAAGTCGTCCTTCGGATAGCCGCGCTCCTCGAGCACGCTCCGGACGATCCTGTCGGCCTCGCGGGCCGCGAGCTCGGGATCGTCGACGAAACGCTGCTCCGCCCGCTGCCAGTCCTCGGTGTAGCGGGTCCTGGCCGCCTCCGACAGCGGCTGGATGTCGAGCGACTCATGCGCACGCTCGCGCTCGGCCAGGTCACGCTCGGCCTGACGCCGCGAGTCGGCTTCGCCGACCGTGCGGTCGTATTCGGGCCCGAACTGATCGCGCAGCGCCGCCCTGCGCCTCGATTGCGAGTAGCTCCACGCCATGAGCGCCAGGATCACGAGCGCCGCGACGGCAATGACGACCCACCAGATCGCGTCCATGCATTCCTCCTTCGTCGTGCCGAAGGAGGCGCTACCCGGCGGTCAGGTCCGGCAAACGGGGGTCAGGCGTCGAACACCGCGACCGCGTCGCGCGCGCTGCGGAGCAGCACGGCTCGGTTGGCCGAGTTGACAACAGCACGAAGCGAGGCGGTCACGATGGACGGGTGGATCCCCACCCCCCAGAACGCCTCGTCGTCCACGTCGGCCTCCACGTAAGCGGCTGCGGTCGCGTCCTCTCCCTTCGACATCGCGTGCTCGTGGTAGTCGCGCACGTGGACGTCGAGCCCGAAGCGCTCCTCCAACCCGTGGACGAGCGCGGCGATCGGACCGTTACCCTCGCCGATCACCTCGACCTCCTCCCCGTCGACCCGCATGCGGGCGACGAGCCGGTCGGACTCCTCCCCGCTCGAGTGCTGGTACGAGAGCAGCGCGTACGGCGCTGCGACGCCGGTGTAGTGCTCCGTGAACGCCGCGAGCAGCTCGTCGGCGGTCAACTCGCCGCCGCGGGCGTCGGTGATCGCCTGAACCTTCTGCGCGAAGTCCACCTGGAGCCCACGGGGAAGGTCGAGGTGGTGCTCCGTCTTCATGAGGTACGCGACGCCGCCCTTCCCCGACTGGGAGTTGACGCGGATGACGGCCTCGTAGTCGCGGCCGACGTCCTTCGGGTCGATCGGGAGGTACGGCACGTCCCAGGCGTCGGCGCCGGCGCGCTCCTGAGCGTCCATGCCCTTCTTGATCGCGTCCTGGTGCGAGCCGGAGAACGCCGTGTACACGAGCTCGCCGACGTACGGATGCCGCGGATGCACGGGGAGCTCGTTGCACTCCTCGACGATGCGCCGGGCCTCGTCGAGCTCCGAGAGGTCGAGCCCCGGGTCCACGCCCTGCGTCAGGAGGTTCAGCGCGAGGGTGATCAGGTCGACGTTGCCGGTGCGCTCGCCGTTCCCGAACAGGCACCCCTCGACGCGCTCGGCGCCGGCCATCAGCCCGAGCTCGGCCGTCGCGACGGCCGTGCCGCGATCGTTGTGCGGGTGGAGCGAGAGGATCGCGCTGTCGCGGTGGGAGAAGCGCCGCCCGAACCACTCCATGCGGTCGGCATACACGTTGGGCGGGAACGCCTCGACCGTCGTCGGAAGGTTGACGATCATCCTCTCGTCCGGTGTCGGGCCCCACTCCGCCGCAACGGACTCGCAGATCTCGAGCGCGTAGTCGAGCTCGGTGTGGTGGAAGCTCTCCGGCGAGTACTGGAAGACGATCTCGGTGTCCGTACGGGCCGCGAGCTCACGGCAGAGCGCCGTGCCTCGCACCGCGAGCGTCGTGATCCCCTCGCGGTCGAGCCGGAACACGACGCGCCGTTGCGTCTCCGACGTCGAGTTGTAGAGATGGACGATCGCGCGTCGTGCGCCCTCGATCGCCTCGTACGTGCGCTCGATCAGCTCCGGGCGAGCCTGCGTGAGCACCGCGATCGTCGTGTCCTCGGGGATCAGGCCGTCCTCCACCAGACTGCGGCAGAAGTCGAAGTCCGTCTTCGACGCCGAGGGAAAGCCGACCTCGATCTCCTTGACCCCCAGTCGGACGAGCAAGTCGAAGAAGCGCTGCTTGCGCGCGGCGTCCATCGGGTTGACGAGAGCCTGGTTGCCGTCGCGGAGGTCGGTCGAGCACCAGATCGGCGCACGGTGGACGACGACGTCCGGCCAGGTGCGGTCCGGCAGGTCGACGACGGTGTATGGGCGGTAGCGCTGGAACGGCATCGGCATGGCTTCTTCTCCTCGACGGGGGCGTACCTCTCCCGGCGGTGTGCGGGAGCACGGCGTTGGTATGTGCGTCGCTCGCTTCCCCTAGAGGGGAAGGAGGAGAAGGCCGAGCAGGCGAACGGGGGTCCCGAGTGTGCGTCCGCGGCTCATGCCCGAGACCTTATCCCATGCGCACCGCGTAGCGTAGGGGCGTGCTGAACGAGACGACGTTCGCGGCCACCGCGGCCGAGCTGTGCGCCGCGGACCGGGACCTCGCCGCGATCGTCGATCGACACGGCATTCCGGTGTTCTGGGCACGCGAGCCCGGTTTCCAGACCCTCGTGCTCTTGATCCTCGAGCAGCAGGTCTCGCTCGCCTCGGCGAAGGCGGCGTACGATCGGTTGGCTGCCCGGCTGGGGGACGTGAGCCCCGCCGGCGTGCTCTCGTCGAGCGACGCGGAGCTGCGCGCGGACGGATTCAGCCGGCAGAAGGCTCGCTACGTGCGGGTGCTGTCAACCGCAATCGAGGACGGGTCGCTCGACTTGGACGAGGTAGCGTCGCTCGAGGACGACGGGGCGCGGGCCGCCCTCACGGCGCTCCCCGGAATCGGCGCCTGGACCGCGGAGTGCTACCTCCTCTCCGCGCTGCGACGGCCCGACGTCTGGCCCGTCGGCGACATCGCGCTTCAGGAGGGCGCTAGGCGCGCGCGGCGCCTCGAGATGCGCCCGACCGCACTCGAGCTGGAGACGATCGGCGAGGCCTGGCGACCGCATCGCGCCACAGCCGCGCGGCTCCTCTGGCACCTGTACCTCAGCGACGGGTCGCGCTAGCGCCGTCCAGAGCTGGCGCGGTGCTACGTGCTTGCCGCGTCGAGCGCCTCGTTGACGAGGCGGTCGGCGAGCTCGTTGTGCTCACGGCGAACGTGTGTGTAGGTCACCTGCGCGATCTCGCGGGCTGCGCGCGACGCATCGAGGAAGAGCCCCTGAAGGCCCTTGTGCTTGACGCGATACTCCCCGCGCATCTGCTTCACCATCAGCTCGGAGTCGGAGCGGACGTCGAGCTCGGTGACTCCGGCTTCCGCCGCGCGCCGCAGCCCTGCGACGAGCGCGGAGTACTCCGCGACGTTGTTCGTCGCGACGCCGATCGCCTCACCGCGTGCGTCGAGAACGGTCCTGTCCTCCGCCTCGAGGACATAGGCGAAAGCCGCCGGCCCCGGGTTGCCGCGCGCGCCGCCGTCCGTCCACAGGGTCGCCTTCACGCCTCGACGCGCTCGTAGACGTCGAAGGCGGGCTCCTCGTACGGATGCGCCCGCCTCAGCGCGTCGATGACGGACTCGAGCTTCTCGGGCGGGACGACGGTCTCGACCCGGTACTCCGTGACGGACTCGTCGCGCCCCGGCTCGCCGACCGCGGGGCTCGTTCCCTCCCCGCCGCGGAACGTCCCCTCCCCGAGCGTCGCCCACGAGCATCGCGAGTAGTGGCCGATCCAACCCGCGCCCGCCACGAAGACCGCGTCGCGGGTCGAGCGCAGATGCGACGGCGGCACGAACCAGACAAGCTTGTAGGAAACCGCCACGGCGGCGACTGTACCGCGTGGTCAGCCGATGGTTTTTCTGTTCGCCTCGCGCGGATCGCTCGCCTGAGGCCGATCGACGCGGCGCTCAGGCGCCGACGTCGAAGCGGATGCCCTGGGCGAGCGGCAACTCGCTCGTGTAGTTCACCGTAGCCGTCTGTCGGCGCATATACGCCCGCCAGGCATCGGACCCGGACTCGCGCCCTCCCCCTGTCTCCTTCTCGCCGCCGAAGGCACCGCCGATCTCCGCCCCGCTCGGGCCGATGTTCACGTTCGCGATCCCGCAGTCCGAGCCGGCGACGGCGAGGAACTGCTCGGCTTCACGAAGATCGGTGGTGAAGATCGAGGACGCAAGTCCCTGTGGCACGCCGTTCTGGAGCGCGATCGCCTCGTCGAGCTCGCCGTAGGTGAGGACGTAGAGGATCGGCGCGAAGGTCTCCCGCTTTACGACATCGGACTGGGACGGCATCCGGACGATCGCCGGCTCGGCGTACCAGGCATCGGGCCACGTCTCGGCGTGCGCCCGTCCACCGCCGACGACGATCTCTCCACCCTCCGACTCGGCCTGACCGAGCGCGGCTTCCATCCGGCCGAACGCCTCGCCCGTGATGAGCGGCCCGACAAGCGTGCTCGACTCCCGGGGGTCACCGATGGGCACGGTCCGGTAGGCGCCGGCGAGACGGTCGACGAGCTCGTCGGCGATCGACTCGTGGACGATCACGCGGCGCAGCGAGGTGCAGCGCTGCCCCGCCGTGCCTACGGCGGAGAACAGCACTCCACGCACGACGAGGTCGAGGTCCGCGCTCGGCGCGACGATCGCGGCGTTGTTGCCGCCGAGCTCGAGAAGCGAGCGGCCGAGGCGGGCGGCGATGCGCGGAGCGATCGCCCTGCCCATCGCCGTCGAGCCCGTCGCGGAGACGAGCGGAATGCGGTCGTCCTCGGCGAGCTGCACGGCGCGGTCGGCGCCGCCGATCACCAGCTCGTGGAGGCCGTCGGGCGCGTCGCCGAACCGCTCCGCGGCGCGTTCGAGGAGCGCGGCAGTCGCAATGGCCGTGAGCGGCGTGCGCTCGGACGGCTTCCAGACCACCGGATCGCCGCACACGAGCGCGAGCGCCGCATTCCAGCTCCAGACGGCGACGGGGAAGTTGAACGCGCTGATGACAGCGACCGGCCCGAGCGGGTGCCACGTCTCGGTGAGCCTGTGTCCGGGTCGCTCGGAGGCGATCGAGCGGCCGTAGAGCTGCCGTGAGAGCCCGACGGCGAAGTCGCAGATGTCGATCATCTCCTGCACCTCGCCGAGGCCCTCCTGGGAGATCTTCCCGACCTCGAGCGTGACGAGCGCGCCGAGCGACTCCTTCTCGCGGCGGAGCTCTTCGCCGAGCAGGCGGACAAGCTCCCCGCGGCGGGGGGCGGGAACGTCGCGCCACGCCTCGAAGGCAGTGACGGCGCGCGCGACGGCGGCATCGGTGTCGGCCTCGCTGTTGCGGGCGACGCGACCGACCTCCTCGCCGGTGATCGGCGTCCGAACGACGAGGTCGCCGTCCGTGACGCGCGCCGAGTCGACGCCGAGGCGCTCGAGCAGGTCCGTAGCGGTTGCGCCCGTGCTCAGGGACGTCACGGCGCCAGTGTAGTGAGGAACCGGGGCGTGGCTTGAGGCGCGTCCCACTCGCGCTGCGCTCCACCGGGACGCGGCCATGGGCCACGATCCCGCGCACTACACGGTGGCCAGCTCCGGAACGAGCCGCCCGGACTCGTCGAAGCGGGCGTTCCAGCGCGCGTACGTCGCGTCGACCTCGGTGAGGTCGTGCCCGCGGTCTGCGATCCGCACCGGTTGCGCCGCGTCCGGCGTGACGCGGTACTGGTACCAGGTGATGTCCCAGGCGAAGGTCAGGACGGTCTCGGCGTTCACGCCGGCGAGGGGCACGATCGAGACCTTCGGGTCGCCGAGGCTCTTGGCGACGCCCGAGATGGTCCTCCGAAACGTCGACTGGTTGAAGAGGTCGGCCGCCTCGACGAGGGCCAGCTCGTCGTCGGACAGCCGGCGGAGGATCGGCTCGGAAACCACCGGCTCGGCCTCCTCCTCGCGCGCGCCGAGCAACGCCTGCCAGAGCGTCTTCTGGCGCTTGCGCCGGGGGTGCTGCTGCAGCGCCGGTGAGACCGCCTGGCCTTCGCGCACCCAACCGTGGTCGAGCGCGACCTCGCTGCAGAGCGGGCACACGTCGACGAAGTCGTGACCGTCGGGCGAGTAGCGCAGCGTGTGCTCGCCCATCAGGAGCGTCCGCTCGCAGATCGCGCACGTACGCGTGACGTTCGCCTTCGTGACCCTCATGGAAGGATGACTATAGCCCTGCTCCGGAGTTTCCACAGGTGTGGACAACACCAACAGTTCGGGTGCCCGGCACCTCTCCGAATCTACGCGTTCGCCGCTTCCCGGGCCTTCTTCGTCTCGTCCACGATCTTCTGGGCGACGTGCGTCGGCACCTGGTCGTAGCGCAGCAGGTGCATCGCGTAGTCGCCGCGGCCGCCCGTCATCGACGTCAGCGACTGCGAGTACGTCAGGAGCTCCGCCATCGGCACCTCGGCCTTGATGGTCGTCATCCCTCCCGCGGGCTCCATCCCGTTGAGCCGCCCTCGTCGGGAGTTGAGGTCGCCGTTGACCGCGCCGACGGCCTCGTCGGGAACGGTCACCTCCACCTCCATGATCGGCTCGAGCAGCACGGGGTCGGCCTTCGCGTACGCCTCCTTGAACGCCATCGAGCCGGCGATCTTGAACGCCATCTCCGAGGAGTCGACGTTGTGGTACTGGCCGTCGACCAGCCTGACCCGGACGCCCTGGACGGGCGCGCCGGCGAGCTCGCCGTGCTGCATCGCCTCCTGGATGCCCTTGTCGACGGCCGGGCGATAGCTCTGCGGGATCACGCCGCCCACGATCTTGTCGACGAACTCGTACCCCTCGTGCCCTTCGATCGGCTCGAGGACGATCTCGCAGTCTCCGAACTGGCCCCGGCCGCCGGTCTGCTTCTTGTAGCGGTGCCGGGCGCGGGACTCCTTACGGATCGTCTCGAGGTACGGCACGCGCGGCTGGTGGAGGTCGACGTCGACGCCGAAGCGCCGCTTCGCCCGCTCGAGCGCGACCTCGACGTGCATCTGGCTCATCCCGGCGAGGATCTCCTCTCCGGTCTGCTGGTCGCGGCGCAGCCGGAGCGTCGGATCCTCCTCGGCGAGCCGCTTGATCGCGGTGGCGACCTTCTCCTCCTCGCCCTTGATCTTCGGAGTCACGGCGAAGCTCATCACCGGCTCGGGGAAGTCGAAGCCCGGCGGATCGACGTCGACCTCCTTGTCGGTCAGGAGGTCGCCGGTCTGAACGTCCTTCAGCTTCGCGACCCCGCCGAGGTCGCCCTCTCCGAACTCCCTGACCGGTGTCGTCGTCTTCCCCTGGAGCTGGAGCAACGAGCCCATGCGCTCCTTTGAGTGGTCGCGGTGCTCGATCAGCGTCGTCTCGGTCGTGACCTCACCCTTGAGGACGCGGAAGACGTTGATCTTCCCTGCGAACGGGTCGGCGATCGTCTTGAACACGAAGGCAGCGGTCTCTGCGCCGTCGACATCGAACGGGGCGCCGCGCTTCGCCGGTGAGGGGACGCCCTCGACCAGCAGGTCGAGGAGCGCATGCGTTCCCAGGTTCTTGGACGCGACGGCGCAGCCCACGGGGAACACCTCGCCGCGCGTGACACCGAGCTTGAGCGCGGCCGCCACGTCGTGCGGGTCGAGCTCCTCACCCTCGAGGTAGCGCTCCATCAGCGCTTCGTCGATCTGGACGACCTCGTCGAGGAGCTTCTCGCGGTACTCCTGGGCGAGCTCGGACATCGAGTCCGGGATCGCGACGGGATCGCCTTCCTTCTGCCCGTCCGAGCTCATGTACGCACACATGTGGAGTACGTCCACGATCCCCTCGAGCTCGTGCTCCGCGCCGATCGGGATGTGCACCGCGACACACTTGGAGGAGAACTGCTCCTGGATCTGGCCGAGCGTGCGGAAGAAGTCGGCGCGCTCGCGATCGAGCATGTTGACGACGAGCACGCGCGCCAGGCCGAGCTCCTCGGCGAGCTTCTTCACGCGCGCGGTCCCGACCTCGAACCCCATCACGCCGGACACGACGACGAGTGCGCCTTCCACGACGCGAAGCGCGCAGCGCGCTTCGCCCTGGAAGGACGGGTCGCCAGGGCAGTCGAGGAGGTTGATCTTGCGCCCCTGCCACTCCGTGTGCGCGAGCGAGAGCGAGATCGAGACCGCTCGCCGCTGCTCGTCCTCGTCGGAGTCGGAAACCGTCGTGCCGGCCTCGATCGTGCCGAGCCGGTTCACCTCGCCGGTCTGGAAAAGGAGCGCCTCGACGAGGGACGTCTTGCCCGTCCCACGGTGACCGACGACGGCGACGTTGCGGATCTTGCCTGGCTCGGTTGCGGCCATCTGCGCGCGTTCCTCCTCGTTCCGTGGGGTCCTGGCCGAATGCTAGACCGAGTCGAGCGTGCAGCCACGACGAGCCGTCGCCCGAGAGGAGCGCCGCCGCCCGGGCAGAACCGGAACCTGTCGGGCTTCCGCTGCGCATCCCGCATCGCCGCGGCCTTCACGACGACCCCATGGATCGCGTTTACGGACTCCAAACGAGGCTCGACTACCGTCGGAAACCGCCCGCGCCCGATCGGGGCCCCAAGGTGGAGAGAGCCGACCACATCGTCGCCAACCGCTACCGCCTCGTCGAGCAGCTCGGCCGCGGCGGGATGGGCATCGTCTGGCGCGCGCGCGACGAGCGGCTCGGCCGCGACGTCGCGCTCAAGGTGCTCCATCCGTGGGTGGCCGACGACGAGGACCTCCGCGCGCGGTTCGAGCAGGAAGCAGCGGTGCTGGCTCGCCTCGAGCATCCGAACATCGTTCGCCTCTACGACGTTCTCGAGGACCGAGGACAGACGGTTCTCGTGCTCGAGCTCGTCGAGGGCGATGGGCTGTATGCGCTCGTGCGAGGACGGAGACTGGACTGGGACGAGACGCGGCGCTTCTGCGCCCCCGTCGCCGCGGCGCTGGCGCATGCGCACGCGAGGGGCGTCGTGCACCGCGACCTCACCCCGTCGAACGTGCTCGTCGAGCGACGGAGCGGTCGCGTGGTCGTGACGGACTTCGGCCTTGCTCGGCTCGTGCGGAGCTCGACAACGGCGCCCGTCTCGGGCGTGCTGGCTGGGACGCCCGAGTACTGGGCCCCGGAACAGGCGGCTGGACGCGAGACCGGGCCGGGCACGGACCTCTACGCGCTCGGCTCGATCACCTTCCAGCTCCTCGCGGGCAGGCTGCCGTTCGAAGGCGACGACCGCCTCGCCACGGGGTTGCGTCGCGCACATGAGCCATCGCCCTCGCTGGGCGCCGTCGCCCCCGACGTGCCGGGGGACGCCGTACGGCTCGTCGACCGCCTCCTCGAGCGCGATCCCGCGCTCCGAGGCGACGCGGTGGACGTCGCCGTCGCGCTTGGCGCGGACCCGGCTTCGCTTCCTTTCGCAAGCGCCGGCGAGCCAGGCTCGCCTGACCTCGTGGACAACGCTAGTGGTGATTCACCCCAGGCGTTGCCTGCCACCCTCGTCACGCGCATCTTCCGCGAGCCGGCGACGATCGTGCAGCACATCCGCACGCAGCGATCGGTTCCGCGCGGGCGTCTCGCGGCCGTTGCCGCCCTGTGCGCGGTCATGCTCGGGCTGGCGGGCGGCGGAGTCCTTGCGATCGCGGGCGACGACCCCGCCGGTGTCGAATCGCCGGATGTCGTCGGCCAGCGCGTCAAGGCGGCGCGCGCGGAGCTCGTCGCAAGCGCCCGCGACGCGGACCTCCCCGCGCCGAAGCTGAAGGTCGTCGACCGCTCCTACTCCGAGTCCGCGCCCGCCGGCGCGATCATCGCCCAGGACCCGCCCGAAGGCGATCGGATCATGGACAGCGGCGCCCTGCTCGTCTCCGTCAGCCGCGGCAGCGCGTACGCAGACGTCCCGTCTGTGGCGGGCGTGGCGGGCGCCGACGCCTTCCGATTGCTCGAGCGCAGCGGATTCACGCCGACGCGCCGCTACGCGCCCTCCACCGAGATCGAGGCCTGGCACGCCGTCGCCACCGACCCCGAGCGGGGAACCAGCGTGAAACGCCCCGCGCGGGTCCAGCTCGTCGTCTCGACCGGCCCGCCGAAGAGGCTGATCCCGCAGCTCGACGACCTCGACCCGTCCGGCGCCGCCGACGCCCTTCGGCGTGCAGGTTTCGCGCCGGTCGTCGAGGAGCGTCCCGACACGAGCGTCGAGCCCGGCACGCTGCTCGCCGTCACCCCGAAGCCGGGAGCGCGGGTGCCTCTCGGCTCGACGGTGACGCTCGTCGTCGCACGCGCGCCGCGGTGGGAAGCGCTGTCGAAGATCGAGGGGACCGAGGACGCCGATCCGGAGCCGCTCGTCGTTCCCGCCGGCGCGCGCCTGGTCCTGCGCACCGTCGATTCGTCGCCGCTCGGTCTCTGGGGGGGTCGTGTCGACGTCGAGCTGTCCGGAGACGGCGATGGCGACGTCGAGATGGACGCCGGCGAGACGGTCGTGCTCGGCGACATGGCGGACGCCGAGCGGACAATCGGCGTCGAGATCGACGTCGACGGCTCGGTGCACTGGGCACTCACCGTCGAAGTGCCGCGGTAGGCCGGTCTACGCGTCGGCGGTGGCGCGAACGCCGCCCGACAGGCGGGCCTTCAGGCGGAGCACCGCCTTGGTGTGGAGCTGCGAGACGCGTGACTCCGTGACACCGAGCACTTCGCCGATCTCCCGCAGCGTCAGCTCCTCGTAGTAGTACAGCGTCACGACGAGCTTCTCGCGCTCGGGCAGCCGCGCGATGGCCTCCGCGAGCGCGTCGTTGAGCTCCGTCTGCTCGAGCGAGAACTCCGGGCTCGGCAGGGCGGGATCCTCGATCGTGTCGATCAGCGCGACCTGATCACCGCCGCCCTGCGGCGCCCAGAGCTCGTCCAGCGCAGCCATCGAGGAGCGCGAGATCTCGGAGAGGCTCCGTTCGAGCTCGTCGCCGGAGATGCCGACCTTCGCCGCGATCTCCTCGTCGGTCGGCGCCCGCATCAGCGTCCGCTCGAGCTCGACGATGGCGCGCTCGATCTCACGCGCACGCGAGCGCACCGAGCGCGGAACCCAGTCGAGCGAGCGCAGCTCGTCGATGATCGCGCCCTTGATCCGCATGATCGCGTACGTCTCGAACTTGATCTCGCGGTCCGGGTCGTACCGCTCGATCGCGCCGATCAAGCCGAGGAGGCCGTAGGAGACGAGGTCCTGCTCATCGACGTGCGAGGGCAGGCTGGCGCCGAGACGACCCGCCACGAACTTCACGAGCGGCGCGTACGTCAGGATCAGGCGATCGCGCACCGCGCGATCGCCCGTCGCGCGGTACTCGTGCCAGAGCGTCTGGGTTTCCCCCCCAAGTTGCCGCGAGGTCATGCCGAAGCGGTGCCCCTTCGTTGTGTGGTCGCCGCGCCCACCCACCACAATACGCCGTCCACCTGCTATCTCATCCCGGCCGCTTGGCCAGATCGTCCCGTCATCTTGGCCAGACTCGCCTGGCCAGGTCGCCCATCCACAGCGCGATCACGCCTGCCGTGAGCGCGACGACCCACGCGCGACCGCCCTCGAGCGCCGACCAGGCCGCGATCAGCGCGAGCGACACGGAGATCAGGGAAAAGAGGCCGGCGAGCGCGTACCGTTGCATGCTCGTGACAGTGTCACAAGCGACGGCCGGGCTACACTGCGCGTCGCAGCCCAGGGGCGTGGCGCAATTGGTAGCGCACCGGTCTCCAAAACCGGGGGTTGCAGGTTCGAGTCCTGTCGCCCCTGCTGGGTGAAAGCCCTGGAAACGGGGCTTTCCGCGTCTCTAGGGGAGACGTCGAGCGGAGCCAAAAGGGCCTTCCTGGTAACGCCCTGGTAACAACCGGCCCCGGCGAGGCGCTTTCAGGCCGAAGACGACGAGGAGGCTGCGCGAGAAGGCCGGGTCGCGGTCGGCTCGCTCACACACCACCGGGGATGCCCATCCTCCCCGGCCAGACCAGAACGACACCCTCCTCGGGCACACGCCGCTGTGGACATCCCTCGGTTGAGATTCCATACCCCGGTTGGGTGATTGCATCAATCGGTGCATGGGACTAGAACTGGCCTCGCGTCAAGGAGAGGAGGGGGAAGGGGAGAGAACACAGGGGGTAGACAGCGGGGAGCGTCGTCTCTCATCGCCAAGCCGACGACGCCTTCCGTGCCTCGATCGTGCGCGTCCTGATGACCGCCAACTCCTGGTCGTGACTCTGATCACGACCTTCGATTCAGGACAAACACGCACGAGGACGCCGTTAGACAAAAGTAAGGGGGATTCATGAGTATCGCTTTACGGCCTTGGCGACGCGTGCTTGTGCTCGTTGCCGCCGTCGGGATGCTTGTCGCCGTGAGTTCTGCGCAGGCCCAGGAAGGGACAGGCGCGGAGGCGAACAAGGACTGTCCGGGCATTTCAGCATCGCCCGGTGACACGGTCGTCTGCAACTTCTCGATCGAGAACACGGGCGACCTCCCGGCCGTGATCACGACGCTGACGGAGACCAGCCCGGATCCGGGTGGCGCTCCTGTCAACATCAGCTGCGCCGCCGGTGGAGTGACCTACGACGACGGGCGACACGCTGCCGAACGACGTGGTGTGCTCGGGGACGTTCACGCTCATCGTTCCGAACGACCCCGCGCTGTGCGGCACGGCCATTCGTGACCGCGTGGACATCGCGTTGCGGTACGACCAGTTCACACCGCCGCTGACGGCGGGTGCGTTCGCCACGCACACCACGGCTGATCGTCTGTCCCGCCGACATCTCCATCACCAAGACGGCGGATGCGCTAGTCGAAGGTGGGCGACCCGGTCAACTACACGATCACCGTAACGAACAACGGTGACGGGATCGTGAACCGCGTCTCGGTCATCGACACGCTCGTCGGTGACATCACCGCTCAGTTCCCGGCCACGCTGGCTCCGGGCGCGAGCTTCACCTCACATGTACACCCGCGTCGTCGCGGCCGGTGACCCGGATCCGCTTCTCAACACGGTGACCGCGATCTACGGCACCGCGCCGAACACCGACACGGCGACGGCTTCGGCCAGCACCAACCTGTTCCAGCCGTCGGTCACGCTCGACAAGAGCGGCAACGTCTCGACGGCAGTGGTCGGTGACACGGTGAATTACACGATCACCGTGAACAACACGTCCTCGGCTGACTCCCCGAACTGCGTCGGCACCGTGGTCGACGCACTGCTCGGGATCAACCAGGCGGTCAACCTCGCTCCGGGTGCGAAGCGTTATGATCAACGCATCGCGGGCAGTGGCCGCTGCCGATCCCGAATCCGCTGGTGAACACGGCAACGCTGACGTGCTCGCCGGTCGGGTTCCCGAACGTGCTCACCGCGTCGGACTCGGTCACAGTCGATATCATATCCCGCCGCCTCCGGGCGGCGAGGGCTGCACGCCTGGCTACTGGAAGCAGGACCAGCACTTCGATAGCTGGGTCGGCTTCGACCAGGACGACACGCTCGAGGACGTCTTCAACGTCCCCGACGCGCTCGGCCTGGACGACGTGACCCTGCTCGAGGCGCTCCGACGGGCGGCGGAGGAGTCAACGCGCTCCTGCGTCACGCAGTCGCTGCGCTGCTGAACGCGTCGAACCCGGACGTGGACAGCGACTTCACCGTCGCACAGGTGATCGCCGCCACGAACGCGGCGCTAGCGAGCGGCGACTACGAGGCCCAGAAGAACATCTTCGCGGCCGCCAACGAACAGGGGTGCCCACTGAGCTAGCGGGCATCTGCAAAGGAAGGTGCTGCGGGCCGGAGCGATCCGGCCCGCAGCGTCTCGGCGAACCACGTCGTGGTCGGAGCAGTGGCACTGTTGGTGTCGTAGGAGTCGCGTGGGCGGCGATTCCCTCACGCGACGGCGAGATCTACGCCTGTTAACAGCAACGGCGACGGCACGTGCGCGTTTACGAAGATGCGGCCAAGGTCTCTCCGAAGAACTTGCGCCAGGCCGCCATGTTCCCCCGAACGGGGGACCCCCCTTGCGGTGTGGAGTGGGACACTAGAGGGAGGCGCGGTGCGCCGCGCCCGTTTGTGGTGGTCTCGGCTTGCTCGAGCACGCCCTTCCCCCCGCTTGAGCGTGTTGGAGGTCGGTGTGGCGCCCGCGCCCTTTCGGGCTGAGATCGCCTCCGTCTGTGTTCTCGCCGGTCACGCCTGGAACCGGCTAGGCGAGCCCCGTGCGCTTGCGCCAGACGTGCTCCTGTAGCAGCGTCGCCGGCAGCTCGAGCATCTCCTCGGGCAGTCCTCGAGCACGCGAAGGATCGCCGCCCGGTCAGGAACGTTGAGCGCCACGATCCGGGCTTCGCGGTCTAAGGCGCCTTCAAGTAGTTCGGCGGTGTCGACGAGCTCAGCCTTCCCGGAGGCTGGCTGCGAGACGCAGGACGGCACTCGACGAGATCGCGCAGGCGGTGATGCTAACGAACGGTCAACACCGCATTTGCTTGAAGATCCATAACGAGCCGTCCTTTGGGGACGCGACTCTACGAGCCGCGCCCTAGGAGGCCCCGCCCCGGTTCAGCGCGTCAACAACCTCCCTGGGACATACACCTAGTCTTGGCCCCCGCTGCGGTGGCTTCCGTCGAGCATCGGCCGGCGCCCCTCGTAGTGCGGGAGCTCGCCGGGGAGCAGAGGCAGATCGGATCGCATCACACGCTGCAGGTCATCCCCGATCCGGCGCAGCCTGAGCAGTTCTCGCTTCGCGTGCTGGGCCCTGGGGAGCTCGTCGAGCTCGGGGCCCTCGACATAGCCGTACAGCACGCGCATGTGTCGCTCGATCGATTCCTCGAGCGTCTCCGCCTCGGCCTGTAGCTGTGCGGTCGACGAGTCCCGGTTCTCGACGAGGCGCTTCAACTGCGCCGTCGACAGATCCGACAGTGCCTCCACCGGGGTCGACTCCAGCGCGGCGACCTCTTCCTCGAAATCGGAACTCGTGGAGACGGTCTTCGCCAGCAAGGTGTTCGCCGCCGCGACGACGGCGCCGTAGTCGGGGATCAGGACGGAGAAGCGGTGACCGCAGGAGGGGCAGGCGGTCATGCGTCGCTTCTGCGCGTTTCGGATCGTGTCCTCAGCGCGGTGTGGATGTACTCGTAGAGCTCTTCGGGGTCGAGGAGATCAGCCGTTCGCGCAGGGTGCAGCTTTCCCGGCGATGGGCGCCGCTGCCGTTTCCTTCCTCCGTCGACTCCGCCTCCACGATTGTGGAGGGCTGCGCGATCCTGGTCATCGCCTTCTTCTTCGTTGGCGGCGTCTGGACGCTCTTTCGTCCGTGTCGTTGTGCACGCCCATGTGCACCGAGCAGAGCGTCACCTCTTCACCCCCGAAGACGGCGATGTAGACCGGCGCCGAGGGACAGCCGACGCCGTTTCGCAGCTTGCCGCGCAGCTGGGATGTCCTTGACGGCTTCTTCGGGCCTGCAGGGGGCACCACTGCCGCTCCGCCCCCTCACCCAGCGAGCGCGTCGCCACCTTGGCGCACTGCACGCCGGCCTTGGTGATGCCCGTGCAACGAACGGGCACTAGCCGATATTGCGCCCGGTGGCGGCGTCGTGCACAGGGACGCCCATCCTCTTCGCCAGGGCGATCTGTTGCGCCTGCAGCTTCTCCATGCCGGTCGGGCCGCTGCCCTTGTGGACTCGCTTGCCCTTTTCGCGGTCGATCTTGACGCCCTTCTGAGCGCGGGCGTGCGCCGCCTGGACCTCCTCAGTCGTTGGCGTCAGTTCGGCAGCAGGCCCAGATCGGAGGAGTCATGTCCTTCAGTTGACGCCCAGTCATCCCGTACTTCGTACGGCCATGCGCCTTGATGATCTCGCTTTGCACGTGGGCCGCTTCGATCTTCGCGGCGGCGTCGCGAGCCAGTTCCAGCCTCGTCCGAATCGCTTCCTGCGCGCACCGGGATGCTCGTCCTATGTCCTCGCGGATGCTCGAGCAGTTGCAGGGCGCAGGCTTTCGAGGGGCGACATCTGGTTCAAGAGATCCGTCTCGAGTTGCACGACCTGCTCGTACGTCTTCAGCTGCTGCTCGACCTCGGCCTGCTCCGCTCAGGGCCTCCGCAGGTCGCATCGGCTCGTCATGGCCGATCGAAATCGGCTCCCCCTCGACGCCCCAGATCACCGCCGTCGACCTCGACCTCGTCACCACACCCTCGTCTTCCGCTGCCGCCACGCGATGCGAAGCAGTCCGTCTATTACACCGCCTGTGCGATGGCAGCGACGAGCCGCCGACGTGATCCAAATCCCAGAGCTGACCCCTCAGAATTAGGCCGGCCACACCATCACCGCATACACGCAGCCGGAGCCCCTCCCGCACCTCACCGTCCCGCTCTCGACCGCCGGCAACCACGCCGCCCGCCGCTGCTGATGACCAGAACCAGGGCCGTACTTCAACCTGTGGGCCGCTTGAGCTCGCGGGCTTGGGAGTCCGCCGCCGACACCACTCCGAGCAAAACCGCTGGTTGGGCTGACAAGCCAAGAACGGCCTCGAGCAACACGCGCCTCCCGCTTCTCCGGGGTGAACCCAAACCACACGTTGCCCGACCGCTGAACACGACGCTCCTCCACCATCGGGCGACAGGCGTTACACCACCGCTGCCGATTGCTGCGAGGCGCGTATCGGCGATGACAACGCTCACAGACTTTCAATCCGGCCCCATCCCTCCCAATCCGTTGCCATGCTTGAAACCCTGGGGAGAGAAATCAAAATAGCGGCGGTCACGAAGCGTTGCTAGCCTAAAAAAGGACATGTTGCGGGGCTTGCAACCATCATGCCGCCGCCGCACGAAGGGTTCGCCGCGAGGTTAGACTTCCACCACGCGTTTGCAGATGTGGCGAGTTCGATCACCGTGTGGGCACCCGCTGCCAATCGACGGTGCCACAGGTCGAGTCGTCACCGGGGTTGGGGCGGCATAGATCGCGGTTGACACGCGGTCGGTTCGGCGGGTGATGTCGTAGATGTGGATCGCGGTGACTTGCGGTTGGTGGCGGCGAGATAGGCGATCTGGCGCCCGTCGGGTGACCAGCTGACCGAGACAATACTTGGACGCTCGGGTTCAGGATTGGCACGGGCGTGCCGCCGGACGCGTCGATTCGGTAGATCCCGCTGCGTTCGGTGAACCCATGGACGTCCACAGACCCCCGCGAGCGGACGAACAGAAGGCTCTTGCCGTCCGGCGCCCAGCGCGGATTCCAGTCGCTCGTGCCGATACGAGGCCGGGTCAGTTGTCGACGGCTGCTTCCATCCACCTTCGCGACGAAGATGGGCTGCTCCGAGTCGCTGTGTCCTCGGCCGAATCCGAAGGCGAAGCGTCGGCCGTCCGGAGACCAGTCCACCTCCCGCGTCACGGTCGGTGCCGCAACCTGCCTCACCGCGCCACTGGAAACGTCCACGACCCAGACGGACGCAGGATCCTTGATCACCGCCAGCTTTGTTCCGTCCGGCGACCAGCGCGACTCGAATAGTCGTAGCCTCGCAGCCCCGCGCAGCACGATCTCTAGTGCCGTTTGCTTACGACGCGGATCCCTCTGTCGTTGACACCCTCGTACGCAATCCTGCGGCCATCCAGCGACAAGGCCGGCGAGTCACCGGCGCCGCTCACACCACGTCGATCCAGGCCGTCCACGTTGACTGTGAATATGGTTCCCCAGTTGTCCTTTCCGACGGAGTCGAGCACGAGCCGGTCGTTGACGGCAGGCGTCGCCGCACGCGTCTCCTCGGGCGCGACCGTGCCAAGCGTCAGCAGGCCCGCCGAGACGACCGCCACCGCAACAACGCAGACGGACAACGACGTTACCGCCGATTGAGGCTGATCTGCGACCCGTCGCGCTGCTCCGGAGACGACCAAGACACCGCACATCAGAGCATCGTCCCCTAACAAGTCGCCAACATGGTCTCGAAGGAGGCGGGTCACGCCGGCGCTGGGTCTAAAAAACGCCCTCGCCAGCCGACCCGGCGACCGGCCAGGAACCGCCGCTCGTCTACCGGGGCTGTGGCTGCACCGCAAGCCGTTGGCCGTCGGCCGCGATCTTCTGCCTTGCGCTTCCGTCGGCTTTGATCGACCAGACTGCGTCTGGCAGGCCGCTGCCCTTTCTTGCGCTGTAGTAGATCCTCGCCCGCGACCAGGCGGTGCTCTCCCACCCCCGTATCGCGTCGTCAGCTGTCGACGTTTCGTCCCGTCGCGTTGGACGACAAACAGAACGTCATCCATGCCCACCAACGGGGGTTTCGCGGGGAGCACGCCGACATAGGCCAGCTTGCGTGCTGTCGGGAGCCCAAACGACGATCGGGTCATAACTCATGTCGTCGTTGCGGACGATCTTTCTCGTCGTGCGTGTGGCGAGGTCGAACACCGAGATCCCGTAGCTCGTGTCGCGGTAGGCGACGAACCGCCGATCCGGGACAAGAGAGGCTCGGTTCCATCAACCAGGACGCGGTACCTTGAGAGGCGTGCGCGTGTCGAGGAATGCGATCCCGTCGATCGACTGGAAGATGATCGAATGCCGTCGGCAGCCCAGTCAGGAGAATCAACTGCGCCGCGGATCGGGCTGCAGGCTCCGACCGTCCGCGTTCATCAGCACAGCGTTTGTCCATTTTGAACACTATCTCGCTTCCGTCCGGCGACCAGCTCGGGGCACACTGTTCGCGGAGGCGGGCGTGAGCCGGCGCTGTGCTGACCATCGGCGTTGGCCACGTAGATGGCGAAGGGGCAGTGAGGGTCACAGTGATCTGGCCGCTTCACGTGATGACCGCTGACGAAGAGAAGCTGCCTCCCATCGGGCGACCAGACAGGCCCGCTGGTAGGGCCGACGAGATGCACGAGATGGCGCCGCTTCGTGCCGTCGCTGGCCATCGAGAAGATGCCGCGCTTGTACCGGACGAACCCGATCCGGTAATTCGATGCCACGTTCGCCGCGTTCGCAGCGAATGTCGCGGCAACGAATAGGGCGAGGAACAGACACCGCACCGCGGTCGGAAATTAGGCGTCCCACGTCCCAATCCTAGGTGTGCTTGCGCTCAGCGAACAGTGTGTGGGCCGCTTGGCGGCGCGAGTCATTGCTCGAGGCGATGTGGCGTCAGCGCAATCGCGTCGCCGCGTAGTTCACGGCTCGCTCTCCTGGTCGAGCAGCTCGCTGACGGGACAGCGAGTCGTCGTGCACGAAGGTGACGCCCATGAGGTTGAACTCCGGGTAGGCGGCTGAGCACCGGCTCGCAGCCGCAATGCGGGCATCGGCCTGTCGACCCAGGTCGTGGCCCGCAACGCCATCTGGCTCTTCGAGCTCGCTGGGCAGGTCGTCGTCGATCGTCGGCAATCCGACATAGACCTTCGGCTCGTCCGGGCGGGTGCGGGTGCCGGGGATCTTGGGCCGTCATGTGAATCGTGATCTCGGTTTCGAAGAGCCTTCGAAGGAGGGTGCCGCGGGCGGGTCATCGCCCTTGGCACGGTGCTCGGCCCACGCACGGTCGAGCGCGGATTCGCTGGGCGTCGGCGACGATCGCTTCGATGTCGTCGTTCGGAGAGGTGGTGCCGAGCAGCGTTGCTCGGCTCGGATGGATAGGCGGCAGCGGCTTGTAGTTGCGACGTGTCGAAGCCGAGCCGCTCGAGCCTTCGCCTCGGTGTCGTCGAAGCGGGCGCGGTGTTGCGTCGATCTCCGCGTCGAGGATGTCGATCTCGAACCTCGAGCTCGGCCACCTGTCCGCTATGGTCGTGCATGAGGTACCAGAGTGCGTCGCGACTGTCGCTCACTTGTTCATCCACGCGGGCCGCTGCCTGTTGGCCAGCCGCTCGGCTTTCGCCTGCTCACGTTCGGCCTTCTGCTGGGCTTCCTCCTCGAGCGTTTGCGGGCCGTGTGGCCGGCGGCGCGAGGAACGCGGCCTCCTGGTTGGCGGCGACATAGAAGGCGGGCGCGGCCTCAGCGGGTCTGAGGGTGAGGAACGGGTCGCCGAGCGTGCGGTGGAAGATGCGGCCGCGATGGGACGTGGACGACATCGAACTTGCGGAACTCGAGGTCGGCCGTGCTCGAGCTGCTCGATCCCGCAGCGGAGCGCCTCCTGGATCCGCAGATCTCGCTTGAGCTGGTTGGCGTGCCTGCTGCTGTTCTTCGACGGTGCCGGTCACGAGCCGGCTGTCGTTTGGGTCAATCAATCACGTCGGCTCCTCCGGGTTGTGGGGGCGGCGCTGCCGGCGAGCCTCGTGAGCTCGGTGGCGGGGATGCGGACGGTGCCGCCGAGACGGACGCTGTCAACGATCCCGGTGCGTGCCCACCTGTAGGCGGTCGAGTCCTCGACCCGGAGCGCCTCGGCGAACTCCCGACAGGTGAGTAGCGCAGGCATTTTCTGCACGGCTGGCATGCCTGTCATTTTATGCGAGTCTGGCGGTCGGATAAGCATTACGCTCGGCGGGTGCCGCAGCCGCTGCCTCGCTTCCTCGACCGCCAACAGATGATCGACGAGCAGCGCCGAGTGTTGGACAGGATCCTGGCCGAGGTTGGCGACGAGGCGCCTGCGAGCGCGGCCGGTGCGACAGCGGCCGGCGACCCGAGACGGCTACGAGGGATTCCAGCGGTGGGACGGGGCACGGGCGGCGCCATGTTCGGCACCGACCCGCTCAGGGCGCTGATCGCGAAGGAACGACGGCGGCGCAGACGGACGTGAATGCGGTTAGCGGGATCGCCTCGGTTGCGGGGCCGGGTTGCGCCTCCGGAAGACTCAACTCAGCTGATACCTGTGCCACCCTCGGTTTGGTGAGAGATCGCGTACCAGCGGATCGTGCTCGCTCTCGCCGTACTCGCCCTCCGCATCGACGATGAAGTCAAAGCGCATGGATTCACCGATGGCGGCTGAGAACACGCTCCCCATCGTCGCTTCGATGACGCACCGAGAACCGTCGCGGCACACGTATCCAGGCGGTCTTGCCCTCGTCGCGAACGCCCGCGACTGTGTCCCATGCGCTCCCCCCGGGCCGAAATAGCCATGCGTCCGCGGCATCGGCGAAGCCCGGATTGCCAGGCGTCGGCCCATTCGTCTCGAGCCTCAACTCTGCATCACGCCAAAAGTGGCCCCCCGAGCGATGGTGATCGAAATCCAGCAAGACCACGAGGAAGTAGAGGTTCTTGGGTCGCCGCGCGAAGGTCACTGCGAAGGTCACGCTTCGTGCGTCGTTCGAAACACGCACCCGAACGATGTCCCCGCCGCTCGTGGGCCCAGACGCGTTCATGACGTCACCGCGCGGATCGCTGAACTCCATTGCCGCCGTGGCCACTGGGATCAGGCCGAGGAGGGCGATGACCACAAGCGTCAAGCCGAGCGCTCGCCACGGCATCCAGCGCTTCACCAACACCTCCAGCTGCCGGTTACACGCTGACCCCCGACGCGGAGGGAGAACATCCCTGTCCGCAGCGTGCTTCCAGTGGTGACCGTCCCAGTTGGCTCGTCCCCTCCAATCCGGGGCCATCGACGAGCACGAGGTTCCGGACGCCGGGCTTCGAGATATCGAGCTTGACCGTCGCGCCCGGCGGCACGGGCGGCAAGAGATCGATCACGAGCCCGCCAGTTCTGAT
The DNA here is from genome assembly GCA_963839755.1 of uncultured Actinomycetes bacterium. Lineage (GTDB taxonomy): Bacteria > Actinomycetota > Thermoleophilia > Gaiellales > Gaiellaceae > Gaiella. Next base: position 137,021 of record CAWIVU010000004.1, read on the forward strand.
CCCCGGAGGTCGTGAACACCCGACATTGACTCCGTCCACAGCTCGACCCCCAGACTCGCTAACGCAGATTCCCCCCCGAGCGCGGATCGTCGACCCACCGACGTGGATCACCGCGCTCGCCGAGCCGCAAAACCGCGTATACAGCCGCGTGAAACGGAAAAACGCCGGGGGCTGCGCCAAAACGTGCCGGAGGAACCGTGTGCTTGGGGTCGGCCCGCACATCGGTGGGGCGGGCACCGCGCCGTCGGCCCGCAACGCGTGTGTTCCAGCAGCAGCCGACGCCAGCATTAGGCAAAGCACCAGGGTCAGGAATCGCCTCGTCGTCATGGTCACAGTATCGGCCGGTGCCGCCAACAATAGGCTAACCGCAAGAGGTCGAAAGCCGTTAGCTGAGCCCTTCACGCTGCCGCCAGACGTGCTCCTGTAGCAGCGTCGCCCGCAGCTCCAGCATCTCCTCGGGGCACTCCTCGAGCACACGAAGGATCGCCTGCCGGACGGTGATTTCGAGCGCCACGATCCGGGCTTCGCGGTCGTAGGCGCGTTCGAGTATTTCGGCGGTGTCGACGAGCTCGGCTTCGCGGAGGCTGGCGGCGAGGCGGAGGACGATTTTGTCGGCGACCGGGATCCCCGCGAGCCACATGACACGACCGTATACACATGTTCGCGGCTTCGCACTCGACTAGGCCGCATACGCTTTGCCGCATGTACGACGTTGATGGCTCCGACACGGTCATCCGAGTTACCGAGCTACCCCAGTCCGATGTCGGCGCACCAATGCCGGCGTTGGCTGCGGCTGAGCATCATCTCGAAGTCGGCTACATCGCCCGACCGCGGGGCGAGGAGAAGATCGCTGTTGTGCGGTTTGGGAGGCCGTACGCCCACTTCTTCGGGCCACCGAACGACGAGGCATTCGAAGGCCACCCGCTCGCGGGCCGCGGCCTAGAACCCTACGGTGCGTTTCGAATCGAGGCTTCCTCGTGGATTCGCCGGCTTGAGCGCATTAACTCTGTCCACGAGTACCACCGTCCAGAGGCGTTCGCTGAACTCACGCACTTCGTGCTCACGTTCCACGACAAGACATTCGAATGCGTCGCGGTGTCGTTCGAGTTCGAGCTTCACCCGGCCGATGTGGCATTCACACTCTCGGTGCAGGTAACGCCCTAAATTCCGGCCCTATGCACCCATCCACCCACGCTAAGTAGCGCAGGTGGCCATCGAAGGGTGCCTCCTTCGGTCGTGGGCGGGCCGGCGGGAACTCGGCGCCGCCCGATTCTGTCGCACGCTCGCTTGTCGTGCGACCGCAAATCGGTACCCAAACCGGTACCCATCTCAGCCGCTCTCAGATGACCTGGCGTGCCTGAACGGCGCTTAGATGCGCGGATAGGCGCGTGTCAGCCGGTTGGGATAGCTCTCCAAAACCGGGGGTTGCAGGTTCGAGTCCTGTCGCCCCTGCTGGGAAAAACGGCGGTTTAGCAGGTGTTTCGTTCGGCCTGCGTTGTCGAGAACTGACGCGGTGCTACCCATCGGTGCTACCCATCGTCCTCGACGGGCGCGACGATCCCGAACTGCGAGCCTCAGCGGCATCGGCCTCGTCACGGAACAAAACGCCAGCCGGGTCGATGTAGCGCTGCGTCGTGGAGAGGTCGGAATGTCCGGCGCGGGCCTGCAGTGCCCCAGGGCCGACGCCTGCGGCAGCCGCATTCGTGATCGACGTATGCCGTCCGTCATGGAACGGACGAACCTTGCCCTCCACATTCGCGGTCGCGAGCGCCGCTCGGAGCGTGTCGCGTGGCGTTTGTGCAAGCGGCCCACCAGCCTGCGAATGCCAGAACACAGGTCGGACGGTACGCGACGCTCGCGACCGAGGCTGCACCCCGATGGTGCAACGGGGCGGCCATGGCCGCCCGATCACGCAGCCGCGGATACGCACGCGACTCGACGCCCGGATACCGCGGGGCGAGCCGTAGACAGCTCGCGGCCGAGGACGCGCGGGTTCGCCGGTTACACCTCGAGCATGTCCCGTGTCTCTGCCGTTCTCATCAACGTTGCCTCCGTAGCGGACAGCGTAGTCGGCGCCTCTGACGACTTGGGATCAGGCGGCCCGGCGAGCCGGGCCGCCGTCACCGGCAACGTCGGCAGAGACGCGTTCTCAAGGTTCGCACCGGGTCGCCTGGTAGTGCGGAAAACCCCGAGCGGATTGCTCGACGACCCTCCGCCGGTCCTGGAGGAGCTCCGCGCCGTGCTGCTCCGCGAGCACGTCGTCGCGTGCGGGACGGCCGCGTCAAGCCGAGCCCGAGCGACACGTCCCGGGGAAGCGGCTCGCCGTAGAGCGTCGCTAAGCCCGACTCCTAGCCCGGGAGTGGGGCGGGCTGGTCGCTGACGGGCGTGATCTCGCACGTCGTCACCGCCGACCCGGGGCTGAGGAACTTCTGGAGATGCGTGATGTCGTCCGTCTCGACCACGAGATACGTCGTGTGCTGCGGGAACGCCAGCCAATAGCCGTGGACCTTGACGTCCTTCGATTCGCCGTCGAAGAGCGATCTCGATCCCCCTTTGCCGTACGGGCAATCGTGAGGCGCGTGCGTCTGCTTGATGTGGAAGAGCATCCCGATGTCCTCCCGTTTCGTGGCGCCCTCGCGAGCGCCCTCAGCTGCATTGGGTTACGCGCCGATCACGATAACCGCACGTCGGCGTGGTGGTCGTCGCCCGAAATCCACGCTCCTTCGAACCCGTCGCTCCTACCTCATGAAGTGAGGTGGCCGATGCAGGTGCCTCCGCTGTCGTCGCTGTTCGTGCCGTCGGGGCACGTGGTGTCGTTGTAGATGGCGCCCGCCAAAGCGGACTGACCCGTCACGACCGCGCCGTTGAGGTTTGCCCGTGTGAGGTCGACCCCGGGCATGGCGGACTGACCGCTCACCATCGCTCCGCTGAGGTTTGCGCCCGTTAGGTTGGCCGCCGGCAGGGCGAACGCCCCGCTGATGATCGCTCCTCGAAGGTTCGAGCCCGTCAGGTTTGCATTCTGAAACGCGCCAAAGCCGCTGATCGTTGCACCGCTGAGATTCGCCCCGCTCACATTCGGAGCCACCTCACGATTGAAGCCGACGATCGCGAGGAAGCCACTGATCGTCGCGCCCTGGAGATTCACGCCTTGCAGGTTGGCCCTCTCAAGGGCAAATACGCCACTGATCGTGGCACCCATCAGGTTCGCGCCGCTCAAGTCCGATAGGCGCAACGCGGCAATCGTCGGGCCACTGGCGGAAATCGTCACTCCCTTGAGATTGCAGTTCGAAAGATCCTGTGACTCCGACACGAGATCGAGGGGCTCGACGCAGTCGGCGCCGACGGAATCGGCGCTCGCGCCGCCCGCGAGCACCGCGGCCGCAACCAGCCCAATCACTGAGACGACCGCGGTACGCCGCCATCCCTTGCCATTCATGAGAACCCCCTATAGAAGTGTCCCCCGGCGCCGCGCCGGGCGCCCCGCAACCTACAACAGTCAGGGGCACATGCATACCCCTGTCCGCAACGAGCTCGGAGGCGGGGCTCAGTCCACCACTTCAGGGCGACCTCGGTGACTCTTTGGGTCACAAGCCCACAGCGCCGCTCCCATCACCAGATTCGCGAGACCGTTCGACCATGGTTCGTTGCGCGATTGCAACGAGCATGCTCGGGGCCTGGATAGGCGCAAGGGCCAGCGCCGTCGACATGCCCGAGATCCCAGGGCTCGTGAGGATCGATCGGCTCGCCGCAACAGGCGCACATCACGCCACCCAATAGGACGCGGGCGTCCCACCAGGCTCGAAGCTGGCGGTGCGCCCTCCCGTACCACCTCATGCAGCGCGGCTTACTCCGCCGATGCACCAGGCAATGGCGATTCGTCCGCGACGTCGGGATGAACTTCCGGTTGCACCGGTGCTGGGCACACCGCCGGCGTTCAGCGAGCTCCAGCACCGCCCCTACTACCTCGGGAGAGAAAGGACCATGGCGGGGTGGACACGGGTTCGTCCCCTAAAAACTGCGCGAGAGACTCGCCTCATCGGAGTTGGCTGAGCCTCTCGCGCAGCACCGCGAGCCCGGCGCAGGAGCCGCCGCAGGGACGCCGCCATGAGACCCCTCGGACATCCCTCAGGGTGCGGGATACTCCTGCACCGGGCTCGCATGGCCACGGTAGGTGCGGGCGGCGGCGGCGGATAGGACACGTTTAGGTCAATTCTCTTTGGCTTGGTTTTCGCCTAGAAAGGTTGCGCGAGAGACTCTCTCGGCGGAGTGAGTCCCTCGCGCATCGAGTGCGAGCCCGCGCAGACCCCCTGCGCAGGGGTGCCGCCATCCCGGCCGATCTTGCCGCTGGAGCCAGGGTGCGCTGCATGGAGAAGGTCTATGAGACGGGCCAGCAGCTCTCCGATCACCCGACGGTGATCGTCGACCTTCCCTGATCCACGGGTTAGTCCCCGGCGGAGCCCGACCGCCCGCAGCCGATGCAGAGCTCGAGGCCCGAGAAAGCGGCCCGCGAGCGCGAGGTCATGTTCCGCTCCCACGTCTGACCGGGGATGTAGGTGCAGTCGAAGGTCGTGTGCTGGGTCCAGAGCACGTAGCCGTCGACGGGCGCAGCCGCGCTCACCTTGTAGCCGGTGACCTTGTTCTGGGCGTTGCGGATCGGGGTGACCGCAGTGTCCACGCCGCCGGTCCAGTGGGACGAGACCGGGGTGTTGATCGGGCACCATGTGGTCGGGTCGGTGGCCGCCCGGACTAGGGTCGTTCGGGAGGCTCAGCCGGTGCCGCGCAGGTTGGGCAGGGCGGCGCGGGCGCTCGTTTTGGACGAACAGGCGACCCGCGCCTCCCATCACCTTCGAGAGAACGAGCGAAAGGCGACATCACGCAAACGGGGGAATCCGCACGGGGTCGCGAGGCTCAGGGCGAGTCAGCGCACCTCATACACCGGTTTACCCTCAGCGGTGGCGTCACGAAGCTCGCGAAAAACTGCTGATGCTCTCCTTCCAGTTCGTTCAATAGCCCTGGCCCTCGGCCAGAAACTCGATCCTGCTGAGACGCCCGGTCGAGGTCGCGAAGCTCGACCTCGTCATCGGGTGAACGTGAGGTGGGTGACGCCGCGGGGCGTCGAGACTGCCTCCACGTCGTACTGCTGCTCCAACGCCTCCAGGCCGTCCCACAGCCGAACACCGCGGCCGAGCAGGATCGGCACCTGCACGACGTGCAGGTGGTCGACGAGACCGGCGGCGATGAACGCGCGCATCATGGTCGGACCCCCGCCGATGCGGACGTCCTGACCGGCGGCTGCGTCCCGCGCCACCTCGAGTGCATCCGCTGGCGCGGCGTCGAGGAAGTGGAACGTCGTACCACCCTCCATCTCCAGCGACGCGCGCGGGCGGTGGGTCAGGACGTACGTCGGCGTGTGGAACGGCGGGTTGTCGCCCCACCACCCGCGCCACTCCGGGTCGTCCTGCCAGCCCGGAGGGCCGAACTTGCCCGCGCCCATGATCTCCGCACCGATCCCCGGTCCGTGCCGGTCGGCCATCACGTGATCGACACCCTCGGTGCCGCCCGACTCGCCGAGGACTTCGCGGCGGCCGAACCGAGTGGCGAACATCCACTCGTGGAGCCGATGCCCGGCGTGGCCGAACGGCGTGTCGAGGGCCTGCCCCTCGCCGGTGGCGAACCCGTCGAGCGAGATCGAGAAGTTGTGGATGCGGACGCGCGACATGGCGGCTCCTTCGAGTGGTGGTGGTCGGTCAGACTGGCATTTCACGTACTTCGGCGGGAGGCTCGGCGGATCAGGCGGCCCCCTCCGCCAGCGACTCGATCCGCACCAGACGCCGGTCGAGGTCGCGACGCTCATCGCGGCGCTCGTCCTGCCCTGGGTGCAGGCTTGATGCATCCAAGCGCGGCGACATGATCTGGCCGCCGCCGTATGAGCGACGTCGAGGAGGCACCGTGTCGAGAGCGGATCCCCCGGTCAGGCCGAACGAGGAGGTCTCGCCATCGATTCGAGCGCAACTGCTGGCGACCGAGCATTGGAGCTTGCTCGCGTCGCGGAGCACGACCCAGAACGAGCTGCTCGTGCGGATCGCGATCTTCCTGACCCTCGTCTCCGCCAGCGTCGTCAGCCTCGCGCTGATCGGGCAGGCAACGGACTTCGACGGACGCTTCGATGCGTTCACGATCGTCCTCTTCTCGATCCTGCTACTCGTTGGCACGCTCACGCTGCTCCGTGTCTTCAACGGCGGCGAGGAGGACCTGGCGTATGTGATCGGGATGAACAGGCTTCGGGCTGCTTACACCGAGCTTGATCCCGGGATCGACCGTTACTTCGTCGCGTCAAGGCACGATGACGAACAAGGGATCGGCCAGACGTACACCTACTTTCCACACGGCTCAGAAGTCCTCCAGCCGCTTGCCAGCAGCATGATGTTCATCATCGTCGTGAACGCCGTTGTGGCGGGCACCGTGGCAGGGCTTGCGGCAAACGCAGCCGATGGGTCAGGTCTGGTGGTCGCCGTAGCGGCGGCGGCTGCGAGCATCGCCTACTTCACGGCGTGGTGCTGGCACTTCGTTCGTCGATATAGGGCTTTTCAGCGTGACTACGACGCACTGTTCCCGCATCCTGGGGAGTGACGCCCTATGCATCCACGCTAAGCAGCGTGGGCGAGCATCGAAGGGAGTCTCCTTCGGTCGCGGGCGGGCCGGCGGGAACCCGGCGCCGCGCGATTCTCTCCTATGCCTGCACCGACCGGAAACGGTGACCGCGGCCCCTAGCGGAAATTCAGAAAATTCTGCGAGCGCGCGCGGGGTTCTGGGCGAGGGTCGGGTCGATCGGTGGGCTGCTATTTCGGCCCATCGCACGCGCGGCCACGCGCGCGTGCGGGGGCAACGGGCGAGACTCCCCGTGCGCCCAATCGTGCGCCCCACTCCAGGTGATCTCACATGATCTCGCATGACCTGAACCGCATGGATAGGCGCCTCGTGAGCCTGCCGACACCCCTGGCTAGAACTCCAAAACCGGGGGTAGCAGGTTCGAGTCCTGTCGCCCCTGCTGGGTGAAGCCCTGGAAATGTGGTTTTCCGCATCGCTGGCGCCGGCGTCGAGCAGAGCCAAGATCGCCGGCGGCCTTCCGCCGACCGTGATGGCGATCCTTCCGCAGCTCGGCCTTTACGGCGCACGAGGGCGCGCCTGCCGCTTCTTCGTCCGCCGGTTGCGCCTGAGTGCTGGGGTCCGACATACGCGCCCGGGATGCCGTTCAGGTGTCCGAGGTCCCATGCCTCGCCCCGGAGGATCAACCCACCGCTCGGGAAGCCTTGCCACGCTCGGGCCTGTAGGGCACGCTGAAGCCGATGGAGCTACCACAGAGCGCCCGGGAGCTGATCGAATCGGGCTCGCTGGCGCACGTCGTGACGCTCAACCCGGACGGCTCGCCTCAGGTGACGTGTGTCTGGGTCGGACTGGAGGACGACGAGATCGTCTCAGGACATCTCCGCCTCGATCAACGAAAGCTGCGAAACATCGCTCGCGATCCGCGCATCGCGCTCTCGATCGAGGGGACCGAGCTGCAGCCGCCCGGGCTGAAGCAGTACCTCGTCGCCCATGGGCGGGCGCGACTCGTGGAAGGCGGCGCGCCGCAACTGCTGCAGCGGCTCGCCCACGTCTACCTCGGGCCTGACGTCACCTTCCCACCCATGGCCGACCCGCCTCCCGGCAGCGTGATCCGCATCACCGTCGAGCGGATCGGCGGCGTCGGCCCGTGGTCTGCATAGCACCCCTCACCGGCTGACTACAGGCAGAGGACGGGCGCGCCGTGGCGATGAGAAAGGACGTCCGCGAGTTCATCCGCCGACTCGAAGCGGCCGGCCTCACGGTCGAGTCGAGACCCGGCCACTACCGCGTCCTGCGCGACGGCAAGCCGCTCCGGAAACAGAACGGCATGCCCTTCATGCTGCCGTTCTCGCCCGACACCACCCGCTGGCGCAGAGCGGCGATCGTCGACCTACGCAAGCTCGGCATCGACGTCTAGCCCCGCCCCTCCCTGCGGATGCGCTGAGCACGAGCGCCGGCGTTCAGCGGTGCTGTCGCGATCAGGGACCGAGCGGGTGCTGCGTCTCGGATCAAACGAAGGCCAAGACCCCCGCCGCGAACGCCAGGTATCTCGGCAGTGTGTTCAGTCGCGCGCACGCGTCGACCATGGGCGAACCTCCACCCAGACCATCCCCCAACCCGCGCGAAGCAGCATCAGGGGTACACCGATCCCCGCGCTCGCGGTGTCCTGAACGTGGCGACGCAGAGCTCGTCGGAGCGCGCCGTGTTCGCGCCGATCGCGATCCTCCTTCTCGTGCTCGTCGTGACCACGATGGTCGGTTCTCGACGGACCAACTGGAAGCTTCCAACGCCCGGCGTTAGAAGCTTCTAGCCGCTCGTCTTGTTCGCCGGCTCCAAGCAGCCGTCGATCCGCGTTACGGCAAGTGCTGCCACAGGTTGTCCTCGTGCACGTGATCACGATGCGTGAACGGACGCACGAGTGCGTACACCACGACACCGAGCACGAAGAGGACAAACGCGAACGTCGCGATGGTCCCAAGAACTACGCTGAGTTCCGCCGCAAGCATCGCTCACCTCCTATCTCGACAGCCCCATCTTGACGCGGGTTCGCGCTTGTATCATCCGCAACGACGCTGATTACGACTGCGGGAAATTCCTGAGTGTGGCTCGTGTTCCCAGACGGCGGGACCGCGCGGGCCGACCCGGGCAACGGGATTCGCTGCGCATAGCTCGACGTCGCGATCAGCCGTTCGGAACGTCGTGCAGATCGTGGCGAAGGGCGTTCGCCAGCTCGAAGATCCCAGCCGGCAGAACGCTGTTGAGGCCGCCGTCCGTCCCTCCCCACCGCTCGATGAGTTGAATCACCGCGACCTTCTGCGCCGGCGTGAGACGCACGAGCTCTGGGGGTTCGATGGCCTCGAACGCCTCGCTGACGTCGCGCATCGAGCCGTACTGATGGAGCTCACCGAGCAGCGCCTCGCATGATGCCCGCGGCAGAACGATCGTCTCGCGACTGAGCGGGATGCGTACGTGGTCGTCCATCAACGTCATCTCATCATCAGCCCTTGGACGTGAACGGCGCCGCGTGCTGCCGGCCGAGGTCGAGTGCGATCGCGAGGAGCAGTGTTCCGGCCCACCAGTTCACGGGGTCGAACGTGAGCGATTCTTCGTCTCCCACGAGGTCGGAGATCAGCCAGACGACAAACCAAATCAGCGTCATCAGTATGTCTCCCTTCGGATCGTCTGTCGGAGCGTGGGTAGAAGATCGACTCGTGCTCCTCGTCCCAGCGCACTCGGTAGCGCTCATGATCGGGCGGCCCCAGCACTTCGAGGATGAGACCCCTGCGCTCATGCTCTCCCACGGCGTGACCGTGAACAACGATCCAATCCCCCGGTATCGCACGGGAGCTGTCATCGGGCGACGTGGTGGTTTTACGGGCCATCGCTACGATCTTCGCCCCTTCACGTGGGATGCCATCGGGGTAGCGCCTGATCACCCTTCGGGTTTCCGCGGTGCCGCGCGCTAGGACGTTCGGGGCCGACGTAATGCTTTGACTGCCTCGAACAGCGCCGCCGCCGGGAGCGCAACTGCTACGACGATTCCGAGCTCGGGCGCTTGGTCTCGGTAGCAACCGGCCGGCCTGGTTCTCTGACGTCGGCCTGCGCCTGCGATCGCGCCAATCGGCCGGAGTACCATTCGAAGCGATGAAGGCGGAGTGGCAGGGACGGATGACGCAGAGCGTCGCGAAGTACGGCGAGCATGCCCCGATGGCGGCAACCTGCTGCAACGCGTGCCGGGCCTGCGTCCAGACGAACCTCATCGCAGGGGCGCTCGCCGCCGTGCTCGCGCTCGGCGCAGCGGTCGCCCGCCTCGGCAGGCGCGTCTTCCGAGCCGCGTAGCCGACTACCAGCGCGAGGTTCGTCCCGACGTCGCCCTGCGCCTTGCGCTCGCGCCTATCGACAGGTCAGGGTCGGCCTGGCCGTTTCGTCGTGCTCGTCAATGATCGCCTGCGCGACCGCGAGCGTGCCCGTCGCGAGCTCAGGGGCCGCGCCGCGATCCCGCTCGGTGGTGGGCCCTCGGCCCGGTCGGCCGGTCGTTGTTCGTCGGCTCCGGAAATCGGTACCCACACCGGTACCCATCTCAGCCGCTCTCACGTGACCTCAGCCGCCCCAACCCGCATACGAGTGATCCAGCACCCCACCGACGGCGCTGGATCAGTCTCCAAGACCGGGGATTGCAGGTTCGAGTCCTGTCGCCTCTGTACGACGAAACCCCCGCGTCAGCAGGGGTTTCGGCCCCTCTCAGACGGGTGTCGCAGACGGGTGGATCACCACTCGTCGCGGCCGAGACGCTGCGCAAGCGTGTAGCGCCAGGCCGAGGCAGATGCGGGTCTGCAGGCAGACATGCCTACAGCGAGGAACAGAGGAGATCGAGCGATTGCGTTACCGGCGACGCGCGTTCTGTGCCAGCTGCGTTCAGTGCTTGGGACGAGCGGTGGAGAGCTTGTTCTTCTGCGACGCGGCGTGCGATCCGGGCGTCGGCTTGGCGACGCATTTGGTGGCGCCCGATTTGAGGACGTACACCTCGCACGACCGCCTCGCGCGTGGCGGCTCGTCGAGCGCGGGCCGCGCGACGAACCAGATTGACGCGGCGGCGGGCCCCATCACGACGATCAGGAGCGGGAGCACAGGGCCGGGCTCGCTCGAGCGCTCGTTCGCAACGGGAACGCCGCGCAGGGCGTGCGCATGTCTGCCGCAGACACGGTTGAAGACTCGGCAAGACCAGGGGGTCGACACGTGCCCCGTTTGGGTGAGACGGATGCCCGCCGTGTCGATACGGCGCGCGGCCAGGTCGGCCCGCCGCTCGCAGGCACCCCGATCCGCCTATCAGGCGGACGAGCCTCAGGGCGGCGCTGTTTGACAAATGCCTGCAAAGGGGCATACCAACAGACGTGGGACTCCGTGTACGCACGTCGGAATCAGGGCAGGCCACCGCGGAGTACGTGGTGCTGATGGCCGCGATCGCGATCGGCCTGATCGCAGCGCTCGTGTTCCTGGGCGTCGGCGTACGCGGACTGTTCGAATCGACGGCCGACCCCGTCCAACAGGCGCCCTTCCAACCACCGGTCCCGTCGAGCGAGCTGACATGGCCGACGAGCCTCGCCGACTGCGAGGACGGCGGGTGGCGGAACTACCCCCAGTTCGATGACAAGGCCGACTGCGTGGAGTACGTCGAGGACCTGACGCCGTGAGGGCCTGCGCCGTCTCAGGCGAGCCAGATGACGCCGCGGGCGACGGCGAGCCAGAATCCGAGGCCCGAGGCGATCAACCACAGCCATGTCGACAGCGCAATCCCGGTCGCCACGCGTGGGACGGCCGGCTGACCGATCCGTCCTCGTTCCTCTGTCGGCACCACATTCCCCTCCGGGGTCGGTACCCGCATACCTCGTTGTTCGACATTCCATCTCGTACCCCCTTTTTGGGTTCGTCACTCGGAGTTGGACGGACGCGGACCGGTTTGACGACGGATCGAGGCGGAAAGGACCGGCATGTGGAGGGGATCGCGATCGCGTCGGCGGTGATCGGGCTCGTCGGAACGCTCGTGTGGCTCGGTCTGCTGCTCTGGGCCGCTCGCGAGGACGGCCGCGACCAGCGGCGACGCGACCAGCGGACGTCAGGGCTCTAGGGAACGGGCTCGAGGAGCCGCAGCGCCGCCGCCTCGATCTCGTCTTCCGAGAGCAGAACCAGTCGCGCTGCGTCGCCGAGCGGGATGAACGAGTCCTTGCCGGAGACGCGGGCCAGGCGCCCGGTGTAGCCGGCGTCGAGCAGTTCGGCGACGAGGCCCTCGCCCACGCCGCCCGTCCGCCGTGTCTCGTCGACCACGAGTGTGCGCCCGGTAGCCGAGGCCTCGCGTAGAACCTCGTCGAGTGGGAGCGGCGCCAGCCAGCGCAGATCGACGACGGTCGCGCCGATCCCGCGCTGCTGCAGTCGGTGAGCGACCCGCAGCGACATGTACAGGCCGTTCCCCCAGGTCACGAGCGTGAGGTCGCCGCCGCCGCGATGGACGTACGCCGCTCCGAGCGGCACGTGCTCCGTTCCCGGCGCCCCGAGCCAAAGCTCGTCGCCTTCCTCGTGGAGATCGCGAGTGTGGTACAGCGCGATCGGCTCGAGGAAGACGCAGACGCTTCCGTCGACCTTCGCCGCCGCCGCGCACGTGCGGAGCATCGGCCCGGCGTCCTGGGGCCGCGACGGCGACGCGATCACGAGACCCGGAATGTCGCGCAGCACGCCGACGGCGTTGTCGTTGTGGAAATGACCCCCGAACCCTTTCTGGTAGCCGTACCCCTGGATCCGCACGACCATTCCGTTCCGGTACGCGCCCTGGGAGAAGAAGCGGAGCGTCGCAGCCTCGCCCCGTAGCTGATCTTCCGCGTTGTGGAGGTACGCGAGGTACTGGATCTCCGGAAGGGGCACGAAGCCCGATACCGCGCACCCGAGGGCGAGGCCGAGGATCGACGTCTCGTCGAGGACGGTGTCGAACACGCGAGACGCCCCGAAGCGCGCCTGGAGGCCGCGCGTCACGCCGTAGACCCCACCCTTGACGGCGACGTCCTCGCCGAACAGCAGCGACTCCGGGTTGCGATCGAGGACCTCGCCGAGCCCCGCGTTGAGCGCCTGCGCGAGCGTCAGGAGCTCTGTCGACGCCTCACTACCTCCGACCAGCGCCGCAACCTCGCTCGGATTCCGAGGCGCAAGTGGACGCATCACGTCCTCGGCCGTCGCGAGCTGCTCTCGCTGCATCGCCTCGACCGCACGCTCGCGGACCTGCGCGCGGACCTCGAGGTACTCGTCGGCGAGGTCCTCCCCGCTCCGCGCTCCGATCCCGGTGAGCCACCTCCCGAGCGCGAGCAGCGGGTCCCGCTCGAATTCGGCGCGGATCTCCTGCCCCGATCGGTACGCCGTCTCGAGGTCGGCGCCGGCGTGACTCAGGAACCGGACCGTCCTCAGATGGAGCACCGCCGGATGCCGGTTGTCGCGAACCCACGCCGCGAGCTCCTGTGCCGTCGCGAACGCCTTCGCGGGCTCGTGTCCGTCCGCGCGCTCGACGGCGAGCTCCGGACGACCGTGGAGCGACTGCTCGACCCACGCCTCCGGCGTCGGAACGCTGATCCCCAGCCCGTTGTCCTCGCAGACGAAGAGCAGTGGCAGCGGCCGGCCGCCGTAGGCGAGGTATGCGGCAGTGTTGAGGGCAGCCTGTGCCGACGCGTGGTTGAGCGAGGCGTCGCCGAACGAGCAGACGACGACCGCGTCGAGCGGCCACGCGCACTCGATGCCCAGCTCGCGCGCGCGCTCGATCGCGAACGCGATCCCGACCGCACGCGGCAGGTGCGACGCGATCGTCGACGTCTGTGGGAGGACCGCGAGGTCGCGATGCCCGAACACCTTGTGCCGGCCGCCGGCGATCGGCTCCTCGGCGGCGGCGGCCATGCCGAGGAGGACGTCCCAGACGCCGTCGCGGCCCGCCTGCTCGGCGCGCGCGAGGTAGAAGCCGCCCGAACGGTAGTGGAGGAGCGCGGGGTCGCTGGGACGCAGCGCGAGCGCCACGAGGGCGTTCGACTCGTGGCCGGCGGAGCCGATCGTGTAGAAGCCGAGCTTCTGCGACTGCAGCCAGCGCGCGGCGTGATCCACGGCACGGCTCTCGATCCCCGCACGCCAGGCAATCGCTGCTTCCGGCGGCGCCGACGCGCCGCCCGCGGCTCCCGGAAGCGCGCGCAGCGCGTCCAGGAGGTGGTGCTCGAGCGGATCGAGATCGTCGGCCACGGCCGCGGACGCTACCGAGTCAACCCGCCGTGTGAACCATCGTTCGAGGGATGGACTGGTGCGGACCGACCGCCGACAACGATGCGGGCCGGTCAGAGCTGGGCCGTCGCGCGGGCCGCAGCGCCGGCGGCCCCGACCGGCCCTCCTCGCAGCCACCTCCCGCTGCTCGACGCCGAGAATAGGCTTCGAGCCTTGATCTCACGACGACAGGGAGGGTCGATGAGCTACTCGGTGGTCGATGTCGAGGACGTCCCGTACGTGTGGGGGACCTTCAAGTTCGTCCGCCACCACATCGGCGCGACCGCCTTCGGGTTCACGCAGATCGACTTCCCGCCCGAGAAGGTGGGCTCGGAGCACGACGAGAGCGAGTCGGGCCAGGAGGAGGTGTACCTCACCCTCTCGGGCGCAGGCACGCTCGAGATCGACGGCGCGACGGTCGAGATGCGCCCCGGGCGGTACGTGCTCGTCCCACCGTCGTCGCGACGGCGCCCGACGGCCGGGGCCGACGGCATGTCGTTTCTCGTGATCGGTGGAGTCCCCGGCGGCGTGTACGACCCCTGGCCCCTGCCCGAGGAATGATCGTCCGGATCGTCCTCTGGCGCCTGGACGAGACGACGCCGCCGATCGGCGAGCTCCGCGACCGGCTGGAGGAGCTGGAGCCGCTCCCGGCCCCGAGCGCGTTCCTGGTCAACGACGCAGCGGAGCGGATCGGCGCGCTGCTCGTCGCCGACGCAGACGAGCCGCCGCCCCCTCAGATCGACGAGCTCAGGCTCCTCGTGGGCCGCGACCCAGACCTCTACGAGGAGTTCGACGCGTTGTAGCCCAGATGTCCGACTCGAGTCGGACATCAAGACCAGCCCTCAGCGCCGTACGAGGTTGCGGACGAAGAACCCGAGATTTGCCGGCCGCTCCGCGAGTCGGCGCATGAGGTACGGGTACCACTCCGGCCCGTAGGGCGTCGCAACCAGCACCTTGAACCCGCGCCTCACGAGATCGAGCTGCAGCCCCGCGCGCACGCCGTACAGCATCTGGAGCTCGTAGCGATCCCTCTGGATGCCCTCGCGAGCCGCGATGTCGATGCAGCGACCGATGAGGGACTCGTCGTGGGTCGCGATCGCCGCGTACGCGCCACCGCGCAGGGCCTTCTCGACGAGCCGCGTGTAGGCGGCATCGACGTCCTGCTTCGCTGCGTACGCGATCTCGGGCGGCTCGAGGTAGGCGCCCTTGACGAAGCGGAGGTTGGGCTGCAGCGGCAGGAGCGACTCGAGGTCGTTTTCCGTCCGGTAGAGGTACGACTGGAGCACCGTGCCGACGCGGTCGTGCCCTGCCTCGCGCAACCGTCGGTAGATCCGGAGCGTCGCGTCGACAACGCTGGACTGCTCCATGTCGATCCGCACGAAGCTCTGGAGGCGCTCTGCGACCTGCACGACCCGCTCGACGTTCGCGTACGCGAGCTCCTCGTCGAGCTCGAGCCCCAGGTGCGTCAGCTTCAGCGCGACGTTGACCGGCAGCTGCTCGACGTGGAGCCGCTCGAGGATCCGCCCGTACTCCTCGGCCACTGCCGTGGCCTCTGCGGGGTCGTGGACGCTCTCGCCGAGCAGGGTCGTGTTCGCGTGGAGGCCCTGCTCGGCGAGCCGTCGAAGCACGACGACACATTCGTCGAGTGTCTCGCCCGCGACGAACCTGGCGCCGCCGAGCCGCATCCCGTAGCGGCTCATGAAGCGCTTGACGTGGCGGTCGTCCGCTGCGCGGAGGATCGCTGCCCGCAGCACGGCGTTCGCCCGTGTGGAGGCGCTCACGTCGCGCGCACTCCCACCTCCTGGGACAGCCACTTCTCGAGCGCCGCCACCTCGGCGGCGTCGAGATCGCGAAGCGGCGCCCGCACGTCCGGCCGTAGCGGCACGCCCTTCCAGCCGACCACGCGCTTGAGCGCGGCGTGACGTGGAAGCGCGTCCATCCGCGCGCGGAGTGCTGCGAGCTGCTCTGCCCCTTCCTCGGTCGGACGACGAACGACGGCCGCGACCTCCTCCGGGAACGCCGACGCGAGGGCGGACACTGCGCCGACGGCGCCCGCGTCGCGACCACGGTGGATGAGCGCCTCGGGCCCCACGAAGATGTCGAATCCGTCGATGAGATAGCGCTCGAACGCGTGCCAGGGCGTGTCGGAGACCTTCATCCCCACGACGTTGTCGGCCTCCTCCCGGAGTCGTGCGAGCATCGACGGGTCGAAGGCGTAGCCGGCGGTCGCTGCGAACTCGTAGACGTAGAACGGCAGTGGGGCGCACGCCGCCGCAGCGGCGAGCAGGTGTGCTCGCTGGGCCGCCGGGTCGAGCTTGAAGTACGGAGGGCCGATGACGGCGACGGCGTCCGCGCCCGCCTCGGCGGCGTGCGCCGCGAGCGAGACGGTGTCGTCCGTCGTTTGCGCGCCGCAGTGGGCGGCAACGAGGGTGCGGCCGTCGACCGCCTCGAGCCAACGCTCCAGACCGCGTCGCCGTTCGTCCGTCGAGAGGAGAACGGCCTCGCCGTTCGTCCCGAACGCGAGCACGCCGTCGAGGCCGGCATCGACCAGGAAGTCCGCGTACGGACCGAATGCCTCGTCGTCCAGCCGGGCGCCTTCGTCCCGGAGCGGCGTCGACGCCGCGGCAATGGCCCCCGCGAGGCGTGCCATCAGCGTTGAGGAAGCCCTTCGCGGACGCGCTCCAGCGTCGCAGCGATGCGGCGCGTCCTCGTCTCGGGCCGCTTCGCCTCCTCGATCCACTCGACGTACTCGCGGCGGTGCGAGTACGAGAGCTTCGCGAACCCCTTCCTCGCCATCTCGTCGGCGTCGAGCGCCGCGCGAACATCGGCGGGCACGCGAACCGTCCTCGGCTCCGCGTCGAGCTCCATCGAGACACGCACGCGTTCGGGGGCATCGACACCGGTCGCCGCCTTCACTTCGCGGTTCACGACGATGTAGCCGACACCGTCGTAGACACCCGGCGTCGTGCGCCACGTGTGGCCGCGGATCGTGACCTTGACGGGAGGGCGGGCGCGGCCGAACTCCTCCTCGAGGGCGAACGGGATGCGGAACATCGTGCCCGTCTTCTGCACGCGCTGGAGCTCGACCGTGAAGCGCTTCGCGCCCATCGGCGACACCATAGGCTGTCGGCCGATGGGCGCGCTTCGCATCGAGCGGGACGACGACGTCCTGCTCGTGACGCTCGCCCGGCCGGACAGCCGGAACGCGTTCGACGCCGCGCTGATCGCCGAGCTTGCCGAGGCCTTCGTCGACGTGGGCACCGCGAGGGCGGTGATCCTGCGCGGCGAGGGACAGAGCTTCTGCGCCGGCGCGGACGTCGAATGGATGCGGGCGTCCGTCAACCTCGACGTCGAGGCGAACATCGCCGACGCCAACGCGCTGCGGAGGATGCTCGAGGCGATCGACGGCTGCCCGGCGCCCGTGGTCGCCGTCGTGCATGGGCACGCGCTCGGCGGAGGCGTGGGTCTCGTCGCCTGCAGCGACATCGTCCTCGCCGACTCACGAACGGTGTTCGCGTTCTCGGAGGTGAAGCTCGGGATCGTGCCGGCGGTCATCTCGCCGTTCGCGCTGCGGCGGATCGGCGAGAGCGCCGCGCGGCGCTACTTCGTCACCGGCGAGCGTTTCGATGCGGAGACCGCGCTCCGGATCGGGCTCGTGCACGAGGTCACGGACGACCTCGACGCAGCGCTCGAGCGCGTCCTCGGCGAGCTTCGCTCGGCAGGGCCGCGTGCGGCGCGCCACGCAAAGCGGCTCGTGCTCGACCGGCCCGATGGGCCGGAGACGGCACGGCGCATCGCCGAGCGCCGCACGAGCGAGGAAGGGCAGGAAGGGCTGCGCGCCTTCCTCGAGCGTCGGCGACCTGCGTGGGCGCCACCGAACGCGGACGCCGGCGGCTGACGCGCCGGCGGGCAGCGCCGTAACCTCGTGAAGGGCGCTACCTGACGAGGAGCGTCGGGCTGGAGCGCGCGGTTGCAGGGTCGACCAGCCGGAGCCTTGTGCCCTTCTCGGCCCGGACCGTTCGGGTGAGGTAGCCACGGGAGGTCGTCCGGGCGGCGCTGCCGATCGAGGCCCAGCGGCTGCCGACGCGACGTTGCAGGACGTAGCGTCGAGCCCCGTTCCCCGGCCGGACCTGACCCCACACGGTCGTGGCAAGCCCTCGCCGGGCGACCTGCACGAGCGGGAGCCCGTACGACGCGAGCGACGGCTTGACACGCCCTGATGTCGTCTCGAGGCCGCTCTGCCAGGCGGCGGTCACCGGCTCGTCGCGAACGAGGTACTGGATCAGGACGTCCACACGAGCAGCCGTCAGCGCCCGATGCTGGGCCTCCGCGACGAAGCGCGCCTGCGTTCCCCAGCCGACGCCCAGGATCCGATCGGGCGGGTTGGTCTGGAAGCCGAGCTCGGTGAGCCAGATCCGCGTCCGCGGGCCGAACGCGCGCCGTGTCTCGTCGAGCAGTCGCTCCAGCGTCGCCATCGAGATCGTCTCGCAATGGCCGCAGCCGCCCGACGACGGAGTCTCGGCTGGCGACAGCGGATGTGGGTTGTGAGCGTATGCGTCGAGCCTTGCGCCGGCGCGGCCCATCCCGCGGATGAAATCGACGGGCGACGTTCCGCCGCGCCCGCCCCGCGGGGCGGTGGCGCCGCCGGCGATGGACGCGCGCGGAATGACGGCCTTGATCGCCTGCGCGGCCGGGTTGAGGAGCCGGGTCACGTAGAGGATCGGTGATGGTGGCGTCAGCCAGCGGCGCTGGTTGGGCTCGTTCCAGACGACCCACCGGCGAACCCACGGGTAGCGCTCCGCGGCCGCCCGCGCGAACGCTGCAAACGTCGCGGCCGAGCGAGGCGGGATGTTCGCCGCGACGACCGCCGTTTGCCCAACCTGGCGTGCCCAGTAGCGTGACGATCGGCGCAAGGCCGGCGCGACGCAGCTCCTGGAGGATTTCGTCCACCTGCTGCCAGTCGAGCTCCCCCCGTCTCGGCTCGATCGCCCGCCAGTCGAGCGTCACGCGCACCATCTCCGCGCCGAGCTCGTCGAGTCGCGCGACGCGCTCCTCGAGCGTCGCGGGACCGAACTGGAGCCATGCGTCGTCCTGGATGCCGACCCGGAGGCCGGGCCCTGCCGCGGCGGAGGCCGCAAGGAACGCCGCTGCGAGGACTGCACACCCGATGACGAGCAGACGTGCCACGTCAATCGACCCTACCCGGGCGCGGGCGCTCGCTACCCCGTTTTCAGAGGATCCTTACGTGGAAGCGCGCCTACGTCGCCCTCGCCGACTCGCCCGTGATCATGTCCATGAGCGACCAGACGATCCAGTTGACGAGCCAGATGACGATCGTCGCGCCGACGTACGTCCAGAAGCCGTCGATCGAGAAGTCGGGCGTCACCCACTCGGTGAACAGGAGCATCACGACGTTCACGAAGAAGTAGGCGACCCCGAAGGTGAGCAGGATCAGCGGAAGCGCGATGAAGGTGACGAGCGGCTTGAGGAACACGTTTGCGAGCCCGAGTACGGCGCCCGCGAGGATGATCGGCCCCCACCGCTCGATCGTGAAGCCGTCGAACGCCCAGTCGCACACGATCAGCGCGAGGATGTTGACGCCCCACGCAACGGCCGCTCTCACCGCGAGAATCACGCGCCGAGCCTACACCGTTGCCCGGACGGGCGCAGCGCCCGCGAGCGCAACGACGAGGCAGGCTTCGCCGGGGACAGGCCCCTCTCGGGGCCGGTCCCCTGGAAAACGTCTAGAAGAGCTTCTGGAGCTTCAGGGCGGCGCCCATGTCGCCGTGAATCTTCAGCTTGCCCGTCATGTAGGCGGTCGTCGCGTTGGCCTCGCCGGCTGCGATCTTCGTGAGCGTCTCCTCACTCGCGGAGATCGTGCAGTCCGCGTCCCCGGCGCCCTGCGTGACGGTCACCGTGCCGTCGTCGACCGCGACGGTCCACTGCCCGACGCCCTCGACGTCGAACACGAACGTGTTCTGCATTCCGGCGGTCTTCTCCGGGTCGGCCCGCTCGGGAAGCTGGTCGAAGAACTCCTGTACGGTCATCTCGCGTCCTCGTCTCCTCGTTGACTAGCGGTTCAATCGGCGCTGAGCCTAGATGATCGCGGCAGCCGGCTCCGGCGCAGCTTGCCACGGCGTCGGCCTCGGGAGTAGCAGGCAGAACGCACAGCCGAGCGCCGGGGCCGCAGCGGCGACGTAGAGCGCGGTCTCGAGGTCGACGGCATCGGCGACCGCTCCGAGCGCCACGGCCGCGACCCCGCCGAGGCCCATCGCGAGCCCGATCGAGAGCCCGCTCGCCATGCCGACATGGGCCGGCAGGTAGAGCTGGCTCAGCACCATCGTGATCCCGAACGTGCCGACCACGCAGAGGCCGACGAGCATCAGCGCGACCGTTCCGGCGAAACCGCCCACGGCGACGAACACGACGATCAGGAACGGCAACGCGGCCTGGGTGATGAGCAGGGTCCGCCGAAGCCCCACACGATCTGCGACGGGCCCGAGCACGAGCGTCCCGACGGCGCCGGCGACGAGCATCAGCGAGAGCTCGCGATTGCCCTCCCCTTCCGTGCCGCCTCCTGCGACGACCCAGAGCGGCACGAATGTCAGCAACCCGAACCAGGCCACACTCCGGAGTGCGATCACCACGCCGAGCAGCGTCATCGCGCGCACGTCGTCCTCGCCGCGCGCCGTGTCGTGCGTGGGACGGCTCGGCGCGAGCGGCGCCAGGGTCGGGAGCAACCGCAGCAGGAAAAGGGCTGCGACGAGGATCGGGAGCATCGCGACGAGGCCACCTTCGAGGCCGAGCCAGAGCACGAGCGGGGTGACGACGATCGGCCCGAGCGCATAGCCGGTGTTCCCACCGATGTTGAAAAGGGACATGCCGCTCGCACGCTTCCGGCCGCTCGCATAGGCGGCGAACTTGGCGCCCTCCGGGTGGTACGCGGCGATCCCGATGCCGGCGAGGAACACGAGCGCGACGATCAGGCCGTAGCTCGGCGCGACGGCCGCCAACCCGGTGGCGGCGCCGGAGAGCGCGACTCCGGCCGGCAGGAGCCAGATCGCGCCCCGTCGGTCGGACCACAGGCCGAAGAGCGGTTGGACGAAGGAGGACGACGCGAGTACCGCCAGCATCAGGACGGCGGTCGCCGTGTAGCTCAGGTCGAACTCGAGCACGAAGAACGGCAGCAGCGCGGGCACCGACCCGGACGCGAAGTCGACCGCGAGGTGCCCGCCAGAGAGCGTCGCCATCGCCCGCCGGTCGAGCTCCTCTCGCATGACACGAGGCTACACAGGGGCATGGCCTCGACCGCGGGCCTGCGACGGAGGTACGGCGAACCGCACGCGGTCCCCGAACGGCTGCGTCTAGCCTGCGCGCCGTGGCCGCGATCGAGGCAGAGGGGCTCGTCAAGGTCTACCGCTCCCGGAAGACCGAGGTGCGAGCGCTCGACGGCGTCGATCTCGAGGTCCCCGAGGGGACCGTCCTGGGCCTTCTCGGACCGAACGGCGCCGGCAAGACGACGACCGTGCGGATCCTCGCCACGCTCCTCAGGCCGGATGCCGGCCGCGCCAGCGTCGGAGATCTCGACGTCGTGCAGCACGCGCAGGCGGTCCGCAAGGTGATCGGCCTTTCGGGCCAGTACGCCGCGGTGGACGAGAACCTGACCGGGCGCGAGAACCTCTGGATGTTCGGTCGGCTCTACCAGCTGCCGAGCGCGGAAGCACGCCGGCGGGCCGACGAGCTCCTCGTCCAGTTCGATCTCGAGGACGCCGCCGATCGCGTCGCGAAGACGTACTCGGGCGGCATGCGCCGCCGCCTGGATCTGGCCTCCGCGCTCGTCGGGCGGCCGAGGCTCCTCTTTCTCGACGAGCCGACGACCGGTCTCGACCCGCGGAGCCGGCTCGGCATGTGGGACGTCATCCGCAGCCAGGTGCGCGAGGGCAACACGCTGCTCCTGACGACGCAGTATCTCGAGGAGGCGGACGAGCTCGCCGACGAGATCGCCGTCGTCGACCACGGCAAGATCATCGCCCGCGGCACCGCGGACGAGCTCAAGACACAGGTCGGCGGCGAGCGCATCGAGGTCGTCGTCCACGACCGCGCGCGGCTTCCCGAGGCGGCCGCCCTCGTCGCGCCGGACGGCAACGGCTCGCTCGACGAGCACACGAAGCGCCTCACGATCGCGGCGGACGGTGGAGCACAGCAGCTCGTCGACGTCGTCCGCTCGCTCGGCGACGCGGGCATCGCGCTCGACGACGTCGGGCTTCGCCGCCCGACGCTCGACGACGTGTTCCTGGCGCTGACGGGGCACGCGGCGGAGGAGCTCTCCGCCGGGGAGGCGACGTGAACGCGTTCCCCGGCGCGGTCAACGACGGCCTCGTCATCGCCTGGCGCTCCCTCAAGCGCGTGCCGCGGATCCCGGAGCTCGCGATCTTCGCGATCCTCCAGTCGATCATGTTCGTGGTGCTGTTCGCGTTCGTCTTCGGCGGCGCGATCCCGCTCCCCGGCGGCGGCAGCTACCGCGAGTACCTGATGCCGGGCATCTACATCCAGACGCTCGCGTTCGCGTCGATCACGACCGCGATCGCGTTCGCGGACGACATGACGAAGGGGATCATCGACCGGTTCCGCTCGCTGCCGATGGCGCGCTCGGGCGTCCTCAGTGGGCGGACGTTCGCCGACGTGATCTACACGATGGGCATCCTCGTCGTGCTGATGCTCTCCGGACTGGTCGTCGGCTGGCGGGTGCACTCGAGCGTGGGCGACTTCGTGCTCGCCGTGCTGCTGATGCTGTTCTTCACGTACGCGATGGCCTGGGTCGGTGTCCTCCTGGGCCTGCTCGCGCCGACGGTGGAGACCGTCCAGCAGCTCGGCTTCCTGATCGTCTTCCCGCTCACGTTCCTCTCGAACGCGTTCGTGCCGACCGAGACACTGCCCGACGTGCTCCAGCCGATCGCCGAGTGGAACCCGATCAGCGTGCTCACGCAGGCGACGAGGGAGCTGTTCGGCAACCCGAGCCCCTTCCCGTCCGGCTCGTTCCCGAGCGAGCATCCGTTCCTGCTGTCGGTGCTCTGGACGGTTGCGATCCTCGCAGTGTTCGCGCCGCTCGCGGTGCGCAAGTACCGCGCCATAGACCGCTAGAGGACGGGGCGACTACCATGCCCGCCGGCATGGACCTCGACCTGACGCCCGAGCACGAGCTGATCCGCGACACGGTGCGCTCGTTCGCGCGCGAGCGTGTCGCCCCCATCGCCGAGGAGCTCGACCGCGAGAGCCGCTTTCCCGTCGAGCTCGTGAAGGAGATGGCGGAGCTCGGCCTGATGGGGATCCCGATCGAGGAGCGCTACGGCGGCGCAGGGGGCGACACGGTCTCGTACGCGATCGCGATCGAGGAGCTGACCCGGATCGACTCGTCGGTCGCGATCACGGTCGCCGCGCACACCTCACTCGGGACGATGCCCATCCACCTGTTCGGATCGGACGAGCAGAAGGAACGGTGGCTTCCCGACCTGGCGTCGGGCCGGCGGCTCGCGGCGTTCGGCCTCACCGAGCCCGACGCGGGCTCTGACGCGGGCGCGACGCGAACCACGGCCGAGCTTCGTGACGGCTCCTGGGTCGTCAACGGCTCGAAGATGTTCATCACGAACGCCGGCACCGACCTCACGTGGGGCGTGACGCTCACCGCCCGGACGGGGGACGACGAGGTGTCGAACATCGTCGTCGAGAACGGCACGCCGGGATACACGATCTCGGCGCCGCTGCACAAGCTCGGCTGGAAGGCCTCCGACACGCGCGAGCTGACCTTCTCGGGCTGCGAGGTGCCGGAGGGCAACCTCCTCGGGCCGCGCGGGAAGGGCTTCCACCAGTTCCTCGAGATCCTCGACGGCGGCCGGATCTCCGTCGCGGCGATGGGGGTCGGCCTCGCCCAGGGCGCCTACGACCTCGCGTTCGCGTACGCGAAGGAACGGACACAGTTCGGCAAGCCGATCGCGAGCTTCCAGGCGATCTCCTTCAAGCTTGCGGACATGGCGGTCGAGATCGAGGCCGGCCGCCAGCTCGTCTACCGGGCCGCATGGCTCAAGGACCAGGGCCGCTCCTTCGCGCTCGAGGCCGCGATGGCGAAGCTTTACACCGGTGAGCTCTCACACCGCGTGGTCAACCACGCGCTCCAGATTCACGGCGGCTACGGGTTCATGGACGAGTTCGCGATCTCGCGCCTCTACCGCGACCAGAAGATCCTCGAGATCGGCGAGGGCACCAACGAGGTGCAGCGGATGGTCATTGCGAAGCACCTCGGGCTCTGACGAGCCCGACCGCTTTCGCCTTGACTAGACGTACACCAGCCGCGGTCACCACGCGGATATCAGTCGCCTGCGGGGACAGATCCCAGGCGTAGCCGCTCCACGACCGGGCTGTCGCGGAGCGCCGTCGTGCACCCGCCGACCGTGTACAGGACGTCGCCGATTGCGAACGCGCTGAGCGCGTGACGCGTCACCCCCGGACGGGGGCCCTCGCGCCAGCGTCCCGTGGTCGCGTCGTACACCTGGTACGTCGACTCCCAGACCGCATGGAGCTCGTCGCCCCGGACGGCGAGGCCCAGGAGCTCCATCGGCCGCGGCATCTCCGGGCCGCGGCGCCAGCGCTCGGAGCGGGGATCGAGGATCCACACCTCGCGCAGGACGTCCTCGCCCCGTCGTCCTCCGACGACCCAGACATCGCCCCGGAAGGCGACCGCGCCGAAGGCGTGGGTCGCCCTGGGAAGCGGCGCCGCGCGACGCCACCGCCGAAGCGCGGGCTCGTACGCGTACACGTCGCGACGCTCGCGGCCGTCGTGGAAGCCGCCGATCGCGTAGAGCCTCCCGCCGGTAGCGACCAGCTCGTGGTTGAAGCGCGGCGCGGGAAGCGACGGGAGTGTGCGCCAGCCGCCGCGGCTCGGGTCGAGCGAGCGCACCGTCGTGACGTTCCCGTCGGCGGTCGTGCCGCCGGCGACGACGAGCCGACCGGCGAAGGCGGCTGCGGCGGCCGCGCGCGTCGGCTCGGGCAGCGGCGGCATCGTCCGCCATGAGTCGGCGTGCGGGTCGTAGCGCGCTACGGTCGCGAGCGGCCGGCCGGTCTCCCCCACCATCCCGCCCGCCGCATAGATCCGTCCGCCGAGCTCGGCGGACGCGACGTACGACCGTCGCTGCGACATCGACGCGACCCGCTCCCACGTGCGCTCCGGCTCGGCAGCCTCCACACCGGCTGTCGCCCCGCCCAGCAGGCCGAGGCAGAGCGCGGCCGCGGCGACGACCGCTCTCACATCGCGACCTCGCCGCGCAGCCGGCGTCGCTCGCTCCTTGCGGTAGCGCATGCGCTCGGGGTCGGGGACCGGCACCGAGGCGAGCAGAGCCTTCGTGTACTCCTCCTTTGGATTCGTGTACACCGTCCTCGGCAGGGCCGCTCTCGATGATCGCGCCGCGATGCATAACGGCGATGCGATCGCTCACCGAGCGCACGACGGCGAGGTCATGGGCGATGAACAGGTAGGCGAGGCCGAACTCGCGCTGGAGGTCCTTCAGAAGATTGATGATCTGCGCCTGGATCGAGACGTCGAGCGCCGACACCGGCTCGTCACAGATGATCAGCCGCGGCGAAAGCGCGAGCGCGCGGGCGATCCCGATCCGCTGGCGCTGCCCTCCCGAGAACTCGTGTGGATACCGATTGACGTACGACGGGTCGAAGCCGACCACGTCGAGCAGCTCGCGCACGCGCGCCCGGCGATCGCCGCGAGAGCCCACACGGTGCACGACGAGCGGCTCCCCGACAATGTCCCCGACCGTCATCCGCGGGTCCAGGGACGAATAGGGGTCCTGGAACACGATCTGGAGCTCGCGCCGCACGCCCCGGAGCTCGGCGCCGTCGAGCTCGGTCAGCTCGCGTCCCTCGAACACGACCGAGCCGCTGGTCGGCCGCATGAGCTGGAGAATGCAGTACCCCGTCGTCGACTTCCCCGAGCCGGACTCGCCGACGAGCCCGACCGTCTCCCCCGCTCCGATGTCGAAGCTGACGCCCGCGACGGCGTCGACGTAGTCGACGGTCCGCTCGACGAAGATGCCGCTCTTGACCGGGAAGCGCTTCACGAGGTCGCGGACCTGCAGCAGAGGGCCTGACGTGGAGCTCATGACGGCACCGCCGAGGGTCGGGCGGCGCGCTCGCTCGTCGGATGCTCCGAGCGGACGAGATGCCCGGGGCGGAGCTCGCGCAGCTCGGGCATGTGCTCGGCGCAGCCGTCCGGCTCGCCCGCGTACGGGCACCGCTGGGCGAAGCGACAGCTCCGGGCGGGTCGATGAGGCACGGGCGGGCGGCCGGGGATCGCGGTCAGGCGTCCGTGCCGCGAGGCGCTGTCCTCGAGCTGCGGCAGCGCACCCAGGAGTGCCTCGGTGTAGGGATGCTCGGGCTGGTCGAAGAGCGCCTTGACCGGTGCCTGCTCGACGATCTGCCCGGCGTACATCACCGCCACGTCGTCGGCAACCTCGGCGATCACGCCCATGTCATGCGTGATGAAGATCATCGCCATCTCGTGGCTGCGACGCAGCTCGTCGAACAGGTCGAGCACCTGGGCCTGCACGGTCACGTCGAGCGCGGTCGTCGGCTCGTCGGCGATCAGGAGCGCCGGATTGCAGGAGAGGGCGAGCGCGATCATCACGCGCTGGCGCATCCCGCCCGAGAGCCGGTGCGGGTAGTCCTCGAGGCGCTGAGCGGCCTTCGGGAGGTGCACCTCGTCCAGGAGGTCGATTGCCTGCCGGCGCGCCTCCTGCCGCGAGAGGCTCGTGTGCCGGCGAATCGTCTCGACGAGTTGCGTCCCGATCTTCAGGGTCGGATTGAGCGACGTCATCGGGTCCTGGAAGACCATCGCGATCTCGTCTCCCCGGACGTCAGAGAGATCCCGCTCGGAGAACGTCGTCAGGTCGCGGCCCTCGAAGAGCACCTCGCCCCCGACGATGCGCGCGGGGGGCTTCGGGATGAGGCCCATGATCGAGAGGGCGGTGACCGACTTGCCACATCCGGACTCCCCGACGATCCCGAGGGTGCGTCCGCGGTCGACCGAGAAGCTGACGCCGTCGACCGCCCGCACGACGCCGTCGCGCGTGAAGAAGTGTGTCTGGAGATCGCGGACCTCGAGAAGCGGCGACTACGTCTCCCTCGTCCGCGGGTCGAGCGCGTCGCGGAGGCCGTCCGCGATGAAGTTCGCGCAGAGAATGAGCGTCGCGATCGCGACCGAGGGCACGATGATGATGTGCGGCGAGACGCGGTAGGCGCGATAGCCCGTCCTGCGCCATCGAGCCCCACGACGCGTCGGGCGGGCTGATCCCGAGGCCGATGAACGACAGGAACGCCTCGCCGAGGATCACGCCCGGGAGCTCGAGGAAGACCGCGATCACGAGCACGCCGAGGGTGTTCGGCAGCAGGTGCCGCAGCAGGATGACGCGTGCGGCTCGCGCCGACCGCGTACGCGGCACGCACGTAGTCGTTCTCCTTCAGCGTGATGACCTGCCCGCGGACGATACGGGCCGCCGTGAACCACGAGGCGATGGACAGCGCGATCACCATCGTCCAGAAGCTCGCGCCGCCGAAGATTGCGAGCACGATGATCGCGAACGGCAGGTACGGGAGCCCGTAGAGCGCGTCGAGGAAACGCATCAGGACGTTGTCCACCACCCCGCCGAGAAAACCGGCGAGGGAGCCATAGGTGACGCCGATCGCAAGGATCACGAGGGTGGCGGCGAAGCCGATCCCGATCGACACACGGCCGCCGAGCGCCGTCCTCGTGAACAGGTCGCGGCCGAACTGGTCGGTGCCGAACGGATGCTCGAGGCTCGGGCTCTGGCTCCGCTGCGAGAAGTCGACCTCGTAGGGGTCGTACGGGCGAGATCAGCGGCCAAAAGAGACAGTACGCGAGGAGCAGCAGGAAGACGGCGCCCGCGATCACCGCGCCGCGGTTTCGGATGTAGCGGTACCAGGCGTCGCGCCAGAGGCTCGAGGGCCTTCACCGGAGCGCCGGCATCGCCTGGGGCTCCGAGCGGCGCCTCCGGATATCGCTGCTCCTTCGGCGCCGCGGGAACACGAACGGCCGGTCCTGGCGTTCGGGGTCGCCTCCATCAGCGCGCCTCACGCGTCCGCGGGTCGAGGATCCCGTAGAGGATGTCGACCACCATGTTCGCGACGATCACGATGATCGCCAGCAGGACCGTGAGACCCATCACGACCGAGTAGTCGCGCGCGGTGACGGCAGTCACGTAGTACCGCCCGATCCCCGGGATCGCGAAGATCTGCTCGATCACGAACGAGCCCGTGATCAGGAAGCCGAGGATCGGCCCGGCCGCTGTCACGACCGGGATCAGCGAGTTCCGCAGCACGTGGACGGTGACGATCCGGCGCTGGCGGAGGCCTTTCGCTCGCGCCGTGCGGACGTAGTCCTGCTGGAGGGTCTCGAGCACCGAGCCGCGCGTGAGCCGGGCGAAGTACGCCATCGGGCCAAGGCCCAGCGCGATCGTCGGGCAGGATCTTGCTCTGCCACGTCGTCCAGCCGCTCGTCGGGATGTCGAAGATGTCGCCCCATTTGACCGCGAAGAAGTAGATGAGCAGGGTCGCGACGAGGAAGCTCGGGATCGCGAACCCGACGTTGGCGACCACCATCGCCGCGTAGTCGCCGGTCTTGTTGGCGCGTAAGCCCGCGTAGAGGCCGAGCGGGATCCCGAAGACGAGCGCGAACAGCATCGCGAGGGCGCCGAGCTCGAGCGAGGGGGGGAAGTGCTCGCGGACGATGTCGTTCACGTCGCGGTTACGGAGCACGAGCGACGGCCCCAGGTCGAAGGTCGCGACGTTCCTGACGTACCGGAGGTACTGCGACCACCACGGGTCGTTGAGCCCGTACTTCTCTTCCAGGTTCTGCTGGATCGACTCCGGGATCGCCCGCTCCGAGGTCCGGAACGGGTTCCCCTCGATCTGCCGCATCAGGACGAACGTCATGAGGATGACGAGCAGGATCACCGGCACCGTCCACAGGAGCCGGCGGACGATCAGCCGCGTCATGGCCGTCGGCGGCGGCCGACGGCGAACGAGCCCTGGCGGCGCCCTTTCGGGCCGCCGCCAGGGACGCCTAGGACTCGGAGCCATCCGTCTCGACGACCTTCGTGAAGTCGGTCTGCGAGAGGAGGTTGACCTCGAGGGTGTCCTTGATCGTCTCACGCTCGAGCTGGACGTACGTGTACCAGTAGATCGGACTGACCGGCACGGCGCCGTCCTCCCCGAGCATCTTGTCCTCGAGCTGCCCGTAGAGCTCGTAGCGCGCCTCGTTGTCCGGCGTCCGGCGCGCCTCCTCGACGACCCGGTCGTACTCCGGGTCGCAGTAGTTCGAGCTGTTGTTCCCGGAGTCACAGGTCCAGAGGTCGAGGAAGTTCATCGCGTCGACGTAGTCGCCGATCCATCCGTAGCGGAACACCGACACCGAGGCGTCCGGCGGAGGCCCGATGAACTCGAGGAACTGGGCCCACTCCTGCTGCCGGATGTCGACGTTCAGGTCGAGCTCCCGCCACATCGCCTGGATCGCGACCGCGATCTCGCGGTGGCCCGGCGAGTCGTTGAGGAGCAGGCTGATGTTGCGAACCGGGTTCTGGACCTGGTTCATCAGCTCCTTCGCCTGCTCGATGTCGCCGGTCTCCGGCAGCCACGGCGAGGCCGGGTTCAGTGTGTCGAAGCCCGGCATCCCCTGCGGCGTGAAGCCGGTCGTCGGGAGCTGGTCGGCCTGCGCGATGTTGTCGATGATGGTGCGCCGGTCGATCGCGAGGGACATCGCCCGCCGCTGGTTGACGTCCGGCACCGCCTTCACGTTGAACACGTACATGTAGGTGCCGAGGCCCGGGTACTGCGCGTACTCGGGGGTGTCCTTGAGGCGCGGCAGCTCCTCGGGCGGCAGGCCTGCGGTCATGTCGAGCTCACCGGCCTCGAACGCCTGCACGGCGGTCGTGCCCTCGGAGATCATCCGGCCGTTGATCCGTTCGAGCGACACGTCGTCGGCGTTCCGCCACTCGCCCCACTTGACGAGGTCGAGGCGCGAGTTGTGCTGCCAGTTATCGAGCATGAACGGCCCGTTCGTGACGATGTTCGCCGCCTCGGTCCACTTCTCGCCGAACTGCTCGACGGTCGGCCGGTGCACGGCGACGAACGAGTGGTGCGCCGCCTGCTGAATGAACCACGGCTGCGGCGTCGTGAGCTTCACCTCGAGCGTGCGCTCGTCAACGGCGTTGACGCCCATCTTGTCCCGCATGGCTGCGCAGTTCTGCTTGCACGAGTTGTACTCGGATGCGCCGACGATGCCGAAGAACTGGTACGCGTAGTCCGCGGCGAGCTCCGGCGAGACGGTTCGCTTCCAGGACCACTCGAAGTCCTCGGCCGTCACCGGATCCCCGTTCGTCCACTCCCCGTCGCTGCGGAGGTGGAACGTGACGGTCTTCCCGTCAGCCGACATGTCCCAGGACTCGGCGAGATTCGGAACCGGCTCCAGGTCCGCGCCGAGCTTCACGAGCGGATCCATGATGTTGTTGATCACGTCCGCAGACGTGGTGTCCGTCGCGAGCCCGGGGTCGAGCGACGGTGGCTCGGTACCCCAGTTGTAGGTGATGACCTGGTCGATCACACCGCCGCCGTCACCTCCCGCGCCGTCGTCGCCACCACAACCCACGCTGAAGAGAGCGAAGGTCGAGACGACCGCGACAGCCTGCAAAGCGCGCCTGGATATCCTCATCAGCACCAATCCCTTCCGTCGATTCCGCCTGATCCAGGGCGGAATAGCTCGGCGCTTGGCATGCCCATCCAGCTCTCTTCGCAGACGCGCATCCAGCCTGCTTTACAGACGGCTCATCTTCTGCTGGCGGCCGCTGCGACGTTCCTCGGCCTGCTGATCGTGCCGCCCGCCGCGTTCGCGCACGTGACCGTCTCCCCCTCGTTCGTCGAGGTCGGCGCGTCCACGACAGTCGTGTTCGAGACCCCGAACGAGCGTGCGCCGCACGCGACCACGTCGCTCGTGCTCGAGGCGCCCGCAGGCGTGGAGATTGCGGACACCGATCCGCCTGCCGGGTGGAGCGTGGAGGTCGTGGGCGACACCGCACGGTGGGTGGGTGGTCGCATCGAGGGCGAGGGCGTCGCGGCCTTCCCACTCGTCGTGACCGCGCGCGGCGACGTGGGCACGGAGACGTTCCGCGCGGTCCAGGGGTACGACGACGGCGAGTCGGTCGCGTGGCAGACCGTGCTGACGGTGCTCCCAGCCCCGGCGGAGGACGAGCCCTCCCAGCAGCTCGGAAGGGCGCTCGCAGCCGGCGCCGTGGGGCTCGCGGTCATCGCGGGAAGCCTCCTCGCGCTCCGCCGGGTGCGGAAGAGAACACTTCAGGAGAGATAGCGGAGGCGGGTGCTACCGTCGCCCGGCTGTGCTCTTCTCACAGCTTCTCAACAACGATCTCGGCTGCGCTTCGTACATCGTGGGCTGCAAGGAGGCAGGCGAGGCGGTCGTCGTCGACCCCCATCTCGCGATCGAGTCGATCCTCGACGAGGCCGAACGGCTCGGTGTTCGTCTCGTCCGAGCCCTCGAGACGCACACACATGCCGACCACGTGTCCGGCCACGGCCGCCTCGCGCTCGAGCACGGGATCCCGGTCTCCATCCACCCCGCGGCGGAGGTGGCGTACCCGAACGACCCACTCGAGGACGGCGCCGAGATCACGGTTGGGACGGTGACGCTCCGCTGTATCCACACCCCGGGTCACCGGCCCGAGCACTGCTGCTTCGCGGTCGTGGACAGGACGCGGGCGGACGAGCCGTGGCTCGTTCTGACGGGCGACTCGCTCTTCGTCGGCGACACTGCCCGCCCGGACCTCGCGGTCGGCGCAGCCGAGGGCGCCGAGGGCCTCTTCCATTCACTGCGCCTGCTGCTCGAGCTCGCCGACGGCGTCGAGGTCTTTCCCGGCCACGTCGCGGGATCGCTGTGCGGAAAGGCGATGAGCGCACGTGGCTCGACCACGATCGGGTTCGAGAGGCGGTTCAACCCGATGCTGGCCATCGACGAGCTCGAGACCTTCGTCGCCGAGTCCTCCGGCGTTCCCGCCGCGAAGCCGCCGAACCTCGCACGGATCGTGGAGCTCAATCGCGGGCCGTTCGTCGGCAGCGCGGACAACGGTCCCGGAGCTTCCAGCGCCACCCGATGGATCCCAACTGCTCGATGTCAGGCCGGTCACCGACCACGTCGGCGGTCATCGTCCCGGCGCGATCAACGTGCCGGTCTCCGGTACGCGGTTCTCGACGAAGGCGGGCTTCGTGCTCGACGCTGACCGGCCGGTCACCGTCCTCGCAGCGGAGCGCAGTGAGGCCGAGCGGGCGATCGCGGGACTTCGCTCGGTGGCGGTCGACCAGATCCTGGGCTTCGTGCTGGGCGGCGGCGACGAGGTGACCGGCACCGTCCCGCTCGACGAGCTCGACGAGCTGATCGCCGACGGGGCGACCGTGATCGACGTCCGCGAGAAGGACGAGCGCGACGCGGGCTACATCCCGGGCAGCCGCAACATCCCGTACCGGCTGATGGGCCTTTGCTGCCCCGACCTCCCGTCCGACCGGCCGATCGTGACGATCTGCGGCGGCGGCCCGAGGGCTGCGATCGCCGCGAGCATCCTGCGGACGAAGGGGCTCGACGCCCGACCCGTCGTCGGCGGCGGCATGAACGACTGGCTCGCGCGCGGCGAGACGACGCGTCAGCTTCAGGCGCTGCGGAAGCTGACCCCGCACGCCGGGCCCGGCGTCAGTCGGACACCTGCTCCCGGCTCAGCTCTGCCAGCCGCGCCGTCGCCCCGAGCTCGCCGAGCAATGCACGCGCACGCGAGAGCTCCGTCTCACCGTCGCCGACGTCACCGCGCGTCGGGCAGAGCACGGGCTGCAAGGACATGCGTCTCGGCCTCGAGCAGCGGCGCGCCCATCGCCTCGAGCGTCCTCGCGGCGTCGGCGAAGCGCGCCTCGTCGATCGCGAGCGCGGCCCCGAGGAAGCGCGACCCTCGGGCTCGTCGAGGGCAGCAAGCTCGCCCTGCCGGCCGATCGCGTTCAGCGTGAGCGCCGTGTACGCCGTCCACCAACCCGCCATGACGCCGGTGGGATTGGCCCGCCGTCGCTCGAGTAGCTCGTCGACGAGCTCGTCGGCCTCGACGGTCCGTCCGGTCCGGGTGAGCAGCCAGGCTGCGGCCGCGAACGACGGGAAGAAGGTCTGATCGTCACCCTGCTGGCGGGCGAGCTCGACCATGCGCGCAGCGGCGTCCACAGCGTCGTCCACGAGCCGATCGCGGTCGAGTCCAAGCGCCCCCAGCACGAAGTGATACAGGGGCTCGTGGTACTGCCCGCCGGTCCGCAGCGCGTGGTCGAGCCCTTCTCTGGCGATCTCCTCCGCCTCGCCCCATTCGCCGGCGAGGAAGAGCGTCTCGGCGAGGTTGCCGAGCACGAACCGGCCGAAGCCCTCCATCGTCCCCATGCGCTCGCAGAGCGCGACGCCGTCTCGCGCCACCTCGATCGCTCCGGCGATATCACCGACGTCCAGCAGCACCGAGCCGAGGTTGACGTGCGCGCGTGCGAGCTCGAACGGGTAGACGGTGCCGAGAGTCATCGCCTCGCGGAGGTCTCTGATTGCGGTCTCGGCGGCACCGGCGTTCGCCATCGCCGTCGCGCGGGTGATCAGCGCCGACGCACGCGGGCCGGGCGCATCGATCGCCGCGGCAAGCTCGATCGCCTCGTCCGCGATCGCGATCGACTCCTCGTGGTTGCCCGCGACCATGTTGTATCGGGCCGCCTGCGCGAGAACGTCGACGTGCTCGTGTGTGGGGTCCGACCCCGCGACCAGCTCGAGCGCGCGGGTCGTCCATTCGGCCGCCTCCGCACCGTCGCCGTGGCGCCAGTAGGCGAGCGACAGGTCGCTCGCCGTGACCGCGGCCTCAACGTTCGCACCGTCCGCGACCAGGCTGTCGAACGCGAGGCGCAGCTCGTCCTCGCCCGTGTTCTGCGTGAAGCTCAGCGCCTTCCCGAGCACGCGGAGCGCGCGGGCATCCAGACCGCCCGGAAGCCATTCGGCCGCGCCCCGTAAGGCCCGGACCGTATCCGGAAACGAGCCGACCGCGAACGCCCGCATGCCCGCCTCGCGAAGCGCGGTCGCCGCCTTCGGCTCGAGGTCGGCAACGTCGAGCCCGGCGCTGCGGGCGAGCTCGATCGCCTCGAGGTAGTGGTGCGCGAGGAGCTCGGCGCGATCCTCGCGCCGGTCGTCGGGCAGGGACTCGATCCAACGGGCGACGCGAACGTGGCGCTCGATCCGGTCTGGACGCGGAAGCTGCCCGTAGACGGCGTCGCGGACGAGCGTGTGGACGAAGGCATGCTGCGTGGCCCCGAGGACCGCCGAGCGGCGGTCGCGCCGGAGGAACTCCTTGCGCCCGAGGGAGCGCAGGATCCCGTCGACCGTCTCGTCGTCCTTCTCCGACACGACCCGCAGCCCGTCGGACCAGACGATGCCTCCCATGACGGCGGCGTCGCGGAGCAGCTCCTTCTCCGCGGGCGGAAGCAGGTCGACCCGCGCCGTCACGATCCCGAGGACGCTGTCGGGCAGTCCCTCGACGTCCCCGCCCGCGGCATGCATGCGGACGAACTCCTCGGCGTAGAGCGGATTTCCGGCGGCGCGTGCAACGACCGCTTCGCGGAGGTCGTCGTCCGCCGGGTCGCGACCGAGCAGGGACTGGACAAGGTGGGCGGTCTCGTCGGGTGCGAGCGGGCCGAGCGACACTGTCAGGGCGTTCCGCTTCCCCCCGCCCCAGTTCGGCCGCCGCTCGAGCAGCTCGGGCCGCGCGCACGCGACCACGAGCAGCGGTGCGCCCTCGACGAGGTCGACGAGACCGTCGACGAAGTCGAGGAGCCCGTCGTCCGCCCACTGGAGGTCGTCGATGACGAGCACGAGCGGTCGCCGCTCGGCGAGGGACTCGAGGAAGATGCGCCAGCCGGCGAAGAGCTCCGCGTGGCGTTCGCGGAGGCCGATACCTTCGGGCACGAGCCCGACGAGCGGCTCGAGGCTCGTCACGACCCACCGCCGCTCCGCCTCGCTCACCAGCTCGTCCACCGCGTCCGCGAGCTTCGCCGCCGTCGCGCGCGCGTCGTCGTTCTCGTGGATCCCCGCCTGCGCCTTCACGATCTCGCCGAGAGCCCAGAACGAGACGCCGTCTCCATACGGGAGGCAGCGCCCGTAGCGCCACGTGATGATCTCGTCGTCCTCCTCCACCGCGCGCCCGAGCTCGGCGACGAGCCTGCTCTTGCCGATTCCCGGCACGCCGACGAGCGTCACGAGCTGCGGCGAGCGGTCGACGCGCACGCGTGCGAACGCGCCGAGCAGGAGCGCGCGCTCGTGGTCGCGACCGACGAGCGGAGAGGACGACTCGAGCTCCAGCCCGCCGACCCGTCCACGCGGCTCGAGTGCCTCCCACACCTCGACCAGCTCGGTCTTTCCCTTCGCGTCGATCTGGGAGTGCGCTCCATACACGATTGCGCGCTCCGTGGCTCCGTGCGTCGCGCCCGACACCAGGATCCCGTCGATCGGCGCGGCCGCCTGGATTCGGGCCGCGGTGTTCATCACGTCGCCGGCGACCATCGACTCCCCCGCCTCCGGCCGCGCGTCGACCGCGACGAGCGCCTCGCCCGTCGCAACACCAATGCGGACGTGGAGGTCGAGGGTCTCGTCACGCTCGTTCAGGTCGGCGATCGAGTCACGAACGGCGAGCGCCGCGCGCACCGCCCGCTCGGGATCGTCCTCGTGGGCCGTCGGGGCGCCGTACACGGCGACGACCGCGTCGCCGATGAACTTCTCGACGGTGCCGCCGTAGCCCTCGAGCGCCCGGCGCAGCGTCTCGTGGTAGCGGCGGAGAAGCGCGCGGACGTCCTCGGGGTCGAGCTGCTCCGCCCGCGCCGTCGAGCCGACGAGGTCGACGAACACCGCGGTGACGACCTTCCGCTCCTCGCGCGCGGGCGATGGATCGGCGCCGAGTGCCGCGCCGCAGGAATTGCAGAACCGCGCGTCGTCCGGGTTCGCGCGGCCACATTGCGAGCACGCAATCACGGCGCGAGTCTACGCCCCGTATCCCGCGCCTCAGCGCAGGCGCCGCACGGTGTATCCCGCGTCGGCAAGAGCCCGGATGAGGTGCTGCGAGTGCTCCTCGCCCCTGGTCTCGAGGGTCAGCTCGGCCTCCGTCTCGAGGACGCCGATGCTCCGGCCCTCGCGGTGATGGGTGATCGCGAGGACGTTCGCGCGCTCGCCCGCGATGACGCCGACGATCCGGGCCAGCTCACCCGGGCGGTCCGGGATCAGAAGCGCGACGACGAGGTGCCGTCCCGAGGCGGTCAGCCCGTGTCGGATGACCGAGTTGAGCGTGGTGGCGTCGACGTTGCCGCCCGCGAGGATCGCGCACACAGGACCTTCGCCGCCGACGTGCCCGGCGAGGAGCGCCGCGACAGGCGCGGCGCCCGCTCCCTCGACGACGAGCTTCACACGCTCGAGCAGGAGGACAATCGCCTGCGAGATCTCTTCGTCGTCGACGACGACCACGTCGTCGAGGAGGTCGTCGAGGATCGGCCGGGTCAGCTCGCCGGGATGTTTCACCGCAATGCCGTCTGCGATCGTCGTCCCGCTCGGGGCACGTCCGGCGACGGGAGCGCACGCAGCGGCCTGGACGCCGACGACGCGGAGCTCGGGCCGGAGCGCGTCGAGCGCCAGCGCGACGCCGGCGGCGAGGCCGCCGCCTCCGACGGGGATCACGACCGTTCCGGGCCCCGGCGGCAGCTCGTCGACGAGCTCCAGCCCGAGCGTGCCCTGACCCGCGACGACCCGCGGATCGTCGAACGCGTGGACGAACGTCGCGCCCTTGTCGCGCTCGATCGCACGGGCCGTGGCAAGCGACTCCTCGAAGCCCTCGCCCGCCAACTCGACGCGAGCGCCGTACCCCTGCGCCGCCTCGACCTTGGCCATCGGCGCGCCCTGGGGCACGACGATCGTCGCCGCGATGCCTGCCTCCCGTGCCGCCCACGCGACCGCCTGGCCGTGGTTGCCCGCGCTCGCGGCAACGACCCCCGCGCGGCGTTCCTCGTCCGAGAGCTGCGCGATGGTGTTGTACGCGCCACGGATCTTGAACGCCCCGGTTCGCTGGAGGTTCTCGGCCTTGAGGAGCACAGGCCTGCCGACCATCCGCGACAGGGTCTCCGAGGAGTAGACGGGCGTCACACGGGCGACGCCGGCGAGCCGCTCGCGCGCCTCGCGGATCGCGCCGATGCCCGGACGCTCGCTCATGCGTCGGGCGCGTCGGTCACTGTCGCCACGACGGCGTCCACCGCCGTGAGCGGATCGATCTCGCGCCGCTGGACGCCGGCCACGAGCTCGCGAATCTCGGGCTCGGATGCCATCGCATCCTGCACCCGAGCTCTGAGCCGCGCGACCGCCAGCGCCTCGACCTCCCCGCTGAGATTGCGCTCGCGGCGCGCGTCGAGCTCCCCTCGCTCGACCAGCTCGCTCCGTCGCTGCTCGAGCGCGGCCCAGAGCTCGGGAACGCCCTCGCCACGCAGCGCCTCGGTGAGCAGGATCGCCGGCCGGCGAGCGCGATCGGGCTCGAGGGCGACTATCGAGCGCACCTCCTCGACCATCGTCCGGGCGGCGGGATGATCCATCTTGTTGACGGCGATCACGTCGGGGATCTCCATGATCCCCGCCTTGAGCGCCTGCACCGAGTCGCCTGAGCCGGGCATCAGGACGAGCAGCACGAGATCGGCGATCCCGATCACCTCCACCTCGCTCTGCCCGGTGCCGACGGTCTCGAGGAAGATCACGTCCTTGCCGGAGGCATCGACGAGGAGCAGCGCCTGGAGCGTCGCCTCGGCGAGCCCGCCGAGATGCCCCCGCGTCCCCATCGACCGGATGTAGACCTCCGGGTCGAGGAAGTGGTCGGACAGCCGAATCCGGTCGCCCAGGAGCGCGCCGCGCGTGAACGGGCTGGATGGATCGACCGAGACGACGCCGACGCTCCGCCCGGCCCCACGTACGTGGCGGACAAGTGCGCTCACGAGCGACGATTTCCCGACGCCGGGCGGCCCCGTCACGCCGATCGACGCAGCGCGGCCGGTCGACGGGAAGAGGCGTCGAACGATCTCGACGCCGTCCGCCGAGCGATCCTCGACGAGCGAGATCGCGCGGGCGAGCGCCCTCCGGTCGCCCGCAAGGACCGCGGAGACCAGAGCGTCCTGCGTCCATCCGCGGCCCGCCACGGCAGGGACTTTAGATGGCTGAATTCGGATAGGCGTGTGCGTGGGGACGACTGTGACCGAGCATGGCGCGGGGAGCGGTGGCGGCGCGTATGTGGACATACGGGTCGTCGCCGATCGTCGCGCCAGGCGACGTGCCACAGACGCCATCCAGGTGTGCGGCTATCTGGATCCAGCCATCTAAGGCGCGGCTCGGCCCTCCGCGTCGCGACGGAGCGGGACGTCGATCCCGCCGCGCTGCTGCTCGAGGCGTCGGGTCTCTTCGACCTCGTTCATGAGGATGCGGAGGCGTTCGAAGCCGACAGGCTCACTGGGCGGCGACTCAGGCAGGGCGACCTCGCGCGTGCGGCGGGTGAACGCGAACGCGAGCACGCCGGCCACGGCGTACACGATCCCGGCCAAAGCCCACGCGGTTCGCGCTCCCGCGGCGTCGACGAGGATGCCCGCTCCGGCCATCGCGAGCCCCAGGACCGCGTAGTAGCTGGACATGAGAACCGCAAGCGCTCGTCCTCGCATCGCGTCCGGCGCCCCACGCTGGACGAGCACCTGGTTGCAGACGATCGCCGCGCCGTTGCCGATCGTCGCGATCCCCGCGAGGAGCGCGGCGACCGCGATCGTGGGCGCAGCCGATGCGACACCGAAGCCGGCGGCCATCAGGAGGAGCGCGCCTCCGTACACGCGCGTCATCCCGAGCGATCCGAGGGCCGAGGCGGCGAAGAAGCTTCCGATCACCAGCCCGACTCCGGTCGCGGCGACGAGGAAGCCGAGACCGAGGTTGCCGGCGCCGATCTCGTTCTTGGCGAAAGGGACCTCGGCCACGTTGACGCATGCAGTCGCGACGCCGGCGGTGCTCCAGACGACGAGCACGGTGAGCAGATGCCGCGACCGCAGGACGAGACCGAAGCCGTCGCGCACGTCCGCCCAGTGCCCCTTCGAGATTGGCTCGTCGGACCGAAGCGAGTCCGCGGGAATGCGCGAGACGATCACGGCCGACACGCCGAACGTGACCGCGTTCACCCAGTACGCGATCGCCGGCCCCGAGAAGGCCAGGAGCCCGCCGGCGAGAATCGGCCCGACCGTCCAGGCGACGTGCTCGACCGTCGAGAGAAGCGACGTGGCCTGCTCACGCTCGTCGTCCCCGACGAGCGTCGGGAGCCCGGCCCAGACTGCCGGCCGGAAGAACCCGGTCGCCACACCGTTGACCGCAGCGAGCGCCACGATCGCCGCAGGCTCGTCGACGAACGGAAGCGCGGCGAAGGTCCCCACGCGGACGAGGTCGGAGACGATCATCAGCCGGCGCCGTGAGAGACGGTCGACCAGCGGGCCGAGCGTCATTCCGATCACAACGATCGGCATGAAGTCCGCGATCAGGAGCGCCGCGAGCCAGCGCCCGGAGTCGGTGCGATCGAGGATGTCGACCGACAGCGCCAGCGCGGCGAGATACGTTCCGACCGCCGACCCCGCGGTTGCCCAGAAGAGCAGCGCGAAGCCGCGATTTCGGCGCAAGAGGGATAAACGGCGGGTGGCGCCCAGGGCCACGCGCGGACGCTACCAGCGACGACCGACGGGCAACAGTGGCCGAATCAGACGTGTCCCGACCCGACGGGACGACCGCTAGACCATGCGCGAGGGCAGCGGCCTCGACTCCGCCGGAGGCTGGTATGCCACCGTTTCGCCTTGTCCCTTGCGACTGGCGTCGGCGAGCGCACGGTCGGCGAGGGCGTAAAGCGAAAGCGCATCGCCGGCGCCCGCGAGGTCACAGACGCCGGCCGTGAGGGTGACGTCGCCGACGTCCGCGATCTCGGACCGCCACCGGCTCACCGCCTCGATGCCGCCTGCGCCGTCGGTCTCCGGCAGGATCCAGCCGATCTCGCAGTTCCCGGTTCGAGCGAGCTCGTCGCCTGCCCGCACTCCTCGCTCGAGCCGGTCGACCGCGACGAGAGCCTCCGGTTGCTCGAGGACACCGTCGACGGCTCCGCCCCGGGTCGCAATCTGTGCGAGCACCACCGTCACGTTCGTGCCGCTCTTCCGCGCCCGCCGGACAGCGTGCCCGAGCCGCTCTTCGAACTCGCGACGGTCGAGGAGCCCGGTCTCCGGATCACGCGCCGACAGCTCGGTCAGCCGTCGCTCGCGCCGGTGGCTCGCGGACGCGTCCCGAACGGTGACGAGTTGGCGCGGAGACGCCGAGTCGTCGTCCACGACCCGCCCGGCAACGAGAACTCGAATGCGGTCGCCTTTGCGGTGGCAGAAGGTGAGCTCGGAACCGTGCTCGCCGCGGACCTCGAGCTCCGAGTGCCACGCCTCGATCTCGTGACGGTGCTCCGGGGGCCAGAAGGGGAATGGGTGCGCCTGCTCGAGAAGCTCCTGGCGATCGAATCCCAGCAGGTCGCAGAGACTCCGGTTGACCGACACGATACGCCCGTCGCGGACGAGAACGAGGCCATCGGGTATCGCGGACAGGAGTGTCCGCGCGGCGTCCCAATCGCCGTGGAGCGACTGGGTCAGGCGCCGCCTGGCCGCGCCGCCGAACCACACCGCGAAGACGCCCGTGAGCGCGAGAGCGAGAGCAGCCGCGCTCGCGACCCAGAGGCCGGGGCGGGGGGGCGCTGCCTCACGGACCGACAGGATCGCCGCAGCAGCCGCAGTCACGGAGATCGCGAGCAGGAGCACCTCCTCTCTCGACCATCGCAACGCCCTCATGCGGCATCGACCCGGACGTTGC
Organism: uncultured Actinomycetes bacterium; assembly: GCA_963839755.1. Classification (GTDB taxonomy): domain Bacteria; phylum Actinomycetota; class Thermoleophilia; order Gaiellales; family Gaiellaceae; genus Gaiella. Next base: position 177,969 of record CAWIVU010000004.1, read on the forward strand.
GCTCGAACTTGTGCCACCGCTTGTCCCCACGCAGGTACCGCCACGAGCCCTTGACCCGTGCCCACGCCATGACGGGTCGGTAGACGAGCATCTCGATGGGCATCAAGGCGAGCAGCCGAACGACGCTCGAGAGACGGTACGCCCGCGACTCGAGGTCGAGCATCAAGAGCGCCCCGGTGGTCACGGCGCTGTTGGCGAGCATGATCGCGAGCGTGAGAAGGCCGAACTCCCACCATTCGACCAGGCCGGCAGCCGCGCCCGCGACGAGCGTCGCGATTGCCAGCACCTCGAAGACAGGCGCGACGATCTCCGAGAGCAGGTAATAGGGCAGCCCGAGCAGACCGACGGTGCCGTAGCGCGGGTTGAACCACATTCTCCGGTTTGCCCAGCAGGTCTCCAGGATCACGCGCTGCCAGCGCTCGCGCTGGGAGACGAGCTTGCCGACCGAGTCCGGCCCTTCGGTCACGCCGATGCAGTCGGGGAGGCAGGCAATCCGGTACGGGCGACCTCGCTCTCTGAGGGTTCGATGGACGCGAAACGTGAACTCGATGTCCTCGCACGTGAACTCGCTGGACCAGCCGTTGAGCTCCTCCACAAGATCGCGACGCCAGATCTGGAACGCACCCGCGGCGCAGAGCATGAAGTTGAGGCGCGCCCATCCGATCCGGTTGTTGAAGAACGCGCGGAGGTAGTCGAACGTCTGGAAGGCGAACAACGGCCTGGTCTCCGGTCCGGTGAACGTCACGCCGTCCGGAAGCGACCGCGACGGGTTGCGCGCGTTCTCGAAGTAGCTCGTCAGACCGACGACAACAGCCGGATCCTGGACGATCTCGCGCATCGCCCGCGTGAGGGCGCCCCGCGCGAAAACCATGTCGGCGTCGACGGCGCACACGTAGCGGTAGCGACAGTGGTTGAGGCCGGCATTGAGGCTATCGGCCTTGCCGCCGTTCTCCTTGTCGACGACGAGGATCCGAGGGTCGGCCGGAGACCGGTAGAACCCGCTGACTTCACTCGTCTCGACGATGTCGCGCGACGCCGCGGCGACCGGCACGAGCCGGAAGGCGTCGACCAGGCTCTGGAGGGTGTCGTCCGTCGAGCCGTCGTTGACGACGATCACCTCGAAGACCGGATAGTCCATGGCGAGCAGCGACCCCACCGCATCGGCAATGCCGCGACCTTCGTCCCAGGCCGGCACGAGGACGCTGACGCCGGGTGCGAAGCGAGAGTCCGCCAGGACTTCCACGTCGTCGAGCGCGCGCTCTCGGCGACGCCGCCAACTCTCCACGTGCCCGAGGAACATCAGGAACACGTACATCCCGTAGACGACGAGGATGTAGGCCACGCAGGCCGCGACGCACACGCGCAAGAGAGTCTCGAGGGTCACGCCGACTCCACGAGCGGACCCCCCGTGCCGAGATGCACACCGAGCCGCGCGCGGTCGGCGGCGGCCGTTCTGAGGCGCCGTCCGCCTGCGTCGAAAATTCGCTCCAGCTGTCCGAGGTCGTCGTCTCGAACCAACTCGTCGACGAGCCCCACGTCCTGGAGGACGAGAGCTGCCCCGGTTCGCAGCGCGTCGTCGCCGCTCTCGAGCGCAGGGGCGATCGCCACGTCGACGTCCCTGCCCGCGGCGACGAGACCCTCGCGGGCTGCCTCGCGCACCCACCACGACCGGTCGGCGAGCAGCGGCACCAGGAACGGTGCCGCGGTGAGCGGCGCGATTGAGGACGCCGTGCGGCTCGCATGGGCGCGAACCAGCGGATTGGCGTCCTCGAGCAGACGGAGAGCGCAGCGCAGCGCTTCTCCCGAGGCTGCCACCCGCAGCGTCTCGAGTGCGGCCGCGCGGACGTTCGGAGACGGATCCGCGGTCATCTCGGGCACATGGCGGCCGGCCAGACCTTCGTAGCTTGCGAGCAGACGAACGGCGTAGAAGCGGACGACCCCGTTTGGATGCCCCAGGAGCGGCGGCAGTCGCGGGCCGGCTCGCGGCGCCAGGCGGTCGAGCTGCGTGGCGACCTTCACGACGTCGTCATCGCCGCGGGCAAGCGCTTCGACGAGGCCGTCGACCGCCCACTCGTGGCGCTCCCCCAGCCGGCCGAGCGCCGTGACGCTTGCGGCCCGCAGCTCCGGCTCACCGCTTCGAAGCCCACGGAGGAGGATCGTGCGCGCTTCCTCGGCCTCGAGGTCGGCCCGCTCCAGGGGCTCGAGAGCCGGTTGCGGAACCCGCCATTCGCCGTTCGCCATGACGGGCGCCTCGAAGGGTGCACGGCGGGCGCGAAACCGTCCGACGAGAATGGCGCCTGCGAGCTGCACCCACGCGGCGGCCGCAACCGCGCAGACGACCACAAGGCCGAGTCCCCCGTCCACGTCCAAGATGTCGGCGCCTCGAACGGGTGAGCGCTCACCCGTCCGGGGGAGACCCGGCTGGCCCTACGTCTAGGCTTTCGGGCCTCTGGGCTCGGCCGCCTTGGCCATCCGCACCGCGAGGAGCGTGGCGAGGCCCTGCTCGTCGGCTTGCCCGACCGGCCGGCCGAGCGACGTGAACACGAGGCCGGACTGGACCCGGCCGTGCTGGAGGACGACTGCGTCGATGTAGGCGCGCACCCGCCGATTGCCGGGAAGCGTCAGCGTCGCGACAACGCGGAACGCAGCGGTGCGCGGCGCGATCTTCGGGAAGGACAGCCGCTTCGCCGAGACGATCTTGACGTTCTGCGCGCGCGGCGCCGAGAGGCGGACGATGTCTGCGAAGCACGTCGTCGTCTGAGACGAGCTGCCGCGCTTCCAGGAGAGGTTCGCATCGCGAGGCGTCCGGTAGACCTGAGCGGACGAGCCGACGGTGACGTAGATGCCGGGTTGGCTGAGCGCGAAATCGGGCGACCGGGCGTCACCGGTGATCGTGAGGTCGGATTCGTCGAGTGCGTCGCAGCGCACGCCGTCGGGCAGCTTGTCGTCGCTGCGCCGGCGTGCAGAGAACACCGTGGAGAGGTCCGCCTTCTTGAGGACGATCGAGCGGGCGGTCGTCTGCCCGGCGCCGGTCAGCGCCTTCCGCGGCTCGCCGTCCGCAGCCGCCGCAGCCCCCGCGGTCCCGAGGGCGAGGACGACGACGAGAAGCACACGCACAGCTTCACTGTAGCCCCAGGCAGGGCTGGAGTCGTCAGCGCGGATCGTAGGCGAGGTTCTGACGCAGCCATCGCTCCACGACCGCCAAATCCTCACCTTTCCGCGACGCGTAGTCCTCGACCTGGTCACGGCCGATCCGGCCGATCGAGAAGTACCGCGCGGACGGGTGCCCGAAGTACAGCCCGCTGACACCGGAACCCGGGATCGCCGCGTACGTCTCGGTGAGCGACAGACCCGCCTCGTCCGCGCCCAGCAGCGCGAAGAGGGTGCCCTTCTCGGAGTGGTCGGGGCAGGCCGGGTAGCCGAACGCCGGCCGGATCCCGCGGTACCGCTCGGCAACGAGATCCTCGGCGCCCAGGTGCTCCTCCGGTGCGTACCAGGCGTGCCGGGTCTGCTCGTGGAGCCACTCCGCGAATGCCTCGGCGAGCCGATCCGCGAGCGCCTTGACCATGATCGCGCTGTAGTCGTCGCCCTCCTGCTCGAACGACGTGGCCAGCTCGTCGGCGCCGTGAATCCCGACGGCGAAGCCACCGATGTGGTCTCGCAGGCCGGTATCGGCGGGCGCGATGAAGTCGGCGAGCGAGCGGTTCGGGCGCGAGTCGTCATGGGCGGCCTGCTGGCGCAGCATCGGGAACCTGGTGTCGCCGTTTTCGGTCGCCAGGACGATGTCGTCGCCCTCGGCCACCGCCGGCCACACGCCATGCACGCCCCGCGCGACGAGCAGCTCCTCTCGGATGATTCGATCGAGGAGCTCGTTGGCCGTCTCGAGGAGCTCGCGGGCGACGGCGCCCTTCTCGGGGTCGTCGAGGATCGCCGGATAGCGACCCTTCAGCTCCCACGCGTGGAAGAAGAACGTCCAGTCGACGAAGCCGCGCAGCTCCTCGAGAGACGCCTCGACGACGCGCCGCCCGGTGAAGGCCGGCGACGCGAGGTCGTCCTCGTGCCAGACGATCGGCGTCCGACGCTCGCGCGCGGCGCGGAGGGGCAGGAGAGGACGGCGCTCGCGCTCGGCGTGAAGCCCGCGCAGGCGCTCCTGCTCGACGCGGTTCTGCCCGTCGAGCTCGATGCGCCGAGCGGGATCGAGCAGCGACCCGACGACGCCGATCACGCGCGAGGCGTCGAGCACGTGGACGGTCGGGGGCGTGTACTCGGGCGCGATGCGAACGGCGGTGTGCTGCCGGGAGGTCGTTGCGCCACCGACGAGGAGCGGTAGGTCGAGGCCTCGGCGCTCCATCTCCTTCGCGACGACCACCATCTCGTCGAGGGACGGTGTGATCAGGCCGGAGAGGCCGACGATGTCGCACACCTGCTCGACAGCGGTGTCGAGAATCGTGTCCGCGGCGACCATCACGCCGAGGTCGATGACCTCGTAGTTGTTGCATCCGAGGACAACACCGACGATGTTCTTCCCGATGTCGTGCACGTCCCCTTTCACCGTCGCCAGGACAACCCGGCCGGCGGCGCGGCTGTTCTCGCCCTTCTCGGCTTCCATGTACGGCTCCAGGTAGGCGACCGCGCGCTTCATCGCACGGGCGCTCTTCACGACCTGCGGGAGGAACATCCGCCCCGATCCGAACAGGTCGCCGACGACGCGCATCCCGTCCATCAGCGGCCCTTCGATCACGTCGAGCGGCCGTGCGCTCACCTGACGGGCCTCCTCGACGTCGCCTTCGATGAAGTCGACGATCCCGTGCACGAGCGCATGCTCCAGACGCTTCTCGACCGGGGCCTCACGCCAGGTCAGGTCTTCCTCCCGTCGAGCCGCGGTGTCCCCTTCGTATCGGCGGGCAAGCTCCACGAGCCGTTCCGTCGCATCGGGCCGACGGTTCCAGATCACGTCCTCGACGTGCTCGAGGAGCTCCGGCTCGATGTCCTCGTAGACCATCAGAAGGCCGGCGTTGACGATTCCCATGTCGAGGCCGGCGCGGATCGCGTGGTAGAGGAACGCGGAGTGCATCGCCTCGCGAACGGCCTGGTTGCCGCGGAATGCGAACGAGAGGTTCGAGATGCCGCCGCTCGTCCGGGCTCCGGGGCAGCGCTCCTTGATGAGGGGCAGCGCCTCGATGAACGCCTTGGCGAACTCGTTGTGCTCCTCGATGCCCGTTGCCACGGCCAGCACGTTCGGGTCGAAGATGAGGTCCTCGGCCGGGAACCCGGCCTGTTCGGTGAGCATCCGGTACGCCCGCTCGCAGATCTCGACCTTGCGCTCGACCGTGTCCGCCTGGCCTTGCTCGTCGAATGCCATGACGACGACCGCGGCGCCGTAGCGCCTGACCTGGCGAGCGTGCTCCAGGAACTCTTCCTCTCCCTCCTTGAGCGAGATCGAGTTGACGATCCCCTTGCCCTGCAGGCACTTCAAGCCCGCCTCGATGACCGTCCAGCGTGAGCTGTCGACGACGATCGGCAGACGCGCTGCTTCGGGCTCGGTGGCGAGGAGGTTCAGGAACCGGGTCATGGTCAGCTCGCCGTCGAGCAGGTCGGCGTCCATGTTCACGTCGAGGGCGTTCGCCCCGCTTCGCACCTGCTCGAGCGCGACGTCGACGGCCGCCTCGAGATCGCCCGCCTCGACGAGCGAGCGGAACTTCGCGGACCCTGTCACGTTCGTCCGCTCGCCGATCATCACGAAGCCCGTGTCGGGTCCGATCTCGAACGGCTCGAGACCGCTCCAGCGTGTCCGCGGCTCGCGCCGATGGACCTGGCGCGGCGCGATGCCCTCGACCGCCGCGGCGATCTGCCTGACGTGCTCGGGCGTCGTCCCGCAGCAGCCGCCGACCAGGTTCACGAGGCCGTCCTCGGCGAAGGCGCGGAGGAACCGGCTGGTGTCCTCGGGCTGCTCGTCGTGCTCTCCCATCGCGTTCGGCAGCCCGGCGTTCGGGTAGCACGCGACGTACGTGTCGGCGACGCGCGCGAGCCCCTCGAGGAAGGGGCGCATGTCGGTTGCGCCGAGCGAGCAGTTGACGCCGACGACGAGCGGCCGCGCGTGCTCCACCGAGAGCCAGAAGGCCTCCGACGTCTGTCCCGAGAGGTTCCGCCCGCTCCTGTCGATCGCCGTGAACGAGAGCCAGAGCGGCAGGTCGGGCGCCACGTCCGCGGCGGCCACGATCGCCGCCTTCGCGTTCAGGGTGTCGAAGATCGTCTCGACGAGCAGGAGGTCGACGCCGCCCTCAACGAGCGCGGCGACCTGCTCCGCGTAGGTCTCGCGCACCTGGTCGAACGTGACCGAGCGGAAGGACGCGTCTTCGACCTTCGGCGAGACCGACAGGGAGACGTTGAGCGGTCCGATCGCGCCGGCGACGAAGCGAGGCCGATCCGGCGTGCGCGCGGTCCACGCGTCGGCCGCCCGGCGGGCGAGGCGCGCGCCCTCGCGGCTCATCTCCGCTGCGAGTCCCTCGAGGGCGTAGTCGGCCTGGCCGATCGACGTGGCGGTGAAGGTGTTCGTCGTCGCGATGTCGGCGCCCGCGGCGAAGTACTGGTCGTGGATCTCCGCGATGACCTCCGGGCGGGTGATGTTCAGCAGGTCGGGATCGCCCTGGACATCACGCCCGTGGTCCCGCAAGCGCTCGCCGCGGTAGTCGGCCTCGGAGAGCCGCTTGCGGTGGATGAGCACGCCCCACGACCCGTCGTGGATAGCGATCCGCCGATCCATGATCTCTCGTAGTTGATCTGTCGCGCTCACGCCGTCTCCTTCGCAGCGATGGCGACCACGCCTACGTGAGCTGAACGCGCCGACGACGACGCGAGGCTCTTTAGGCGTTGTTTTAGCCTGGTCGCCAAGCTGCCTGTCAAAGCTTTCCAGGTCGGATCAGCGTAGCGCATCGGTGCCTGGCTTCAGCCACGCGCCTTCGACGGACAGTCCGCGAGCGCCGACAGCGCGCGACAGATCCCCGCTCGCCGCGAGGCACTCGTATCGCCGATCTTGCGACGTGAGCGACCTGGTCGGGACGTGGCGGAGGTTGTCGAACGAAGCGGCGCTCCTTCTCGGAGGCCATCACTCTCGTCCAGGTCGATCTCGGTCGGAAGCCCGCGGACGGTCCTTGTCACCGGTGCGACCACGATCCTCGCGAGCTTCGGGATCACGTCGGTCCTCGTGACCACGAGCACAGGGCGGCGCTTGTCACGTCCCTCGGCCCACCAGATCTCGCCCTGCTGCGGAGTCACCAGGGCTCCTCGGCGAGCATCTCTTCGAGGGAGTCCTCGACCCACGCGAGCTCTTCTGGAGTCTCCGGCATCCGCCGGTACCCCTCGACGATCTGCCGTCCGATCTCCTCGCGCTCGAGTCGGTCGGCAAGCTCTTCGAGCCCGATCCGTACTGCCTCGGATCGACTTGCGAGCACGCCGGCCGCGACGAGGCTGTCGACGCGGTTGGCAAGCGCATCCTCGAGCCGCGTAACGAACTGTGCCATGCAAGAAACATACCAAGGCGCATTGCAAGGTCGTGCGAGCGCGGATCCCTGACCCGTCCCGATCGGCGTCAGGTGCCTGGCTGAAGCCAGGCACCGGAACCCGGAGCTACCCCGTCGTCCGACCGGAAACGCTGAGCTGGTTCTCGGCGTGCGCGATGCGCTGCTCGAGCTGCCAGCGGTCCGCGCCCGACTCGCCCGCCTCGACCTTCTCGAGCTCGGCCTTCGCCGCCTCCAGCTGGGTGCGCGCGCGGTCGTCGTCGATCTCCTTCACGTTGACCGCGTCGTCGACGAGCGCGAGCGCCCGGTCGAGCTCGACCTTGAAGAACCCCGGGCCGGTCGCGAACTCGAGCACGTCGTTGGCGTCGACGTGGACGCGCGTCGAGCCCGCCTTGAGGGTCGCCACGAGCGGCGCGTGCCGCGCGAGCACGCCGATCTCGCCGGCGGCGCCGGGCACGATCAGCATGCGGGCCTCGCCTTCGAAGGCCGGCCCGTCCGGAGTGACGACCGCGACCTCGAAGGGCGGGTGATCGCCGACGTCAGCCATGTGAGCCGGCTACGCCGCGACCTGCTCGAGGGAACGCGCCTTCTCGTGCACGTCCTCGATCGGCCCGACCATGTAGAACGCCGCCTCCGGCAGCTCGTCGGTCTCGCCCTTGATGATCGAGTCGAAGCCCGCGATCGTGTCCTCGAGCTTGACGTACTTGCCGGGCGTGCCGGTGAACTGCTCTGCGACGAAGTTCGGCTGCGAGAGGAAGCGCTCGACCTTCCGTGCGCGCGACACGACGAGCTTGTCCTCGTCGGTGAGCTCGTCCATCCCGAGGATGGCGATGATGTCCTGGAGGTCCTTGTAGCGCTGCAGGATCTGCTGGACGCTGGTCGCAACGCGGTAGTGGTCGTCCGAGACGATGCCGGGCTGGAGCGCCCGCGACGTCGAGTCGAGCGGGTCCATCGCCGGGTAGATGCCCTTCTCGACGATCGCCCGCGAGAGGGTCGTCGTCGAGTCGAGGTGCGCGAACGTGTTCGCCGGTGCCGGATCGGTGAGGTCGTCGGCCGGCACGTAGATCGCCTGCACCGAGGTCACCGAGCCGGTCGTCGTCGAGGTGATGCGCTCCTGCAGCTGACCCATCTCGGTCGCGAGCGTCGGCTGGTAGCCGACCGCGCTCGGCATGCGACCGAGAAGCGCCGAGACCTCCGAGCCCGCCTGGACGAACCGGAAGATGTTGTCGATGAAGAGCAGGACGTCCTGGCCCTCGTCGCGGAAGTACTCCGCCATCGTGAGCCCGGAGAGACCCACGCGCAGGCGGGCGCCCGGCGGCTCGTTCATCTGCCCGTAGACGAGCGCGACCTTGTCGATAACGCCCGACTCGGTCATCTCGATCATCAGGTCGGTGCCCTCGCGTGTGCGCTCGCCGACGCCCGCGAACACCGAGACGCCGCCGTGCTGCTGCGCGAGGTTGTGGATGAGCTCCTGGATCAGCACCGTCTTGCCGACTCCGGCGCCGCCGAAGAGCCCGACCTTGCCGCCCTTGATGTAGGGCGCGATCAGGTCGACGCACTTGAGGCCCGTCTCGAAGATCTCGATCTTGGGCGAGAGGTCGCGGAAGGCGGGCGGGTCACGGTGGATGGGCCAGCGCTCCGTGTCGGCGGGGATCTCGCCCTTCTCGTCGATCGACTGGCCGATCACGTTCCACAGGCGCCCGAGGGTGGGCTGTCCGACCGGGACGGAGATCGGAGCGCCCGTGTCGACGACGTCGACTCCGCGCGCGAGCCCGTCGGTGGAGTCCATCGCGACCGCACGGACGCGGTCGTCTCCGAGGTGCTGCTGCACCTCCGCCACCAGCGTGCCGCCCTCCAGCTCGATCTCGAGGGCGGTCAGGATCTCGGGAAGGTCGTCGGGGAACACGGCGTCGACCACGACGCCCTTGATCTCGATGATCTTGCCCACGTTGCGGCCAGTCGTGCTCGTTTCGTCAGGCATGAGGCTCCGATGGAAGTGTCGTTGGACCGAGGGGCGCCAGCGCCGGCCGCCGGCGACGGAGTCTACCCAAGGCAAATCGGCGCCCGGCCGGTCCCGGGTCGGCGATGTTCGCCCCGCGCTAGCAGCGCCTCGACACGCTCGGCGTGGTCGGCGCGTCAGACGTCGGACGTGACGAAGTTCGGCATCACGAGCACGCCTTCAAGCGTACGCGGACGACCTCGCTGCGCGTCTGAACAGATCCGGAACCGCCGGGACGACCGTTGGAGCTATGGAGCCTGCGGAACCGGAATCGCGACGTAGGGCGCCCAGTAGTCGACGAGCCATTTGCCGTCGGCGCCCCCGACCTGCTTGAGACCGATGTGGAACACCTGGGCGGGGAGCTTGCTGCCCTTCTTCGGCGCGAGGAGCACTTCGAGCACGACACGGCCGGGACTGAGCTCGTTCACCGTGAACTTCGCACCTTGCAAGCCGCCAGTGGGGTAGTACTGGACGGGGATGTTGCCGGTCAGCCATTCCCGCTTCGTACAGGCGCAGTCGCGCTTGAGGTCGGGGTGGGTGATCGACCACGCCTTCTCGAGATCCTCCCGACCGGCTGCCGCGAGGATGAACTCGCCGGCGACCTTCCGGGCCGCCTGCGGCACGTCGCTCTGCATTGGCTGCGTCTCCGTCGCGCCCGGGTCGAAGTCGGTCCCGTCCGTCACCGTGTTGGCCGGCGGCGACGACGCGCGCGGCTCGTCGTCGGAGCCCCAACGCACCGTTACGAACGCGACGAGCCCGGCGATGAGCACGAGCGTCGACAGCCACAAGGCCGCCCGCCCGAACCCGGGCGTGTTGAAGCGCTCGATCACGGGCGAAGGGTAGCCCAGCTCATGTTGCCGAGATGTTGCGGCGATACACGATCAGAGCCAGTGGAACGAAGGCTGCGATCAGCGCATGCGGAGCCAGCTGACGCGAGACGACCTGCCGTCCCTGAGGAGCGAGCGGGCCCGTTCCGAGGCGCTCCCGAACGGCGTCGATGAGCCCTGAAACGTCGCCCTCGTTGAAGACGGGAGCCTCGAGCGCGCCCGCGACCTGACGGAGCGAGCGCCCTCCCGTGCGGTCCGGTCGGTACGCCGGGTCACGCTCGCCGTTCTCGTCGAAGACCGCCTCGTCTCCCCGCCACACCTGGACGAACATGGTCGACACGTGGCCCTCGACGAGGCGCTCACGGAGCGTCTCGAGGTCGACGGGGAGCGTCTCACCGTCGCTCACGACGATCGCGAGCCGCTGTCGCGTCTCGAGCCGGAAGAACGCGGCCCGACCGAGGTCGCCGAGCGCCGAGAACGCGGTGGCGCGACGACTGCGCCGATCGGGCGGCGGCCGCTCGATGCCGATCGCGCGATTGACGACGGCGACGAACGAGTTCGAGCCGAGGGTCGGGAAGAGGTGTGGGAGGACACGGTCGGTGAGCGACGCGACGCCGACCCGCGTGTCGGGGATAGCGGCGCGCAGCTGCTTGGCCAGCGCCCGACTGCGGTCGAGCCGGGTCGGCTCGGACGGCGCCCGCCGGGCGAGCATCGAGCGCGTGACATCGAGTACGACGAGCACTTCGGCGCCGTCGCGACCGTGTGTTGCCTCCGAGCGGGAGACGACGGGTTGCGCCGCGGCGAGCGCGAGGAGCGCCCCGACGAGCCCGAGGAGCCCGAGATCGACGAGGAGGACGCGCCGCCCCGCCGGGGGCAGGCCGAGCCCCGACGCCGCGCGAGCCGCGCGACGACGAGCGACGAGGCGCGCCCAGACGGCCAGCGCCACGACGAGCCCGACGGTGGAGGCGAGCGGCGTCAGGAAGCTGATCGACATGGCGTCGGTCCGTCAGAATCCCGAACCGGAGGTCGACGACCCCGCCCCGGGGCTCGGGAGCGGCGCGCGCCGGTCACCCTCACCGGCCGTCCCGCTGCCGGTTTCCCGGAGCAGCTTGAGCGCGAGCTCGAGGTCGAACACGGCTTCCGCGTTCGTGCCGTCGAGCTCCGCAGCTCGCTGGAACTGCTCGATCGCGCGCCGGAGGAAGACGTGCCGCTGGACGGGCGAGTTGCGGGCCTCCTCCAGGAAGAGGGCTCCGCGCAACGTCGCGAGCACGGACCGCCGCGAGGCACTCGTCTCCTGCTCCCCCAGCTGCGCGATCCGCCGTTCGGCGGCGGTTCGGCGCGTCACGTCGGTGAACACCTGGAGCGGGGCACGCGGCTCGCTGTTCCAGAACTGCTGAACCGTTCCTCGGAACTCGACGTCGTCCTCGACAGCGAGCAGCGACCTGGAGACTCCGGCCGGAAGCAGCGTGTTCGGCTCCCAGGACGGCTCCGCGCCGACTGCGTAGGCCACGTCGTCGTCGCGCATCGTGCGGTCCCAACGGAGGACGTCGGCTGCGAGCGCCACGAGCAGTGCCGCGAGCGCGACGAGCGCGACGACCGCGACGGCACCGGCCGCGGGACGAAGCGAGGCGGGCGCTGGTCTCACGTCGTCCGCCCCCACGCCAGCCTGGCGCAGAAGCGCTCGTTGAGCGCGAGGAGCACGAGCAGGCCGGCGCCGACGCACACGAGCGCCCAGGGCGAGGATCCGACGAGCGTCAGCTCCTCTCTCACGGCCGTGTTCCGCACGAGCTCGGCCCGGTCGACAACGGCCTCCTTCCCCACCACTCCTTCGAAGAACTCTCGATCCTCAGCGGCCGGGAAGAGCGGGATCACCCGCAGTCGGATCGCTCCGCGGTCGTACGCGGTGACCTCCTCGACGAGCGCCGAGCTGTCGAACCCGGAGTTGTCGAGGTCGCTGAGCAGCAGCACCGACAAGGTGGGGTCGCCCTCGCGCCGGATGATCGCACGCGCCTCGGCGAGGCCCGTCGAGATCTTCGTCCCGCCACGGAAGGACAGCGACCACGGGCTCTCCTCGCGCCGGGCCGGACGCGAGCCGTCGTCCCGACGCCGCCTGGAGCCGGCGCGGTCGAAGCCGGGTGGAGCCTCGAAGAAACGCAGGATCGGGCGCAGCTCCTCACTCCGCGTGTCCGGAGGCAGCATCTCGTACGCGCTGTCGGAGAACACGACGAGCCCGACGCGCCCTTCCGTCTCCGCGAGCGAGCGAAGCACGCGCTGCGCCCGTTGGGCTTTCTGCTCGTCGACGCTCGACGAGAGGTCGAGGACGACGATCCCGCCGCTGCCCGTCGCGAAGTAGCTCGTCGGCAATGCCCGGAGGTCGCGGGAGAGGAAGAACGCCGCCCCGAGCAGCGCTAGAGCTGTGGCTGCCAGCGCCAGGCGTGCAAGTGTCGTACGGCGATGCTCGCGCCCGAGCTCCGCGGCCGCGGATGTCGGCAGCCCCCCTCCGCGCCTCGAGAGATCGAAGGTGCTCATGCGATCCCCATTCCCGTGGCATCGGCCACGCGCCGTGCGAGTCCCGACACCTCGTCGCTCGACGCCGAGCCCGGCGACCAGGCGAGCTCGCGCGCGTCCGCTGCGAGTCCTGGGTGTCCGACCGCAGTCGAGCTCGCGCGCCAGCCGCTCGAGCGTTCGACGGCGGTCCTGCGAGGACGAACCGTTCCGTGTGTCGGCGAGCACGAGCTCGAGCGCCCGCTCGAGCGGCGTCCGAGCCTCGTGAACCTGCTGCGACGTCCTCGTCCGGCTCGCTGCGCCAAAGACGGCGACCGAGGAGCGCCGCTGCAGTCGCGAGAGCGAGGGCCGCCGCGAGCAGAGCCACCGCGAGGCCGACAGGCCCGAAACGCATGCTCGTCGGGGGCAACGCCGTCTCGCTCGCACGCCAGCGAAGGTTCTCGACGTCCGCCGCCGTGACGCCCGAGGCGACCTCGATCGGCGGCCAGTCGAGAATGTGCCTCCCCGGGCCCGACCCCTCGACGTACCGGTAGTGGACGAATCCGGGCTCGAACTCCGCAACGCCGCGTGCCGCGGCGGCATCACAGCCCTCGCGGAGACACCGCAGCGGGTACTGGAAGACGACCCGCGCGACACCGTTGACGACGGTGCGCTCCACCGCCGGCTCGCCGTCGAGCGCGTAGGGCGCAAAGTCGGTCTCGACGCGCACGGTCTCCGGCTTGATGAAGCCCGCATCCGCGACGACCTCGACCGTCGCGCGCACCGGCTCTCCGAAAGTATGGACGTCCGGTGTCACACGGGCGACGACCGCGATCGTCTCCGGCGCGCGATCGTCCGGCGCGTCGTCTCCGGTCGAGGCCAGCCAGAGCTCGCGGACGCCGAGCCCGACGAGTACCGCGAGCGCCAGCTGCAGGACGATGAGCGCAGCCTTCTTCATGCCGCGTGCCCCCACGCGGCCTGACGCTCGGCCGACCAGTCGAGGAACGCGCCGAAAACATGCTCGCGGTCGTCCCGCGAGACGAGCACGGGCTCGATACCGAGGGCGCGCACGCCGGCCAGAAGGGACGCGAGACGCTCCTCGTGGCGCTCGCGCAACCTGCGCGATTCGCCCGTCTCGAGCCGTACTCCCCGCACGCGGCCGTCGGCACCCTCGAGCGGCAGGACGAGGCGATCGACCTCCGGGAATCCCTGTTCCCAGACGGGATCCTGGATGACGACAGGAACGACGTCCCAGCCGCGGTCGAGCGCCCACTCCCACGTCTCGAGCGGCGTCGGCTCGATGAAGTCGGAGAGGACGAAGAGAAAGCTCGCCGAGGGAACGGAGCGCCGGTGGAGGGTGAGGAACTCGAACATCGCCGTGACGGCGTCGGTGGGCGCGTCGCGCGCGGGCAGCTCGTGGTCGACGGCCGCTGGCGCGCGGCGGCTGCTCGCCGGCGGACACCAGCCGACGACGCCAAGGCGCCCGTCCACCTCGAGCCGCCCGATGAGACCGCGGGACTCGGCGACGCTGTCCTCGATCAGCTCCAGTGCCACCGCCGCCGCGGCGTTCTTGTGGAGAAACGGCATGCCGGGAGGGCAAAGGGCCATCTGCGCCCGGCGGTCGACGCACACGATCACCCTCGGAGCCTCGTCGACGAAGTACTCGCGAACGACGAACTCGTCGGTCGCGCGCGCGGCGGAGAGCCGCCCCGAGGCGGCCCAGTCGATGCGGTGGGGATCGTCGCCCGGCACATACGGCGCGGGAGCCCGCGATGTCCGACCCGGACCCCCGCCGCGCGCCGTGCATCGAGCCGAACGCGAGCCCGATCAGCCGCCGGCGCGAGACGAGCGGAAACGTGGACGAGGAGCCGATCATCCGTCGACGACGCGAGCCGGCGGGCGGCTCGTCGAGCTGTGCGATCGGCGGAGGAGCGAGCGCGAGACACTCGTCGGCGAAGCCCGTCGAGGACGGCGGCCATCCCGCGCTGGCGTGCCTCCGCGATCTTCGCCGGGGTAAGCACGATCCGGTGCCCCAGCACTGCGACGAGCAGCCGCTCGACGTCCGTCGGGACGACGTAGTCGCGGCGGTGGAGGAGCGCCCAGCCTCGTACGGCGCGCTCGAGCGCCAGGCTGCCACGCACCGAGGCGCCGACCGCGGTCGCGCTCGTCTCTCGGGTCGCCCGCACGAGACTGACGATCCACTCGGCAATCAGCGGGTCGACGTACACGGACGCGACGGCCCGCTCGAGCAGCTCGATCTCTCCGACCGCGACGATTGGGCGGAGGGAGGCGAGCGGATGCTCGATCCGCTGGTCGCCGAGCACCTGGAGCTCCTCCTCGGCGGACGGATAGCCGAGCGAGGTGCGCAGGAAGAAGCGGTCGAGCTGCGCCTCAGGCAGCGGGAACGTCCCCTCGTACTCGATCGGGTTCTCGGTCGCGAGCAGGAGAAACGGGCGCGGGACCGGCCGCGTGATGCCGTCGATGGTCACCTGGCCCTCGGCCATCGCCTCGAGGAGCGCCGACTGCGTCTTCGGCATCGCCCGGTTGATCTCGTCGACGAGCACGACGTTTGCGAAGATCGGGCCGGGACGGAACTCGAAGTCGCGGATGCGCTGGTCGTAGACGGCAAGCCCGGTGACATCCGTCGGCTGCAGGTCGGGCGTGCATTGAATTCGCGTCCCGACAGCGCCTTCGATCGACTGCGACACGGCGCGCGCGAGCACGGTCTTCGCCGTGCCAGGGACGTCCTCGAACAGGACATGCCCGTTGCACGCGAGCGCGGTCAGGACGAGCCGGATCTCGTCACGCTTGCCGTGAACGACCGTCTCGATGTTCCCGAGCAGTCGGTTGGCGACCTCGACCGCGTCGCGGAGCTCATCAGCCTGAACAGCCCCGGCGGACATGCCGACGAGTGTAGTTGGGCGAACCAGCGCTCTAGGAGTCGGCCGGAAGAGCGGGCTTCACGCCGCGGACGGGCTCGATTCCGGGAAGGATATGGAGCTCGCCGGCCAGGAGCGCCTCGCGACGCATTTCTCGGAGCACCGGGTCACCGAGCCGCGTGTCCAGTGCGCCGAGCGCCAGAGGCGGTTGCGCCGGGTCGGCGGGGGGCTGCCTGGCAATCGACACGCCGCCGATCGAGATGGCGAGGAGCGCGGCGGCCGACGCGACGTTCGCCACGACCCGTATCGGCAACCGGCGCACCGGGACGGTGATCGTCACGGGCTGCGGAAGCGGGACCAGCGGGGCTGAGCGCAGCTCGTCGGTCAACCAGCGCGCGGTCCGGTCGAACGCACGGCACCTGTCGCAGTGCGCCGTGTGCGTCGCGACCGACCGTCGCTCGACCTCGGACAGCGGCGTGTCGAGCTGCCGCGAGAGCAGCGCGCGGGTGCGATCACAAGACGGGCCGTACACGCTCGACATGCATTGTGAGACGCGGAAGTTCCACCAGAGTTAGCTCCGGTTCGCGGCGAGCCGACGAACGGCGGGCTAGAGGAGTGAAGTCCGCGGGTCGACGACCACCCCGGCCATGATCATCGCCATGCCAAGCGCGAGGAAGAGCCAGGTCGTCGCACGGGCGTCCGCCCGCTCGTCGGGGCTCGCCGTCCGGATTCCGGTCGTGAAGATCCCGATGCCGAACATCCCGCCGAGCGGCTGTCGCTCCTCGTCTCCGCCCTGGGGTCGGAGCGGGCCGCGCAGGCCCGCGAACACGCCGAGCACGATCAGGAGGCAGCCGACGAGGTAGAGACCCGTGGCCGCGGAGCGCGCCGCGCCGCTGCCGAATGCCGCGCCGATCGCCGCCGAAACCCCGCCGGTTACGACGATCGCGCTGCCCAGGAGCAGAACGAGGCGCCGGCCGGCTGCGAGAAGCGGTGGGCGGGTGGCCAACGAGCCTTGCGGCGGCTACCCGGCCGACTCGACCGGCTGCGCCTCGATCACGGGCCGCTGCCCGATCTCCATCGGCCACCGTTCGAGCGGGTAGTGACAAGCGACCAGGTGCTCCGCCGCGATCTCGCTCGAGCGGGGGCGTCTCGACGTCGCAGTGGCCCTCGTGGAACCGCGGGCAACGCGGGTGGAAGTTGCAGGCAGCCGGAGGGTTGATCGGGTTCGGCACGTCGCCCTCGAGCACGACCCGCTTCCGGGCCCGCCCCGTCTCCGGGTTCGGCAGCGGCACGGCCGAGAGCAGCGCGCCCGTGTACGGGTGCTTCGGGTTGACGTAGAGCTCGTCGCGGTTCGCGAGCTCGACGGCCTTGCCGAGGTACATGACCATCACCCGGTCGGAGATGTGGCGCACGACGTTGAGGTCGTGAGCGATGAAGACGTAGGTGAGGCCGAACTCCCTCTGGAGGTCCTTCAGGAGGTTGAGGATCTGCGCCTGCACGGACACGTCGAGCGCCGAGACCGGCTCGTCGCAGAGGATGAGCTTGGGGTTGACGGCAAGCGCCCGTGCGACGCCGATGCGCTGCCGCTGGCCGCCCGAGAACTCGTGGGGGAACCGGTTGTAGTGCTCCGGGTTGAGCCCGACGACCTCGAGCAGCTCCTGGACGCGTCGCTTGCGCTCGGAGGGTGTCCCGATCCCATGAAGCTCGAGCGCCTCGCCGATGATGAATCCGACCCGCTTTCGCGCGTTGAGCGACGCATACGGATCCTGGAAGACCATCATCATGTTGCGCCGCAACGGCCGCATGTCACGGCGCGAGAGCCCCGTGATGTCGCGGCCCTCGTAGAGAATCCGGCCCGAGCTGGGCTCGAGGAGCTTGAGGATGCAGCGGACGAGCGTCGACTTGCCGCAACCCGACTCGCCGACGATCCCGAGCGTCTCGCCCTCGCGCAGCGTGAACGACACGCCGTCGACGGCCTTCACCGTCGCGATCTCCTTCTGGAAGATGATGCCGCGGGTGATCGGGAAGTGCTTCTTCAGGTCCTCGACGACGAGCAGCTCGTTCCCCGTGGTCATGCCTCCGCCCCCGCGGTGAGGGTGGAGACGAGCGCGGCCGCCTCGCGCGCCTTCGTCTCCTCGTCGAGGTGACACGCCTGCTCGTGGGTCGGGTCGTGAGCGGCAACGGCGAGGATCGGCTCGCGCTCGCGACAGATCGGCATCGCGTAGGCGCAGCGCGGGTGGAACCGGCACCCGGAGGGCGGGTACAGGAGCGACGGCGGCTGGCCGGGAATCTGGTAGAGGCGCTCGACGTTCACGTCGAGCCGCGGCAGCGAGCCCATCAGGCCCCAGGTGTACGGGTGACGCGGCTCGTTGAAGATCGCCCGCACGGGCCCGCGCTCTGCGATCCGCGCCGCGTACATGACGATCACGTCGTCCGCTGTCTCGGCCACCACGCCCAGGTCGTGCGTGATCATGATCACGGCCGAGCCGAACTCCTCCTGCACGCGCTTGATGAGCGCCAGGATCTGCGCCTGGGTCGTCACGTCGAGCGCGGTCGTCGGCTCGTCGGCGATGATCAGGTCGGGGTCGTTCACGAGTGCCATCGCGATCATCACGCGCTGCCGCATGCCGCCCGAGAACTGGTGGGGGTAGTCGTCGATGCGGCGCTCGGCGCGCGGGATGCCGACGGCCTTCAGGAGCTCGAGCGCACGCGCCTGCGCCTCCTTGGTGCTCACGTCCTTGTGCAGCCGTACCGCCTCGGCGAGCTGGCGCCCGATCTTGTGAACCGGGTTGAGCGACGTCATCGGATCCTGGAAGATCATCGCGATCTCGTTGCCGCGCACCTCGCGCAGTCGGCTCGATGAGGCTTTCAGCAGGTCCTCTCCGCGAAATAGCACCTCGCCGCTCGACTTCGAGAACTTCGAGTCGTTGAGCCCCATCAACGTCAAACACGTGACGCTCTTGCCCGACCCCGACTCGCCGACGATGCCGAGCACCTGACCCGGCTCGACCGTGAAGCTCACGCCGTCGACGGCCTTCACGATGCCGTCGTCCGTGTGGAACTCCGTCCGGAGGTCGCGGACGTCCAGGAGCGGCTCGCTCATCGCGCGAAGCTTACGTGAGGCGGATGCGAGGGTCGATCCAGGCGTAAAGGAGATCGACCACTAGCGAGAAGATGATGATCGCAACGGCGCCGAAGATGACGACGCCCTGGAGGAGGGGAAGGTCGAAGGTGCTGATCGACTGGATCGCCGTGCTCCCGAGCCCGGGCAGCCCGAACACGGCCTCGATGAAGATCGAGCCGCCGAGCAGCAGGCCGATGTCCATTCCGACCATAGTGACGACGGGCAGCATGGCGTTCCGCAGGACGTGCGAGCGGATCACGGTGCGCTCCGGTGCGCCCTTGGCACGGGCGGTGCGCACGAAATCCTGGCTCATCGTCTCCATCACCTCGGCCCGGACGAAGCGCACGTAGGTACCGGCGACCACGATTGCGAGCGTCACGCACGGCAGGACGAGGTGGTAGGCCCAGTCGACGAACCCGCCGCATGACGCGGCCTCGGGGACGCTCACGACCTCGCAGTAACCCGAGACGGGTGTCAGGCCGAGCTTGAAGCCGACAACGTACGAGAGGACGAGCCCGATCCAGAAAGACGGCAGCGAGATGCCGATCAGCACGTAGGTCATGGACACCCTGTCGAGCAGCGACCTCGGCCTGAGCGCGGAGAAGATCCCGAGCGGGATCGCGATCGACAGGACGAGGATCATCGCCCCGAAGACGACAGACGCAGTCACGGGCGCTGCGTCGTAGATCTTCTCGTTGACGGACTGCCTGGTGACGAACGACTGCCCGAGCGAGCCCTCGGTGACGATCCGATCGAGGAACTTGAGATACTGGATGTGCACCGGCCGGTCGAGCCCGAGGAACTTCTCGACCTCCGCGATTCGCTCCGGTGTGGCGGTCTGGCCTGCAGCGAGGCGCGCCGGGTTCGCCGGCACCAGGAAGAAAATGACGTACGTGACGAACGTCACCGCAATGAAGAGCACGACCGCCCAGAGGAGTCGCCGGATCAGGTAGCGGATCAAGTCGCCAGGAGAATAGTCGGTGTCGATCGGATTGTCTTGGGGGGAGAGCGGTCGCTCTCCCCCCAGGACGATTGGTGCGCTTAGGCCACTCCTACCTGGTGCAGATCTGGGTCAGAAGCACACCCTGGGCTGCGTTGTAGCCGTAGCATCCGAGCTTCGTGCTGGTCAGCCAGCGCTGCGTTCGTCGAGATGTACGCGGCCGATGGAGCGTGGTCTCGCATGATGTCGCGGTCGAGCAGCGCGTACGCGTCCAAACGGGCCTGCCCCGCGAGGGCGTACGCCTGGTCCATCCGCTTGTTGATCGCGGCGTTGTTGAAGTACGACTCGTTGACGTTGTTGGTCGCCTGGATCCGGCGGCCGTCGAGCAGCACGTTGATGAAGTTCGACGGGTCGGGGTAGTCCATCCCCCAGCCGGAGAGACCGATGTCGAACGGCTCGCCGCGTGTGCCGATCTTGTCGTGCTGGACGACGCGGTCGAACTGCTTGATCTCGACGTCGATGCCGATCTGCTTCAGGTTGAACTGCACCGACTGCGCGACCGCGGGTCCGAACGTCGTGTTGAACGTGTAGAACACGGCCTTGCCGTCACGCGTGTTGCCCTGGGCGAGCGACTTGGCCTTCGTGTAGTTCGGGCCCTTCAGCGAGTAGAGGTCGACTTCCTTGAAGCCCGGCATCGAGTACGGCAGGAACTGGTCCGTCCGCTTCCCGGCCAGGTAGCCGTGCTGGGCGACCATGAAGCGCCGGTCGACCGCGTTCGAGACGGCCTGGCGGAGCTTCACGTTGTTCTGGAAGATCCCCCGCGAGGTGTTCATCGAGATGTACCAGAGCGTCGTCGCTCGGCTCACGAAGAACTGCCCGTTCGGCCTGTTGATGCCGAACTTCTCCGACAGCTCCTTCGCCTGTGCGGGCGGGAACGAGCAGAGGTCGGCCTCGCCGCGCTCGCACATCAGCCGCTGCGTCGCCGGGTCCGGCCCGACGATCCAGCGGAACTGATCGACGTTGTTCTGGAAGCCGAGCGACTTGAACGGCTCGGCATTGTTCTTCCAGTTCGGGTTGCGGACGACGAGGGCGGACTTGCCCTCGTTCCACTCCTTCAGGTAGTACGGCCCAGCCGAGACGACCGGCGCCTTGATCCCGTCGGCGGTGAACGGCAGGTCCGTCGGCACCGCGTTGAAGAAGTTCATCGACATCCGGGCAAGGAAGTCCGGAGCGACCTTCTTCAGGGTGACCGTGAACGTCTGGCCGGCCGCCTTGTAGCTGGCGATGTCGTCCATGAACGACGAGGCCGGCGACTGCGACGCAGGGTTCTTGCCGCGGTCGAATGCCCGCTTGAAGTTCGCAGCGGTGACGTTCGCGCCGTTGTTGAACTTGAAGCCGCGCTTGATCTGGAAGGTGTACGTCTTCCCGTTGTTGCTGACGCGCGGCAGCGGCGCCGCCATCCCCGTGAGGCGCGTCCGGGCGGGGCCTTCGGTGTGCGGATAGTAGGTGAGGGTGAGGTTTGTCGCCCCCATCATGTTCCACGTGTGGCTGAAGTACGACAGAGCGGGATCGACGTAGTCGAAGTCGCTCCGCGACACCGTCGTGATTGTGCCGCCCTTTTTCGCTTCGGCAGCTGCCCCGGCGCCTGCCGCCGTACCGGCGAGCATTGCCGCAGCGAGCAGAGAAGCTCCGATCGCGGTCATCGCGACAGAAGCCCAGATGCGTCCCTTCATGACACTCCTTTCACGAGTGCGGTCCGGCTGGGTTCCGGACCGAGGCACGTAGTTCACCCGTTCTGTTTGACGGGCGCGTCGAGTGGTTTGTTAGAGAGCGGAGAAGAGTTTCTGTTAAGGCACATTCGCGCGGGCACGCCGCACAGCGAGGAGACCGGTGCATGCGGATGTCTTCTAGAGTCTCGACCGCGGGTCGAACGCGTCGCGGAGCCCGTCACCGAGCAGGTTGAACGCGAGCGTCGTCAACACGAGCGCGATGCCCGGCCAGAGCATGAGGAGCGGAACCGTCGTGTAGAAGTTCGGCGCGTCCGCGAGCATGTTCCCCCAGCTCGCGGTCGGGGGTTGGATGCCGACGCCGAGGAAGGAGAGCGCGGCCTCGAAGAGCACGAAGGACGCGACGATCAGCGTCGAGTAGACGATGATGGGGGCGATCAGGTGAGGCAGGAGGTGCGAGCGGATGATCCGCGTGTCGCTGGCTCCGGTCATGAGCGCGGCCTCGACGAACTCCTTCTCGCGCAGTGAGAGGACCTTGGCGCGGATGATGCGCGCCGGGTAGAACCAGCCGAAGATCGTGAAGACGAGGACGAGGGTCACGACGCCCTCGCCGACGAGGCCACCAAGCGTGACCCCGTTCAGCTGCGTCCCTGCCGTGGACGCGAGCGCGACCGCGAACAGGACCACGGGGAAGGCCATCGTGATCTCGGTCAGCCGGGAGACGATCGTGTCGGTCCAGCCGCGGTAGTAGCCCGCGATCGCGCCGGTCGTCACCCCGATGAGCATCACGAGGAGCGTCGAGATGATCGCCACCTGCAGCGAGACCCGGCCGCCGTACAGGAGCCGGAGGAACTCGTCCCGCCCGAGCGTCCCGTCGGCGCCGAGGATGAAGAGGTCCATCGTGCCCGTCTCGAAGTTCTCCACGCGGCTCATCGGGCCGACCGGCAGGAGCCCGTCGTCCAGGGCGGTCGGGAAGATGTCGTTCGGCCCGTGGCCGAGCAGGCTCTCAGCGATCCACGCGCCCGGGTACACAGCGATGATCAGCAGAACGAGGAACCCGATGCTGGCGAGCGCGACCCGATCGCGCTTGAACCGCCGCCACACCTGCTCCCAGTAACCGCGGGCGCGAATCTGGCCCCCGTCCGTCGCCGGAGGGGCAGCCAGGTCGTCGCCGACCGGCCCGAGAAGCTCTTCGGATGTCGTGCTCGTCATCGACACGTGAGCGGGTGGAGAATAGCGCAGAGCCGCAGGAACTTCGACGTGCGCGAGCGGCGAATTGTTGGCCCAGGGAACAGACCCCTGTTTCAGGGCAAGGCGTCTGTCAGCTCAGCGCATCTCAGGTCAGCGCATCCGCGCCGGCCACGACCTCGAGGATCTCCTGCGTGATCTCGGCCTGGCGGGCGCGGTTCATCTCGAGGGACAGCCGGTCGATCATGTCGCCGGCGTTCTTCGACGCGTTCCGCATCGCCGTCATGCGCGCCCCCTGCTCGGACGCGGACGACTCGAGCAGCGCGCGGTAGATCTGCGTCTCGACGTAGACGGGCAGCAGCCGCTCCAGGATCTGCTCGGGCTCGGGCTCGAAGATGAAGTCGCCGCGCAGGGCGTCGTCGCGCCGCTCGTCCTCGTCGGTCTCGAGGACGTCGGCGGAGATCGGGAGGATCTCCTGCTCGGTGACCGTCTGGGTCAGCGCCGAGACGAAGGTGTTGTAGACGAGCACGACGCGGTCGACGTCACCCGCGACGAACAGCTCGGCTGCGCGGTGCGCGATCGCCTGCGCGTTGGCGTACGCGGGCGCGTCGGTGAAGCCGACGAAGGCGCCGTCCAGCTCGCGCCGCCGGAACGTGAGCGTCGAGCGCCCCTTCTTGCCGACGCCGAGCCACCGCACGGTCTGTCCCTCGGCGGTGAGGCTGCGGTCGAGCGCGAACGCTCGCCGCATGACCTGCGCGTTGAACGCGCCCGCCAGACCGCGGTCGGCGGTCAGCGGGACGAGCAGGGTGGTCGACGTCGTCTCCCGCTGCTGGAGCAGCGGCAGGCCGCGGACCGATCCCGCCGCCCGCCCGACGCCCGCGATCAGCTCGCGCATCGTGTCCGCGTACGGCCGCATGGCCTCGATGCGCCCCTGGGCGCGCCGCAGCTTCGCCGCGGCGACGAGCTCCATCGCGCGGGTGATCTTGCGCGTGTTGCGGACGGAGCGGATCCGCCGCTTGTAGTCCTGGACGGTGGCCATGGCTCAGCCGACGAGGCCGGTCTCTTCTTCGACATTGAACGAGTCCGTGAAACGCTTCATCGCCTCTTCGAGCTTGGCGGTCGTCTCGTCCGAGAGGTCGCCGCTCTCGCGGATCGCCTCGTAGATCGAGCCTTCCGAGCGCAGCGTCTCCCGAAGCTCCTCCTGGTAGCGCGGAACCTGCGGGACCGGGACGCGGTCGAGCGAGCCGCTGATGCCGGCCTGGATCGCGACGACCTGCTCCTCGGCGGGCCAGGGCTGGTACTGCGGCTGGTTGAGCGTCGCGACCATCCGCTCGCCGCGGGCGAGCGACTGCTGGGTGGCAGCGTCGAGCTCCGAGCCGAACTGGGAGAACGCCTCCAGCTCGCGGTACTGGGCGAGGTCGAGCCGCAGACGACCGGCGACCTTCTTCATCGCCTTCGTCTGCGCGTTCCCGCCCACGCGAGAGACCGAGGTGCCGACGTTGATCGCCGGCCGGATGCCCGAGTAGAAGAGGCTCGAGTCGAGGAAGATCTGCCCGTCCGTGATCGAGATGACGTTCGTCGGGATGTACGCGGCGATGTCGCCGGCCTGGGTCTCGATCACCGGGAGCGCGGTCAGCGAGCCGCCGCCCTCCGCGTCGGAGAGCTTGCACGCGCGCTCGAGCAGCCGGGAGTGGAGATAGAAGACGTCGCCCGGGAACGCCTCGCGGCCCGGCGGGCGCCGCAGCAGCAGAGAGAGCTGCCGGTACGCGTCGGCGTGCTTCGTGAGGTCGTCGTAGATGACGAGGGCGTGCTTCCCGTTGAAGAGGAAGTACTCGCCCATCGCGGCGCCGGCGAACGGCGCCATCCACTTGATCGGCGCCGCCTCCTGGGCAGGCGCCGAGATGATGATCGTGTAGTCCATCGCGCCCGCGTCACGGAGCCGCTCGACGACCTGCGCCACCGTCGAGGCCTTCTGCCCGACAGCGACGTAGATGCAGATCACGTCGCCCCCGCGCTGGTTGATGATCGTGTCGACGCCGATCGCGGTCTTGCCGGTGCCGCGGTCGCCGATGATCAGCTCGCGCTGCCCGCGGCCGATCGGGATCATCGAGTCGATCGCCTTGAGCCCCGTCTGGAGCGGCTCGGACACGGGCTGGCGCTGAATCACGCCCGGCGCCTTGAACTCGAGCGGCCGTCGCTCCGCCGCCTCGATGGGCCCCTGGCCGTCGAGCGGGTCCCCGAGCGGGTCGACGACGCGCCCCAGCATTCCCTCGCCGACGGGCACGCTCATCACCGCGCCGGTGCGGCGGACCGGCTCGCCTTCCTTGACGTGCCGCCACTCGCCGAAGAGCGCGACGCCGACGTTGTCCTCCTCGAGGTTGAACGCGATGCCGACGACGCCGTGCTCGAACTCGAGCCGCTCGAGGGCAACGCAGTTCTCGAGGCCGTAGACGCGCGCGATGCCGTCGCCGACCTGTAGGACCGTCCCGACCTCGGAGAGATCGGTCTCGACGTCGTACTGCTCGATCCGCTGCTTCAGGATCGAGGTGATCTCTTCGGGGCGTAGCTTCACGTGGGAATCTCCTGGGTTCGGCGGTTCAGTTTCGGGTCACGAGCTCTGTGCGCAGGCGGTTCAGGCGGCCGCGCACGCTGGCGTCGACGCGCAGCGAGCCGGCCTGAAGGATCATCCCGCCGATCAGGTCGGAGTCGACGGAGCGGGTCGCCTCGACCGTCCGGCCGGACGACTGCTCGATCTGACGGACGATCGCAGCCGCCTCCTCGTCTTCGAGCTCGTAGGCGGTCGTCAGCTCCACGGCGATCCGGCCCTGCTCGCGGTCGACGATCGCCTCGAATTCTTCGATGATCGCCCGTAGCTGTCCGGCCCGGCCCTTCGAGGCGACGACACGGACGAAGTTCCGGACGACGGGCTCGGCATCGCCGGTGATCTCCTCGAGCAGGCCCGCCTTCGCTGCAGGGTCGAGCTGTGGGTTCGCGAGGAAGGCCTCGAGCTCCGGGGTCGCCTCCATTGCAGCAGCCAGCTCGGCGAGCTGCTCCCTCGCGACCTCGACACGATCCTGGTCGCGCGCGGCCTCGTACAGCGCGCGCGCGTACATGTGGTGTGCGACGGCCATGACGTCTAGCCGGCCCGGCCCTTCTCGAGAGCCGAGAAGTCGAGGCCCTCGACGGCCTCGCGTACGAGCCGCTGCTGGTCCTCGGCGTCGAGGACCTTGCCGACCACGCGTTCGGTCGCCTCGATCGTGAGGTCGGCGACCTCGGAGCGAATCTGGCCGATGGCGCGGACCGTCTCCGCGTCGATCTGCTTGCGCGTGTCCTCGAGGCGACGCTGCCGCTCGGTCTCCGCCTCCTGCTTGGCGCGCTCGATCTGGGCGTCCGCGACCTTGCGTGCCTCGGCGAGGATGTTCCCCGACTCCGACCGCGCCTGCGCGAGGATCGCCCGGTTCTGCTCGAGCAGCTGGCGTGCCTCGTTGCGGGCGTTGTCCGCCTCCTCGACCGCCTGTCGGATCCGGGTCCGCCGCTCGTCGATCGTCTTCTGGATCGGTCCGAAGGCGTACTTCCGGAGCACGAAGAACGCGATCCCGAAGCAGATCAGCGTCCAGATCATGAGGCCGGGCACGACCTCGATCAGGCCGCTCGAGCTTTCGTCGGCCTCCGCGGCGGTCTGGGCGAGCAGGGTCAGCATCGATCAGGCACTCAGATGAGGACGAAGGCGAGCAGGCCGCCGATGAGGCCGTAGAAGACGACCGCTTCGACGAGCGCGAAGCCGAGCCACTGGATGCCCGTGAGCTCTCCGCGGAGCTCGGGCTGCCGGGCGACGGCCTGGATCATCGAGCCGAAGATGTTGCCGAGGCCGACGCCGGCGCCGAGGGCGCCGAGACCGATGCCGAGAGCCAGCGCGATGGCCTTACCCGCGTCGGCGCCGTCTTCCGCGGCAGCGATGAACAGTGAGGAGAACATGGGACGAGCTCCTTTCAGTGACCCGGCTCGATGGCCGAGCCGATGTAGATGGCTGACAGTGCGGCGAAGATGTACGCCTGGATCGAGACGACGATCACGACCTCGAAGAGGTAGAAGGCCGTCCCCGCGACCACCGAGAGCGGGAACACCGCCCAGTGGGTCAGGAAGAT
This sequence comes from uncultured Actinomycetes bacterium, assembly GCA_963839755.1. GTDB lineage: Bacteria > Actinomycetota > Thermoleophilia > Gaiellales > Gaiellaceae > Gaiella. The sequence continues at coordinate 204,799 of CAWIVU010000004.1, forward strand.
GAGGCCGATGAACGTGAGGATCAGGAGGTGGCCGGCGAGCATGTTCGCGTAGAGCCGGACCGAGAGGCTGATGAGTCGCATGAACTGCCCGAGGATCTCGAGCGGGATGATCATCGGCAGGAGCGCCTTCGGCACCTCGGGGATCCAGCTCCTGAAGTACTTTCCGGCGCCGTTCTCGCGAATCCCCTCCACGTGCGTGAATACGAAGGTCATCAGCGCGAGCGCGAGCGTGACGGAGAGCGTCGAGGTGGCCGCGAAGATCGCGAGCGTCGGCAGCGTGATCCCTCCGATCTCGACCGTCTCGTCCGAGAGCGGCAGCGGGATGAAGCCGAGCATGTTGATCACCCAGATGAAGAGCATCAGGCTCGCCACGTACGGGAACCAGCGGCTGATCGCCTTGGTCGGAAGGCCCTGCTCCGCGACCTGCACCTGCGCGATCTCGTAGACCATCTCGCCCACGGCCTGACGCTTCGTGGGGTCCTTGCCGACCTTGACGCGCATCAGCACGATCCCGAGCACGCACGTCACGATCGTCCCGAGCATCAGGTAGGCGACCGGCTTCGTGATGTCGAGCCCGAGCGGGAGGTCGACCCACGTCGAGAACTCCCACTCGTGGGCGGGGTCGAACTCGTCCTCCTCGACGCCCTCGCTCGTCGCTGCGAGCGCGAGCGACGGCAGCGCGACGAACAGCGCGCCGGCGAGCGTCAGGAGGCGCGTCACGCCCTGCCTTCCACGGCGAAGTACGCGAGCAGCGACACGGCCAACTCGACCGTGAACGCAAACGCGAAGACCATTGCCGCGGCGAGGCCGACGCGCTCGTCCGCGACCGTGACGACGACGAGCGGGATACCAACCGCCATCGCCCTGAAGCTCGTGCCGATACCCCGCATGCCTGCGGCGGCGAGGTTACCCGTGCCCAGCGGAAGCCGCGTCAGCAGCCATGCGAAGAGCTCAGCCGCGACCCACAACGTCGCAGCGATCAGCCACCCGTCGAGCGGCCAGCCCGCGACGACGAACACCGGCAGCGCCAGAAGGATGACCGCGGAGCCCGCGAGCGCGGGAACGAGCCGACCCGGAACCGGCCGCGGCGTCGCGAACATGCCGGTGCTCACAGGCCCGACCGCGCGTAGACCTTGTAGACGACGGCGACCGCGAGAGGGATGCCGACGAGCGCGCCGACGAGGAAGCCGAGCCCCGCATCGCCGAGCAGCCAGCCGATGAGCGCCCCGATCGCCATCGCGGCGCCTACCGTTCCGAGAAGGAGGCCTGACGCGGTGGCGAGCGAGTGAGGCGACGAGGGGGCGGCACCGGCCATTCGGACCGGAGCATACCACCGAGCTTGTAACAGTCCTTTCCCACTCTCTGAGCGGAAAAGAACTAGGTTAGTGGCACGATGGCGCGGATCGTTCTCGTCCATGGAAGCGTCGTCGGCGGGCGGGCGACATGGCGCGAGCAGCGAAACGGCATCACGGCCGACGAGGCGGAGCTCGTGGTGCTCGAGCGGCCCGGCTTCGCGCCTCCTTCGCCGCCTGAGCCCCGGTGTCCCCGGTGCCTGGCTTCAGCCAGGCACCTGTCGAGGCTGCGCAGCGGGTGGACTTCGACAAAGACGCGATCTGGGTCGCGGAGCGCCTGGCGGAGGATGACCACCTCGTCGGCCATTCGTACGGCGGCGTCATCGCATTGCTCGCGGCTGCAGAGGCCGGCAACCGCCTCGCGTCATTGACGGTGATCGAGCCGCCCTGCACCCGTGTCGCGCTCGACGACCCGGGTGTCGCGGCGTTCGCGCACCACGGCGCCGAGCTCTACGCGAGGGGCGCGCACCTCGAGCCGGAGGCCTTCCTCCGCATCTTCCTCGGCGCGGTCGGCTCGGACTTCGACCCACCGTCCCCGCTCCCGCCCGCGCTCGAACAGGGCGTGAGGGCTCTGGCGACGGAGCGCGGCCCGTGGGAGGCCGACATCCCGCTGGCGCGCCTCGCGGCGCTCGGCCTTCCGACCCTCGTCATCTCCGGCGGCCACCACCCGGCGTTCGACGCGATCTGCGACGTCCTCGAGAGCGCCCTCTCCGCCGAGCGTCTCGTGCTGCCGGGCTTCGGCCACAACGCGCAGCTCCACCCGGACTTCAACGCGGCGTTGCTCGACTTCGTCGCGCGCGCACAGGGTGGCTGACCGGTGTCGGACTTCGATCCGACACCTGCTCTTCTCAGACCAGGTAGGCGACGAGCAGCACGACCGCGACGATCACCGCCACGAGCACGACGAGAGGTATCAGCCCGACGAGGACGAGCCGACCCGTGCCCGCGACTGCTTCCTGCGGCGCGCCCGAGAGGCTCAGCTCGAGACGCCGCTCGACGTCAGCCTTGATCTTCCGCTCGAGCCGGGCGCCGAAGTCCATCGGCTCCTCCTCACCTGCGCGGAGCGGAGGGAACGAGGCCGGCAGCCCTTCGATGTCGAGCTGGACGACGCGCTCGGGCTCGGAGAGATCCTTGAGGCGCAGGTCGCCGAGCGGCACCTGCGTGACGCCGTCCGGCAGGGCGCCGGAGACGAGCGCCGCGGTCGTCGCCGAGAGCAGCACCTGGCCGCCGTGACCAGCCGAGCAGATCCGGGCGGCGCGATGGACATCGATCCCGACGTACCCCTCCTCGCCCACCACCGGCTCGCCGGTGTGCACGCTCATCCGCACGCGGAGCTCCTCGCCGTCCGGCCAGGCATGCGTCGCGAGCGAGCGCTGGCCGGCCACCGCCGCGGCGACCGCGTCACGCGCGCGCTCGAACGCGTAGAAGAACGAGTCGCCCTGCGTGTCGAGCTCGCGCCCGCCCCGTGAGCCGAACGCGTCGCGGAGGATGCGCCGATGCTCGGCCAGCGCCTCCGCGTAGCGGTCGCCGAGACGCTCGAGGAGCCTCGTCGAGCCCTCGATGTCGGTGAAGACGAACGTGACGGTGCCGCCGTGGAGCGTCGTCATGCGGTGAGGCGTTCCGCCTCCTCGGCCTCCGCGCGCCGCTTGCGGACTCGCGGGTTGGCGAGCTTGACGATCTCGAGCAGATACACGACGTACACCGAGAACGCGAGCGCTCCGAGCGCGATCGCGACGACGACGAGCGTCTCCCCGGGATGCCAGTCGCCGCCCTCGCGGAACGGGATGAACCGCGTCGCGAGCGCCGCCGCCCCGAGGCTCGCGGTCCACGCCCACATCGTCACCGCGGCGCGCCGCTGCGAGTACCCGCGCCGCAGGAAGCGGTAGTGCAGGTGAGACTGGTCGGGGGCGAACGGGCTCTCGCCGTGCTTCAGCCTCCGCGCGACGACGAACGAGGTGTCGATGATCGGCACCGCCAGGACGAGCAGCGGCAGGAACAGGACGACGGTCGACGCGGTCTTGAGCAGCCCGGAGATCGAGACGGTGGCGAGCGTGAAGCCGAGCACGAGCGCCCCCGAATCACCCATGAAGATGCGCGCCGGGAAGAAGTTGTGGCGCAGGAAGCCGACGCACGCCCCGGCGACGATCGCGGAGAGGATGGCCGCGTCGATCTTCCCGAGCGACAGCGCGAGGATCGCGAACGTGAGGCCTGCGATCGCGCAGACGCCCGAGGCCAGACCGTCCATCCCGTCGAGGAAGTTGACCATGTTCATGACTGCGACGATCCAGACGACGGTCAGCGGCATCCCCACCCAGGCCGGGAGGTCGACCACGCCGAGGAACGGGAACGTGAAGTGGTCGATCCAGACCCCGAAGGCGAGCGGGATCGACGCGGCGGCGATCTGACCGGCGAGCTTCTGGACCGGCTCGAGACCGCGGAAGTCGTCGATCGCGCCGACCACGCACGCGACGGCTGCGCCGAGCACGATGCCCCGCATCTCGCCGTCGAGCGAAAGGAAGGCGAGCGACGGCACGAGGATGCCGAGGAAGATCGCGAGCCCGCCGAGCCGCGGGATGGGCCGCTTGTTGAGGCGCCGCGAGTCGGGCTTGTCGACGACGCCGAGCAGCCGTGCCATCCCGCCCACGGCAGGAGTCAGCAGGACGACGATGCCGAACGCGATCAGCGCGCCCCAGATGACCTCGGGGTTGGCGCGCAGGTCGGTCCACATGGGCCAGTCCTACTTCGTGCCGTACAGCCGGTCGCCTGCGTCGCCGAGGCCGGGCATGATGTAGCCCTTCTCGTTCAACGCACGGTCGATCGACGCGACGACGATCGACACGTCCGGGTGGTCGCGGTGGATCCGCTCGATCCCCTCGGGCGCGGCGATCAGCGCGATGAGCCGCACCGACGTCGCCCCCGCCGCCTTCACGGTCTCGACCGCAGCCGTGGTCGAGTTGCCGGTCGCGAGCATCGGGTCGAGGAGGATCACGTCCCGGTCGGCGAGATCGTCCGGGAGCTTGACGTAGTACTCGACCGGCTCGAGCGTCTCCTCGTTCCGGTACAGGCCGATGAACCCGACGCGCGCGCCCGGCACGAGCGACAGAACCCCGTCGAGCATCCCGATCCCCGCTCGCAGGATGGGACAGATCGCCACCTTCTTGCCCGAGATCCGACGTGCGGTCGTGTGCTCGAGCGGCGTCTCGATCTCGACGGCCTCGTCGGCGAGATCCTTCGTGGCCTCGTACGTCAGGAGCAGCGTCAGCTCGTTCACGAGCTGCCGGAACATCTGCGTCGTCGTCGTGACGTCGCGCAACAGTCCCAGCTTGTGCTGGACGAGCGGGTGCAGCACCTCCGTGACGCTTCCCGCCACGGAAGTGCTGGATGAGCCGGCTTCGAGCATCCTCGTCAGCCGCTGTCGCCGGAGGCGAGAGCGGCATCGCCGGCGTAGGTCGCGTAGCCCCGGAAGCCGGGATAGAGAGGTCGCCTCTCACAGAGCGCCCCCGCGCGGCCGCGGAGTGCACCGAGGTCGGGACCGGGGTCGAGAGCCTCGACGACGATCCTCCCCACCTCGCGGAAGTCCTCCTCGTCGAAGCCGCGGATCGTCGCGGCCTGCGTTCCCAGGCGGACACCCGACGCGACGGTCGGCGGCCGCTCGTCGAACGGGACGGTGTTGCGGTTCGTCGTCAGGCCGACCTCGTCGAGCCGCTCCTCGGCGTCCTTCCCCGACCACTCGGTTGCGCGCAGATCGAGCTGGAGCAGGTGCGTGTCGGTCCCCCCGGTCAGGAGGTCGATCCCGCCCGCCACGAGCGTTTCCGCGAGCGCGTCTGCGTTGACGCGGACCTGTTGCTGGTACGCGCGGAACTCATCCGTGGCGGCGATCTTGAAGCACGTCGCCTTCGCCGCGATCACGTGCTCGAGCGGCCCACCCTGGAGCCCCGGGAAGATCGCCCGGTCGATCGCCTGGGCGTGCTCGGCTCGACAGAGGATCAGGCCCGCACGAGGGCCTGCGAGCGTCTTGTGGGTCGTGGAGGTGACGACGTCGCAGTTCTCGACGGGGTTCGGGTGCAGGCCGGCTGCGACAAGCCCCGCGAAGTGCGCCATGTCGCACCAGAGGAGCGCGCCGACCTCGTCGGCGACGCGGCGGAACATCACCGTGTCGACGGTGCGCGGGTATGCGGAACCGCCGCAGAGGATGATCTTCGGCTGGTGCTCGCGGGCGAGGGCGCGCACCTCCTCCTCGTCGACGACCCCCGTCTCGCGCGAGACGCCGTAGTGGACGATCGTGTACAGCCGCCCCGAGAAGTTGACCTTCAGGCCGTGGGTCAGATGACCGCCGTGGTCGAGCCGCAGCGAGAGGACGGTGTCGCCCGGATCGAGCAGGCCGAGGTACACCGCCATGTTCGCCTGCGCGCCGGCGTGCGGCTGGACGTTCGCGTGCTCTGCGCCGAACAGCGCCTTCGCCCTGTCGATCGCGAGCTGCTCGATCTCGTCGACGATCTCGCACCCGCCGTAGTAGCGCCGTCCGGGATAGCCCTCGGCGTACTTGTTGGTCGGAACCGAGCCGACGGCCTCCAGGATGGCGGGCCAGGTGAAGTTCTCCGAGGCGATCAGCTCGATCTGGCCGCGCTGCCGGTCGAGCTCGCGTCCGAGGAGCGCCGCGACGTCGGGGTCGTGATCGGCGAGCCCGCCGGTCCGCAGGCGCTCGAACTGCTCGGCCGCGACTGCCACGGCCCTGATGCTACTTCAGGGGACTGACCGCGAAGGGGCCTGTCCCCCGTGAACCGTGACGCTGCCGGAGACGATGCGCTAGGTGATCCGCGTCAGCGAAAGGCTCTCGTCCCGCCGCTGGTCGAGGCGCCCGCGGTCGCGGCCGTCGCCTCCCAGCACGACGTCGCTCGCGCCGTCGCGTGCGGCGACGAAGTCGTTGCCCGGCCCGCAGAGGACGCGGTCTCTGCCTCCGCCCGGCCTGAGGTAGTCGGCGCCCGGGCCTCCCACGAGCACGTCCTCCCGGCCCAGGCCGACGAGCATGTCGGCCCCGCCGAGACCGCAGATCACGTCGCGCCGCCACGTCCCGACGAGCCGGTCGGGCCCGTTCGTGCCGACGATCGTGCAGGTCAGGGCCCGGCCGCGCTCGTCGCGTGGACGTGAGGCCGTCCCGAAGGTCGCGCTCGAGCCGGTCACCGTGCCCGCGGCGCTCGCGGCGACGACGCGGAACCCGTAGCGCCGTCCGGGCGCCAGCCCGGTGAGCCTGAACGAGACGCCGGTCGCAGCCGCTCCGGCCGGAAGCCTCACGGCGGCGGTACGGGCGGTCAGCGACCCGCCACGGCCGAACTCGACCCAGACCTGCGTCTCGAGCCCACCGCTCGCGACCTCCGCGCGGATGAGCGCGCGCGCGAGCGAGATCCCCGACGCGCTCGCCCGGCCGAGGGTCGGCGCGCCGGCGGTCCGGAACACGACGTCGGCCCCGTGCGTCGTGCCGGCCGAGCTCTGGGCGACGAGGCGCGCGTGGTACTCGGTCCCCGGCGCCAACCCGGTCACGGTCTCCGAGACGGGGACCGCCCCGCGCCCCGCACCGGCGCTTCTCGCGAGCGTCCGTGTCCCGTACGACGTCGACGGCCCCAGCTCGAACCAGAAGGTCGTGCCGCGGCCGACCGGATCGACGGTCCCCGAGAGGACGACGGAGGTCCCCGAGAGGCGAGCCGGGCCCGTTACGGCGAGCGGCCCTGCGCTCGTCCGGAAGCTTCGTGTCTGTCCGTACGTCGTGCCGGCGTCGCTACGGGCGGCGATCCGGTAGTGGTAGGCAGTCCCGGGCTGCAGGCCCGCGAGCGTCGCTGTGTGCGTCGAGGCGCGCCGGGCGAAGCCTCCGTCGCTCTCCGGAGTTCGGGCCCCGAGGGCGGTGGACGGTCCGTACTCGAACCAGACGGAGGTCCCGCGGCCACGCGGATCGACGCGGCCGCTGAGGCGCGCGGTGGAGACGGAGATCGCGTCGGCCGAGCCCGTCGCGACGGACGGCGCGCTATCCGTTCGGAACGACCGGTCCGCGCCGCGGACGCGCGCCGATGTCGTTCGCAGCGACGACGCGAAAGTGGTAGGTGGCGCCCGCGGCAAGACCCGTCAGCCTCACCGACACAGCGATCGGGGCCGGTCCAGAGCCTGCGGATCGCGTGTCCGTGCGCGAGCCGTAGCGCGTGGTCGGGCCGTACTCGATCCACCAGCCGGTCGACCGGCCGTTGGGATCCACACTGCCTCCGACGTTGGCCGAGGTCGGGCCGATCGCCCAGGCCGCGCCTGTCGCGACCTCGGGAGCTCCGCTCGTGGTGAACGCCTGGTCGGCGCCGCGACTCGTCCCGCCGGCGTTCGTCGCGACGACCCGGTAGTGGTACGTCACGCCGGTCTCGAGCCGCGTGAGCTGCTGCGACACGTCGACCGCCGACGTCCCGTTCCCCGCGCTCCGCGCCTCGGTGCGCGCGCCGTACGTCGTCGTCGTCCCGTACTCGACGTACCAGCTCGTCGACGCCCCACGGGCGTCGACTGCGCCGCTCACGATGGCGCTGCGCGCCCCCACGGATGTGGCCGGGCCGGTACGTGCCACAGGAGCGTCGGCGTTCGCCGGCGCCGCGGCGACGAGCGCGAGGAGGGCGGTTCCGACGACGACCATGCGACGTCTCATCTCGCGACGAGTCTCCGCCTGCCGCGTTAGGCAGGCATGGGGTGCGCGTTAGAAGTCGGTAAGCACGTGGCGTAGGCGGAGAAGAACCTCGCGCGCCGACACGGCCCCCTCGCGGAGAACGCGGGGCTCGGCGTGGGTGAGGTCGATCACGGTCGAGGGCGTGCCGGGTAGCTCGCCGGCGTCGACGACGGCCGCCGCGGCGTGGAGGATCTCGGCGGGGACGTCCTCGATCCGGCGCGGATCGGCTCCGCCGGGAAGGTTGGCGCTCGTCGCGACGAGGGCGCCCAACGCAGCGAGCACCGCCCGACCGGGTCCCGTGATGTCCGGGACGCGTACGCCGATCGCCTCCGGTCGCTCTGCATTGAGCCAGGCGAACCGCCGCTCGGGGTTCGGGAGCACCAGCGTCAGCGGCCCGGGAAGCAGCGACCGAACGGCCGCCTGCGCCCGATCAGGAAGCCCGGGAAGGCGCTCGTCGAGCACGTCGACGGAGGTGAACAGCACCGCTGTCGGACGGATCACGTCGCGGCCCTTCGCCGCATAGAGCGAGTGCGCCGCGTCCTCGCTCTCGCCGTCCGCCGCGAGACCGTAGACGGTGTCCGTGGGGATCACTGCCAGCCTCCCCCCGCGGAGCGCCTCGATCGCAGCCTCGGCGTCGCTCACCGCCTTCCCTCGACGACCCGATCGCGTCCGGCCAGGTCCGGCGAGACCTTGACCTGCTCGTAGTCGAGCGAGACGAGCAGCGCCGCGACGTCCGTGGCCTGGTCGTCGCCGACCTCGAGCACGAGCGCGCCGCCGGCGGCGAGCACGGGAACGGCGCCCTGCGCGACGACGCCCACCGCGTCGCGGCTGAAGAGCGCAGACGCGGGCTCCCAGTCGCGCACCTCCGGGGCGAGGCCGCGACGGTCGTCCGGGTCCACGTAGGGAGGATTGGAGACGACGAGCTGCCAGGGGCCCGTCGGGAGACCGTCGACGAGGTCGTGTTCCGCGAGCTCGATCGTGAGGCCCGTTCGCGCCGCGTTCTCCCGCGCGAGCGCGAGGGCCCCGGGAGAGACGTCGATCCCGGTGACCCTCGCGCCGGGATGCTCGTCGGCGATCGAGAGCGCGATCGCGCCGGACCCCGTGCCGACGTCGAGCACTCTCGGCGCCTCGACGCCGTCGAGAAGCGCCAGGCACCGCTCGACGACCGTCTCCGTCTCGGGTCGCGGGATGAGAGCCCGCTCGTCGACCGCGAGCGTGAGCCGGCGGAACCCCCACTCGCCGAGCACGTACTGGAGCGGCTCCCGCGAGGCACGGCGTGCGACGAGCGCGCGAACGCCGTCGAGCTCTTCGGGGTCGATCGGGCGGTCGAGGCGCATGTAGAGCTCGATCCGCTCCACCCCGAGCGCGTGGGCGAGCAGCAGCTCTGCGTCCAGCCGCGGCGTCTCCGAGCCCTTTTTGGCGAGGTGCTCCGTGGAGCGCCGCAATACATCCCCGAGCGTAAGCGTGCCCTGAGATGTCCGACTTAAGTCGGACATCTGCCGCTCACACCGCAGCCTCGAGCGCACGTTGGCGCTCCTCGGCCTGGAGCGTCTCCGTGAACTCCTGCAGGTCGCCGTCGAGGATCTGGTCGAGCCTGTGCACCGTGTGCTTGACCCGGTGGTCGGTCAACCTGTTCTCCGGGAAGTTGTACGTCCGGATCTTCTCCGCGCGCTCCCCGGTGCCGACCTGTGAGCGGCGCGAAGCCGCCTGCTCGGCCTGCTGGCGCGCTCGTTCAGCCTCGTAGAGGCGCGCGCGGAGCACGCGCATCGCCTTCTGCTTGTTCTGGAGCTGCGATTTCTCGTCCTGCATCGAGACGACGATGCCCGTCGGCAGGTGGGTGATCCTGACGGCCGAGTCGGTCGTGTTGACCGACTGGCCTCCGGGACCGGTCGAGCGGTAGACGTCGACCTTCAGATCCTTGTCCTCGACGACCACCTCGACCTCCTCGGCCTCGGGCATCACCGCGACCGTCGCGGTCGACGTGTGGATCCGTCCCTGCGACTCGGTGGCGGGGACGCGCTGCACGCGATGCGTCCCGCCCTCCCACTTGAAGACCGAGAAGGCGCCGTCGCCCTTGACCGCGAACACCGTCTCCTTCATGCCGCCGCCCTCGTTCTCGCTCGCGGACAGCACCTCGGTGCGAAAGCCCCGGCGCTCCGCGTAACGCTGCAGCATGCGGGAGACCTCCCCTGCCCAGAGCGCGGCCTCGTCGCCGCCGACGCCCTGCCTGACCTCGACGATCACGTCCTTGTCGTCGGCCGGGTCTCGTTCCACGAGCGCGTGCCTGAGCTCGTCCTCGAGCCTGGCGACCTCGCTCTCGAGCTCCCCGGCGAGCGACGCGAGCTCGGGATCGTCTTTCGCCTCGGCCAGGTCCGTGCGCGCGCTTCGCCAGTCGCGGGCCGCCTTGATCGCAGGCTCGAGCTCCTTCAGCCGCCGGCCGAGGTCCGCCGCCTCGCGGTGGTCGGAGTAGACGGCCGGGTCGGCCATCTTGCGCTGGAGCTCGTCGTTCGTACGCTCGAGCTCCTCGATGAGCTGGTCGAGGGCCATACGACGCGATTGTAGGTGCGAGTCGTCCGGACCCAGGGTGTCCGACTTCGGTCGGACACCGGTCGCCTAGGCCGTTGCCAGCGTCGCGTCGAGCGTGACCTCGGGGACGCCGGTGAGCGCCTTGGACACGGGGCAGTTCACCTTCGCGCCCTCGGCGTGCTCGACGAACCCCGCGTGGTCGAGGCCGGAGACCGTCCCGACGACCTGGATCGCGCCCTTCAGGATGCCCTCACCCGGCTGGAACGTGACGGTGACGGACGTCTCGAGCCGCTCCGGCGGCGTTCCGGCGCCGGCCAGCGCATGTGAGAGCGCCATCGAGAAGCACGACGCCCAGGCGGCGGCGATGAGCTCCTCCGGGCTCGTACGGCCCTCCGGCGCCTCGGCCCGTGATGTCCAGGAGACGTCGAGCGGGCCGAACGCGCCGCTCCCGACGCCTTCGATCGTGCCGCTGCCTTCCATCAGGGAGCCAGCCCACGTCACCTTCGCCATGCGGTCGGTCGCCATCAGTCGCCTCCCTCGAGCGTCGTCGTTATCTCGATTCCCACGCCGGCGTCACGGAGGAGCGACGAGAACGAGCATCCCTCGTGCGCGGCCTCGACAGCACGCGCGAAGCCGGCGTCGTCGATCCCTTGTACATGGGCGCGAACGTCGAGTGCGGAGTGGACGATCAGGTGGCCGCGGCCCTCCACCTCGTCCATGGTTATGCGGCAGCGGACGTCGAGCCGGCCGGGAGGCGTCCCTGCCCCCGTCAGCTCGCCGGCGAGCGACATCGTGAAGCAGCCTCCGTGAGCGGCGGCGAGCAGCTCCTCCGGGCTCGTCTTGCCCTCGGGCGCGGCGATCCGCGTCGGCAGCGAGTACCCGAGCGCCTCGAACGCGCCCGACGAGGCCGCCGTGATCGCGCCGGTTCCGCGCGCGAGATTCCCGTCCCACGAGACGTCGGCCTCACGGACGATGCGTGGCATGGCTAGGCCATGACCTCGACCTTGCGGTCGGCTGCCTGCTCGGCCGGCGTCTCGCCTGCCTCGCGGCGGCGCACCTCCTCGATGGCGCGGATCGAGACCTCGACCTGGTCGAGCGTGGGCTCGCGCGTCGTGAGACGCTGGAGCCAGAGGCCCGGCGCGAGCAGCGCCATCAGCACCCTGTTGTCCTGGTGCTTCCCGGCGTAGCGGATCAGCTCGTAGGCGAGCCCGGCGATCACCGGCAGCAGGAGGATCCGGCTGGCGATCAGCCAGTACCAGACGGGCCGCCCGACGAACGCAAAGACGAAGATGCCGATCACCATCACCCAGAGCAAAAATGCTGTTCCGCAACGCGGGTGGATCAAGCTGAACTTCTGCACTTTCTCCGGCGTCAGCTCGGAGCCGCCCTCCAGCGCGTTGATCGTCTTGTGCTCGGCGCCGTGGTACTGGAAGACCCGCTTGAGGTCGGGCAGCAGTCCGATCAACCCGATGTACGCGATGAACACCGCGACGCGGATCAGCCCTTCGACCACGACGAACCAGGCCGTGTCGTCGACCGGCAGCCAGCTCGTCACGAGCGCGGGACCGACCTTGAACAGCATCAGGGCGAAGCCGATCGCGATCGCGAACGAGAAGAGGATCTGGCCGCGTGTGATCTCCGTGACGACGTTGCCCTCGTCGTCCTCCTCGCGGGCAGCGACGTTCGCCGAGATGGCGAGCGCGCGAAAGCCGATCGCGAGCGACTCGCCGAGCGCGATCACCCCGCGGATCACGGGGAGGCGCCAGATCCGGTGGCGCTTCATCGGCGAGGTGACGTCGCGGACGACCTCCTCGATCCCGCCCTCGGGCGTGCGGATAGCCACCGCCCAGCACGACGGGCCGCGCATCATCACTCCTTCGAGCACGGCTTGCCCGCCGTAGCTAACGCTCACCTGGGCACCGTACCGACCACGGAGGCGTTGCCGACCTAAGCGCTCTTGGCGGCGGCGGCCTTGTCGAGCCGCCGCTGGAAGCGCTCGAGGCGGCCGCCCGAGTCCACGAGCTTCTGCTTCCCCGTGTAGAACGGGTGACACGCCGAGCAGATCTCGACGTGGAGCTCGGCCTTCGTCGAACGCGTCATGAACTCGTTCCCGCAGGAACAAGTGACGTGCGAGACGACATACTCGGGATGAATGTCCGCCTTCATGGACGCGCCAGGATACCAGAGGCGATCTCGGGCCCAACGTTGCCTCCGGAGACAACGGCGGCTGTCGAGCCCGTGATCTTCCCGGTGAGGACGGCGGCCACGGCCGCCGCCCCGGCCGGCTCGCATGCGAGCTTGGCGTCGGCGTAGACCCTCCGCATCGCGTCCTCGATCTCCTCGTCCGCAACGGTCACGACCTCGACGCCCGCAGCCTGGCAGACGGCCAGAGCGTTCGCGCCCGCGTACGGCGCGTCGAGGCCACTAGCGATCGTGCTCGGCGTGAGGGGCACCGGCTCGCCGGCCTCGAGCGCCGCACGGAGCGCAGCCGATCCCTCGGGCTCCACGCCGACCACCCGGACGCCGCGCGGCGCTGCGGCGGCGGCGATGCCGGAGATCAGCCCGCCCCCACCGACCGGCACTGCGATCGTGTCGACGCGCGCGTCCTCGAGCACCTCCAGCCCCACCGTTCCTTGCCCCGCCATCACGAGCGGGTCGTCGAACGGGTGCACGAGCACGCGGCCCGTCTCCGCGAGGTGCTCCTCGAGCCGTGCGAACGCATCGGCGGGGTCGGCGGCCTCGAGGTCGATCGTCGCGCCGAGCGCGCGGGCTCGGTCGAGCTTGAATCGACTCCCGCCCGGCCAGGAGAAGACGATGCAGTCGATCCCCTCCGCGGCAGCGCCCCAGGCGAGGGCCATCGCGTGGTTACCGGCAGACGCGCCCGCCACGCCGCGGCCACGCTCCTCCGCGCTCAGCGCCGAGAGGCGGTTCACGACGCCGCGCGCCTTGAACGAGCCCGTGTGCTGGAAGAGCTCCGCCTTCAGCACGAGCCCCGGCGCGAGGTCGGAGCCCGTCGAGGAGCGGCGTGCGTCGCACGCGCCCGCGGATCGTCTCGGCCGCCCGGACGACGTCCTCGCGCGTCACGGGATGGCCGCTGGGATCACCGCTCACGCGGCGATCCTAGGGCCAGTCCCCGACAGAATGCGCGAGTGAACGCGCCTCTTCCCGAGTCACACCCGGTCCGCGTGGTCGTGCGCGACGACTTCCGCCGCCGGAGGCTCACGGTGCTCTTCCGGCTCGTGCTCGTGCTGCCGCATCTCGTGTGGGCGTCCCTCTACGGGACGGCGGCGTTCACCCTCGCCTTCGTCGTCTGGCTGGCGGTGCTCGTCGAGCGGCGGGCTCCCGGGTCGCTTCATCGCTTCCTCGCGAACTACACGCGTTACACCGTGCACCTCACCGCCTACCTCTGCCTCGCAGCGGATCCGTATCCCGGCTTCACCGGCGCGAAGCCCTACCCGGTCGACGTCGAAATCGATCCTCCCGCAACGCAGCGTCGCCTGAGCGCCGGGTTCCGGTTCCTGCTCGCGATCCCGGCGTTCCTCCTCGCATCCGCTCTGGCCGGCTCGATGGCCCTCGGCGCCGCCTACGGCGCCGCGGTGCTCGCCGGGATCGGCGGCCTGGGATCGGCCGTCGCCCTGCTCGGCTGGTTCGCGTGCCTCGTCCGCGGACGCATGCCGCGAGGCATGCGCGACGCCGCTGTGTACGCAATCGGGTACGGCGCGCAGACCACTGCGTACACGCTGCTCCTGACCGATCGGTACCCGCACTCGACGCCCGGGCGCGTCGATCCCGTCCCGGAGCTCCCCGCCCACCCGGTCGCGATCCACGCCGACGACGACCTCGGACGACCCCGCCTGCTCGTCCTGTTTCGTCTCCCCCTCTCCATCCCCCACATCCTGTGGCTGACGCTCTGGTCGGTGTTCGCGATCGCCGCCGCCCTCGTCGCCTGGGTCGTCGCGCTCGTCATCGGACGCGTGCCCGGGTTCCTCCACAGGTTCATGGCCGCGAACGTCAGGGCGTGGACGCACCTGAACGCGTTTCTCTACGTCGTCGGCCGTCCGTTCCCGGGGTTCGTCGGGCGTGAGGGCAGCTATCCGATCGACCTGACGATCGCGCCGCCGACGCGCCAGAAGCGGCTCACCGTGCTCTTCCGGCCGGTTCTTCTCCTCCCTGCTCTCGTCCTCTCGGCCGCGTACGGCGGGGTCGCGCTGGTCGTCGCGGTGCTCGGCTGGCTGGCAGCTCTGGCAACCGGCCGGATGCCCGGCGGGCTCCGCGACATCGGGGTCGCCGCGCTCCGCTACCAGGCGCAGATGAGCGCCTATGCGCTCCTCGTCACGCCCCGGTATCCCGACTCGTCACCCGTGCTCGTCAGCCGTCCCGAGCCCGACACCGACCTGCTTCCAGCGGGCCTCGCATGAGATGGCCCCTCGTGGCAATCGTGCTGGCGCTCGCCGTCGGGTGGGCGGTGGCCGCATCGCGCCTGAGCGACAGCGTCGTGCCGGGCGACCTCACGCTGCCGACGGTCGACGTCGACGACGCCTTCGGTCGAGAGCTCGTCGACGACGCGGAACGGTACGAGCGCTTCCTGCTGGCCGACTGGGTGCTCTCGCAGGTCGTGCTCTTCATGACGCTCGCGGTGTACGCCCGCCACGGCGCTCGGTACGCACGCGAGTCGGCGGCGGGGCCGATCGGCACCGGGATGCTCCTCGGGATGCTCGGGCTCGCGATCGTCTGGCTCGTGCAGCTTCCCTTCGCCCTCGCCGCCGTGTGGTGGGAGCGCCGCCACGACGTGTCCGAGGTCGGATACCTCGAAGCGGTCTTCGAGGGCTGGATCGGGCTCGGGGGAACGTTCGTCGGCGTGTGCATCGCGCTGCTCGTCGTCATGGCGCTGGCGCGGCGCCTCGGCAGCTGGTGGTGGATCCCGGGCGCCGCCGTGTTCGCGCTGATCGCATCCGTCCTGGTGCTCGGCGGGCCGTATCTCGTCCCGGGGCTCGAGCGGTCTGACGATCCACGGCTGGTGCGGACGTACGAGCGCTTCCAGCGGACACAGGGTGTCGATGACATCCCGCTTCGGATCGAGGAGGTGTCGGGCGACACGAGCCAGGCGAACGCCTACGCGTTCGGGATGGGCCCTTCCTCGAAGATCGTCCTGTGGGACACGCTGCTCGACGGCCGGTTCTCGGACGGCGAGGTGGACACCGTCCTCGCGCACGAGCTGGCCCACCACTCGAGCAACCACATCCCTGAGGCGGTCGCCTGGTTCGGGCTGTTCGCGCTGCCGGGCGCCCTGATCCTGATGATTGCCACGAGGGGACGCGGCGGCATGGGCGAGCCGGCCGCGGTCCCGCTCGCGCTCCTCGTCGCGGCCGCCTTCCAGCTCGCGGTCGCGCCGGCCCAGAACGTCGTCAGCCGGCGGTCGGAGGCAGAGGCGGACTGGAAGGCGCTCCAGACGACGCGTGACCCCGCGGCGGCGAGGGGTCTCTTCCGCGAGTTCTCGGAGACCTCGCTCGGCGACCCGAGCCCGCCGACGTGGGCCTACGTGCTCCTCCAGACGCACCCGACGCTCGCCCAGCGCGTCGCGATGGCCGACGCCTGGGCTGCGCGCGAATCCGAATGACATCGCAAGGTGCCCGGCTCAAGCCAGGGACCAACCGCCGGCCTCAGCCTGCAGCCTCCACCCGGTCAGCGATCACCTCCGCGATCGCGAGCGACGACGTCGCGCCCGGCGAGGGAGCGTTGCGCACGTGGACGACGCCGTCGGCCTCGTGGAACACGAAGTCGTCGAGCAGCGTCCCGTCCGCCGCGAGCGCCTGCGCCCGGATCCCCGCCGGGCCGGGAAGGACGTCCGCGACCGTGAGGGTGGGGAGCAGCCTGCGGGCCTCTGCGACGAACCGGCGGGTCGAAAGATCGCGCACGACCTCCCCCGTGCCGGTTCTCCAGTGCTTCCGCGCGAGCCGGCGGAACCCGCGTGAGCGAACGACATCGGCGACATCGCGGAACGACATGTCCCGTCGGCGGTAGCCCTCGCGCGCGAGCGCAAGCACCGCGTTGGGGCCGAGCAGCACCTCTCCGTCGAGCCGCACCGTGGTGTGGATGCCGAGGAAGGGGAAGGCGGGGTCCGGCACGGGGTAGATCAGCCCGCGCACGAGGTGTCGGCGCTCGGGCCGGAGGACGAGGTAGTCGCCGCGAAACGGCACGATCCTCGGCTCCGCCTCTGCGCCGCTCATCCGCGCGAGCCTGTCGGCGTGCACGCCGCCGCAGACGACGACCTGGCTCGCCTCGACGTCACCGCCGGTCGACTCGACCACGGTCGAGCTACCGCGGCGGACGAGGCCGCCCACCTCGCGACCCAGCACCAGCTCGCCTCCCGCGGCGCGCACGTCCTCCGCGTATGCGACGGCGACCTGCGAGAAGTCCACGACCGCCGTCTCCGGCGAGTGCAGCGCCCGGATTCCCGCTGCGTGCGGCTCGAGCTCGCGCAGCCGCTCCGGCCCGATCAGCGCGACGTTCGGCACGCCGTTCGCCAGCGAGCGGCGGTGCAGCTCGTCGAGCCGCGGCAGCTCGTCCTCGCCGGTGGCGACGACGACCTTGCCGCAGCGAAGCACCGGGATGCCGCGCTCGCCGCAGTACGCGAGGAGCCGCTCCGCGCCGGCGACGCAGAGCCTCGCCTTCAGCGAGCCGGGGGCGTAGTAGACCCCGCGGTGGACGACGCCGCTCGCGCGCCCGGTCTGGTGGGCTCCGACGGCCGATTCCTTGTCGAGCACCGCAAGCCGGAGCCCTGGCCGCCGCGCAAGGAGCTCCCGCGCCGTCGCGAGCCCGAGGATCCCCGCGCCGACGACGACGACGTCGTAGCCGTGCTCAGGCGCCCGGCTCAAGCCTGGCACCGGGACGACGCCCGCCTCACGTGAGCGTGTACTCGGGCCCTGAGCCACCCTCGGGCGGGGTCAGGCGGCCGCCCTTCGCGCTGATCGCTCCGCACTGCACGCAGTTCGACGGCGTGACCTTCACCTCGACGGTCCCGTCGTCGTCGGCCTCCCCCACCTCGTACACGTGCGCCGGGCACATCCACTGCCACATCTCGGCGAGGTCGCGCGGCACCTTCGTCTGGATGCGAATGTGACTGGGCTGGTCGTCGCGGGTCCGGTTCCCCGACGCGAAGACGGAAGAGAGCTTGTCGAACGTGAGCGTCCCGTCCGGCGCGGGATACTGCGCCGCGCGGCGTGTCCGCAGGAGAGGCGAGTCCGCGTTCGGGTGGCTCTCGTAGTTCTTCGGCGGCAGCTTGCCCTTCGACATCGTCATCGCGCTCGCGAGGGCGCCGCCCATGAAGAAGCCCTTGTCGAAGACCTGCCGCATGTTGCGAACCTCGTCGAGCTCCTTCCAGAAATAGCTCTCCCGCACGGCCTGGTCGTAGCCGTCGAGGGCGCCGCGCCTGCCGACGACCTCGCCGCGCTCGAGCACGGCGACCGCCGCCTCGGCCGCGAGACGACCCGACTCGATCGCGTAGTGGACGCCCTTGAGGCGCGGCACGTTGACGAGCCCTGCGCCCTCGCCGACGAGCAAGAGGCCGGGGGCGTTGAGCCGCGACGGCAGCGAGAGCAGACCGCCCTCCGTGATCGTCTTCGCCCCCCAGGCGACCCGCTCGCCGCCCTGGAGCATCTTGCGGATCAGGCTGTGCGTCTTGAACTCCTGGAGCAGGTCGTGGGCGGACAGCTCGACATCCGCGTACTCGAGCCCGACCACGAAGCCGAGCGACACGTGGTCGTCGCCCATCGGGTAGACGAACGAGCCGCCGAACTCCCCGTACTTGGAGCGCTTGCGCAACGGCCAGCCCAGCGTGTGGACGATCTTGTGGAGCGGCTTTGCGACCTTCCAGACCTCTTTGACGCCGAGCGCCCAGATCTGCGGGTTCTGACCCTGGAGGCCGAAGTGGTCGATCGCTGCCGTCGTCAGGTGACCGGCGGTGCCCTCGGCAAGCACCGTGACCTTCGCCGTGACGTCGACACCCGGCTCGTAGTTCGAGAGAGGCTCGCCCTGACGGCCCTGGCCCTTGTCACCCGTGCGGACGCCGACGACGCGGCCGTGGTCGACGAGGAGCTTCTGCCCCGCCGTCTCGGGGAGGATCATCGCGCCCCCTGCCTCCGCCTGCTCGGCGAGGAAGCGCCCGAGCTCCGACACGGACACGATCCAGTTGCCGTGGTTCATCATCGTCGGCGGGGGCGGGATGCGGAGCGCCGTGCCTTTCGTGAGGAGATACACGGCCTCCCCGTGCACCGGCCCGTAGGTGGGCATGTCCTCGATCGTCATCCGCCCCGCGAACAGCTTGCGGATCGCGCGCGGGTTCATCACGGCGCCGGAGAGGAGGTGCGAGCCGGGCTGCTTTCCCTTCTCGAGCACCGCGACCGGAACGTCGCCGAGCTTCTCGGCGAGGCCGGGATGCTCCTCGAGGAGCTGCCCGATCCGGATCGCGCACGCGAGCCCGCCCGGGCCGCCGCCGACGATCAGGATCCCGACGTCGATCCGCTCGTCCGGCGGGTCGGTGGGCGCCCCGATCGCCTCTGCAGTCGCGAACGGCGGTGGGAAATCGGCCGGGCGGACGCTCACGGGCGTCCTTACGACCGCGCCTTCAGGAGCTCGGTGAGCTTCGGCGCGATCTGGCCCAGGTCTCCCACGACGCCGAGGTCTGCGAAGTCGAAGATCGGCGCGTTCGGGTCCTTGTTGATCGCGACGATCGTCCCCGAGCTCTGCATCCCGACCTTGTGCTGGATGGCCCCCGAGATCCCGAGCGCGATGTAGAGCTTCGGCGAGACGGTCTTGCCCGTCTGCCCGACCTGCGCCGAGTACGGATACCAGCCTGCATCGACGACCGCGCGCGTCGCCGCCACGGCTCCGCCGAGCGCGCTTGCGAGGTCCTCGCAGATCGAGAAGCCCTCCGGGCCGCCGAGCCCGCGACCGCCCGCGACGATGATGTCGGCCTCCTCGATGGAAGGCCCGCTCGACTCCTCCTGGAGGTGGTCGACGAGCGAGGCCCGGGTGGAGAAATCCTGGAACGTCGCGGCGACGTCCTTCACCTCCGCCGTACCGCCAGACTCGACCGGGTCGAACGTCCCCGAGCGAATGAGTGCGAGCCGTGGGGTCGATGCCCACGCGACCTCCACGACGACGGTGTCGCCGAGCGCGGGCCGGACTCCGACGAGCTCGCCGTTCTCGGCGCGCACGTCGGTGAGGTCCCAGTTGAGCCCGGCCTCGAGCCGCGCGGCAAGCCCGGACGCGACGTCGGCCGACAGCACCGAGGCGGCGAAGAGGACGTTCTCGGCGCCGCTCTCGCGGACGACCGCTTCGAGCGCGTCGACGCGCGGCTGGGGCAGCGGCGAGGCGAGCGCCGGGTCATCGACGACGTATACCGTCGCCGCGCCGAACGCACCTGCCTTCGCGGCCGCGTCGCGGACGCCGCTTCCGAGCACGACCCCTGCGACGTCACCGCCGAGCGCAGCCGCCTTGCCGAGCACGCCGAGCCCGCCCTTGGTGAGCTCGCCGTCGTGGTTCTCGAGGTAGACGAGGGTCGTCACACGAGCCTCTTCTCGGCGAGGTACTCGACGATCTTGTCCGCGGCGCTGCCGTCGTCCTCGATCTTCACCTGGCCGCTCTTCGCGGGCGGGGGCGACGTCGAGCGCACGACCGTGCGCGAGCCCGCCTCGCCGACCCGCTCGGGCTCGATGCCGGCGTCGGCGAGCGAGAGCGTCTCCTGCGGCTTCGACTTCGCGCCCATGATCCCCTTGAGCGACGGATAGCGCGGCTCGTTGATGGCGTCGGAGACCGCCACGACCGCGGGGAGCGGCGCCGAGATGACGTCGTAGCCGAACTCGGTCTGCCGCTTGCCGCTGAGGGTCTCCCCGTCGAGAGTCAGCTCGGCGACCTGCGAGATCATCGGTCGCTGCAGCCGGTCGGAGACCGCCGCCCACAGCACCGCTCCGTCCGCGTCGCTCGACTGCTGGCCGAAGAGGACGAGATCCGCCTCCTCGCGCTCGAGCGCCTTGGAGAGGGCGTAGCTCGTGGCCACGAGATCGGAGCCTGCCGCGGCCGGGTCGGAGACGAGCAGTGCGCGGTCGGCGCCCATGGCGAGGGCCTTCCGCAGCGACTCCATCGCCTTCTCGGGCCCCAGGGAGACGACGACGACCTCGCCGCCGTTGGCCTCCTTGAGGCGCAGCGCCTCCTCGACGGCGTTCACGTCCGTCGGGTTCAGCGACCCCTCGCCCGACCGGTCGAGCCGGTTCGTGGACGGGTCGAGGCGCTTGTGGACGGCGGCGTCCGGGACCTGCTTGACGCAGACGGCGATCTTCACGCGCGTGACTCTAACCACGGCGTGCCGGCCACCGTTCGGCCTGCGGTCGCCGCGAGCGCGCCGACGAGCTGAGGGGGAGCCGAGGCCGTGACGGCCTCGGCTCCCCCCTCGACCTATTCCTCGATCGTCAGCTCGCTCACCATGCCGAGCGCTGCGTGCGGCGGGCCGCCCGCGCGGTTGGTGAGGAAGCACACGAGCGCGTACCGACCCGGCTCGAGGATCAGCTCGTCGATCTGCTCGCGGCCGGCGTCGAGCACCGTCGTCGCCTGGAGCTTCTCGAAATCCGCCGGCGGCGGGCCGGTGTCGCCCTCGTCGGAGGTCATGTACTCCTTGACCTGGTCGAACGTCGCCCCATCGTTGATGGGAACGATGAGCGTGTGATGCAGCTCCTCGCCCGTGTTCCGTAGGAGGAAGCGGTTGGTGCCTGCCTGCAGGCCGTCGGTTACGAAGTCGAAGTCGGCCATCTCGATCGACGCGTCGACCTCGGGCAGCTCGGCGTCGTCGTCACCGCTCGTGACCTCGAGCGTGGCCGTCGCACCGCGCTCCGCGTGGCTCTGAACGTCGTCGCCCTCGGGCTCGCCCGCGTCGATCACGTGATACGTGCCCTCCTCGAGCACGAGCTCCACCGCTCCCGAGGCCCCCGGCGCGATGGTCCCGACGCCGCCCTCCGCGGTCATCCAGTCCGGGATCTTGCCGTCTTCCGACGCGATCGCGGCCAGCGCCTCGTCGACCGTGTGGCCGTCGGCGAGGCGGAGCAGCTGCGCCTCCGCGCCGTCCTCGGTGCCGTTCTGGAGCTCGAGGCGGACGAGGCCCGCCTCGACCGACTCGGGAACCGTCAGCTCGAACCCGTCACCGGCCGGCGCGACCTCGATCGGGACGGCCATCGGCTCACCTCCGTCGTCGCCACCGCACGCGGCGACACTGACCACCAGGGCCGCCAGCATTGCGGCCATGAGCACTCTGATCACCAAGACCTCCCCCTTCAGCTCTTCGATAGACCCGTGAGCCAGGCTCCGGTGCGGCGCCGCTGCCAGACCTGGTTCCCCGCGCGACAGTAGCCGCTTTCGACGGCACTCTCCTTTCGACCTGCTAGTGTCCCGCCCTTCGCGCGCCGCACCGGAGCCCATGACTCGCCACCGGACGACAGCACGAGGGGGCCTTCTCCTCACCCTGACCGCTTTCCTCGCCGCGGCGCTCGTCGGCTCCCCTGGCGCGGCACCGAAGCCCGGTCTCGTCGACGGCAAGCCGATCGTGTTCCCCCTGATCGGCGACTATGCATACGGCATGAACTACGGCGACTCGCGCGTCAACGGGAGCCACGCCGGGATCGACATCGAGAACGTGCCGTGGCGGACGCCGGTGGTCGCCGCCGAGGCCGGCCGGATCCGGTGGCACACGACCTCGTCGCGCGCCGGCTGCATGCTCTACCTGTACGGCAAGAGCGGCACCACATACCTCTATATCCATCTCAACAACGACCTCACCGAGCGCTCGGAGGATCGAGGCGGCTGCAAGATGGACGTCTCGTACGCCGTCGCGGACGGCGCGACGGTGACGGCCGGCGAGCAGATCGCGTGGAACGGCGACTCCGGCGACGCCGAGGGGAACCACCATCTCCACTTCGAGGTGCATCCCGGCGACGGTGCCGACGTGAACCCCTATCCGTATCTCAACGCCGCGGAGCGACTGCTGTTCCCCGCGAGGATCGGCGCGACGTTCTCGCTCGGCGTCCGAGGCGTCCCGATCGCTGCCGGCGCCGGCACGCTCACGCTGCGGGCCAGCGCGGTTCGCTGGTGGCCCGGCGGTCGGTGGACCTCCCTCGTCCGCGAGAAGACGATCGAATTCGCGATACCCAAGGGCGCGGCGGTCGATCGCACCCTCCTCGCAGCGCTCGAGAGCCCGGAGCGACGCGACCTCCAGTCGCGAACGGCGACGACGTACACGGCATATACCGCACGGGCAAAGGTCACCGCCTCCGCGCTCCGCGCGGTGGCAGGCGCGCTCGTCGCCAACCGCGTGACCCGGCCGGGCGGCGACACGGTCAGCGCCGAGCCGGCCGACGACAGCGCCATCGAGCCGGCCGTCGACGACACGACATCGCCGGATCTCGACGCCGAGGACGAGCGGTCGTGTGTCTACCCGGACCCCGGCTGCTCCGGGTCGTAAACGCTACGCAGGGGCGAGCGAGTTGCGGAGGAACTCGACGATCGCGCTCGTCGGCGCGCCGGGGGTGAACACCTCGCTGACACCGAGGCGCTTGAGCTCGTCCGCATCCTCGGGCGGGATCGTCCCGCCGACGACGACGAGCACGTCGCCGGCCTCGTTCTCGCGGAGTCCCTCTACGATCCGTGGCACCAACGTCATGTGCGCGCCCGACAGGATCGAGATCCCGACCGCGTCCGCGTCCTCCTGGATCGCGGTCTCGACGATCTGCTCCGGTGTCTGGTGGAGGCCGGTGTAGATGACCTCCATCCCGGCGTCGCGCAGCGACCGAGCGATGATCTTCGCCCCCCGATCGTGCCCGTCGAGCCCGGGCTTCGCGATCACGACCCGAATCGTCCGCTCCACGCGGTCAGTATAGGAACGTGCGTCTCGTCGTCATCGGGTCGTCCCCGGCCTGGCCGAACGCGGGGAGCGCCCATTCCGGATACGTCGTCGAGTCCGAGGGCAAGCGGCTGCTGCTCGACTGCGGGCCTGGCGTCCTCGGCCGGCTGCGCGAGCGCGAGGCGTGGCCGAGCGTGCACTCGATCGCGATCACGCATTTCCACCTCGACCACTGGGGAGACCTCGTCCCGTGGGTCTGGGGAAGCTACTACCGGCGGGGGCACGGCGACGAGCGGCCCGAGCTGTGGGTCTACCGCGGGGGCCGCGCATTCCTCGAGGAGCTCGGGTCACGACTCGGCTTCCCGGACATGTTCGAGCGGACGTTCCTGCTGTCGGAGTACGACGCCGAGACGCCGTTCACGACGGCCGGGCTCGAGGTGCTGCCCGTCCGGCTGCCCCACTACCGGCTCGAGACGTACGGCTTCCGGGTCACGAACGACAAGGCGGTGTTGGCGTACACCGGCGACACCGGCCCGAGCGAGCGGATCGCGGAGCTCGCTCGCAACGCCGATCTGCTCGTCTGCGAGGCGACGCTCGAGACCGGCAGCGCCGACGGCGAGCCGCGCGGCCACCTGAGCGCCGAGGAGGCCCTCGACGCCTACGCGGCCTCCGGCGCCCGCGAGCTACTCCTGACGCACCGCCCCTCGGAGCTGTCCACCCCGCCCGGCGTCGCGCTCGCCTACGACGGGATGGAGCTCGACGTCGTGCCGCAGTCGGTTCGCGCAGCGGACTGAGCTCCTGGCACGATGTCCGACTCCGAGTCGGACATCGGACGTTGCGCTGCTCGAGATGTCCGAGCTTCAGTCCGGACATGCATTGTCCACTCGCGGACAATTGTAATCTGCATTGACAACATGCACCCTGTTCAGGGATGACCGGCCGCAGCGCAACGAGTGTCCCGGTGCGATCCACCATGTCGTCGCCGCAGGGAAACGGCAGGCGGCCGCATCGTCGAGGACGACCAGGATCGCGTCTCGTACCTCAGCCGGTACGCGCGAATCTCGCCGAGAGCTTGGCTGGCTTACCCATGCGGCTGCTTGATGGACACCCACCACCACGTTGTCTCGGAGACAGCAGAACCGAACCTCGCGCTCGGCATGAGGCCGACTCCAGGGCGCCCACGCACGATGGCTCAACGTCCGCCACGGACGCGAAGGGAGCGTGTTCAGGCAGCACTTCTGGTCTCGGCGCATCGACAACGAGAGGTGGTTCTTCCGCGCATGCCTCTACGTCATCCTCAACCCTGTGGCGGCGGGGCTCTGCTCGCATCCTCGCGAATGGCCGTGGTGCTCGTACCGCCTCACTGCGGAGGGGGATCCGCAGAAGTACCTACTCGGTGAGGGTCGGCTGCTCGAGATGTTCGGCGACACGCCTCGAGAGGCGCGACAGAACTACGCGAGGCTCGTCGACGAGATGGCGCGCGTCATCTCTGCGCAGCGCCTCCACGACGGTAGAGATCTCTGGAGCTCTGGGACCAGGTCGTGGCCTCGGCGTGGCCGAAGGTGTCCGACTGAAGCCGGACACCTCGAGCGCAACGACGCGTGGGTGCAGGTGGGAGGTGTCCGACTTCAGTCGGAAGCCGTCGACAGCGGCTAGAAAACCGGCTGCTCGCGCCAGGTGCCCCACACGCGGCGCCAGGCGTCGCAGGTCTCGCCGAGGGTCACGCCGTCGCGGACTGCGTCCACGATCACCGGCATCAGGTTCCGGTCGGGCACCGACGCCGCCTCCGACAGCTCCGCGATCCGCCGCTCGACGAGCGCCGAGTCGCGCCGCGCCTTGAAGGCCCGGAGCCGCTCGATCTGCTTGGGCTCGACAGCGGGGTCGATGCGGAGGATGTGGATCTCCTCGTCGCTCTCGGTCCGGTAGCGGTTCACGCCGACGACGACCCGCTCGCCGCTGTCCACCTCCTGCTGGTAGCGGTACGCGGCCTCGGCGATCTCCTGCTGCGGCATGTTCTGCTCGATCGCGGCGACCATCCCGCCCAGCTCGTCGATCCGCCGGAACAGCTCGTAGGCC
Organism: uncultured Actinomycetes bacterium; assembly: GCA_963839755.1. Lineage (GTDB taxonomy): Bacteria > Actinomycetota > Thermoleophilia > Gaiellales > Gaiellaceae > Gaiella. The sequence goes on from CAWIVU010000004.1 coordinate 230,324, forward strand.
TCCTCCTCCAACCGGTTGGTGAGCGCCTCGACGTGGTAGGAGCCGCCGAGCGGGTCGATCCCGTTCACGACCCCGGTCTCGTGGGCGATCACCTGCTGCGTCCGGAGCGCCAGCCGCACCGCATCCTCGGTCGGCAGCGCAAGTGCCTCGTCGTACGAGTTCGTGTGCAGCGACTGCGTGCCGCCGAGCACCGCCGCCAACGCTTCGATCGCGGTCCGTGCTACGTTCACAAGTGGCTGTTGCCACGTGAGTGACACCCCCGCCGTCTGGGTGTGAAACCGCATCAGCATCGAACGCTCGTCCCGGGCGCCGAACGTGTTCCGCATTTCTCGGGCCCATATCCTTCGTGCGGCCCGATACTTGGCGATCTCCTCGAAGAAGTCGAGGTGCGCGTTGAAGAAGAACGAGAGCCGCGGCGCGAACGCGTCGACGTCGAGCCCTCGCTCGAGCGCCCACTCGACGTAGGTGAACCCGTCCTTGAGCGTGAACGCGAGCTCCTGGGCGGCCGTCGAGCCCGCTTCCCTGATGTGGTACCCGGAGATCGAGATCGGATGCCAGAGTGGCATCTCCTCCGTGCAGAACTCGACCATGTCCGTGACGAGCCGCATGGACGGGCCGGGCGGGAAGATGAACTCTTTCTGGGCGATGTACTCCTTGAGGATGTCCGTCTGGATCGTCCCGCGGAGCCGGTCGCGCGGGACGCCCTGCTCCTCCCCCACGACGAGGTACATCGCGAGCGCGATCGCCGCCGAGGAGTTGATCGTCATCGAGGTCGACACGTCGCCGAGCGGGATCCCCGAGAAGAGGATCCGCATGTCCTCGAGCGACGCGACGGCCACGCCCTCGCGGCCGACCTCGCCGAGCGCGCGCGGCGAGTCCGAGTCGACACCCATCAGCGCAGGCATGTCGAACGCGCAGCTGAGACCCGTCTGCCCGTGGTCGAGCAGGTACCGGAACCGCTCGTTGGTCTCGTCCGCAGTCCCGAACCCGGCGAACTGACGCATCGTCCACAACCGACCGCGATACATCGACGGATACACCCCACGGGTGAACGGATACGCGCCTGGATATCCGAGGTCGCGGTCGTAGTCGACCGACGACGTCTCGGGCGTCGACAGCGGCTCGACGTCCGCGCCGGAGATCGTGGAGAAGAGCTCGTCGCCTCGAAGCGGCGCCGCGTCGAAGCGCGAACGCCAGGCCTCGAGACCCGCCGTACGCCGTTCCTCGACCCGCGCCATCGCCCCCGGATGGTAGTCGGCGCGGGGCCTGCGCCACCGCGGGGTGCCCGTTCACCCGATCGAGGGGTCGCCCCTCTCTCGGGTGACGCCGATCGAGGGATCGTGGGCAAGAGGGGGATCTTCTTCACGTGCGTCGCAGCCGTCGTCGCGGCAGCGGGAGCTTTGCTCGTGCCGGAAGGATCCGCAGGGCAGGCCGGCTGCGGATCGGGCACGCACGGCTCGACCGGCTACGCCTACGCAGGACACGAGTCGGTGCGCGTCGGGAGCGGGGTCCGGGCGACGATCACGGCGCTCCGCGAGCCGAGCGTCACCGCCGGCCACGCAGCGGGTTGGATCGGGCTCGGCGGCAAGGGCGCGGGCCCGAACGGCGAGACGATGTGGCTCCAGACCGGCATCGCCGCGCTTCCGCGGACGCCCCTGATGCTCTACGCCGAGATCACGCGCGCCGGCCAACTTCCCGTCTTCCTCCCTCTCCGCGCGAACGTCAGGGTCGGCGACAAGCACGACCTGGCGGTCCTCGAGATGTACGGTCGACCGGGCGTGTGGCGGATCTGGCTGAACGGTCAGGCGGTCACCGACCCGATCGTCCTCCCCGGCTCCCACAAGCGCTGGCAGCCGATGGCCACCTCCGAGTCGTGGAACGGCGGCGTCGCGACCTGCAACGGCTTCCATTTCCGGTTCGAGCGTGTCGGCGTCGCACATGCCCTCGGCGGCTCGTGGCGGCCGTTCGTGCCTGGCTACACCTTCAACGACCGCGGCTACGTCGTCCGCCAGCTGCGCCCGACGCCGAGCCGGCAGCGGACGCTCTCGAGCGAGACGATCGCGCCGTACGCCTTCGATGCCCAGTCGGCCTAGCGCGGCTCGGCTCGAGCCGGGCGCAGGAGCCGATACCGGTGGCATCCCGCCCAGCCGGGGCAGTACCGCTGGCGTCCGGCCCGCTTACGCCGCGACGATCTTGATCGGCGTCCCGATGCGGACGACCTTGCGCAGCGCGAGGATGTCGCTGTTGCGCAGGCGGACGCAGCCGTGTGAGACCGCCTGGCCGATGAGCCACGGCGAGTCGGTGCCGTGGACACCGACCACTCCGCCGCCGGGCCAGTCGGAGAGCTTGGAATAGCCGCTCGTCTCGAACGCGAAGGCGCCGAGGATCGGATAGCGCTTCGGCACGAACCGCGACTGGACGTAGAAGAGCCCGGTCGGTGTCTCCATGCCGCGGGCGCCGACCGCGATCGGGCCCGTGCGGCTGAGCTTTCCGCCGACGTAGAGCTCGAACTTCCGGGCGGCCCGGTAGATCACGAGCCAGCGATCGACAGGGTCGACGTCCGCGGCCCCCGCGGGGATCCAGCCCGTGCGCCCGTTGGGGCGCCCGGGGATCGCGATTCGATACCAGGCGGGCTCACCGGATCGGCCGAGCCGCGCCGAGAGGGCCATGACCGTCCGCGGGTGGAAGTCGGGGCGGAACTGCGCCAGCGTCGTGATCACCTTCGCCGACCGGCTCGGCGCGACGCGCACGGCGACCTTGCCCCAGATCAGCGGCCCGGAACCCTTGACGTCGACGCTCGCAAGCGGTGACACGCCGACGTGACCTGCGGCGCTCGTCGCCGGCACGCCGACGAGCGCCGCAAGCACCGTGAGAATCGCCGCCGCCTGCCTCACGACCGAACCGTAGCCCCGTTCGGGGGATTCGACCTGCCTCGGACGAGGGGTCTTATCCCCCACCTTCGTCCAGCATGGGGACTGGCCCCGAACGGGGCCTGTCCCCTGTGAGCGTGGCGCTTACCCGCAGCCTTCGCAGGGGACAGTCCCCTCCGGGGACAGCCCCCGTCGCTCGGGGCCGGGCTCGGGCTCGGGTCGAAGAACTGGCGGCGGGGCCCCCCGGCCCCGCCGCCTACCCCCCGAGGCATCGGCGCCCCCGACACCGCAGTCTCGGGGGCGCCGACGGAGTGCCGGCTCGGGGAATCCCCTAGCCGGTGACCGGCGGCTCGAAGACGCCGACCACACCGATGCGCGCGCTGTTGCACGCCTTGGCACTGGTGATCCGGACGAGGACGATCCCCGCCTTGCTGGGCTTCGCCTTGAGCTGCGCGACACCCTTGGCGTTCGTCCGCACGACCTTGGTCGTCCCGGCACCGGCGAAGCGCACCGCAACGCCCTTCACCGGGTTGCGCGCGCGGGTGACCTTGGCGACGACGAGCTGGACCTTGCCGTTCGCCTTGACGATTGCCGGCGTCACCTTGAGGACGCGGCAGATGTTCGGCGTCGGCTTCGGCTTCGGAGTCGGCTTTGTCGTCGGCTTCGGCTTCGGAGTCGGCTTCGTCGTCGGCGGGGTCACCGGAGCGGTGACGAGCGTCGACGCGCAGTCCATGTTGTTGGCGCCGTTCGTGTCCTTGCCGCTCCCGGTGCCGGTCGCGCAGTTGACGTACGTCCCCGTCTGGGCGACGCGGGCCGACAAGCCGATCGTCCGCTCGACGCCGGGGCCGAGCGTGCCGAGCGTGCAGTTGAGCAGCGCGGCCGAGACGGTGCAGTTCCCGTTCACGGGCTGCTGCGTGACCGCGAGGAACGTGACGCCGCTCGGCGCCGCGTCCGCGAGGACGACGTTGTGCGCCTGGTTCGGCCCGTTGTTCCGCACGCGGACGGTGTAGGCGATGTCAGCCTGCCCGTTGACGAGCTGCACCTGCACCGTCGCGTCCTTGATCACCTGCACGTCCATGAACTCGTCCGACGTCACCGTCGGAGGAGGCGGAGGCGGAGGCGGCGGAGGCGGAGGAGGCGGAGGCGTGCTGCCGCACGTCACCGTCACGCTCGCCGAGTCCGTGTCGAGCACGAAGTTTGTCTCGACCTCAGGCGTCGCCGGATTGTCGCCGAGCAGGTCGACGACGTTCGTCCGGCCCTGAGCCGGGCACCGGAACGTCTCGTCGTAGGAGAACGAGTCGCTGCCGCCGATCTCCGCCCACTCGTTCTGGTCGTCGACGGCGGAGACGACCTTGTTGATCTCGGCCGTCGGCTCACCGAACGTGAAGTCGGCGGTGCCGCTGTCGGATACGTCGAAGCCCTCGAGCGTCCCTGTCGCGCTCGCCGAGTTCGGTCCCTCCGTCGGTTGTGTCGCGCGGGGCCGAGTACGTGCACGAGATGTTGCCGTTGGCCGGCACGGTGAGCCCGGTGCTCTGGGCGCCCGCGGCGCCGGCATCGCAGTCGACGACGGCGCCCGCGAGCGCGTCGGTGACCGCCACGCCCGTCACGGCAGCGTCGTTCGGGTTCTGCACGGTGATCGTGCCCGAGACGACAGCGTTGCGAGCCGTGGAGCCGCGTCTGCGTGACCGCGACCGTCCAGTTGACGCTCCCGCTCCCGCCCGCCGGGAGGGCGAGCTGCGGCTTGTCGACGGACTTCTCGACGTCCCAGGTGTAGACCTTCTCCCAGGCCGCCTGCGCCGTCTTCGTGACGACGAGGTCCTCGACGCCGACGTCGTCCTTCGGGTCGAGACAGAAGTCGACGTGGCTGATGCCGTAGGGACGCGGCGTCCCGCCGTTCGGGTTGATCGGCGTCGTGAGCCCCGAGTCCGAATCGTCCGTCCCGGCACCCCCGGCGTCGTAGTAGTAGACCATCGCGTTGTCGCCGCCCTTCATCACGACGGCCGCCATGTCGTAGTCCCCGTACGGGTCGATCAACTCCCAGCTCAGCGTGCCCCCGTCGACGTCGAGCGCGGTGATCCTGACGATCGGGCTACCGCTCGGGTACTCGCCGCCCGCCGTGAGCTGGCTGACGTCGACCCGGAACGATGCACCCCCGTTGGGCGCGCCGCACAGAGGCGGATTGTGATCGACGAACTCGTGGCGGTCGGCCGTGCCCTGATAGGCCGGCCAGTGGTTCCCGCTGGCCGCTCCCGCGACGGCAAGTGCCACCACGAGCGCCGCAATCAGCCCAGGCGCGAGCGCCCTCCTCTTGAACGTTCCCATGCTTTTCCCCTTCCGCAGTGCATAAGCCGGGAACGAACGCCGCAGATGCCGCCGCACCCAGCACTCCGCAACGGACTGTATGGCTCCAAAGGGGGATGACACTCCCCCATTCGGGTAGAAAGCGCCACCCTTCCGGGGAGGGGAGCCGCCGCAGGCACGGATACGGTTCCCGCCGTTGCGGCGCCGTGTCCTCATCGCAGCCCTGGTCGGCGTACCGTTGGCCGCGCTCGCGGCCGCGGCGGCGGTCGCCTGGTGGCCGAGCTCCTTGCCCGACCCGCTGGCGACGCCGGACGACCCAGTATTGCCGGACCTGGCGCTCTCGCCGCTCCGCGACTTCACGGCGGGTGTGGCGGCGGACGGTGACCTGTCGCTGCGATTCACCGCCTCGATCGGCAATGTCGGCGAGGGCCCCTTCATCGTCTACGCGGTTCGCGCCGACGACCGAGGAGACTGGCGGGTGTCCCAGCGGTTCCGGGAGCGCGCCGGGCCGACGAGCGAGGTGCCCACGGAAGGTGACCTGATCTTCGGCGGCCACGGTCACGAGCACTGGCACGTCCAGCTCGGAGCGTCGTACTGGCTCACCCGTCCCGGCTCCCGTGAGGTTCTGCGGCGCTACGCCAAGGTCGGATACTGCTTCTTCGACCAGGCGAAGCTCGATCGGCGCCCGCCGGGAGCGCCGATCGCGCCCGAGTTCGGCAAGGACGCGTGCGACGGCCAGGACGCGCTCGAGCTCGAGATGGGCGTCTCCCCAGGGTTCGCTGACCCGTACCAATGGACGCTCCCCGACCAGCGCCTCCTCGTGAACGGCCTCGAAGACGGCGTCTACCGGCTGTGGGCGGATTCCGACCCGGGCGACTGGTTCCGCGAGTCGAACGAGGCCAACAACCGCACGTGGGTCGATGTCCGGCTCACGCTGAGCGTCACCCCACCGCGCGTCGAGGTGGTCCGGCAAGGCCCAGCGGGCGCGTCGGCCTGGGTCCCCGGCTGAGTCGAACCGGCATCCGGTGCCTGGCTTCCAGCCAGACACCATGCTTTTCCTCGGCGTTCAGCGCGGCTCGAGCGCCGCCACGGACGCCGGCGTGCCGTTCGAGCCCGAAGCCTGCGGGAACGCAGAGCGCAACTGCCCGCCGACCGCGAACGCGATCGTGATCGCAGTCACCGCCGCGAGCAGCGCGAGAGCGACCATTCCGAGCGTCGTCCCCCGTATCTGAGCTTCTCGTTCCTTCCCCATTCCCCCGCTCCCCTCTGCTTGGCACTCCCACGTCGGACGGTAGTGCCCCTTCCGGGGGACGCAATGCCTTGTCCGAGTGACTCCACGGCACCCCGCCGTACCCCGGGTGGCTGGCGATCGGCCAGACACCGCTCTTCGCCGCCTACGCGTTCCCGGCGTGCGTCGGCCGCACCTGCGACACTTGCGGTGATGAGAGTCCTGCTCGCAGACGACCACCGCCTGATGCTCGACGGCATCCGCCGCGCTCTCGACGAGGACGGCGGCTTCGAGGTCGTCGGCGAGACGCAGAACGGCGCGCAGGTGCTCCCGCTCGTCGGGCAGACCAATCCCGACCTCGTCGTCCTCGACGTCCGCATGCCGAACATGGACGGCCTCCAGGTGCTCGAGGAGATTCGCCGTCGGTATCCGGACGTCAAGGTCGTGATGCTGTCCGCCTCGACGACACCCGATCTCATCGAGGGCGCCCTTCGCCGAGGAGCGAGCGCCTACGTCCTGAAGACGGTCGACCCGAGCGATCTGCCTTCGACGCTACGGCAGGTCGCGGGCGGCACCGTGTTCTCGACCGTCGGCGCGACGGAGCCCTCAGCTCCCAGCGGCGCCAAGGCGGCGGGCCTCACCGACCGGGAGATCGCGATCCTCACGGAGCTCGCAAAGGGCAAGTCGAACGACGAGATCGCGAAGGAGCTGTGGGTCACCCAGCAGACGGTGAAGTTCCACCTGACGAACGTGTACCGCAAGCTCGGCGCGAAGAACCGCGCCGACGCAGTCCGCCAGGCGTACCAGCTCGGCCTCATCGAGCGCCCGCTCGGCGACGAGTAGCGCCACCGGCGTTCCCACTTCGGCAGGTGACTGGATAGAGGCCCATACGGGAT
>CAWIVU010000005.1:0-57100 GCA_963839755.1 uncultured Actinomycetes bacterium
TCCAGGGCGTCGAGGCGTGCGCGAAGGAGGGCAACCTCCTGCGCGAGGAGCACGTTGTCGTCGGTCAGCCGCGAGAGCACCGTCGAGTAGTGGAGCAGCACCGCGATGACGAACATGATCGCCGCCGCGAACAGGATGGCCGGTGGGTAGCCGGACACGCCGAGCCAACCCGCAATCGTGTTGAGCCCGCCGCGCCAGGCTGACAGGACGAGGAGCACGAGCCCCGTCACGATCCAGAGCAGGGCGTAGCGCTCCTTGAGCCGTCTGCCGCGGATCAGCTCGAGGACGATGAGCAGCAGCAGCAGCGAGCCGATCGCGGCGGCGATCGAGATGCGAACAGGAGTCACCGCGGCGCCTCCTCCGACGGGACGGCGGAGCGACGTGCCATCGCGACGAGCAAGGCGAGCGTCACCTTGATGGCGTAGTACAGCGAGCGCAGGAAGGTGATCGAGGACGAGCCGTGCTCGCGCTCCCGCATCGCGACCGGGACCTCGACGAGCCGCAGGCGGTGCTTGAGCAGGAGGACGGTCGCCTCGACCTCGGGGTAGTCGCTCGGGTAGTCGCGAGCGAACAGCGCGATCCCCCTCCGATTCAGGGCCTGGAAGCCCGAGGTCGTGTCCGTCACGCGCTGCCCCGAGAGGAGCGAGACGAGACGCGCGAACCACGTGATGCCGATCCGGCGGGCGAGCGGCGGCCGGTAGCCGCCCTCGTCCTCGCGAAACCGCGATCCCGTCACGACGTCGGCCTCGTCACGCTCCAGCGGCTCGAGCAGCTTCGGCAGCTCGGCGGGGTCGTGCTGCCCGTCGCCGTCGAGCCGCACCGCGAGGTCGTAGTCCCGCTCGAGGGCGTAGCGGAACCCCGTCTGCACCGCGCCGCCGATGCCGAGGTTGAACGGCAGCCGCACGACCGCTGCCCCTGCCGCCGCGGCCGCCTCCGCCGTGCCGTCCGTCGAGCCGTCGTCGACCACGACCACGTCGATCGCAGGATCGAAGGCGTGGATCTCCTCGACGACCGTGCCGATCGCCCCCTCCTCGTCGAACGCCGGCACGACCGCGACGATCCGACGGCTCATGCGCGCACCGCCGTCTCGAGCTCGAGCAGCCGCAGGACCTGACGCGCACGGTGGGCATACGTGTGCTCGTCGAGCACGCGCTCTCGCGCGCGCGCACCCATCGCCGCGGCTGCGCCCGGGTCGTCGAGCAGCGCGTGGTACGCCTCGAGGGCCCCGTCGGCGCCGTCGACGACGACGAGCTCCTCGCCCGGCTCGAACCAGCGCTCGAGCCCGCTGTGCGGATTCGAGACGATCGCGGCGCCCGCCGCGGCCAGCTCGAACGGGCGGCACGTCGACGAACCGTCGACGGTGGCGTGCGCTCGCCTCGTGATGTTGAGGTTGATCCGCGCAGCCGAGATCGCCCGGGCAAAGACGTTGAACGGCACGTCGCCCAGCGTGCGGGCGGCGCCCACGTCTCCCTGGAAGTCACGTCCGCCGAGCGCGAAGTCGATCCGCGGATCGCGTCTCGAGGGCTCGCCCACGAGCGCCTGCATCCACTCGCGCCGGAACTTGTCGCCGTAGCCGTAGAAGAAGACGTCGTGCTCCTTCTCGACCTCGAGCGGCCGGAAGAACTCCGGGTCCGCCGCCCAGAGGACGGTCTCGGCGCGACGCGCGCCGAGCTCCAGCAGCCGGGAGAGCCCGCCCTCGGAATTCGACAGCAGGAGGTCGTACTCCGAGGGATCGGCGCCGTGGTAGTAGTTGAAGCCCGTGTCCATGCCGCCGAACTCCGGCAGGCTCATCGGCACGTCGCCGTCGTAGAAGACGACCGGAACGCCGTGACGCTCGCGCAGGTACGTCGGGATGCCGCGGAAGTGCGCCATCGGCACGGTGAAGACGAGGACCGCGTCGGGCCGCTCTCGCACGACGAGCCGATCGAGGTGGCGGCGCCAGCGCGGCGTCACGACCTTCCAGATCGTCTCGCGGGTGAGCTTGTCGAACGAGCTCTCGTCGGGGCTGTCCTCCGCCCGGCGGAGATACCTGTCTCCCTTGAGGCGCGCGAGGCCCCCGCGCAGCGCCGCGTAGCCCTCCCCCTCGCGGTACGTGGGGTTCGACGCCGTGCGCCACCAGGGCGACTCGACGGGCCGACCGCGGTAGGGCGTCACGACGAGGTCGACACCCGCCTCGTAGAGGCCCTTCCAGAGCTGCCACCACGCGGGTGTGCAGCCGTAGCGGAAGTCGAGGTCGACCGCCGACGCGACGGCGAGGATCTTCGGGGCGCGCACGACGGCTCAGTCTAGGGCGCAGGGTGGCCGCCCCAAACGTCGCCGCAAGGCGGCGAGAGCGGTCAGTATGCGCCGCGCCCGCTCAACACCGCGGGGATCGTGCGGGCGATGATCGAGACGTCCGACCAGATCGACCAGTTCTCGATGTACGTGAAGTCGAGCCGGACGAGGTCGTCGAACTCGAGCCCCGAGCGACCGGAGATCTGCCAGAGGCCGGTCATGCCGGGCAGCACGAGGTAACGCGCCTTGTGCCAGTCGTCGAGCATCTCGTGGTCCCGTAGCGGGAGCGGCCGCGGGCCGACGAGGCTCATCTCGCCGCGGAGCACGTTCACGAGCTGCGGAAGCTCGTCGAGCGAGACTCGCCGCAGCACCCGCCCCACGCGCGTCAGGCGCGGGTCGTCCCGAATCTTGAACAGCGGGCCGCTCGCCTCGTTCTCGCTCTCGAGCCCGGGTTGGAGGTCGGCAGCCTCAGCGACCATCGTTCGGAACTTGAGCATTCCGAACTCGCGCTCACCGACTCCGATCCGCCGGTCGACATAGAGGACAGGCCCACGCGAGTCGAGCTTGATGGCGGCCGCGAGCAAGAGCCAGAGCGGCGTGCCGACGACGACGAGCAGCGAAGCCACGACGAGGTCGAACACGCGCTTCGTGGCCCACGCGACGCCCGAGAGCAGCGGCGGCCGCAGCTCGAACAGTGGGACGCCTTCGCCGGGCACGTACTCGCCCTCGTGGACGAGCAGCTCGGTCGTGCTCGGCGCCAGCTTGACCTTCACCCCGTGCCGGTGTGCCAGCTGGACGACGCCCAGCACCGTCTCCTCGTCGAAGTCCGCTTCGGCGAGCACGAGCTCGTCCGGACGCTCGTGCTCGAGCAACGCCGAGAGGCGCTCCAGCGACTCCGGCCGCCGCGCGTCGGACACGGTTGCCGCGACGTCGATGCCGATGCCGCCGCGCGAGGCGCGCAACTGACGCTCGAGGTCTGCGAGCGTCTCCCCCTCGCCCACGAGGACGAGCCTGCGGCGAACACCGGCGGCGCGCATCAGCTCGAGCGAGATCGACCCGTAGGCAGCGCGCAGGGCGCCGATCGCGAGGGCGGTCGTGACGACCGCGGTGGGAATGAGGCCGGTGGTCGTGAACTCGTAGTCCGTCCCGATCCCGAACGCGAGCACGATCAGGGCGACGAGGACGAGCGCGCCGAGCACCCGTCCCGCGCCCGCCCGGCGCTCCCGTGGCGCATACAGGCCCGCCTGGAGGAAGACGAGCACGGTGACGGGCGCCAGGAACGGCAGCCACTCCTCGGGCCCCGTCTCCCACAGGAGCGACCAGTAGATCGTGTCGCCGTACACGAGAGACCGCAGGACGAGCGCGACGTACACCCCGAGCGCCAGCCCGGCGAGATCCGCAAGGACGAGGGCGACGACGCTCAGCGCACGACGCACGAGGCCGAGAACCGGCCCACGTGAGAGGACGTAGATGCGCGAGCGGCGAACGTCCTCCGACACGGCGGACGCCGCCGCGCTCGTCGGCGCGGGTGATGGCGCCTCGGTCGGCACGCTCGGATTCTACGCCCGCGCGTCGGCCGCCTCGCCCCGCGCGACCTCTGTCCAGGCCACGAGCGGCGCCTGCTCCCGAGCCGAGGCGGCCACGACGTCGAGGTCGGTCGCCGGCCTGCGCCGCCCGAGCATGGTGAGGACGCCCACGATCAGCGCGCGCCTGCGCCGGTCGACGAGATCGGTGTCGTGGAAGTACGTGTGCACCCGGGGCGGCAGCCCAGGGCGGACGAGCGCGCGCGCGAGGTCGCCGATGCCGTGTGACGTCGGCACCGCGCAGAGGATCGGCCCGTCGAGCCCGATCCGTGCCGGGTCGCGGAGCTCGGCCCATGCAGCCCCGTCTTCGAGGTACGCCGGGCGGGTGACCCGCGGCGTGCAGTCGGAGTAGCCCAGCTCCGCGCAGGCGGCGGCGACCGCACGATCGGTGTACCACCCGCCACCGCAGAAGAGCGTCGGTGTGACCCCGCGCTCCGCCAGCCAGGCGCCCTCGCCGCGCACCCGCTGCGCCGGGTCGCCACCCGTCGGTCGTGCGTGCGTCGGGCTCGTGAAATGCGTGTGGTGCCCGAGAGGGCCGCGCGACGCGGCCTCGCGCGCACGCGCGAGCCAGAGCTCGTCGTCCTTCTCCCCGGCCTCGGCGTCGGGCGGCCTGACGAGGGCGGCGATCGCGAGCCCACCCGGGCGGCGCTCCTGGAGCGCCGCGAATGCAGCCCAGACCCGGTCGTCGAGGGGTCGTTCGACGTGGCAGGAAACCACGGCGTACCGTTCCGGGGTCGTGGGCGGCATCGCGCAACGCATACCACGTTCGGAGCTCGCCTCAGCGTGACAATCCATGCCGAGATGCGGCGCTGGGCGCCGCGAGGACTTCGTCCTCGGTCGCGTCCATATCGGCCGATATGCACGCTCCCTGCGTCCTCGCCTCGCAACGCCCATCACTCGCCTCTCGGCGGGTGGTCACACTGAGGCGAGCTCCCGCGGTCGCCCTCGTCGCCGCCGCGGCCGCGCTGCCGCGGCTGATCGCCCTCGCCATCGAGCGGGACGACATCCTCGACGAGTACGTCGAGAAGAGCGACACGTTCGCGCAGACGCTCGTCTCGAGCGGGACGTTCGGGTTCCTCCCCGAGGTCTCGTCCGCGTACACGCAGCCGCTGTACGCCTGGTTCCTGGCGGCGCTCTACTGGCCGCTCGAGCGGACCTGGCTCGTCGTCGGCCTCGCCCAGATCGCGCTCGCGGTCGCGACCGCGCTGATCGTGCTGGCGATCGGCCACCATCTCTCGTCCGTCCGGACCGGAGTGATCGCGGCGGTCGTCGCGACCCTCCACCCGTACCTCGTCTGGCACGACGTGCACGTCAATCGCGAGATCGTCGACGGGCTCCTGCTCGCCGCGATCGTGCTGCTCGTGCTGCTCGCCCACGACCGCCGCTCGACGTGGCTCGGGATCGCGGCCGGTGCCGTCACCGGGCTCGCGATCCTGTCGAATGCGCGGCTGCTCCTCCTCCCGCTGGTCGTCGCGCCGTTCGCCGCGTGGCGGATCCGGCCGGGACGACGTGCGGCCGGTGCGGCGCTCCTGGCGATGGCGGCCGCGGCTCTCGTGGTCGCGCCGTGGGTCGCGCGGAACCAGGTGGTGATCGGCTGCGCGACGATCACCACGGACACGCGGGCGCTCTGGAAGGCGAACAACCCCGCGACGTACGACGTCCTCGCGCGGGGTGGCTGGATCGACGACGTGCCCGAGCTTCCGGGCGTCCCCCCGTGGCCGGAGAAGGCGGCCGCGATCTCGGTGGCCGCGGCGAAGGCCGTCGACGAGTGCGCGCAGGCGTCCTTCTACCGCGACGAGGTGCTCGACTTCTGGCGGGACGAGCCCGGTGAGAAGGCGCGCCTCGCCGTGCAGGCGGCCGGGATGCTGTGGTCGCCGTTTCTGAGCGTCGAGGCGGACGACCAGGGCCAGCAGGGCGCAGCGGATCTCGCGCAGCGGACCGTCGAGCCGGCGTTCGTCCTCGCGCTCTACGCGCTCGCGCTCTGGGGAGCGTTCCTGGCGCCACGCAGATTCGTGGTTCTCGCCGTGTTGCTGCTCGGCTTCAACACGCTCATGGCGATGGTCTTCGCCGGCACGGTGCGCTACCGCGCGCCGTGGGACTTCTTGCTGGCACTGCTCGCCGCGTTTGCGCTGGAGCGTGCGTGGGCGCTCGTGCGCGGCCGCAGCCCGGCACCGAGCGCGCCTCGATAGAGCTCCGCGATCCGTTCGGTGCAGCGCTCCTGAGAGAACTGCTCGAGCGCGCGACCGTCGAGCCGAGGCGCCCAGGGCAGCGGTGCGCAACCGATCGCCGGCGAGCTCGCGGATCGCCGCGCCGAGCGCCTCCACGTCGCCCGCCGGGACGAGCAGGCCTGTCACACCATCGTCGACGATCTCCGGCAGGCCGCCCACGGCGCTCGCGATCACCGGGCGCCCGCGCTCCATCGCCTCGAGAGCGACCATGCCGAACCCCTCGCCGTGCGAGGGGACGACCACGACCTCTGCGCGCTCGTACACGGGCGCCACGGGCGCCGTGCGCCCGACGGAACGAGACGACGTCGTCGAGGCCGAGCCGTAAGACCGTGGCGCTCAGCTCTGCGTCGAGCGGTCCGTCCCCGGCGACCTCGAGCGTGAGCCCCGGCACATCGCCCCGGACGGCTGCGAGCGCCCGGAAGAGAACGTCGTGCCCCTTGATCGGGATCAGCCGGCCGACGATCGCAAGCCGCGGCGCACCCGGAGGCGGCGCCGGCGCCGGTCCCGGCTCGATGCCGTAGTGGACGATCTCGAAGGTCGCCGGATCGAACCCCTCGCGGTCCGCGAGGTACCGCGCGAGCCCGCCCGAGATGGCGATGTGCATGTCGGCAAGGCGCGCAACCGTCCGGTCGGCGAAGGCGAACAGACGTCCCTCGCGGAACGGGTTGAACCCGTGCTTCGTGCTGACCAGCACGGGGACGCGCGCGAGCCGGGCTGTGACGAGACCGTGGAAGTCGGCATGGACGAGGTGCGTATGGACGATGTCGGGTCGCTCGCGCCGGAGGATCCGGGTCAGGCGCACGAGCGTCCGCGGGCCGCCGATGCCCCCGATGCGCACGCGGTCGACGGGGACGCCGTCCGCGACGAGCCGCGAGGCGAACTCCTCGGCACCAGGCTCGCCCTCGTGGAGCACCACGCCGCGGACGTCGAAGCCGTGCTCCCGTAGCGCGGGCAGCAGGAGGAGCAGGTGGTTCTCCGCGCCCGACACGCCCGCGACCTTGACGACGTGGAGGACCTTGACGCTCACCCCGCGAGCTCGACCACGCGGTCCGCCCAGGTCTCCACCGAATGCTCGCGGACCACGATCTCTCGGAGCGACCGACCGACGGCGCTGCGATCGGCGCCCAGGAGCCCGACGATCGCCAGCGCGAGCCCGTCCACGTCCCCGGTCGGGAAACGGAGCTCCGGCGGCAGCAGCGTGTCGAACGCGGGGTTCGACGCGAGCACCGGCATGCAGGTCGCAGCTGCCTCGTAGACGACCTTGTCGGTTGCGCCCGCACGCATGTCGTTCACGAGCGCGTCGACCTCGCCGAGGAGCCCCGGCACGGTGTGGCGCGGCACGGGAGGCCGGACGTCGACGCGGTCGAGGAGGCCGAGGTCGATCACGAGTCGTTCGAGCGCGATCCTGTGGAGCCGCTCCTCCTCGGTGAGGGACGGGCCGATGACGCGGAGCTCCACGCCCGGGACAAGGGCGACGGCCCGGATGATGGTCTCGAGGCCCTTCGCCGGAGAGGTGCGGCCGAGCGCGAGCAGGGTCAGCTCGTCCCGGGGCGGTCGCTCGACGCATGGCAGGTCGGAGACGTCGATCCCGTGCCCGATCGCGACGAGCTTCTTCGAGCTCAACGGGAACGTCCGCGGATCGACCGTGAGCACGATGGTCGACGCTCGCTCTGCCGTCGCGAGAAGCCGGCTGCGGCGCCAGTGCGTGAACCACAGCATCACGCCGACGCGGAGTGGGCGGGCGACCGGCGCTGCGAGCACCGCGTAGATGGGGCACATGTGAGCGAGGACGGCGGCGGGGCGCGGGCGTCGCCCGAGCTCGCGTGCGAGCGCCGACTCGAAACGGAGTCCTCGCCCGGCACGGTGGCTCGCACGAAACAGGCGCACGCGGCAGTTGTCCGGCAATGCTCCTTCGACTGCGTTATCCGCTAGGACAACGAGCTCGTCGACGCGTGCGGCGAGGGCCTCGAGCTTCGCCACCGTCGCCCCGAGCACCGGGCTCGTGGGGTCGACCTGCTGGGTGACGACGACGAGCCTCATGCAGCCCTGGCGGCCACGGCGCGCTCGACGAGGTCGGCCACGTTGTCCGCGTACTCCTCGGCCGTGTAGGTCCACGCGGTGGAGCGCGCCTTGCCCTCGTTGCCGAGGCGCTCGGCGAGCCCGCGATCGGAGAGCAGCCGGACGAGCGCGTCGGCGATCTCGTCTGGACGGTCCGGATCGACGAGCAGGCCGGTCTCCCCGTCCCAGACGACGTCCGGGATCCCGCCCGCCCGTGCGCCGACGACCGCGCGACCGCGACAGAGCGCTTCGAGCACGACCCTCGGCGTTCCCTCCGAGCGCGACGCGAGCAGGAGCAGCCAGGCATCGTCGAACGCCTTCACCACGTCCGACGTCTCCAGCCGGCGATCCCACCTCACCCGGCCGGGAACGTCGCGGACGAGCTCTTCCACGACATCGCCGTGGCGCCCCTCGCCGACGATCCTGAGCAGCGCATCGGGAACTCGCGGCGCGGCGAGCCGCCACGCGTCCGCGATCGCATGGACGTTCTTGTATCTCTCCAGTACGCCGATGAACAGGGCGGCCGGACGCTCGGGGAGCGGCTCGACGGGTGGTTCCGAGAACGCGGTCAGCTCCGTGTACGTCGTGAACACGCCCGCCGGCTCGACGCCCGCCTCGCGGACGATGCCCGTCGTGAACGCGGAAAGCGTCCGAACGGCATCCGCTCCCCGGATCGCGACGAGCGCAGCCCGGTCGGCGAGCGGGGCGACCACGGCACGCGTGCGCGATCCGTAGAGCCGCGACCAGGTGCGCCAGTCGCCGTGGATCTCCACCACGACGGCAGCGTCGCTGCGTGCGAGCCTCCGACCCGCGAGGGCCGCCAGCGCCTCGTAGGGGCTCTGCGTGAGGATCGCGTCGGCGGGTGCGCGCCGCAGCTCCCGCGCGACCCGAACTGGGAGCGAGCCGTAGAAGACCGGCCCGTCCAGCGGGGGGAGGGGCGTGCCCCGCTGGAGGGAGAACGTCTCGTCGCCCGCCGGAGCTCCGCGAGGAGCTGCCCCGAGGACGCGGAGGTCGAGCCGTTCGGCGAGGGCGCCGAACTTCCGCTCCAGGGACTCGCTCAGCGGCAGCCGGTAGCGCGTGCGTCCGACCATCAGCACGCGAGGCTTCACGCCTCGGCCTCGTCGTCACCCTCGATCGTCCGCACGATCCGCCGCAGGATACGCGGCTCGTCGAGCTCCTCGACCGAGACGGGCGCGGCTGCCGCCAGCGAGCGACGGAGCTCATCGTCGTGAGCGATCCGTTCGATTGCAGACGCGATCGCACCGACATCGTGCGGTGGGACAAGCAGCCCGTTCTCCCCGTCGACAACAACCTCGGGGATCCCGCCCACGGCGGTCGCGATCACGGGCGCTCCGGCCGCAAGCGCCTCGAGCAGCGTATGCGGCAGGTTCTCCCACGCCGACGTGAGCAACGCGGCGTCGACGGCCCGGAACAGCGTGAGGACGTCGTCGCGCGTGCCGGCACCGAGAAAACGCACGCGATCCGAGATCCCGAGCCTGGACGCGTGACGCCCGAGCGGGTCGCGCTCGGGGCCGTCGCCGATGACGAGGAGCTCGACGTCGGGGACGCGCGCGAGGGCTTCGAGCGCGTCGCCGAGCGCCTTCTGCGCGGTGAGCCGCCCCGCGGTCCCGAGCGCGAGCCCTCGAATCCCGAGCGCGGCGCGCGCCTCCTCCCGTGTGGGCAGCGCCGGTAGCTCGGGCGCCGGATTCGGAATCACGCTCACGCAGTCGGACGCCAGCCCCCAACCGAGCGCGATGTCGCGCAGGTAGGCGCTCGGGACGACGACGCGCCGCGCGCGCCGCAACGCGCGGGTGCGGGTCGCGCGCAGCACGCGCGTGCGGAGCCCGCCGCGCGCGTGCTGGAACTCCTCCAGGGTGCCGTCGAAGCGACCCGAGCGGCGCTCGCGCTCGTACGCCTCGTCCGCGACGAGCTTGACGACGAGCGGACGCCGGGCGAGCGCCGCGCCGAGCGCGGCGCGCCGCACCATCGTCGTCGCGTACACGGAGTCGGCGGCGCGAGCCGTGCGGGCGATCTCGCGCACCACCGCAACGTGGCGAAGCGGCGCCGCTCGCGAGCGCGAGACCCAGCGCACGCGGTACGGCCGCGGTGCCGGCTGCGCGTCCGCGGTCGTGACGACCTCCACCGCGTGCCCGTGCTCCAGCAGGGAGGCGGCGAGCGCCGGTGCGTGGCTTGCGGGCCCTCCCACGTCCGGCGGCCAGATGCCGCTCACGATGACGATCCTCAAGGCTCGGCGGCCCTCGGCGCGCCGACGCTGCGCCCGCTGCGCAGCTCGTCGCGGAGCCGGGCGAGGATCACGACCCATGCGACGGCGAAGGCGAGCGTGGCAACGAGGATCGCGACCGCCGCGCCCGTAACGCCGTTCCGCGCGCCGAGGACGACGACGAGCGGCAGCAGCACCGCCGCCTCGATCGAGTGCGTGACGATCCGCAGACGAGGCCGGCCGATCGTGACCGGCAGCGACTTCGACCAGCCGAGCACGAGCAGGATCGCCGCCGACACGAGGACGATGCGCGCCGCGTCGACCGCGGGGAGGTACTCGTCGCCGAAGACGACGCGCACGAGCCACGGCATCGCGAGGAGGAAGACCGGCAGAGCGACGAGCGCGACGACGGCCGCCCCGAGCGAGTAGCGCTTGACGCCGCGGAGCACCGTCTGCGCGCGGCCGTGCTCCCAGTCCCGCGTCTGCTCGGTGAGGAGCACGAGCCGCACCGGGGCACTGGCCGCCGAGAAGCCGCTCTGCGGCGCGAGCGCCACCCGGTAGTAGCCGACCTGGGTCGTCCCCGCGACGACGCCGAGCAGGACGGGTGTCAGCGCTGCACGCAGCGAGATGACGCCGGTCGCGATGCTCGACTGGACGACGAACGAGACGATCTCGCGCCGGTCATTGCCGAGCGCCATCCCCTCGGCGTGCGGGAAGCGGCGGAGGGCGACCGCGCCGGCCGTGCCTGCGATCGCGGTCGCGACGAGCTGCCCGACCACCATCGCCGCAAGCGCCTCGGTGACCCCGAACGACGCGCCGACGAGAATCGCGACCAGGCGGATCGCCATCGTCACCGAGAGGAGCCAGCCGCGAAGGTCGTAGCGCCCGCGGAGCAGCAAGGCGCTCGCGCTGACGTTCTCCGGCGCGGCCAGCAACGGCAGCGCGGCGGCGGCGACCATCGGCGCCGCGAGCTCGTCCCCGCCGAAGACGGCGTCCGCAAGGGGCGCGAGCAGCAGCAGGAGCACCGTGGCCAGCGCGCCGCCGACGAGCTTGAGCTCGAGCGCCCGCCGGAAGAGCCGCCGGAGCTTCCCCCAGTCCTCCCCGGCGATGTACCGGAAGCCGAACTTCGTGAGGCTCTCCTCGACGGTCAGGTCGAGCAGCGTCTGTGCGAGGCCGACGACCGCCATCACCGTGGCGAACCGGCCGAAGTCCTCGAGACCGAGGATCCGCGCCGCAGCGATCGTGCCGAGAATGCCGAGGGCGACCGAGAGGTAGAGCCCGGCCGCGGTCGCGACGCGGCGCCGGAGGACGCTCTGGGCCATCGTGGGGGGTCAGTGTAGAGCGACTGGTGTCCGACTTAAGTCGGACACCTCGGGCGCTACAGTCCGCACGGTGACGGCCGAGCCTGTGCCCCGGACGCATCCGTCCGCCGGCACGGTGCGGGCGCTCGTCGGCGACGCACCCACGGAGACACTCGTGCTCGCAGCCGCGGTGCCGTTCCTCTTCCTGCACGCGACCTACCAGCCAACCGCGTCGATCGGCCTCGGCTCGACGTCGATCGACGTGACGCTCGCCGACGTGGCGATAGCCGCGACCGTCGTGGCCGCGGCCTCACGCGCGAGGCGTGAGGGCTGGGAACCGCTCCGGCGAGCGCGCTGGCTCATCGGACTCGCGGCCACCCTCGTGCTCGTCGGCGCCGTCTCGCTCGCCACCCCGTCGCTCCTCGGCGAGGAGTACGACGTCGGCGTCCACGCGATCAGCGTCGCCAAGTTCGCGTGGTACGCGTGCCTGCTGCCGGCGACCGTCCTGCTCGTTCGCTCCGTGCGCGACGCGGCGCCGCTCCTCCGCGCGATCGTCGCCTGGAGCGTCGCCGCGACGACGGTCGGAGCGCTCCAGTTCCTCGGCCTCGTCGCAGAGTTCGAGGGGAAGCGGCCGGGGCAGCGCGAGCCGTCCTTCGTCGGCATCCACGATTTCGCAGCCCTCTCGGGCGCGGCCCTAGTCGTCGGCGCGATCGGCGTCGCGCTCGGCGACGGGCGGCCTGCGGGGCGTCGCTGGTCGACGGCTGCCCTCGCGGGCGGCGCGCTCGGCGTCGTCCTGTCCGGCGCGATGACGGCGGTGCTCGGCCTGTTGCTCGCGGTGGCAGCCGTGCTCCTCGCCGCGCGTGCGCTCGGCGTCCTGCGCGCAAGGCGCGCGCTTGCGCTCGCGGGCGTCGTGCTCCTCGTGACGGCCGGCACCGCGGCCATGCGGGCCGACACGATCGAGCGCTTCACCGAGTTCATCGGCCTTCGAGACCGCGTCGAGCAGACGGGCGTGGAGAGCTACGCGCACCGGACGCTGCTCGCGTACATCGGCGGCCGCATCTGGCTCGACAACCCGATCACCGGCGTCGGCTGGCAGGCTTCGGCCGAGGAGTGGGCGTACGGCCCCTTCCTCGAGGACGCCCGCGCGCGGTTCCCTGACGAGCCGGAGCAGGCATTCCCGGCGCCCGATCGGCCCTGGGGGATTCAGATGCTGTACCTCCAGGTCGCAGCAGACCTCGGGATCGCCGGCGTCGTCGTGCTCCTCGCCCTGGCTGCGACGGGCATCGCCGCCGGGATCCGCGGGATCCGCTCGTCCCCGGTCGCGCTCGTCGGCCTCGGCTGGCTCCTCGTCGTGACCGGCGTCTGGGCCGGAATCGGGCTCGTCGCAGGCCTCCCACTGGGGGCTTTGACCTGGCTCGCATTCGGCCTGGTGACCGTCCGTGAGTGACCCGCGGATGAATCCTCCGCTCTCGATGCCGACCTACGCGGTGCGGGCGCCGCTCGCGCGCTGGCTCGACGGCGAGGCGCGGCGTGCGGCTGCCGACCTCGGCGCGTTCCGCCTGCTCGACGTCGGGTGCGGCGAGAAGCCGTACCACGCGCTGTTCGAGCCGCACGTGTCGGAGTACGTCGGGCTCGACACCGCCGCGCACGCCGACGCCGAGCTCGTCGGGCCAATCGAAGCGATCCCCGCGGAGGACGGCTCGTTCGACGTCGTCCTCTGCATCCAGGTGCTGGAGCACGTCGACGACCCGGTGCAGGGAGTTCGCGAGCTCCACCGCGTGACCCGACCCGGAGGTCGAGTGCTCCTGTCGACGCACGGCGCGATGGTCTACCACCCGAACCCGTCCGATCTCTGGCGCTGGACGCACGAAGGGCTGGAGCGGCTGTTCTCCGAGAACGGCGCCTGGCGTTCGGTTACGGTGACGCCCGGGTCGGGAACGGCCTCGTCACTCGCGATGCTGAACGCGATCTACCTCGAGCATGTCATGCGCAGGACCCCGCTCCGGCCGGTGCGCGGTGCCGTCGTGGCGGGGCTGAACCGCTTCGCGCGCGCGCTCGATCGGCGTTCCGCGCTGCTCCGCGAGCCGCGCCCCGGGAGCCTCGCCGGGAACTACCACGTCGTCGCGGAACGGTCTTCGTGAGCGCCTGCGGGAACTGGCTTCGTCGGCGCCCGCCCCCTGTGCGTGTCACGCGGATCGGTCCCGCTCTGGAACAGACCACATGACCAAGGTCCTCGTCACCGGCGGCGCCGGCTTCATCGGCTCGAACCTCGTCCACGCTCTGCTCGAACGAGGAGACGACGTCCGCGTGCTCGACAACTTCGCGACCGGCAGCCGCGCGAACCTCGCGGCGCTCGGGCGTGACGTCGAGGTCGTCGAGGGCGACCTGCGCTCCTACGAGCGCGTCCACACGGCGGTTCGCGGCGTCGAGGTCGTCTTCCACCAGGGGGCGCTCGGCTCGGTGCCGCGCTCGGTTCAAGACCCGCTCACGTCGACGGCCGTCAACGTAGAGGGCACGGTCAACGTTCTCCTCGCCGCCCGCGACGAGGGCGTCCGCCGCGTCGTGGCGGCTTCGTCGTCGTCCGTGTACGGCGACGGCGGGACCTTCCCGCGCGTCGAGACGCAGGCGCCCGACCCCATCTCGCCCTACGCCGTCGCGAAGCTCGCGGCGGAGCGCTTCTGCGTCAGCTTCACGCGCGTGTACGGCATCGAGACGGTCGCGCTGCGGTACTTCAACGTCTTCGGCCCGCGCCAGGACCCGACCTCGCAATACGCAGCGGTGGTGCCGCGCTTCATCAGTGCGATCGCGGCGGGCCGGGCGGTCACGGTCCACGGCGACGGCGAGCAGTCGCGCGACTTCACGTACGTCGAGAACGTCGTCACCGCGAACCTCCTCGCATCGGACGCGAGCGGAGCCGAGGGCCGCGTGCTCAACGTCGCGACGGGCGGATCGGAGACGGTCAACACGCTCGCCGACACGATCGGCAGGTTGCTCGACCGACCGGTCGAGAAGGTGTATGGGCCATCGCAGCCGGGCGACGTGATGGAGTCGTGGGCGGACGTGACCGCTGCGCGCGCCGCGATCGGCTACACGCCGTCGGTGTCGTTCGAAGAGGGTCTCCAGCGAACCATCGAGGCAACCGTCGAGAAGAGGGAGCGTTGACATGAGCGAGGCCGGCTACACGTTCGGGACGATCGACGAGCTCGGCGAGGGCTACGGGTTCCGCAAGGTCAGGCAGGCGCTCGGCGTGGAGGCGTTCGGCGTGAACGTCGTCGTGATGCCGCCGCACTACGAGGGGTTCTTCCACTACCACGACGAGCAGGACGAGCTGTACTTCGTCCACGCCGGAACGGCCCGGGTCGAGGTCGGCGAGGAGGAGCGCCTCCTCGGGCCCGGCGGGATGGTCCACGTCCACTCGACGACGCCCCGACGCGTCTCGAACGGCGGCGAGGACGACCTCGTCGTCCTCGTGGTGGGCGCGAAGGACGGCTACGTCGGCCGCGACGGCCAGATGGTCGACCCCGCCGACGTCGAGCGGCGGCGCGCCTTCGGCGCAGGCGGCTGAGCCTCACAGCGCCTCCTCCGGCGGAGGCTCGCCCGGCGCCGCGCGGAGCGCCGAGCCCGCGAGCGCGAACACGACCACCGCGAGCCAGTGGATGCCGATCACGTCGGTCTGGAGCCCGAGCAGCGCGACTGCGGCGACCGACGCGCAGAGCCACGGCGACCGTCGGCGCAGCGCAAGGCCGAGCGCCACGAGCCACGCCACGAACGCGGCCAGCCCCAGGACTCCGGCGTCGACGCCCAGCTCGGTGTAGGTCGACTCGCCGGCCTTGACGTCGGCGCCCGTCCGCGAGGCCGACACTCCCGCGTTTCCGAGCCCGAAGCCCCAGGGATGGTGGGCGACCGTCTCGATCCCGTCGCGGAGCGCGCGGAGGTGACTGGAGGTCGAGCTCTCGCCCGGACTGAAGGGGTCGTCCGATGCCTCACCCTCCTCCGCTGCGTTCTCCCGGAGACAGGCGAGCTCCGTCGCCGTGTAGCTCGTCGTCGGGCCGATCGTCGGGAAGACCGCTACGAACGCCGTGGAGACCACCAGGGAGCCGGCGGCGAGCACCGCCGGCGCCCAGGATCGGCGTAGCAGCGCAAGAAGCACGAGACCCACGGCGAGGGCGAGGAAGGCGGCGCGCGTGTGCGTCCACAGGAGGCCGGCGTACACGAGCACCGCCGCGCCGACCGTCCACGCGCGCCACCTCGCCGCCACGAGCAGGAGCAGCACGACGACGAGCGCGTAGGCGGTCGCAAGCGGGCTCAGGAAGGTCGAGACGAGGCGCCGCACCGGGCTCTCCTCGTCCGTGTTGAGGATCCAGTTCTCGGGGAGGCCGGAGAGGCACTCGTAGGTGAGGCCGAGCTGCTCCTCGAACCAGCCCGGGACGCCCGACTCACGCCACCAGTCGAGCGGCACGAGGTACACGTCGACGAGACCCCACAGAGCAAGCCCGCAGGCAACGCCGACGAGCGCCAGCCCGATGCGCCGCCACCAGGCACGGTCGAGCGGAAGCACGCGTCCCAGCGCGTAGGCGCCGAGGGGCAGCAGGTGGTGCCGAAGCGCGTAGAGCTCGCCGCGCTCGGTGGCCTCCCCACCGAGCCACGACTGCGGCAGCACCCAGTAGAGGACGACGATCGCGCCGTACGCGAGGGCGAACCGGTCGGCCCAGACGAGTATCGGTAGGGCACCTGCCGCCGCGAGTGCAACCGCGAACGCGACCAGCAGGAGCACGTCCTTCCACGCAGCCGCGACGTCCAGGGCAGCGTCTCGGACACCGGCGTCCCAGAGCAAGGCCATCGCGAGGTTGTGGAGAGCGAGCCCGACGACGAGGACGACAACGGCGGCCCGTGCGAAACGCACGCTCACGTGGAGGCGACCAGCGTCATCCAGAGGTTGTCGACCCGCACCGGAACGGGGAAGAGCTCCCGCAGGTCGCCCGGGCCGAGGAGGTGGTTCTCCTTCGCCCACGGCATCCGCGCCAGGTCGTACACCCGACCCGCGACGGGCTCGGGCAGCCAATGGACGAGCGGCAGCCGCGTATGCACCTCGATCGGAAACCAGCGGTTGGGTGTCGTGAGGAACACGCGACGCCCGACCCGCAGCGCTTCGCGGACGAATGCCTCCTGCCGGTCCCGCCCGCCGACGTGCTCGATCACGGCGTTCGAGTGGACGACGTCGAAGGCGTCGTCGGGGAACGGCAGCGCGCACGCGTCGCCCTGGACGTATGCGATACCCGGGTACCGCTCCCCGAAGCGCGCGCCGTCGTGGAGACCGAGCGCCGTGAGCCGCGCCGGCCACGGGTACGCCTCCTCGAGGGCGTTGTGGGTCGTGCAGCCGCCCTCGCCGCCGGCCTCACCGAGCGAGACCTCGTCGACCCCGACGTCGAGCACCGTCGTCTCGGCGGTCGGCCGCATGAGGTCTCCGAACAGGGTGAGCT
This sequence comes from uncultured Actinomycetes bacterium, assembly GCA_963839755.1. Taxonomy (GTDB): domain Bacteria; phylum Actinomycetota; class Thermoleophilia; order Gaiellales; family Gaiellaceae; genus Gaiella. Next base: position 17,146 of record CAWIVU010000005.1, read on the forward strand.
TGCGCCGTCGCGAGCGGAGTGAGATCGCGTCGGCGAGCCGCACGGGCCGAGCCTACGGATGGATCACGACGGGAGTACCGAGGGGGAGCTGCGCGAGCGTCCGGAGGGTGGGGTCGGTGGCATGGAGGCACCCGGCACTCGCCGGCGCGCCGATCGTCTCGGATCGAGACGATCGGCCGTGGACCGCCAGCCGGTCGCCGCCCGTCCACCCGACCGGCAGCCGTGGCTGCGTACCGGAGAAGACGATGATGCAGCAGCCGAGGCCCCAGCGCCTGCCGGAGATGTGATCGGTGACGTGGAAGCGCCCACTCGGTGTCGGCGACTCGCTCGTGCCGATGGAAACCCGCCGCCGGAAGACGACCCGACCGTCCTCGCGCAGCGTCAGCACCGTCGGAAAGGTCGGCCTCGACCGCGAAGCGCATCCGCGCGGCCTGACCGCTGCCGTGCGCGGCACCCAGCCCACGACACCGTTCCCGAGCACGTCGCTCTCGACACGGAACCAGTCGCCGCGCCGCCCGACGACACGCAGCCGTCGTATCGAGCCGAACGGCGTCTTCCATCCCGCCACGGCGATCGTCCGGCTCGCCGGAGCCCGGCGGATCGCGACCTTCGCGCCTCTCTCGATCGCCAGCGTGAGCCCCGGGGGCGGCGGTGGCGCAGCGGTCGAGGACGTCACGAGGATCGAGGCACAGGCCGCGCCCGCGGCGAGGGCAGCAAGTGGACGGCCGAGACCCGACACCGGTCGGCCAGCGTACCGCCCGAGTAGTGTCAGCGCCGTGGTCGAGGCCGTCCTCCGCCCCGCCGGGCCGTACCGCCTCCGGCTGATGGCCCGCAGCGGGACCTGGCGCGGCGCGCTTCCGGGTGGGCGGACGGCGATCGCGTGGCAGCGTCCCGACGGGCGGGTCGTCGTGCGTGTCCCGGACGAGCCGTCGCTCGAGACCGCGCGCTTCATGCTCGCGCTCGACGACGACACGAGCGGCTTCCACGCGCGCTTCGCGCGAGATCCCGTCATCGGGCCGTCCGCTCGCGCGCTCGTCGGGTTCAGGCCCAGACGCGTCGCAACCGTCACGCACGCGGTCGTCCGAGCACTCTGCGGTCAGCTCGTGGAGGCGCGAAGGGCGCGGGCGCTCGAACGTTCGATCGGCCGCGCGTGCGGCGACGACGTCGTCACCCAGCCGTTGCTCGCCCGACTCTCGCCCGTCGAGCTTCGCCGTCTCGGGCTCGCTCAACATCGCGCGACGGCGCTTCACCGACTGGCGACCACGCTCGACCTGGAGGGGCTTCGCAAGCACTCGACGTCCACCGTGAGCACTCGCCTCACCCGCGAGCGCGGCATCGGCCCGTGGTCGATCGGCGTGATCGCGACGGAAGGGCTCGGTCGCTACGACCACGGCCTCGTCGGCGACCTGTCACTGATCAAGCTCTACGCCTCGCTGACCGGCCGTTGGGTCGAGGGGCGCGAGACCGCAGCGCTGCTCGCGCCCTACGGCGAGTGGCAGGGCCTTGCAGGCGAGATCCTGCTGCTCGGCTGGGCCCGTGGGCTCGTCCCGGGCGCTTCGACCGACCTCGCCCGCATCGCGCGCCGGCGCGCGCGCAGGGCGGCATAGACTCGACCCATGGCAGTCGACGAGCGGCGGATCGCGGTCATCGGTGCGGGACGGATCGGGGAGGCACTGATCTCGGGGCTCCTCTCCTCGGGGTGGCGAGAGGCTGCCGACATCACGGCGTCGACGCGACGTCCGGAACGCGTGATCGAGCTCACCGAGCGGTACGGGATCGACGTGACGGCGAGCAACGTCGAGGCCGCGGCAGGCGCCGCGCTCGTCGTCCTGGCCGTCAAGCCACAGGACATCGACGTCCTCCTCGGCGAGATCGGCCCGGCGATCACGACAGAGCAGACCGTCCTCACGGTCGCCGCGGCGACACCGACGGCGACGATCGAGCGGCACCTCGCATCCGGCGTTCCCGTCGTCCGAGCGATGCCGAACACGCCGTCGACCGTCCACGAAGGGGTCGCGGGTCTCTGCGCCGGAGCACACGCCGACGAGGAGCACGTGACGCTCGCGGAGGAGGCGCTCGCGCACCTCGGCGCCGTCGTCCGCGTGCCGGAACGCCACATGGACGCCGTGACGGCCGTCTCCGGCTCCGGACCGGCGTACTTCGCGCTCCTTGCCGAAGCGATGATCGAGGGGGGGCTCCTCCTCGGCCTCTCCCGCGAGATCTCGACCCAGCTCGTGATTCAGACGATGCTCGGGACGGCGAAGCAGCTCCGCGACGAAGGGCTCCACCCCGTCGAGCTTCGTGAGATGGTCACGTCACCCGGGGGGACGACGATCGCCGCGATCCGTGAGCTCGAATCCGCCGGGGTGCGAGCCGCGTTCCTCAACGCGATCCAGGCGGCAATGACGCGGGCACGCGAGCTCGAGGCCGGCCAGGACTGATGGCGGCGCCCTGGCGCCTGGCTTCTAGCCAGACACCTCTGCAGGCAACAGGGCGGACGTGAGCGGCTCGAGCGACATGCCGCGCTCGCGGGCCAGCGCGTCGAGCACGAGCACGGTGTCCGCCACGGGAACGTCTTCGAGGAAGGCGTCGCGTTCCTCGAACGACGCGAGCACCGCACGGCGGGTCTCAGCAAACTCCGCGGCGTGTCCCCGAGCGAGCGCGCCGAGCGCGTGCGCGACCGAGACTGGTTGCAGGCCGTCGGCCTCGATCCGCTCCGCGAACCGCGACGCTTCGTCGTCGCGCCCGAGCACGAGCAGCGCCAGCGCCGCGCAGTAGCCGCCGATCGGCCCTGACGCCTCGAGCACGCTCGCGTCGAGAGCGGCGCCCGCGTCTGCCCGGGCGCCGGCCAGGTCGTCCGCCATCAGGCGGCAGCGGAGCATGGCGATCGGGCGGCCCCAGCTGCCCGGAGGCGCCGCGTGCCAGCTCGTCGCGTACTCGTCGGCCGCGCGGCGGAGCAGCACCGCGGCGGCCGCATCGTCACCGGCCATGAGCGCCGCGAGCCCCGCGGCCCACGACGCGCCGGCGATCCCCGCGAGCCTCAGATCGTTGCGATCGCCCTCTTCCGACGGCTCGGCCATGCGCCGCTCGTGCTCCGCGTCGGCCCACACGCGCTTCGCCGCCCAGTCCATGCGGGCAAGCTACAAGGTTTTGGGCACCTGTCTGATTGAACCGTCAGTCAACGCCGCTGTATGCTCCGCGCGTGGCTCGCGAGCTGCAAGAGGTCGTGTTCGTCGACGGGGTGAGGACCGCGTTCGGCAAGGCGGGGCCGGGTGGGCTTTTCTGGAAGACGCGCGCCGACGACATGGGCGTCAAGGTCGTCCGCGAGCTGCTGCGCCGCAACCCGGGGGCGCCGCCCGAGCGGATCGGGGACGTCGTGATGGCCGCGACCGCGCAGGTCGGCGACCAGGGGCTCACGCTCGGTCGCGACGTCGGCCTGCTCGCCGGGCTGCCGCACACGGTCCCGGGCTTCGCAGTCGACCGGATGTGCGCCGGCGCCCTCACGGCGACGACGGCTGCCGCAGGCGAGATCGCGATGGGCGCATGCGACCTCGCGATCGCCGGCGGCGTCGAGCACATGGGACACCACCCGATGGGCGAGGACGTCGACTTCAACCCGCGGTTCGTGTCGGAGCGACTCATCGACGAGAGCGCGGCCGTCATGGGACAGACGGCCGAGAACCTCCACGACGCGTTCCCGACGCTCACGAAGGAGGCGGCCGACCGGTACGCGACGGAGTCGCAACGGCGCGCGTCGGAGGCGTGGGCCGATGATGACGGCGTCTTCGCACGGACGGTCGTCCCGATGAGCGTCTTCACGGACGAGGGCTGGAAGCTCGCCGAACGCGACGAGTTCCTCCGCCCGGAGACGACCCTCGAAGGCCTGGCCGACCTCCGCACGCCCTTCCGGGCCGGCGGCCGGGTGACGGCAGGGAACTCGGCGGGGCTGACGGACGGCGCCACGGCTGCGCTCCTCGCGTCTGAAGCCACTGCGGGTGAGCTCGGCCTCGAGCCGAGGATGCGTCTCGTCGGCTTCGCGTATGCGGGCGTGGAGCCTCACCTCATGGGCCTCGGTCCGGTGCCGGCCACCGAGCGCGTGCTCGAACGCGCCGGGATCGGGATCGACGACGTCGGCCTGTTCGAGCTCAACGAGCCGTTCGCCGTCCAGGTGCTGACGTGGTGTGACGGCCTCGGCGTCGCGCCGGACGACCCGCGCCTCAACCCCTACGGCGGCGCGATCGCGTGCGGCCACCCCCTGGCCGCCACCGGAGTCCGGCTCATGGCGCAGCTCGCATACGGCTTCGAGCAGCGGCCGGATGTCCGCTACGGGCTCACCGCCCTCTGCATCGGGATGGGAATGGGCGCCGCGCTCCTCTGGGAGAACGCGCGTCATGCCTGACCCGATCACGCGATTTCACCTCCAGCGACTCGACACGCGCGTCGGGCCCGTTGCGCTCGTCACGATCGACAACGGCGCCGACTGGCGGAAGCCCAACACCTTCGGTGAGGACGCGTTGCGCTCGCTCGGCGAGGCGCTCGAGCAGCTCGAGTCGGGCGACTGGCGCGGGATGCTCGTCACGGGCAAGCCGCTCGTCTTCGCCGTGGGCGCCGACATCACGCAGTTCCCCGGGATCACGCCGGAGCGCGCCCGCGAGGGCGCCCGTGCCGGGCACGAGCTCTTCGGGCGACTGCGCGACCTGCCCTACCCGACCCTCGCCGCGGTCAACGGCGCCGCGCTCGGAGGGGGCCTCGAGCTCGCGCTCCACTGTGACGCCCGCACCATGGCTTCGAACGTCCGACATGTCGGGTTCCCCGAGGTCGCCCTCGGGCTCTTTCCCGCCTGGGGTGGGACGCAGCTGGCGCCCCGACTGATCGGCGCCGAGGCGGCAGTGAAGTTGATCGTCGACAACCCGCTCCAGCAGAACCGGCTGATCCGGGCCGCCGACGCGCTCCAGCACGGGCTCGTCGACGTCGTGCTCGAGCCGGTCGAGTTCGTCGACGAGTCGCTCGAGCTTCTCGTTCGCCGGATCGAATCCGGGGCCGAGCAGCGCGAGCCCGCCGACCTCGCCGACGTCGCCGAGGTCGTTCGCAAGGCCCGCGCGCGTGTCGACGACGTCGTCCACGGCCAGGCACCGGCCCCGTACAGGGCACTCGAGCTGATCGAGGGCGCCGCACGATGGACGGTGGAGGAGGGGTACGCAGCGGAGGAGAAGGCGCTCGCCGAGCTGTTGCCGGGGCACGAGGCGCAGGCGTCGATCTACGCCTACGACGTCGTCGAGCGCAGGATCAAGCGCCCGGCCGCGATCCCGGACTCTCAGCCGAGACGGATCCAGCGCGTCGGCCTCGTCGGCGCGGGGCTCATGGCCGCACAGCTGGCGACCCTGTTCCTGCGCCGCCTCGAGACGCCGGTCGTCCTGACCGACGTCGATGCGGAGCGCGCCGAGCAGGCCGTCGAATCGATCCGCGGCGAGCTCGCCGGCCTGGTCGCGAAGGGCCGCCTCGGCGAGAGGCAAGGCGCGGTTCCTCGGCTCGATCGTCACCGCCGGGGACGGGATGGACGCGTACGCGGGCTGCGATCTCGTCCTCGAGGCGGTGTTCGAGGAGCTGTCGGTCAAGCGCGAGGTCTTCGGGGCGCTCGAGCAGGTCGTCTCGCCCGAGTGCCTGCTCGTGACGAACACGTCGTCGCTCTCGGTGGCCGCGATGGCCGAGGGCCTCGCCCATCCCGAGCGCGTCGTCGGCCTTCACTTCTTCAACCCCGTCGCTGTGCTGCCCCTCGTCGAGGTCGTGCGGACATCCGCGACGGACGACGTGACGCTCGCGACCGCGTGGGACGTGACGCGGAAGCTCGGCAAGCGCGGGGTGCTCGTGAAGGACGCGCCGGCGTTCGTCGTGAACCGCATGCTGACCCGCCAGTCGACCGTCCTGATGAAGGCAGTCGAGAGCGGCAACACGTTCGAGGAGACCGACGAGGCAGCGCTCCGCCTCGGGATCCCGATGCCCCCCTCGACGCTTCTCGCGCTGGTCGGGCCCCGCGTGGCGAATCACGTCCTGGAGACGCTCAACGGCGCCTTCCCGGATCGCTTCCCGCTCTCCCCGACCCTGCGGGCGCTCGCGGACGGCGAGCTCCCGTCCCTCGAGGCGAAGGACGGACGCGCGTCCGTCGACGAGATTCACGGCGAGATCCTCGAGGCGCTCGCCGACGAGGCGCGCCACATCCTCGACGAGGGGGTGGTGTCGAGCGCCGCCGAGCTCGACGCGTGCCTGATCCTCGGCGCGGGCTACCCGTTCTTCCGCGGCGGGATCACCAGGCACCTCGACCAGACGGGGGTCTCGCAGCGCGTCGCCGGAAGGCCGCTCGCCGAGATCGGGAGCAACTGAGGTTCCCTAATCCGCCCGGTTCGGGTAGTCTCAGAGGTGCAGCGACGCCGGCGCGGAGAGTAAACGCCCGTGCGAGCTGCCTTCCTCGAACGGTTGCGCAGGAAGGTCCTGAAAGGCTGTGCATCGCGTTCGAGGCAGCTGCCCCGATGCAGGAATCCACCATCACCTCCATCTCCTCGTCCGAGCGCGTCGGCTTGGCGGACGCCGCAGCCCGCGCCGAGCGCTGGTACGGCGAGCCGTTCCTCCATCCGGGGGAGGAGGCGGACGTCGCGCTCGCGCCGGGGACCGCCCGACGCCGCGCGCTCGACGACGCCATGGACGAGATGGACGCCGGCCTCGCGAGCCCGTCGCCGGGATGGAAGGTGCGCTACGGGCTGATGCTCGGGCTGGAGCGGGTGCTCGCCGCCGAGACACCGAAGACCGCTGCCGGGACGACGCTTCGGCGCCACCAGATCGACGCGCTCGCCGGGATGCTCACCGAGCTGATCGCGGCGACGCAGCGAAGCGCGGACGAGAACGGCAACGGGACGACGAACGGCGCCGTCGTCGAGCTCGTCGAGGAGGCGGAGGACGAGGAGGACGAGGACCTCGGGCTCGTCGACGAGGAGCTCGAGGAGGCCGAGTTCGCCGGCGAGGACCCGGGCGCCGCGCGCCGCTACCGCTTCCGCCATCCCACCGCGTCGGGCAAGACGATCGCCGCCGCCGGCTTCGTCGAAGGCGCACGAGGGCTCGGTGTGTTGATCCTCACGCACCGCCGGCTGCTCATCGACCAGTTCCGCCGCGACCTGACGACGGAGGGCTACGGCGATCGGCTCACCGACGCGATCGAAGGCGGGCACGAGCCTCTGCGCTCCAACCCGCTCACGATCCAGACCTACGCCTGGTTCGCGCGTCACGCCGACGAGGTCTCGCGCACCGCCTATCAGCTGGTGATCTGCGACGAGGCGCACACCGCGCTCGGCGAGAAGACGTCGAACGCGATCCGCCGCCTCCACGAGCCGCTCTACATCGGGATGACCGCGACCGAGGAGCTGATCGCGAAGCAGGTCTCCGACGTCTTCCCGGCATCCGTCGACGACCTCCCGCTCACCGACGCCGCACGCCGCGGGCTGATCGCTCCGCTTCGCTGCCTCCGCGTGCCGCCGGTGGCGGCGATCAACTCGGTGCCGATCGTGGGCGGCGACTTCGAGGAGCGCGCGCTGGCCGCAGCGCTCGACCACACCGCCTTGAACCAGGCGGCGGCGAGTCTCTACCGCGACCGCTTCGGGCCGACCCCCGGGATCGTCTACGCCGCGGGCGTCGACCATGCGTACAACCTCGCGCAGGAGTTCCGGGCCGCAGGGCTCAAGACGATGGCCGTCTCCGGCCGCACGCCGCCACGCGAGCTCGCGGAGACGCTGGCCGCCTACGAGCGCGGCGAGATCAACGTGCTCATCAACGCCCAGCTGCTCGCGGAGGGATGGAACTCGCCGCGCGCAACGGTGTGCATGCACCTCGCCCCGACCGCCTCCAAGCGCGTCTACCAGCAGCGCATCGGGCGCATCATGCGAACGCATGCGCGCAAGGAGGCCGGCGTCGTCGTCGACTTCGTCCCGAAGGGCGCGACGCACTCGGAGCGCGTGGTGTCGCTCCACTCTCTCCTGGATTCGGACTTCTACCGGGAGGGCGCACGTGTCACGCCGGCGCCGCGCCGCCGCTCGGCCCGCCGGGCCCGCCGCAAGCTGTCTCCGGCGCCGTGGCTCGTTCCGGTGACCCAGGACGTCGCCCGGCGTCTCGCGGTCATCCAGCGCGAGTGGCAGCGCGTCGACCCGAAGTTCCTCGACGACGACGAGCAGCGGTTCTGGGCGACGATCGCCGGCCGCCAGATCCGCTTCGACCAGCGGGCGGACTTTGCGCGCAAGTTCACGGAGGGCAGGGCCGGCAAGGGCGCGCTCGAGACGTTCCTCGCGGTCTGCGCCGCCGAGAACCCGAACCGCCGGCTCCGCATGACCGCACTCGCCGACCGCGTCGCGACGACCGTCGAGCGCGCGGACTTCGACGACCTCGTCACGCTCGTGACGCAGGCCCCGCCGTGGGAGAAAGACCGCGCCGCCGGTGTCCGGATCCTCCTCCGAGCGCTCGGCGACGGCAAGGCGAACGCGCCGGAGCAGATTCTGAGCCGCTGGACGTGGCGGCTCGCGCGCTCCGTCCGCAAGACGCTCGACCGGAAGGCGAGCCAGGAGTTCCCCGAGGCGAAGCGCCTCCTCGGCGCCGTCGCGAACTCGCGGGGCCATCGTCACGAGGAGAACGTCGCTCAGCTCGTCCGGATCGCGAGAGCGTTGCCCCAGCCGGTCGGCGCCGCGCTCCTCGCCTCGGCGGAGGGCTACACGCCGCGCGCCAACCAGACGCTCGACCAGGCCCGCGAGGACCTCGGCGTGATCACCGAGATCGCAACGGCTCTCGCCGAGAGCCTCCCGGCGCCCAAGGCGCCCGCGCGGAAGTCACGGCGTCGGCGCAGGAAGAAGCGGCCGACAGAGGCTGTCCCGGCCTCCGGGCAGGACACCCAGGCGCCCGCCGAGGCGTCCGGCGACGGCGACGTCGCCGCCTCGCCCGAAGAAGCGTCCTCGGACGAGCCCTAGTTCTCGTCCGGCTTGTCGGACGACGGCTCGTCGGACGAGGACTTGCGGTCGCGCTCGCGCAGGAAGCGCGTCAGCTCGGCGGCGAGTGTCTCCCCGCTCGGCAGCTCACCGCCTTCGGCGAACGACTCGATCGAGTCGGCGCGACGCTCGAGCTCCTCGACGTAGGCCTGCGTGTCCGGATCCGACGCGACCGCCTCGCTCACCTGCGTCGCGTACTCCTCCTCTGCCTCGTCCAGCTCCGTTGTCTCGATCGGCGCGCCGACGAGGTCGGAGAGGCGAACGCAGAGCGCCTTGGCAGCGCGCGGGCTGGGCGCCAGCGAGACGTAGTGCGGCACCGCCGACCAGAGGCTCACGGAGCGGAGCTCGGCCGTTCGACACGCGTCGTGGAGCACGCCGACGATCCCCGTCGGGCCTTCGTAGCGCGACAGCTGCAGCCCGAGCTCCTCGACGAGTCGCGGGTCGGTCGCGGCGCCGGTGACCGGCGCCGGCCGGGTGTGCGGCACGTCGGCGAGCAGCGCGCCGAGCGTCACGACGAGCTCGACGCCGAGATCACGAGCGAGGCCGACCACGAGATCGGTGAAGGCGCGCCAGCGGTAGTTCGGCTCGACTCCCAGCAGGATCACGGCGTCCCGTTCGGCGCCGGGAATCTCGGCGTGGAAGAACGTGTTCTCGGGCCATTCGATGTGGCGCGTCAACCCTTCGTCGAGCGACACGGTCGGGCGCACCGCCTGGAAGTCCATGAACGCCTCCGGGTCGATGTCCGCGAACCGCTCGGCGCTCCACTGCCGCGCGAGGTACGCGGCCGCCACGGTCGCCGCCTGGCCGCCGTCGTTCCAGCCGCGGAACGCGGAGATGAGCACGGGACGGCGAAGCGTCGGACGGTCGGTGATCCGGAGGTCCTCTGGGGCCACGGGAACAGCGTAACCGTGGTCAGCCGGAGTGCACCGGCTCGCGTGGCTGTTCGGTGCGCTCGGCCAGGGGCTCGACGAGCGTCAGAGGAGGTCGCCAGAGCGCGTGCGCGACTGCCACGGTCAGTCCCCAGATCGTGGCCGCGAGCGTCACGTGCACGAGCACGAGGCCCCACGGCAACGCGTTCCGATACTGGATCTCGCCGACCAGCATCTGGGCCAGGAGGACGCCCAGCAACGCACCGGCGAGCCGGACGACGCCCGGCGCCTCCCTCCGCGAACGGAGCAGCTGCCAGCCGACGAGCAGGAAGCCGATCCCGAACACGGCGGTTGCGCGCACGTGGACGTACACGGTGTCGCGGATCTCGAGCCCGAGTCGATCGACGGCGTCGTCCGCGCCGGGATGCGGCCCCGAGGCGGTAGCGATGGCGCCTGTCACGACCATCACCGCGCACGCACCGACTCCGACGAGTGCCACCAGCCGCAACCAGCGCTGCCCGACGGGAGACGCGAGACCGCGCGCATGGCTCCACGCCTCGACCGCGACGACGACCGCAAGTGCGACAACGACGAGCGCGAGCAGGAAGTGCGACATCACCGCGAGCGGGTGCAGATCCAGGATCACGGTGAGTCCGCCGAGCGGAATCTGCGCGACGGTGCCGAGAAACGCGCCGAGCGCCGTGCGTCGAACCCAGCGGTGGCAGACGGTCGACTCGGCGAGAGGCGAGCCAGGTCACGAGCGCGGCCAGGATCCCGACGACGGCGACGACCCTGTTGCCGAACTCGACCATCGCGTGGAAGTCCTTGGCCGGGAACGGCGTATCGCCGCAGCGTGGCCAGTTGTCGCAGCCGAGTCCCGACCCCGTCAGGCGGACGAATGCACCCGAGGTGATGACGAGCCCGAGCGCCGCGACCGAGGCGACCGCGATCGAGAGGAAGCGGTGCGGCGAGATCGGCCCGCGGAGGCGCCCCCGTACGCTCACGCGGCTTCGAAGGAGATGCCGCTTCCCGCCTCCACGCGGCCTACCGCGTGCAGGTCGAGCCCGGCGCCCGCGAACGTCGCCTCGAGGACTGCGCGCTTCTCCGCGGGAAGCGTGATGAGGAGGCCGCCCGCGGTCTGGGGGTCGTAGGCCAGAGCCTCGAGCTCCGCCGGCGCCGAGCTCTCGACGTGCGGTCCCGCGAACTCGCGATTCCGTCCGTCGCCGCCGGTGCGGACGCCGGCCAGCGCGAGCTCCAGCGCGCCCGCGAGCGCCGGGAGCGTCGTTGCGTCGAGGACGATTCGGACACCGGACCGCTCCGCCGTCTCGTGGGCATGACCGAGAAGACCGAATCCGGTGACGTCGGTAACGGCGTTCGGGGCGAACGATCGCAGCGCATCGGCGGCATCGCGACTCGACTCGGACATCGCCTCGACGGCAGCCTCGAGCGCGCCGTCCGGGGCGCGGCCCTCGCGGACTCCCTGCAGGATCAGGCCGGTGCCGAGCGGCTTCGTGAGGAACACGACGTCGCCGGGCCGCGCGCCGCTCTTCCGCCAGACGCCGTCCGGGTGGACCGTGCCGACGACGGCCAATCCGTACTTCGGCTCGTCGTCGCGGATCGTGTGGCCGCCTGCGAGGATCGCCCCCGCCTCGCGGGTCGCCTCGGCGGCGCCGGCGAGCACGTCCCCGAGCACCGACACGGGCAGCTCCTCCGGGAACGCCGTGACGGAGAGCGCGAGCAGCGGCCGCCCGCCCATGGCGAACACGTCGTTGAGGGCGTTCGTCGCCGCGATGCGCCCGAAGGCCCGGGCGTCGTCGACCACCGGCGGGAAGAAGTCGACGGTGAAGACGATCGCCGTCTGATCGTCCAGGCGATAGACGGCGGCGTCATCGGCAGGGTCGAGGCCGACGAGCAGGTCGTGGGCCTCGGCGGGCACGATCCCGGCGAGCAGCTCCTCGAGGCGCGCGGCCGAGTACTTGGCGGCGCAGCCGCCCGCCTTTGCGAGGCTCGTCAGGCCGTCGACGGTGCTCACGCTCGGAGTCTAGGCAGCCCGCATCGGGCTGGCCGTCCTATGAGAGGATCACCCCATGCCGAGCGCGCTCGTCACCGGAGGCTCGTCGGGGATCGGGCTCGCGATTGCGCGGATGCTCCACGAGGAAGGTCATGCGCTGACGCTGGCCGCGCGCAAGCCGGAGCGGCTGGAGGCTGCGGCGGCCGAGCTCGGCGCGACGACCGTCGCCGTCGACGTCCGGCACGAGGAAGAGTGCGCGCGGCTCGTGGCGGCGCACCTCGACGACACACGGCGGGCTCGACGTGCTCGTCAACTCGGCGGGCGTGGGTGTCGCCGGCCGGATCGGCGACATGCAGACGAAGCAGTTCGACCTCCAGCAGTCGGTCAACCTGCGCGGCGCATTTCTCGTCACGCGCGAGGCGTTGCCCGCGCTCCGCGAGGCGAAGGGCTACGTCGTCAACCTCGCCTCGATTGCGGGCACGATCCCGACCCCGGGGCTCGCAAGCTACGGCGCCGCGAAGGCCGCGCTCATCTCCCTCACGCGCTCGCTCGACCGCGAGGAGACCGACGCGGGCGTGCGCGTGACCGCGATCTGCCCGGGCTTCGTCGACACGCCGATGACCGCGTGGACGGGCCTCGAGGGCGGCGAGATGATCCAGCCCGAGGACTGTGCCGAGCTCGTTCGCGCGCTGCTCCGCCTGAGCCCGGCCGCGCGCGTGCCGGTGGTCGTGATCGAGCGCGCCGGCGACACGCACATCTGAGGAGAGCATGCGAGCGCGGCGAGGGCTCGCGGTCAGTCGTCGGCAGGCGGGGCAAGCGCGCCAAGCGTCGCGTCGCCGCCGGTCAGGCCGAGCCGTCCATAGAGCGCGAGCTTGTCGCGCGAGTCCTCGATGTCGAGCAGCCGCAGCGTCAGCTGCCCGATCCGGTCGAGCGGCCCGAACGCGGCATCCTCGATCCGCTCCATCGAGAGCCGCTCGGGGTGGTACGTCGCGTTCTCGGAGACGGTGTCGACGATCGTGTAGTCGTCGCCGCGACGAAGCTCGACCGTGACCTCGCCCGTCACCGCGCTGCCGACCCACGCCTGGAGGCTCTGACGCAGCATCAGCGCCTGTGGGTCGAACCAGCGGCCTTCGTACAAGAGCCTCCCGAGGCGCCGCCCGCTCGTCCGGTAGTTGTCGATCGTCGCCTCGTTGTGGATCGCGTTGACCAGCCGCTCGTACGCGAGGTGCAAGAGCGCCATCCCCGGCGCCTCGTAGATCCCGCGGCTCTTCGCTTCGATGATCCGATTCTCGATCTGATCCGAGGTTCCGAGCCCGTGACGGCCGCCGATCGTGTTCGCCTCGACGACAAGTGCGACGCGATCGTCGAACGTCGTCCCGTTGAGGGCGACCGGCCATCCCGCCTCGAACCGGACGCGCACGACCTCGGGCTCGATGGCGATCGCCTGGTCCCAGTGGCGGACGCCCATGATCGGCTCGACGAGGTGCAACGACCGGTCGAGAAGCTCGAGCTCCTTCGCCTCGTGTGTGGCGCCCCAGATGTTCGCGTCGGTCGAGTACGCCTTCTCCGCGCTCGCGCGGTACGGCAGCCCTCGGTCGGCGAGCCACTCGCTCATCTCCCGCCGGCCGCCGAGCTCCTCGACGAAGAGCGGGTCGAGCCAGGGCTTGTAGATCCGGAGCGACGGATTGGCGAGCAGGCCGTAGCGGAAGAACCGCTCGATGTCGTTCCCCTTGTAGGTCGAGCCGTCGCCCCACACGTCGACGCCGTGCTCGTGCATCGCCTGAACGAGCATCGTCCCGGTGACGGCGCGCCCGAGCGGCGTGGTGTTGAAGTACGTCTTGCCGCCGGAGGAGACGTGGAAGGCGCCGCACTGGAGCGCGACGAGCCCTTCGTGGACGAGCTGCGGCTTGCAGTCGACGAGGATCGCCTCCTCCGCGCCGACCTCCGTCGCGCGGGCCGGGATGCCGGTCACGTCCGGCTCGTCGGCCTGGCCGAGGTCTGCGGTCAGGGCGTAGGGGATCGCGCCCTTCTCCCGGATCCAGGCCACCGCGACGGTCGTGTCGAGCCCACCCGAGAATGCGATCCCCACGCGCTCGCCGACGGGCAGGGACGTGAGGACGCGCGACATGGCGTGATCATAGGAGCGCGCCGTTCACGGCTACCGGCGCCGCGCAACCGGTCGTGGATCAGGCGCGACGACCATCTGGACGAGGAGTCGACGACACCCGGCCGAATCAGGCGCGATGGAGACGCAGTGGGAGCGGCTCTCGGGCCTGGCGGGGATCGCATTCACCGTCCTGATCCTTGCGGCGCTCGCGGTGCAGGGCGTCCTCCCGGATGCGGATGCGCCGGTTGACGAGATCCGCTCCTTCTTCTCGGACGACCGCGAGCAGATCCTGGTCGGCGTGTGGCTGCGCTTCCTGGCCGGGTTCGCGTTCGTGTGGTTCCTCGGAACGCTTCGCAGCGCGCTCCTCCGCGCGGAGGGCGGCACCGGCCGCCTCTCGGCCGTGGCGTTCGGCTCCGGGCTCGTCTTTCTCGCTGCGGGCATGGTCGCCAACGTCGCCCTCGCCGGGGTGGCCTTCACGGCGGACCGCGCGGTGGACGAGGGCGTCGCCGTGGCGCTGCTCACCATGACCCACTTCGCGTACGTCGCAGGCGGCATGGCACTCGCCTGGCTGCTGGCTGCGACCTTCGTCCTCGTCCTCCGCACCGGCGTCTTTCCCGCCGTCGTCGGATGGGCCGGTGCGGTGATCGGGCTCGCGGCGCTCGTCTGTGGGCTCGTCTTCAACGGGACGCGCGCCGAGCTCGGAGCGCATCCCTTCTTCGTGCTCTGGGTGCTCGTCGTGAGCGTGCTGCTCGTCCGGACGCCCGTCCAGGACGCCTCGCGGCCGGTCTAGACGAAGCGGCCAGGCAGAAGTCGGTGCCAGCCGTCGAATCCGTCGAGGGCGGCCGGCTTGACGTCACCGAGGCGCTGCCCGAGCTCCACTCGACGCGCGAGGTAGCGGGACCAGGCGTTCGCCCCCGAGTCGATCGCGAAGAGGCGGCACTGCCCGAGCTGCGCCAGCCGCCTGCAGTAGTCGTAGTGGTAGCCGCGACGAAGCTCGTGGTCGAGCTCTGCATCCATACCTTCCAGCCGAGCGGAGTGGTCACGCGCGGCCTCGAGCTCGAGAAAGAGGGCATACGACACGGCATCGCCGTCGTCCCGGCAGGGCGCAACGAGCCAGAACACTGCTTCGAGACCCCGCCGCCCGAGCACCGACCGAACGCTCTCGCGTACGAACGCGTCGTTGAGCTTCTCGCCGCGCAGGTCGACGACGCCGTCTCGCCCGACGAAGCGGAGCAGCGGGCAACCGGCCTCGAAGCCGACCACGGTGACGAGATCGCCGAGCCGGTAGCGGTACAGCCCGCCTCCCGTCGTGACGACGACGGAGTACGTCCGGCCGAGCTCGAGCTCGTGGGCGAGCCGCATGCGGTCGCCGGGCTCGGTCTCGCAGAACTCGAAGAAGTGCGAGCCGAGCGACAGCGCGGACGTGTCGTCGGTCAGCGGGAACGAGACGAACGCCTCGGTCGCTACGAGCCCCTTCCGCTGGATCGCGGCGTTCGGGAACTGCTTTCGCAGCACGGGGAGGGCCTCGGCGGCGGCGGCGTCGGCCCAGCAGCTGATCAGCGCCAGCCGCGGCCACACCGCCTCGTAGACGGTGCTCCCGCTCCGCGAACCGTCCGGCGAAGACGGCGCGCAGCGCTCGCGCCCGCGCGGGTCTGGCTCTCGCGCGCGCGCGCACCTCCGGTGCCACGCCGTCGGCCGAGATGGTGCCGGCCTCGAGATCGGCGAGCAGCCGTTCGTGCCAGCCGACGAGCGGGTCCATGAGCAAGGTGAGGAAGGTCGGGTTCCAGACCGATACCCAGGCAAGAGATTCCTGCTCGAGCAGCAGCCGAAGCGTGACGTAGCGGAAGCGGTCGATCTCCTCGACACGGGAGACGGCCGACGGCATCGGCATCGCCGTCTCCGCGACCCAGCGTCCGGCGCGGCCGAGGTAGCGACGCTCGTCCTCGAAGCCGACCGGGATGCCTCCACGCGTATGCGTCTCCCTCGCCGCCACGGGGGTGATCGACCAGTACGACGTTCCGGAAAGAAGCTGCGGCCGACGGCGGAACATGAAGAACGCCCACGGCGCAATACCGGCCTGGAACTCCTCGAGGAGCGCACGCGTGTACGGAACGAGCTTCGACGCCGCGCTCGAGCCGCTCGTCACCCCGAAGCGGGACACCGGCGCGGCGGTCAGCACGTTCGGCTCGCCGCCCGCGACGCGGTCGATCCACGGAGCGAGCTCGTCGTAGGTCCGGACCGGCACCCGCCGTCGGAAGTCCTCGACCGAGCGAACGGCGCCGACACCGTGCTCGCGGCCGAACTCCGTCCCCGCATTCGGCCGCAGGATGCGCTCCAGGACCTGTTCCTGACTCTGCGCGACGCGCCTCGTCGTCCGCCGCCAGCGACGCGCGCCGAACGCCGCGTGCGACATCCACGCGGCGTTCGCGAGCAGGAGCCTCACGTCGACTGCAGGGCCGGAGCCAGCAGCCTCGTCAGCCGACCCGTGTAGTTGGCGGGCTCGATCGGCGCCGCGCAGACGAGCTCGTCCCCTTCCAGGTAGCCCTCGTTGGCACGAAGGAAGAACGCCGTGTGCGGGTCGAGCCGGAGCGGCAGCGCGTCGACGCCGTCCGGTCGCACGCGTTGCGCCACGTCGCCGGCTGCGCGGATCACCCCGCCGACGTAGCGGTCCGGAGACCTCGCTTTGCCGAACGCGTCGATGAGCGCGCGCTCGAAGCGCGGCGTTGCCGAGTCGTGGCGAGGAAAGAACTCCCGGAAGAAGAATGGGAGGATCTTGTACGTCCGCCACCCCTTCGAGATCAGGACGTACGAGACCGGCCGATCCGGATGCCGTTCGAAGGCGGCGTGGAGGTACCGCACCAGCTCCTGCCCGAGCCGGAGGCTCGTGCGGTACTCCGGCAGGACGGCAGTGTCGCCGGAGAAGACGACGGGGATGGGCTCGCCGGCCACGGGGAGCTCGAGCTCGGTCACGGTCGAGAAGCCGCCGATCGTGCCTGTCTCGGCGTCGCGCAGGAGGATCACCGCGTCCTTCTCGTCGAAATCGCGGACGAACTCGTCCCACCTCACGCCGAGAAACAGCCGGTCGAGGAGCTCGAAGCAGGCCCGGCGCTCGGCGTGGCCGCACGCCGCGACGGGCCGGGTCTCGCCGACGATCGAGGGTGTCACAATGGGCGCGGTGTGGCGATGAAGATCGCACTGATCATGCCGCAGTCGGAGATGTACCGACGCGGCGGCATCTTCGGGAAGTCGCTTCGCTACGCGCCGCTCACGCTCACAACGCTCGCCGCGCTCGTCCCGGAGGAGCTCGACGCCGAGATCCGGATCATCGACCAGGGCGTCGAGCCGCTCGACGTGGCCGCGATCGACGCCGACATCGTCGGGATCACGTGCATCACCGCCAACGCACCCGCCGTGTACGCGCTCTCCGCCGAGCTGCGCGCACGAGGGGTCACGACGGTGATCGGCGGGGTGCACCCGACCCTCGTCCCCGACGACGCCCAGCCCCACGGGGACGCGATCGTCGTCGGCTACGCGGAGGAATCCTGGCCGCAACTGCTCCGCGACTTCGCCCTCGACCGGATGCAGGCCCGCTACTCGGAGTCCCCGGGCTACCGCTTCGAGAATGTCCCGGAGCCCCGGCGCGACCTCCTCAAGAAGCGCGGGTACATCACGCTCAACACCGTTCAGGCGGTACGCGGCTGCCCCTACCGCTGCAACTTCTGCGTCGTCCCGGTCGCCTGGCCGCGCTACCTGCACCGGCCGGTGGCCGAGGTGATTCGGGAGATCGAGCGGCTCCCGGGCGACACGTTCCTCTTCCTCGACCTCAGCCCGATCGAGGACCCGGTCTACATCAAGGAGCTCTATCGCGCCCTGATCCCGCTCGAGAAGCGCTGGGGCGGGCTCGCGACGATCAAGATCGTCGACGATCCCGAGCTGCTGCGGCTCGCCGTCGCGAGCGGCTGCCGGGGGCTTCTGATCGGGCTCGAGTCGGTCTCGGGCGAGAGCATCAAGCACATGCGCAAGGCGTGGAGCAAGCCCGCCCGCTACATCGAGGCGATCAAGAAGCTCCACGACCACGGCATCGCGATCAACGGCTGCTTCGTCTTCGGCCTCGACGGCGACGACGCCACGATCTTCGAGCGAACGGTCGAGTTCGTCGACCGCGCGGCGATCGACCTTCCGCGCTTCGCGATCGCGACGCCGTTCCCCGGCACGCCGCTCTACAAGCAGCTGGAACGGGAAGGACGGCTGATCTCCGATGATTGGCGGCTGTACGGCGGCCAGAACGTCGTCTTCCAGCCGAAGCGGATGAGCGTCGACGAGCTCCAGGAGGGCACCCGCTGGGCGTGGCGGCAGGTCTACGGGCCGCGGTCGATCGTACGGCGGGTCAGCCGCTCGGGCGCCTCGCGCACGCCGCTGGTGCTCAAGACCTCGATCCTCGCGAACCTCGGCTACACGAAGTACGCGCGGCTCCTGCCCGACTACGTCCCCGTCCCCTGCGAGGTCGAGCCGTGGGCCGCGGTGGAGGTCGCGTGAAGCTCACGCTCGTCACGCCGCACATCGGCCGCAAGCACGCCGACGAGTACGTGCACACCTGGCAGATGGAGCCGCTGCCGATGGCGACGCTTGCCGGGATCACGCCGCCCGACGTCGAGGTGGCGTACTTCGACGAGCGGATCGAGCCGATCGACTTCGACGACCCCACCGACCTCGTCGGGATCGCGGTCGAGACCTACACCGCCAAGCGGGCGTACGAGATCGCGGCCGAGTACCACCGGCGCGGGGTCAAGACGATCCTCGGCGGCTACCACGTGATGCTGGTGCCGGACGAGGCCGCGCGGTACGCGGACAGCATCCTCGTCGGATACGCCGAGCCGCTCTGGGAGCGCGTCCTCCGCGACGCCGAGCGCGGCGAGCTCGAGCCGCGCTACGTCCAGGATCGCAGCGAGCCGTACTCGTTCGGGTTGCCGCGGCGGGACCTCTTCGCCGGCAAGCCGTACTTCAAGCTGAGCTGCGTCGAGACCGGCCGCGGGTGCCCGCTGCACTGCAACTTCTGCTCGATCGCGGCGGTGACCGGCTCGACCTTCCTCCCGCGGCCGGTCGAGAGCATCGTGGCCGAGATCGAGACACTGGAGAATCGGACCGTCTTCTTCGTCGACGACAACTTCGTCTCGAACCACAAGCGCGCCCGAGAGCTCTGCAGGGAGCTGATCCCGCTCGGACTCAAGTGGGTCGGCCAGGGAACGCTGACGATGGCCCGCGACGAGAAGCTCCTCTCGCTGATGGCCGAAAGCGGCTGCATCGGCATGCTGATCGGATTCGAGTCGCTGAACGCCGACACCCTCCTCCTGATGCGGAAGAAGGTGAACACCGTCCTCGGCGACTATCCCGATCTCGTCAGGCGGATCCACGAGCACGGGATCTCGATCTACGGCACGTTCATCTTCGGCTACGACCTCGAGACGGCGGAGGACGGCATGCGCACCGTCGACGCCGCGATCGAGCTCGGCCTCGGCATGGGCGCCTTCAACCACCTGCTGCCCTTCCCCGGGACGCCGCTCCATCAGGAGCTGCTGGAGGAGGGTCGCCTGACCGACCCGGAGTGGTGGCTGTCGCCGTCCTACCGCTACGGCGACATCTCCTTCACGCCCAGGACGATGACCGGTGAGGAACTGCACGACCTCTGCCTTCGCGCGCGCCGGAGGTTCTACAGCTTCCCCTCGATCGGCAAGCGCCTCCTCCACCGGGGGAACGGCTGGCCGCCGAAGAAGGCCGCGGCCGCGCTCGGGATCAACCTGCTGCTGCGCAAGGAGATCGACCAGAAGGACGGGTTGCCGCTCGGCAACGAGCCGTCCCGGCCGGTTCCCCTCCGGGAGCGCCGTCCGGTCGCGCGCGTGTGACGCTCGAGTTCGGCCTCGGCGGCCCTGAAGACGACGCGGCCCTGCGGGAACTGCTCCGGCGGACGGCAATGCCGGGGGACATCTCGCTGGCGTTTCTCCGCGAGCCGAGCTTCTTCCGCGCCGCTCGGGCGGGCAACCGCGAGAGCCAGACCATGGTCTGCCGAGACGTGGACGCCGACAAGGTGGTCGGCCTCGGAGAGCGCGGCATCCGCGCCGCGTACGTCGACGGCAGCGCAGCTGTGGTCGGGTACCTCAGCAATCTCCGCGGCGCAGCCGAGTGGCGAAAGGGCACGGGGCTCGCGCGCGGCTACCGCTACCTTCGAGCGCTCCACGGCGACGGGCAAACGCCCTTCTACGTGACGACCATCCTGGAGGAGAACGCGGAGGCGGTCGCGCTCCTCACGAGCGGACGCGGCTCGCTCCCCACGTACGAGCGAGTCGGCACGCTGATCACGTACCTGCTGCCGCTCCACCGGCGCCGCGGAGACCGTTCGTCGCCGGCGGAGCCCGTCGGGGCCGAGCGCCTCGAGGACGCGCACGCCTGCCTGGACGCGTGGAACCGGAGGCACCAGTTCGCCCCGAGGTACGAGCGCGACGAGCTCACCGGACGTTCCGGGCTCCTGCCGGACTTCTCGCCGGCGGACCTGTACGTCGTGCGCGATCGCGGCCGCGTCGTGGGAACGCTCGGAGCGTGGGACCAGTCGGGCTTCAAGCAGACCGTGGTGTCGTCGTACGGCCGCGGAGTCGCCGCGACACGCCCGCTCTACAACGTGTACGCCGCCCTGCGCGGCGTTCCCGGGCTGCCTCGCGCGGGCACGGAGCTCCGACTCCTGTACGGAGCGTTCCTGAGTGCGACCGACGACGACCGCTCGACGGCCGACGCCCTGGTCCAGCGTGTTACCGCCGACTGGTCGGGCCGCGGCTTCTCGTACTTCGTGCTCGCGGTCGCCGACGGACATCCCCTCGGCGAGACGATCGCCGCCCGGGCCGCACGCCGCCTGGTCAGCTACGTGTACGCGGTCTACTGGCCCGACGAGGGAATGCCCGCGTTCGATCGCGGACGCCGGCTCCACCTCGAGGGCGCCACGCTGTAGCGGTCGAGCGCTCCGGCCCTCGCGGCTATCGCACGGCGCGAACCGCGCGATCGAGCTCGTCGGCGGAGAACGCGCCCTCGAACTTCGTGCGGATCGCGCCCCGTCGGTCGACGACGAAGGTGAACGGCTCGGTCGGCAGGCGCCATTCCTTCACCCAGCGGTTCACGCCCTTCGCCGGATCGTTGTCCTCGTAGATCTCGACGTGGATGAAGCGAACGTCGCTGGACGCCGGCTCCCGCTTCCGGACGGCGGAGACCACGTCGACGCCCGGCCCGCAGGTGCGCGTCTGGCAGTACTGCGGCGTCGCGAACGTGACCACGAACGGCGCCTTCGCCGCGAGCGCCTCCGCGACCGAGGTCCGGTACAGCGCCCGGTCGGGTCGCCGTGACGTCGTCAGCTCGGTCATGTTGCCGCCGGTCGATGCGAGGGTCGGCGTCTTCGACGGGATGGCGCGATCGCCGACCGACGGCGCCGTGCTCTTCCGTCCCACGACGACGTTGCCGAGCGCCTGGATCTTCTGCCCGCCGACCGGCTCGGCCAGGAGCCAGTACTTGCCCGGCGTCGGCGTCCTGATCGACGTGACGTAGATGCCGCCGACGTCGGCCGTGTCGCCTCCGGGAACGCCGATCGGCTCCAGTCGCGCGGTCGTCTCCTGGAACGGGGCCTGCCGCAAGCCGCGCGACAACCACACGCGCGCCGTCGGCCGCTCGATCAGCCGTCCCTGCTTGTCGACGACGAGGAACGAGACGCGGTTCTCGCCGACGCGATGGTCGGACGTGCCGGCCACGACCGCCACGTCCTCGCCGGGCGCACGCCAGAGCGCCTCCAGCGACTTCGACGCTGGAGCGGTCGTCGTCTCGGAGGCGCCGTCGGCGCCATCCGAGCCCGAGCCCCCGCAGCCCGCGGCCGCCGCGCTGAGCACGCCGGCCAGGAGCCACGCTGCGGCCGAACGCCTCACACGCCCACTGTAGCCGCAGGGAGGAGGGCCGCTAGTCGCCGTCCGAGAACGTGCGGGTGCCTGGAAGGCGGAACTGCCCGACCCACGCCGAAAGCAGCGCGAGGTTCAGGAGTGCAAGAGTCAGTCGAGCTCTGCTCACCTCTGTCCTCCTTTCTCAGAAGCGGACGACGGAAAGTGCTTCGGCGGCATTGCGGTACCACCTCGCCGCCTCACGGACGTCCCCACGACGTTCCGCCAGATCACCCAGCGCCACCCACGCCCCTGTCCGGTGCCCGATCGATTCCATCTGCTCGAAGGCTCGATCCGCAGCCCGGAAACATTCCTCCGCCTCGTCGAGACGGTCCCGTTCCAACAGCGAGCGACCCAGCACGAGGTTCGACTGGCCGATCTCGTCGAGGAAGTCCTCGCGACCCTCGAGAAGCGCGAGCGCCTTGCGCGCATGCTCGTCGGCCGCCTCGTGGTTGCCGACGTGCTCGTGCACGGCCGCCAGGCTGCCCAGGGCCTGCGCGGCGTCCGGCTGCGAGCCGGACTCGACGGCGAGGGCGAACGACGCCGTGAGATGATCGATTGCCTGCTCGGGGTGCCCGAGCAGGAGCTGAAGCCCGCCGAGGTTGAGCATCAGACGGCCGGTGTTGCGCTCGTCGTTCAGCTCCTGGTAGATCGCCTTCGCCTGCTGTGCGTACTGGCGGGCGAGCACCCAGTGGCCCATCTTCTCGGCGACGAGCGAGGCCTGAAAGTACGTTCCTGCGACGACCCGCGGGTCGTCCATCGCCTGCGCGAGCTCGATCGCACGCTCGACGTCCTCTCGCGCGGCCTCGTAGTCCGTCTGTCGGCGACGACAACGGGAGCGCCACGCGAGGATCCGAGCGCGGAGCAAGTCGCTCGGCAGATCGGACCGCTCGGCGAGCTCGAGCGCCTCGTCGAACAGCGCGATCGCAGAGGGAATGCTGGAGATCCGATACCGACAGCACCCGAGCCGGAACAACACGTCGGCGCGATCGATGTCGGCGAACGCAGGGAGCTCCGTGAGCTCGCGGGCGGCCTGGAGGACCTCGATCGCCTCACGCGATGCGCCGAGCTCCTGCAATGCCCAGCCCTCGCCCGCAAGCGCCCGCAGCTCGAGCTCGGGAGAGCCGAGCTGCGCGACGGAGGCGCGGACCTCGCGGAACGCGTCGACCGCCTCCTGGTCGCGATGTGCCTCGGACAACGCCTCGGCACGCTCGAGCTGGACCTCGACCCGGTGGCGCACGTCGGTCGAGATCCCGTGGGCGAGGTACTGCGCGTCGACAGCGAGCTGCTCGGCCAGCCAGGCAACTGTCTCGTCGGTCGGCCGCGTCTTGCCTCGCTCGATCTGGGAGACGTACTCCTTCGAGAAACGCTCGCCCGCGAGCTGGGTCTGCGTCAGGCCCGCAGCGACGCGGAGCGCGCGCAGCCGCTCTCCCACTCCGGGGCTTCCCGCGCGAGGCGCGTGCCGGGAACGAACGGCCTGACGATCCATCCCGCTGTCACTCAAGTCGCGGCCCACTTTTCACGCTCTCCCCCGATCGGGTGAACACGCTGTCCTGAACAGGCATGCACTGTGAAGCGAAGCATACCTCGGATCACTTGACCGAGCTACTTGACTTTTCCGGACACGGCCCCTACAGTCAGGCAACCACGGCAGCGCTCCAGACGCCAGGAGCGATGCCAGGGGCGCACCGACGGGATCGGCGGCGGAACGGAGAACAACGTGACTGGGCCGCAGAGTCACGAGCTCCGCCCGACGCCCCCAGGTGGGGTCGCCTCATCGAAACGCCCCCGGAAGCCGCAGCCGGGGGCGTTTCATTTTGTGGCAGCCGCGCTACCCCTCTATCCATGCCGCAATCCCCCGACTACGTGCGGAGCACGCGTCGCGTCGCGCAACTGCTTCATCAGCGGAAGCCGACGACAGATCTCCGCTCGTCGCGGGCGACCGGCGAGACGCGCGGCCGGCTGCTGAAGCACTCACGAGCGATGAGTTCCGGGCTACAACCGTGTCCAAGACACGACAGCGACAGCGACAGCGAAGGAGTGCCAGATGGGCAGGTTGGTGGTGACCGAGTTCATGTCGCTCGACGGCGTGATGCAGGCGCCCGGCGGCGAAGACTTCAAGTACCCGGGTTGGAGCTTCGCGTTCGATCGCGGGGAGGACGGGAACCAGTTCAAGCTTCAGGAGACACTCGAGAGCGAGGCGCTCTTGATCGGGCGGATCACGTACGAGAGCTTCGCCGGCGCCTGGCCCTCACGGGAGGGCGAGTTCGCGGACAAGTTCAACAGCATGCCCAAGTACGTCGTCTCCTCGACCCTCGAGAGCCCAGAGTGGAACAACACAACGGTCCTCAAGGGCGACGCCGTGGAGGCAGCCTCGAAGCTCAAAGCCGAGATCGAAGGGATCATTCAGGTCCCCGGGAGCCTCCGCCTCGTGCAGGCGCTGTTCGAGAACGACGTCATCGACGAGCTGCACCTGATGGTCTTCCCCGTCGTCCTCGGCACTGGACGGCGCCTGTTCGGCGAGACCGACGAGAAGTCTGACTGGCGGCTCGCCGAGGCGAAGCCGGTTGGCCCGGACGGCGTGCTGGTCCTGATCTACGAGCGGGCCCGGTAGTTCGGAGCGGCCGCCTCCAGCTTCTCGAGCAGCCGGCTCGCGCCGGCGGGCCACCGGGTCTGCGAGGAGCGCATTCGTGCTGCTTCTCGACGGGGCGACAGGCCGGGGATACGTATAGGGTCGTCGGTTGTGCGGATCCTCGTCGCGGCCGTCGTGATTCTCTTCCTCGTCCTGTGGGTGCGGGCCGTCGTCGACGTCGTCCGTCGGGGTGACCTGACCGTCTCCGCAAAAGCGGCCTGGGCGATCATCATGCTGATCCTCCCGTTCATCGGGCTGCTGCTCTACACGATGCTCCGGCCGCCCGACGCCCAGATCGCGCAGCGAACCAGGCGCTGATTCGCGCCCCTTCCGCGCCGAAGCACGTCAACCGTCGAACTCGGTGCGAGCGATTTATGCGCTCGGGCCCGTCTCCGCCGGCACCTCGATCTGGGCCCAGCTGACGATCTTGCCATTCCGGATCCGGAAGACCGCTGCGGCTTTCACACCCGCGGCGTCGCAGCGTCTGTTCTTGCCGTTCGCGAGGACAAAGACGGCGGTGGCGTACTCGCCCCTCACCGTGATCGAGACGATCCTGCCCGCGCACGGGAGCAGCCGATGCCACAGAGCGATGTCCGGAGACGTCGCGAGGCGGAGCGCGGCGCCTCCCTGGACGAAGACCGCCGGCCGCGCGAACAGACGTGCGACGCCGGCGTTGTCGTAGGCGTTGAGACGCGCGCTCCAGGCACGGACGATCCTCTTCGACGCCGGCGCATCGGCGTCCGCAGTGCCGACGAAGGACGCGGCGACCAGGGCCGCAACGCACGCGACGACTGCACCCCGCATCTGCCGCACGATACGCGCACGTACTAGGCTGGTGATCAGCCGGTCAGCCACGAAGGAGACGAGCATGGGATTCCTCGACGGATTGCTGAGCAAGTTCAAGGGCGAGACGACGACCGCCGTCGACGACCACGGTGAGAAGATCGGCAGTGGAATCGACAAGGCGGCCGACGTTGCCGACGAGAAGACCGGCGGCAAGCACTCGGAGCACATCGACACAGGGGCCGACAAGGCGAAGGACACGCTCGATTCGCTCGACGGCAAGGACGACGACATCGCCGACGCGACGGCAGCAGCCGACAGCGCTCCACCCCGGACGCCGTAACATCTGGCCGCCCTCGCCTCGGCGCGGGCGGCCCGTCACAGTCCCACGCACAACGCCGCCTAGGATCGGAAGATGGGGTCGGTCGGAGGCCTGCGTGGTCCGTTTGCGGCCGGGTTCGCGGCGATGGTGCCGATCTGGCTGGGAGTCGCGCCGTTCGGCATCGCCTATGCCGTGATCGCGCGCGATGCCGGACTCTCCGTCCTCGAGACCCAGGCGCTCTCCGCGCTCGTGTTCGCCGGGAGCGCGCAGGTGAGCGCAGCGGGGCTGTTCGGGGCAGGCGCCGCAGCGATAGAGATCGTCCTCACGACGTTCCTGCTGAACGTCCGCCACGTCCTCTACGGGTTGTCGCTCGGCCGGAGCATTCCACTGCCCGGCTGGCGGCGGCCCACGGCCGCGTACTTCCTGACCGACGAGGCATACGGCGTCGTTGCCGCTCGACGCGAGCGGTCGTTCGAGTTCCTCCTCGGCGCCGAGCTCAGCCTCTTCCTGACGTGGAACGCCGCGACGCTCGTCGGAGCGCTCCTCGGCGCAGCGATCCCCGACCCCGAGCGGCTCGGCGTCGACCTCGTCTTCCCGCTCGCGTTCGTCGCTCTGCTCGTGCCGCTGCTTCGCACGCGCGTCGAGCTCGCGGTCGCGGTCGCATCCGGCGTTGTCGCGTACGTCCTCACCCAGGTGCTGCCGGGAGGGCTTCCCATCATCCTCGCGGGCGTCACGGGCAGCCTGCTCGGCGCATGGCTGACCCGCGGACGCCCGACGCCCGCGCGGCGGCTCGACGACGCAGTGCGCGAGGTCGCATGACGTTCTGGCTCATCCTCGCCGGAATGGTCGCGGTGACGTTCGGGTCGCGTTACGCCGGCGTCGCGCTGCGGGCCGACCTGCCACCCTTCTGGGTGCGGTTCCTCCACTTCGTGCCGATCGCCGTCTTCGCCGCGCTCGTGACCCCCTCACTCGAGGGCCCGCTCGGCGAGGGCGGGATCCGCCTGGCTGCGGCGGCACTCGCGGCACTGACCGCGTGGCGGACGCGGAACCTCGGCCTGGCGATCACCGTCGGGATGCTCGCGTTCTGGCTGCTGCGAATCCCGTTCTGAGCACCCGGGCGACAGCCCCAACCTCCCCCAGGGGCACTCCCGTGTCCCTGATGTCACGCTAGCGGCAATCGACCCGCAGAAGCGTCACGAGCTCGTGTCGATTTCGTGCCGACTTCGCGCCGACCTCGCGGCGTCTCGAGCGACTACGCGCCCGTCAGCCAGCGCATGCGCTCGCGCGAGATCGCCTCGAGGTCGCTCGCTGTCAGCACGCCCCCCAGCCGGTCGGCGACCGAGCGGAGCAGGCCGCCGCCGATGAACACCCACGCCTCGGCGTCGGCGTCGCGGTCGAGGGGCACGGCGCCGTGCGACTGCCCCTGCCGGACCTGGTCGGCGACGAAATCGTGCACCTCGCGCATGTGCCGGCGGATCGCGCGGCGGACGACAGGATCCTCCCCCGCTTCCGTGAGACCCTGGATCCAGAGGTTCGGCATCGTCGGGCTCCGCCACGGCGAGTGCGTGCCGTTCGGCGTGTTCCCGAGCGAACATCGCGATCTTCGTCTCGAGCATCGCGCGCGTCTCGTCCCATGCCGCGTCGAGGCACGCGAGCCAGAGGTCGCGCTTCGACGCGAAGTGCCGATACAGGACCGGCTCCGTGATACCGGCTTCGCGCGCGATCTCGGCCGTCGTCGCGCCCGCGTAGCTCGTCGATGTGAAGACCCGCAGTGCCGCCGTGACGATGGCCTGGCGACGCTCCTGCGCCGGGAGGCGCCGGGTGGCCTGGCGGGCCTCGCTCACAGCGCCTCGGCCGCGACGGGCTGCCGCTCGTCGGCGCCTTCCGCCATGTCGTGTGGCCTGATGAGCCAGGCGGCGACCGCCGCTCCGGCGAGTGCGATCCCCGCAGCGACGAGCAGCGAGCGCTCGAAGCCCCGCATGAAGGAGTCGACCGACGGCGGATCGGTGAGCTGCGCCGCCATGATCGCGCCCATCAGGGCGATCCCGATCGAGCCGCCGACCTGCCGGAAGGCGTTCAGGACCGCCGAGCCGACCCCCGCCTTTGCGACGGGGACCGAGCGCGTCGCTGCCGCCGCGCTCGGCGTCATCGTCATCGCCATCCCAAAACCGCCGAGCAGGAGACCGGGCAGCAGCGTCCAGAACGTCGCCTCGCTGCCGAGCATGCTGAAGTAGACGAGCTGGCCGGCGACGAGGAGCATGCCCGCGGTCATGAGGCCGCGCGAGCCCCAGCGGTCCGACAGGCGTCCCGCCCACGGCGCGACGAGGATGATCAGGACCGTCATCGGCAGGAACGACGCCCCAGCCTCGACCGCGGAGAACCCGAGGACGTTCTGCATGTAGAGCGAGACGAAGAAGAAGACCCCGAACATCGCGAGCGCGACCAGCAGCACGACGAGATTGGCGCCGACGTACGTCCGGTTGCGGAACAGCGAGAGATCGAGCATCGGTGCCCGCTGGTGCCGCTCGAGCAGGACGAACGCGACGAGCGACACCGCGGCCACGACGAAGACGCCGACGATCCGCGGCGAGCCCCAACCGTAGGTGTTCGCCTCGATCAGGCCGTACGTCAGCGCAAAGAGCCCGATTGCCGACGTCGCGAGCCCGGGCAGGTCGAGTCGCTCGTGGGTCGGGTCGCGCGACTCGTCGATGAGAAGGAAGCTCGCCGCGATGCCGACGATCCCGACCGGCACGTTGATGAAGAAGATCCAGTGCCAGCTCGCATGGTCGCTGAGCAGGCCACCGACGAGCGGGCCGATCGCGAGCGCGAGCGCCGAGACGCCCGCCCAGATCCCGATCGCGGTTCCGCGCTGCCTGGGCGGGAACGTGGCGGCGATGATCGAGAGCGTGGCCGGGTTCATCAGCGCCGCGCCCGCACCCTGGGCGACCCGCGCGGCGATCAGCATCTCGCCGCTCGTGGACAGCCCGCAGGCGAGCGACGCAAGGGTGAAGACCGCGATTCCGATGACGAAGAGGGCGCGGCGGCCGTAGGCGTCGGCGAGCTTCCCGCCGACTAGCATCAGCGCAGCGAAGCTGAGGGCGTAGCCGCTCACGATCCACTCGAGCTCCGAGAGGCCGACGCCGAGGTCCCGCTGGATCGACGGCAGCGCGACGTTCACGACGGTGTTGTCGAGCATGATCATGAACAGCCCGAACGACACCGCGGCGAGCGTCCACCACTTCTTGTTCTCCTCGGTCACCAGCCGTGCCCGCACGCGCATCACCTCGATCGTTGTTAGTGGACGCTACGTTAGCACACACTAACTCTTGCTCGCGAGACCGACCGTTACGCAGGTGCAACATCGGGACCCGTACGATCGCATGATGCCCGTCTTCATCTGCCCGAACTGTCGCACGCGGTCCGTCGACGTCGACGGCTACGAGGGGTTCACGAGCAACACACCCCAGTGCCGCAACTGCGGTTTCGGGTTCCTGTTCCAGTTGCTGGAGGACTACTACCCCGCGCCCTCCACCGGATTCGTGGTCTGCGACCGCGACGCGCGGGTGCTGGCCGTCGGTCGTGGGGTCTTCGAGCTGACGGGCTACCGCGAGGCCGACCTGATCGGGCGCGACGTGTCCGCGGCGCTCGCGCTCTCCGACAGCGGCGCCATCGATCTCGTGCGCGAGTGGGGCGTCCGCCGGATGGGTCAGGCCCTGGAGGTGAGGACCCGGGCGGGCCTCGTCAAGCCGGTGCTCGTCGATCTCTTCCCGGCATACGACGAGGACGGCGGCATTCTCGTCGCTCTCACGTCGCGCTGAGCGGACGATGCACGAGCCGACGTCCGAGACGTGGCTCGTCCGTCACGGCGAGACGTCCTGGAGCCGCGACTGGCGCCATACGTCGTTCACCGACGTCTCCCTGACCCAGCGCGGCGTCGAGGCGGCGCGCGAGATCGCCGAGCGCCTCGCCGGACGGTCGTTCTCGCTCGTCCTGACGAGCCCCCGCGCACGGGCACGGCGGACTGCCGAGCTCGCCGGCTTCGCGGATGCCCTGGTCGACGAAGACCTCGTCGAATGGGACTACGGACGCTACGAGGGGATCAGCACGGCGCAGATTCGCGAGTCCGTCCCGGGATGGACCGTCTGGACGCACCCGACCCCCGGTGGAGAGACGGCCGAGGACGTTTCCGTGCGCGCGGACCGCGTCCTGACACGGGCTCGGGCAACGCGAGGCGACACGCTGCTCTTCGGTCACGGCCATGCTCTGCGGGTCCTGGCCGCGCGCTGGCTCGGCCTCGACGGAAGCGACGGCCGCCTGTTCCGCCTCGACACGGGATCCGTCTCGGTGCTCGGTTACGAGCGCGAGACGCCGGTGCTCCGCGTCTGGAACGGCTAGAGGCTTGATGCGAAATCGGAGTGCGTGCGGGGATGGCCTGCACCAAGCAGCGTGGTCGGCTCGATCGGCGTGCAGGCTGGTTGCCTGGATGTCGAGCGAGACGGCCGCGATGCGCCGTGTGCAGGCCACCATCCGTGCGTGCTCGGATTTCGCATCAAGCCTCTACCGCGGCAGGATCCACACCTGGCGGGCGACGGCGAGCACCTCACCCGTGGCGCCGTAGAGCGCCGTCCCGGCGAAGAGCTTCCGCCCGTCCTCGCCGAGGCGCCAGCCGACGACGACGCACCGCTCGCCCTCCTCGGGCATTCGCGCGACACGCGCGGTCATCTGCCCAAGGACGACCTCCCCACGGCCGGGATCGCACGCTGCGTATGCACCGGGGCAGTCGATCGCCGCCCAGACGACCTCGGGTGCGACGTCGCGTGCCACCCAGGTCGTCGCGACGAGGCCGTGGCGGCCGGGGATCGGGCCTGGGTGGATGTGGAGGCCACTGCCGTCGTCGCGCGTCCCGCAGACGAAGCACTCGGCGAACGCCGGCGGTCCCCAGGCGCCGACACCGGCGGCGGCAGCCTCGGCCTCCTCGGGGCTCGGCGGGGCGGGGGCCGACATGCCCGGGTCGCCGGGGACCGCCTCGGCAACGAGGGCGTCGCCGTCCTCGAGCAGCAGCCGATCGCCGTCGCGCCGCACCGTCAACGGTCGCTCGAGCGGCGGCGGGAGCCGGAGCGTCACCTCGGCCGCGTCGCCGAGGCGCGAGCCGAGCAGCCCCGCCGCGTAGCCGCCGTTGGCCGAGGTGAGCGGCCCCCGGTAGCGGCGGTCGATCGTGACCGTGGCATCTGCCATCCCGGTAGAGTGATGTTTGTGACTGTGAGTCGAAAACCTCGTCCGAGCGCGCTTCCCACTCCGGCGGCGAGGATGCCACGATGCGAATCGCGCTCGCGCAGCTGAACGTCGTCGTCGGCGACCTCGACGGCAACGTCGAACGGATCGCCGGGGCGATCGCGGAGGCCAAGCGCGCCTCCGCGGATCTGGTCGTCCTGCCGGAGCTCGTGGTGACCGGGTACCCGCCCGAGGATCTGCTGCTGCGGCCCGGGTTCGTCCGCGCGGCGCGCGAGGCGGTCGACGAGGTGGCGCGCGGCTGCGACGGGATCGTGGCGCTCGTCGGCGGGCCGGCGTTCGACCGGGACCTCGCGAACGCCGCCTTCGTGTGCGCAGACGGCGGCGTGCGGGGCATCTACCGCAAGCACTTCCTGCCCAACTACGGCGTCTTCGACGAGCACCGCTACTTCGCTGCCGGGCGCGACCTACTGCTGCTTCGGTTCGGCGAGGTCGTCGTCGGCCCCACGATCTGCGAGGACGTCTGGCAGCCGGGCCCGCCCGCCACCGACCTGGCGCTCGCCGGCGCGACGCTCCTCGTCAACCTCTCGGCGTCGCCGTACCACAGCGGCAAGGCGGAGGACCGCGAGGAGATGCTCGTCACTCGAGCCCGCGACAACGCCGCCTACTTCGCGTTCTGCAACCTCGTGGGAGGCCAGGACGAGCTCGTCTTCGACGGCCACTCGGTCGTGCTCGACGACGAGGGCGAGGTGGTAGCTCGGGCGCCGGGGTTCGAGGAGGCGCTGCTCGTCGTCGACCTCGATCCGAACGAGGCGATCGGGCAACGGCTGCGCGACGTGCGGCGCCGCGAGCTCGAGCGCTCGCGCACCGCGCCGACGACCACGACGACGCTCGAGCTGCCGCCGGCGCGCGAGCAAGAGGAGCCGATCGCCGCAAGCGTGACGGTGTTCGCCTCGGAGCTCGAGCAACTGCGGCTAGCGCTCGGGCTCGGACTGCGCGACTACGTCGACAAGAACGGCTTCGACGATGTCCTGATCTCGATCTCGGGGGGCATCGACTCGGCGCTCACGGCCGCGGTCGCCGCCGACGCGCTCGGCCCTGGCCGCGTGCACACCGTCTCGATGCCGTCGCGCTTCAACGTGGAGGAGACGCGCGACGACGCACGCGAGGTGAGCGAGAACCTCGGCGTCGACTTCCGCGAGATCCCCATCGAGTCGGTCGTCGGCGCCTACCACGACGCGCTCGGAGGTGTCGAGGGCCTCGCCGCGGAGAACCTCCAGGCGCGCATCCGCGCGACGATCCTGATGGCGTTCTCGAACACGCACGGCTGGCTCGTGGTCGCGACGGGGAACAAGTCCGAGATGGCCGTGGGCTACGCGACGATCTACGGCGACATGGTCGGTGGGTTCGCGCTCCTCAAGGACGTGTACAAGCTCGACGTCTTCAGGCTGTCGCGCTACCTGAACGAGCGCGCGGGCCGTGAGCTGATACCGGTGTCGACGATCGAGCGGCCGCCGAGCGCAGAGCTCCGCGCCGACCAGCGCGACGACCAGTCGCTGCCGCCGTACGAGATCCTCGACCCGATCCTCGAGGCGTACGTCGAGCTCGACCGCTCGCGAGAGGAGCTCGAGCAGAAGTTCGACCCGGAGGTCGTGGCCATGACGCTGTCGCTTGTCGACCGCGCCGAGTACAAGCGGCGCCAGGCGGCACCGGGGGTCAAGCTCCGCCCGCGGGCCTTCGGCCGCGACTGGCGAACGCCCATCACCAACAGCTGGAGGGGCTGAACAGGGGTCAGTCCCCCGAGGTCATCTCGGCCAGCGCCGCGACCGTGCGCCAGTTCCGCACCGTCAGAGTCGTGGGGAGTCGGCGCTTGGTGAGCGCCTCCATGAGCTTCGAGCGCCCCTGGCCGTTTGGGAGGCTGAGGTAGAGCTCGCGGCCGTGGAGCGTGAGCTCGTCGGGGAGGTACTCCGAGAGATCGCCGAGCGCGAGATCGCCGAGGTCGATCTCGTTCGCCACGAACGCGACGACAACGCGCGTGGGGTCGTCGACCGTGTAGGGGTTCGCGGCGACGACCTTCCCGAGCTCTTCCCCCGTCCGGACGACGACCGGGACGTCGAGCCCTGTCGCCTCGGCGATCGCAGCTGTCAGCGACGCGGCAAGATCCTTGGGCGCTCTCGGCTTCGGCCTGAAGACGACGTTCCCGCTCTGGAGGTACGTCTCGACCTCCGTGTGCCCGAGCGACTCGACGATCTCGCGCAGCGCCGGCATCGCGATGCGCTTGTGCGGTCCGAGGTTGATGCCGCGCAGCAGAGCAACGACGCGCATCCCGGAAGCATGACGGACGACAAGGCGGCTGGCTTCAGGTGCCTGAGCTTCAGCGAGAAACCTGCTCTACACCCCGACGTCGAGGGGCGTGCTCGGTGGCCCGTCGCGGAGCAACCGGTCCAGGTACTCGTGGAGCAGACGCGGCGCGAAGAGGACGTCGTGCGCGGCCCCGACCTCGGCGAGCGGCCACCAGCGGATGTCGGTGACTCCCTCCTGGAGCAGGGCCTCGCGGCTGAGGACGGGCCGGATCTCGAAGGGCGGGACGCGGATGAGGTAGAACCGCTCGATCTGGCCGTCCCAGCGTGGCATCGGGAAGACGTGCGTTCGCTCCCAGACATGCTTGGCGAGTCGTTCGGTCAGCTCGAGGCCGAGCTCCTCGCGGAGCTCGCGACACAGGGCCTCCTCGTCGCTCTCGCCGTGCTCGATGCCACCGCCCGGCGTTGCCCAGACCGTGCGATTCGGGAAGTCGAAGCGGACGAGGGCGATCTGCTCGGCACTGTCGACGACAAGCCCTCTGACGCCGCGCCTGAGGTTCACAGGACGAGCCTTCGCAGGGCCCGGAACCAGCGCAGCCGCTCCTCCCACGGCACGGCGGCGTTCGCCGGCGACGTGGAGGGGAGGACGAAGAGGAGCGTCTCGCCGAGCCGCCGCTCCTGGAGCCCGTGCGCCGGCCGGTCCCCGAACGGCCCGCGATACGCCTCCTTCCCGACGAAGCCGATCGCCCGCGGCTGGAGCTCGAGCGCGAGCCGCTCCAGGCGCTCGGCGCTCCCTGCGAAGTCGGCCCGGCGCAGGTCGGACGAGCCGCGCGTCGTGCGGTGAGCGGCGTTCGTGATCCCGATCCCGTACCGGAGCACCTCGAACTGCTCGGACGCGGCGACGAGGCGCGGCGTGAATGTTGCGGCGTGGAGCAAGCGCCAGAAATCGTTGCGGGGATTTGCGAAGTGGGCGGCCCTGGCGTCGGAGTGAAATCCTGGGTTGATCCCACAGAAGACGACATCGAGGCCGGGCGCGAGCACGTCGGGAACCGCGCTGGGCGTGGTCACATGCGGATGTCTAGCCGCAAACTGCGGCCGAACGCGATGCGGCCGATCTGACCGCGCTTGCGCTTGTACGGCGACGGGGCGACCCGCAACGATCGAGATGAAGCGTCTCGTCTTTGCCCGATGACCGCAGGAGGCGCTAGGAGGAGCACATGAGCAACCAACGCGCCCACTACGTCACCACCACCGACGGCGTCATCATCGGTGGGACCGTGCACGGCCAGGGATCCCCGCTGGTGTTCGTGCACGGCATGCTCGCCGATGGCGACACCGACTGGCAGGCGCTGCTCCCGCACCTGACCGGCCGGTTCACCTGCCATCTGCTGAGCTTGCGGGGGCGTGGCCTCAGCGGCGATCACCCCGATCTCAGACCCGGTCGAATGGTTGACGACATCCTCGCCTACGTTGACAGCATCGAGGCACCGACCGGTTTGGTGGGTTGGTCGAGCGGCGCCTACCTGGCAGTCACCGCGGCCGCGGCACAGTCCGACGCGGTCGACGCAGTTGCCCCCATTGAGCCTGGGGTGCTGAGCCTGATGGACGAGCACGAGCAAGCGGTTTTCGGCGCCGCCGCCGCCCGCATGGGCGAGCTGGCCGCCGAAGGCAGGTTGGCGGCCGCGGCTCGCGCGTTCGCTGGCTGGCCCTTCAACGACGAAGAGATCGCCATGGCCGAGGACGCGGGCTACTTCGAGGCGGCAGGACGCTACGTCCCGAACCTGCTCAACCTCCTCCAGCAATGGGGGGAGTACGAAGGCCCAACCCCTGATGATCCGGCCGTGCTCGGCGCGATCTCAGCTCCGGTGCTGGTGCTACACGGGGCGGACACCACGCCTTTCTTGACCGCCAGCTCGCGGTACGTCGCCGACCGCGTCCCCAACGCACGGGTGCACGAGATCCCCGGCGCCGGGCACGTCGCCCCCCTGACCCATCCCGAGGCGCTCGCCGAGGCACTCACCGATTTCTTCGCACCAGCCCAGAAGCCGGCCTGACCCTGCTCAGCGTGGTCGAGGTAAAGACGAATACTCCTCAACACCACGTCGAGCCCGGGCGCGAGCACGTCGGGCACGGCGCTGGACGTCGAAGGAGCGCGCTCACCGCGACGGCGAATCTAGCCGGGATCGGGGGAGGCGCGAGCCCGGTTAGGCGGCTTCGGCTTCGCCTTCGACGAAGCGCGCCTCGAAGGCGAGGCGGATCCGTTCCGTCAGCACCGCAGTCTGCTCGGGCGTCGCGGCACCGGGTCTCTGCACCCTGACCGCGTCGTCGTCACCCACCCAGCCGTAGCACCGGAGATAGCACTCCTGCTCGTTCAACGGCCGCAACCGCTGCATGGGCCTCAACCGTAGGTCACGACCCGGACGACGCATGTCCAACTACCCTGCTCGCGTGTCCGTGCGCGCGAGGTCCTTCGACTACGCCGTCTCGCTCGACGAGACGTGGGACGCGTGGAGCGACCGCGGCGGTGGCGTGATCCCCGGCGCAGACGAGGCGTCGTGGACGCCTGAGCATCTCTTGCTGGCAGGCCTCGCGCGGTGCACGCTGACGAGCCTGCGCTACCACTGCGTCCGGGCGGAGATCACGCTCACCTCGAGCGCCGCCGCACACGGGACAGTGACCAGGCGGGAGACGGACGGACGGTTCGCGTTCGTCGAGATCGGCTTCGAGAGTGACGTCTCCTTCGACCCCAAGCCCGACGAGACGGCCGTCGCAGAGCTCCTGGCGAAGGCCGAGCGGGACTGCTTCGTCGGCGCGTCGCTGATT
This sequence comes from uncultured Actinomycetes bacterium, assembly GCA_963839755.1. Taxonomy (GTDB): domain Bacteria; phylum Actinomycetota; class Thermoleophilia; order Gaiellales; family Gaiellaceae; genus Gaiella. Next base: position 53,197 of record CAWIVU010000005.1, read on the forward strand.
CCGACGCCGTCGTACGAGTGGCGCGTCGCGTGAGCGCGGTCACCCCGTCGCTCGACGTTGCCTCCGTCCGAGCGCGATTCAGCGCGCTCGACAGGCCGCTCGCGTTCTTCGACGGACCCGGCGGGACGCAGTGCCCGGACGAGGTGATCGACGCCATCGCCGACTACCTGCGCGAGGACAACGCCAACATCGGGGCACCGTACGAGACCTCCCGGCGCACGGATGCGCTGGTCGAGACCGCTCACCGGCGCGCCGGCTCGTTCCTCGGCTGCGAGCCCGGCGAGGTCGCGTTCGGCCCGAGCATGACCGCGCTCAACTTCCTCCTCACGCGTGCGCTCGCCCGCGAGCTCCAGCCCGGCGACGAGGTGCTCGTCACGCGCCTCGACCACGACGCGAACGTCGCTCCGTGGCTCGCGCTCGCCGACGACGTCGGAATCGTCGTCCGGCTCGTCGACGTCCACGACGACCTCACGCTCGACCTCGACGACCTCGCCGCGAAGCGCTCTCCACGAACGCGCGTGGTCGCCTTCCCGGCTGCCGCGAACTCTGTGGGGACGGCGCCGGACGTGAGGCGCGTCGTCGAGCTCGCACACGAGGCGGGCGCGCTGGCGTGGGTCGACGCGGTCCACTACGGCCCGCACGGGCCGATCGACGTCGCGGCCTGGGGCTGCGACGTGCTGCTCTGCTCGCCGTACAAGGTCTTCGGGCCGCACATGGGGATGGCGTTCGGCCGCGAGGAGGTCCTGCGGAACTGGCGCCCCTACAAGGTGCGACCCTCGGCGGACGAGCCGGTCGCCCGACGCTTCGAGCTCGGCACGAGCCAGCACGAGCTCCTTGCGGGCTTCGTAGCCGCAATCGACTACGTCGACTCGCTCGGGTGGGACGCAATCACGGAGCACGAGCACGCGCTCGGCGAGCGGTTCCTCGCCGGGTTCCCGCCGGGCGCGGTGCTCCACGGGCCGCAGAGCATGGAAGGGCGTGTCCCGACGTTCTGCTTCACCGTCCCGGATAGGACCGCGCAGTCGGTCGCGGAGCACCTCGCCGAGCGAGGCGTTGCCGTGTGGTGGGGGAACTACTACGCGCTCGAGACGATGCGACGGCTGGGTCTCGACGAGGTCGACGGTGCGGTGCGCGCGGGGATCGTCCACTACAACACCGCCGAGGAGGTCGACCGCCTGCTCGCGGGCATCCAGGAGCTCTCGTGAGGCTCCTGCTGCTCGGCGGCCCCAGGTTCCTCGGGCGAGCGATCATCGACGCGGCACTCGAGCGGGACCACGAGCTCACGCTCTTCAACCGGGGCACGACCGGGGCGAATCTCTATCCCGAGCTCGAGCGGGTCCTCGGCGATCGGGACGGCGGCCTCGACGGCCTCACGGGCCGCGCATGGGACGCTGTCGTCGACACGTCCGGGTACCTCCCGCGTGTCGTGGGGGCGAGCGCCGAGCTGCTCGGCGACGCCGTCGAGCACTACGTCTTCGTCTCGAGCATCTCGGTGTACGCGTCGTTCGCCGAGGTCGTCGACGAGGACGCGCCGCTCGCCGAGCTCTCCGAACCGGGCTCCGAGGACATCGGGCGGGACTACGGCGCGCTCAAGGCTCTCTGCGAGCAGGTCGTGGAGAGCGTCTTCCCGGGCCGCGCGACCGCTGTCCGAGCGGGCCTGATCGTCGGCCCGCACGACCCCACCGGCCGGTTCACGTACTGGCCGCACCGGATCGCACGGGGCGGAGACGTCCTCGCTCCCGGGCCTGCGTGGCGGCCGATTCAGCTCGTCGACGTCCGCGACCTCGCTGCATGGATCGTCGGGGCCGCAGAGGAGCGGCACGCGGGCCCGTTCAACGTCACCGGGCCGACAACGATCGGCGCTGTGGTCGACGCGGCACGACGCGTCACCGGCTCGACCGCGCGGGCGGTCGAGGTCGACGATGCATTCCTCACCGACCAGGGTGTCGACGAGTGGATCGAGCTGCCGCTCTGGGTCGACACTCGAAAGGACGACTGGCGGCGCTTTCTCGAGGTCGACGTGTCGCGCGCCCTCGCTGCGGGCCTCACATTTCGGCCGCTCGACGAGACGGTGTCCGCGACGCTCGCGGAAGCCGAGACGATCGAGGGTGTGGGTCTCGCGCCGGACCGCGAGCGCGAGCTGCTCGCCGCGTGGTGGGCACGGGCCGACTCGACGTCGTAAGACGCTAGGACGGCGACAGCCCGGCAGCGGCGATCGCCTCGAGCGCGAGGCGCTCGTCGACCTCCCCCGGTAGGCCGCTGACCCCGACGGCGCCGATCCGCTCGCCTTCGACGAAGACCGCCACGCCACCGAGGAAGAACGAGTAGAACGGGTCGAAGCTTGCGAGCTCCGTCGGCGAGCTCGAGACCTTCTCGGCGAGCGCACGCGTCGTCGTCGCATCGCTTCGCGCCGCCGTGTAGGCCTTGCGCCGCGCGTTGAGCTCGGTGTCGAGCGCCGCGCCGTCCATGCGCAGCGACGCGATCACCTCGCCGTGATCGTCGGCCACGACGACCGAGACAGGGCCGGATGCCTGGTCGAGGACTTGGCGCACGATCGCAAGTGCAAGGTCGTGCGTGAGACGACTGGTGGGCATGAGGCACGTCTATACCATGGCCGCGTGCCGACCTTCGACCGCACGACGCTCTCCAACGGAACGCGGCTTCTCACGGCCTCGCTCCCGCACGCGCAGTCGGTCTCGTGCTTCGTCATGTTCGCCGCCGGCTCACGCTACGAGCGGCGCGAGGAGAGCGGCATCGCGCACTTCGCGGAGCACATGTTCTTCAAGGGAACGGAGCGACGACCGACGGCGCGCGACATCGCGACCGAGATCGATGCGATCGGCGGCGAGTTCAACGCCTTCACGGGCAAGGAGCTGACCGGGTACTACGTCAAGTGCGCTGCCGAGACACGCGACGTCGCGCTCGACGTGCTCGTCGACATGCTCCGGAACTCGCGCTTCGACGCCGACGAGATCGAGCGGGAGAAGGGCGTGATCGTCGAGGAGATGAACATGTACGCCGATACGCCGCGCTCCTACGTCGGCAACGTCTGGGAGCGACACATCTACGGCGACCAGCCGCTCGGCTGGGACATCATCGGCACCGAGGACACGGTGCGCGGCGCGAGCCGCGACACGTTCACCGGGTACCTCGAGCGCTGGTATCGCCCGGACCGCACCGTGGTCGGGCTCGGTGGGCGGATCGGAGAGGACGTTGTCGGGCACCTGGAGCGGCTCCTCGGCGACATCGACGCCGCGTCGACCGGTGTCGCGGATCCCGCGGTGCTTCCGACGAACGGGAGCACCGTCCGCATCCACACGAAGCAGTCGGACCAGGCGCACATCGTGGTCGGCTCGCGCAGCTATCCACACGGCCACCCGGACCGCTACGTCGTCCAACTGCTCTCGACCGTGCTCGGCGGTGGGATGTCGTCGCGACTCTTCACCGAGGTGCGGGAGCAGCGCGGGCTCGCGTACTACGTCTTCTGCGGCAACACGAGCTACGCGGACGCCGGGTCGCTGGCCGCCCAGGCGGGCGTCGACCTCAACCGGATCGACGAGGCCGTCGAGACGATCGTCGCCGAGCTCAGGCGCATCGTGGCCGAGCCGGTTCCAGCCGAGGAGCTGGAGAAGGCCCGCGCGTACTCGAAGGGCCGGTTCGTGCTCGGGCTCGAGAGCCCGCACGCGACGATCATGTTCGGGCTGCGCCGCGAGCTTCTCGAGGGCAGGGCCGTCGAGCCCGACGAGATCCTCGCAGGGCTCGACGCGGTAACGGGCGAGGACGTGCAGCGAGTCGCAGCCGACATCCTGGCGGACGACCTCCGCCTCGCCCTCATCGGCCCGTTCGACGAGCCGGGGCGTTTCGAGCCGCTGCTCTCCGCATAGCTCGACCGCTCGATCCGCCA
>CAWIVU010000006.1:0-481685 GCA_963839755.1 uncultured Actinomycetes bacterium
TACGTCGATCGACGAGCTGCCGCAGCTCTGGAACGTCGTCCGCGGCGACATGTCGGTGATCGGCCCGAGGCCGACGCTCCGGTACGAGGTCCACCGCTACACGCGACGTCAGCGCAAGCGGCTCGACGTCCGTCCAGGACTGACCGGGCCGGCACAGATCCACGGCCGCGCGACGCTACCGTGGAATGACCGGATCGACCTCGACGTGCTGGAGACGTCGACCATCGCTCCGTACTCGTCGACCTGACGATCCTCCTCCTCACCCCGCTCGCGCTGTTGGCAGGCACCTACAGGGGCTCGAGCGGCGGCTTGCGCTAGCCGACTCGCTCGACGATCGTCCGCATCGGACATGCCTACGCTCGCGCCGTGCAGGCTCGGCGTTCGGGCCGAAACGTTGCGCGTCTGGCGGCATATTCCGTGATCGCCGCGGCCGCGATCATTGCGGTGCGAAACGCGATGGTCTACCCGGCATTTCTTGGGTACGACGCGCGCGAGGTCATTGATGACGCTCAGCTGCTCGTGGAGGAGGGTCGGCTCCCCGATGCGACCGGGAGCTACTACAGCACACCGCCGGCGTCTTCGCAGTGGGCGGGCTGGGAATCGAGTTCTTCGACGGCTCGGCCTCGACCGCCCCTAAGCGCGCCGGGCAGATCTTCAACGCACTCTCGCGGCGGTCGGCACGCTGCTGCTGCTGCTCGCTCTCGTGCGCCTGCTCGGGCCTGGGCGGGACGTCCTGCATCTCGCGGCGGTCGTGTATTTGGTCGCCTGCCCGGTCGTCATGAAGTCCGCCGCGACGCTCCACCCCGAGCCGCTGTCCATGTTGCTCTCGACCGCTGCGCTCGTCCTCGCTGCGAGGATCCTCGTCCACTCCGACTACCGGCTGCGCGGCGGTGGTCCCGCTCGGGCTCGATGCTCGGTCTTTCGCAGCTCGTCCGCGCCTGGACGCTCTGGACCTTCGGTGTCGTCATCGTCGGCTTTTCATCGCGGCCGTCAACAGGCGCGCGCGACCGTCGCCCGCTCATCGGTGTGATCGCTGTCGTCGCAGCGATCGCGATCCTCGTTCCGTACCGCGGTACGCGCACCAGGTCGGTCGATACGACAGCCCCGTGTTCGGGCAGCCGCACCCCGACGAGCCGGTCTGTTGCGCCGACCACTCGGGTTCTTCGTCGGTGCCGGCTTGCCGGAGCTCGTGACGAGGCCGAACCGCCCGTCGTTTTGCAGTCGGTCTTTCGTGCCCATCGCCTACACCGAGGCCTGGGGCGATTACTTCGGAGTCTGGAGATGGTTTCCTCGGCGTGACGAGCGGCCCTCGCCCCGCGTCCACCGAGAGCTCGTGACGATGTCGGTCATTGGTCTGCCGTTCACCCTCGTCGCCATCGCCGGATGGCTGGCGCTCCTCGGTCTCGTCGTCCGCCATCCCGGGCGCTTCACCGAGCACCAGCTTGTGGTTCTGCTTCCTGCTCGCCGCACTCGCCGGGGTCGTCTACTTCGCGACGGCTTACCCGACTCCCTACGGGGACACGGTGAAGGGGTCGTTCATGCTGATGGGCGGTTCCCGCCTGGGCGGCATGCTTCGGCTTTGCGTTCGATGGGCTCCGGTCGCGGTTCAGACGGTTCTCTCTCGCGTTCATCGTTGCGCTCGCCGTGCTCGCTCTCGCCGGTGCGCCATTCCTCGTCGCGGTCGCGGAAGGGCGACCCGAGCGGCGCGCATCCAACGAATGGCCGTATCTGCGCGCAGCGTGCTCGGTTGTCGCCGTGCTCGTCGTCGCGGAGCTCGCCGGGTGGGTCGTCAACCGCCTCGCGAATGACCAGCCAACGGCGCTCGAGCTGACCGAGAGGTGCCTCCGCCGGGAGAAGTTCCTCCCGGTCGAGTCGATCGGAGCCGACCCCATCGCGCGAACTGCGCGTGGTGGCGCTCTCGCGACTCGCGTAGAGGGCAACGGCGTACACGTCGTGATCGTGAAGTCGGACGAAGAAGCAGCGGAAATCGCCAACTCGTACCTTCGGACCGAAGGGCGGAGCATCGAGCTTCGCGTCGACGTTCGCGGGCGCGTCGTCTACGTATGGGAGCGGCCATACGCGCCCTCGCCGACGCAACGCCAGGGCATGTACGACTGCTGGTACGAGTGACGGAAACCAGCGTGCCGCACCCAGCTACCCTCAGCCGTCGGATGACAGCCGTCCTCTTTACCTGCGCCGGTCAGCGCGTCGACATCGTCAGCGCCTTCTCGCGCGCCGGGGCGACGACCGTCGCAGCGGACCTCGACGCGCTCGCGCCGACGCTCTACCACGCCGACCACGCCGCGCTCGTCCCTCGGGTCGACGACCCCGGCTACGTGGCCGCGCTCACCGCGCTCGTCGCCGAGCACGACGTGCGCCTTGTCGTTCCGCTCACGGATCTCGACCAGGAGATCGTCTCGGCCGCACGTGACGAGCTCGCGCCGGCGCTCGTCCTCGCCCCGAGCCCCGCGGTGTGCCGCACGATGGGCGACAAGTACCTCGCCCACCGCTTCTTCGTGGAGCACGACATCCCGAGCCCGCGGACGTGGCTCCCCGGCGAGGGTCCGGGCGACGCCCGCTTCCCTGTGCTGGTCAAGGTGCGCGAGGGGTTCGGGTCCCGTCACATCTATCGCGCCGAGGATCGCGAGCAGCTCGACTTCCACCTCCGGCACACGCCCGTCGACTCGATGGTGCAGGAGTGTTGTCGGGGCGAGGAGTTCTCGATCGACGTCTTCTCCGACGTTGACGGCCGCTGCCTCAACGCGATCCCCCGCTCGATGATCCAGTCGAAGGGCGGGGAGTCGATCAAGGGTCGCTCGCTGCAGGATCGCGAGCTGATCGAGCACGGCGCGCGTGTCGCCGAGGAGATCGGGATCGTCGGGCCTGCGAACATCCAGTGCTTCCGCGAGCCCGACGGATCGCTTCCCGTGACGGACGTCAACCCGCGCTTCGGCGGGGCATTCCCGCTGCCGCTCGCGGCGGGGAGCCGGTACCCCGAGCTCGCGCTCGCGCTCGCGCGCGGCGAGCGTCCCGAGCCGCGGCTCGGAGAGTTCCGCGCCGGCGTCGTGATGACGCGCTTCTTCTCCGACCTCTGCCTCGTCGAGGACGGGGCGGGCACGCTCGTCCCGTTCGCCGAGGAGCTCCCGCACCCCGTGGCCGTCGAGCCCGGTCAGGCCTGATGCACTACCTCGTCACCGGGGCGGCCGGGTTCATCGGCTCGCATCTCGCCGAGGCGCTCGTCGCCCAGGGGCACGACGTCGTCGGCCTCGATTCGTTCAACGACTACTACGACCCGGCGCGCAAGCGCGAGAACGCGAACGGCCTCGGCGTCGTCGAGCGCGATCTCCTGGACGGCGACCTCGACGGGCTCGTCGAGGGGCTCGACGGCGTGTTCCACCTCGCCGGCCAGCCCGGTGTGCGGGCGAGCTTCGGCCCCGACTTCGAGCACTACGTGACGCGCAACGTCCACGCGAGCGCGCGCCTCTTCGAGGCGGCCGCACGCCATGGAGTCCGCGTCGTGTACGCGTCGTCGTCCTCGATCTACGGCGACGCCGAGACCTACCCCACGCCCGAGGACGCCAGGCCGAGCCCGATCTCGCCGTACGGCGTCACGAAGCTCTGCGTCGAGCACCTCGCCTACGCCCACGGGCGGACGGCCGGCCTCGACGCGGTCGGCGTCCGCTACTTCACGGTCTACGGCCCGCGGCAGCGGCCCGACATGGCGTTCACGCCGATGCTGGAGGCGCTCGCGAGCGGCGGCGGGTTCCGCCTCTTCGGCGACGGGACGGTTTCGCGGAGCTTCACGTACGTCGCGGACGCCGCCGCAGGGACCGCCGCCGCGATGGAGCGCGGGCGAGCAGGCGACATCTACAACATCGGCGGCGGCGACGAGGCGACGATGAGCGAGGTCATCGCGCTCGTGGAGCGGATCGGCGGGCGGGAGTTGATCGTCGAACGCCACGGCGATGCCGTCGGCGACGTCAGGCGGACGCGAGCCGACGTCTCGAAGGCGCAGAGCGACCTCGGCTGGGCGCCGTCGACCCCGCTCGAGGACGGGCTGCAGGCGCAGTGGGAATGGGTCACAGCTAGGGTTCCGGCCCGGTGAGCGTCGAACGGCTGTCACATGGCGTCGACCTCGACGCCGAGCGCGAGGTCGACCTGCAGTCGGCCTGGTCGCGGATCACCGCGCGCTGGTGGCTCCCGATCGGTGGGCTCGTCCTCGGTGCGATCCTCGGCGTGCTCGTCTCCGTCGGGAGCGGCGACGTCTACCGGGCCGAGTCGCTCATCTACCTCGGCCAGCCCTTCACGCCGGCCGGCGGCGGACAGCTCCAGAGCCTCCAGACGAACCCGAAGACGGTCAGCGAGATCGTCCGCAGTGAGGCCGCGATCAGGACTGCCGCAAATGCGGCGGGCGTGAGTCCGGGCGCACTACGCGGCAACGTCACCGCGACGGCCGTCGTCCAGCCCGGCCAGGTCGCACGCAACTTCACCCCGCTCGTCGAGATCCAGGTGAGGGGGCCGACGAGGGCGAAGGCGGAGACGGCGTCCAACTCGTTCGCGAACACCGTCGTGTCGTCGGTCGTGCCCTACATCAGGCAGAAGATGACTCTCCTCGAACGCCAGATCGCGGACGACTCGCGCGAGCTCTCGGCCATCGAGCAACGGATCGCGAACGCGAACAGTCAGCTCCGCCTGGCGCTCAGAGACCCGAGCCTTTCCCTCGGCGAGAAGCTCCTCGTGTCGACCAACTCGAACCTGACGGTCAACGCCGCCGAGTCGCGGCGTGCAGCCGTGCAGCAGAGCCAGAACTCAGCGGAGCAGCTGCTCTCGCTTGCGAAGAACGTCGAGCTGAGCCGCGTCGTCCAGCCCGCGGTCGCCGTACGCACGTCCGCGACGAGTCGGCGCAACGCGGCCGTGGTCGGGGCACTAGCGGGCCTGCTCCTTGGAGCCCTCGCCGCGATCGTGGCCGACCCCTGGCTCCGTCGCAGGAGCGCGACGGCCGCATAGGCAGGCCACTTGGTCGAGGGCAAGCGCGTCGCGGTCGTTGTCCCGGCCTACCAGGAGGAACAGCTCGTCGCGGAGACGATCCGCGGGATCCCGGACTTCGTCGACATGATCGTGCTGGTCGACGACTGCTCGAGCGACGCGACCGTCGAGCGCGCACGGGCGACCCGCGACCCCCGGCTCGAGGTGATCGAGCACGGGGCGAATAAGGGAGTCGGAGCGGCGATCGCAACGGGCTACGCGCGCTGCCGGGACCTCGCCGTCGACGTGACGTGCGTGATGGCCGCCGACAACCAGATGGATCCCGGACGAGCTCGAGCGCCTCGTCGGCCCGTCGCGCGCGGCGAGACCGACTACGCGAAGGCGAACCGGCTCGTCAGCGGCGAGGCCTGGCAACTCATTCCCCGGTCGCGCTACCTCGGAAATGCCGTCCTCTCGCTGCTCACGAAGATCGCGTCCGGGTACTGGCACGTGGCCGACTCGCAGGCGGGGTACACGGCCCTCTCGATCGGCGCGTTGCGCCGCCTCGATCTCGACAGTCTCTATCGCAGGTACGGGTTTCCGAACGACATGCTCGTCCACCTGAACGTGCAGAACGCGAAGGTGCGGGACGTGCCGTCCCGGCCGATCTACGGCGTCGGCGAGCGCTCGGGGATCCGCATCACGCGGGTCGCTCCGCGCATCGCGTGGCTGCTCTTCAAGGGCTTCTGGTGGCGGATGAAGGAGAAGTACGTGATCCGCGACTTCCACCCGCTCGTGTTCTTCTACACGCTCGGCGCGCTGATGACGCTCGTCGGCTTCCTGCTCGGCCTGCTGGTCACGGTCCTGCGCATCGGCTGGGGGAACGACATCACGACGCCGACGATCGTCCTCGTCGCCCTCCTGCTCGTGTCCGGCACGCAGTTCACGCTCTTCGCCATGTGGTTCGACCAGGAGGCGAACAAGGACCTGCGTTGAGGTCGTGCCGCCCGGTGCTCGCGAGGTGCCGGGAACGTTTGCTGGCTGCAAAGGGTTTGCGGCAGGTCGGTCGTGACGGCGGAGACCAGCCCGTTTGTTCGCCCCGTGACGGCGCGATCGGAAGTCTCGTGCGAGCATGACTTGCAGACCGACAGCCCGGGGACGCCAGACAGCTCCCCGGCGCGATCCCAGAACTCGCGACACGCGCACCCCAGGTGGGCGACACATCGACCTTGAACCGGCCCTTCGAGACTAGGGGCGCGTCAGGCAACGAGCGGACGGTACTGCGACGGGAGAGTTGTGTCGCGCTCGAGCTCGAGGAACGTAGGATCGCCGAGGAACGGGTGACGCCCAGGCAGAGGCGTGCAGCAGATCCCACTGTTCAAGGTATCCCGCCACGTAGCTCGCCCGGATCTGTCGGCCCGGATTCGGGTTGCGTTGTCGTCGCGGAGGCCGTGCAGTAGAGGCCTTCTGTCCGGCCTGCGCCGTGCGGGAGTTCGGCCGCCTGCCGCGCCGCCCGTCGTAGACCCCGGCGGTGCGATATGAGGCCGAGTTTCAGGCGCTCGTACGACCAAGCGCGTCCGATTTACGACGAGCTTCTGCGCATGGGGAACGTCATCGCTAGGCCGGACGATCCGACCGCTTGCGAGCCGACATTCGGGCGAAAGCTCGCGCCGACACGATCGGCGTCCGCACTGGTACGTCGGACAGCGATTCTCGCGTCGTCTGACAGATGTGTTAGCGTCGCGAGAGGAGCGTGCCAGCCTGGCTTGCGGCGGAGGGGTGGAGGATCGCAAGGGAGGTAGGGATGTCGCGATTTCGGATGGGTCTCGCCGTGGTGGCGATGACGGCGACCGCACTTGCCGTACCTGGCGCCTTCACCACGGGAGGCGGGGTGGCTAACGCCGCTCCCATTCCTGGGGGAGACATCACAACAGTGTGCGCAGGCACGACGATCGGAACGCACCTTCACGTTGACTGCGGACTGCGGAGAAGTGACGTCGCCACTGACGGTTCCGGACGGCTACACGGTGGAGGGCGGCGGGCACATCATCACCGCCACCGACCCCGACGCCAGTACCAGTTTCAACGGTGGCATGGTGACGAATGCCCCGGGCGCAGACCGATGATGCATGTGAACAACGTCATCATCCAAGCCGTGGGGTTCGCGTTCCATGATTGCGCCTTCTCAACTCCAGGCGTACAACTTGTTCAGGTCGGACTCTTCTTCAACGATGCCGACGGCACCGCGACCAACGTCACTGTTCGGGACATCACCCAGCACTCTGGCTGCCAGACCGGCAACGGGATCCGTGCCAACGCGACGACCGGGACAGCACGCACGGTCACGCTCACCCACGTCACCGTGACGGGCTTTCAGAAGAGCGGGGTCACCGGGTCCGGCCAGATGACGCTCAACGTGGGCGGGCAGCACGAGCGGTCCGCCCGACGCACCTGCCGGGTTTGAACACGACCAACGGCGTCCAGTACGGGGACGGCGGCGCCTGGGGCACGTTCACGGGCAACACGGTGATCGGCGCCGGCCCGGCACTCCGCCAGACGGTCGCTCAACCGCGATCCTGCTGTCCGGCGCCGCCAACGTCACCATCGACCAACAACATGATCACCGGCGCGGGCACCGACATCGGGATCGCGGTCTCCAACAGCACGAACGTCACGATCTCCAACAACGCCGTCGGCCGCACCTCGCCCGTACTCACCCGGACACCCTGGAGATCGGGATCGACGTCGATCATCCGCACGGCCACGAATGTGACGTTGATCTGCAACACCTTCAGCGGCTGGAGCACCAACATCGTGGGCGCAGTCCAGATGTCGTGTACGCCGCTGCCCAACGGCACCGAATGCACCACCTACTCGGCCGACATCTTCAGTGTTGAGGGTGGCACCGCGCCGTTTACCTGGTCGGTCTCGGCGGGGACCCTGCCACCGGGGCTGACGCTCGCACCCTCGACCGGGGCGATCACCGGAACCCCCACCGCAGCGGGGACTTTCAACTTCACCGTGACGGTGGTCGATTCGAGCAGCGCCCTGACCGCCACCCAGGCCCAGACCATCACCATCGTCCCGGTTGTGCCTCGACCGTGCAGGTGATCAAGACGTTCGTGGGCGACCCGTCGTCGACGACGATCTTCGTCGACCAGAACGGAACGGCGCCCTACGACGCGTCGACCGTCGCCGCCGCGAGTGGTGCGAGCGCCTCGTTCTCCTATCCGCTGTCGACGCCGGTCACGGTGGGCGAGGAACCCGTGCCTGCGGGGTACACGGCGACGGTCGCCTGCGGTTCGTCCCCGCCGGTGGCGTACACGGGCGGCGCCTTCGCCGTAACCAGCCCGGCCACCGACGGCGCCACTATCACCTGCACGATCACGAACACGGCCCCCTCCACGCCTCCGCCGCCGCCTCCGCCGCCTCCGCCGCCGCCTCCGCCGCCGCCGCCGCCGCCGCCTCCGCCGCCGCCGCCGCCGCCACCACCGCCACCGCCGCCGCCACCGCCGCCACCGCCGCCACCGCCGCCACCCCCGTCACCACGACCACCGGGGCCGCCGACCATCGAGGTCGACAAGAGCGCGGGCCAGAGGCGCCTGCAGAGCGGGAAGACCATGGCGTTCACGATCGCCGTCCGTGCGCGCGGGGCCGGGACGGCGCGCAACGTCCGGGTGTGTGACGTGCTTCCGGACGGGCTCGTGTTCGTGCGCGCGCCGGGCGCGCGCTTCCAGAACGGCCAGGCATGCTGGCGCATCGCACAGCTCTCCCGACGTCGCAGCATGACCTTCCGGGTCATCGTGCGCGCAACTCGAGTCCTTCAGCAGACGCATGGCGACGAACGTCGCGACGCTCCGCCCGTGCCCGCCCAGGTCGGTCGCATCGGCCAGGGCGTCTCGCTGCAACGACCGCGCGCCCGTCGTGCTGCTTCCGCCAAGGTCGGGTGTCAAAGGTGGCGGCGTTACGGGGTAGCGCCGCCGCGGCTGCGGCGCTTGCGATCTTCAGCGCAAGTCCGGCGCACGCGGCCGAGCGGGCATTGTCCGGACCGACGCGGGCCGAAGCCTGGATCGCCCGGGTCATTGTTCCCACGACAGCGCGGGCGCAGCCGGGGAGCGGGCGCGTCCTGATGGGGATCGCAACGCAGGCCAAGTGGAACGGTGGGCCTGTCAGCCTGCTCGTACTCGGCTCGCGACCCGACGACCAGGGGCGGCTGTGGATCGAGGTGCGACTGCCCGCCCGACCGAACGGTGCGAGCGGCTGGATCCGCGCCGACCTGGCCCAGCTTCGCCCGACGGCGTACCGCGTGGAGATCTCCACTGGTCGGCGTGTCGTGCGCCTGCTGCACCACGGGCGCCTGCTGCGAAGCTTCAGCGCGGTCGTCGGCCAACCGGCCTATCCCACGCCGCACGGGCTCTTCGCGGTCAGCGAGCGCGTGGCACAGCCCGACCCCGACGGCTTCCTCGGGCCGTGGGCGCTACACCTGACCGCGTTCTCACCGACCCTGATCGACTTCGGAGGCGGCCCCGGTACCGTCGGCATCCATGGGCGCGCCGGAGCGAGCCTCCGCGACCCGCTCGGAACCGCACGCTCCCACGGCTGCATCCGCATCCTCAACGACGGGATCCGCCTGCTCGCCCGCGTCGCGCGCGAAGGCACACCCGTCCAGATCGTCCCCTGAGGAGCACGCGCTTCGGGCGCCAATAAGCCGAGCGCGCGGCCTGGCGGTCAGGGCGGTGGGGAAGCCGACGACGCGGCTGGAGAGCCGTTCGTCGAGGCGTCGCTGGATCACCTTACGGTGAACGAGTGGCTGGACTCGAAGCTCGAGGGCGCGTCACCCCACCGCTGGCGGATCCGCTTGGGTTCTGCGGCTCACACGGAGCGGCTGCGGCGGCAGGCGGCCGTCGCCCGCCTGATGTGGACGAGACGTCATAGCTGATCCCAGGCATTCACGCGCATGCACGCGAGGAAGTGCGCCGACGGCCCTCCCGAAGCCTCGGAGCCACAGCCCGGCCCCGGGGCCGTCCCCAGGCCCCGAAGCTCAACGGAAGGGCCACGGGAGGCCCGGAAACCCCTCCCCGGTCTGCGTGGTGCGTAGCCCACGCGGGGCGGTCGCCAAGTCGAGCCGGGGCGTGCGCTGGGCTGCGTGCGCCCCGGTGCGACCGCCTGCGAGCGAGCTGGCACGGGGAAGGGCCAACGCCCGAACGTAGCGATACTGCCGGCCGTGCCGGTCGACCTGTTCGCAGAGAAGAAGCGGTTCATCTACGAGGTCGAGTACGGCTGGCCGGGGATGCCGAGACAGACGAAGCTGGTCGACCTCGGGCGCGAGGTGACGGTCGGGACGCAGATCCGCCTGGACGGCCTCTGGTGGCTGGTCGAGCGAGTCGGCCCCGCGGTCGGAGGGCACCGAGGGCGGGTCAGGGCGACGGCGACGGCATCCTAGGCGCGTGCGCGACTTCCCGGAGACGCCGTTACAGCGCCCCGGCTCGTGTAGCCGGGGGGCGCGGCACGAGGCCGCGCCCCCTCGGCGTGTCGATCGGTCTCAGCGCCTTTCGCTCGTCATGTATTGAGGAAGGCGAACGACGCATGCACGTTGTAGAAGCCTTCCGGTACCGGATGCTGGCAACCGCGCCACTCGGACCGGCCACGCCGCAGTCGGCTGACCCCCCGATGTCGATCAAGACGTCCTCGTAGTCCGGGATGGCTGCCAGGGCCTGCTTGGTCAAATTGACCAGACCGGCAGGGCCGCCTGCGCCGTCGGCGTACTCGCAATACGTCGTCCGGCGCAACGCTGCCCGACGGCACGCCGCCCCTCATCACCAACACGCGCGGGATGAAGCGAACCGTTCCGCCGATGTCGGTGTCCGAAAGCGCGGCCGCCTTCACTGCGATCGTGCAGGGTGCCTCGGCGGCGTCGCAGGTCATGCGGAACACGCCGCCGGTCGTGTCGGCGACCGGCGACCCGAGCGCGATCGAGTACGCGGCGTGCGGTAGGGCCAAACCGCCGCCCTTAGCCACTTCGATGGAGGCGACGCCGTACTCCGGTGGCAGCGCAGCCGGACCTGCCGGACCTGCCGGACCTGCCGGGACCTGCGGGACCTGCCGGGCCTGCGGGACCTGCCGGGCCTGCGGGGCCTGCCGGGCCTTGACCCCCTCCTCCCTGAGAAGGACCTGCCGGGCCTGCTGGCCCTTGGGGCCCCTGCGAACCTGCCGGGCCTGCCGGGCCTGCCGGGCCTCTCGGTCCCCTGATGTTCCAGGAGAGCTTCCTCGCGCCTTTCACGCAGGCCACGAAGTTCAGGTCGCCAGACGTCGCCCTATTGCCCTTGGTGGGTGGCTCAACACACGTCGTGATGACGCCGTTGTGCACGCCTGGCCGGTGTTGCGTGTTGCTGCCGCCAGCGATCGCGGTAACCGCGGCGAACAGGACCACGGCGGCGACCACCAGCAGCTTCCTCGACGGTGACTTCATCGCGAGAACCTCCCTCTCGGTTTCCCCGAGGGCGGATGATCCGCTCCTCGGACCTTCTGCAACGAAGCTCGTCGGGAGGCTGCTCAAGTCGAATGCTTCACCACGATCAACGGCTTGGGACGCGTGGCCAAACATCGTTGGCTCAAACTCCTTCCCGCCGCAACCTCGTGATCGTGTCAATTGTAGCCACCGGCGCCGGACAGCGCGAGCCTCCGTACGAGGGAAGGGCTGCTGCGACCCCGCTGGTCACAGAACGAGGAAGGCCCGCCGGAGCGGGCCTTCCTGTGCATCAGTTGTCTTGCCGGACTGTCAGGGGTTGGTGTTGCCGACCCCCGGTCGTGTTCCGCTGCGTTGCCGAGGTGTCGTCTCGTTGTCGAACACGTTACCGTTCGCCTGTCTGCTGTCAGCCGTCGGCCTCGATAGAGGATCCCGTCGCAGACGTGTCGGCCGCGGCGTGTAGAGTTCCCGGAGACCGTGTTGCCCTGACCTGCGCGGTTGCCCCGCAGAGACGATGCCGTTCTGGGCGATGTGGCGATCGGGCCCCGGCCGGTGACGGTGTTGTCAGCACCTTCACCGCCGTGTCGAGACCGTTCGCTGCGACGCCGTTCTTCTGGTAGTCGCGAGATGGTGTTCGCCGCTCACCGTCCCGGTCGCGCCGTTCCGGTGTCCATGGGTAGAACGACGGCGCCGAGCCGACTCTGGCTGCGCCGCTGAACGGGGTGTTGCCGATCTGGTGGATCTTGCTGCCGGTCACGTCGACGTTCGCCGCGCGTTGACGACGACGCCGTAGTGAGGTCACCCGACGATGTCGGCCTTCGTTCACCGAGCCGGTCGTCCCAGGATCGAAGTAGACGCCGATGTCGCAGCCGGTCACGTGGAGCTGCCGGTCACGTCGCCGCCGATCTGCGCAGCGTCAGACGCCCTTGCTCGGACGCCCGTCGTGCACGTCGCAGCCGAAGGGATCGCACGTCGAATCGGTCCAGTCGAAACGCGTCGTCGGCTCCCGCACCGACGACCATGCGAATCTCGACGTACTCATCGCAGGACGGTGACCTGCTGGCGACGGCGTGCCGTTAACGCCGTGTACGGCCAGCGACCATCGATCGACGAGCGGTGATCGTGGAGGTTGCCCGTCGTCGCCGGTCGTCTGACGTCGGCGATCGCCGTCTGTCCGGTGCTCGAAGCGGCTGACGACGACATGGTGCGTGGCGAACTGCCAGCTCAGTCGTTCCGAGCGCCACGCCGTCAGCGGTCGACGGTTCGCCACCGCTGGCCTGTTGAGGTCGTTAGTGCTGGGCGTGATGGCATTGACCTCGGCTGCCGCAGCGCCAACGCCTGCGAAAGCTGTTGCCGGGATTGCAAGCGCAACCAGCAGCAGCATCATGATGAGACGCTTCATTTAGAGCCTTTCGTTTTGTGCGCGAGCCGTATGGCCCGCGACTGGTTTCTCGCCAGGTGCGCCTTTGCGCTTGGCGTTCCCGCTAGCAAGCGCGACCTCGAACACCGTCCTCGACTCAAGAAGAAGGCTGCGCGAGAGACTCGCTTGCAGGCAATCCTGTGATCGCCTTGTCCCCTGCAGACTGCCCGGTCCCCGCCTCGCCCGATAGGACACGATTGGGTCAATCCCTCGGCTGTGCCGTGGCTTGCTCAGGCCCGGGTGCCCGGGTGCCGAGAGAGACGCAGGAGGCCCGTGGCGCTGATCGGCGCGAACGTGTTGCGGTGCCCTGTAGGCGCTCGCCCTCGCTGGTCGCGTTCAGGTTGGATTAAGCGGCGTCGGACCAGCGGGCACGCGAGCGAACAGCCCGAAACAGGACGTCAGCGGACAGGATTTGCCCGATTCGACACGCCTCGCTTGCCCGACTAGCTTCGCGGAGATAGGGACGTGCGCACGTCCTCCTTGACAACAACGAGGGAGGACGAGAAATGGGGATCGAGGCAGGAAACTGGACGCCAGTAACGCGTCCGGTGTGCCCGCTGTGCGTCCAGCCGGGCGACCTGTGGCGAGCCATTCGGCGGCGACGAGGTGGCGGTCTGCGAAGACTGCTGGAGTCCGCACGTCTACTACCTGCGGGGCGACCACGGCACGGTGGTCGTGTCGGCCTGGGATCGCGAGAGCCTGGAGAAGCGCCGGCGGGGAGAGAGCGCGTGACAGCGACCTGTTCCGGCACCGGGCGGCGGCAACAGCCTGGGCAAGACCCGGCTGGTGGTCGCCGGACGGTGGGTGTGCCCCGACTGCCTGTACCGCTCGGAGCACGGGGAGCCGTCCGCGCCGAAGCAGCCTCGGCCGGTCCGGCGGGGTGCGCCGCAGGAGGAGCGGCTGTTCCCGCTCGAGCCGTACACGCGGCGCAAGGAGTAGGCGTCCAGAGGGGGTCTCCGAGGTCTCGGATTTGCAGGGGATTTGCAAGCGAGGCCCGGAGGCCCCGGAAACGGCGTCGTCACGGGCCTTCCGATTGGGCCAGGAGGCGAACAAGGAGCTGCGCTGAGCTCGCGGCGGCTCGGCGCGCCAGCGACTGACTAACAAACGGTCGGTAGTCAGCGGGCGAGCGGCCACGACGCGACCGTTCCCACCGGATCACGCCAGGCGCGCTTGTGGGTCGGGCCGATGGGTCCCGCCCCGTCCTTGAAGGTCACGTCGCCGAGCCGCACGTACCGGTCCTCGCCCCAGGTTCCCGAGAACGCGGCCCACGCGGGGCTTGTCGACGTCAGTCGCAGAAGGCGCGGCGCGAGGATTCGGCGGCCCCCGCCCGCGTGATCCACGAGGCGGTAGCCGAGAGCCCTGAAGACCGACAGGACGACCTGCGGATCGGGCCAGCATTTCGGGTCCGTCAGGTGCTCGCCCGCGCGGAGGTACGACGCATGCGAGCCGAGGCCGACGTGGACGAGAGGACGGCGGGTGCCGCGCTGCAGCGGAACCTTCGGCCACGGCGCGCGAACACCCCCGCAGTGCTGCGCGTACCCCGCCTGGAGCGGGACGCCGCGCGCGTCGAGGACGACAGCGACGTGCTCCCAGTCGCCTTCGTGCGCCTGCCAGGCGTTGGCGGCCGCAGGGACGACGGGGCTCCAGAGGTTGACGGGCGCGAAGAACCAGTACTGCAGGACGATCCGCGCACGCCGCCGATGCACCGCTCCGTAGACCGTGGGTGGGCCGGCCGCCAGATGCGCGTAGCAGTCGATCTCCGCGGGGCCGAGCGCGACCGTGCAGCCCCTGACGTCGAGCCTCGTCGGCGCCTCGCCTGCCGCCGCGGCGGTGAAGGTCCCGTCCGGGCGACGAACCAGCTGGTCGCTCTCGCCGAGGAACGCGTCGACGGCAACCGGCGGGTATCGCTCCGCGGGGTGGAGGACGAGGACCGGTAGGTGACGGCGGAGCAGTGTCGCGTCACGCGGGCTCGCGGGTTGCCCAATAGGGGCCGCGATCAACGCAGCCACGCCGAGCGAGAGGAGGGCCAGGACGCGGGGCACGTACGGAGGATCGCAGGTGCGGCCACTATCCTGGCTGAGCCCTGATGCGAGCCCGCGCGCGACGAATCCCGATCCTCGTGACGGTCGCTGTCGGGCTGGCGCTCGCCGCCGCTCCCTCCGTCCGTGCCGAGGCAAATCTGCCGGCGAGGTTCCCGGCAGCGGGCGAGCTCGTTCGCGCAGTCGCGGTGCGGGCTGAGCCGAGCCCGTCATCGCGGATCGTTCGACGGTTGCGGCGCTTCCGGGCCGACCACCAGTTCCAGATCGTGCTCGCGCTGTCGTCACGTCGCGGAGCGGACGGGGCATGGTGGTACCGGCTCAGCCTGCCGGGGCACCCGAACGGAGCGCGCGGCTGGGTCAGGGCGGACGTCGTCGAGGCCCGGCCGGTCGTGAACCGGATCGTCGTCCGGCTGGGAGCTCGACGGATCGAGGTACGTCGCATCCGCGACGGAAGGCTGCTCCTTCGCAGTGCCGCGGCGATCGGGGCATTCGGCTCCGAGACGCCGCGTGGGCGAAGCTTCTACGTCCAGTCCGCGTTCGTGCCCACGGACCCGTTCTTCGGGACGTTCGCGCTGGAGACGTCGGCCTATGCCCGCGTCACCGATTGGCCGAGCAACGTCGTCGGAATCCACGGCACGAACCTGCCCGCGCTCCTCGGGCAGGCGGTCTCGCACGGATGCGTACGGGTTCCGAACGCCGTCGCGACCCGGCTCCGGCGGCTGGCGCCGCTCGGCACGGTGATCGACATCGTGCGCTAGCCCGTGACCTGCGTCGGCTCGCGCGCCGAGGACGCCGAGCAGCGTCGCGGCAGTGCGAGCCTCCGCCGCGGTCCGTCGCTCGGGCCGCCGACGAAGAAGCACGAGGCCGAGCGCTCGGGAGAGACCGTGAACCGCGCGACGCCCTGCGCGTCGGTGCCGCGCCGCGTGTCGACGCCCGGGCCGCGCGCGCGACGCGGACGCCGTCGACGAGCGGCTTGCCGAGCCGGATTGCGCGCGGTGACGCGCACGACGGACGAGCGGCCGCTCTGCGAGGCACGCGGGCGCGGCGGTCAGCGTCTGGCACGCGGTTGCGGGCGCGTGGCGGCGTGAGAGGCCCGACGACCCGCGCGATAGCGGCAGCGACGTTGTTGCGGTAGTTCGACTCGACTGCTCCTCGGAGCCGACGCGGACGATGTCGACGACGAGGCCGACCTCGCGTCGCCTCGGTCACGGCGACGACGGTCGCGGACGCTCCGGGAGCGAGGCGGCCGAGGTTGCACGTGAACGGCCGGCACGTGCCCTGCGACGCTCGTCAGCGAGATGCAGCCGCGTGCGGAACGAGCGCGGGATCGTCGAGCTTGAGGCCGTTGACGTCCGCCGCCGCGACCGACGAGCGGTTCGTGACGGTCATCGTCCACGTGATCCGCCCCCGACGGCGACCGTCGTCGGCTCGACGGTCTTCGTCGACGACGAGGTCGAGCAGCGGCGCGCGGGCGCAGGCGGCGCGGCGGCGGCGGCGGCGGCGGCGGCGGCGGTGGCGGCGGCGGCGGTGGCGGTGGCGGTGGCGGTGGTGGTGGCGGCGGTGGAGGTGGTGGCGGTGGAGGTGGAGGCGGCGGAGGTCGGCGGCGTGCCCTTCCGCGTGTTCGTGAACGTGCAGACGACGACGTCGCCGCCCGCGACGGCGCCGTCGACCTTCGTCCCGGCGACGGAGACGCGCACCGGCCGTTCCGCGTGCACTCGACGCTCGAGTCGTAGTCGGCGAGGCTCGTGCCCGCCCCGGCAGTCTCGCTCGACGGTGCCCTCGCCGATGCCGATCCGACGATCGCGGCCGGTCGTCGTCCCGTTGCCCGCCGGTCGGCGACGACCGCGTCGTTGATCTCGAGCTGGAAGACGCCCGGGTCGTCGGCGGGCACGACGACCTTCCGGAGCTCGAGCGTCGCGGTTGCACGGCCGGCGAGCGTCGCTCGAGGCTGGCGTGCTCTGGCCGGACAGCGTCCACGACGAGCGTGCGCCGCCGCGCCTCGAACTGCGGTGCGCGAACACGCCGACGGCGGCCCTGCCTCGAACTGGTGTCGGCTGACCGCGGTTCGCGCTCGCCGGGCGCGAAGCGGTTCGACGTCGCTTCCGGCCGGGATCATCACCTCGGGTCGTTGCGTGCTTCTGCGTAGCCCCAGTACGCGACGTCGGCGGCGCCGTCGTTGAAGAGCGACGCACTCGAGCGACGGGTGACGTGCCGCGCTTCGGCTTCGGCCGTGTTCGTGATCGTGCACGACGATCTCGTCGCCCTGGGCGACGGTGACATTGACCGACGGCCCGTCCGGGCCCCGACGGGCGCGTTGCCCGCTCTGCAGCCGATCGCGATCGTGTAGTCGTCGAGACTCGTGTCCGGCGCGGCGGACTCGCTCACCGTGTGGCTGCCGGCGCGACGGCGATCGTGCCCGTCGTCGCCGTCGCCGACCGCCTCGGCGCCGCCTGCGACCTCGCCGTCGATCTTAGGTCGAACCGGCCGGGGTCGGTCCGCGGGGACGAGCCGCTTGACGACGGTGATCGAGCCGCCGCACCGCTCGAGTCCAGCTCGGCGGACGCCGTGCTCCCGGTCAGCGACCAAGTGAGCTTGCCCCGTCGAACGAGACCTGGAACGCGTCTTCGAGGCCGGGCTCGAACGCCGTGGGCTGGCCGCGGTTCGGCGGGCCGGGTGAGAACGTGTTCGCGCTCGCTAGGCGGTTCGACGTCGTGGCGTTCGGGTTCTCGTAGCCCGAGGTGCGCGAGGAACTGCCGCCACTCGGGCTCTCGACGCACTGGAGGGTCGGCTTGACCGGCTCGGGTTCGGCGGTGGCGGCGCCTCGCAGCCGTTCTGGTAGATCGCCTGCCCTCCGCGTTCCAGTTGCGCCGGGGAAGTCCTGGATCTGCCGGCCTCGTCCATATAGGCGTACGGCGGGATGATGTCGCCCCAGTCGTCGCCGGGTAGACGGGCCCCGTGTGCTCGGGTGGCCGCCTTGAGATCGCCGTTGTTGCCGATGGTTCGGCGACTGGTACGGATTGGTCTCCGAGTTCGAGCGTGACAGATCGTGACCTTCCTTCCGGCTCGGGGTTCGGTGGCGGATCCGGCTCCGGCGTCGTCACTTCGCACCCGCGTCGCAGATCGCCTGGCCCGAGGCGCCCCAGTTCCGGCCTTCGAAGCGACGAGGGATCGTCCGGTCCGGGGTCTCGACGGCGAACGGCGGGACGATGTCCTGCCGTGCTCGACCGTGGCCCGCGCGTCGCGGCCGAAGAAGTCGGCTCTGGCGCGCCTGCCTCTTCGTACTCGCCGCCGTCGGAGTGGCAGAGGTCCACCGTGTCCGGCGATCGCCGTCGCCGCCCTGCGCGGTCACAGCGGGGATAGCAGCGAGCGCGGCGAGCAGCACCGCGGCAGGTGCCCGAGGAGATCGGCGACGACGTGCCCGAGGTGGCGGCGCCGCGGGCATGTCAGCGACACTAGCAACGACGCTCACGAAGCACATCTCCGGGGCGCGTGAGAACTTCGTAAGCAGGGCGCCTATCCGTCCCGCGCGCGGGTACCATCGCGCGGGATGCCGACGTCCCTCGTCACCGGCGGCGCCGGCTTCCTCGGCTCCCACCTTTGCGAAGCGCTTCTCGAGAAGGGCCATCGGGTCATCTGTCTCGACAACCTCGAGACCGGGTCGCTCACCAACATCGAGCATCTGCGCGGCGACGCGTTCGCGTTCCTCCCGTTGGATCTCACGGAGCACGTCGAGATCAGCGAGCAGATCGACTTCGTCTACCACCTTGCAAGCCCGGCGAGCCCGATCGACTACCTGCGCCTTCCGCTCCAGACCTTGAAGGTCGGCTCGCACGGCACGCACAACGCGCTCGGGATCGCGAAGGTGCATCGCTCGCGGTTCTTGCTCGCCTCCACGAGCGAGGTGTACGGCGACCCCCAGGTGCACCCGCAGCCCGAGACGTACTGGGGTCACGTCAACCCGATCGGCCCGCGCGGCGTCTACGACGAGGCGAAGCGCTACGCCGAGGCGCTCACGATGGCGTACCACCGCCAGCAGGGCGTCGACACCGCGATCGTGCGGATCTTCAACACGTACGGCGCGCGGATGCGCCCGCACGACGGGCGCGCGATCCCGACGTTCATCCGGCAGGCGCTGGAGGAGAAGCCACTGACGGTGTTCGGGGACGGATCCCAGACGCGCAGCTTCTGCTACGTCGACGACCTCGTTCGCGGGCTGATCCTGCTCGCGGAGTCGGGCGAGCACATGCCCGTCAACATCGGTAACCCGACGGAGATGACCCTGCTCGAGCTCGCCGAGGCGGTCGTCGCCGTCACAGGCGCGTCGAGTCAGATCGTGTTCGAGGCCCTGCCGGTCGACGACCCGCAGGTGCGGCAGCCCGACATCACGCGCGCGAGGCAGCTCCTCGGCTGGGAACCGGAGATCGCGCTCGATGAGGGGCTTCGTCGCACGCTGGCGTCGCTCGGGAGGGACCCCGCGCGTGCCTAGAGGCCGACGCGTCGTCGCGCTCGCCGCGGCCGTCGTCGCGCTCACCGCCGGTCTCGCCTCCACTGCGTCGGCGTCGCCCTCGCTGCGGCTCGGGATCTTCGACGACGGCCTCGTCCTGTACGGCGAGCCCGGCGTGGTCTTCCGCCAGCTCGAGACCACGCGCTCGCAGCTCGTCCGGGTCAACCTCTGGTGGGCGGGGCCGTCGATCCGCGTTGCGACTCGGAGGCCGCGGAGACCGGCCGACCCTGCCGACCCCGCGTACAACTGGGACACGTACGACCGGACGGTTCGGTTCGCGGTCGTCCACGGCATGGAGCCGGTCTTCTCGATCATGGGCACGCCGCCGTGGGCGAACGGGGCGAAGGGCTGGAACGTCGCCCCGACCAATGCGCGCGACCTTCGCCTGTTCGCCGCCGCCGCCCAGCGTCGCTACAGCGGCACGTTCGTCAACCGGGACGGCGTAACCCTGCCGGGCGTCAACCTCTGGATGGCGTGGAACGAGCCGAACAACCCCGTCTTCCTGAAGCCACAGTTTCGGCGTACCTCGCAGGGAGGGTGGGTGATCCAGTCGGGCCGGGACTACGCGAAGATCTGCAACGCCGTCGTCCAGGGCGTCAAGTCGGTCCGGCGCGCGTCGAAGATCGCATGCGGCGCGACTGCGCCACGCGGGAACAACAACCCGCGCTCCGGCCGGCCCTCGGTCTCACCGCTCCCGTTCCTCCGGGCCATGCGGACGGGCGGCGCGAAGGGGTTCGACGCCTACGCGCACCACCCGTACTACCAGTCGCCGGTCGAGACGCCTGCCACCCGGCCGAGGCCGGGAGCGATCGGCCAGGAGGCGACGGCCGTCACCCTCGGCAACTTCGACATGCTCGTGTCCGAGCTCAACAGGCTCTACGGCCGGCGCACACGGATCTGGATCACCGAGTACGGCTACCAGACGAACCCGCCCGACCGGATCATCGGCGTCCCGTACGGGAAGCAGGCGTCCTACCTGACACAGGCGACGACGTACGCGCGCAAGCATCCGCAGATCGACCTGTTCCTCTGGTTCCTCCTCCGGGACGAGCCCCGGCTCAGCGGGTGGCAGTCCGGGCTGGTCACCGTCGACGGCAAGCGCAAGGCGAGCTTCAACGCGTTTCGCCGTGCCGTGACGGCTTAGAGCTCCTAACTCAATGAAGCAGCGAGCCGTCTGGCCGCGCTGGGCGGCACGCTGCTTCGTCCTCGGTCGCCCCGATATGCCCGCATATCGAGGCTCCCTGCGTCCTCGCATCGCACTCGCCCATCGCGCCCAGCCAGCGCGTGGTCATTGTGTTAGAAGCTCGCGCCCACCACGGCAGCGGCCGCAGCCGTCACACTGGGGTGATGGCGAAGGGATACGCAGAGGGGCCGGCCGCCGAGGAGGCGGAGCGACGCCGCGAGGAGCTCGCGGAGGGTCTCGATGACGCCCCGCGCCGAAAGCGGCTCGCGGTCGAGGGCTCCACGGCGGACGACCCCGAGCGGCACTTCCTCGGCTGGGCCGACGACGTCGACCCGGACGAGCTCTTCGCGTCGGGCCAGGCGTGGGGCATCCGCCTCGTGCGGCTTCCCGTCTAGGTGGGGACCGGCACTGCGCGGCGACAGTCCCCGATAGCGGCCAGGCCGCTACCCTGAACGCGATGGCAGGCGTCAAGCGGGTCGAGCAGCTGGACCGCGTGATCATCCGCTTCGCGGGCGACTCGGGGGACGGGATGCAGCTGACCGGCGACCGCTTCACGAGCGAGACGGCCACGCTCGGCAACGACCTTGCGACGTTCCCGGACTTTCCGGCGGAGATCCGCGCCCCGGCCGGCTCGCTGCCGGGCGTTTCCGGCTTCCAGGTCCATTTCGCGGACCACGACATCCTGACGGCGGGTGACCGCCCCGACGTGCTCGTCGCGATGAACCCGGCCGCATTGAAGACGAACATCGCCGACCTCCCCAAGGGCGGCACGATCATCGCCAACACGGACGCGTTCAACGACCGGACGCTGCAGAAGGCCGGTTATCCGGTCAGTCCGCTCGAGGACGGGTCGCTCGACGATTACCACGTCCACGAGGTCGCTCTGACGTCGATGACAGTCGGTGCGCTGAAGGGGATCGAGGGGATCACGCCGCGCGAGGCGGAGCGCTCGAAGAACTTCTTCGCGCTCGGCCTCATGTCCTGGCTCTACCACCGCCCTGTCGAGGGCACGCTCACCTTCATCGAGAAGAAGTTCTCGACGCGCCCGGAGATCGTCGACGCGAACACGAAGGCGTTCCGCGCCGGCTGGAACTACGGCGAGACCTCCGAGGACTTCGCCGTCTCTTACGAGGTGGCGCCGGCGCCGCTCGCCCCCGGCACCTACAGGCAGATCACGGGCAACACGGCGCTCGGGTACGGCCTGATCGCCGCGTCGAAGCTGTCGGGCCTGCCGCTGTTCCTCGGCGCCTACCCGATCACCCCCGCGTCGTCCATCCTCGAGGACCTCGCCGGCAAGAAGGAGTTCGGCGTCGTCACCTTCCAGGCCGAGGACGAGATCGCGGCCGTCGGCGCCGCGATCGGCGCCGCCTTCGGCGGTGCGCTCGGGGTGACCGCCTCTGCCGGCCCGGGCGTCGTGCTCAAGGCGGAGTCCGTCGGGCTCGCGATCGCGCTCGAGTTGCCGCTCCTGATCCTCGACATCCAGCGCGCCGGGCCGTCCACGGGAATGCCGACGAAGCCCGAGCAGGCCGACCTCCTGATGGTGCTCTTCGGCCGGAACGGCGAGAGCCCCGTCCCGGTCGTCGCTGCATCCAGCCCGTCCCAGTGCTTCGACGCCGCGATCGAGGCGGTCCGCATCGCGCTCAAGTACCGGACCCCCGTCTACCTCCTCTCCGACGCCTACCTCGCGAACGGGTCGGAGCCGTGGTTGATCCCCGACGTCGACGGCCTGCCCGACATCTCGACCTCGTTCGCGGAGGCAGGTCCCGAGCCGTTCCAGCCGTACCTGCGAGATCCCACCACGCTTGCGCGCCCCTGGGCGATCCCGGGGACGGCCGGTCTCGAGCACCGGATCGGAGGGCTCGAGAAGGCTGACGTGACGGGCACGATCTCCTACGACGCCGATAACCACGACCAGATGGTGCGCCTTCGCGCCCAGAAGGTTGCGGGAATCGCCGCCGACATCCCGGAGCTCGAGGTGGACGATCCTGACGGCGATGCCGAGCTGCTCGTCGTCGGCTGGGGCTCGACGTACGGCCCGATCCAGGCGGCCGTCAGGCGGGCGCGAAGGAACGGGGTCGTCGTCGCGCACGCACATCTGCACTACCTCAACCCGTTCCCACGGAACACGGGCGACGTGCTGCGCCGCTATTCGAAGGTGCTCGTGCCGGAGATGAACCTCGGCCAGCTGGCGCTGCTGTTGCGCGCGGAGTTCCTCGTCGACGCCGTGTCGTACACCAAGGTGCGCGGGCGCCCGCTGACCGCCGCGGAGCTCGAGGACGCGATCGTCGCGCTGGAGGGATCCGCGTGAGCGCCTTCACCGCGCTCGTCACGAAGGACGACCGCGTGCTCGTCACCCGCGAGGGGCGCACCGTCGCCGTCCTCGCCGGCTCGCGCGCCGAGCGCCTGGCCGTGGCCCTGTCACGCGCGGCGGACGAGAACGCGAGGCAATTGCTGCTCGCACGCGCGACCGGCAACTACAAGCGGGGGAACGAGCGATGACAACGGGCAACGGACTCGTGCAGCTGACCGCGAAGGACTTCAAGTCCGACCAGGAGGTTCGCTGGTGCCCGGGGTGCGGCGACTACGCCATTCTCGCCGGCGTCCAGTCGTTCCTTCCCGAGCTGGGCGTCCCGCGCGAGAACCTCGTGTTCGTGTCCGGGATCGGCTGCGCCGCCCGGTTCCCCTACTACCTGGAGACGTACGGCATCCACTCGATCCACGGGCGCGCGCCTGCGATCGCGACCGGGTTGGCGACCTCACGACCCGATCTCTCGGTGTGGGTGGTGACCGGCGACGGGGACGCGCTCTCGATCGGCGGCAATCACCTGATCCATGCGCTGCGCCGCAACGTCGACCTCACGATCCTGCTGTTCAACAACCGGATCTACGGCCTCACGAAGGGCCAGTACTCACCGACCTCCGAGCGGGGCAAGGTGACGAAGTCGACGCCGCTCGGCTCCGTCGACCAGCCCTTCAACCCGCTCTCGATCGCGATCGGCGCGGAGGCGACCTTTGTCGCCCGCGCGATCGACACCGACAAGCAGGGCACGTTGGAGGTGCTCCGCGCCGCAGCCGCGCATCGCGGCGCTGCGTTCGTCGAGGTGCTCCAGAACTGCAACATCTACAACGACGGCGCCTTCGACGTCGTGCGCGACGAGAAGGAGAACCGGCTGTACCTCAAGGCAGGCGAGGAGGTGCGCTGGGGAGACAAGGGCGTTCGCATGCGGCCCGACGGGACGCTCGAGATCGTCGACGCGTCGGTCGGCGGACTGCTGCGGCACGATCCCGGCCGCGACGATCCGGGTCTGGCGTTCGCGCTCGCGCGCCTCACCTGGGAGACCGCGGGCGGCGTGCCGCTCGGCGTGTTCCGGGCCGTGACACGCCCCGTCTACGAGGACCTCGTGCACGAGCAAGTGCGAACGTCGGTCGAGCGAAAGGGCGAGGGCGACCTCCGCTCGCTCCTCCACGGCTCCGACACCTGGACGATCGGGTAGCGGTAGAGCAGATGTCTGGCTGAAAGCCAGACGTCGTCCACACCACGCTCGCTCCGCGCCGTCCGTCGGCGCTTACCATCGCGTCGTGCGCGCAGTCATCTACTCGACCGTCCTCCCGGCGATCGCCGGCCTCGACGGGCTCGCGCGGTCGGCCGGCATCACGCCGGTCGCCGTGATCACGCCGCGCGCGGCTCGCAACGCCGAGGCCGAGGCGCGCCGCAACATGATCCTCACCGACGCGCCCGAGGGGCTCGACCTCTGCTTCGCGGCGGACAAGGCGAGCCTGCTGCCGTTGACCCGGGCCTACGAGCCGGACATCGGGCTGTGCACCGGCTACACCTGGCTGCTTCCGCCGGAGGTCCTCGCCGTTCCATCCTTCGGGGTCGTGAACAGCCACCCCTCCCTTCTCCCACGCCACCGCGGCCCGTATCCGTTCGCGTGGGCGATCCGTGAGGGTGACGCGGAGCTCTCCCTGACGGTGCACCGAATGGACGCGCAGTTCGACACAGGGCCGATCCTCGCCCAGGGCTCGCGTCCCATGCCGGCCGACACGTCGATGGAGGGCCTCCGGCCGACCCTGGAGCAGCTCGCGTCCGAGCTGTTCCCCGACGCGCTCCGGCGGGTGCTCTCCGGCGACCCCGGAGACCCGCAGTCAGACGAGGGCGCCAGCTACGCCGGGCCCTTCGGAGAGGACTACGTCGAGCTCGATCCGTTGCGCACGCGCGCCGAGCTCGAGCGACAGGTGCGGGCCTGGAAGTGGATGTTCGCCTCGCCCGTTCCGGGTCCCGTCGCAACCGTCGACGGGCGGCGGATGCTCGTCCGCGACGCCTCGCTCGACGATCCCGATGACGCGTCCGCGCCGCGACTGGACGCAGCCGATGGGCCGCTCTGGCTCACGTCGGTCGAGGAGCTCTAGTCCAGAAAGGCATCGCACGTCCGGGATGCCGCGGCGGCGGCGGGTTCACGTCCGTGCGATGCCGACCCCCAACCGTAGACGAAGGGGCGCGATAGCGCGACCCCCGAGCGGTCAAGCGTCGGAGGGCGCCGGCTCGAGCCTGCTTCCGGCCAGGCTTCGGAACGCCCAGACCGAGGCGGCGAGACCGGCCGCGCCGGCAACGCCGAAGGCGAGCGGCGTGCCGCCCTGCTCGGCGAGAAAGCCGGCGACGAGGCCGCCGATCGGCGCCAGTCCTGCGAATGCGAAGAGGAAGAGGCTCACGACCCGTCCACGGAGATGATCCGGGGCTGCGAGCTGCACCAGAGCGCTGGCGCTCGACGTGAAGAGCGAGAACGACACGCCGAGCACGAAGAGCAGAACGAGCGCCACGGGAACGCTGTCCGCGAAGGCGAGGGCCAGCATGACGAGCCCGAAGCCGGTGGCGCCGCCGACGAATGCCCGCGTGCTCGCCTCGCGCAGGCTCGCGGTCGCCAGCGCTCCGGCGAGCGCGCCGAGGCCGAAGGCGGAGGAGAGGATGCCGAACGTCTCGGCGCCGACGTCGAGCGTCTGGGACGCGAGGAGGGGCACGAGCACGTGGAAGTTGAACCCGACGGTGCTCACGATGGTGACGACGACGAGCACGGTTCTCACGAGCTGCGCGTCGAGAGCCCACGCGATGCCCTCGCGGATGCCCGCCACGACGCGCGTCGACTGCCGCGCGACCGGCGTGAGCTCCTCGGGCCGTAGGAGGTACAGCGACACGAGCACGGCCAGGAAGCTCACGGCGTTGACGGCGAAGCAGAGCCCGGTGCCGCCCGCGGCGATCAGCAGCCCTGCGATCGCCGGCCCGACCACCCGCGATGCGTTGAACAGGCCCGAGTTGAGCGCAACGGCGTTCTGCAGCTCTGTCGGGCCGACCATCTGGAACGTCAGGGTCTGGCGGCCGGGTGCATCGACCACGAGGACGAGCCCGCCCAGCGCGGCGAGCGCGTAGACGACGGGGAGCGTGGCGACGTCCGCAATGGTCACGACCGCGAGCACGACCGAAACCACCATTGCGGTGCCCTGCGTGACTACCAGGACCCGTCGCGTTTCGAAGCGGTCGACGAGGACGCCTGCCACGAGCCCGAAGAGCAGAAACGGAAGAAAGCGGCAGAACGCCAGTGCGCCGACTGCCATGGCCGAGCCCGACAGCTCGATCACGAGCCACGCAAGCGCGATGTTCTGCATCCACGAGCCGGCCAGCGAGACGACCTGTCCCGTGAAGAACAGCCGGTAGTTGCGGTGGCGGTGGAGCGAGCGGAACGTCCGACGGCCGATCCGGAGCGCGAGCGCGCTCACGGCGTGCGCTCCAGCAGGGCATTCAACGCCGGCAGAGCCGCCTCGACCCGCCGGCGCTCGTCGTCGGAGAGGAGGGCGAGACGCGCCGCGAGCCACGTCGTGCGCCTGGCGCGCACCCGCTTCAGAAGCAACTGCCCGTCGGGCGTCAGCTCGAGGCCGACGCGCCGCCGGTCGTCCGTCGAGCGGACGCGGCGCAGCAGGTCGGCGGCTTCGAGACGATCGACGTGCCCGGAGAGCGAGGGCGCAGAGATGCCCTCTTCGTGCGCGACCTCTCGCAGGGAGAGGCCAGGGTTGTTTCGCACGAGCCAGAGAAGGGTGACCTGGTGCGAGGTGACGCCGAGCGCCTCGGTCTCGCGGCGCAGGTTGCGCGCGAGCCGCAGGAGGGCCGGCCGGAGCTCCTCGGCGAGCTCGAGAGACGAAAGCGTAGCTTCACGAATCATTCGTGAGCCTAAGTATATCTGACCTGCCCCGCTGCCGTGGGCCGGACGCGGAGGCACGCGCGGCAGTAGCGTTTCCCGTCATGGTCACCGCCGACGAGATCGCAGGGATCACGATCTTCGCCGGGCTCGCTGCGCCGGAGCGTGAGCGGCTCGCCCGCGCAGCAGCGGACATCAGCCTCTCCCCGGGCGAGTACGCCGCTCACCAGGGCGACGAGCGCGCGCTCTTCGGCTTGCTCGAGGGTCGCATCGAGGTAGTCCAGCTCGTCGACGGGATCGAGCGCCCCGTCGGCAAGCGCCACCCGGGAGAGGTCTTCGGGGAGGTGCCGATCACGCTCGGGACGGTGTTTCCGGTCGGATTTCGCGCGGCGGAGCCGTCCCGCGTCATGCGACTCGAGGCTCACGACTACCACGCCGTCGCAACGGCGGCACCAGACGTCGGCAAGGAGGTCGCAACGCTGGCCGCCTTCCGGATCAGCGGGGCAGCCGGGCTGCAGGGCCTCGCCGCCGAGCCGCCGCCGCCCCGCGCGATCGTCGTCGGGCATCGCTGGGACGCGTCGTACGTGGAGTTGCAACGGTTCCTCGAGCGCAATCAGATCTCGTTCAAGGCGGTGACGCTCGAGGCACCCGATGCAGCCGGGCAGTGGGACGGGCCTCTACCCGCCGAGTCGGACTGGCCGGTGATCCAGGTCGTCGGCGGCAAGACGGTCGTCCGGCCGCCGTTCCGGCGGGTGGCCGAGTTGCTGGGGCTCGGCACCGAGCCGGCCGCCGCCGAGTACGACACCGTGATCGTCGGCGCCGGGCCGGCGGGGCTGGCCGCGGCCGTGTACGGCGCGTCGGAAGGGCTTCGGACGATCGTCGTCGAGCGGGAGGCGCCGGGCGGGCAGGCGGGCACGTCGTCTCGTATCGAGAACTACCTCGGCTTCCCGTCGGGCCTGTCGGGTGACGAGCTGGCGAGCAGGGCGTTGGAGCAGGCGCGGAGGCTCGGCGCCGAGATCCTCGTCACGCGATCGATCACGCGCATCGACGCCGCCACGCGTCAGGTGTATCTCGACGGCGGCGACGTCCTACGCGGCCGGACGATCATCCTCGCGTGCGGAGTGACGTGGCGCCGACTCTCGATCGACGGTTTCGACCGGTTGGCCGGGAAGGGCATCTACTACGGCGCGGCGCGCAACGAAGCGAGGAACACCCACGGTCTCGACGTCCACATCGTCGGTACGGGCAACTCGGCCGGGCAGGCCGCAGCGTCGTTCTCGACCCGTGCGCGGAGCGTCACGATCCTCTGCCGCGGCGACGGACTGGAGAAGAGCATGTCGCGCTATCTCATCGATCAGGTGGAGGCCCGGCCGAACATCCGCGTGCTGGCCCGAACGGAGGTGGTCGCCGCGCACGGCGACGTCTCCCTCGAGGCGATCGACGTCCGCAACTCGGAAACGGACGAGATCACGCGGCTCGAGTCGGGAGGGCTGTACATCTTCATCGGCGCGGATGCCGAGACGGCGTGGCTGCCACCCGAGATCGCGCTCGACCCCAACGGCTTCGTGCTCACGGGCGCCGATGGGCGGGCTGCCGGTCGCTGGGCGCTCGAACGCGACCCGTACCTCCTCGAGACGAGCGTGCCGGGGATCTTCGCGTGCGGCGACGTCAGGTTCGCCCCGGTGAAGCGCGTCGCCGCCGCCGTCGGCGAGGGCAGCATGGCGATCGCCTTCGTGCACCAGTACCTCACAGAGGCAGAAGCCTGAGAGAGGCCCGAGACCGGGCTACTTCGCCTCTGCCTCGAGCTTGTAGCCGACGCCGTAGCGCGTCTGGAGGAACGTGTGACGCGTGGCGCGGCTGTCGACCTTCTCGCGCAGCTTGCGGACGAAGACGTCGACTGTACGGTCGCGGTGAGAGGCGCGCCTGCCCCAGACTCGTTGGAGCAGCTCGTCTCGGGTCAGCACCCGGCCTGCGTCGAGCGCGAGCGCGTAGAGGAGGCGGAACTCCGTCGGCGTGAGGTCGGCGCTCGTCCCGTCGACGTACGCCTGGACGTTGCGCGGGTCGAGCCGCAGCTCCTCGATCACGATCTCCTCGCCGCGCCGCGGATCCTGGGCACGCGTGCCGCGACGAGCGGCAGCCCCGACGCGCGCGACGAGCTCCTTCATCGAGAACGGCTTCACGAGGTAGTCGTCGGCGCCGATCTCGAGCGCGTGGACGCGGTCGTGCTCGGTCCCGCGCGCGGAGACGACGACGATCGGTGTCCCGATCCCCTCGCCTCGCGCCTGCTCGATCACCTTCCACCCGTCGAGGCCGGGCAGCATGAGGTCGAGCACGCAGACATCCGGTCGCTCGTAACGCAGCCGGGCAAGGCCGGACTCGCCGTTCGCGACCCCAACGGCGTCGAACCCGGCCGCCTGGAGATGACGCGCCATCCCCTGGGCGATCAGGTCGTCGTCCTCGATGATCAGGATCTTTGCCATCCGCCGAAAGTGTGGCCCCATGTCGTCGTCTGCGGGGACGACGAACGGTGAACGGATGGTAACCAGGTGGTGAAGGGGCTCGGCCAAGGGACATGACGTCGACCATGTCACGTGCCCGGACCGACGCAGAACAGGTGTCCGACTGAAGTCGAACACCGGTTGGGTGAGCGGGACGCGGGCAGAGCCCACGTCCCGCCCGGGCCCTCCCTGTTCCTACTCCGCGTCGGCGTCGCGATCCGCCTCGCCCGCCTCTTCCTCGGCGGAGGGCGTCACGATCACCATGATCACCTCGCACCCCGTGAAGCGCGTGGTGGCCCGCTCCGACTGGCGCACCTTCGCCGTGTCGCGGCCCGGGCCGCAGTGGAGCCTGTCGGGATTCCCGTCGGGTGCGAGCGCATGCAGGACGTCGTCGCCGTAGCCGCCCCACCCGACGTCGGTCCCGTGGCCGACCCAGACGCGGTCGTCACCGGGGCCGCCGTGGACACGGTCGTCCGCGGAGCCGCCGTGGACCTCGTCGCGCCCGTGGCCGCCGTACACGTCGTCGTTGCCGGAGCCTCCCCAGGCGACGTCGTCGTCGTTGCCGCCGCGCAGGCGGTCGCCGCCCGTCCCGCCGAATGCCATGTCGCTGCCGTTGTCTCCCTGCACGACGTCGTCGCCGCCTCCCGCCCGCACGAGGTCGTTGCCCGCGCGCGCGTTCACGAAGTCGTTTCCGGCGAAAGCGCGAATCACGTCGCCGTTGGGTGTCCCGCGGAGACGGTCGTCTCCGGCAGTACCGTCGATGATCGCCGCTGCGGCCGCAGTCGCGAGGATGAGCCCCGCGAACGCCGCGAGCACGATTGCTGCCCTTGCCTTCATCTCTGTCTCCCTTCCATCGGAGTCACAAGGGCATTCAGCGCCGCCGGCGTGAAGCGGTCGTGTGCCGAGCGCAAGCCGTGGGTCAGGCGTCTGTTAGAACCGCGTGAGCATGACGACGGACGCGACGCGTGGCAGGGTGCTTCTGGAGGAGAGCCGCGAGTCGGTCGTCGTCCTCGACGACACGGACCGCGTGATCGGCGCGAGCCGTCGGGCCCGCCAGTCGATCGACGGGCTGCGTGAGGGGGAGCGCATCCCGGCCGGGCTCCTGTCCGGTGACGCGGGGATCGTCCCGCTCGTGGTGCCCTATGACGTTGGCGGGCGTCGCGAGCGCCTCGTCTACCTGAGTCGTGGCGGCGACCTCACCGCGTACGAGGAGCTCCGCACGGGCTTCACGGCGGCGGTGTCCCACGAGCTGCGCACACCGCTGGCGCGCCTGCTCTCACTGCTCGAGATGGCGACGCTGCCCGGGGAGGACATCGTGGACCTCGTGGATCAGGCCCGCAGCGAGGTCGGGCAGATCCGCGAGCTGATCGACGAGGTGCTGTTCCTCAGCGAGCTCGAGTCCGGCTCCAGGGTCGTGTCGCTGGGGGCCGTGGCCGTACGGCCGGAGCTCGAAGCGGTGGCAGCGGAGCTCGAGGAGCGCGCGAGCCGGGCCGGCGTCGCGCTCGCGGTGGAGGGCGACCCGTCGATCGAGCTCGAGATCCGGCCGCGCATGCTGCGGGTCGTGGCGCAGAACCTCGCCGAGAACGCCATCCGCTATGCGGGACCCGGTGCCACGTTCACGCTTGCGATCGAGCACGGCGGCGACGAGGTCGTCCTGCGAGGCACGGACGACGGCGTCGGGGTACGCGAGACCGACCTCGCGCGGCTCTTCGAGCGGTTCTTCCGCGCCGATCGCGCGCGCGCCTCGAGGGGCACGGGCCTCGGCCTCGCGATCGTGAAGCACATCGTCACGCAGGCCGGGGGCACGGTCGAGGCGAGCGGTGGCCTCGGCGCAGGCCTCGAGATCCGTTGTGCGTTTCCGCCGCGCTGACCGCCCTTCACCAGTTCGTCACCAGAACTTCACCGCTCCGCCGCCCACCGGCGAAGCCACTCCCGGAAGACTCGCCTCGGACTCGTGACCGAGGAGAGGGAATGATCCTGCGCAGGTTTGTCGTCGTCGGCGTGATCGCCGCAGCACTGGTCGTAGCCGCCGGATGCGGGGGAGACGATGGCGACTCGACGTCGGGCGGTACGGTCAGCGCGGACGGCTCGAGTACGGTCGGCCCGTACGTCACGTCGGCCGCCGAGTCGTTTCGCGACGAGAGCGGCGCGAACGTCACCGTCGGCATCTCCGGGACAGGCGGTGGGTTCGACCGGTTCTGCCGCGGTGAGACCGACCTCTCGAACGCTTC
This sequence comes from uncultured Actinomycetes bacterium, assembly GCA_963839755.1. Lineage (GTDB taxonomy): Bacteria > Actinomycetota > Thermoleophilia > Gaiellales > Gaiellaceae > Gaiella. The sequence goes on from CAWIVU010000006.1 coordinate 31,492, forward strand.
CCGGCCGATCGACGAGGACGAGGTCACGATCTGCGAGGAGAACAACGTCGAGTACCTCGAGCTCCAGGTGGCCAACGACGCGCTGACCGTCGCCGTCAACTCAGACAACGACTGGGCAACGTGCCTGACGGTTGACGAGCTCAACGCGATCTGGAAGCCCGGCTCGACCGTGAAGTCGTGGCAGGACGTCCGTCCGTCGTTCCCCGACGAGCCGCTCGAGCTGTTCGGCCCGGGAACCGACTCGGGAACGTTCGACTACTTCACGGACGCGATCAACGGCGAAGAGGGTGCGAGCCGTACCGACTACCAGGCCTCGGAGGACGACAACGTGATCGTCCAGGGCGTCAGCGGTACACCCGGAGGAATGGGCTACTTCGGCTTCTCGTACTTCGAGGAGAATCAGGACACACTCAAGGCCCTCGAGATCGACGACGGCTCGGGCTGTGTCGCTCCGAGCGCCGACGCGGCGCAGTCGGGCGAGTACACGCCGCTCGCGCGACCGCTGTTCGTCTATGCGAAGACCTCGGCGCTCGAGCGCCAGGAGGTCGAGGACTTCCTGCGTCACATGCTCGACAACGAGGCGACGATCGCCGAGACGGCGCAGTTCGTCCCGCTCAACGAGACACAGCTCGAAGAGAACCTTTCGAAGCTGGACGACGCAACCGGGTAGTGACGACCCCCGACGTCATCGCGCCGCCGATCCCGGCCGTCACCGAGATCGATCTCAGCCCGTCGAGCCGCAGGCTCGGAGAGCTCGTCATCAAGGGGGTTCTCGGCCTCGCCGCCCTCGTCTCCGTCGTGACGACCGTCGGGATCGTGATCTCGCTGCTCCTCCCGGCGATCGAGTTCTTCGCCGAGATCAATCCCTGGGAGTTCTTCACCGGCACCGAATGGGCTCCGCTCTTCGAGCCGGGCACCTTCGGTGTGGTGCCGCTCGTGCTCGCGACGTTCTACGTCACGTTCGTGGCGTTGCTCGTCGCCGCGCCTGCCGGCCTCGGCACGGCGATCTTCCTCAGCGAGTACGCGAGCCCCCGCGCCCGCAACATCCTGAAGCCGATCCTCGAGATGCTCGCGGCGATCCCCACGGTCGTCTACGGGTACTTCGCGCTGACGGCTGTGACGCCGCTCCTCCGCTCGATCGGAGTCCAGGTCGAGATCTTCAACGTCCTAGCGGGTGGTCTCGTGATCGGCGTGATGCTGATCCCGACGATCGCGTCACTGTCCGAGGACGCGATGTCCGCGGTGCCCCAGGCGCTCCGCGACGGCGCGTACGGCCTCGGCGCCGATCGGCTCCAGGTCTCGACGCGTGTGGTCGTGCCGGCCGCCGTCTCGGGGATCATCGCCTCGTTCGTGCTCGGGATCTCGCGGGCGGTCGGCGAAACCATGATCGTGCTGATCGCCGTCGGGCAGCTGGCGCAGATCAGCTTCGACCCCCGCCAGCCGATGGAGACGATGACCGCGTTCATCGGCGCGACAGGGAACGGCGACCTGCCGACGGGCTCCATCGAGTACAAGACGATCTTCGCCGTCGGGCTGACGTTGTTCGTGCTCACGCTGATCATGAACGTCATCTCGATCCGGCTCGTGCGGCGATTCCGGGAGGTGTACGACTGATGTCGCGCAAGACGAAGGGCAACCTGTTCGTCGGCGCGATGATCGTGTGCCTCGGGATCTCGTTCGGCACTCTCGGCTGGCTGCTCTTGACGACGTTCATCGACGGGATCCCGGCGCTCACAAAGCAGCTGTTCACGGATCCACCTTCGACCGTCCCGGAGGAGGCGGGCGCGCGCCCGGCGATCCTCGCGACGATCTACCTGGCGGCGCTGCTCCTCTTGATGGCGGTGCCGATCGGAGTCCTCACCGCGATCTACCTCGAGGAGTACGCGCGCAAGGAGCGGTGGTACAACCGCCTGCTCGAGCTCAACATCCAAAACCTCGCCGCCGTGCCCGCGATCGTCTACGGCATCCTCGGGCTCGCCTTCGTCGTGCGTGGGCCGGTGGGGATCGGACGCGTTCTCCTCGCCGGAGGGATCATCCTCACGCTCGTCGTCCTGCCCACGGTGATCATCGCCTCCCGTGAGGCCATCCGCGCCGTTCCTTCTTCGATCCGGGAGGGCGGCTTCGCGCTCGGCGCGACGAAGTGGCAGGTGGTCTCGCGGCAGGTGCTGCCCGCGTCGATTCCCGGCATCGCCACCGGATCGATCCTCGCCCTGTCGCGCGCGGTCGGTGAGACGGCACCGCTCCTTCTGATCGGCGCGCTGCAGTACGTCGCGTTCGACCCGACCGTGCTCGGCGCGTTCACAGCGCTCCCGGTCCAGATTTACACGTGGGTCAAGCTGCCTGACCCCGAGTTTCAGACGCTTGCCGCGGCGGCAATCATCGTGTTGCTCGCGATCGTGCTGTCGATGAACGCTCTCGCGATCTTCCTTCGCAACCGCTACCGACAGACGTGGTGATAATCGGATGACGCAGAAGATGGACGAACAGACATCGCGAAGAGACGAGTCGCTCCCCGAGACGCATGCGCGGACGACCGCTAACGCGCCCTCGATCGACAGCTCCAGGATCGCGGAGATCTCGGTGGCGACGACGATGGAGGAGCTCCAAAGGCGCGAGAAGGTCTTTCACGTCGAGGATCTCGCTGTCGCGTACAGCGGGAACCTCGCGCTCCGGAACGTCACGCTCGACGTCTTCAAGAACACCGTCACCGCGTTCATCGGGCCGTCCGGGTGCGGGAAGTCGACGTTCATCCGCTGCTTCAACCGCATGAACGACCTGATCATCGGTGCGGACGTGAGCGGAACCGTCCAGTACCACGGCAACGACCTCTACGCGCGCAGCGTGGACGCTGTCGAGGTGCGACGGCGGATCGGGATGGTGTTCCAGAAGCCGAACCCCTTCCCGAAATCGATCTACGACAATGTCGCATTCGGCCCACGCGCGCTCGGCATGAAGGAACGCCTCGACGATCGCGTCGAGAGCTGTCTTCGTCGCGCTGCGCTCTGGGACGAGGTCAAGAACCGGCTCAAGGACTCCGCGCTCGGCCTCTCGGGCGGACAGCAGCAGCGCCTTTGCATCGCTCGGGCGCTCGCGACCGAGCCGGACGTTCTGTTGATGGACGAGCCGGCCTCGGCGCTCGACCCGATCGCCACAGCGGCGATCGAGGACCTCATGCACGACCTCAAGCGCGAGTACACGATCATCGTCGTGACCCACAACATGCAACAGGCAGCGCGCGTCGCAGACATGACTGCGTTCTTCTCGGTCGAGGTGCACGACGACGGCAACGACCGGAACGGGATCCTCGTGGAGTACGACGCGACGACGAAGATCTTCACGCAGCCGGCCGACAAGCGCACCGAGGACTACGTGACCGGGAGGTTCGGATGAGGGTCGAGTTCCAGGCGCGACTCGACGGGCTCGAGGCGAGCGTCCAGGAGCAGGGCGAGCTCTGCCTGCGTGCGATCAGAGGCGCGATCACCGCGCTCGAGGCGCAGGACTCGGAGCTCTGCGACGAGGTGATCGCCTTCGACGACGAGATCGACACGCGCTACCACCGCATCGAGAAGCTCGTCGAGGAGACGCTCGCACTCGAGACGCCCGTCGCGGGTGACCTGCGCCTCGTGCTCGCAGTCCTGCACAACTCGATCCACCTCGAGCGCATCGGCGACCAGGCCGTCACGATCGCGAAGCTGACGAAGCTCACCGCCGACCTGGAGACGCGCCACGACCTCGTCGAGGGGCTTCGGGAGATGGGCGATCGATGCGAGGAGATGGTCAGGGTGGCGCTGGACTCCTTCGCCGACCGTGACGTCGCGCGGGCGCGCTCGCTCGTCGAGCTCGACGAGCTCGTCGACCGCACGAACCGACGGGTGACGGACAAGGTGCTCGAGATGGCCGCCTCCCCGGGACTCCAGGAATGGGGGATGCGGATGATCGTGGTCTCCCGCTGCCTCGAGCGGATCGGCGACAACGCGGTCGACATCGGCGAGCAGACCGAGTTCGTCGTCACCGGCGAGTTCCACGAGTTCTCAGACGCCAGTCACTGACCGAGCTTGCGTCGTTCAACGCGGCGTGCGGCCCGACTCCGCTGCCGCCACCGCCCGCGAAGTGGGCCCACATCGTCGCGAACTGTGAGTCTTCCCGCGTTCTGGCGTCCAGCCCGTACGGTCCCAGCCCTTCGGAAACGCTCCGGCGGTGTCTTCACCACTTATCCACAGGATGTTCACCGCCGCTCAGCCCACGCCTGCGGCGTGGCGCGTCAGGCTCGCGACGCATCGGAGAAATCGAGAGAAGGGGAAGGGATCTGATGAAGGATTCGTCCAGACGGCGCCGCGCCGTCGCTGCGATCGGCGTCGTTGCGCTTCTCGGCGCGCTCGTCTCGATGGCCACGGCTGCTACGCCCAATCCGCAGCTGACGAAGGCGGCCCTCGGCAAGCTGCGGGGCACGATCACGGCGGACGGCTCGTCGACGGTCGGCCCGTACACGACGGCCGCGGCGGAGCTCTTCAGGCGCGCCGGCGCGAGCAGGACCAACATCACGGTCGGCATCTCCGGCACGGGCGGAGGGTTCGAGCGCTTCTGCAAGGGAGAGACCGACCTCTCCGACGCGTCTCGTCCGATGAGGCTGAGCGAGGCCACGAACTGCAAGAGCAACAACATCGGCTCATGGCGGGCATTCACGGTGGCGAACGACGCGCTCACGGTCGTCGTCAGCCGTGACAACACGTGGGCGACCTGCCTGACGGTCGCCGAGCTGAAGAAGATCTGGGAGCCGGGCTCGAAGGTGAGCAACTGGAGAGACGTCCGTGCGAGCTTCCCGAACGAGCCGCTCAGGCTCTTCGGCCCGGGGACTGACTCGGGGACGTTCGAGTACTTCACGGAGGCGATCAACGGTCGCGCTCGCGCGAGCCGCTCGGACTACCAGGCCTCCGAGGACGACAACGTGCTCGTGCAGGGCGTCGCCGGCACGAAGGGCGGTATGGGCTACTTCGGCTTCTCGTACTACGAGGAGAACCAGACGAGGCTCAAGGCCCTTCAGGTGGAGAACCCGAAGACCGGTCAGTGTGTGACGCCGTCGATCGCGAACACGCAGAACAACACGTACCGGCCGCTCTCCCGACCGCTCTTCATCTATGCGAAGGGCACGTCGTTCAAGCGGCCCGAGGTGCAGGCGTTCCTCGCCTATGTCTTCGCCAACGAGAAGGCGATCGCCACCCGCGCTCGCTTCGTGCCCCTCACCGCGGCACAGCTCAAGCGGGCGCGGACCAACTTCGTCCTCGCGCTCAAGGCGGCGAACCGCACCTGATAGCGGCGACCTCGGCGTCAGCCACGAAGGGGGCGGCCGGCGGCCGCCCCCTTCGTCGTCTAGCGAAGCTCTGCGACGAGGACTCGGACGCGGCGGTCGATCTCGTCGCGGATCGCCCGGACGTCCTCGAGCGACTGCGCTTCGGCGGGATCGTCGAGCTCCCAGTCCTCGTACCGCTTGCCAGGGTAGATCGGGCATGCGTCGCCGCAGCCCATCGTGATCACGACGTCGGCGGCACGCACGACCTCGTCCGTGAGCGGCTTCGGGAACGCCTCGGAGAGGTTGACGCCAACCTCGCGCATCACCTCGACGACGAGCGGATTCACCTCGTCGGCGGGAGACGAGCCCGCCGAGCGCACGTGCACTCGACCGCGGGATCGCAGCCGCAGGAGGCCCGCAGCCATCTGGCTGCGTCCTGCGTTCTGGACGCACACGAAGAGCACCTCCGGCATCTCCTTGACGATGATGCCTTCCGATTGGCCGAGGGCGCGCAGCCGCTCGCGGGCGAAGCGGTGTGCAAGGACAGGCAGGAAGTCTGTGAACCGCGCCGAGCCGAGGAGGTCGAGCGAGTCGCCGATGTACCGCTCGATGGTCTCGCGTGAAAAGACACCGGCGAACTCGTCGACGAGCGCGTCGGCTGCCTTCTCGACGTGACGCTGCGTGATCGGGTCGATCGTGTTCGACATGGCGCCTCCGTGAGCCGGGTGCCGACATCGTCGCTCCCCGGGGCCGCACCTATCCCTCCTTGTCTGGTGAACGTCTGTCATCGAGGTCGTAAAGAATCGACATTCATCGATGAATGTGCTATACATCGATAGATGTCGATGAAGAGCATGACCGTTCTCGAGGCACCCTTGCCAATCGCCTGCTGCACGCCGCTCGATGCGCCGTCCATGTCGGACGAGGAGGTGACAGCGGCGGCAGCGATGTTCAAAGCGCTCGCAGACCCGGCTCGCGTGAGGATCGTGAACATGCTCGCGACGGCCGACGACGGCGTCTGCGTCTGCGAGCTGACCCCGAGCCTTGGCCTCTCGCAGCCGACGGTGAGCCATCACCTGCGCAAGCTCGCCGAGGCGGGCTTGCTGGACAGGGAGCAGCGCGGCACCTGGGCGTTCTACTCGCTCAACCCGGCCGCGCTCGAGCAGCTGCAGATCCTGACCACCTTCGCGGAGGCGTGAGATGACGAGCACCACGGACGACCTGAGGGAGGAAGTGCGGCGGAGGTACGCGACGGCCGCGAAGGCCGTGGCCTCCGGAGAGCCCGGATGTTGTGGCCCCGATTCGAGTTGCTGCGGAGACGCCGCGACAGCCGATGGCTTCGGGCCGGCGCTGTACGCCCTCGATGAAAGAACGCTGGCGCCCGACACGGCGTTTCTCGCGAGCCTGGGCTGCGGGAACCCGACGGCCGTCGCCGAGCTCCGAGCTGGGGAGACCGTGCTCGACCTCGGATCCGGCGGTGGGCTCGACGTCATTCTCTCCGCCCGCCGCGTGGGTGAGACGGGTACCGCGTACGGCGTAGACATGACGGACGAGATGCTCGACCTCGCGAGGGCGAACGCTGCTCAGGCGGGCGTCCGGAACGTCCATTTCCTCAAGGGTGAGATCGAGGCTGTCCCGCTGCCCGACTCGAGCGTCGACGTCGTCATCTCCAATTGCGTGGTCAACCTCTCGACCGACAAGGCGGCGGTCTTCGCCGAGATGGCGCGGGTCCTCCGTCCCGGAGGCCGGGTCGGGATCAGCGACGTCGTCGCCGAGGATCGGCTGAGCCCCGCCGAGCGGCAGCGCCGCGGAACGTTCGTCGGCTGCATCGCCGGAGCGCTCTCCCTTTCGGAGTACGGGGACATGCTGCTCACGGCAGGGTTCGAGCAGATCTCGGTCGACCCGACGCACGAGGTCGCTGACGGGATGCACAGCGCAATCGTGCGCGCGGTGCTGCCTGGCCCTGCGACGGGGAAGGAGGTGTGACGATGGCGCTCGAACTGCTCTGCTGCGACGAGGGATGCGATTGCGGCGACGACTGCTGCTGAGGCTCCCCGCTCTGGGGCGAGAGCGCGCCTCGCCCCTCCTGGCGGGCGTGCTTGCGCTCGCGCCGCGCTTTCGGACAGGAGCCCCTCCAGGCGCTCCGTCAGGCTAGAAGGGACGGTCGTCGTGGCTGAGAGCTCGCTCGGTCGGCGGTGCATCGCAGAAGGCTTCGGGACGTTCACGCTGGTCTTCGCGGGCTGCGGGGCGATCGTTGTCGACAGCGAGCGGGGCGGCGCCCTCGGGGCGAACGGCATCGCCCTCGCGTTCGGGCTCGCGGTGATGGTGATGGTCTACGCGATCGGTCACGTGTCGGGCGCGCACATCAATCCCGCTGTGACCGCGGCGTTCGTTGCAACTCGACACTTCAGCGGACGTGAAGCCCTCGCATACGTGCCGGCCCAGCTCGCCGGCGCAGTCGCTGCGGCGCTTCTGCTTCGCCTCGCCTGGGAAGGAACGCCGGCCGCTCTCGGAGCGACCGTCCCGAGTGTCGATGCCGTCCCCGCGTTCGCGTACGAGGTCGTGCTCACGGCGTTCCTGATGTTCGTGATCATGGCCGTCGCGACCGACACGCGGGCGGCGGGCGCCGCCGCTGCGATCGCGATCGGAGGAACGGTCGCGCTCGACGCGCTCGTCGGCGGCGACGTGACCGGAGCGTCGATGAACCCGGCTCGCTCGTTCGGGCCGGCGCTCGTCGCCTCCGAGTGGACAGACTTCTGGATCTACGTCCTCGCGCCCCTGGCCGGAGCGCTGGGCGGCGCGTTCCTCTACACGCTCGTGCGGTCGAGCCGGGACTAGGCGGCGGCCGGCGAGGGCTCGGGCGGGAGGAGCTTCCGGGTCTCCCAGCGCCTGGCCGCGAAGGCCGCCGTTGCGATGAGGATCGCCAGCACGAACACGATCACGTGCCCTGCCGGCAGCCGCGTCACGACCTCCATCCCGGCGCCGACGAGCGCCGCGGCCGGCAGCGTGAGGATCCACGCGACGACGATGTTGCCCGCAACGCCCCAGCGTACGGCGGAGAAGCCCCGGATCGCGCCCGCCCCCAGCACGGATCCCGAGATCGTCTGGGTCGTCGAGACCGGGAATCCGAAGTGCGCCGTGCCGAAGAGGATCGAGGCGCACGCGGTCTGCGCGGCGAAGCCCTGGGGCGGGTCGATCTTTGCGATGCGCTGGCCGAGCGTTCTGATGATCCGCCAGCCCCCCGCGTACGTCCCCGCGCCCATCGCCAGCGCCGACGACGCGATGACCCAGGTCGGCGGGCGCTCGAAGTCCGGCGAGAGGTGGCCAGAGGCGACGAGGGCGAGCGCGATGATCCCCATCGTCTTCTGCGCGTCGTTCGTCCCGTGCGTGAACGCGACGAACCCGCCCGACACGAGCTGGAGGCGTCGGAAGACGCGGTTGACCTTCGTCGGCGTGCGCTTCGCGACGATCCACGTGATGCCGAGGATCAGCGTGAACGCGAACGCGATGCCGAGAAACGGCGCGATGATCGACGGGATGAGCACCTTGTCCAGGATCCCCTGCCACTGGACGACGTCCTTTCCGCCCGCCGCCATCGCCGACCCGACCATCCCGCCGATGAGGGCGTGGCTCGAGCTCGACGGCAGGCCGACGAACCAGGTGATGAGGTTCCACGTGATCGCCCCGACCAGGCCGGCCATCACGACGTCGAGGGTGATCACCTCCTGATCGACGATCCCCTTGGCGATCGTCGCGGCGACCGCGATCGAGACGAACGCGCCCGCGAAGTTGAGGACCGCCGCACTCGCGACCGCCAGGCGAGGAGAGAGCGCTCCCGTCGAGACGCTCGTGGCGATCGAGTTCGCGGTGTCGTGAAATCCGTTCGTGAAGTCGAAGAAGAGCGCGACGACGACGACTGCCCAGAGCGTGGCCTCCATGGGTGGCGCCTCAGGCGTTCTTCACGACGATGTTCGCGATCGTGTTCGCGGCCGTCTCGCAGCTGTCGAGCGCGCCCTCGAGCCGCTCGTAGACGTCCTTCCAGCGGATCACCACCAGCGGGTCGATCCGATCGTCACGGAACAACGACGCGAGCGCCTCGCGGAGGATGCTGTCCCCGTGGTCCTCGAGCCGCTTGAGCTCGACCAGTGCCTCCTGCACGCCCTTGAAGCTCTTCAGGTTGTCGCACGCGATCTTGAGCTGCTCCGTCGCCCCGACGATCAGGCTCGTCTGCTGGACGGCGTGCTTCGTCGGCAGGTCGATCCCGTAGAGGCCGAGCAGGTCGGAGGCCTCCTCGAGCTCGTCGACGATGTCGTCGAGCTCGATCGCGAGCATGAAGATGTCGTCGCGGTCGAACGGCGTCAGGTACTGCGTGTTGAGCAGCGTGATGAGCTCGCGGGTGATCGCGTCGCCCTCCGTCTCCTCCGCCTTGACCTGCTCCTGCGTGATCCCCGAGTTCGGGTGCTCGCGGAAACGTCGCTCGACCAGGCGCGCCACCTGGAGCGCGTTCTCGGCGGCGCGTCCGAACAGGACGTAGAACTCGCTCGTCTTCGGCGTGAGCGACAGGCGCACGGGCGCGCACGTTAACCGAAACGAGACATTGCGGCCCGGTCGCTGGCGCCGAGTACGCTCCGGTACGTGCGGGAGACGATCGAGCGTGAGCTGAAGCTCTCACCGGGGGACGATTTCGTCCTTCCGGAGCTGGGCGGCGAGGCGCTGCCGCGGCGCGTGTTCAACTCGACGTACCACGACACGCCCGACCTGGTGCTCGCGCGGCACGACGTGACGTTCCGCTACCGCGTCGAGGACGGGGCAGGGGCGTGGCAGCTGAAGCTTCCGAAAGGAGCGGCGCGGGTCGAGCTCGAGCAGACCGGAGTCCCGGCGCGGCCGCCCCTCGAGATGCTCGCGCTCCTGGTGCCATTCCTCCGCGGTCGCGACGTCGGGCCGGTCGCGCGACTGCGCACGCGGCGCGAGACCGTGCGGGCCTCCGGCGCCGAGATCGTGGACGACTTCGTGTCCGTGTTCGAGGGCCGGCGCGTGGTGCTGCGGTTTCGCGAGCTGGAGGTCGAGCTCGTCGGCGGTGACGAGCGCGTGCTGCGCCGGCTCGAGAAGGTGCTTCGGAGCGCAGGCGCAGTGCCGCGGGAGCTCCAGCCGAAGCTCTTCCGCGCCCTCGGCCTGGCGGCGCCGGAGCCGATCCCGACGCCGCGCCGCGGGGCGCCCGCGGCCGAGGCGCTCGGTCACGCGCTCGCCGCCCAGGCCCGGGCGATGCTGGCTCACGACCCGGGCACCCGTCTCGGGACGGATCCCGAGGAGCTCCATCGCTTCCGGGTCGCAACACGCAGGCTGCGTGCCTTCCTCCGCGTCGCGCGGCCGATCCTCGATCGCTCGTGGTCCGAGCCGCTGCGGGCCGAGCTCAGGTGGCTGGGCGGCGCGCTCGGACCGGCACGCGACCTCGACGTGCTCGAGGACCGCCTCACGGCCACCGTCGCTTCGCTCGACGAGGATCGGGATGCCGCCGCCGGGCTCGTCGAAGGGCTCGGCAAGGAGCGGGCGGAGGCACGACGGGAGGTGGTCGAAGCGCTCTCGAGCGATCGCTACCTCGCGCTTCTCGATCGTCTCGAGCACGTGGGTGCGCCGGAGACCGCCGGCGAGGAGGTCTCGCTCGCGAAGCTGTGGCGGGCGGAGTGGCGGCGGACGCGCAAGGTCATGGACGGGCTCACGAAGCGCTCGTCGGACGAGGAGCTGCACGCGGCGCGGATTCGCGTCAAGCGCGTCCGCTACGCGGCCGAGCTGGCGTCGCACGAGCTCGGGAAGGACGGGAAGCGAGTCGTCGAGGCGGCGCGTGACCTGCAGGATGTCCTCGGTGAGCACCAGGACGGGACCGTGGCGGAGGAGCGGATCCGGGACTGGGCGTCGATCGGCCCCGCTGGTATCGCGGCGGGCCGTCTGGTCGAGCTCGAGCGCAAGCGCAAGGCGGACCTCCGCGCCGACTGGCCCGCCGCCTGGAAGGCACTGCGCAAGGCAGCGAAGCCGCTCGCGTGAGCGCCGTTCGCGCGGCCGGCGGCGTTCCCGTCCGAGCCGGTGGCGGTGGGCTCGAGGTCCTGATCGTCCATCGGCCTCAGTACGGCGACTGGACGTTCCCGAAGGGCAAGTGCGAGCCGGACGAGAGCGACGAGGCGTGTGCGGTCCGGGAGGTCGAGGAGGAGACGGGACTTCGGTGTGCGCTCGAGGCGGAGCTTCCGTCGACGTCGTACGCCGACGGCCGCGGAAGGCCGAAGGTCGTGCGCTACTGGCGCCTGCGCGTCATCGGCGGCGAGCCGACGTTCGACTTCGAGGTCGACGAGGCGCGCTGGCTCTCGCTCGAGGAGGCGGCTGCGCTGCTCACGTACCCTCGCGACCTTGCCGTCCTCGAGGCACTCCAGGGCGAAGAGCAGGTGTCCGACTGAAGTCGCTGGACGTGGCCTCTGGAGCCGCGTCCCATTCGACGTGCACCTTGGTCGGGACGCGAGTGAAGCCACGCCCCTCGACCGCTACGCGATCCTCACCGGACCGATACCGCCTGGAGACCACCTGCCGCGTAGGGTGGGCAGATCGACGAGGCACGAGTCGCAGCGATTCCCTTCTTCGCCCGGCTACCGCCTGCGGAGCGTGCCGCCGTTGCCGCGGTCGCGGGTGAATCCGATGTCCCGAGCGGGACGAGACTGACGAACGAGGGGGATTTCGGCCACGGGTTCTTTGCGATCGAGGTCGGGACGGCCGAGGTTCTTCGGGACGACACGTTGGTCGCAAGCCTGGGGCCGGGAGACGTCTTCGGGGAGATCGCACTCCTCGCGTCCGGGCGGCGAACCGCGTCCGTGGTGGCGACGACGCCGATGCGACTCCTCACGCTCTTCAAGCGCGATGTTTGGGCGCTCGAGGAGGAATGCCCCGAGCTGGCGCAGGCGCTGCGTACGACCGTTCGTCAGCGCCTCGAACGCATGTCTGCGTAGTCGGGCCTCTTCGTTCGGTGGCCATGTCGGTCCTCGGGTATCCGACCCGACACCAGACGGCGACCACTGCGCGTCCCTCGTTCGCGAGTCGAAGGGATAGCGTCGTGTCGAGGCCGGTCGAACGAGCCTCTGCCGGGCGCATGGTGGGGAGCAATGCACCCGGCGCCCTCCATGCGAATCCGGAGGCCGATCTGCGCCTGTGATCCGCCTCCGGGTTCGCGTGCTAGGGCTCTCGCGGAGCGAGAGCCCCGCTAGCCTGCCTCTGCGATGAGTGCAGACGTGATCTACACGATGTACCGGGCCGACAAGTTCTACGGCCCCGAGCGGCAGGTGCTCTCGAACATCTCGCTCTCGTTCCTGCACGGGGCGAAGATCGGGGTGCTCGGGCCGAACGGCGCAGGCAAGTCCACGCTCCTGCGGATCATGGCCGGCCTCGAGGAGCCCTCGTCCGGCGTCGCGGAGCTCGATCCGAAGGCGACGGTCGGCTTTCTGCAGCAGGAGCCCGAGCTCGACCCGGAGAAGGACGTCCGCGCGAACGTCGAGGACGGAGTGCGGGAGCTCCGCGACCTGCTCGACAGCTTCAACGCGATCTCCGCGGGCTTCGCCGAGCCCGACGCCGACTTCGACACATTGCTCGCGGAGCAGGCGACCGTGCAGGAGAAGATCGACCGCGCCGATGCGTGGAGCCTCGACCAGACCCTCGACCGGGCGATGGACGCGCTCCGGCTGCCGGACGGCGACCGGGACGTGACGACGCTCTCGGGCGGCGAGCGCCGCCGCGTCGCCCTCTGCCGGCTTCTGCTCGCCGCCCCCGACCTGCTCCTTCTCGACGAGCCCACGAACCACCTCGACGCCGAGTCGGTGGCCTGGCTCGAGCGCTTCCTCGAGGCCTACAAGGGCACCGTCATCGCCGTCACGCACGATCGCTACTTCCTGGACAACGTTGCGGGCTGGATCCTCGAGCTCGACCGCGGTAAAGGAATCCCGTTTCAGGGCAACTACTCGTCGTGGCTCGAGCAGAAGGAGGCGCGGCTCGGGGTCGAGGAGAAGCAGAACGTCGCCCGCCGCCGCACGCTGCAGCGTGAGCTCGAGTGGGTGCGGATGAGCCCGACCGCGCGGCACGCGAAGTCGAAGGCCCGTCTCACCGCATACGAGAGGCTGCTCGCGGAGGACCAGGCGAAGCGGATCGACACGGTCGAGATCCACATCCCGGCCGGCCCGCGGCTCGGCGACGTCGTCGTCCGTGCCGAGCACGTCCAGAAGGGGTTCGGCGACAGCGCTGCTCGTCGAGGACCTGACGTTCGACCTCCCGCCGGGCGGCATCGTCGGGGTGATCGGGCCGAACGGCGCGGGCAAGACGACGCTGTTCCGAATGATCGCCGGTGAGGAGCAAGCGGACGACGGCATCCTCGAGGTCGGCGACACGGTCGAGCTCGCGTACGTCGACCAGTCGCGCGGCGGCCTCGAGGGGCAGAACACGGTCTGGAAGGAGATCTCCGGCAACCAGGACGTGATCACGCTCGGCAAGCGCGAGGTCAACTCGCGCCAGTACGTGTCGTGGTTCAACTTCCGCGGCGGTGACCAGCAGAAGCTCGTGAAGGATCTCTCGGGCGGCGAGCGGAACCGCGTGCACCTCGCGAAGCTCCTGCGATCCGGTGGGAACCTTCTGCTGCTGGACGAGCCGACGAACGACCTCGACGTCGACACGCTGCGGGCGCTCGAGGAGGCGCTCCTCGACTTCGCGGGCTGCGCGGTGGTGATCTCGCACGATCGGTGGTTCCTCGATCGCGTGGCGACCCACATCCTCGCCTTCGAGGGCGACTCGCAGACAACGTGGTTCGAGGGCTCCTACCGGGAGTACGAGGACTGGGTGCGCGAGACCCGCGGCCCGGAGGCGCTCGAGCCCCACCGGATCGCCTACAAGCCACTGGTGCGGCCGGGCTGAGGCCGGGGCCGAGCCCGGGACGTGGCCTCGGGCCGCGTCCCGTTCGACGCGCCCTGTAGTCGGGACGCGGATGAAGCGGCGGCGGCGTGACCCTCAGGCGGCGGTCGCGAGCCGCTCCGACGCAAGCGCGAGGGCGGCGCCCTCGCGGAGCCCTCCGCGTGCCAGCTGCAGAGGGCGGCGAAGCGCACGGGACGCCTCGCCGAGGAGGAGCGCGCCCGCCAGCACCGTGCCCGCCCGCGACGAATCGATGCCAACGTCGCGGGCGACCCGGGCAGACCGCCGCCGGGCGAGGATCGCGACCGCGGCGTCGGCGTCGTTCCGGTCGAAGGTCTGTCCGACGATCTTCGCCAGTGCGCGGGCGCTTCCACCGACGGCGAGGCCCACGGCCGGCCGCGGGGGATCGAGGTGGGCGAATGCCGCACGCGCCGCCGATCGAGCGCGGGCCAGCTCTCGTCGCGTCGGCGGGTCGTCCGTGAGCGCGAGCCGAGTCAGGCGGAGCGAGCCGAGGTCGACCGAGCGCAGCCAGCTCGGCCCCGTCTCGGACGCGCCGACGACGATCTCGGTCGAGCCGCCGCCCACGTCGACGACGCCCACGCGGATCGACGGCCCGTCGTCGAGTCGGGCGATCGCGCCGGCGAAGGCCAGGCGCCCCTCGTCCTCTGCGGCGAGGATCCTGACGGGCAGCCGCGTTCGCTCCCGGAGCGCGGCAACGAGCTCGGCCGAGGCGACTCCCTGCCGGCCGGGCGCCGTGACGATCACCTCGGCGCGCTCGACGCCGAGCTCACGCGCCCGCTCGGCGTACTTCCGGCAGACGCGCGCCGCGGCGTCGATCGTCTTCCGGCGGAGCGTGCCCGTGTCGGCGATCTCCGCGCCGAGGCCCAGGTAGGCACGACCGGTCGCTACCGGCGTGACGGTGCCGCCACGGACGTCGCCGACGAGCAGGCGCGCGGTGTTCGACCCGACATCGAGGACGCCGACCCGCATCCCTCGATGATCCCGATGCCGCCGGACGGCCGAGGGTCGATGTGGTGAATGACCCGCCCGAGCGCGCCGAGGCAGCCGGGGCACCGAGCGGGTGTAGTCGAACGATCAGGAACGCGCCCTGCGCGCACGTGTGTGCGCGCGGCGCATCATCGCCTCCTGGTGGGTGTGGCGCTTCTTGGATTTCGCCTCGAGACGGTGCCACGTTCCGTCCGGGCGGAGCTCCCAGGTGTTCGTCGTGTCGGCGAACGCGCTCTCGAGGATCGCTGCGATCTCTGCACGGGCGCGGATGTTCTCGACCGGTGTGAGCACCTCGATCCGCCGGTCGAGGTTGCGCGGCATGAGGTCGGCGCTGCCGATGTAGACGTTCGTCTCTGCGCCCGCGTCGAACCAGTAGATCCGGCTGTGCTCGAGGAAGCGGCCGACGACTGAGGTGACCCTGATCGTCTCCGAGAGGCCCTTCACACCCGGCCGGAGCATGCAGATCGAGCGGGCCTGGATCTCGATCTCCGCCCCGGCGGCCGAGGCCGCATACAGCTCCTCGATGAGCGTCGGGTCGACGAGCGAGTTCAGCTTGAGGCGGATCCGGGCGGTCTTCCCCTCGGCGGCTGCCTCCGCCACCTGCTGGATGTGCTCGACGAGTCGTGCGCGCATGGTGAACGGCGCAACGAGAATCTTGCGGAAGCGCTGCGGCCGGCCGAAACCGGTCACGTAGTTGAAGAGGTCGGCGACGTCGGCGGCGATGTCCTCATCAGCCGTGAAGAGCCCGAGATCCTCGTAGATCCGCGCGGTCGAGGCGTTGTAGTTGCCGGTGCCGACGTGGACATAGCGTCGGAGCCCGTCGGGCTCCCGACGAACGACGAGGGTCATCTTCGCGTGGATCTTGAGGTCGGGGAAGCCGTGGACGACGTGAACGCCCGCCTGCTCCATCGCGCGGGACCACTCGATGTTGCGCCGCTCGTCGAACCGCGCCTTCAGCTCGAGCAGGCAGACAGACTGCTTTCCCTCCTCCGCACATTCGATCAAGGACGCGACGAGCTTCGACTCGTCGCTCGTTCGGTAGACGGTGGTCTTGATCGCGATCACTTCCGGGTCGTTCGCAGCCGCCTCGGCGAGCACCTCGAAGCTTGCGCGGAACGAGTCGTAGGGCTGGTGGACGATCAGGTCGCCCCGGCGGATCTCCTCGAAGACCCGGTGCGCGGTCTTGACGCGCGCCCAACGCGGCGGAACGACGGGCGTCCACGAGGGGTGCTTGAGATCGGCACGGTCGAGCGCGACGAGCTGCCACAAGTCGACCTGGTCGAGTAAGCCTTCGACCTCGTACACCTGACTCGGGCGGACGCCGAGGCCGGCCATGAGGCGGTCGCGCATCGCGCGCGAGGCCGAGCTCGAGAGCTCGAGCCGGACGACGTCGCCGAAGCGGCGCTGCCGGAGCTCGGTCTCGACCGCCTCGAGCAGGTCGTCTGCGTCGTCGGAGACCTCGAAGTCGGCGTCGCGCGTGACGCGGAAGAGCGCTCGCTCCGTGATCTCCATCCCCGGGAAGAGCATCGGGAGGTAGTGCGCGATCACGGCTTCGAGCGGAACGAGCTTCTTGCCCTTGCCGACCGTGACGAACCGGTCGAGCCCTTCGGGCACCTTCACGCGCGCGAAGCGCTCCTCGTCCGTTTCGGGGTCGACTGCGATCACGCCGAGCGACATCGAGAGACCCGAGACATACGGGAACTGCTGTCCGGACCCGACGGCGAGTGGCGTCAGGATCGGGTAGATCTCCCGCTCGAAGTACTTGCCGAGCTTCGTGAGCTCGCTTCCGGAGCACTCGTCCACGGTGGCGATCTCGAGCCCCGCGGCCGCGAGCGCCGGACGAAGCTCGCGCTTCCAGAGCTTGGCCTGCCGGCCGATGAGCTGTGTGACGCGCTCCCGGATCGCCGCGAGCGCAACGGTCGGCGCCAACCCGTCGGCCGAGAGGATTGCGACCTCCGACTCCTCGAGCTCCAGCAGGCCGGCGACGCGGATCATGAAAAACTCGTCGATGAACTGGGCGAAGATCGCGGCGAACTTGGCCCGCTCGAGTAGTGGCAGCGATTCGTCTTCCGCGAGCTCGAGCACGCGAGCGTAGAACTCGACGGCGGAGAGCTCCCGGTTGATCAGCCTCGACTGCGCAGGCTCGGTGACGGTCGCCACAGGCAGATCGTACGCGGGAACGGCCCGTGTTCCTCGGGCGCGGAGTCAGTTCCCTTCAGGCACAGATCCCAACGCCTCGACGACGAGCGACTGGAAGTGCGCGATCAATTGCTCGGACTCCGGCATCAGGACGCCCGAATCGAGGCCGCCGCTCGCGATCCCGCGCTGGACACCTTCCACCAGCCTGCGGTCCTCGGCGCCGACTGCGTCGTCGAGCGCCAGGTACCCCGCGAGCCACTCCTCGTCCACTCCGGGGCCGACGAAGTAGTCGAGGAACCGGTACGTGCGCTCCGTGCCCCTCGGCACGATCGGGCCGATGGAGAGGTTGGGTCTCCCCGGCATGACGTTGATCACCGTCGCCGGGAAGAGGAAGTGGAACTGCCCCCGCGCCACCTCGCCGTGGGCGTCGTAGACACCGCCGCCGCCGTTCCGGGGCGGGCCGATCTGCGTGGAGAGCAGGCCGCGGATCTCGAGCCCGTACGCGTCCGGCGAGACGTCGAGCGCCTTCGCGAGGGTCGGGTGCGCGACGGCGCAGTGGTAGCACTCGAGGAAGTTCTCGGCGCAGACCTTCCAGTTGCACGCGTACTCCTCGGATTCGGCGCGTGCGTGGAACGCCAGCGCGTCGACGTCGATTCCGCCGTCGGCGAGAAGTCGGGGCAGCTCGCCGAGCGCTTCGGTCAGCGGCTCCGCCTCGCGGTTCGGGTTGACGAAGACGAACGGCCCCCACGTCCCGACCGAGACGGGTACGAGCCCCAGAGCCTCCCGGTCGAAGACGGCCTCGCGGTCGGCGCGCGGAGCGCTGCGGAGCGACCCGTCGAGGCCGTACGTCCACGCGTGGTACGGGCACTGGATCGACTCGCGCTCGGCGTCGCCCTCGCAGAGCAGATGCCCGCGATGGCGGCAGACGTTGACGAACCCGCGAAGCTCTCCGTCGCGCGCGCGGGCGAGCACGACCGGCAGCGAGCCCGCCCAGGCGGTCGTCAGCCGGCCGGGCTCGGCGACCTGGTCGAGGCGTGCCGCGTACTGCCACGAGCGGGCGAAGATCCACTCCTGCTCCAGCCGCAGCACGGTCGGGTCGCGGTACCAGTCGAAAGGTAGGGTGCGCACGGCGCCGAGGGTCGCCACGAGGGCAATCTACCCTGGTGAGCGAGCCTTATTTTTCGAGTAAGGTGTCCCTTACTATGGATCGAATCCCAGTGTCCAATCTCCGCGCCGTTGCTGCTGCGCTCGCCATCGTCGCCTGCGGAGCGCTCGCCTCGAGCGCCGCCGCCACACCGAGCGCCAGCCCCTCCGGCATTCAGCTCCAGCCGGTCAAGAGCTATCTCCTGAAGCACACGGCGCGTCTCTCCGGTTTCACGACAGACTTCCGCACCGTCGCGAACCGCTACTACGCGACGGCCAAGGCCTCCGACTTCGACTACGCGGAGCTCGGCGCCTCGAAGCGTGCGGCCGTGGCTCGCGACCTGGCCGCCGCCAAGGCGCTGTGGATCAAGGGCAATCCGTTCTACGAGCGCGTCGAGGGCGTGGTCGCCGGAACCCCGTCGCTCGCGATCTACGACGTGATCCTCGACGCCGGCTCGTCGGCGAAGGAGGACCCGGCGAGCGCCGTGCCGTTCGACCTGAAGCTTCCGAACGGCAAGGTGCTCAAGAAGCCCGGGAACCTCTTCAACCTCACCGAGGGCATGCTGTGGGGGACGCGCCCGGAGTTCGTCGGCGCCAAGGTCGACCTCGACGGCGACGGACGCCTCGAGTTCGGCGAGGTGCTGCCCGACGCGAACGCGTTGAAGGCGGCGGCCGACGCGTTCGTGCTCTACGGCGGCAAGCTCGACCGGTCCGCGAAGGCCTGGCGGCCGACCGCCTCCGACGCGTTCACGTCCGTCGTCGTGATGGTTCCGACGATGAGCGAGTACTTCGGGCAGTGGAAGGTCTCGCGCTTCGTGCTCGGCGACAAGGCCAAGGGGGACTCGTTCAACGTGGTCTCCCGCCTCTCCGACATCGGGGACATCCTCGGTGGCCTGCGCGTCATCTACCGCGGCATCGGCCCCGCGATCGCAAAGGTCGACCCGCAGCAGAGCGCGCAGACGAAGCGGGAGCTGGATTCGCTCTGGAGCTACGTCGGCAAGCTCAAGGCGCAGGAGTCGAACGGGAAGAGGTTCAAGCCGCAGCAGGCCGACACGCTCGGGCGCACGGCGCAGGACCGCGCGACGGCGATAGCCGGCCAGGTCACCCAGGCGGCCGCTCGACTGAAGATCAAGATCGTCCAGTAAGGAGGAGTTCGGATCAGGGTGCCGCTTCGTCGTCGGGGCGCGATGCGCGAGTGCGATGCGAGGACGCAGGGAGCCTCGATATGTGGACATATCGGGGCGACCGAGGACGAAGCAGCGTGCCGCGCAGCGCGTTCCGACGGCACAAGGCTTCATCCTGATCCGAGCTCCAACATGCGGCGCCTGCTCCTCGTCGGTGTCGTCTCGGTGGCGAGCCTCTGGCTCGCCACCGGCGCGCTGGCGGCGCCGCCGTGGGAGAGCGCCTCGGCGGCCCGACTCGCTCTGTCCGACGCCGAGGCCGAGATCATCCTCGGCGACCCGGGCGCCGTCCGCCTGAAGGTCGAGGAGGCGCGCGTCGCGACGGAGGCCGCGCTGGCCGGCCGCACCGCCGACCTCACCGCCGCGAGGGCCGCGCTCGACCGGGCGGAGGCGGCTGCGGCGCGGCTCGACGCGCCGACACTCGCAGCCGCTCGCGCGTCCGTCTGGACGACGATCCTGCACGCCTCGTTCGAGCAGGCGGTCGCCGCGACCCGTGCCGGCCGGCTCGACCGAGCGCGCGCCTGGCTGCTCGTCCGCGAGTTCCGCCCTCCGACGCGATTCACCCGCGCGGCGGCGGACGCAACACTTGCGCTCGAGCGACTCCGAACGGAGTCGCTCACCCCCGGGGCAGCCGCTGCCGCCGTCCAGCGCGACCTGCTCGACACGTACGACGGCCGGATCCGCTCGACGCTCGCTGTGCTCGACGAGGCGCGGAGGCTGGGATTCGCCCCCACGCGCGCCGAGGCCGGTGCGCTCGCTCTCGGGTACTGGTCGATCCTCGGGCCTTCGTACCGTGCCCAGCGCGGTCCGCGCGAATGGCGCGGTGCGACCGCGGCGCTCGTCGGGCTCGCCGACGCCGCGCGCAGCGGGCGGGGCGTCCTCCCGGCGCTGCAGCGCGTCGAGCGCCGCCTCGAGGGGTTCAGGGCGGCGCCGCTCTCCGCGGACGAGACGCTACGGCGGGCCGGCCAGCTCGACCGGTTCCTGCGCCTCGTCGCGATCGAGTACGGGCGCGGGGTCAGCGACGGACGCGTCACGAAGGATTTCGAGATCCAGGAGGCGATCACGTTCCGCGACGGGGCTGCGGCGGCGTTCGCCGATCTCGAGCCGCGCCTGCTCGCCCGCGACGCCGCGGCGACGCGCCGCGTCAAGGCAGTGCTCGCGAGCCTCGGAGCGAGCCTCGTCACGGCGAGCCGGGGCGGGACGCCTGCGGATCCGTCGACGCTCGACGCGACCGTCGCGTCGGCCGTGGACGACCTCGGGGTGCTCTACCCCGCAGAGTGGAAGGACGCGGCAGAGGCCGCGGACTTCGACGTCATCGCCGCAGCGCTCGACCGGATGCAGGCCGCGGCCGCAAGCGGCGACTGGGGCGCCGCGGAGTCGGCGCGGATCGAGGCGTACGGGATCTTCGAGCTCGGGCCCGAGCAACGGCTTCGCGGTCTCGCGCCGTCGCTCTTCCAGGGTGTCGAATCGCTCTTCTGGTACGGCACGGGCGACCGCGACGGCCTCGTTCGCCTCATCAAGGCGAAGGCGTCGCCCGGCGAGCTCGCCGAGGCCAGAGCCGCGCTCGACGCGGCGCTCGCCGACGCCGAGCAGCGGATCGGGAGCGGTCCCGGCTCGCACGTCTCGATCGTGACGAACAGCGCGATGATCGTCTTCCGCGAAGGCCTCGAAGCGGTCCTGATCCTCGCTGCGCTCATGGCCAGCATGGTGGGGGCGCAGCGTCGCTACCGCCGCCCGCTGCTCGGCGGAGTCGTGCTTGCGCTCGGCGCGTCGGTCGTCACCTGGATCGTCGCGCAGACCGTGCTCGGGTCGCTGGCGCGCTACGGCGAGCGGCTCGAGGCGATCGTCTCGCTCGTCGCGATCGCCGTGCTGCTCCTGATCCTCAACTGGTTCTACCACCGCGTGTACTGGCAGGAGCACCTCTCCGAGCTGCACGGGCGGAAGAAGACGATTCTCCGCGGGGCGGGGCTCTCGCTTGCGGCAGCGCAGGTGGCCGGGCTCGTCGCGCTCGGGTTCACGAGCGTGTATCGCGAGGGCTTCGAGACCGTTCTGTTCCTCCAGGCGCTGACGCTGGAGGCCGGGCCCTGGGTCGTCCTGCAGGGCGTCGCGCTCGGCTTCGTCGCGGTGCTCGCCGTCTTCGGGCTCGTCATCGCGCTCGAGCGGAAGCTGCCGCACAAGAAGATGCTGATCGCGACGGGCCTGATGATCACCTGGGTGCTCGTCGTGCTCGTCGGGCAGACCGTGCAGACGCTGCAGAAGGTGGGGTGGGTCCCGGTGACGCCGATCGAAGGCGTCGAGCTGCCCTACTGGGCCGGCCTCTGGCTCGGGCTCTACCCGACGTGGCAGGGGCTGCTGGCACAGGCCGCCGCGCTCGCCTTCGTGCTCGGGAGCTACGTCGCGGCCGAGACGGTGCGCGGTCGCAGGCGGGCGAGAATCATGCGGGCCCCGATCGGCGCCCAGCGCGTAGACGCCTAGACCGCTGCCAGGAACGCCAGAACGCGCTCGGTGAGCAGCGTCGCGGCGCGCGCGTCGTACCCCGGCAGCGAGGAGTCGGCGAAGAGGTGCTCCTCCCCCGGGTAGAGGAACAGCTCGGCCTGCTCCGACGATGCGACGAGTGCCTGCGCGGCCTCGAGGTCCTCTTCGAAGAACGGGTCGGCCTCCTTGCCGTGCACCTGCACCGGGACGCCTTCCGGCCAGGCGTCACCGAACTCCGAGACCGGGAGGCAGGAGTACATGAGCAGCGCCCCGCGGGCTCCGGGCCGGGTCTGCGCGAGTTGTTGCGCGGTCATGACTCCGAAGGAGAAGCCGGCGTAGACGAGCTCCGGTCGGAGGTCCTGCGCGGCGGCCACCCCGCGCTCGGCCAGTGTGCCGAACCCTGTCTCGCGCGCGAACGCCATGCCCTCCTCGATGGTGGCGAAAGTGCGGCCGTCGAACAGGTCGGGTGTGTGCACGGTGTGCCCCGCTGCCCGCAGCTCGTCGGCGAACGCCCTCACTCCCTCGGTCAGCCCCTGGACGTGGTGGTACAGCGCAACGTCGGTCATCCGCGATCCTCCTGAGTTAATGATCCATAGATTTGGAACATTCTACAATGATAGTCTGTTCGGTCGTGGCCGGCAACTCGTCCCCCCCGGACTACGACCTCGCCGAGCGGCTCGCGCTCACCACGCCCGCCCAGGTGAAGGCGATCAGCCATCCCCTCCGCACCACCATCCTGGGCCTGCTCCACGAGCGGGCGGCGACGGTGACCGAGCTGGCGGTGGCGGTCGAGCGGCCGAAGAGCACCGTCGCCCACCACGTGAAGGTGCTCACCGAGGCAGGGCTCCTTCAGGTCGTGCGGACCCGGCGGGTGCGGGCGATCGAGGAGCGGTTCTTCGGCCGCACGGCGCGGATGTTCTACGTCGGGGTCGAGCGGGGCCTGGACGGCGAAGCCCTGCCCCTGGACTTCAACGACTTCGAGGTCGCTGCTCGGGAGTCGGCCGCGGCGTACGCGAACGGGAAGCTGTGGGGCTTCATCCGACACGCCCGCGTCTCGGAGGGGCAGGTGTCCGAGTTCTGGGAGCAGATGGCGGACCTGGTGCGCGAGTTCGACCGGCTACCGCGGTCGGGAGACACCGTTTACGGCTTCGCCGTCGGCGTCTACCCGACCGACCATCCGACCCTGCCGGCCAACGGCTGAGGGTCGGTGGCGCTTCAACTAGCGTCCCACTTCCCAGGCGAGGTGCTGAAGCTCCGGCTCGATGAGCTTCTCCCAGGCGAGCGCAACCGCCTTCGGCGAGCCCGGGATCGAGACGACCACGCTGCCGCGATACGTTCCCGCCGTCGCCCGCGAGAGCATCGCCGCAGCGCCGACCTGCTCCCAGCTGAGCATCCGAAACAGCTCTCCGAACCCGGGCAGCTGCTTCTCGAGCATCCGCGAGAGCGTGTCGTAGGTCGTGTCGCGCCGCGAGATCCCCGTGCCGCCGTTCACAACGACAACCCGTGCGTCGGACACGAGCTCGTCGACGGCAGCACGCACCTCGTCGGGCTCGTCGCGCACGACCCGGTAGCCGGCGAGCTCGGCGCCGGCGGCGGCGATGTGTTCCTTCAGCCAGTGCCCGTTCGTGTCGTCGTCGGGCGTCCGCGAGTCGCTGACCGTGACGACGGCGACGGTCGTCGGTCCCTGCGCGGCGGCGGCCGCCCGGTGTGCGTCGGTACCCACGACGCTCGATCGTAGTCGGACGGCGGGAGTGGCTAGGCTCCGGGATCGTGACGGACGCAGCGCGCATCGTCGAGGACGCGGAGGCTCGACTTCGGCCCCTCCACCTGGACGCCGCCAGGACATGGTGGGAGGCGAATGTCGCCGCGACCGACGAGAACGAGCAGCGCCGCGTGCAGTCCGAGCTCGCGTTATCGGACGCGCTGGCGGATCCGAGCCTGTTTCGCGCGGTCGACACGGCGCGACGTAACGGCGCCAGCGAGCTCGTCCACCGCCAGCTGACGCTTCTCTACTCGAGCTGCCTCCCGCAGCAGGTTCCCGAGGCCCTGAGGCACCGGATCGTGGAGCTCGAGGCGTCGGTCGAGTCGCGCTTCGCGCAGCACCGCGGCGTCGTCCGCGGCGCCGAGGTCGACGACAACGAGATCAAGCGGATCCTCCGCACGAGCGACGACATGGCCGAGCGCCGCGAGGCGTGGGAGGCCTCGAAGACCGTCGGCGCCGCCGTAGCGGACGACGTCCGGGAGCTCGCGCGGCGCCGCAACGAGGCCGCGCGCTCGGTCGGCTACCGGGACTGGTTTGCGCTCGCCGTCGCGACCTCGGAGATGGACGAGCAGCGTCTCTTCGAGACCCTTGCGGAGTGCGACTCGCTCACCGCCGAGCCGTTCGCAGCCTGGAAGGCCGATACCGACTCGCGTCTCGCGAAGCGGTTCGGCTGCGACGTCTCGGAGCTCCGGCCATGGCACTACGAGGACCCGTTCTTCCAGGAGGTCCCGGCCGAGGGCGGCGTCGACCTCTCGCAGGTCTTCGAGGGCAGGGACGTCGTCGCGCTCGCACGTGCGACGTTCGACGGCATCGGGCTCGAGACGGGGCCGATTCTCGAGCGCAGCGACCTCTACCCGCGCGACGGCAAGTGCCAGCACGCGTTCTGCATCGACGTCGATCGCGAAGGCGACGTCCGCGTGCTTGCGAACGTCGTTCCCGACCGTTACTGGGCGGACACCATGCTCCACGAGCTCGGGCACGGCGTGTTCGACCTGGGGTTCGACCAGGAGCTTCCGTGGCTGCTCCGCGACTGCCATCTGACGATCACCGAGGGCATCGCGATCCTCATGGGACGTCTCGCGCAGGAGGCGGGTTGGCTTCGCGACGTCGTGGGTGTCGAGGCCGACGAGGCCGCCTCGCTCGAGGCCGGGCTGAACGCCGCCCGGGCCGCGGACGTGCTCGTGTTCACGCGCTGGGTGCTGGTCATGACGAACTTCGAGCGGGCCTTCTACGCCGATCCGGAGGCGGATCTCTCGTCGCTCTGGTGGAACCTCGTCTCGCGCTACCAGCTCGTCGCCCCGCCGGACGGCCGAGCCCAGCCCGACTGGGCCGCGAAGATCCACGTCGCCTGCGCGCCGGTCTACTACCACACCTACCTCTACGGGAACGTCGTCGCCTCGCAGCTGCGCGCCGCGCTCGAGCGCGAGGCCGGCGGCCTCGTCGGCCGCTCGGAGGCGGGGCGCCTCCTCGCGGAGAAGGTCTTCAGAGCCGGCGAATCGGTGCGTTGGGACCGACTCCTCGCGAGCGCCACCGGCGAGCCGCTGACGGCCGTGCACCTCGCCCGAGACATCACGGCCGCTCTGTAGATGGGCAGCGCCGTCGGTCTGAACCATGTGAGCGTCGTCGCGCGCGACCTCGACGAGTCGGTTCGCTTCTACGTCGACGTGCTCGGCCTGGAGCCTGTCGCGACGCCCGACTTCGGGTTCCCCGTCCAGTGGCTCCAGGCGGGCGACCTCCAGGTGCACCTCTTCGAGCGGCCCGACCAGCCGCCGACGCACGCCCACTTCGCCTTCGAGGTGGACGACATCGTGGCCGTCTACGAGCGGTCGCGGTCGCTGGGGATCCTCGACACGACGTTCGGCTACGCGATGGCCGAGCTGCCCGGCGGTGAGGCGCAGCTCTACGTCCGCGACCCGTCCGGGAACCTGATCGAGCTCGACCACCCCGACGGCGCCGCGGCGCGGGAGAAGATCCCGGAGATGATCGTGCTCGCCGAGCGGCGCCCGCAGCCCGCCGGCCCGGTGCCGCGCCTGTTCTAGGCGCCTTCGGTGTCCGATCTCAGTCGGACACCTGCTCCTTTCGCCTCGGCCCCGCCGACAGCTCCGCCTCGAGCTCGTCCAGCGCAGCGCGCAGGATCCCGATCCGCTCGACGACCGGTGCGCTCGCGTCGGGATCGATCGGGCTCGGCCGCTCCGCGCCAAGCCGCTCGCGGACCGCACGCCGCCGCTCCGCCTCCCGCGCCTCCTCCATCGAGTTGAGCACGATCCCGATCAGCACGTTGATGACGACGAAAGCGGCGATGAGGATGAAGCTCACGAAGTACACCCACGACCACGGATGCACCTCCATGCCGGCGTCCATGTACGTGGGGAAGTTCTCGAGCGTCAGCATCACGAAGAGCGTCAGCATCGCGCGGCCGATGTTCCCCCACTCGTCGGGGAGCTCGTCGGCGAAGAGCGTCCAGCCGACCATCCCGTAGACGAACAGCAGCATCCCGGTCGCGAGGCCGATGGCGAAGAGCGGCGGAATGCTCCGCCAGACGCCGGCGAGCAGAACCCGGAGGTCGGGGAAGAGCCGAACGATGCGCACGACGCGAGCGAGCCGCGCGAGCCGGAGGAGCGTCGACGACTCGCGGATGCCGGGGACGAACGCGATTCCGATGACGATGAAGTCGAAGACGTTCCAGCCGTCGCGGAAGAACAGCCACGGCTGACGCCCGTAGGCGCCGATCCGGAGCACGAGCTCGACGACGAAGATCGCGAAACAGACGTCGTTGACCAGGTCGAGCGTCTCGCCGTAGCGTCCCTCGATCCCCGCATAGGTCTCGAGCCCGAGCACGACCGCGTTGACGACGATCGTGGCGAGGATCGCCGTCGTGAACCACGGCGCCGAAACGACGCGGGCGAGCCTCTGGGAGACGCTCACGACTCCGAGAGGGCGTAGGAGGCCGCCACACCTGGCTCCAGATATGCCGCCGACGGGCTTCCGGCCGGCGTGAAGATCCCGAGCACCGCGAGCTCCGCCTCCGGCTGCGTGTTCTCGACGATGTGCACCTCGCGCGGATGGAGCCGGAACGCGGCGCCCGGGCCGAGCTCCTCCACGTCGCCGCCGATGTGCAGCCGACCCTGGCCGCGCAGGATCCACACGATCTCGTCGTAGAGGTGGTAGTGCCAGGGCGCGCGGCCCGGCGGGATGTAGCCGACGAACGTCGTCGCGCGGGTCGAGCCGTTGTGCGGCCCGTGCAGGACCTGGAACGACCGCGCGCCCGTCGCCTTCCCGGGCTCGACGTGGTCGAGAGCGACGACCGGCTCGACGGGGCCCATCGGCGCGTGCAGGTCGGTCGCCGCGCCGAGTGTGGCCCGAACGCATACGAGCCCGTCGGGGCCTGCTGCGAGCGACCCCGCCTGCCCCGTCGCGACGAATCCTGCTGCAGCGCCGCCGAGCGCCGCGTCGTCGAGCGTCCCGGAGCCCTCGTGGACGAAGAGCAGCGTGTCGTGGTGCTCGTCCCCGAGGTCGAGCGTAGCGCCGGCGTCGAGCCGGAGCGCGTCCAGCGCGAGCTCCGAGCCACGCTCGGGCGGAACGAGCAGGCGCCGCTCGACTCCTCCGTCGACGAGCGGGCTCACATCCTCCGGTCGCGCGACGCGGCCCATGTGCGAGAGCATAGGAACTCGCTCGGGGAGACGACCGAAGGAGGAACCGTGCCGCTGATCCGCGTCGAGCTGTTCGACTTCCGCATGAACGAGGAAACCAGCGAGAAGCTCATCGCCGGCCTCACCGACGCGCTGTGCGCCGCGACCCACGAGGGACTTCGCGACCACACGTGGGTCATCGTCGAGGGCCACAACCCGAAAAACTGGGGCCTCGGGGGCAAGCCGTGGCCGGTCGGGGAGATGCCGCCCGGGCCATAGCGGGACGGCGGCTACCCTCCCGCGGTGCCCACGCGCGACGACATCCGCAACGTCGCGATCGTCGCCCACGTCGACCACGGCAAGACGACCCTCGTCGACGCGATGCTCTGGCAGTCCGGCTCGTTTCGCGAGAACCAGGACGTCGCCGAGCGCGTCATGGACTCGATGGACCTCGAGCGGGAGAAGGGCATCACGATCCTCGCCAAGAACACGGCGGTGCGGTACGGCGACCTCAAGATCAACATCGTCGACACGCCGGGGCACGCGGACTTCGGCGGTGAGGTCGAGCGCGCGCTCCGAATGGTCGACGGGGTGCTGCTCCTCGTCGATGCCAGCGAGGGGCCGTTGCCCCAGACGCGGTTCGTGCTCCGCAAGGCGCTCGAGGCTCGGCTTCCGGTGCTCCTCGTCGTCAACAAGGTCGACCGGCCCGACGCTCGGGTCGAGGAGGTCGTGAACGAGGTCTACGAGCTGTTCCTCGACCTCGACGCGGACGAGAGCCAGATCGAGTTTCCCATCGTCTACTGCAACGCGAGGGCTGGTCGGGCCGGACTGACGGCGGACACGTCCAGCCTGGATGGCGACCTCGGGCCGCTGATCGACACGCTGGTCGAGACGATTCCTGCGCCCTCGTACGAGCAGGGACACCCGCTGCAGGCGCTCGTGACCAATCTCGACGCGTCCCCATTCGTCGGCCGGCTGGCGATCTGCCGGGTCAAGAACGGCACGATCCGCAAGGGCCAGCAGGTCGCGTGGTGCCGCGCGGACGGGAGCGTCGAGCGCGCGAAGGTCACCGAGCTCTACGTCACCGAGGCGCTCGAGCGGGTCGACGCCGCCGAGGCCGGGCCGGGCGAGATCGTCGCCGTCGCCGGGCTGTCCCAGGTCACCATCGGAGAGACGCTGGCCGACCCGGACGACCCACGTCCGCTCCCCGTCGTCGAGGTCGACGAGCCGAGCCTCTCGATGACGGTCGGGATCAACGGCTCACCGTTGGCCGGCCAGGAAGGATCGAAGCTGACGGCGCCGATGCTGAAGCTGCGACTCGACCAGGAGCTCGTCGGCAACGTCTCGCTTCGCGTCGTGCCGACCGAGCGTCCCGACACGTGGGAGGTCCAGGGACGCGGCGAGCTCCAGCTCGCGGTGCTCGTCGAGCTCATGCGGCGCGAAGGCTTCGAGCTCACCGTCGGCAAGCCGCAGGTCGTGACGCGCGACGTCGACGGCAAGGTGCACGAGCCCGTGGAACGCGTCTCCGTCGACGTCCCGGAGGAGTACGTGGGGGTGCTGACCCAGCTCTTCGCCCTGCGGAAGGGGCGGATGGAGCAGATGGTCAACCACGGCACCGGCTGGGTGCGGATGGAGGTCATGGTGCCCGCGCGCGGGCTGATCGGGTTCCGCACCGAGTTTCTCACCGAGACACGCGGGACGGGAATCCTGCACCACGTGTTCGACCGCTACGAGCCGTGGCACGGCGACCTGCGAACACGGCCGAGCGGGAGCCTCGTCGCCGATCGCCGCGGGCCGACGACGACCTTCGCGCTGCTCAACCTGCAGGAGCGCGGCTCGCTGTTCGTCGGCCCTGGAGTCGAGGTCTACGAGGGCATGGTCGTCGGCGAGAACGCCCGCGCCGAGGACCTCGACGTGAACGCGACGAAAGAGAAGAAGCTCACGAACATCCGCTCGTCGACCTCGGAGGAGCTCGTGCGGCTCATCCCGCCGCGGCCGCTCTCACTCGAGCAGGCGCTGGAGTTCATCCGCGAGGACGAGTGCGTCGAGGTCACGCCCGCCTCGATCAGGCTCCGCAAGGTCGAGCTCTCGGCCTCGAAGCGCCAGCAGGCTGCGAGCCGCAAAGCCCGCGGGCTCGCTTGACACTCAGGTGTCCGACGTCAGTCGGACACCTCGCCCCGTCAGTCGCCGTCGACCGTCGCCGAAGCGCGGCAGACCTCGCCGCGGGGGCCCGTGGCTCGGACGGTGATCGTGTCGGGCCCGGGCCAGTCCGGGATCGTTCGACGGAGCGAGATCGAGCCCGAGCTTCCGCCGGTCCGCTTCGGGGCCCGGAAGACGAGTCGTCGCTCGTGGACCATCACCACGTTCCAACTCGTGCCGCGGCGCGGTGTCCGCACGTCGATCTCGACCCGAATCACGTCGTCGTCACGCGACCGGACGCGAAGGCGCACGCTGCTGTTCGCGCTGCACGAGAGCTCGACGCGTGACTCGGACTCGGAGCTGGAGCCGTCGCCCTCGTCCGCCCGGGCGGCGATGGGCAACGCGAGGGCGACGAGCGCAATGACGACGAGCAGGGGGGATGCCCTTGGACCGCCATTCGCCATGACATCAATGGTGGAGCACCCGCGGCGCTCGCACAATCGGACTTCGGTCCTGGGACCTGCCCACGCCGTTCCGCTCGGCCCACAGCGCCGCCTGCGTCCGATCGGTGACGCCGATCGTTCGGAAGACGCTCGTGAGATGGGTCTTGACCGTCTTCTCGCTGATCACGAGCTCGCGTGCGATCAGCTTGTTCGGAAGGCCGCGGGCGACGAGTGCGAGCACTTCCCGCTCGCGCTCCGAGAGGTCGTCGAGCGGCGTCCCCGAGGTGCGCTCGCTCAGCAGTGCCCGGCCTGCCCGCGGGTCGAGCGGCGCCTCGCCTCTCGCCGCCGCACGCACCGCCTTTCCGAGCTCCGCAGGCTCCGCGTCCTTGAGCAGGTAACCGACCGCCCCGGCGTCGAGGGCTCGAAGGATCTGCTCGCGGTCGGAGAACGAGGTGAGGACGACGATCGCAACGTCGGGCTGAGCGGCGGCGATCCGCCGGGTCGCCTCGATCCCGTCGAGCACCGGCATCTCGAGGTCCATCAGCACGACGTCCGGCTGGTGCTCCGCGCACAGGCGGACGGCGTCCTCGCCGTTCTCCGCCGCGCCGACGAGCTCGACGTCCTCGAACGTGCCGACCAGGTGTTGCAGCCCGGTGCGTACGACGGCGTGGTCGTCGGCGATGAGGAGTCTGATCATCGGCGTGGGATGTCCAGCGCGAACGTCGTGCCGGCGCCAGGCGCCGAGCGTACATCGAGAGCCGCGCCCGACCGTGCCGCGAGCTCTTCGAGGAGCGAGAGGCCGACGTGTCCCTGCTCGCGCCTGCGCTCACGCTCCTCGGACGAGAAGCCGGCGCCGTCGTCGCGAACGACGAGTCGTACCGCGCCGTCCTCCGCCCGGAGCGTGACCGCGACGCTCGTGGCGCCCGCGTGGCGCTCGACGTTGCGCAGGGCCTCGGCGGCCGCGCGGTACACGAGGCGCTCGTCGTCCTCGGTCAGCCTGGGCTCGGCGCCGATCTCGAGGTCGGTGGCGAGCCCTCGTGCCTCGAGCGGGGCGAGAAGGTCGGTCAGCGCGGCTTCGAGCCCGCTGGCGCGCAGGTTCGGAGGATGGATCTCGACGAGCAGCGAGCGGAGCCGGCGCATGGCATCACGTGTCGCGGCCGCAGCGGCGCG
Organism: uncultured Actinomycetes bacterium; assembly: GCA_963839755.1. Classification (GTDB taxonomy): domain Bacteria; phylum Actinomycetota; class Thermoleophilia; order Gaiellales; family Gaiellaceae; genus Gaiella. The sequence goes on from CAWIVU010000006.1 coordinate 62,793, forward strand.
CAGCGTCGTCCGGGTGGCGGGCGAGCCTTCGGCCTCCGCGGCCGCGCTCAGGGAGTACGAGATTCCGGCAAGGTCCTGGACGGGGCCGTCGTGGAGGTCGGCTGCGATTCGACGACGCTCGTCCGCGGACGCCTCCACCGCATGGACGAGGAACGCCTCCCGCTCTTCCTGCGTTCGTTGCAGCCGCCGGCTCAGACGCCAGGCGAGCGGCACCTGGACGAGCCACAGCAGCACCAGGCTCGCGAGCAGGAGCGCGGCGAACGGCAGCCAGATCCTCCGTCCGGTCGACTCGACCGCGCTCCGGCGCTGGTAGGTCTCGAAGAGCAGCGGTGTGCCGTCTGCGGCGCGGACGGGCAGGTAGACCTCGTACAGGTCGCCAAGCCCTTGCTCGAAGCGGTTCTCGGGCCCTGAGAGGTCGCTCAGCTCGGCGCGCGTCGTGCCCGTTCGCAGCACGTCTCGTTTCGACTCGTCGAGGGGGAACCTCGATCCGATCAGCCGCGGCTCGTCCGCGTAGACGATCCGGCCGTCGCCGTCCCAGAGCTTGACGCGGACGACGCGCTCGCCGAGCACGCGTTCGTTGACGACCCGGTCCACGCCGGCGATCGCCTCTGCGTCGCCCCCGAGAAGGGCGGGCTCGATCGCGGGCTCCACGATTCCCTGGCCGGCGAGCTCGGCGAACTGTCGCGCGTCGCGCAGCGCCTCGTCGTGGGCGAGGCTTCGCAGCGCGAGCACCGCGGCCGCGCCGAAGACTGCCAGCACGACCAGGCCCGCGAGCGCGAACTGCGCGACGGGGCGTCTCATCGGGCCGATGTGAGGTGTACGACCAACGTCTCATTGTGGCCCGGACCGAGTACCCGGCAGTGTGGCCGGTGTCCGACGACACCCCTCCGAAGGAGCATCACTGTGAAGAAGACGATCGGTGCGATACCTGCGACGGTGATCGGCGCGGCGCTGCTGCTTGCCCCGTCGGCCCTGGCCAAGGACGGCGACATCGAGGTCGCCGGGACCTGCACGAGGGCGACCACGTCCGAGCTGAAGCTCAGCGAGGAGGACGGCGGCATCGAGGTCGAGTTCGAGGTCGACCAGAACCGGAACGGCGTGCAGTGGCGTGTCGTGCTCTTCCGGAACGGACAGCAGGTCGGGAGCCGCGTGCGTGTGACACGGGGCCCGAGCGGGTCGTTCGAGGCGCGCTTCGTGACGGGCAACCGCCCCGGCGCGGACCGGTTCGTCGCACGGGCGACGCGTGTCGGCGAGCGCTGCTCGGCCAGCGCCTCCTGGGCGTAGACACGCACCTCGGTGCCTGGGCCTCGGCCGAGCGCCGACTCTCCTCTCGGATCTGGGCGGTGCCTGGCTTCGGCCAGGCACCTGCTCTTCCGCACCCCGCGAATGGCAGGATCGTCCCGTGGCCGACATCGTCGCGACGAGCGCCGAGGCGGCGGGCGACCGCCCCCCGCTCCTCGTGCTCGACCGGCTCGAGGCCTTCCTCGACGGCCACGGCCTCGGTGCAGGCCCCATCCACGCCGAGCGCGTCGGCCAGGGTGGGGGCTCGAACTTCTCCTTCCTGCTCGAACGAGGCGCCGAGCGCTACGTCCTGCGGCGGCCGCCGCGTCCGCCGCTCCCGCCGTCCGCCCACGACATGGTGCGCGAGGCGCGCCTTCAGCTCGCGCTCGCGCCGCACGGGATCCGCCTGCCGCCGATCGTCGCGATCTGCGAGGACGACACCGTCATCGGCGTCCCGTTCTACGTCATGCGGTTCCTCGACGGTCACGTCGTCACGGACGGCCTGCCGCCGGGGTTGGAGACCCCGGACGATCGACGCCTGCTCGGCGAAGAGCTCGTCGACGCGCTCGTCGAGATCCACTCCGCCGACGTTCGCGACCCGGCTCTGGCGGCGTTCTCACGATCCGGCAGCTACCTCGAGCGGCAGGTGCGTCGCTTCTCGCAGCTCTGGGAGCTGAACGCCACGCGGGACATCCCCACCGTGGTCGAGGTCGGCAGGCGGCTCGCCGAGGAGCTGCCCGAGCCGCTTCCCGACGCCGTCGTCCACGGCGACTATCGCCTCGGGAACCTGATGGTCGAGCGCGACCGCCCGCAGCGCGTCCAGGCGGTGCTCGACTGGGAGATGGGGGCGATCGGCGACCCGCGGGCGGACCTCGGCTACCTGCTCGCGACGTACACCGAGCCCGGCGGCGGCCCCAACGCGCTGGGCGTGTCGCCCGTGACGGCGCTCGAGGGATTCCCTTCGAAGGCCGAGCTCGTCGATCGCTACGTCGAGCGAAGCGGACGCGAGGTCGGGCCCCTCGGCTGGTTCGAGGCACTCGCGCTCTGGAAGGCGGCAGTCTTCTGTGAGGCGATCTACGGCCGCTTCATCCGGGGCGAGCTCGGCGCCGAGGACGCGCGCGCAGCGGGCTTCGAGACGGTGGTGCCGCTGATGGCAGAGACGGCTGCGGCGCGGCTCGGCCGATAGCGTGCCGTCGTGACCGAGCACGAGCGCCCCGCAACCTCCGTTCGCCCCGGGTTCGCCCGCGAGGACTGGAACGCGCGCTACGCGCAGAAGGAGCTCGTCTGGACGGCCGAGCCGAATCGGCTGTTCGCCGCCGAAGTCGGCAACCTTCAGCCGGGCCGCGCGCTCGACGTCGCGTGCGGCGAGGGCCGGAACGCCGTCTGGCTCGCGGAACGCGGATGGCAGGTCACTGCGGTCGATTTCTCGGACGTCGCGCTGGCGAAGGCAGCCGAGCTCGCGACGGCCCGCGGCGTCGAGGTGGAGTGGGTGCTCGACGACGTGGTCGCGTACGAGCCGGAGCCCGTCTTCGACCTCGTCGCGGTGCTCTACCTCCAGCTCCCTGCCGACGAGCTCGCGCCGGCGCTTCGGAGAGCGGCGGCCGCACTGGCGCCGGGAGGGACGCTCGTCGTCCTCGGCCACGACTCGGCCAACCTCGTCGACGGTCATGGCGGCCCGAAGGATGCTGCCGTTCTGTTCACACCCGACGACGTGGTCAGCGCGATCGGTGACCTCGTCGTCGAGCGAGCGGAGACCGTCGAGCGGACGGTCGCGCTCGACGACGGCGAGGCCGTCGCGCTCGACGCATTCGTCCGCGCCCGCCGCGCCGACTGACGCGTCGCGCGGAGGAGTACGCTCGAACCATGAAGACCCTCGAGCTCACCGACGAGGAGCTCAAGCTCCTGCTCTCGGCCGTCCGCTCCTACCTCGACGACTTCGGCCACGAGGAGGCGGACGTCCTGCGAAGCGTCAAGCAACTCCTCGCGAAGCTGCAGGCGCTGTAGAGCTCAGCGCTTGACGACGAAGGCGACCTGGCCGACGAGCTTGCCGTAGCCTGGCTTCTTCTCTGTCCCGAACGCGGGCCAGATGAAGAGCCTGTACTTGCCGTCCACGAGGCGCTGCCGCTTGCCCGAGAACGTCCACGCCTTCGGCAGGGAGAGCTTCGTCGACGTCGGCCACGTCGTGAGCACCTTCGCGCGCCCACGCCAGAGCTGGACGTTGTAGAAGCGCGCCTTCTTGACCGCCGACCATTCCACGACGGGCGGCCGCTTGGTCACCGAGCCTTCGGTCGGCGAGAAGATCCCGACCGCCGGTCTCAGGTTGATTGCGCGCGCCGCGACGTTGCCCGCCTGGTCGTAGAGGCGAACCTCGTACCAGTAGCGGGTGCCGGGCTTGATCTTCCGGTCGACCAGCGTGTTCGTCGCTCCGCTGAAGACGACCGCCGGCTTCTTGCCGCGCGTGCCAGGCGCGCGCACGACCTCCGACCGGACGACGTCGGCCGGACGGGTCCACGAGAGCGTGATCGCCGTGCCGCGGTGAGCCGACTTCACATTCGGCGGCGGCGGCTTCGTCCCGTCGTAGCGAAGCTCGAGCGTGTTCGCGGGGCTGACGTGGCCCGCAGCGTCGCGGCACTGCCCGACGATCCTGGCGGGGTTCGCATCCGGCCCCGTGTACGCGACGGGCGGCGTGCACTCGACGACGCCGGAGCCGCCGTCCTTGCCCGTGAAGGTGACCTTGACGGGGTGGTTGTACCATCCCCCCGCAGCGTCGGCCGGACGCTCGGGAGCGGCGCTGACCTCGGGTGCCGTCGCGTCGTACTTGAGCGTGAACGAGCCAGAGCCGCTGTTCCCCGCGCCGTCGGTGCACGTCCCGCTGATCGTCGCGCCGCCGGAGTCCGGCCCGCCGTAGGTGCCGGACGTGCACGACGCGATGCCGGACGGGCCGCCGTCTCCGTGGAAGCTGAAGGCGACGGGCTTCGTGTACCACCCGTTGCCGTCGGGGTCGCGGGAGACCGTCGAGCCGACGGAGGGCGGGCTCGAGTCCTTGGCGACCGTCACGCTGTTGCCGTAGAAGGGGCCGCCGTAGTTGACCGTGCAGGTGAACGTCTCACCGCCGGTGTCCGCCGAGACCACCGCCGCGCCACATCCGCTGGTGCCGGTGACGCCGGCCGGGTCGTACGACCACGTGACAGTCACGTTCGTCCGGAACCATCCGCCGCAGCCGCCGCCGTTGCAGGCTGCCGAGGGCGGGCCCGGCGCTGCGCTCGACGACTCGGGCGCGGCCGCCCAACCCACGCCGAGGACGACTGCGAGGGCGAGAAGTCGGAGAAGCCTCATGCTTCCCTCACGAGGCGGCGGGTGGACAGTCCGACGACCAGGCCGCCTGCCCCGGAGGCGGCGAGCAAGAGGGCCGCCGCCACGAGCAACGCGACCTGCGTCGACGTCTCTTCGTCGATCCGTCCCAGCACCGCGACCGGAAGCCCGAGCCGAAGCGTGTCGTGCGGCAGGCGGATCACGGGTGGGCTCGGCTTGCGGGCCGCCGCGACCGGCGCCTTCCTGGGCTTCGGTCTTGGCTTGGGCGTCGCCTTCTGCCTCACCGTCGGCTGCGCCGCGACAACGGTCGTGCGCGTCGTGGTGCTGGACCTGGTGAACGTGGAGCGCGGAGCAGGCGTTGGCGCCACTACGGCGGGCGGCGGAGGTGTCGTTCGCGTCACGGGTTTCGGCGCCGGCTTCGGCTTGGTAGCCGTTGGCGCTTGCGTCGCGGCGAGCGGCGGGTCGGGTGTCGGCGCGTCGGGGGTCGGCGTGGCCGCGGTCGGGCTCGTCGTAGCGCTCGTCTTCGGCGTCGTCTGCGAGCCCGCCTTCGGTGTTGTCGTCGGAGTAGCCTCCGTCGGCGTCCCCTCGGCCGTCGCACGTACGGCGCGCGGCGCCTGGGCCGACGGTGGTGCGTCGGGCGCCGGCAACGGCGAGCCGCCGGCCGCGAGCGCGGCGCCGGCCTGAACGAACGCAGCGACGGTCAAGCCCGCAGCCAGGACTGCGGGTCTATGCCGCTGCCGCAGAGACGTCGCCTTCCGAGACACCCGTCCCCTCCCTTCCTCCCTGCACGGTACGTCGGTTCGGATCGCTGGTCAACACAAAGTGGAGCGTGGGTGGTCGCCGGCGCCCCGACGACCACCCGAGCTCGTTCATCGCTAACGCTTCTTGTTGCGCATCCCCCCTTGTAGTCCGAGCGTCATCGCGCCTCCGCGCTGATCCGTCCAGGACCCCTGGCCGCCGACCTGGAGGTAGAGGGAGCCGTAGCCCGCCTGCCTCTGGTTCAGCTTCTGCCGGGTCTTGTTCTTGTTCAGCGCGAGGCCGAGCGCCCCGACCGAGTTCGACTGATCGACCGAACCGCCGCCGCCCTTGCTGCCAACGCGCACGGGCGCGTTGTCGTTCGAGGCGCCGAGCTGAACCGCCGCTGCGTCTGCGTCGGCCTTCTGCTCGCTCCACGAACCCTGGCCTGCGACCTGGACGTAGTCGGAGCCGTGGCCCCGACCGCCGCCCTGCGTCTGGTCGAGCTTCTGCTTCGTCTCGTTGTCGTTCAGCGCGGCCGCGATCGCGGTCGTGTTGTTCGACTGCTCGACGTCACCGTCGTCGCCCTTCGAGAGGACGCGAACCGGTGCGTTGACGTTGGACGGCTTGAGCTGGAGGGCGAACGCATCCGCGTCGGCCTTCTGCTCGTTGTCGGCCTCTTGCCCCGCCACCTGGAGGTAGTCGGAGCCCGAGCCGCCGCCCTGGGTCTGGTCGAGCTTCTGCTTCGTGTCGTTGTCGTTCAGCGCGGCCGCGATTGCGGTCGCGTCGTTGGACTGCTCCACGTTGCCGTCGTCGCCCTTCGAGCCGACGCGGATCGGGACGTTGACGTTGGACGGCTTGACCTGAATCGCCGTCGCGTCCGCGTCCGCCTTCTGATCGTTGTCGGCCGTCTGGCCGGCGATCTGCGTGTAGCTGGAGCCGTCCTTCTTGTGGCTGTCCTTGTCGTCCTTCTTGTGGCCGTCCTTGTCGTCTTTGTAGCCGTCCTCCTTGGAGGGGGCGGCCTTCATCGGCGCGGACGAGCCCTGCGTTTGGTCGAGGTACTGCTTCGTCTCGTTGTCGTTTGCCGCGATCCCGACTGCGGTCGCGTTGTTCGACTGCGAGACGTCGCCGCCATCGCCCTTCGAGCCGACCCGGATGGGGACGTTGACGTTCGACGGCTTGTACTGCACCGCCGTCGCGTCCGCGTCCGCCTTCTGGTCGCTGTCGGCCTCTTGCCCCGCCACCTGGAGGTAGTCGGAGCCGGAGCCGCTCTGGCTCTGGTCGATCGACTGCTTCGTGTCGTTGTCGTTCAGCGCGGCCGCGATCGCGGTCGTGTTGTTCGACTGGTCGACGTCGCCGTCGTCGCCCTTCGAGCCGACGCGGATCGGGACGTTGACGTTGGACGGCTTCTTCTGGATCGCCGTCGCGTCCGCGTCCGCCTTCTGATCGTTGTCGGCCGTCTGGCCGGCGATCTGCGCGTAGCTCGACCCGTCCTTCTTGTGGCTGTCCTTGTCGTAGCCGTCCTTCTCAGGCGCGGCCTTCATCGGCGCGGACGAGCCCTGGGTCTGGTCGATGTACTGCTTCGTCTCGTTGTCGTTCGCCGCGATCCCGACTGCGGTCGCGTTGTTCGACTGCGAGACGTCGCCGCCGTCGCCCTTCGAGCCAACACGGATCGAAGCCGCAGTATTGCTCGGCTTGATCTGCACGGCCTTGGCGTCGGCGTCTGCCTTCTGATCGTTGTCGGCCTTCTGGCCGGCGATCTGCGTGTACGAAGAGCCCTTGTCCGAGTGACCGTCCTTCTTGTCGGTCTTCCCGTTCTCGGGCGCCCTCGCGGCCATCGACCCGGAACCCTGGGTCTGGTCGATCGACTGCTTCGTCTCGTTGTCGTTCAGCGCGGCCGCGATCGCGGTCGTGTTGTTCGACTGCTCGACGTCGCCGTCGTCGCCCTTCGACCCGACCCGGATCGACGTGGCGGTGTTGCTCGGCTTGACCTGCACGGCGGTCGCGTCGGCATCGGCCTTCTGCTCGTTCTTGGCCTTCTGCCCTGCGATCTGCGTGTAGTCGGAGCCGTACCCGCCGGGCTGCGACTGGTCGATCGACTGCTTCGTCTCGTTGTCGTTCTTCGCGATCCCGACTGCGGTCGCGTCGTTCGACTGCGTGACGTTGCCGTTGTCGCCAGGGCTGAGCACGCGGATCGAGGTCGCCGTGTTGCTCGGCTTGACCTGCACGGCCTTCGCGTCAGCGTCGGCCTTCTGCTCGCTGTCGGCCTTCTGGCCGGCGATCTGCGTGTAGTCCGAGCCCTTGCTCTTGCTGTCCATCTCCTTCGAGTCGTGCTCCGGCGCCTTTGCGGGCGCCGGGGCGGCGGTTCCTTGCGACTGGTCGATCGTCTGCTTCGTGTCGTTGTCGTTCAGCGCGGCCGCGAGAGCGGTCGAGTTGTTCGACTGCGTGACGTCGCCATCTTTGCCCGGGCTGAGCACCCGGATGGAAGTCGCCGTGTTGCTCGGATGGAGTTGGACCGCCTTCGCATCGGCATCGGCGTCCTGGTCGTTCGCAGCCGCCTGGCCAGCGATCTGCGTGTAGTCCGAGCCCGACCCGCCGCCTGACTGCGACTGGTCGAGGCTCTGCTTCGTGTCGTTGTCGTTCTTGGCGAGCGCGCCGGCGAGCGCCGAGTTCGACTGGTTCACATCGCCGTTGCCACCGGGGCTGAGCACGCGGATCGAGAACGCCTCGTTCGTCGGGGCGATCTGCTTCGCCGTCGCGTCTGCGTCGGCGTCCTGCTCGCTCGTGGCCTCTTGGCCGGCGACCTGGGTGTAGTCGGAGCCTGAGCCGCCACCAGTCTGCGACTGGTCGAGGCTCTGCTTCGTGTCGTTGTCGTTGGCGGCAATGCCCACCGCAGTCACGTTGTTCGACTGGGTGACGTCGCCGCTGTCGCCGGGGCTGAGAACGCGTATGTCGTACGCGCGGTTCGCAGCCCCGCTCTGGTAGGCGCTGCCATCACCGTCTGCCTTCTGCCCGCTGTCAGCGGACTGGCCGGCGGCCTGGTCAGCGCTCCCAGGCGACTCCGCCGCGACGGCCTGGCCCACGCTGAAGCACAGCGCGAGCGCAACCATCGCGAGGAGCGTTGAGAGTCGTTTCATGAATCGTGCTCCTTCCAGAGAACGTGCTCGTGGAACCGGCGTTCCACGGCTGAACGTGGACGGAAGGAGCGCTAGCCAGGCGTGTCGGGAATACGTCCCCGGTGCCCGGACGGCCACGTCACACGCTCGAGTGCGACGCGCCGGGCCAGATCGAGCACCGCGACGATGAAGGGCAAAGCGAGGAAGATCGGAAGGCCTCCGCCCGCCGAGCCGCCGGCGCCTGCGGCAGACGCGCTGGCGCCTGTCGGCGCGGTAGCGGGCGCCCGGGAGCCGTTCGCGTCGGCGGTCGGCTTCCAGCTCGGCGTCGGTTTCGCAGCAGGCGCGGCGTCGGGCCTGTGCCCGCCGCGCGCGTTCGCGGCTGCGACGAGCGGTGTCTCCGCCCAGGCGGCGGCCGTCAGCCTGCCGCCGACACGTGGTGCGCCGGCCGACCCCGACCGCCCCGCGATTGTCGCGCCGTGGAGCGGTCCCGTCGGATACGGCGCCGGCTCCATGCCACGGAGGTCGGGCGCGGCCACGACCGACGCAATCGGAGCCGCCGATCCCAGGGCGACCTCGAGTTCGGGGTCGACCGGAAGGCCGCTGTCGCCGATCACGGCCTCCGACGTCCCGTCGCCGAAAGAGAAGCTCGGAGGCAGCACGATCTGGGTCGCGTTCGGCGTCGTGAGGGCAACGCCCAGGCTGATACCGGGCAGTACCACTCCCGCCAACGGCGAAGGCATCGAGACGGAGGGGAACGTGACCGTCGGCAGCGCCGGGATCGAGACTCCCGGCAGCGACGGTAGCTGCACACTCGGAAGCGAGATCGGGGGGATCACCAGACCAAAGCCTGCCGTGATGTTCGTCTGGCTCACCGGCCCGTCGTCACCCGGGCTCGAGATGCGAATGGAGACGTTCGCGTTGATCTGCTGATACTGGTTCGGAGTTTCTGTTCGATACTGCTCCGAATTACCGTCGCAGTTCCAGATCCACGTCCACGAAGTCGGACCAGATACTGGATTGGATTGGGACTGTGGTATCGCCGTGATAGGTGGCGCCGAAAGACAATCCCATTCCCAGTACCAGCCCGAGGCCGGTGTCGGCGACGTTTGCGCGGCGGTCGCTGGGGTCGGCGCGGCGGCCGTAACGCCAGGGGTCGTCGGCGCGGCTGTCGGCGTCGGGCTCTGCTCGCCGGACGTACGCGCAGGAGCGGCCGCAGCTGCGTTGACCTGTGTGACCGCGCCGTTGCCGCCTGCGCTGTCGACCCGAATGCTGACATTGACGTTGAGCGCGGTCGGGGGCGATGCTTTCGGCGTCGAGGAGGTCGGAGGCGCGGTCGCCTCGGCAGCGCTCGTCGGATCGTCCTCGGGCGGCGCGATCTCGGTGCTATCGGAGGCGGTATCACCGTCGCTCGGCGTGGTATCGACCTCGGATTGCGCTTGAGAAGGCGCATTCTCGTCGCTGGCTGCGGTGTCGTCCTCACCTGTGTCCACGGGGCTCGGCACCGTCCCCGCATTCGACTGGGTGCCGTTCGACCCGGCCTCCTCCTCCGGGTCGCCGGCGTCTGCAGCCTGTGATGCCCCGTCGAGCGCGGCCGTCGCGGTCTCGATCGCGTCCGCCACGATCGCCGGGGCGGACTCGCCCAGCCCCGGCACCGCAGCGACATCGGCCGGGAGCGAGCTCAGGGGCGCCGCCGACGTCGTCGTCGGCGCGCGAAGGCGCGGCCAGAGTCGCCGCGCAGATCCCCGAGACGGTCACCGCGAGCATCAGCCGGCGGGACCGCGATTGGCCCAGCAGAGTCATCCCGATATATCAATGCGCCTTTGTTGCAAGTTTTATTCACGAATTCGGTGGATTGATGGTTGTTCATTCTCGCGAAGTGCGTTACGGTGTGCGCAGAAGGGGAGAGTGGATCGATGTGCGGTTCGTGACATACCGGGGGGATACGGCAACCACCACGCCGCTGCTCCTCACCGCGTACCATCGCGGTGGCGACCAGCGCGCGCGGGAGCGCGTCATCGAGCAGAACCTGCCGCTCGCCAACGCGCTCGCCCGTCGGTTCTCCAGAGGCGCCGAGCAAATCGACGATCTCGCGCAGGTGGCCGCCATCGGTCTCATCAAGGCTGTCGACGGATTCGAGGAGTCACGGGGCGCCGACCTCGGGGCGTACGCGGTGCCCACGATCGTCGGCGAGCTCAGGCGGTCGGTCGGTCAGGGAGCGTGGCCGGTGCGCGTCCCCCGACGCGCCACCGGCAGCAGCCCCGTTGCAGTGGCCCTGGACGAGGACGCACTCGAGGCGCCGGAAGCGGAGGCCGAGCTCGACAGGAGCGAGGAGCGTGCGCTCCTCCGACCTGGTTTTCGCGCCTTGAGTCGGCGCGAGCGGCGTGTCGTCGTCCTCAGGTACTACCGCGACTGGAGCCAGCAGAAAATCGCCGACGAGCTCGGGCTCTCACAGCCCCAGGTGTCCCGGGAGCTGGCAACCGCGCTGCGAAAGATGCGCCGTGCTCTCGTCCACGCTTCCGAGGAGCCGTTGTGCGACTCGTCACACGCGTCTACGATAAGCGAACGTTGAGCGCCGCCCAACCCTCCGCCTCGGCCGTCGAGGAGGCGGGCCGCTCCAGAGCATCGTCTCCGAGCGGACGCCTTCTGCTCCGCATGCCTCCGGGCCTGCACGGCGAGGTCGCGCGCGCCGCTGAGCAACAGGGGACGAGTCTGAACGGCTACATCATCGCGCGGCTCACCGAGTCCGTCGGCTGGGCAGAGGGCGAAGCGCCCGAGCAGGCGCCGTCCGTTGCGACGAACGGGCGGACGTTGACCTGGCTCCTCGTCGCGAACGTCGTCGCAGTATCGCTCGCCGGCCTTGCCGCGCTCGTGATCCTGCTCGTCGCTCTCTAGAGCCTCAGGGCCGCAGGATCTGGCGTACGACCGCGCCGTCGGCGAGGGCATCCATCGCCTCGTTCACGTCGTCGAGCGCAAGGGTCGCCGAGCGCAGGCGCTCGACCGGAAGGCGTCCTGCGCGCCACAGGTCGACGAACAGCGGGACGTCCCGCTGCGGGACGGACGACCCCATGTAGGAGCCGACCAGCGTTCGCGCCTCGGCGACCAGCGACACGGCGGGAAGCCTGAGCTCTGCGCTCGGGTCCGGGAGACCCATCGTGACCGTCGTTCCGCCCCGTCCGGTCGCCGCATACGCCGCCTCGAGGACGCGGGGGCTACCGGCCGCCTCGAACGCGTACCGCGCGCCGCCTTCGGTCTGCTCGTGCACAGCCTCGACGGCCTCCTCCGGCCCATACGCGGCAGTGGCGCCGAGCTCCAGTGCGAGCTCTCGCTTCGCGGCGACGGGGTCGACTGCGATCACCGGGTGCGCACCGGCTGCGAGCGCGCCCATCACGGTCGCGAGGCCGACGCCGCCGAGGCCGAAGACGGCGACCGACTCACCGGGCTGCACGCCGGCCGTGTTGAGCACGGCGCCTGCGCCCGTCAGCGTGGCGCAGCCCAGGAGCGCAGCAGTCTCCAGCGGGACGTCGGCGTCGATCACGATTGCCGAGCTGCGGGACACGACCGCGCGCTCGGCGAAGCCCGACACCCCGAGGTGGTGGTGGAGCTCTGCGCCCCGCCGCCGGAGCCGCCGGCCGCCGTGGAGCAGGCGCCCCTCGGTGTTCGCTGTCGCGGCGGGGCCGCAGAGGGCCGGACGGCCCGCGGCGCACATCGCACAGCCGCCGCAGGCCGGAACGAAGGCGAGGACAACGTGGTCGCCCGCCGCGACGTCCGTCACACCGTCGCCGACCTCCTCGACGACACCTGCTGCCTCGTGGCCCAACACCATCGGCACGGGCCGCGGCCTCGTCCCGTCGACGACGGAGAGGTCGGAGTGGCAAACGCCGGCCGCCTCGATCCGGACGAGGAGCTCGCCGCTTGCCGGCCCGTCGAGCTCGACCTCGTCGATGCGCAACGGACGCGAGGCGGCATAGGGCCTTTCGGCGCCGAGCTGCTCGAGGACGGCGGCGCGGATCTTCATCGCTGCACGAACTCGAGGATCGCGGCGTTGATCTCGTCGGAGCGCTCGAGGAGTGCCAGGTGGCCGGCTCCGTCGAGTCGGAGGAGCTTGGCGTCGGGCAGCCGCCGGGCGAGAAGCTCGGCGTTCGCGTACGGCAGCACGCGGTCCGACGTGCCGTGGACGACGAGAGCCCGCTGCGGGATCGCCTCCGCCTCGATGCCGCGCTCGAGGAACTCCTCGCACGCCTCGAATTGCCTTCGCCACGCGAACGCGGGCGTCGGGTGGGTCAGTCGAGCTGCGAGGAAGTGCTCGAACTCGGCCGGGTGGGCGTCCGTCCAGCCCGGCGCGAACGAGAGTGGCATCGTGCGGCGCGCGAACTCCGGCGGCGCCAGGTCGCTCGCCTCGGCCCAGGCCCGCGCGGTCGCCTCCGGCAGACCGTCCGATTCTGGCCCACCACACGTCGTCGCCACGAGTATCAGCGAGGCAACGGCCGAGGGGTGGCGCTGCGCGAGGGTGAGCGCGACGTAGCCGCCCATCGAGAAGCCGAGGACGTGCGCAGGTCGCGACCCCAGCTGGTCGATCACGGCCAGGGCGTCGTCGGCGAGCATCTCGATCGAGTACCGCTCGTCGGGCTTGTCCGAGCGTCCCGCGCCACGGTTGTCGAAGGCGATCACGCGGAGGCTCTCCGAGAGCGCCGGCGTCTGTCGCTCCCAGCCCCACGTCGCGTAGCCGAGGCCCTGGATCAGGAGCAGAGGCGCTCCCTCGCCGGCGACCTCAGCGTGCAGCGAGTGACCGTCGCGCGTGCGGACGATCACGTCCCGTGCCGGGGCTGGCGCCGTCACCGTCGCAGCCTACGCACGCTCGATCTCACGTTGTACGGTGAGACGCATGCTCGACCACGTAGCGCTCAACGTGTCCGACTACGAGCGCTCGCGGGCCTTCTACCTCCAGGCCCTCGAGCCGCTCGGGATCGGGGTCGTGATGGAGCTCGCCGAGCGGAAGGCGCTCGGATTGGGCGACGGCCGGAAGCCATACCTCTGGATCAACGAGCGAGGTACTCCCTGCACGTCCACCCACGTCGCGCTCGCGGCGCCCGATGCTGCGACCGTCGACGCGTTCCACGCCGCCGCGCTCGCCGCAGGGGGCACCGACAACGGCGCGCCCGGCATGCGACCTCAGTACCACCCGAGCTACTACGGCGCCTTCGTGCTCGACCCGGACGGGAACAATCTCGAGGCCGTCTGCCACCGCGCCGCCTCGCCAGGCAGCGCGTAGCGTCGGGTCACTCCGGGACGTCGCCGACCGACGCCCAGCCTCCGTCCACCGTCAGCGTGTGGCCGGTCACCATCGCCGCCTCCGGCGAGACGAGGTAGAGGAGGGCCGATGCGACGTCCTGCGGCTGTCCGACGTGGCCGGTCGGGATCACACCCGCCCAGCGCTCGGCGTAGTCGGGGTCGTCGCGAAGGTTGCGCTCGTTGACCGTCGCGCCGATCCCGAGTGCGTTCACGGTGATGCCGTGCGGGGCGAGCTCGAGCGCGAGCGCGCGGGCCATGTGCACGAGGCCGGCCTTCGTCACTGCGTAGGCCGACAGGTTGGGGACGGCAACGAGGCCGGTGACCGACGACGAGAAGACGATGCGGCCGCCGTCGCCCTGCGCGACCATCTGCCGCGCTGCGGCCTGGGCGCCGAAGTACGAGCCCTTGAGGTTCAGGTCGACGACCGCGTCCCACATCTCCTCGTCGGCGTCGAGGAACGGCGCCCAGCGCGTCAGTCCCGCGTTCGCGACGAAGACATCGAGTCGGCCGAGCTCGCGGGTCGTGAAGTCGACGAGACGACGGTTCTCCTCCGTGGCGGACAGATCGGCGTCGAACGCCCGCGCCTCGCCCCCGCGCGTTCCGATGCCGGACACCACCTCCTCGGCGAGCTCCGGCTCGCCGTTGTGGGCGACGACCACGGCCAGCCCAGCCTCCGCCAGGGCCGCCGCCATCGCCGCGCCGAGCTCGCGGCTTGCGCCGGTGACGATCGCGACCCGTTTCGAGCTCGGCACGCCTGCATGATCCCGTGATAGGAGGACGTCGACGTCATGGTCGGTTGGGCGGCGCGCTCGCGGTGAGGCTCGAGTGAGCGAGGTGCTCACGCGCCGCGCGCTGAACCGCGCGACGCTCGAGCGGCAGTTGCTCTTGCGCCGCTCCGAGCTCTCCGCAGTGGACGCGGTCGTGCACCTCGTAGGCCTGCAGGCGCAGGTCCCGCGCGATCCCTATCCAGCGCTCTGGTCGCGCCTGGACGCGTTTCGCCCCGACGTGCTCTCGGAGCTCTTGCTCGCTCGGCGGGTCGTGCGTGTCCCCGCCATGCGCGCGACGATCCATCTGCGTCAGCGCGGACGATTGCCTCCTGCTGCGGCCGCTGATGCAACCGGTGCTCGACGCGGAGCTCGGGCGCCACCCCGAGTACGCGCCGTCGCCTCGCGAGGCGTCGACCTCGACCCGGTTCTCGACGGTGGCACGAGATCTGTTCGCGGAGCGACCCCGCACCGGGCCCGAGCTTCGCGCTGCGCTCGCGGAACGATTCCCGACGCACGACGCGGCGGCGCTCGCGTACGCGTGTCGATGCCGGCTCGCCCTCGTCCAGGTTCCGCCGCGCGGCCTCTGGGGACGCTCGGCGCAGGTGACAACAACGACCGCCGAGACGTGGCTCGGACGCCCCCTCGAGCAGCAGCCGTCCCTCGACGAGGTCGTGCTCCGCTACTTCCGCGCCTTCGGGCCGGCGACGGTCGCCGATGTCGCGACCTGGTGCCGGCTCACCGGGATGCGCGAGGTCGTCGAGCGGCTACGGCCGCGCCTCGCGGTGTTCCGCGACGAGGCCGGCCGCGAGCTCTTCGACATCCCAGACGCCCCGAGACCCGATCCCGCGACGCCTGCTCCGACGCGGTTCCTGCCCGAGTACGACAACGTCCTCCTGTCCCACGCTGACGACGGAGCAGGTTCGTGTCGGATGCGGCGCGCGAGGGCGCCCGCAGCCTGACCGGCCGGGTGCAGGGCACGGTGCTCCACGACGGGATGCTCTCGGGCGTCTGGCGCATCGACCGCGAGGACGAGAACGCGACGCTCGTCGTCAGCCCGGTTGTGCGCCTCGCGAAGCGCGCGGTGGGGTCGATCGCAGCCGAGGGACGGCGGCTCCTGCGCCTCGTCGCGGAGGACGCTCGGCGGCGCGATGTTCGGATCGAGGGGCCAGGGCCCGTCCCCGTCAGAGGACTGATCGGAGCAACGGATCGGGTCGTCCAGCGGTCACGTGGGAGAGGCCCTGCGGGGTCAGTCTCCTGCAGGCAGGTCGCGGAGCCAGGCGCCGACCGCGGCGCGGACCGCGTCGAGGTCCGTGCGGAGGTTGTGGTCGCCGTTCACCTCGACCACCGTGCGGCTCGGGGAGGCCGGCGGGATCCCGAAATGGTCGCGGGCCCCCTGCACGACCAGCGCCGGGACACGGACGGCGTCGAGCTCGTCCAGCCGGCTCGGAGGTGCCTCTCCCTGCGACCGACGCGGGGGTTGAAGCGGGAACGCGAGACAGAGCACACCGGCCGCACCCGTGGCCGCCGCCGTGCGGCACGCGACCCGTCCGCCCGAGGAGCGGCCCCCGACGACGATCGGGAGGCCGGCCAGATCTCCGGCCCGCAGCTGGTCGACGATCGCGATCCACGCTGCGTCGAGCTGACGCGCGGGCGCGGGCGAGCGACGTCCGGCGACGCGGTACGGCTGCTCGACGAGCGCGACGCTCACGCTCTCCGCGCCCGCGGCCTCGGTCGCGGCGACGAGGTCCCGCGCCGTCACGCCGCCGCCCGCGCCGTGCCCGAGGACGAGGGCGGCACGCGGCCGCTCGCAGGGGTAGAGGTGCACTCGGCCCGGGCCATGTGGTGTCTCGAGATCCGACGTTGTCGTCGCGACGGACATCACGGGTCCGACCCGCCACCCGGCGGAAGCTCGAGCGTGCCGCCGACGGGCAGGATCCTGACGTCGACGTTCGGCGCGACGGTCGCAGCCTCGCGCTCGAACTCCTCGGCCGGGAAGCGGTCTCCTCGCCGCCTCCCGATCACCCCGTACGTTCCCCAGTGGATCGGCACTGCGATGGAGGGGCGGAGCAACGTGAGTGACCTCGCAGCCGCCGCTGGGTCGAGGTGACCCGGCCCGAGCTTGGGGCCCCAGCCCGCGACCGGGACGAGCGCGACGTCCACAGGCGCCACCGCGGCCATCTCGTCGAAGAGCTCCGTGTCGCCGGCGAAGTACACGGAGCGGGAGCCGCGAACGACGAAGCCAAGGGCCGGCACCTGGGCGCCGAGAGGGCGCCGCCTCCCGTCGTGGCGGGCGTCGACGACGTCGATCCGCAGCGCGCCGAGCTCGACCGTCGTTCCAGGCTCCACCTCGCGACGCTGCGAAAAGCCGCGCAGGAAGTGCCGCGCACCTCGGGGAACGATCAGGGGCACGTCGCGGCCGAGCCTCTTCAACGACGGAGTGTCGAGGTGGTCGTAGTGAAGATGCGAGAGCAGGACCGCATCGGGCCGCTCGGGGAGGATGACCGGGGCGTCACGGCGGAGGTGCGCGACGCGACGCCGGAACACCGGGTCGGTGACGATTCGGATCCCGTCGAGCTCCACGACGACAGTCGAGTGGCCGAGCCAGGTGAGTCGAGCGCTCGCGGACATGCCTGTCACTTTACGGGGCGCTGTCTGGGCGAGACCTCGGGCGCGAGGGCTGTCGGCAGGCGCGTTCACCCCGGCTGATGACGGGTGGGAGTTGCGCCGCGCGTCGCGAAGCGCGAGGCTGCGCTCTGCATGTGTTGCTTCTTCCTCCTGTTCGTCTTGCTCGGGCCGCGTTTCGCGGTCCTGGCGATCTGGATCTTCGGTGACCGCGTCGAGCTCGCGTTCGACGGCTGGCTGCTGCCGCTCCTCGGACTGCTGTTCCTGCCGTGGACGACGCTCATGTACCTCCTCGTCTGGTCCTTCCCGGGCGGCGTAGACGGCGCGGAGTGGCTCGTCGTCGCGCTCGGGGTCGTGCTCGACATCGCGACGTACTCGGCCCGCTCGGCGCAGAGCCGCTATGCACGGAGCGGGTATGCCGGGTAGCGAGATGTCCGACGCCGCACCCACACCGCCCACCCTGCCTCCGCCCGCGCCGCCAGCCTCACCTGCGAAAAGCTCTGCCGGCAAGGGCCGCGTGATCGCCGCGCGCACGCTCACCGTCCTCGCGCTCGTCGTTGTGCTCGTGGGCGCAATTGCCTTCTACGTCGAGCGCTCCGTGCTCGACGAGGGCTTCGAGGACATCGCGACCGAGCTCATCCAGTCCGACGAGATCCGCGAGCAGGTCGCGGCGACGTCCACGGAGCAGCTGTACGCGAACGTCGACGTCGAGCAAGTGATCGCAGAACGGCTCCCCGAGGCGCAGCAGGGGCTCGCACCGGTTCTCGCCGGGATCGCGCGCCAGGGCACCGAGGAGGCGGCCGCGCGCCTGCTCGAGCGGCCGCGCCTGCAGACCGCCTGGGTACGGACAGCGACCGCCACGCAACGCCAGCTCGTCAGGCTCCTCGAGGACGAGGGCGAGTTCGTCTCGACGACCGGCGGGCAGGTGACCCTCGATCTCCGCCCCATCATCCTCGAGCTCGCTGACGAGACGGCGATTCTCGGCCGCGTTGCCGAGCGGCTCCCCGAGTCGGTCGGGCGGATCGAGATCGCCGATTCCGACGACCTGGAGACCGCACAGACGGCCGTGCGCATCCTGCGGTTCCTCGCCAACTGGCTGTGGATCGTCGCCATCGCACTCGCAGCGCTCGCGGTCTGGCTCGCCCGCGGCCGCCGGCGCCTCGAGCTGCGGGCCCTCGCGATCGGACTCGTCGTCGTCGGCGTGCTCGTGCTTCTCATCCGGCGCGTCGCCGGCGCTTACCTCGTCGACGAGCTGACAACCGATGCGACGAAGCCCGCGGGATCGGACGCGTGGAGCATCGTCACCCAGGGCCTCGCGGATCGCGCCTGGCTCGGGGTCGTGCTGGGGCTCCTGCTGCTCGCGGGCGTGTGGCTCGTCGGTCCGACCGGCCTCGCCGCGCGTGCGCGACGACTGGCGGCGCCTGTCGCCGAGAACCCGCTCCTGACCTACGCCGCTGTCGCCGGTCTCGTCCTCGTCGTGGCCGCGCTCGTCCCGCTCTTCCAACGGGGGTGGAGCAGCGTGCTCGTCTTCGTCGCGCTCATCGTCGTCGGGGTCGAGGTGCTGCGGCGCTTCGTGCTCCGCGAGCGCGGCGCGCCCGCCTGAGCGCACGCTGCTGAGCGCGAAGGCGACTTTGTGGTGAATCACCACAAAGCGAGAATGGCGGCGTGCTCCTCGACGAGCTCGTCCGAACGTCTGCGGCCGTCGCGGGAACCTCCGCGCGCACGGCGAAGATCGCTGCGCTGGCGGAATGCCTGGCCGCGCTGCGCACCGACGAGATCCCGATCGCGGTCGCGTACCTCTCGGGCACGCTGCCGCATGCGCCGATCGGCGTCGGCTGGGCGGCGCTCCGTGAGCTCCAGCGGCCCGTCGCGGGCCCGGTGAGCGCTCGAGCTCCTCGGAGGTCGACGCGGCGCTGCGTCGGGTCGGCGCGGCGACGGGATCAGGGTCGCAGGCGCGTTCGCCGGAGCGAGCTCGAAGCGCTCTTCGCGCGCGCGACTGAGCTGCCGAGCAGGCCTTCCTGACGCGCCTCCTGCACGGCGAGCTCCGCCAGGGCGCGCAGGAGGGAGTGATGGTCGAGGCCGTCGCCCGGGCGGCCGACGTGCCCGCCGCCGACGTGCGCCGGGCGCTGATGCTGGCCGGCGAGCTCGGGGCGGTTGCGGCCGCCGCCTTGACCGACGGCGCCGACGGGCTGGCTCGCTTCGGGCTCGAGGTGCTGCGCCCTCTGAAGCCGATGCTCGCGCAGTCCGCCGAGACGCCACAGGAAGCGCTCGCACGGGTCGGGACTGCCGTCGTCGAGTGGAAGCTCGACGGCGCGCGGCTTCAGGTGCACCGACTCGGCGGCGAGGTCCGCGCCTTCACGCGGAACCTCGCCGACGTCACCGACCGGGTCCCGGAGGTCGTGCAGGCCGTGCTCGCCCTACCGGTCGAGGCGGTCGTCCTCGACGGCGAGGCGATCGCGCTGCGCTCCGACGGTCGTCCGGCGCCGTTCCAGGTGACGATGAGCCGGTTCGGAAGCAGCCGGGAGGTCGACCGGGCGCGTAACGAGGTGGCGTTGTCGCCGGTCTTCTTCGACTGCCTTCACGTCGACGGCGACGACCTCCTCGACCGGTCGCTCGCGGAACGACGCGCGGCGCTCGTCGGATTCGTCCCCGACGGGATGCGGCCGGCAGCCGTCGAGACCGACGATCCAGGGGAGGCGGCCCGTTTCCTCGACGCCGCCCTTGCGCACGGGCACGAAGGCGTGATGGTGAAGGCGCTCACCGCCCCGTACGAGGCCGGGCGGCGTGGGGCGGGGTGGTTGAAGGTGAAGCCGGTCCACACCCTCGACCTCGTCGTCCTCGCCGCGGAATGGGGCCATGGGCGACGCCAGGGGTGGCTCTCGAACCTCCACCTCGGCGCCCGCGACCCGGGCACCGGCGGCTTCGTGATGCTCGGCAAGACCTTCAAGGGCATGACGGACACGATGCTCGCCTGGCAGACCCAGCGGCTGCTCGAGCTGGAGACGCGTCGCGAGGGGCACATCGTCCACGTCCGTCCCGAGCTCGTCGTCGAGGTCGCCTTCGACGGGGTGCAGGCCAGCTCGCGCTACCCCGGCGGCCTCGCGCTCCGCTTCGCCCGCGTCAAGGGCTACCGGCCGGACAAGGCGCCTGCCGAGGCCGACACGATCGACGCCGTCCGGGCGATCCACACGCCCGGGTAGCGGCGCCGGTTTGGCGATCGTGCACAACGGGTAGTCGTGCCCGGTGGCGGAGGTCGCGTTCCAGGACGTGGCGAAGGTGTATCCCGACGGGACGCGCGCGGTCAACGGCCTCGATCTCGAGATCGACGACGGCGAGTTCATGGTGCTCGTCGGGCCCTCCGGGTGCGGCAAGACGACTGCGCTTCGGATGGTCGCCGGCCTCGAGCCGATCAGCGAGGGCGTCGTCCGCATCGGCGAGCGGGTCGTCAACAACGTGCCCGCGCGCGACCGCGACATCGCCATGGTCTTCCAGAGCTACGCCCTCTATCCGCACCTGAGCGTCTACGACAACATCGCGTTCGGCCTCCGGCTGCGGAAGGAGCCGAAGGACGAGATCGACCGTCGTGTGCGCGATGCCGCCCGCGTCCTCGGGCTCGAGGAGTTCCTCGAGCGCAAGCCGCGAGCGCTTTCCGGAGGGCAGCGCCAGCGCGTGGCGATGGGCAGGGCGATCGTGCGCCAGCCGCAGGCCTACCTGATGGACGAGCCTCTCTCGAACCTCGACGCGAAGCTGCGCGTGCACATGCGCGCCGAGATCGCGAGCCTGCAGCACGACCTCGGCGTGACGACCATCTACGTGACGCACGACCAGGTCGAGGCGATGACCATGGGCGACCGCGTCGCCGTGATGCGCAAGGGCGAGCTGCAGCAGGTGGCGCCGCCCCAGGAGCTCTACGAGCGGCCGGTCAACCTGTTCGTCGGAGGCTTCATCGGCTCGCCGGCGATGAACATGGTCGAGGCGACGATCGAGCGGCGCAACGGGTCGTTCGTCGCGCTCGTCGGTCAGCACCCGCTCGAGCTCGGTGAGGACGTCGCGCGCGCGCGGCCGGCGCTGGAGGCGTACGTCGGCCGTCAGGTCGTCCTCGGGATCCGGCCCGAGAATCTCGAGGACGCGGCCCTCGAGCCCGACGTGCCGCCCGAGCGCCAGATCAAGGGCGTCGTCGTGCTGCGCGAGCCGCTCGGCTCGGAGATCGTCGCGCACTTCGAAGTCGACGCGCGGCCCGCGCTGACGGAGGACGTTCGGGAGCTCGCGCGCGACGTCGGGCAGGAGGGATCCGTCCAGGCTGCGGCCGAGGAGGGGGCGGCGAAGACGACGATCGTCGGCCGCTTCGGGCCGCGCTCGCGGATCCGGAACGGCGACGTCATCGACGTCGCGGTCGAGACGAGCGGCGTTCACCTGTTCGACCTGGAAACCGGTCTGGGGATCTATGCGCAGGAATAACCATGGACTCAACACTCGGAGGAGGACTCGGATGAGATATCGATGGCTCGTGCTCGCGCTCTCCGTCGGCGCGCTGGCCCTCGTGGCCGCGGGCTGCGGAGGCGACGACGGAGGCGGTAGGCGCCGAAGGCAGCGAGGACGTCACCGGCTCGATCTCGGTCATGGCGATCTGGGGAGGCGAGGAGCAGGAGTCGTTCCAGGCGGTGATCGACGGCTTCACCGAGCTTTACCCGAACGTCGACGTGCGCTATCGCTCGGGTGGCGACAACCTCGCTCCCCTGCTTTCGACCGCCGTCGAAGGTGGGAACCCGCCCGACATCGCCGCGATCGGCCAGCCGGGCCTGATGGCCGACTTTGCCTCCCAGGACGCGATTCAGCCCATCGACGATCTTCGCGAGTCGATCGTCGAGAGCTTCGGCGAGTCCGTCGCCGACGTCGGCGCGATCGACGGGACACAGTACGGTGTCATGTTCAAGGGCGCCAACAAGTCGACGTTCTGGTACAACGTCGCCGCCTTCGAGGAGGCCGGCGTCGAGCCGCCCGGAGACGCTGGGAGGAGCTTCAGGAGACGGCGTCCACGATCAAGGCGGCAGGCATCACGCCGTACTCGGTCGGCGTCGACGTCGGATGGCCGATCACCGACCTGTTCGAGAACGTCTACATCCGCACCGCCGGTGTCGAGATGTACGACCAGCTCACGCGGCACGAGATCCCGTGGACCGACCAGTCGGTGAAGGACGCGCTCGCCGTGATGGCCGACATCCTCGGCGAGTCGGACAACCTGGCGGGCGGCACCGAGGGCTCGCTGCAGACCGAGATGCCGGACTCCGTGGCCAAGGTGTTCTCGGACGATCCGGAGGCCGCCATGGTCACGATCGGCGACTTCGCCCCCGGCGTGACGGAGACGACGCTCGAGCCGGAGACCGGCTTCAACGTCTTCACGTTCCCGTCGATCGAAGACTCCGAGCCCGCGGTCGTGGGCGCAGGAGACATCTTCGTGCAGTTCAAGGACAGCCCGGCGGGCGACGCGTTCCTCGAGTACCTGACGACCGCGGACGCCGCGGAGATCTGGGCCTCGCGGGGCGGGTTCTCGTCGCCGAACAAGGATCTCGACCCGGACGTCTACCCGGACGAGATCACGCGGACGACCGCGGGAGCGCTCGGCGAGGCGGAGGTCTTCCGCTTCGACATGTCCGACCTCCAGCCGTCGGCGTTCGGCGGCACGCCTGGGCAGGGCCTCTTCAAGCTGTTCTCGGACTTCGTCGCCAACCCCGACGACATCGACGGGATCACGCAGCAGATGGAGGCCGCGGCAAACGAGGCGTTCGGCTAGGCGGAACCGGGCCGGACGGATGTCGGAGACCGCAACGACGGTGGAAGCCCCCGACGGGGGGCTTCCACCAGGTCGCGAGAACGGAGGCCTCTGGGAGCGCTACGGGGTCGCCCTGGTGTTCCTCGGGCCTGCGCTCGTGCTGCTCGGCGTCTGGGTCGTGTACCCGACGATCAGCACGATCATCCGGAGCTTCTACGACCGGAGCGGCGACGAGTTCATCGGGCTCGACAACTACGAGACCCTCTTCAGCGACGAGACGCTTCGCACGGCGATCCGGAACAACTTCGTCTGGCTCCTCGTCGTCCCTGCGTTCGTCACCGCGATCGGCCTCGTCTTCGCCGTGCTGCTCGAGCGGATCCGTTTCTCGACCGCGTTCAAGGTGGCCGTCTTCATGCCGATGGCGATCTCGCTGTTCGCCGCCGGCGTGATCTGGCGGTTCATGTACGAGAAGGACCCGAGCCAGGGAACGGTCAACGCCGCGATCGGCGCCGTGAAGGACGTCGTGCAGCCGCCGGCCGCGCTCGCGTCGGCGCGTCCCTCCACGGACGCGCTCACCGGTGGGCCCGAACAGGGCCTCGTCCTCGAAGAGCCGCTCGAGCCGGGGGCCGTCGCACAGCTCGGACTGACGGCGATCCGCGCGGACGACGTTCCTGCCGATGCCGAGCAGGCCGTCGTACCGGAGGCGCTCTCGGGCGGGATCACGGGCGTCGTCTGGAGAGACTTCAAGCCCGGCGGCGGCACACCGGGCGAGGTCGAGGACGAGGAGCTCGGCCTGCCGGGCGTCACGGTCGAGCTCCGTCCCGAGGCGGGCGGCGGCGCGGTCGCGACAACCGAGACGGGCGCCGACGGCACGTTCGCCTTCGAGGACGTCGAGGCAGGTCAGTACAACGCGGCGATCGGTCCGGACACGTTCTCGCAGCCCTTCGAGGGAGTCTCGTGGCTCGGACCGGACCTCGATCACGCCCGTCGATCATGATGGCGTACATCTGGGTGTGGGCGGGCTTCGCGATGGTCGTGATCGCGGCCGGGCTCGCGGCGATCCCGCGCGACCTGCTCGAGGCGGCGCGGACGGACGGCGCGACGGAATGGGCGGTGTTCCGGCGCATCACGATCCCGCTCCTCGCGCCCGTCCTGACGGTCGTCTTCATCACCATGCTCATCTACGTCCTGAAGGTCTTCGACATCGTGATCTCGATCGCGCCAGGCTCGTGCAGGACGATGCGAACGTGATCGCTCTCGCGATGTGGCGAACCTCGTTCGGCGGGGTCAACGACTTCGGCCTCGGTGCGGCGATCGCGGTCTTCCTGTTCCTGCTCGTGATCCCGATCCTGCTGCTCAACATCCGCCGCTTCCGGAGGGAGGTCTAGCGCTCGTGTCGACCGCCGCCGCAACCGAGAGCCCTGCCGAGGTCGTCGTCGCCGAGGGCGGCGAGCCCCTCTCGGCACGGATCGTCCGCTTCCTCGGTCGGACGCCCGTCTACCTGTTCCTCGCGTTCGTCGGGGTTCTCTGGCTCGTCCCGACCCTCGGGCTGCTGTTCACGTCGTTGCTCGAGCCTGCGCAGATCGGCCGCACCGGGTGGTGGGAGATCTTCTCGAAGCCGAGCATCGCGACGCTCGAGAACTACCGAGAGGTCTTTGACAACGACGCCATCACGTCGGCGATCTGGACGACCGTCCTGGTCTCGGTCGGAGGGACGATCCTGCCGATCGCGGCATCGCGTCGCTCGCTGCCTACGCGTTCGCGTGGCTCGAGTTCCCGGGACGGGACTGGTTGTTCCTCGGCGTCATCGCATTGCTGGTGGTGCCGATCCAGATGGCGCTGATCCCGATCTTCTCGCTGTACAACGACCTGAGGCTGTTCGACACGGTGATGGGTCTCGTCCTCTTCCACACCGCGTTCGGGCTGCCGTTCGCGATCTTCCTGCTGCGGAACTTCTTCATCGGGATCCCGAAGGACCTCCTCGAGGCCGCGCGGATCGACGGCGCGTCCGAGTTCCGGATCTTCTTCCGGCTGATCCTGCCGCTCGGGCTTCCGGCGATCGCGTCGCTCGCGATCTTCCAGTTCCTCTGGGTCTGGAACGACCTGCTCGTCGCCCTGACGTTCGCGCGCGACACGCAGCCGATCACCGTCGCGATCTTCTCCCAGATGCGCCAGTTCAGCGCGAACATCGAGCTGATCGCCCCGGCGGCGTTCGTGTCGCTCGCGATCCCGCTGGTCGTCTTCTTCGCCTTCCAGCGCTACTTCGTGCAGGGCCTGCTCGCCGGCTCCGTGAAGTAGGGGCGAGAGATGTCTCTCGCCCCTACGCGCGTCCCCCGTTGGCACTCTTCAGTGGATGTTCCGGTTCGATCGGAACAGGTTGTCCGGGTCGTACTTCCGCTTGATCTCGAGGATCCGATCGAAGTTGGCGCCGTAGGTCGCCCGGACCCGCTCGTCCCCTTCGTCGGCGGTCTGGAAGTTGATGTAGGTCCGGCCCGTGGAGAACGGCCGCAGCCGCGCACCGGCGTCTCGGACCCACCGCTCGAAGTCCTCGCCTTTCGGCTCGTCGGGCTCCCACATGCCCAGCACACCGAGGACGAAGCGGGCGTCCCTGTTGCCGACGGCGCCGTCGTCCTCCTCGCGCTCGTTGATCGCACCGCCGGGGTGCAGGATCCCGAGCTCCGCGCCGGGGATCGGGCAGCTGGCGAACAGCTCCTGGAACGCAGACAAGAGCGTCGTCGGTGACCTCGGCGGCGTACTCCGTCTTCCAGTAGTAGTGCATTCCCTTGGGCTCGGTGCCGTCGAGGAGAGACTGGACTGCGGTGTACGGCAGCTCGTCGAGCAGGTCGACGACAGGGTCGCCGAAGCGCGCGGATCGGTGCGAGTACCTCGGCGGCCTCGGCGAGGTCGCCGCTGTAGCAGACGGCCATCGCGCAGAGCTTCTCTGCCGTGCCACTTCTCCGGTACGAACGGCGCCGGCGGAGCGTGGATGAGAACGAGCCAAACCGCAAGCTCGCGCGGCGCCCGATCGTGATCGCCCGGTAGGCACGGAGGATCTCTTGCGCCCGCTCGAAGGGCCAGGCGATCAGGCCGCCGTAGACGGTCGGACCGACCTCGTGCAGGCGGAAGCGGAACCGGGTGACGACGCCGAAGTTGCCGCCGCCGCCCCTGATCGCCCAGAAGAGGTCCGGGTTCTCCTCGGCGCTGGCGGTGCGAACCTCGCCGTCGGCGGTCACGACTTCGACCTCCTGCGAGGTTGTCGACCGTCCAGCCGAACCGCCGCGTCAGGTAGCCGATCCCGCCGCCGAGCGTCAGTCCGGCGACTCCGACCTCGGAGTAGAAGCCGAGCGGGGTCGCGAGGCCGTGCGCCTGTGTGGCCCGGTCGACGTCCTGCAGCAAGCAGCCCGGCCCGACGTCGGCCATCCTCGCGTCCGGATCGACCGTAATGTCGGACATGCCGGACATCTCGAGCAGGAGCCCGCCCTCGGCGATGGCCGTGCCCGCGATGTTGTGGCCGCCGCCCTTGACGCTCACGAGCACGCCGCGCTCGCGAGCGAACGTGACGGCGGCGGAGACGTCGGCTGCCGACACCGGCTGGACGACCAGCGCCGGAAGCGTCGCCGCCATCGCGTTCCAGAGCCGCACGGCGTCATCCCAGCCGTCGTCTCCCTCGGTCAACAACGAGCCGTCGAGTCTGGCCTCGAGGCCGTCGAGCTCCTTCGGTGTCAGCCTGGCGTGGCGTCCTTCGCGCCTGGCGACGTCGATCGCGGTCGAGGCCATCAGCGGGTCTCCTTCCGGGTCGTCGGGTCGGGCCGGTTCGGCTCCTGGGAGTGGAACAGCGCCCGCACGAACGCCTCCGGCGTCTCGATCGCCGGCTCGTTCCCGGCGTTCTCGATCACCTCGAGCGGCCACCCGAACCGGGTGCTCGCCGCCTCGCCGACCGTGACGGGGACGATCGAATCGCGCCGACCCCAGATCAGTGTCGTCGGAACGGCGATCCGTGTCAGCATCTCCTCCGGGATCGACTCGAAGCCGAAGAGCCCCATCAGGACCTGGAGCGATTCGCCCACCCCGCCCGAGGCACGGTCGAGGTTGTACGCCTTCATCAGCTCCCAGCGAACGGACGGCTGACGTTGCAACGCCTCGAGGTCGAAGACGCATTGATTCCAGAGCTCGTCGTGCGAGTCCTCCGTCGGCTCTGAGAGAAAGCCCGTCAGCGCAGCGCCGAACACCGGCGTCGGCTGGAAGGGCGCGAGGCCGAAGGGGACGACGAGGACCAGCCGTTCGAGCCGGTCGCCGTGGTCGGCGGCAAACCGGGCGGCCACGGCACCGCCGACCAGCTGCCCCACGAGGAGGGAGGCGCGGGGCATGTCTCGTCGATCCGCTCGCCGAGCCAGGAGAGCACCGTCTCGGCGTCCAACCCGCGCTCGGGAACAGTCGACGTGCCGTGACCGGGGAGGTCGGGAGCCACGACCCGGTGCGTCGCCGCGATCGCTGGGATCACCTGCTGCCACATCGCGGCATAGCCGCCCGGGCCATGGAGCAGAAGGACTGGCGGACCTTCGCCGCCTTCCAGCACTGCCGTGGACACGCCCGCCAGCTCCAGCCGGCGCTCGGTCACGGGAATGCCGGCCAGCAGCTGCTCTCGAGGGCTCTCGAGAGCCGGTTGCCGTCGTGCGCGCGTTGCAAGCTTGTCGGTCATCGTCCCTCCGCTCGGGTCGCTTCTCACCGACGATGCCGTGACCGGGAAGCGGGCGCTTCGGACGAACGACCCAACTTCCGTCCCGTCGCCGTGGGTCATTCGACCCACGTCCGGCCTTCCTAGAATCGGTCGCGCAGCGGCCCGTAGTTGGACCTGAAGATGCGCTCGGCGGCCAGACGCAGGGTGATGTTCCGGACGGTGGCGGGCAGGTTCCTCGTCCGGTCGCGGCGGTGGGTCTGCTCCTGCACCCATGCCACTCGGGCCTCGCGTCGCGCCACGTAGCCGGTGAGTGCCTCGTCGACGGATTGGCCGTCAGTCAGCAGGTCGGCGAGGACGAGCGCGTCTTCGAGGGCCATCGCCGCCCCCTGCGCCATGTTGGGAGAGCTGGCGTGGGCGGCGTCGCCGACGAGCACCACGCGGCGCGCTCTCCAGGCCGGCGGCGCAACCTCCTCGATCGGCGCGAAGTACGCCTCGGAGCCCTGCTCGAGCAGTCGCGGGACCGGGTCGGCGAAGTCGGCGAACGAGCGGCGCCAGTCGCTGTCCGCGGCACCCTCCGGCTTGCTCGTGTTCACGTCGGCGTAGCAGTAGACAGCGCCCTCGCCCAGGGAGACCGTGAGGAACGTGCGGCCTTTGCCGAGCATGGCCGTCCAGTCCGTGAGCTCCGGGAAGCCGTCGGCGAGGAAGCGCCACGACGACTGTCCCACATAGCCGGCCGGGGGACCGCCGAGCGCGAGGCCGCGGACCGTCGAGTGGACGCCGTCGGCGCCGACGACGAGGTCGTAGCTGCCGCTCGACCCGTCGGAGAAGCCCACGCGGGGCGTCGCGCCGTCCTCGAGGTCGGTCACCGAGGTGGCCAGGCGCACCGGCACCTCCGCGGTCGCTTCGCGCAGCGCCTCGTGGAGCGCCTCTCGCCGAATCGCGACGCAGCCGCCGACGCCGTCCCACAATCGCTCGACGTCCACCTCGGCGAGACGACGACCCCGATGGTCGAGGAAACGCTGCCTGCGAATCGGGTTGGCGTCGGTCGGCAACTCGATGTCGAGCTCTCGCAGAGCTCGCACGGCGTTGCCCGGGAGGTATAGACCAGCGCCGATCGGCTGCCAGTCGGAGACTCGCTCGACGACCTCGGGCGTGCTCCCGCGCCGGCGCAGGGCGTGCGCCAGCGCAAGGCCGGCGATCCCGGCGCCGACGATCAGGATCCTCACGTGGCTACACCCGCCCCCGTACTCAGCAGTCGCTCGAGGTTCTCGATCGTCTGACGCATCGGCCCGGTCGATCGCTCGCCGAACGACGGTCCGGTCGAGCAGGCCGCGAAATCCGCTCCGCGGCTCGTACTCGACGACGATGCGGTAGGCGAATCCTTCGTCGATGGGCCGGAAATGACGCTCGTGACGGGCATCCGGCAAGCCGGCCTGGGTGCTCGCGTACGCGACGAGGCGGTTCGGAACGAGCTCCTCCAGGGTCATCCTGAGCTCGACGTCGCGGCCGAGGAGGCGGAGGACGAGGTGCGCGCTGTCGCCGGGCGCGCTCCAGCGTGTGCCCGGCTCCACGCGAACCAGCCCGGGCCAGTAGGACGGCCAGTTCACTGGATTCGTGATGAACGCGAACCCGTGCTCGAGTGGTGTCGGAAAGGCTTGTTCGCGCTCTATCCGCACGAGCAGAAATATGCCCTGGAGAGGCAGGCTTTCGCGTCGGCAAAACGACCCATGTTCCGTTCACGGGCGCCTGTCGGTCCTTCGACTCACAAATGGTTCGGAGACGAGCCGGTGCTCGTACGCGTACGCCGTTGCGGCAGCGCGCGAGGAAACCTGCAGCTTCGCGAAGATGTTGCTCACGTGCCTGTCGACGGTGCGCTTGCTCAGCACCAGCTCGGCCGCGATCGCCTTGTTGCTCTCGCCCGCGGCGAGCAGCCGGAGCACCTGCAGCTCGCGAGACGTCAGTGGTCGGTCGTTGCTCGTCGTCGCGGCGCCCCCGAGCGCGTCGACGCGTGCCAGGTCCTGCGCGGCGCCGAGCTGCTCGAAGGCCGCACGCGCGGCGTCCTGCTCCAACGCGGCGGTCTCGTCGTCGCCGAGCGAACGGCAGGCCTGCGCCATCAGAACGCGGGTCTGGGCGAGCTCGTACGGCGCTTCGAGCTCCTGCCACAGTCCCTTCGCGCGCCGGAGCGCACGGAGGGCCGCATGGGCATCACCCGTCGCCAGCTCGACCGCTCCACGTGCCTGCGCAGCCTGTGCGCGAAGCATGGCGCTCCCGTGCCGTGAGGCGACCTCCTCGAGCTCGTCGCAGGCCCTGGCCGCGCCTTCGGGATCACGCCCCGCGAGCGTGATCTCGACGAGGGCCGGTAGGTATCTCGCTTGCTCGTCCCACTCCGTCGCGCCGGCGGCGACCTGCGCGATTGCGGTGCTCGCGACGTCGATGCGCCCCTGAGCCAGCCGCAGCAGCGCAAGCCCCGGCTGCGGCTCGTAGCCACGCCTGCTGGCGTCGCGATAGGCCGACTCGGCCTGCTCGAGCTCGCCCTGGAGGCGAAGGAGCTCACCGCGGCGATACGAGGCCTGGCCGGCCGCTCGGTCGTTCGATCGCTCCTCGAAGCGCTCGCCCGCCAGCCGCGACTCCTCCAGCGCAGCCTCCCAGTCCCCGCGCAGTTGCATGAGCTCTGCGCGATGGATCAGGCATGTGCCCGTGAAGGGCACCAGGCCCGGTTGCTGCTCGCACCACTGGGTCAACGCAGCCGTCCATTCGTTCGCCCGGCGCAGCTCGTGCGCTTCCTGGCAGCCGTCGATCACGCTGCAATAGACGAGGCCGGTGACGATCGGCGAGAGACCCGCGGAGGCCTCGATCATCGCCTGGTCCATCTTCTCCAGTCCCTCCTCCACGCGGGCCTGCTTGACCAGCACACGACCCTGGTCCATAAGGGCAAGAGCCATGAGGTCAGAGTCACCGAAGCGCTCGGCGACGTCGGCCGCGGCAGCCGCCGCCGCGAGAGCGGCGTCCCATTCGCCCGCGGCGCTGTGTCGAAGTTCCTCCGCGAGGAGCAGATAGCCGTGCTCGGCGGAGCCCTCCGGCTCCTGATCGAGCAAGCGCTGTGCACGCCCGAACCATCCCGTGGCGCGGGCCGTCTCGCCGCGTAGCAGACGGTGGACACCGAGCCACCATGCGCAGCGCACCGCGCGCCGCCGCTCGCCGAGGTGGACGTAGCCGTGATGCGCGCGCTCCAACGCCTGTAGCTGCTCGTCGTCGCGACCGAGCATGTAGGCGGCCGTCGCGAGGAGCTCCAGGTCCTGCGGCTGGAGCGGCGCCGTGCGATCGACGCTGGTCAGCGACTCGTGTGCGTCGAGCCACGCACAGTGCTCGTAGGACGTCCGTCCTTGTTCGAGCTCCTCAATGCTCATGTCGGCTCATTTGTTCCGGTGAAGGTGATCACACGGGCTCGGAGCGCCATCGTGAACGACCTAGCATGGCATTCGAGCATCAATCGACGAGAGGAGCCCCTTCGATGCCCGGCGAGCAAGACACGATCCAGCGCACCGTGCTACCGATCCCGGACAGGGCCTACGCGGGCCTCGTGACGTACGACGCGAAGGACCCGTCGACGTCCTTCCCTCCGATCGAGCAGCTGCGTCCGCCGGAGGGTGCGCCGAACGTGCTGATCGTGCTGATCGACGACGTCGGGTTCGGCGCCTCGAGCGCCTTCGGCGGGCCGTGCTCCACTCCGACCGCCGAGCGGCTCGCTGCCAACGGGCTCAAGTACAACCGCTTCCACACGACCGCCCTGTGCTCCCCGACGCGCCAGGCGCTCCTCACCGGCCGCAACCACCACTCCGTCGGAATGGGCGGGATCACCGAGATCGCGACCTCCGCGCCCGGCTACAACTCGATCCGACCCAACACCTGCGCCCCGCTCGCAGAGACCGTGAAGCTGAACGGCTACTCGACGGCCCAGTTCGGCAAGTGTCACGAGGTGCCCGTCTGGGAGACGAGCCCGATGGGGCCGTTCCACGCCTGGCCGACGGGCTCGGGCTTCGAGCACTTCTACGGCTTCATCGGCGGCGAGACGAACCAGTACGCGCCCGCGATCTATCGCGACACGGTGCCGATCGAGCAGCCGAAGACGGCCGAGGAGGGCTACCACTTCACCGAGGACATGACCGACCAGGCGATCGACTGGATCAAGCAGCAGAAGGCGCTGATGCCGGACAAGCCCTTCTTCATCTACTTCGCGCCGGGCGCGACACACGCGCCGCACCACGTGCCGACGGAATGGTCGGACAAGTACAAGGGGAAGTTCGACGACGGATGGGACGCGCAGCGCGAGCGAACGTTCGCAAAGCAGAAGGAGCTCGGCGTGATCCCACCCGATGCGGAGCTCACCGAGCGGCCGAAGGAGATCCCGGCCTGGGACGACATGCCGGACGACCTCAAGCCGGTGCTCGCGCGCCAGATGGAGGTCTACGCCGGCTTCCTCGAGCACACCGACCACCACGTCGGCAGGCTGATCGACTCGCTCTCGGAGCTCGCGATCCTCGAGAACACGCTCGTCTACTACGTGATCGGCGACAACGGCGCGTCCGCCGAGGGCACGCCGAACGGCTGCTTCAACGAGCTCGTCGTCCTGAACGGCGCGTTCGGCCTCGAGACGACCGAGTTCATGGTCTCGAAGATCGACGACTTCGGCACGCCGGCGGCGTACAACCACTACGCCGTCGGCTGGGCCCATGCGATGGACACGCCGTACCAGTGGACGAAACAGGTCGCCTCGCACTGGGGCGGGACGCGGAACGGGACGATCGTGCACTGGCCCGCCGGCATCAAGGCGAGGGGCGAGGTGCGCTCGCAGTTCCACCATGTGATCGACGTCGCGGCGACCGTGCTCGACGTCGCCGGGCTTCCCGCCCCCCTGAGCGTGAA
Source organism: uncultured Actinomycetes bacterium (assembly GCA_963839755.1). GTDB lineage: Bacteria > Actinomycetota > Thermoleophilia > Gaiellales > Gaiellaceae > Gaiella. The sequence goes on from CAWIVU010000006.1 coordinate 95,286, forward strand.
CGGCGTCCAGCAGCGGCCGCTCGAGGGCGTCTCGATGGCGTACTCGTTCGACGACGCCGGGGCGGATGACCGCCACACGACCCAGTACTTCGAGATGTTCTGCAACCGCGGCATTTACCACGAGGGCTGGACGGCGTGCACCCGGCACTCCACGCCGTGGATGGCAACCGAGATGCCTGCGTTCGACGACGACGTCTGGGAGCTGTACGCGCCGGACGACTGGACACAGGCGCACGACGTCTCCTCGGAGCAGCCGGAGAAGCTCGCCGAGCTTCAGCGCCTGTTCATCATCGAGGCGGGGAAGTACAACGTGCTGCCGCTCGACGACAGGCGGTTCGAGCGGTTCAATCCCGACCTCGCCGGTCGTCCGCAGCTCGTCAAGGGGACGTCACAGCTCCTCTTCGGACGCATGGGCCGCCTCAGCGAGAACTCGATCCTCGATGATCAAGAACAAGTCGCATGCCGTCACGGCGGAGGTCGACGTGCCCGAGGGCGGCGCGAACGGCGTCATCATCGCGCAGGGCGGCGCCTTCGGCGGCTGGGCCCTCTACGCGAAGGACGGCAAGCCGGCGTATTGCTACAACCTCTTCGGCCTGCAGCAGTTCAAGGCCTACGGCGACGACGCGATCCCGGCCGGGCAGCATCAGGTGCGGATGGAGTTCACGTACGACGGCGGCGGCCTCGGCAAGGGCGGCGAGGTCACGCTGTTCGTCGACGGGCAGAAGGTGGGCGAGGGTCGTGTCGACGGCACCGTTCCGATGGCCTTCTCCGCCGACGAGACGACCGACGTCGGCAGCGACACCGCAACGCCGGTCAGCGACGACTACGGGATCAGCGACAGCGATTTCACCGGCACCGTCCGTTGGGTGCAGATCGACCTGGACGCCGCGGCGGAGGACACCGACCACCTGATCTCGCCGGAGGAACGTCTCCGCGTCGCGATGGCCCGGCAGTAGGAATTCCGCCGGGAAGGCGCATCGGGGCTCCGACGCGCCTTCCCTCTCGGCGGCAGGCTAGGATCGCAAGCCGGGTCGGGTCAATGCCCAGATCACCCAGACACAGAGGGCGATCACGAGGATCGACCAGAACGGGTAGTACGGGATGAAGAAGAAGTTCTCGATGGCTGCGAGAACGGCGAGCACGATTGCGAACACCGCCGCCCACGTTGCCCCCGAGTACAGGCCGTACCCCGCGACGAGCAGCAGGATCCCCAGGATCAGATGGATCCAGCCCCACGCGCTGGTGTCGAGGTCGAACGTGTAGTTCTGCGTGACGACGTAGAAGTCGTCGTCGAAGATTGCGACCAGACCGGCGATCACCTGGAAGACGCCGATCATGATCATCATCGTGGCGGCGAAGGTGATGCCGCCGACGGCCCAACCCGATACGGGTTGGTAGCCGGGGTCCTGCTGGGACATGACGCGCTCCTTTCCGAGGTCCGCGCCAGTGATTCGCCCTGAAGGTCGTGACTCCTGCGGCGCTTCCACATGACGACACAGACTCCGCGGCGAATTCGACGTCCTATTCGCGAGGGCATCGTGCAGGGGTCTGAAGAATCGGAGCAGCCGCTCGACGAGCTGCGCGCGCGACAGGAGAGCGAGCTCGCCATGAGCCACGCCCTGTCGTCGATGGAGTTCGCGCTCGCCCAGGAGGCGTACCACGTGGGCGCGACGCTGCGCGAGGCCGGAATCGGCTTCGACCCGCTCACGTTCGTCGCTCTGCGGATCCTCGAAGCGAGCGCGGAGGAGATGCCGGACCCGTCCCGGCTGCTCAGCGCGCTCGCCGACAACGGGTCCCTCGACCGCTCGGTCGAGCTCGCCACCGACCTCCTCGCCGAAGAGGCTGCGTAGGCTCTCACCGGCCTGGAGCGCAGGTTCCGCCTCTCGCCACGCGGGTAATAAGGACATCAACGGCCATGACGGCTGCCGATCGGCGACGCGAGAGGAGCGGACAGATGCTCGGCTGGGTCGGAGACATCGAGCAGGAGACCGTTGGGAACGCGAACTTCCGGGCGGTCGTGTTCACGGGCGAGCACACCCAGCTCACCGTGATGCGGCTCGCGCCGGGCGAGGACATCGGCCTCGAGGCGCACGACGACCGCGACCAGTTCCTCCGGATCGAGCAGGGGCAGGGTCGTGTGGAGCTCGGTCGGACCGAGGACTCGATCGACGAGCGCCACGAGGTGGGCGACGATTGGGCGATCATCGTGCCGGCGGGCGTGTGGCACAACGTCGTCAACACGGGCGACGGGGACCTGAAGCTCTACTCGCTCTACTCGCCGCCCGAGCATCCGGACGGCACCGTCCACGCGACGAAGGCCGAGGCCGAGGAGGCCGAGCAGGCGCACCACGGTTGACGGGTGATGAGAGGTGTCCGACTGAAGTCGGACACCGCGTTCAGTCTGAGTCGGACGGCAGAGCAGCGCCTTCTCGTCGGGTCGCTGCCCTGCCGCGGGTCAGTCGAGCCAGGTGATCCCGTGGTTCTTCGAAGCGGCCACGTACGCCTCGGGCCCGAGCGTCCCGGCCTCCTGCGCCTCCGCGAGCTCGCGGAAGAATCCGTCCAGGCCTCCCGGCACGGTCAGTACGAGCAACCGACCCTCTCCCGGCACCACGCGGCGTTGCGCGTGAGGGAGGCCGCGCGGCGCGAAGACGACGCCACCGGGGCCGACGGGGAACTCGTCGTCTCCGACCTGGATGACGTGCTCGCCCTCGAGTACGTAGAAGACCTCGTCGTCTCGCTCGTGGACATGGAGCGGTGTGTCGAGCATCGGCGGGACCTCCTCGAAGAGGCTGAATGCCCCGCCGGTTGCGGCCGCCGACGATCGAACGAGGATCGTTACGCCTCCGAAGACGAGAAGCTCTCCTTCGCCCGCTTCGAGCGCGAATGCAGGCAGGCGGTCCACCATGCCCGGACGATACGCGAGTGCCGTTCTCGGGAGCTTCTTTCTCGACAGTGCGCGGAGGGCGATGCCTCGCCGCAGACGCTTCGATGTTGAGCTGAGCGCGGCTCGTCGGAACAGCTCAGCTCTCGGCGAGCGCCTGGCGGCGCGCGAGCTCGGCGTCGGAGGGCTCGTCGAGCGCGAACGTTCCGTACTCGATCTCACCCGCGCGTTCGTACGTCGCCATCAGCACACCCGTGGTCGAGGCACTGGAGTCGACGAGCCGCAGCCCTGCCGGGATCGTGCCGTCGGCGAAGAGGCGCTTGCCGGTACCGAGCGCGAGGGGGAAGATCATGACGCGGTACTCGTCGACGAGATCGTGCTTCTGCAGCGTGCGGATCAGGTTCGAGCTGCCGTGCACCTGGATCTCCGGCCCGTCCTCGGCCTTGAGCTTCGCCACCTGCTCGGGCACGTCGCCCTCGATCAGCCGCGAGTTGGCCCAGTCCACCTTCTCGAGGGTTCTCGACGCGACGTGCTTCGTCGCGCTGTTCAACACATCGGCGCCGGGGTCGGTGGCGTGGGGCCAGTGCGCGGCGAAGATCTCGTAGGTCTTCCGCCCGAGGAGCAGGTCGAAGGGCTTCCCCATCGACTCGCCCATCCGCTGGCCCATGGCGTCGTCCCAGTAGTTGACCGACCACCCCTCGTGGGTGAAGCCTCCGGTGGGATCCTCCCCGGGACCGCCGGGGGCTTGCATGACTCCGTCGAGCGTCATGAACGTACTGACGACGAGCTTCCTCATCTCGTTCTCCTTCCCGCTGTCCGTGCGGCGTAGCCCGCGACGTGGCTGATAGCGCGTCTACCCGTTCCAGCGAGTTGGACGCGCCTCGGCGTCGAAACTCATCGTTCGCCGTTTCGCGGCGAGGTCTGGGATGACGCCCGCCGACAGGGCCGAAGGGCGTCTCAGATATCGAGCCGCTGATCCTCGAGGTCGAGGTCGCGGCCGACGCGAATCCAGACGTCGTTCGAGATCGCGCCGCTACGGCGCAGCTCGATCAGCGCCTGTCGCTCCGCCTCGAGCAGCTCACGGCGCAGCCGCTGGTAGTCCTGTGAGCGGGACTCGATCGCACCGTCGTCGCCGTCGTCGAGTCGGGCGCGGAAGCGATCGCTGCGAAACCGGTAGGCGCCGCGGACACGCTCGACGGTGTCGTCGCGCACCCAGTCCTCGCTCACGAGCTCCTCGAGGCGCGCGAGCGCGGCCTCGGCCGCTTGGATGCGCGCCTTCGCGTCCTCGCGATCCTCGATTCCGTCGTCCTCGAGACGCAGCAGACGGATCACGAACGGGAGGGTCAGCCCCTGTCCGACGAGGGTCACGAGGATCACCGCGAAAGTCAGGAACAGGATCAAGTCGCGGCCCGGAAAAGCCTCTCCGGCGTCGGTCTGGAGGGGCAACGCCAACGCTGCGGCGAGCGACACGGCACCGCGCATCCCCGCCCAAGAGAGAAACACTGCGCTCTGCCAGTTCGACGTCCTGCCCGTGATGCGCTTCGGGGCATGGAGGACGATGAAGACCCAGGCGAAGCGCGCGACGATCACAGTGAGGCTCACCAGTGCGGCGTAGCCCAGCAGCCTCGCCCCGGGGATGTCGCCGAGCGCGTCGAGAACCACCGGAAGCTGCAGGCCGACGAGCACGAAGAGAAGCGCGTTCAGCGTGTACTGGACGATCTCCCAGACCGCGAGCCCCTGGAGGCGCACCTGCGACGTCGTGAGCTCGGGCGTGTGCCAGCCGAGGTACACCCCCGCGCTCACGGCTGCGAGCACCGCCGACACGCCCAGCAGCTCGGCCGAGATGAACGCGAAGTACCCCGTCATGAGGGAGATCGTCAGCTCCGCGGGCGGGTTGTCGAGACGGAGGCGGACCTGACGGACGATCCAGCCGACGCCGAGCCCCACCGCCACTCCGCCAAGGGCGGTCAGGAAGAACAGCCCGCCGGTGTCGAGCGCCGAGAAGGAGCCGGTGACGACCGCAGCGACGGCGACCCGGTAGAGGACGAGGCCCGTGCCGTCGTTGACGAGGCTCTCGCCCTCGACCACCGCGACGAGCCGTTGCGGCACGCCCAGCCGGCGGGCGATCGCGGTCGCCGCAATCGGATCGGTCGGCGAGACGATCGCGCCGAGCACGAACGCGCTCGGCCACGTCAACCCGTCGATCAGCGCGTGCGCGACGACCGCGACACTGACGGTCGTCATCACGACGAGGCCGATCGCCAGGAGCCCGATCGGGCGAACGTTCGCCCTCAGGTCGCGGAGCGAGGTGAAGAACGCGGCGCCGTACAGCAAAGGCGGCAGCACGCCGAAGAAGATGAGCTCCGGCTCGAGCTCGATCGTGGGCATTCCCGGGATGAGGCCGAGCGCGAGCCCACCGAGCACGAGCAGGATTGGATATGGGATGCGCAGGGCCGGCGCGACGGCGAGCATCGCCGCGACGGCACCGAGCAGCCCGACCGCGACGACGCCGTCCGCTACTTCGAGGTGCACCGGCCCATCGTGCCTGCGTACCCCGGGGCTGGATGTGCAGACTGGAAGCCCGGAGACGACGTTGATGAAGCTCACCTTCGGCTCGGTCAATCGCGAACACGGAAGGAGCCTCGAGATGAGCGAAGCAGAGAGCCTGCACGGCCAGGAGCACGTCCGGCGCTACCGAGAGACGAACGGCGCGGTCGGTCACATCTGGCGACGCGGCTCGAAGGTCCTCTTGCTCACGACGACGGGCCGGAGGTCCGGCCGCCCGGGCACGACGCCGCTGATCTACGAGAACGCGGGCGACGACTACGTGATCGTCGCCTCGAACGGCGGCGCGTCGGAGCACCCGGGCTGGTACCGGAACCTCGCGAACGAGCCGCACGTCGAGGTGCAGGTGAAAGGCGATGTCTTCACGGCGCTCGCCCGGACCGCCACCGGCGACGAGCGCGCACGGCTCTGGAAGCTCGCGGCGCAGCAGTGGCCTGCGTACGACGACTACCAGACACGGACCGAGCGAGAGATCCCGGTGGTCGTGATCGAGCGCCATTGATCAACGCTTCCAGCGCCTGACGACGAAGCGACGGATTCTCAGGCGGACAGGAGCGACGCGAGCCGTTCGATGCCCTCGTCGATCTGCGCCTCGCCGACCATGCTGAAGGAGAGCCGCACGGTGTCGGCGCCACGGCCGTCCGTGAAGAAAAGCGTCCCCGGCACGATGCCGACGCCTCGCTCGGCCGCACGCCGGGCGAGCTCCACCGAGTCGGCGCCGTCGGGCAGCGTCAGCCAGGAGAAGAAGCCGCCGCCCGGCTGCGTCCAGCGAGCGCCTTCAGGCATCCAGCGCTCGAGGGCCGTCAGCATGCGGGCACATTTGCGTTGGTAGAGAGCCCGCGACAGCACGAGCTGCTCGTCGATCCAACCGCGGCGGGCCGACTCCTCGAACAGCCGCTGTCCGAGGGCACCCGCGCACTGGTCGGTGTTCTGCTTGGCGGAGACGAGCCGTGCGGAGATGTCGGCCGGGCCGACCGCCCAGCCGAGGCGCACACCCGGGAAGAACGTCTTCGACGTCGTTCCCGCCTGCACGACCACGTCGGGCGCGAGGCTCCAGAGGCTGGGGAGCGACTCACCCGAGAAGCAGAGCTCGCGGTACGCGACGTCCTCGACGATCAGGAACCCGTAGCGGTGCGCCAGCTCGACCAGCAGCGTTCGCCGCTCGGCGGCGAGGCTGACGCCGGCCGGGTTCTGATGGTCGGGGATGCTGTAGACGATCTTTGGCCGGAGCCCACCCGCGAGACGCCGCTCCAGGTCGTCTACGTCGAGCCCGTGCTCGTCCATGCCGACGGCGACCAGCGTTGCCTCGAAGCTCCGGAACGCCTGAATCGAGCCGAGGTACGTGGGGGCTTCGACGACGACCAGGTCGCCGGGGTCGACGAACGACTTGCCGACGAGCTCGAGTGCCTCGATCGCGCCGCTCGTGACCAGGAGCTCGTCGTCCGCGGGACGACGTCCCTGCAGCGTCTCGAGCCGGCCCGCGAAGGCGTCGAGGAGCCCGGCGAGGCCGCGCGTCGGTGCGTACTGGAACGCGGCCGCCTCCTCCGTGGCTGCCAGCTCCTGGAACAACGTCGCGACGCGCTCGCGCGGAAATGTCTCCGGGTCGGGGAACCCACCCGCGAAAGAGATCAGGTCGGGGACTCCGAGGAAGGCCAGGACGGATGCGATCCCGTCGCCGACGTCACCCCGCGTGCGCGCAGCGACCAGCGCGTCCCACCGACCGACCTCGGGTGTCGTCGTCATGCCTCGCATCCTAGGCGGAGGCTGAGCAACCGCCGCACGGCCAGCTATAAGGGCGGAGTGTTCGTCACCGTGACGACGACGAGAGGGTCGCCCGACGAGCCGCTCGAGAGCGCGACCATCGCCGGCGAGGAGATGCTTCCCTGGCTGCGCCAGATCGACGGCTTCGAGGGGCTGTTGATGGTGTCCAACGAGACCGAGGGGAGGACCCTCGTGATCAGCTTCTGGGAGAGCCGGGAGGCGGCCGACAAGCATCGGACCGCGCGCGACCGGTTTCGCGACCGCATCACATCGGCGGTCGGCGTTCGGGTCGAGGACGTCACCGACTACGAGGTCACGTTCGCCGACCTCGGCTCGCTCGCCGACCGGATCCGGTAGCCCGTCGGGTCGCCCGGCACCAGGTACCGACCTCCGTCAAGCGCACACGCGCGGGATCCTGTGCCGATTCGTCCCCGGCGGAATCTCGGGCGCAGGCGATTGTTGCTCGTGCAGTGTGGAGAACTCCGGCCGTCTGCCATAAGCCGTTCTCATACAACGACACTCGACCACATGCGCGGTTTGTCGAGTCGGCGGCGGCCGGCCGGCGGCCGACCCGGCATCCGGCTCAGCCCCCGACCTGTCGCCCTGGATCCGATGAGCGAGACGCCCCGCGCTACTTGCGCACCGTGAACGACCCCCGCATCTCGTCCGCGTGCGGGTCGCAGACGAACGTGTAGGTCTTGCCGGCGCGCAGCTTGACGAGGAACGTCTTTGCGCCCGTGCCGCCGACCGACGTCGCGACGTTCACGCCGGGGCCGCGGAGGCGAAAGTTGTGCTCGTCGGCCCGGTCCTGAACGATCAGCCTGAACGCGCCGGCCTTCCTCGGCTTGAGCGACACGCCGATCGTGTCACCTGGCCCGACGGCCCCTCGGAACGTCGGGGTCGCGGCGATCGCGGGTGACGCGGTCAGGAGGAGCCCGCTTATCGCGAGCAGTGCAACAGGCTTCATGGCTTGTCCTTTCGACTCGGTGTGGGTACGTGTGACCTCGGCCCTGCAGGGCACGACGCTCGCAGCGTCGCGGTCGTGGTCGCAAGTGGCCATTGGTCGTAGGACTCTCGACAGGGCCCGCGAGGACTGCGGACGACGGCACGCTGACCAGCCGGTGCTATGCGACCGGCTCGCCGGGTCCCGACGTTTGGTCAGGTTGTGGCGACGTCTCCGCCGCTACCGTCACCGTTCAGTTCGACTCGCACGTGCTGCGAGAAACGAGCAGGGCACGCCTCTCAGCCGAGCTTCGTGCCTGCTCGTGGGTCGCGGTCGCCTCGCCCCAGCGGCAACGGCGGCGGGGCGCGACCACGCAAGGATCCTCCCTCTGACGGGGGGAGAGGGGGGTAAGGCGAAGGGCGGGACTGCGGCGCCCGTCCTTCGCCGTTTGCCCTCGCCGGGCGGCGTGTAAGACTCAGTGTCATATGGCGGGACTGACGTCCGACGACGTCGCGGCACTCGAGGCGGGGGCCGACGCGTACGTGGAGGCGATGAACGCCGAGGATTGGACGCGCGTGGCGCAGGCCTTTTCGGAGGACGCCGTACGGATACCGCCGCACGAGGCGCCGCATCAGGGACGCCCGGCGATAGAGGCGTGGCTCCGCGGGATCGAGGAGCTGATCTCGTACGACCTGACGCGCGACGCGCTCGAAGGCGCCGACGGGTTCGCATACATCCGGGGCCGGTACGCGATCACACTTCGGCCGGTCGGGGCGCCTGTCCCGATCTCGGACGACGGCGACTTCCTCGAGGTCTGGCGAAGGGAACCGGACGGCGCATGGCGCGTGGCTGAGGCGATGTGGAACACGCGCGCGCCGCGTGGCGCCTGAGCCGTCACGCACCGACGGGCTCGCCTCGTCCGGGCCGCATCGTCCGACAGGCCTCAGCGGCCGGCTGCGTAGCCCTGCATGGCGCGGGGATTGGCGCCCGCCTTGAGCATCCCGTCGGGCTCGCGGCCGACCGCCGTGACGCGGCCCAGCGACCAGTCCGGCCAGACCGTCACCTCGTGGCCCCGGTCGCGGAGCTCGTCGACAACGTCATCGTCGAAGCGGCCCTCGACGGAGAGCGAGCGCTCGTCGAAGCCGCGCGGGTAGAACGACGAGATCAGGTGGTCGGTGTGGAACTCCGGCGCATCGATCGCCTCCTGCAGGTTCATTCCCCGGTCGACGTGGCGCAGGAAGACATGGAGGGCCCACTGCTCCTGCTGGTCGCCACCCGGCGTGCCCCAGGCAAGCCAGGGCTCGCCCTCGCGGAGTGCCAGGCCGGGGGAGAGGGTCGTCCTCGGGCGGGCGCCCGGACGAAGCGACGAGGGAAGGCCGTCCTCGAGCCAGAACATCTGCGCGCGCGTGCCGAGCGGCCAGCCGAGCGACGGGATCACCGGCGAGCTCTGCAGCCAGCCGCCGCTCGGCGTCGCCGAGATCATGTTCCCCCACCGGTCGACCACGTCGAGGTGGACGGTGTCGCCTCGTGTCGGCTCGCCGGCGCCGGCCGTTCGACCCGCAGCAACGAGGCCGGGCAGCCTCCCGAGCCCGGGCTCGTAGCTCGCGGACGCCTCGTCCCCGACGAGCGTCCGGCGCGCGCCGACGTAGTCCGGCGAGAGCAGCGTGTCGAGCGGGACGTCGGCGTCGCCGTAGAGCGCGTCCCGGTCGGCGAATGCGAGCTTCGCGCACTCGGTCACGAGGTGGACGAGCTCGGCCTCCGAGAGCGATCGCAGGTCGAATCCCTCGAGCAGCGCGAGCTGCTGCAGCGCCACGGGCCCCGATCCCCACGGCCCGGTCTTGCAGACGGTGATCCCACGGTAGTCGTGGGTCGCGGCAGGCTCCACGGTCGCCTCCCACGCAGCGAGGTCGTCGCCGGACAGCAAGCCGCCCTCCGCCGCGCAGAAACGGTTGATCTCCTCTGCGACGAAACCCGTGTAGAACGCCTGTCGCGCGCGCTCGATCTCGTCCTCGCGCGAGCCGCCGCGCGCCTCGTCCACGATCCGGCGATACGTGGCAGCAAGTACCGGGCTGCGAAAGCGCGTGCCCACCTCGGGTGGCGGGAGGTACAGCTCGCGCGACGCGGGCCAGGTCTCGAGCAGCTCCGTCTCACGCTCGATCACCATGCGCATCCCCTCGACGACGGGGAAACCCCCATCCGCGTAGCCGATCGCGAACGCGAGCACGTCCTCGAGCCGCCAGGTGCCGAAGTCGCGGAGCAGCGTCAGCCAGCCGCCGAACGCTCCCGGCACGCAGGCCGCGAGCACGCCGGCGCCCGGGATCAGGTCGTGCCCGAGCTGGCGAAAGCGGTCGATCGTCGCAGTCGCGGGAGCGACGCCCTGCCCGCACAGCACGAGTGGCTCGTCGCGATCGACCGACCAGAAGACCGCCGGCACCTCGCCGCCCGGCCCGTTCAGGTGCGGCTCCACGACCTGGAGGGTGAATCCCGTCGCGACCGCGGCGTCGAACGCGTTGCCGCCCCGCTCGAGCACCGACATCCCCGCCGCCGACGCGAGCCAGTGCGTCGAGGCGACCATGCCGAACGTTCCCCTGAGCTCGGGCCTGGTCGTGAACGTCATGCGACCCCCAGGCGCTCGCCGGCGAGGCTCGGCGCCTCGCCGCCCGGGCCGACGAGGTGGCAGGCGACCCGGTGCCCGCGGCCGACGTTGCGCAGAGCGGGCACCTCCTCCACCGACCGGGGCGCCGAACGGTCGGCGAACGGGCAGCGCGTGCGGAAGGCGCATCCCGAGGGCGGGTCGAGCGGGCTCGGGATCTCGCCGGTGAGGACGATCCGCCGCCGGCCCCGCTGCTCCTCTGGGTCGGGCGTGACCGCGGCGGAGAGGAGCGCCTGCGTGTACGGATGCTTCGGCGCGTCGAACAGATCACGGGTCGGCGCCGTCTCCACGATCCTGCCGAGGTACATCACGGCCACACGGTCGCAGAGGTACTCGACGGTGGCCAGGTCGTGGGTGATGAAGAGGCAGGAAAACCCCATCGACGACTGCAGGTCGCGGAGCAGGTTGAGGATGGCCGCTTGCACCGAGACGTCGAGCGCCGACACGGGCTCGTCCGCAACGAGCACGCTCGGCTCGACGGAGAGCGCCCGTGCGAGGCCGACTCGCTGCCGCTGTCCGCCGGAGAGCTCGTGTGGGTAGCGGAAGCGCAGCTCGGGTCGCAGGCCGACCAGGTCGAACAGCCCCGCGATCTGGGCGTCGAGCGTCTTCCGCCGCGCGAGGCCGTGCAGGCGCAGCGGCTCGGCAACGATCTGGCCGGTGGTCATGCGCGGGTTCAGCGACGAGTACGGATCCTGGAAGACCATGTGCAGGTGGCGACGGTGGGGCCGGAGCTCGCGCCGTGAGAGGTGGGTGATGTCGACTCCCTGAAGCCGGATCGTGCCCGCCGTCGGCTCGACGAGCCGGAGCACGCAGTTCGCCACCGTCGTCTTGCCGCTCCCCGACTCGCCGACGAGCCCGAGCAGCTCGCCGGGCGCGATCGCGAAGGAGACGTCCTCGACCGCGTGCACCTCTCCGCCGCCACCGAGCAGGCGGTTGCCGGCCTGGAAGCGCTTGACGAGGCCCTCGACCTCGAGCGCCGGGACGTGGCCGGCGTCGCGGCTCACGCCGCCTGCCGCCCGGGATGGACGCATGCGGCGACGTGACCCGGATCGATCCGAACGAGCCTCGGGAGCTCTGTCACGCACGCGTTGTCCGCTCGCGGGCAGCGCGGCGCGAAGACACATGCGTCGGGCATCCGGTCGAGCGTTGGTACGCGCCCGGGGATCTCCCGCAGTCTCCCGTTCGCGTCGCTCGCGCCGCGACGCGGGATCGCGTCGAGCAGGCCGATCGTGTACTGGTGTTGCGGGCGTGCGAACAGGTCGTGCACCGGCGCCTCCTCGACCTTGCGCCCGGCGTACATGACGACGACCCGGTCGGCGAGGTCGGCGACGACGCCGAGGTTGTGCGTGATCAGGACGATCGCGGTCTGGAGGCGCTGCCGCAACTCTCGCATGAGGTCGAGGATGCCTGCCTGGATCGTGACGTCGAGGGCTGTCGTGGGCTCGTCGGCGATCACGATCTTCGGGTCGCAGGCGATTGCCATCGCGATCATCACTCGCTGGCGCATCCCTCCGGACAGCTGGTGCGGATACTCGTCGACTCTGCGTGAAGCGGCGGGGATGTGCACGAGATCGAGCAGCTCGATCGTCCGTGCCCGTGCAGCCGCGCGCGACAGCCCGAGGTGCTGCCGCAGCACCTCGCCGATCTGGCGGCCCACCGTGAACGCGGGGTTGAGCGAGGTCATCGGCTCCTGGAAGACGAACGAGATCTCCCGACCCCGGACGCGCCGAAGCTCGGGCTTGGGCGCGGCGAGCAAGTCCATTCCGTCGAAGCTTGCCGTCCCGGTCACGGTCGCGGTGTCGGGCAGGAGGCCGAGGATGGACATCATCGTCACGGACTTGCCACAGCCCGACTCGCCGACGACGCCGAGCACTTCGCCTGGGCGGAGCTCGAAGCTGAGCCGGTCGACCGCGTGCACCCTTCCGTCGTCGGTGTCGAAGCGCACCGACAGGTCTCGAACGTCGAGAAGCGGGCTCGCCATCAGCGCTGGGTCTTCGGGTCGAGGGCGTCCCGGAGGCCGTCGCCGAGCAGATTGAACGAGAGCGAGCACAACAGGATCGCCAGCCCGGGGTAGAGGGCGAGGCGAGGTGCGTCGCTCAGGTACGCCTGCGCGTCGGCGAGCATGACGCCCCAGGAGGGTGTGGGCGGCTGGACGCCGAGGCCGAGAAACGAGAGGGCGGCTTCGCCGATGATCGCGGCGGGGATGGTCACGGTCGCCTGGACGATCAGCGTGCCTGTCATGTTCGGGACGATGTGTCTGCCGAGGATGCGCACGTCACCTGCGCCGTTCGCGACGGCGGCCCGCACGTAGTCCTCCTCGCGCAGCGAGAGAGCCTCGGCGCGGGCGACCCGGATGAGGCCCGGGGCGGCTGCGAGACCGAGTGCGATCGTCGCGTTCAGCAGCGACGGCCCCAGGATCGCGGCGAGCCCGACCGCCAGGATCAGGAACGGGAACGCGAGCAGGACGTCGGTCAAGCGCGAGATGATCGGGTCGATCCAGCCGCGGTAGAAGCCGGCGATCAGGCCGATCGGAACGGCGATCACGATGGCCAGCAGCGTGGCGAAGACGCCCGCCTGGATCGACGCGCGTGCGCCGAAGATGATCCGGGAGAGAACGTCGCGGCCGAGCTCGTCCGTCCCGAGCAGGTGCTCCCGGGACGGCTTCTCGAGGATCGCGTCGAAGTCGGTGGCGTTCGGGTGGTACGGCGCCAGGATCGGGGCGAAGACGGCCATCAGCACGAACCCGACCGCGACGACGAGCCCCGCGACGGCGAACGGGCGCCGCATGAACCGCTTGACGAGCAGGCGCCGGCGGCGCGCACGCGGAGAGACGGTGGGTGCTGCCTCGATCTCGGCAACGCTCATGCGGGCTTCCCCGAGACGCGGATTCGCGGGTTGAGCAGCGAGTAGGCGATGTCGACCGCGAAGTTGACGACGACGTAGCCGACGGCTGCGACGAGGACGACGCCCTGGAGGAGCGCGTAGTCGCGCTGGTTGATGGCGTCCACCGTCAGCCGGCCGAAGCCGGCGATGCCGAAGATCGACTCCGTGATCACCGCGCCGGAGACGAGCGCGCCCAGTTGCAGCCCGATGACCGTCGTGACCGTGATCAGGCTGTTCCGGAACGCATGCACGCCGACGACCCGCCGCTCGGACAGCCCCTTCGCTCGCGCGGTGCGCACGTAGTCGGCGGAGAGCGAGTCGAGCATCGACGAGCGCATCTGGCGCATGAGCACCGCGGACAGGCCGGTGCCGAGGACGATCGCGGGAAGCAGCATGTGCTTGAGGTTCTCGATCGGGTCTTCGGAGAAGGGGACGTAGCCGCCGGCAGGCAGCCAGTCGAGCTCCACGGCGAAGAGGATGATCAGCATCAGCCCCAGCCAGAAGTTGGGTAGCGAGAGCCCGACGAGCGCAGCCGTGGTCGCGGTGTAGTCCGACGCCTTGCCACGCCTCACGGCCGCGATCACCCCCGCGGGGATCCCGATCAGGATCCCGATCAGGATCGACAGGCCGGCCAGCTCGAGCGTGATCGGGATCCGCGAGACGATCGTCTCTGCGACGGGCAGCTGCCGCGAGTCGGAGCCGAGGTCTCCCTGGAGCGCGTTCCCGACCCACTTCAGGTACTGCACCGGGACGGGCTGGTCGAGCCCGTACTTCTCCCGGACGGCGGCGAGCACCTCCGGGTCGCGCGACTCCGCGCCGAGCGCGAGCGCCGGATCGCCGGGCAGCGCCCGGACGCCGAGGAAGACGAGCACGCTGGCGAGGAAGACGACGATCAGGGCGGCTCCCGCCTTGCGGAGGAGGAAGCCGCCCATAGTCGTCGCTGTCTGCCTTGTCCTTTAGCGGAGGAAGCCGGCGAAGTAGGCGCGGATCAACCCGTCGGCGTACATCTGCACGCCGTCGACCCTGCGCGAGACGCCGTCGCGCTGGACCGGGTGCCACAGGTAGATCAGCGGCCGCTGCCGGTGCACGATCCGCATCGCGGCGGAGTAGAGCGTCTCCCGCGCCTTGTCGGTCGTCGCCTTGCGGGCATTGTCGAGGGCGAGGTCGAGCTGCGGGCTGACGAAGCCGGCGTTGTTGAGCGTGCCCTTCGAGTGGACGAAGCCGTAGATGTTTCCGTCCGGGTCGACGCGTCCAGACCAGCCGACCGCAAACGCCTCGTATCGGCCGGCATCAGCGCGATTGAGCGCCGTCACGAACTCGGTCGGTGCGAGCTCGACCTCGAAGCCGACCGGCCGTACCATCGACTGGATCACCTGCCCGAGCCTCGCTGCGACGCTGTCGGTGCCGATGGTGAGCGTGACCTTGATCGGTGTCGCCACCCCCGAGGCGCGCACGAGCTGGCGGGCCAGATTCTGGTTCCCGCGGAGGTTGCACTCGAGGCCCTTGGTCGTCTTTGCGTACCACGGGCTCGCAGGCGAGATCGGGTAGCAGTCCGGCAGGTTGGTGCCGTTGAAGACGACGCGGTTGATGGCAGTGCGGTCGAGCGCGAGGTCGAATGCCGTACGGAGGTACTGCGACCTGGCGAGCGGCATACCGGTGTTTTCGTACGTCTTCAGCAGGCCGTTCTTGTTCCCGATGTTGAGCGTGATCCCCTGGTAGCCGATCGTGGTCACCTTCAGGATCGTGAGGTTCCTGTCCCGCTCGATCGCCGCGACGTCGGTCGCCGCCATCCGGTCGAGCACCTGGATGTCGCCTGCGCGGAGGCTCTGTGCGCGGGCGCCGGGGTCGGTGATGATCCGGAACACGATCTGGCTCAGGTGCACCTTCGACCGGCCGTAGTAGTCGGTCGACTTGGCGAGCGTGATCCGGTCGCCTGCGGTCCGGCTGACGAACTCGAACGGCCCCACGCACACGGGGTTCGTCGCGAACCGGTCGCCGAGCGCAGCGATCTGCTTCGGCGAGAGGATCATCCCGGCCCGGTCGGCGAGCTGCGCCGTCAGCGGCGAGAACGCTTGCGAGAGCTTGAGCTGGACCGTGAGCGGGCCTGTCACGTTCACGGACTGGATCGGTGAGATCTCGCTCGCGCGGACCGACCCTCGGAGCGTCCGGTGCCGGTCGAGCGACTCCTTGACGGCCTGCGCGTTCATGGGCGTGCCGTCGTTGAACCTCACGCCGGGGCGGAGCCTGATCGTGTACGTGAGCTTGTCCCTCGAGATCTGCGGCAGGGCCGCCGCGAGCTGCGGGACGATCTGCAGCCGTGCGTTGAGGTCGTACAGCTTCTCGCACATGTGGGCGAAGACGATGCGCCCGACGAACGTGCGGGCCAGCGTCGGGTCGAGCGCGTCGGGATCCTCGGCGAGGCCGACGACGAGCGTGCCGCCGTTCCGGATGGGCGGGGTCGCGGTTCCGCCCGCGCCCGCGGCCGACACGCCGATCGAGAACAGCACCGCGGCCGCCAGGACGAGCGAGGCACCGCGCGCGAGTGAACCGGTCATGGGTAGCCCCCTGGGGTCGGAGGATGGAATGGGTCGTGACGGGATGTCACGAGCCCTTCGAGAACCGGAGGCGTTCACTCTACGGGTGGATCCAGTTCGCCGTCAAATGGATCCAAAGTTGGTAAGGTCGCGGGCCATGACGACGGTGCACGACGACGGCCGTGCGCTCGTCGACCGCCTGGCCAAGGCGATCGGGACGCGGGTGCTGGCAGGCGAGATTCCCTCCGGCGCACGCCTGCGGCAGGAGGCGCTCGCGAGCGAGTTCGGGGTCAGTCGCACCCCCGTACGGGAGGCGTTGCGGATGCTGCAGGCATCCGGGATCGTCGAGATGCACCCCAACCGCGGCGCCGTCGTCCGCCGCCCCGCCGTGCGCGAAGTCCGCGAGGCCTACGAAGTCCGCGCCGAGCTCGAGGGGCTCGCAGCCGAGCTCGCGGCCGCGCGCGCGAAGGAGCCGCAGCTGCGCTGGCTCCGAGAGGCCGAGGCGCTCTTCCGGAGGTCGTGCACGACGCTGATCGATCGGCGCGGGCGCCGCGACGACGCGACGCCGGCATCGGACGACATCCGGGAATGGATGCATGCCAACGATCTCTTTCACCGGTCGGTGCACGACGCCGCGGGCAACGAGCGCCTGCACAGGACGATCGTCGAGCTCCATCTCAACTTCCCGCGGAACCTCACCTCGATCGTCCTGAGCGGCAGCTCGCGGCTCCTCGCCGAGAACGTCGAGCAGCACGCTGTGATCCTGGCGGCGATCGAGATCGGTGACGGCGCCGAGGCTCGTCGCCGGATGGTCGAGCACATCCGCCGCTCGGGAGAGCTCGTGACGCACCGCTTCGAGCAGGAGGATGGCAGCTAGCGAGCGACCGATCGACCGGGCACCGCGTCGAGCAGGAGAGGGGCGCTGGCGAACGACCGCCTCAGCCGGTGCGCTACCCGCCGCTGACGCGGTGACACAATCGGCACGAATCCGGCACGAACACGTCACCATGCCGGCGATATCTTTGGTTGCCCCGCGGGTGGGCGGGGGTTCGGGACGGGACCAACACTGCGCTCCGCTACGAGCGGAACGGCTGCGGACAGGCGGCGAGCTTCGGGATCTCGATCCGCGCGATCGTGGAGAAGTCCTGTGGCCGGCAGGCCTGGCACATGCGCGCGTCGCAGGCGACCGAGAGGAAGGTGAACGCCTCTTCCGGCGAGAAGCCCCACTCGTCGACGAGCAGGCGCTGCGCCTCTTCCGCGGCGCGGTCGAGCGACTCCATGAAGTCCGGCCCGGCGGTGCCGTGGACGACCCAGCGGTCCGCAAGCTCCGTCACCGGCCACGTCGCCTGCTTTCCCTTCAGGAGGTCGAAGCGGATTGCCGCCTCGCCGCCGATCTCGACACCCGTGAAGCAGAGCTCGCCGCCGCCCATCGACGCGTGCATGTCGCCGGTCGCGAACATCCCGCCCGGCTGTCGCACCGGGAGGTAGATCCTCGCTCCCGGGCCGTGCAGGTGGTTGTCGAGGTTGCCGCCGGGGCGGCCGGCGAACCCGTTTCCCAGCGTCTCGCCGTCCGTCGCGACGCCGACCACGCCAAGCATCGGCCTGAGCGGGAAGCTGACCCGCTCGTTCATCCGGATCGTGTCGCCCTCGACCTCGAAGACGGTCGTGACGGGTGCCTGGACACGTTCGCTGAGCTGGCCGATCCCGGGAATCAGCGTCGCGAAGCCGCGCGCCTCGGTGCGGAGCGACGACGATCTCGGCCACGAGCGAGTCTCCCGGCTCGGCGCCGCGCACGGCGACGGGCCCGGTGGCGCCGTTCACGCGGGTGAAGTCGATCTCGGTCACGAGGTCCTGCTCGGACCGAATCTGGCCGGTGAAGCAGTCGTTCGTCTCGAAGGTCACGATCGCCCCGGGCTCGACCTCGAGCACGGGCTCGAGATCGGGACCGAACGCCCACACGACGTCGTCCCGGGAGAGACGGTGGTGAGTCGCGACCGCCAACGGCAGAGCTCCTCCCGCGATCAAACACCTCGACCGGCCCCAGAGACAAGCCCGCCCGATCAAGTGAACGAGCCGCTGTCAGGAGCAGGATTGTCGCGGCCGAAGGCGCTCACCGCGGTCGGCCGTCGTCGACCGTCAGGACGACGTTCCCGCTCTTCTGGCCGGTCTCGACATATCTGGTCGCCTCGACGATGTCTTCCAGACGGATAGGTCCGGTCGATCACAGGTCGATACGCGCCCGCGTCGATGAGCTCCTTGACGAGAGCGAGGTCCTGCTTCCTGTAGCGGCCGAGGCCGAGCGTCGCCCGCTTGCTCCCGATGAACCGTGTGCCGAGGGCGAGGAGTGGTACGTGGTACAGGAATCCGAGATCGAGCGAGATGTAGATTCCGCCGGGTTTCAGCGAGCCTCGGCACCGGCGGAACGAGTGCTTGCCGACCGCGTCGAAGACGACGTCGTACGTCTTTCCGTTCTTCGTGAAGTCCTCGCTGAAGCGATCGAGGACTTCCGGCGCGCCGAGCGACCGTACGAGCTCGACGTCCTTCGTGTCGCACACCGCCGTCACCTCGGCCTCGAAGTGGTGCACGAGGAGCTGGACTGCCGCCGTTCCGATCGAGCCCGCGGCGCCGTAGACGACGACGCTCTTCCCCTGCAGCGGAAACGCCGGTCGAAGGCACGTCAGCGCGAGCAGCGAGCCGTCGGGCACGGCCGCCGCCTCCTCGTACGTGAGCCCTGTCGGCTTCGGCGCGATTACGCCGCTCTCGGGGACTGCCACGTACTCGGCGTTCGCACCGCTCCTGACGCCGAAGACCTCGTCGCCGACCCGGAGCTCGGTCACGGCCGCGCCGACCGCCACGACGTCGCCGGCGAACTCCGAGCCGGAGCTCGTCCGCCGCGGGCGGCGAATTCCGGTGAACAGACGCGTGAACCGGTACTCGGCGCTTCGCACACCCATCGCCTCGCCCCGCGTGACCGTCGACGCGTGAACCCGGACGAGCACCTCGTCCTCCTGCGGGACGGGCCGCTCGACGTCGGCGACGCGAAGCACCTCCGGAGGCCCGTAGCGATCGTGGATGACTGCTCTCATCAGGTCACGTCCTTTCGTCTCGGCTGGAGGCGATGAATGGGTGCGCCGTGCTTCCACGCCCGCCCAGCCCTGTAGAGCTCGGCGGGCCTGCCGCCCTCCGGCCCGGGTCGCGCCGTACGGCCGGTCGGGATTACCCACCCGTCGTCGGCGACGACGCTGCGGCGGAAGTTGGCCGCGTCGAGCTGCACGCCCCAGATGGCCTCGTAGACGGCCCGGAGCTCCGCAAGGGTGAACGTCGTCCCCACGAACGCCGTCGCGATGCCGGAAAGCTCCAGCTCGACGCGGATCCGCTCCACCGCGTCGCGCACGATCCGGAGATGGTCGAACGCCAGCTCGACCTTGCCGTTCAGCACGTCCGACGCCGGGATCAGCGCTGCCGCTGCGGCATCCGAGCCCCCCACGACCGTTCCGATATCGCGAAGCACCGCGAGATACGCCACCGTGACGACGTTCATCCGGGGATCGCGCTCGGGATCGCCGTAGGCGCCGAACTGCGTGAGCGTGCTCGCGGCGTCGACGCCGGTCTCCTCGCGGAGCTCGCGCCTCGCCGCCTCGTCCAGTGTCTCGGTGGGGCGCTTGAAGCCGCCCGGGATGGCCCACATCCCCTCGAAGGGCGCCTCACCGCGGCACACGAGCAGCACGTGCAGCAGACCTTCTGACATGGTCAGGATCACCACGTCCACCGTCACTGCGAACGCCGGGAACTCCGAGGGGTCGTAGTTCGGTGGCGGCTCTCCGTCTCGAGTTCTGGTCGTCACGACCAATACATTACCAGCTAGTTAAGGTCTTGTCGACCAGAACATGCGTCGCCGGCCGATCCGGAAACGAACCCGAGGTCGCTGTCGCGGGCCGCTAGCGCGAGCCGGACGCCGCGGACTGTGCTGCCTCCCGGGTCGGGAAGCACCGGAGCTCTTCCTTCAGCCGCGAGACCTCGAAAAGCCTTTCGACGATGGAGGCCTCGCCCAGTTGCAAGGAAAAGCGCGTTCCCCTCTCTGCAGCGACGCGGTTCGCCCTCCGCAGGACCCGAAGAATTGCGAGGTCCACGAACTCGGCCTCGGAG
This sequence comes from uncultured Actinomycetes bacterium, assembly GCA_963839755.1. Classification (GTDB taxonomy): domain Bacteria; phylum Actinomycetota; class Thermoleophilia; order Gaiellales; family Gaiellaceae; genus Gaiella. The sequence goes on from CAWIVU010000006.1 coordinate 115,652, forward strand.
AAGTCGGCGATCACTTGCCCTTCTGAGGCGACGAGCGACAGTAAAACGTCGGCTGCCTTGTTCTCCGTGGTCAGATCGTGCTCGCCTCGGAACACGACGACTGCGACGCCCGCAGACGGGCGCTCGATGCCCACGCTCGCGGAAAGGTCTGTCACCACTTGCTCGTTCAACCGGCCCCCTCGTGCGACTTTACTTGCCCGACACCTAAGCCCGACCAGGATTCCGTGCCGGCGGCGCTCGTACCGACTCGACTGCGTCGATAGCCGCGCTCGTTCTCGTGCCCATCGTACCGAGGCGCGCAACCCGTGAGCCCGCGCCGAGCTGGAGGAATCGCCTCGTGGCTCGGGCTGCGCGCTGTCGAGCGGGCCTCGATTGAGCCCCGAGTAGCCCTACTCGACGATCAAGCCCGGGCGGAAGGTCGGGCAGGCGACGGTCCTGGCGCCGCTGAAGCACCGGTCCTCCGCGGGCGTCGGCGGGTACGAGTTCGGGTAGAGGTCGCGCACGGCGAGGTCGTCGCGGCCTGCTCCACCGACGAGGATCTCCCACTCGGTGCGGCGGAACGCGCCCATGAAGCCGCCGAGCCCGCCGGTCAGCCGGTCGTCGCCGCGGCCGCCGTAGAGCTGGTCGGCCCCGTGCCCCCCGTCGAGGAAGTCGTTCCCGTCGCCGCCGCAGATGACGTCCTGTCCGCCGGCGCCGTGGATGCGGTCGTTGCCGTCGAGACCGACGATGACGTCATGGCGGGGCGTGCCCACGATCCTGTCCGGTCCTGCGGTGCCCACGATGGTGACGGTCTCGCCGGCGCAGGTCATCGTCGGTCGCGCTCCGCCGCCGACCGAGATCGCCAACGCTGCCGTAGCCGCGGCCGCGATGCTGAGTGCCGAGATGAGGATCCTGGTCGACATCGGTCGTCCGTCCTTTCTCAGAGCAGGATGCGCAGCGCCGTGTCGGCGGGGCAGCCGCGGCGCAGCAGGTCGGATGCGTAGTGCAGGTCGACGTGCCGCATTGCCGCGAGGAGCAGCGCGGCGGCCTCGTCGAAGCCGGCGCGGACGAGCTGCTCGATCCGCCAGCGCGCGACGCGCTCGGGCTCGGTCTCTCGTGTCTCGGGCTCGTAGGGGGTCATGTCGGGCTCCTTTCGCGAGGTGGTTTCTCGCTAGGGGAACCGCCGAGCCGCTCGGTCCTTACGGAGGCTCGGTGAACTCGATGTGCGGACGCCGGCGGCACGAGAGCGGAGCCCGCGACCGACGTCGCCGTCGCGCGAGCGCCGCCGCGGGGATCGAACGCGTACCGAGGACGGTCGGAGCCCGGGACGGGCTGCCGCTCGAGGACGGACGAGCTCTGGATGTGCGACGTGCTTGGCCGGGGCGCCGCCTACTCGAAGCGCCCTAGGCCCAGGTCTCGAGGATCGGATACCGCGCGCGGGCGTCGATGCAGTCGGACGCGAACAGCGCGACGCCGACGTCTCCGGTCCAGAGCGCGTAGCGGTTCTCGCGGCGCTCGACCTGCTCGAGCGCGTGCATCGCGAAGCGGCGAGCGCGCTCCAGCCAGCGCTCGTCGCCGGTGCGCTCGAATGTCCTGAGGAGGGCATAGCCGTTGCCTGCGGTGCCGTGGCAGATCGACGGCCCCTTCTCCTCTCCGTGCGCGCCGGCCCGCCAGACGAGCTCGGCGCCTGCCAGCAGGAGGTCCTCGTCGAGGTACGGGGCGGCGGCGATCACGATCCCGGGAGCGCCTCCGCACCACTGCAGCCGGGTCTCACCGTCCGGGCCGACGAGGCTGCGGGCGGCGCCGGTGGGCCAGTTGGCGAGGCCGTCCTCGACGACGGCGTTTCGGCGGAGGAGGTCGCTCGTCTCGCTCTGGAGGTCTTGACGCAGCGTCCCCTCGAGCAACTCGCCGCCGTCGAGGAGGGCGTGGACGTTCCCGACGACGCCGTGCGGCGGCGTGAGGCTTCGTCGGAGCTCGCCGTAGAGCTGGTTCGGCCAGAGCCCGTCGTCTTCACGGCTCTCGAGGAGGCTCCGCGCGCTCTCCAGCCAGGCGTCGGCCCAGCGGTGGTCTCCGGTGCGGCGGTGCAGCTCGGCGGCGGCGAGCATCGTCCCGGGCGCGCCCCACATGACCTCGATCGCCTCGTTGCTCGCGTTCTGCTCGATGCGCTCGTGGAGACGGTCCGCTCGCTCGGGCGTCGGATCGATGAGCCAGCCGGTCATGAGGATCCCGCTCTCGCCCTCGAGCAGCGCCGCCTCAGCGGTGGACGGGAGCTCGATGTCGAGCATCAGGCCGGGCTCGGACGTCCACGCCTCGTGGACGCGCGCGATCGCGTTCGCCAGGTCGAGGGCGCCGTCGGTCCTGTCGCGGCCGCGGAGCGCGTGGAGCGCCCACAGGACTCCCGCGGCGCCGATATAGAGGTTCTTGAGCGGCAGCGGTGTGTTCCAGCTCTCCCACTCGCCGGCGGGCCAGAGCTCCTTCTCGTCGAACGCGTCCTCCGCGGCGGCTGCGATCGCCTGGATGGCATCGGCGACGCGCGCTTCGTTCCACGGTGTGTCCGTCAGCGGCTCGAACGTCTCCGGGTCGTAGAGCTGGGTCATTGTGCGAGTGGCGTCAGGATCCGCGTCCAGGATCGCGCACGCCGACGATAGCCAGCCCTCGGCGGAACGCAGGTCGGGTTCAGGCCGCGATCTCGGGGTGCCTGACCTGGAGCCGGTGCTCGCGATAGCGGAGCGCCTCGTACGCGACCACCAGCGCGCACACGGCGCTCACGAGCGCCAGCGCTGCGAGCGCGGGAATCGCGACCGCGATCGGGATGAGGGCGAGCAACACCACCGCGCCGACCGTCCGTCGGCGAAAGACCCGGCCCGTCGCTCGGAGAAGGAATGCGATGTGCCCGAGCAGGTAGAGGGCGGTGCCGCCGCAGAGCGCGACTGCAGGCACCAACTCGAGCGCCTCACCGACGTGGGCGACGGTCGTCTTGAGCCCGAGCGCAAAGAGCACGATGCCGGCAACCATCGGCAGGTGGAGGTAGCTGTAGGCGTGAAGCGCGAGCCGGTGAAGCTCGAGGCCCGTCGCCTGCATGAGCCGCCTCACTGCGAAGATCGCGGCCACGTCGAAGTAGAGCCACCAGAGCGCCGAGACGACGACGATCCCGAGCGCCGCCGCCACGATCACCCCCGAATCCAACTCGAGGCCGGCGCCGAGGCCGATGGCGATGATCGACTCGCCGAGCGCGATGAGAACGATCAGCCCGTGCCGTTCGGCGAAGTGCTCGGGGGCGACTCGCCAGCCGCGACCCGCGCCGAGCACGGTCGGCCCGAGGTAGTCGATTGCCAGCGCGACGAGCCAGACCGCGATGCGCGCCGGCCCGTCGAGGAAACCGGCGAGCACGAGGAGGGAGGCGCCGAGGATCGCGGTCGGTGCGAAGCGGAGGAGCGCGCCCAGGCGGTCGGGATCGTCGCGGGCAACCGTGGCGGACACAACGAGATGAAGCAGGCGGACGAGGAGATACGCGCACCCGAACAGCACTGCGTCGTCTCCGAAAGCGCCCGGCACGGACGAGGGCGACGCCGAACATCGCGGCCGTCGAGGCGAGCATCGCCAGCCGGACGCCGCCCTCGTCGACGTCCATCGCGCTCGTCAACCACGCGTAGACGCTCCACGCCCACCAGAGGGCGGCAAGGACGAGCATCCCGCGGAAGATTCCACCCCACGTCGGGTCGTCCGCGAGCAGGATCGTGACCTGCGTGATCGCGAACACGAAGGTCAGGTCGAAGAACAGCTCGAGCGGGGTGACCTGATGCTCCGCGTCGTGCTCGGGCTCGTGCTCTCCTTCGGGCACGCGCGGACTGTAGCCCGGCGCCGGGCGCCTAGTCGGACTCCGAGCCGCTCCTTCGGAGTCGATTCCGTGCAATCGTCAACCAGGCATGACCGAGCGAGAGCCTTGAGCCTTCGACCCGCGACGTCTTGAGAGGTGTGCCCTACGGACGCCGGGCCCCCGGGGCACGAACGCCCGCAGGGGCCTGGCAACCCGCGTCCGACGATGGTGCTCAGCCGGTCGAGGGTCGTGCCTCGAGGGTCTCCGTCTGACGGTCTTCGGCCATGCGAACGCGTGCCTGCCGATCCCAGGCGATGTCGAGGGCGAGGAGGAACAGGTTCGCACCGACGGTCGCTCCCACGATCGCGACGAACGGTGCGAGGAACCCGAAGCCCGCGTCCGTCACGTTGAACCCGAGCCACGCCCCGATGAGGGCGCCTCCCACTGCCGCAGCCAATCCCGTGTTGGCCGGGGTGGCCGAGGCGCGGTTCACCCAGGCGAGGTAGACGCCGAGCCCGACCGGCACGCTCACGGAGAGCGCGACGACCAGCTCGTCGGTAAGAGCGACATCGGCGTTCGTCGTCAGCACTATCAGGACGCCGAGGAACAGACCTCCGAGCCCGAGCACGAGCGGATACACGGCCCGGAGCGCCACACTGCTCTTGCGTCCGAACGGACCGCGCCATCGCACGCGAAGCGCCATCCAGACAAGCGAGAGCAACGTCAGCGCGGCCAGCCCCAGCATCGAGCCGAGGACGATCGTGGCGATCGGGCCGTGGCCGAGAGCGGGCGTGAAGTCGACCGGCGTGCGCGTGTAGAGCGACGTGTCGACCCGGCCGCTGTCGAGGTACCTGTTGATCAGCCGGTTGCTTGCCGGCGTCTGGTATGTCCAGAAGTCGTCCGTGTGGCCGATGTCCGGCAGCACGACCTCGTGGCCGTTCGGCAGGTGCGGAAGCAGCTCGCGGGTCGCGTTCTGGGGCGGCGTCGCGACGTCGAGCCTGCCGCCGATCAGAAGCGTCTCGACCTTGGAGTCGCGGACGCGGGTGTACTCGTTCTCGTCCGGGCTCGCGGGCCACGAGTCGAACAGCCGGCCCCCGGCGGTGAGGAAGTCGGTGCCGGGGCTGCCGATCACCGACCCGCGGTCGGCACGGGTCGCGAAGAAGCGTCTCGCGTAGGCGGCGTCGCTCCTTGCGACCGCGGCGACGTCACCCCAAACCTGCACGCGCGGGAAGATCGCCTGCGTCATCAGCGACATGAACCACGCGCCGTTGCCGTCGCCCTTGTCGGCGGCGAGGAGCGTGTCGATCGTCCACGGCCCGTTGAGCGGCCCCGCGCCGTCGGTGGTCGAATGCATCAGACCCCAGAAGGCGCCGAGCTGGACGTTGCCCGTCCTGATCGGCAGGAACCACCATCGGTCCGGGATCTCGTCGTACGCCGAGTGAATCGAGGCGGCGAGATCCGGCGTGCGGGCGCGACACGACGGGTCGTTCGCACAGAGTGCGGCGTACCGCTTGACCTGTTCGCCAGTCGTCTTGGCATCCCAGAGGAAGTTGCCGGGCGGGTTGGCGCCGATCATCACCGAGCGGTGGACGCGCTGCGGATACCGCCAGGCGTAGATCAGCGCCGTGCGCGTCCCGGCGCTCTCGCTGAGGAGGTCGATGCGCTCGTAGCCGAGCGCGCGACGGGCCGCGTCGAGGTCGTCGACGCGCTGGGGAAGCGTGTATCCGACGAGGTCGAAGCCGTCGTCCTGGAGGCGCACCGCACAGTCCTTGTACGCCGCCGCGTCGGCGCGCATCGCCTTGTCCGTTAGGAAGCCGCGAGCCTGCTCGCGGGCCGATGTGACTTCGGGACAGTCGAGCTTCGACGAGCCGTCGACGCCGCGGTAGCCGACCAGCACGACGTCGTGCCGGTCGGCGAACCGGCTCGCGGCCGGGAACGTCATGTTCGTGATGCCGGGACCGCCCTGGAGACGGAAGATCGGCTCCGCCGGATCGGTCGAGCGTGCCCGGATGCGGGTGACGGGAAGCGCGATCAGGCGCGAGTCCGCCTTGTGCCGGTTCTCCGGGACGACCAGCGTGCCGCAGTCTGCGGCGTAGTTGCCCTGCTCTGTCGCGTACCGGCAGTCGTCGAGGATCAGGTCGCCGGCCTTCGCACCGGACGGGACCGAGACCGCCTCTTCGCCCGAGCTGACATGGACGTAGCCGAGGGCGAGCACCACGACGCCGATGACGACGAGGGCGACGATGCGAGCCGTCGTGAAGGCTCGCTTCGGCTCGCCGCCCCCTTCCCTCTTTTCGTTGCTTGCAGAAGCGTTCATTTCCACGGTTCCTTTCTGAGATGGGATCCCCGGCCCGCCGACGCGGACCGGGGATCCGATGCGGGTCTAGACCGACGGAGCCGCCGGCATCTCGGGGGCGGGGTCCGATGTCCGCTCGAGCTGGGGAAGCCACTGGAGCCACGAAGGCAGGTACCAGTTCCAGTCCCCGAGCAGCTTCATCGTCGCGGGCAGGAGCACCGCCCGGACGATCGTGGCGTCGATCAGGATCGCCACTGCGAGCCCGACGCCGAACTGCTTGAAGAACAGCATCGAGAGGGTGGCGAAGATCGAGAACACGAAGACCATCACGACCGCGGCGCTGGTGACGACGCCGGCGGTGCGCTTGATCCCGTTCGAGATCGCGTCGTCCATGGTCTGGCCACGGTCGTACAGCTCCCTGATCCGGCCCAGGACGAGGACGTGGTAGTCCATCGAGAGGCCGAACAGGATCACGAAGAGCAGCAGCGGCACCTCCGGCGAGATCCCGGCGGTGGAGCTGAATCCGAGCAGGCCCTTGCCGATGCCGTGCTGGAAGACGAGCACGAGCACCCCGTACGCGGCAGCGACGGAGAGCAGGTTGAGGAGCATCGCCTTCACCGCGACGACGAGCGAGCGGAACGCGACGAGCAACAGCCCGAACGCGAACAGGAGCACGAAGGCAATCACCGGCGCCAGGTTCGACTGGAGCTCGTCGGTCGAGTCCTTCCACTGGGCCGCCTGCCCGGTGACGCCGGTCTCGGTATTCGGCAGCTGGCCGACCGTCTCGGGGACGATCTCCTCGCGTAGGAGGGCGAGTGCAGCGTCCGATTCACGGTCGGTCGTCTTGCCTGCGATCGGAATGGAGACGTTGGCGACGGTCGCGTCACGGTTGACATCCACCGTGATCGGCTCGTACATCCGGCCGCTGGCGAGCGCCCGCTGCCGTAGCTGATCGATCGCCGCCTTGACTGCAGGTGCCTCGACGTTCGGGGCCTCGACGACGACGTTCGCCGGCAGCGCAGTGCCCGGGAATGCCTGCTGCATCCGCTCGTACGCCTGCATGACGGGGAGCGACTTGGGAAACGTGTCCGGCCCCGGCATGGCCATGCGGATCTGGAGCGCCGGTGCCGCCAGTGCCAGCAGCAGTCCGCCGGCGAGGACGGTGGACAGGAGCGGCCGGCGCAGAACGCGGTCGATGATCGCGCCCCAGATCCGGCTCTCGCGGCCGTTGCGGCCGATACGGCCGATGAGCGGCACGCGTCCACGGTCGACCCTGTCGCCGAGCTTCGACAAGAGCGCCGGGAGCACGGTCAGCGAGCCCAGAACGGCAATCGCGACGACCGTGATGGCCGCCGCGCCCAGTGAGTTGAACGTCGGGTCGCCGGTCAGGAACATGCCGGCCATCGCCACGATCACGGTCACGCCGGCGATGAGCACCGAGCGGCCCGACGTCGCGGCGGCAGCCTCGAGCGCCGCCTGTGCGGTGCGACCCGCTGCCCGCTCCTCGCGTTCGCGCTTCAAGTAGAACATCGAGTAGTCGACGCCGACCGCGAGCCCGACCAGGAGGACGAGCGCCGGTGCCTGCATCGCGACCGGAAACACGAGACTGGGAATCGCGATCAGGCCGAAGGTGGCGAAGACGGCGGTCAGAGCGAGGAGCAGCGGTATGCCCGCGGCAACGAGCGCTCCGAACGCCACCACGAGGATGAGCAGCGTGACCGGAAGCGAGAGCAGACCGGCCTTGCCGAGGTCGTTCTCGTAGGCGGTCACCACCGCGTCGACCTTGCTCGCATCGCCGAACTCACCGATGAAGAGCCCCGGGTGGGCCTTCTGCACGTCGTCGACGGCGTCGAGGACCGAGCCGACCTTGTCGGCCGCGTCGTCGGGGTCGCCGCGGATCTCGAACTCGACGAGAGCCGCGTGCTTGTTCGGGGCGATCTGGCCCGCGTTGCCCGGATCGAACGGCGAGCGAACGTTCTGAACGTCCTTCAGCTTCGAGATGCGCGAGGCCACGTCCGCGACCGCTGCCTTGAAGGCGGGGTCGCTGGCGCGCAGCGAGTCGCTCTGGACGAGGACGCTCTCGCCGGCCGGTTGGTTGAAACCGGCGTCGAGAATCCTGTCCATGCGGCCGGACTCGCCCGGCCCGGGCTCGTTGGGGTCGATCCACGTCGTGCCGATTGCGCCGCCGAGGGCGAACGCGACGAGGACGAATGCAATCCAGCCGAACGTCGCGGTCTTCCAGTGGGCCGCGCTCCAGCGGCCCATGCGGGCCGCGAGGTTGCGATTGCTGTGCGTGGTGCGGGACATGCTCGTTCCTCCTTTAGGCCGCGTAGGCGTAGGGGTGGTAGAAGGCGTCGAGGGCGCGGTCTGGCGCGACCGCGAGCCGGAACCCACGTCCGGCGCGGGTGTCCTCGACGGAGACGGTGAGCGCGTGGTCGCCGGGGTGCCAGAGCAACGTGACCTGGATCCCGTCGCCCTCGCGAGCGGCCAGCTCGCGCGTCTGCGTTGCGGGGCTCATGGCTCCTCCTTGTGATCCGAATTCCATGGCGACGACGCTAGGAGGGCGGCGGCGCGGCGCCATCGTTCGCAGGCCTGATTCGCGCTAGGACGCACCGACGATTCGCGCTCGAACCTGCCGACGAGGTGAGGTCACACTCGCCGACGATTGCGCCTCCTACTCAGGTAGGAGGCGACACGCGAAGGCCTGGAGTACCTTCAAGGCGTGACCCGGCTCGAGGACCTCGCGAGGAAGTACTGGGTCGACGCCCTGATCGCGCTCCTCGCGATTGCGGGGATGCTCGAGCTCGTCGTCGCACGCAATTCGCCGAGCGACCCGCCCACAGACCTGTGGCTCTCGGTGCTCCTGCTGGCCGTCCTCGTCGCTCCGATTTTCGCCCGCAGGCGGTTCCCCTTCGGCGGGCCGCTGGCCTACTGGGTGCTGGCCGCGGCGATCACGTTCTACGACGGACTGCTGATCCCGTTCATCGGCAGCCTCGGCGTCGTCGGGCTGGCAACCGCCTTCATGCTCGGGAATCTGCGGAACGGCCTGAAGGCGGGCATCGGCCTCAGTGTCGTCACCGTCGGCATCGTCACAGTCGTCTACAACATCCCCGGTACGACGACGACCAGCAACTTCGTCTTCATCACGCTCCGGTTCGTGGTGGCCTGGCTCGCCGGCTACGCCCTGCGCGAGCGCGCCGAGCAGGCCGAGGCGGCGGAAGAGCGCGCGATCCGGGCGGAGCGCGAACGTGAGGCAGCCGCGCGGGTCGCGGTCGCGGAGGAGCGCGCGCGGATCGCGCGCGAGCTCCACGACATCGTCGCCCACGCCGTCAGCGTGATGGTGCTCCAGGTCGGCGCCGTCAGTCACAGGCTCCCCGACTCACGGGCCGAGGACCGTGAAGCGCTGAGGAGCGTGGAGCGGGCAGGCCGCACGGCGCTCACCGAGATGCGACGGCTCCTGTCCGCCATGCGACACGAAGGGGAGGAGGCGGAGCTCGGGCCGCAGCCCGGCCTCGACGGTCTCGACGCACTGCTGGACGAGGTCGGCCGCGCCGGGCTTCCCGTCGAGCTGCACGTCGACGGGCAGCCGTTCCCGCTGCCACGCGGGGTCGACCTCTCCGCCTATCGGATCGTCCAGGAAGGCCTGACGAACGCGCTCAAGCACGCGCACGCGAGCGACGCGGACGTGATCGTGCGCTATCGGCCGGACGAGTTGGAGATCGAGGTCCGCGACAACGGTCAGGGCAGCGCGACGAGCGACGGCCAGGGGCATGGGCTCGTGGGCGTCCGCGAGCGCGTCAAGATCTACGGTGGTGAGATGAGCGCAGGGACGTCGGACGAGGGCGGCTTCGTGCTCAGCACACGCCTACCCGTCGGCGGCGAGGGTCCGTGACGATCCGTGTGCTCGTCGCCGACGACCAGTCGATGGTTCGCGCCGGCTTTCGCATGCTGCTCGCGGGCGAAGAGGACATCGACGTCGTGGCCGAGGCGAGCAACGGGCTCGAGGCGGTAGAGAAGGCCGACCGCTTCCGTCCGGACGTCATCCTGATGGACATCCGCATGCCCGAGCTCGACGGGCTCGAGGCGACGAGGCGCATCCTCGCGACGGACAGCGGCGCGCGGATCCTGATCCTGACGACGTTCGACCTCGACGAGTACGTCTACGAGGCGCTCCGCGCCGGCGCGAGCGGCTTCGTGCTCAAGGACGACCCTCCCGAGCAGCTCCTCGCCGCGGTCCATGTCGTCGCCAGCGGGGACGCGCTGCTCTCACCCACGGTCACGAAACGCGTGATCAAGCAGTTCACGCGCACACCACGCCCCGTCCCGGCGAAGCAACTCGAAGACCTCAGCGAGCGCGAGCACGAAGTCTTCCGTCTGATCGCGCGCGGCCTCTCGAACGCGGAGATCGGGAAAGAGCTCTACATCAGCGAGACGACCGTGAAGACGCACGTCACCCACATCCTCCAGAAGCTCGACCTCCGCGACCGCGTCCAGGCCGTCGTGCTCGCCTACCAGTCGGGGCTCGTGGACCAGGAAAGATCGGCAGAACCCGACCAGCGCGTCCCGTAACGGTCAGCTGACGGTGCAGCCAGCCGGACGCTGGATCACCGCGGAATCGGACCACGCGTGCGCGCGGCCGACCTTGCCGTCCGTTGGATCTCGAAGACGTGGAGCGCCTGGTCGCCTTGAGGCGACCTGCGCGTCGACATGCGCAGCCCGGACAGGTACAACCCGCGGCGTGGCGCCGCGGTCGGTCCGGCTCTCGAGCCCGGAACGTGTTCTGTTCCCCGACGTGGGGATCACGAAGCAGGACCTGTTCGAGTACTACCGCGCGATCGCGCCGGTGCTCGTCCCGCACCTGCGCAATCGGCCGTTCACGATGAAGCGATCGCCCTACGGCGTGGCCGGGGAGGCGTACTTCCAGAAGCAGGCGCCGAAGGGGATGCCCTCCTGGATCCCGACGCGCACCTACCGCACGTATCGCCGCGGTGGCGAGTCGCGGCTCGTCGACTTCCCGCTCGTCAACTCGCCGGAGGCGCTGCTCTGGATGGTGCAGATGAACTGCATCGACATGAACGCCTGGTACTCGCGGGTCGACAAGCCGCACCGCCCGGACTTCGTGCTCTTCGACCTCGACCCGCCCGACGACGGCTTCGCGCTCGCGATCCGCGTCGCTCACCTGATCCGCGAGGCGCTCGAGCGGCTCGAGCTCGAGTCCTATGTCAAGACGAGCGGCGCCTCCGGGATTCACGTGCTCGTCCCGATTGCGCGCCGGGCGACGTTCGAGCAGACGTACGCGTTCGCGGAGGGTGTTGCCCGCGAGCTCGAGGAGCGGCACCCGGGGCTGGTCACGACCGAATGGCTGAAGCGCAAGCGGGAGGGCGTGCTCGTCGACCACCGTCAGAACGCGCGGGGAAAGACGATCGCCTCGGTCTACTCCGTGCGGCCGAAGCCGGGCGCGCCGGTCTCGACGCCGATTCGCTGGGACGAGCTGACAGAGGACGTGACGCCGCGCCGCTTCGGGATTCGCGAGGCGCTCGAGCGGGTCGAACAGCACGGCGACCTGTTCGAGCCCGTGCTCGGGGGCGGACAGGCGCTCGGACGTGCCCTGAAGAAGGTGCGCTAGGGCGCTGACGGCGAGGAACGGGCGCACGGCGCCGGCTCGCCGGCAGTGGTCGCGTAGGTCGTCGGCGGGGGAGGCGTCAGCCGTCCGCGACGGCTGTGGCGAGCGCGGAGGCGGTCTCGGGGCCGACCCGACCGTCGACGGAGAGCCCATTCGCTTCCTGGAATGCGACGACAGCCGCTTCCGTAAGCCGACCGAAGGTTCCGTCGGCCGGACCGGGGTCGTAGCCGGCCTTCGACAGGGCCTGCTGGAGCTGTTCGACGAGCGCGGGATCGCCTTCTCCTCGCTGGAGCTTCGTTCCCTCGGGGAGCACGAACGTCGAGGCGCTGCCCGTGGACGGCGTGGTCGGCGGCGGCGTTGTCGACGGGCTCGGCGCGGGAGGGGCCGCCTCCGACGGACGGGTCTCGCTCGGCGCGGGCGTCGTGCCGGTCGCGGCGGGTACGGGTGCCACCTGCGCCTGACCTCCGCCTCGGAGGAGAAGCACGGCGGTCACAGCAGCTAGCGCGAGTACCACCACGACGACGAACCCGGCGACGAAGCGTCGGCGTTCGATGACCGCGCGGTGGGCTTCGGCGGCGGCGACGGGTCGGCCAGCGGGATCGGCTGCCTCGTCGCGCCAGGCGTCGCCCTCGGATGAGCGGATCTCCTGCTGCGCGGGTGCGGCGCCTCGGTGCTCGGCGGTCTCCGTCGCAGGCTCGTTCCAGTCGTCGTCCGAGATGTCGCCGAGCCAGTCGTCGAGCGGTTGCCCGTTCGGCCGAGCCTCGACAGTGCTCCCCGATGAGCGCTGGTGACCGCGGGGACGCGTCTCGTGCACATCAGCAATGCTAGGCACCTCCCCGGCGGTCATTCGGGAAATCCGCATCGCTGCCGACGCCAACTCCGACCTCCTTTCCTGCCGTTCTGTCCCTAGGCTGCGCCGTTGCGTCCGCGCTCGGAGCGGACGCGCTCGGCGGTGCGCTCGACGTGGCTGAGATGCCACTCGAACGGCCAGCCGTTGATGTCGCAGATCGCCTGCGCGCACCGGAATCGATCCGCGCCCTGGCGAGTCAGGAGGCACGTCGCCAGGTAGTCGACCGCGCGCTCCTCGCCGAGCTTCCCGAGGCCCCACGCGGCCTGCACGCGGACCTCGTGCGGCTGCTCCTCGTCCTCGAACCACCCCGCGAGGTAGGGGCGGACGTCCTCCGTCGCGTAGGACGCGAGCGCCTGTGCGAGCCGCCAGCGCGGGAAGTCCGTGTCCACGAGGTCGAGGATCGCGGGCAGGCAGACGTCGGCACGGAGCTTGCCGGCCGCGAACACGGCCATGTCGCGGCAGAACCGGTCCTCCTCGTTCGCGATCCGGTCCGCGAGCAGGGGCGCGAGCGCCCTGAGCTCGTCGGTGCCAATCGTTTGGATGATCACCGACCGCACCTGCGGGCTCGGATCGGTGATCCACGTGCGCATCACTTCGATGGTCTCCGGCTCGGGATCGCGCGCGGTGAGAAGCAGGACTGCGTGGTTGCGGCGCGCCGTCGAGGTCCCGGCCGCTTTCAGCAGCGCCGGGACGAGCGCCGGGTCCTCCAATGCGGCGAACTCTTCGGCGGCGGCGTCGACGATCTCCTCGAGCTCGTCGTTCTCCCTCCCCTGAGCTGCGTCGATGCGGTCGAGCAGCTCGCGGATGGTCGCGACGAGCGCAGGGTCGGGGCGTGCGGGCTCGCCGGGCATCAGCGGACTGTAGAGCCCGGGAGTACTCTGGGCTGGTGCGGTTGTTGCGAGCGGTCGGGTTCGCGGTTCTGGGCTTCTGGGCCGGTGTGATGGCTGCGGCGGCGATGATGAAGCGCGTGCTGCGCTCTCGTGGCGACGCCGAGAGCGACGAGGTCGCATTTGTCGCGATCTTCGACGGCATCGATCTCGAGAGCCGTGCCTCGGCGTTCCGCGGAGGGTCGATGTTTGCCTGGTTCGGCGGAATCTCGGTCGACCTGCGTGGGGCGAAGCTATCGCCCGACGGCGCACAGCTCGACCTCCACGCCCTCAACGGCGGGATCGCGATCAAGATCCCGGAGGGGTGGCGCGTTCGCTCGAACATGCGAGCAGTCGCCGGAGGTGTTGACGCGCGCGCTCCTGAGCCCGAGGCCGATGATGCGCCGACACTGACGCTCGACGGGTTCGCTGTCTTCGGCGGAATCGCAATCACCGCGAAGCCCGTCGCCGACGAGTAATCCGCTGGAAGGACCGGCTACCGCTGCCTCCGACGTCCCGGGCGGCGCGCGGGGATCGCGTTTCTTAGGCGAAAGCTCGAGTGTCGCGGTTTGTACAGAGCATCTGTAGCGGGGGCAAACGACGAGTCAGCCGTGCGCCCATACCGTCGAGGGGCAGGCACGTGAAACCTCAGCTGATCTCGAAGGGAGACACGTTATGAAGCTCTACGCCAAGACCGGAGTAGCGCTCACGATCACGGCCCTGTCCCTCGTCGTCACCGTCGGCGCCGGCGCCTCCCGCCCCGAAAATCCCGCAGCACAGGAGACCCATTCACCTACGTCACGCAGCTTTCTGCATATACGGCCCACGTCGACATGATGAACCAGCTTCGCAACCTGACCGAGGCGAACGCGATCGAGTGGGGCTGGTCGCAAGGGCTGGCGAACGACGAGGCGAGCGCAGGCATGACCCGATAGAGCGGTGGCGCCTGCCGAAGCGTCGGGGACGGATTTGTTGACTGCGGGGGTCACGCCTCTGTCCGCTTGAAAAGGTGCGCGAGAGACTCGCCGGGGGAGATCGAGTCTCTCGCGCATTGAGTGCGAGCCCGCGCAGCCCCCTGACTGCACAGGGGTGCCGTCATTGCCCCCGCAAGGTGGCGGGATGGATGGCCGAGCCACCTTGATGCCCCGGGCTCCGGCCGGGCTCGCATGGGCAACGGTAGGCGCGGGCGGCGGGGCCGGGTATGACACGTTCGGGTCAATTCGCTTCGGCTTGGTTACTCGGCGTCGGGACGACATTCCCGAGCACTCGCGTAAACGACGGTCTCGGCTGGAGGTGCGCTGCGGCGCTCCGTCAGAACGCCGCAGCGCACCCACGAGAACTAGGGCCGTTCAGCCCACGGAAGGTCGTCCCAGTGTCTTGGACGCTGGACCTCCCATCGCCCTCGGCGCTCGGGATCTGTCGTATCGACCTCCGATCCCGCGTCGTAGCGGAGCGCGACCTCGGATCGCGGGGACACGCGCTCGAGATCGTCGCGCCGGCTTCCCGTGGCGAGGATCACGCACGGCCCTGCGTCCTTGGCGACGAAGGTGTGCGCGGTCATCGGCGGGCAATGCACGAAGTCCCAAGCCCGCAGGTGCCGTTCCTGGTCTTCGATGATGAGCACGCACTCGCCCATCAAGATGAGGAAGTCCTCCTGGACCGACTCGGCGTGGTAGAGACCTGATGGTTGCCCCGGCGGCACCACGCGGATCGTGAACCCGGCCTCAGGCTTCTCGTACGCAGTCAGATCGGGCCGACCCCGCAGTACGAACTCATCGGACTCGAAGATGCAGACGCCGCCGTGCACCTCGTTGTTGCACCACGCGGCGTCGGCCGTGTTGACGACGAACCATCCGGGAGTGACTGGTGCCAGCCCGGACACCACACGTTCAAGGCGTGCTTCAGTGACCACGTTTCCTCCTTCGTTGATCTCGACACCCGACCACCGCGGATGTCACCGCGGCCGGTGCCTGTCAGGCAGCCCACGTCAGCTCGCACAGATGTGCGGTTGACGGTCATACACGGGCGGGATCAACTACGCCGGAAACGCCACAGTCCGAGTCTAGCCCCATCGAAGTTGGTGGGTACCGGTCATCACGCGTGCGCGCAATGGATCCCAGACCCAACCGCAACGGTCCCGGCGAGCGGTGGACGCTCCGTGGATCCGCGTCCCGTCGCCCTGATCGACAACCAACGGAGCCGAACAGCATGGATTTCGTGAAGCCCGCCAGAAGGATCTGGGCTCACGCCGGGCGCACCGCTGGTTGATGTATCAGTGCAGCCTGGGGACGTACTGCACGAGTTGCGTTCGCCCGTCGAACGTGCGGGTCGTGACCAACTCGAGATCCAGGTCGGGCCAGTCCGTAAAGATGGGGTCGAGGCCGGTCTGCCCGGTGACAACGGGAAAGATCACCATCTGCAGGAGATCGACGATGCCTTCCTGTAGCAGGCTCTTGTTGAGGGAGATGCTTCCGATGGTGCGTATCGGAACGGTGCCCTCGGCCTTCATCCGCCGCAGTGCGGTGGCGGGCTCCTCGTTGAGAACCTGCGTGTTGTCCCACGTCAGCGGGGGTGTGAGCGCCTTCGAGAACACGACTTTGGGGATCTCCGCCAACCGGGCGAACGTGGGGTCCTCTTCCTCCGCCACGATCCGCGACATCGTCCGGTAGGTGTTACCGCCCATCACGATGCTGTGGTCTTCGGCGAGCTGTTCCTCCAGCCACGCCATGAGCTCAGGCCCCTCCTTACCCCAGTACCCGGGCCACCCGTCCGCCGCGCCGTATCCGTCAAGACTGCTGAAGAGGTCGATGGTCAGTGTGCTCATCGGATCTCCCTTCCTGATCGCTGCACCCGACACGAAGCCCGGCCGTCCCTCGACAGCCCGGCCTCGGGTACCCACCCCGGTATCGCCGGGGTTTGACTGACAAACCCGTGTGAGCGCGAGCGCGCGCAAGGGATTCTGGCCGTTTCCCACCATCCGCGGATCGAACGGCATCAGCTCATCGGCCGTGTCGTCGTCCCCTCGAACGCGTCGACCGCGTGCTTGACCGACGGGTAGAAGTGCTCGGCTCCGATCTCGTCGGTCAGGCCGGCGACGTCGAAGTCGGGCTTCATCCGGCTTCGAAGGCGTGCGACGACGAGCCTGATGCCCTCCTGCCGCAGGTCGCGGGCGAGGTCGAGCAGCGCTTCCATGCCGGTGGAGTCGACGTGGTTCACCGCCTCCGCGTCGAACACGAACCACGACGTCTCGGTGGGCGCGGCCCGGATCGCTTCGCGGACGCGTCCCTTGACGTAGCCGGCATTCGCGAAGAAGAGCCGATCGTCCAGCCGGTAGACGACGACGCCCGGCGTCACCAGCGCCGATGGGTGGATCGCGACGTTCCGGTAGCCCTGGATGCTGGGTACCCAACCGAGCACCGCGTCGTACGGCTGGGCGCTCCGTCGCACCGTGTCGATGATCGAGAGTCCGACGGCGACGACGAGCGCCTCGAGAACTCCGAAGAACACGACACAGGCAGTCGTCACGCCGGCGATCGCGACCTCGACGCGGTCGATCGCCGCCAGCGCCTTCCAGGCGGCCCGGTTGACTATGCCGATCCCGGCGACGACGATGACCGACGCGAGGATCGCCTGTGGGAGGTACTGGATCGGACCTGTGAGGAAGAGCAGGATCGCGACCACGGCGCCCGCGGCAAAGAGGCCGGCGAACTGGGTGCGGACGCCCATCGCGTCGTTCACGGCGGTTCGCGCGCCGCTCGCCCCGATCGAGAACGCCTGTGTCAGTCCGGCCGCCGCATTCGCCACGCCCATCGTCAGGAGCTCCTGCGATGCGCGGACGTGCTCCCGGCGCTTCCCCGCGAACGCCCGCGCGGTGAGGATCTCGTCCGCGAACGCCACGAGGAAGAGACCGGCGGCTGCGGGGAGGAGCTCGACGACGTCGCCGAGCGGTGGAGTTGGGAAGGTCGGGCGCGGCAGGCCGCCTTCGACGGGCCCGACGAGCGCGATCCCATGGTCGCCGAGGTCCAACGCCCACGAGACGCCGATGGCCGCGGCGACGACGATCAGGGCGCCGGGAAGAATGGGCAGGAATCGACGAAGGCAGATCAGCGCGGCGAGCGCGACGCCGCTCAGCGCCACCGTGGCGCCGCTGACGTCGTCGAGCTCCTGCGCCATCTCCCAGAGCCGGTCGAGCGGCTCGCTCGCGTCGACGTCCAGTCCTAGCAGCTTGGAGAGCTGCGCGACCACGAGCGTGATAGCGATTCCGTGCAGGTACCCGATGAGCACGGGCCGCGAGAAGTAGTCGGCGATCCAGCCGATCCGGAGCACGCGAGCCAGGAGAAAGCACCCGCCGACGAGCAGGGCGAGCATCGACGCGAGCTCCACCGCCTCCTCGCTCCCCGCCGCGGCTAGCGGAAGGATCGCGGCGAAGACCAGGGTCGAGGTCGCGCCCTCCGGCCCGATCACGAGCCGGCGCGAGGAGCCGAGAAAGACGTAGGCGACGGTCGGGAGCAGAAGCGCGTACAGCCCGTTGACGGGAGAGAGCCCGGCGAGCTGGCCGTAGGCCATCGCCGACGGCACGGCGAGCGCTGCGACTGTCAGCCCGGCCAGGAGGTCGCGCGCGGCACTCGCCGGACGATACGTGGGAACGTCCTGCGAGACGGGAACGACGCGGGTGAGCAGCGGGTCCTTGCGCGCGGGCCGAAAAGGCGCCGAGTGCCCGTACGCCGTCTCACCTTCCACTCCCGGCGCGGGAGCGGCTGCCTCGTCGTCCCTCGTCAACTTCGTGCGATCGGATCGGGGGTTCCCGAGTGGCTGGGCCGCACGATGCCGAGAACGGTCAGCACCCCTCCGGACACGTAGCCGCCGAGTCGTAGGAACCTGCCTTCACGCATCGCTCTCCTCCTTTGGGAACGGTGCCGCCCGGTCGGCGTGATTCTGAACCGCCCCATCGCTCGCGGCCAGGGGTGCGGGTCGTTCGGGGTGGGCGGCGGCGGGTTGCGAACCCCAACTCGCATCGTCGGAGGTCGCGCCGAATGCCCGCGGTGTCCGGCCACCGCGTCAGATCCTTGTCCAATCTCTGGAACCTGATCGCACCGACCGAGGCTGCCTCGACTGACTACGAGCCTGCCTCCGACTTGCGGTGCTGGCGGAATCGAGCCTGTGGTCCGGCACCGAGCGCACTCGGGCCTTGCGAGCAACAAGTGGTAGGCGTCTCGCGGCACCCGATCGTCGGCTGGGCCGCGGAAACGCCGTCGAATCCGCGGGGAGGGACCGGCTGCGGGCGGACGGCGGCCGGACGTCGCGAACGTAAGGGGTACAATCTCCTCAACTAGACAGCTCTTCCTCCGCTCTGACTGCTCCTGGCCACTGCGCCGGTCGAGCGAAAGGAGGAAGGCGATGAGCCGCTTCCAGCTCGTCTTCCGTCGAGACGGCGAATAGGACCAAACCGAGCATCGTCTCAACAGCGGGGACGGCGAGCCCCATCTTGATGGGGTGCTGCTCATCGACGGGGAGTCGAACATCATCCATGATCTCGAGTGGTCTGTCCGCCGCGAGGACGTCGGAGACACCCGGCGCTTCGTCTGCACGCTCGTCGTCGAGCCCACCGACTCGTGAACGTCGCCGGCGCAACCGTCCGCCCCGCCAACGTCCGCTTGCTCGCGACGATGCTCGACGGTGAGCTCGCCGCAAAGCTCGAGCGGGCCGTCACCAACGACAATGGGATCGTTGCGCTGACTCACGCAGACCGAGAGCGCGTCGTCGCCGCCCTTGCGGACGACACGCCCTCCGGGCTCATCGAGCTTCACAACCTGCTCGTCAAACAGCTCACGCAACAACGCCAGCGACAAGCTCGGGAACAGCAGCAGAGACGCTCCCCGGAGCGCGCTCCAAGTCAACCCGAACGCCCGTAGAAGCGCGTACGAACTGACCATCTTGTACGCGGTCCTGAGACGCGCGTCGTGTATCTCGAGCATGACGAGGAGGATGGCACGACGACTGTCGGACCCGGGCACGCGTACCTGCACTCGGAGGCGGCCCGACGGGTGACGAGGGATGCGCCGGCCCGAGTTCGGCATCGAGGCGAGTGGGGCGCCCCGAAAGTGGGTAGACGTCGGCCACGTGGCGCGCAACGTCAGCCCAGCACCCGTTCAGGCCGCCCGGGGTATCGGCGGCGGGTTCGTACGTTCCACGGCGTTCGAGGTGCTCTCGCGCGCCGGCTTCGTGGCGCGAGGCCTGATCTACGGCATCATCGGGCTCTTCGCGTTCGAGGTCGCCGTCAGCGATACCGGGAAGCTGACCAACCAGCAGGGCGCGATCCGGACGGTGGCGAACCAGCCGTTCGGTGAGCTCCTTCTCTTTCTCCTTGCGATTGGCCTCGGGGGCTACGCGATCTGGCGCCTCTTCCGCGCCGCGCTCGGTCACGGTCCGGAGGACTCGGACAGCACGCTCGAGCGGCTCGGCGGCCTGGGGAGCGGCCTCGTGTACGGCGGTCTCTGCATCGCGTCGGTCAAGCTGCTCACGGGCTCGTCAGCGGCCGGTGCGTCGTCGAAGCCCAAGCAGACGACCGCGGGCGTCTTCGACTGGCCCGCGGGCCGCTGGCTCGTCGGGCTCGCGGGGATCGTGATGCTGGGAGTCGCCGCCTACCAGCTCGTCAAAGGGGTTCGGCAGACCTTCCTCGAGGAGCTCAAGACCGGAGAGATGTCCCCGGGTCTGGAGACGTGGGTGACCTTGATCGGCACGATCGGCCACGTCGCGCGGGCTGTCGTTTTCGGGCTGGTCGGGTGGTTCCTGCTCAAGGCGGCCTACGAGTTCGACGCGAGCGAGGCGGTCGGTCTGGACGGCGCCTTGACGAAGGTCCTCAAGGCCGACTACGGCCCCTGGCTCCTGGGCTTCGTGGCCGCGGGGCTGATTGCCTTCGGTATGTACTCGATCAGCGAGGCCCGCTACCGCAGGATCTGAAGTCATTCGCCCGCGACGCGATTCACGTGCGAACGAAGCGGGTAGTACCGCGCGCACACAAGGAGCGAGAACCATGAGCAGCATCGCCGTGACACCGGGATTCGTGGCGGAGTTGCTGAGCCGCGGCGTTGACGAGGACGACGTCGTGCGATTACTGGTGGCGACGGGGGCGTGGTCCGAATCCGGCGCTGCGGAGATCGTCTCGATGTTCGAGCAACACGATGGCGAGACGACGGACAGCTCCGCGCCGGTTGAGCCAACCGACTGGCCCGGTCCGATCGAGGAGCCGGCGCCGCTGTTCGCAACCTGAGCCCCACCCTCTCGGCGTTCGTCTAGAGACCTTGGCCCGCGGCGTGCATTGCGCCACCCCACCGCCGTTACCGGAGCGCGCCAACTCACCTTGGCCGGCAGAGAGCGCGAGGGAGGACGCCCGCCGGGAGCCGAGCCGGTATCCACAGCCGCCAAGTAGCCAACTCCAGGAATGGGGTACCGGTCGGGCTCGGGCGACTCGTTCTGAAGGAAATCGCAGCGTTGCTGCGCGACGGGAAGTCGCTCGTGCGGAACGCAACGCTGTAGACGTTCCGGAGTGTTCCGTGCAGGCTTGCCGTAGCGCCCGCGGATTTCCGTACGGCCCATCCGATGCTGACGATCCTTGAAGGTTCGACGTTCTGCCTCTGCGACGACCTCGGTGACATCCGCCAGGGCACGGCAGGTCTGTTCGCGGACGACACCCGGTTCCTGTCTCGCCTCGAATTGCGTCTCGACGGCGCGCGCCCGCTCCTGCTCTCGTCCGGGAAGGTGGAGTACTTCTCGGCCGCGTTCTTCCTCCGCAACGGCGTGACGGCGTCCCTGGCGCAGGACAGTATCGCCATCGACCGTCGGCGGTTCGTCGGCACGACCGGCATGACCGACACGATCCTCGTGCGGAATGTCGGCATCGTGCCGGCGAGCTTCCGGCTCGGGCTGACGCTCGAAGCTGATTTCGCGGACATCTTCGCCGTGAAGGAGCGGGACTTTGCGCTGGGGCATCCCGATCGCGCCCCGAGGCTTCCGCCGCGCGCTGCGACCGAGCTCGACGGCGGCGATCGCCAGATTGTCCTCGTACCCGCGGATGCGATGGAGCGGACGCAGATCCTCCTGTCGCGTCCATGCATGTGCTCGGACGACGGCGAGGCGCTTTTCGACCTTGTGCTGGAGCCGGGCGAGAGCTGGCCTCTCCGCCTCGACATCGTGCCGTCGCCGGACGGGAAGGTCGCCGCACCTCCTGTCGTCGAGGTGCGCTTCGGCACCGAAGTCGAGCGCGTCCACGAATCCCTCGAGTCCTGGAGGCTGCAGGTGCCTCGCGTCCGGGCGGGATGGCGCAACATCGAGGAGACCATCGGGCGCTCGCTGGCCGATCTCGCGGCGCTCCGGATGCAGACGAGCGGAACGATGGGGCGTCTCCCGGCGGCGGGCATGCCGTGGTTCATGACCGTGTTCGGGAGGGACACGCTGATCACCTGCTTGCAGACCATGCTTCTCGGCCAGGAGCTCGCGAAGAGCGCGCTAGAGGCGCTCGCCGCGCTCCAGGCGCGCGTCGACGACCCGTCAATCGATGCGGAGCCCGGGAAGATCATCCACGAGCTGCGGCGGGGGCGGGCCGCCGACGCGTGGTTCCCCGCCTACTACGGCACCGTGGACGCGACGCCTCTCTATCTGGTGCTGCTCTCGGAGACGTGGCGGTGGACCGGCGACGCGGAGCTCATCCACCGGCTCAGGGAGCCCGCGCTTCGTGCGCTCGACTGGATCGACTCCTGGGGCGACAAGGACGGGGACGGGTTCGTCGAGTACGAGCGACGCTCGGCACGCGGGCTCCTCAACCAGTCGTGGAAGGACTCCGGTGACTCGCAGCGCTTCGCGGACGGCCGATTCGCCGAGGCGCCGATCGCGCCCGCCGAGGTGCAAGGCTACGTCTACGACGCGAAGCTCCGCCTCGCGGAGCTGGCCCGTGCGGTCTGGAGCGACGATCCTCTGGCCGAGCGGCTCGAAGCCGAGGCGGCAGTGCTGCGCGCCCGGTTCGACGAGGCGTTCTGGGTCGACGAGCGGGGCGGGTACTACGCGCTCGCGCTCGACCGCCGCAAGGAGCGGGTGGACGCCATGTGCTCCAACATCGGCCACCTCCTCTGGAGCGGCATCGTCCCGGACCGGCGCGCCCCGGCCCTCGCGGAGCGGTTGCGGTCGCCCGAGCTGGCGTCGGGCTGGGGGATCCGGACGATGAGCACCGCCGACCGCGCCTTCAATCCCCTCGTCTACCACCGCGGCACGGTGTGGCCCCACGACACCTCGATCGCCGCGTGGGGGCTCTCGCGATACGGCTTCTGGGACGACGCAAGAACGCTTGTGCGTGCGTTGTTCGAGGCATCGCAGTGGTTCGAATGGTCTCTGCCCGAGGTGTTCGCGGGCTTCAGTCGGCGCCAGACGCCGTTCCCGATCGCCTATCCGACCGCCGCGCGGCCCCAGGCCTGGGCAGCCGGCGCCCCTGTGCTGTGCCTGCAGCTTCTCCTCGGGATACGCCCGGACCCGGTGGGGCGACTCCTTGTCTCGGATGCCCCCGCCGAGCTCCCAGAGTGGGTGGGCCGGCTCGAGGTCGGAGGCATCTCGGCGTTCGACGCCGTCTGGGACGCGTCGGCCACGCCCGGGGAAAAGGTGGTCGTGCGCGCGAACTGACGTGCTCGGCTGTCATGGGTGTTTGCCGCTCGAACGTCTGGGCTAGCTAGGTGAGCCATGGCGTTGACGACAGCATTCGGGTCGGGCTTGCGGGTGGCGCTCATCGCACCTCCGTGGTTCCCCGTCCCTCCCCCCGCGTACGGCGGGACGGAGGCCATTGTTGCGCTCCTAGCCGATGGGCTCGTCGAGCGCGGTGTGGACGTCACCGTCTTCGCGTCAGGCGACTCGCGCACCAGTGCAAAGCTCGAGTACGTCCATCCAACTGCGCGGAGCGTGGAGATCGGCCAGATGGCCGTCGAGCTCGAGCACGTGCTCGCATGCCTCTCCCGGGCGGACGAGTTCGACCTCGTGCACGACCACTCGGGCCTTCTCGCCCTCACGCTCGCGACCTCTGCCCAGACACCGTTCGTTCACACCGCGCACGGGCCGCTGCTCGGCCACTCCGGTGTCCTGTACTCCTCGGCACTGGCGTTCAACCCGAACGCCGTGCTCATCTCCCTCACGCGTGCACAGCAACGCGCCGCGCCGCACCTTCCCTGGATCGCGGTCTGCCCCAACGGAATCGACGTCGAGCGGTTCCCGTTCAGGGCTGGCCACGACGGCTACCTCGCGTTCCTGGGCCGCATGTCGCCGGAGAAGGGCGCGGCCCACGCCGTTGCGATCGCCCGCGAAGCGGGCATGGAGCTGCGGATCGCCGCCAAGTGCCGCGAGCCGGCCGAGAAAGCCTACTTCGACGCCGAAGTCAGGCCACACCTCGGCGGCGGCATCGAGTACGTCGGAGAGCTCGACCACGACGACAAGTGCGTGCTCCTGCGGGACGCGCGCGCGTTGCTCGCACCGATCGAATGGGAGGAGCCGTTCGGCCTCGTCTTCGCCGAAGCGGCCGCCTGTGGCACGCCGGTCGTCGCCACCCGCCGCGGATCGGTACCCGAGGTCATCGTCGACGGACTGACGGGCCTCTATCGCGAGACACTGGAGGAGCTGCCGGGAGCGCTCCAGGTCGTGGACGACCTGGATCCGCACGCGATGCGCCGCCACGCGGAGGAGCACTTCGCGTACGCGCGCATGGTCGACGACTACCTCGCCGCATACTCGCTCATGGTTGAGGACGTGGACGAGTCTCTCGCCCTCACCGCATAGCCCCAGGCGCGGCGGCCGCAGCGGCCGAACTGCGCCGCCGCTGCGCATCTTCCGTAAGGACGCTGGGCGGGCCGGTCGGGGTTTGAAGGCGGCGCCAGCCGGGCATTTTCGGCTCACTGACGGCAGCTCCCTCCGCTGCGAACACGATGTTCCCTCGCCGCGTACACCGGCGGGATGCCCGACGCGTGGCGGCTCGGGCGCAGGGGCCGGGGCGACCAATCGAGACATGGGGAGGAGAACTGCGGCATGTTGCTTGGTGGCGTCCCTATCGAGGATCGACACATCCCGGAGCTCGCCCGCCTCTTGCCCAAGACGCTGGCGAGCAAACTCACCGTTGCGCGTACCTTCGGCTCCCAGGTCGTCGCGTTGACCTCTGAGGAGCGCCAGCAGATCGTCATGGCGATCGAGCGTGCCCCCGGCAGACTCGACGACGACCTGCGTCACCTCATCCTCCGACAGCCGTCCTGGCGCCGGGCGTAGGTCCTGAGGCGACGAACGCGCATCGTGGCCAGGCTCAACGGGCGGCTTCAGGATTCACAGTCGTCGCGACTGCGCTCGCAGAGGGCAGTCAACGTTCGGCGTCAGCGGCTCCTGTCCGGCCGGATACTTCGGTCTGGACCATCGGCCAGTGTTCGCGGGTCGGGATGCGGGCACCCTCCCGACAGAGCGGTCGGCAGGCAGCTCCGGGGGGATTCCGGGGGGAAACGCCGCCACGCCGACCGCTCGAATCATGCCGCCCGAAGGCGGCATTGCGGTTCCGAATCGCGGGCGTCGTGCCAGCCTCGCCCGTGCGCGCGAGAGACGTGGAACTACGGTCCCGACGACCACGGCGACCCGGCCCCATGACGACGCCCGGGCCGTGTTTCCGCGCCGATCGGGCACTTCTGGCTCTACAGCCGTGGACCCGTCGGTGACTTCGAGATCTCCTCGACCATCTCGCCGACTGCCTTCTCCTTCGCCTCGGACGCGATGTCTGCCTGTGCCAGGATGCCAACCAGCCTGTTGTCCTCGTCCACAACAGGAAGTCGCCTTACCTGGTGACCCGCCATCAGCTTGAGAGCTTCCGAGAGGTCATCGTCCGCCTGGACGGTGACGAGCTCACGGCTCGCAACCTCGCGGACCGGCATCCCTTTCGGGTCTTTTCCTTTCGCGACTGCCCGGATGACGATGTCACGGTCCGTAACCATGCCGGCCAGCTGCTCACCATCGAGAATCGGCAATGAGCCGATGTTTTCTGTCTCCATGAGCTGTGCAGCCTCGGAGACCGGCGTCTCCGGGGTCACGCAGCGCGGGCGATCGGTCATTACCTCATGCACTTTCGTTGCGCCGATTCCCATGACGCCTCCTTTGGTGTTGCGTGCGGACTCGTAGCGTCCTACCGCCGTGTCCTCAAGGGCAAACCGGCCGAGAACCTCCCGTCGCGGCGATGGACGAATAACTCCCGGCCTTCGCCTCCTTCGAGCCCGAGCACCGCAGAAAGCGCTTGGAGCTTACGTCGCCTCGACAAGGGTGAAGCTGTCGCTGCGTTGTACGACTCGATCGGTTTCTAGTCGCTCATGGCCGTCAACGATCACAAACCAGCTTCCCTGGCGGCGGATGTTCCGGTAGGCGGTACTACTCAGCGTCAGCTCGGACGTACAGTCGTCGCGACCGCATTCACAGAGGATCGCAATGTCGCCGTCATCGTTGCCCAGCAGCGCGATCGACGTGCCCACGTTCAGGCGCCGTACCGACGACTGCCGGGCGACCTCGGTACCTCGCAGAGCCTCCATAACCAAGCACCCCCTCCTCAGTCGGTGCCAACTGCGCTAAACTTATGGGGACTACATAGACACGACAACAATAATACGAAAAAATTGGCGCATATGTCAAGTAGACAAAACGGAGACCCCGACAAGCCGTGGCGGTTCGTCACCAACCACACCCAGGTGCTCCTCGCGATCGTGCGCAACCCGGACGTACGCACGCGGGACATCGCCGAGGCGGTCGGCATCACCGAGCGCGCAGCACAGCGCATCGTCGCCGACCTCAGCGAAGCGGGCTACATCGAAACCACCCGCATCGGCAGACGCAACCACTACACCATCAACCGCCAAATCACGATGCGACACCCCGCCCAAGCAGACCAAGAGATCGGTGAGCTACTCGACCTCCTGAAACCCGATCAGAACGTTTAGTCGCCTCCAGCGGGGGGTGTCATGCGGCGATGGGGAGGGAGGCGTTCGGCAGACCGGACAGGCGGAAGCCTGTGACCGGCGACGAATTCGCGGATCAGTTCATGTAGCTGGTGGCTCCAGTCCGAGTGCGTCAGCAGTGGGGTCAGACGACCGGCAGCAGCAGGTCGATGACGTCCCGCCGCCGGTAAAACTCGAGGCCGGGACGAGACCGGTCACGATCGGGGCGCTGTGACAGCCGCTCGAACGCCAGGCCGATCAGACGGTAGACCTCGGGCGGCCCGCCGGTGATCCGCACGCGCGCATAGCGGCCGCCGGGCAGCGTTCCCACCTCCAGCCCAAGCGCCTCCGGATCGTCACCTTCCCGGAGCTCCACGCACACGCGGTACTCGGCGCCATCCGTGTCGAACGCGCCGTAGTACTTCCTGCCGCGCAAGCCGACCGCTTCCTCCACATCGGCCATCCCGCGGGTGATCGCGTCAGGCTCGTCGGCGACGCGCTTGAACATCACCGGAACATCCTCGCGCTCGATCAGCACCTGCTCCTCTGCCACCAGCCGAGCATAGCCCCGAGCTAGACGAGGGCCGACGGCGTAGCGGACGATAGGCGCGGCCGACGCGTTCGACAAGCAACGGGTCAGTGGGAGCCGTCGATGGTCGCAAGCGTGCTACTCCGGCGTGAGTGTCGCGACTGAGCTGGCGCCGGCGTAACTCAATCGAGCACCTGGTTACTTCGATGGTCCTCGCGTGCGCGCGAAGCGGATCGCGTTCGCGATGAGCGGGCACCGGACTCGCCCCCGATAATCGCTCTTGGAGGGTGGGTACCTGGTCGCAAGCCTCGCGTTGGGGCTGGACCCCCGCTCACCAACGGGGCTTAGCTTGTCGCTGAGCTATGCCGCCGCCATCGTGAGCTCCGCGGCGGCGTCAGCGAGAGAGATCGACGAGATCTGCCGCTGCGCGACGAAGGCGATGTCGACCGCGGAGGTTGCTTTTGGCCGGTGCCTAGGCGGGTTCGTTGGGATCCTCCTCGGCGGAGAGCTTGAGGCTCGCTTGCTTCACGCCTGCGAAGTGCCGCTCCTGGATCGGGAGCGCCCACTCGACGAGATCGTTGATCTGCTGGCTGCCGGCGGCTCCGGCAAGCACCTTCAGCACCGACCAGTGCCCCACCTCGCCGGCCTCGGCCATCGTCAGGAACTCGAACCCATCCAGCGCATCCGAGTCGGCGTCGAGATACGTCGACATCATCTCGGAGGCCTTGTTCTTCGTCGCCTGCGCCTCCTCGAGGATCGCGGTCTTCTTCCCGTCCAGGCTGCCGGCCAGCTCCGTGCAGCGCCGCTCCGTCTCGGCCGCCTCGCTGTTCATTCGCTCCAAGTCGGGAATCAACTCCTGCGCACCATCGTCCTTGCACAGGGAGACGACCTTCTTCGTTGCCGCCTGCGCGGCCATCGCCAGACCAGTGACCTCTCCGAGCTTCGAGTCGAGATTGGTGAGCTCTGCCATCGTCGCTGCCTTTCGCGTTGGGATCAGAGCGACGATCGTTCCCCCTCCGGCCGAATCGCTAACACGCAGAGAGCGTTTGACGGCGCCGACCCCGGGGGAGGCGATCGATCGTGTCGTCCTTCACCGAGGCGAGCCGGATCCCCGGAGGCGGCGGGTGAGCACGCTCACGACACGGAAGCGAGAGCTCGAGGCGGTGCGCAGGGATGCGGCCGCGTGCCGCCGCTGCGACCTCTACCGGAATGCCACGCAGACGGTGTTCGGCGAGGGAGCGGCGACGGCAACGTTGATGCTGGTCGGCGAGCAGCCCGGCGACGCCGAGGACGAGCGCGGGCGGCCGTTCGTCGGGCCGGCCGGACAGCTCCTCCGCGATGTCCTCGCCGAGGTCGGCATCGAGGAGCGCCGCCTGTACGTGACGAACGCCGTGAAGCACTTCAAGTGGCGCCCACAGGGGAAGCGGAGGATCCACGACAAGCCGAGCTGGTCCGAGATCCGAGCCTGCGACCACTGGCTCAGGCTCGAGCTCGCGCTCGTCCGCCCACGCCTCGTGGTCTGCCTCGGAGCGACGGCGACGCAGGCGCTGCTCGGCCGGAGCGCCAGGGTCACGGCGTTGCGAGGGCAGGTCCTGGCCCCGCCCGAGCTCGACCAGCCGTTGGTCGTCACGATCCATCCCTCCGCGGTCCTGCGCGCCGGCGAACGGCGACGCGAGCTGCGCGCGCAGCTCGCCTCGGATCTGACCGTCGCACGGGACGCACTGAAGGGCGGCCAGGCGTAGGAGTCTCACCCGCGACAATGCCCCAACCACGATTTTCGATGTACGCCCAGGCACGTGGAGGCCGGGGCCGGCCGGGCGGATGTCCCCCGTCACGCGGGGGGCGTTTGTTTGGTTCGGCTCGGGGGAATGTCAAGCCCGATGCTCGAGCGCACTCGTGTACCGACGGAGGAGCGGCAGGTGCGGATCGCACGAAACGAAGCAGCGTTTCGGCAGACGAACGAGCAGATCGAGTCGCTGAACACCTTCGGAGCGCAAGCGAAGCGTTTCCCGATCGTGTGCGAGTGTGGCTTCGAGACTTGCGCCGAGGTCTTCATGGTGGACGCCGAGGACTACGGCGCGGTCCGGACCGATCCGCATCGCTTTCTGATCAAGCCCGGGCATGAGGCGCCTGACGTCGAGACGGTGGTAGACCGTCGCGCTGACTTCGTCGTCGTCGAGAAGAAGCCCGGTTTGCCTCAACGGCTCGCGGAAGTGACTGATCCGCGTTCAGGAGAACACGTCTCATCCGCTGTCGCGCGACGGATCGCCGAGAACGAATCGCGCTTCCGGGATGCCAACGAGCGGATCGAAGAGGCGGTGCTGACGCACGAGGTCACCACGTTCACGATGCCGTTCGTGTGCGAGTGCGGCCGCGAGGAGTGTCTGAAGATCCTTCGGCTCTCGCTTGCGGAGTACGAGCTTGCGCGGCAAGGACCCCGCTTCTTTCTCTGTGCGCTCGGACATGAGATCGTCGGCCCGGGCATCGGCCGGATCGTTCGTGAGTCGAGCAAGTTCGTGATCGTCGAGAAGATCGGTGTTGCGGGTGCTGTTGCGGAGGAACGTGATCCTCGCGGCGGGAACCGAGAGGAAGTAGTGGGATCTGGCTGATTCACCCGGTTGCTGAATGCACCGGGACCCCGAGTGTGCCGCCCACATGCTTCCCGAGCAGAACAGGGGTTCCGCTCCCCTGCACGCCGTCTTCTCGCGACGTGCGTTGCGAATGCGACTCGTCAGTCTGGGCCGGGTAGATGCGGTGCTTCGACGTCCTCGCGCTCCCGCGCGGGGATGTCGGCATCAGTTGCAGCGGCAGCTCCGCCCAGAGCAAGGCCGACGCCACCGACGATCAGCGCGACGAGGAGCAACCCTCCGCCAACCCACGGTGCGACGAACATCGTTCCTATGCCTATCGCGAAGAGGAGGCCGGCGAGGAGAAACGTCGTGCCCATGAAGCCGGCGATTGCCGTTTGGTCGCTGACCCAAACCTCGACGTTCGAGCGTGACGAAACGCCGCCCGTCGTGCGGATGGTGGGCGAGGGTGGGTCGCGGCTGGATGAAGTGCGTGCGGTAGCAGGCTTGATGCGCGCGACGGCGTGATGTCGCTGACGGCCAATTGCGGGACCCGCCTCGAGCTCCCTTTCTGTCCCGGCGAGATCGAGTCCCGATAACCTCCGCGCGCTAGTGCGCGGCGGCCCCGAGTCCCTCACGGTCGGGATCAAGGGCCAGCCGGATGTCCCGCTCGTCGACCATCGCGTTCTTGGTTGCGGCATGGAGCCGCTCGAGCTGGTCGTCGAGCACCCCGACGCGCGACGGCAGCGTGATTCGCCGGAGGTCAGTCAGGGCGGCGACGAGGCGCCGTGAGACCTGAAGCGAGCCCGCACCGGCCATCCGAATCTCGTCGAACGCCAAATGGACGTAGTCGTCCCACGTCATCGTCGTCATCAGTAGGCGCAGCTCACCACGCTCGTCTTCGATCCGGCCGTCGGGGAACGGGCGACGTGAGAGCTGTCTCAAGATGTCGTGCAGCCGGTCGATCGCTTGTACGGCGGTCGTCGGATCCTGGAAGGGCGATTCGGATAACGAGCGCTCGGCGATGTCGACGAGTAGCCGCATCCCGTAGGCGACGTCCTCGTCGAGGGTGGGCTCGAGCTTCAGGCTCAGCGCCTCATGGAGGCGGTTCTCGTCCAGGCCCGCGGGATCGCCGTGGACGAGGAAGAGCGCTCCTCCTGCGGGGACGAACGCTCCGAGCGCCGGAACGAGCTCTAGCACGCAGCCGGCGCGTTCGGCCTCGGCCACGAGCGCGTCGGTTCCGATCATCGTGACGACACCGGATTCGGGCGCCTCAACGATGTGCGGCGCCTCCACGTCAATCGCAAGCGGCGGGCCTGCGTCCGGGTACAGGCGGTCGACGAGCTTCCGCGTATCGTCGCCGACCAGCTCGATCAAGGCGGAGACGCGCAGCGACTGGCCGATGTGATGCACGTACATGACCAGCGCGGCGATGCTCGCGAGCACGAGGATGTACGACGTCGCCACGGCGATCCCAGGGACTTGTCCGGTTCCATCTCCCTTGTCGAGGACCTCGCGGATGGTCAGCACGGCGTGGACGAACGTGGCGACGAAGAGCCCGATCGCGAGCTGGCTGGGCTTGTCGCGGAGGATCCGCTGCACGATCCGGGGCGAGAACTGCCCCATCGCCAGCTGGACGACGACCATCGTGATCGTCAGAACGAGGGCGGCCAGGCTCACCATCGAGACCGCGATCGTGGTCAATATCGCGGTCGCCGACGTGGGGCGGCCGACGATCACCTGCGGGATCGCCTCGTAGTCGAATGCCCGGTCGAGCGCGATCGTGCCGAAGGAGATCGCCGCCCCAACGAGGACGCACATGACCGGCAGGAACCAGAGGCTCGACCCGACGCTGACCGCGAACTTCCGCAACCGCATAAGCCGCGGACTACCCTCATCACCCCCGCCCCATGCATGGCGTCCACCCAAGCCCGCTAGCAGATCGCACACGTGGGCACCAAGCTCTTTAGGAACGGGTCGACCGCCGGCCAGCCTCACGGGAGGGCGCTAGGAGCACACCAGCTGGTCAGGCCGTCTAGATTCACAGGATGCTGGACTGGCTCGAGGCCGCCCAACGGCGGCTGGAGGCTTCGGTGGAAGGGTCAGGCGATCTCACGCTGTCACCGGGTGACATCGA
Source organism: uncultured Actinomycetes bacterium (assembly GCA_963839755.1). GTDB lineage: Bacteria > Actinomycetota > Thermoleophilia > Gaiellales > Gaiellaceae > Gaiella. Next base: position 147,296 of record CAWIVU010000006.1, read on the forward strand.
GGCGCTTCTCGAGCTGGCGCGGGAGGCTGCCCATGCGAGCGGCGACAGGACCAACGCCCCACTCATCGCCTATCTGGTCGGGCTCGCCCACGGTCGCAGCCCTCAAACCGAGCTGCGGCTCGTCATAACCACCGCTCTAGGCGATCCATCCCCCCAGGCTGGCGCCACGACCCAATCCGTTTAGCGCGGCGACGGTCCCGTTCGCCGCGGCCGTGCTCACAGGGTCCGACTGGTCTTCCTCGTCGATTGCTGACGTACTGAGCACGCCGCGAGGCTTACACCTCGTCCGCTGCTCACTGGTGTTTCGCGTGCCATCGGCTGGGTAACCGCTCGTCTCACAGCGGAGCTCCACGCAGGCCGCAGACCAACGAGCGGAGGGTGAGATGAGTGATGTTCAAGCCGGGACGACCGGCGCACAGGAGGCAATGGGTGGTCTCTCCGAGACCGTTTCCGACCAGGCAACACGAGCGAAGAAGAGCGGACGTCGAGAGCTCCGGGAGCAACTCGACGAGCGGACGACCCAGGTGGGTCGACAGGCTCGCTCGCTGGCAGAGGCGGTGCGCCGATCTGGCCAGACGCTGCAGTCACAGGGGACGGATGAGGTGGATGTCGAGCGGATCACGTCCGCCGTCGCGGATCGGCTGAAGCGGGCCGGGGACTATCTCGAGAGGGCGCGGGGCGAGGAGATATTGCGGGACGCGGAGCGCTTCGTCCGCGACCGGCCCTGGATGGTCACGAGCGCGGCGGCGGCGGCGGGCTTCGTCGCCTCGCGTGTTTTCAAGGCGTCGTCCGAAAGCCGTTACGAAGGATCCTCGGGAACCTCGACGACGACCCCATACCAGCGGGTCGGCGACTCAGGGCGGTCTGATGACGCGGAGTTGGTCGCGCGCACACCTCGGCAGACCGCCGGAACGGCGTACTGAGAGGAGCGGGCATGTCGAGTCACCAGGCGAACGATTTCCACGATCGGCCGATCGGAGACGTGGCGGCCGCTCTGACCCGTGATCTGTCGCTGCTGGTTCGTCAGGAACTGGAGCTGGCGAAGGCGGAGATGCGCGAGAAGGGCAGGATTGCGCTTCCCGGGCTGGGGATGATCGGTGCCGCCGGCGTCGTCGCCCTTGCTGCGGCCGGCGCCCTCACAGCCTTCCTCGTCCTGCTGTTGAGCCTTTTCCTCGATGCGTGGCTGGCCGCCCTCATCACGGGGATCGTGCTCGGCGCGGTCGCGGCGATCCTCGCGATCACGGGCAAGGAGCGCGTCGAGGAGATCGGCACACCACTACCAGAGCAAACGATCGAGACCGTCCAGGAGGACGTCCAATGGGTCAAGGAACAGGCGAAATCAGGCAGGACATAGAGCAGACACGTGCCCGCGTTGGCGAAGAGGTGGAGGCACTCTCCTACAAGACAGACGTGGGCGCCCGGCTCGACGATTACGTCGACGAGAAGAAGGAAGCAGTGACATCAAAGGTGAGAGGAGTCACGGAGTCGGTGACCTCGGCCGCATCAACGGTGGTTCCGAGCAAGCAGCGGCTTCGCTCGATGAGGGATACCGCCGAGCGCAACCCGCTTGGGCTGGTCGTCGGGGGCGGGGCAGTCGGGTTCTTGGTGGGCTTACTACTTCCCTCGACAAGGCTCGAGGACGAGCACATCGGCGAGCTGGCCACCGAGATCAAGGACACGGCGAGAGAAGCCGGGCATGACGCGTTTGAGCGCGGAAAGGACGTTGCGCAGAGCGCGCTCGAAACCGTGAAGGAAGAGGGAACCGAGCAGACACGGGAGCTGGCCTCGGACCTCAAGGAGCGCGTGCAGTCCGACGCCAGCGACGAGCAGGTTGCGTCCTAGGAACGACCCCAGCGAGGCGCCCCGGACAGGAACGGATTGCCCGGGGCGCCTCACCGGCGCGCGAAAGAACCGGTGTCCGAGCTCGCGACATCGAGCAAGTCGCGCGCACGACACCCGACAGGAGGCACGACGATGATCCTTCGTTACGACCGAATTGCCACGGAGTTGCCGCCGCCGACCGATCCGGACCCGGCTGGTGCGGCCGCTGTTCAGGAGCTCATGGGTGGGCGCTTCGGCGAGATGTCCACGTTCCTCAACTACACGTTTCAGTCGTTCAACTTCCGTGGACGGCAGGGGGCGCGACCGTTCTACGACCTCGTTGCGAACATCGCCGCCGAAGAGTTCGGGCATGTCGAGCTCGTCGCTACGGCCGTGAACACCATGCTCACGGGCGCCTCGGCGAAGAGCAACGGCAGGGCGCGCAACTCGCGGACGCTGGACGCTCCGCTCGCCGGCGTGAAGGGCGTCGGCAACCCGCAGCACTTCATCGCGGGTGGGCTGGGGGCGCTACCCCAGGACTCGACAGGGAAGCCCTGGACGGGCCTGAACGTGTTCTCGTCCGGCGACCTCGTCGAGGACCTGACGCACAACTTCTTCCTCGAGACCGGTGCGCGCAACAACAAGCTCAAGGTGTACGAAATGGTGGAGCATCCCGTGGCGCGAGCCCTGACCGGCTACCTGCTCGTGCGCGGCGGCGTTCACCAGGTCGCCTACGCGCGCGCGCTCGAGAACCTCACTGGCGCCGACCTGATGAAGCTCTTTCCGTCGCCGCGCATCCCGACGGACAAGATCCCCGAGTGCAAGCCGCACATCGAGCGCGGCGACCACCTGCGGCTCTACCGCTTCTCGCCCAGCGACTACCTGGAGCTCGCCGCCGTGTTCAACGGACCTCACCCCGAGACGGGGGAGGAGCTCACGGTCGTGGACGAGGCACCGGAGGGCGTGCCGCCCAGGGATCTCCCACCCGAGCCGGCGGTGTTCGCACCGGACTACGCGCCCGAGGAGATCGCCGAGATCGCAACCAGGCTTCGTGAGCGCGCGGGACTCCCGAAGGAGCCAACGGGCGTCGTCGCGGCAGGCAACGGTCAGAAGCGCTCGAGGACGACGCGTACGTCTCGATCGCGCTCGCGCGCGGGAGGGAAGCGCTGACGAGCAATAACCGGGGGGCATGGATCCACCGTGGCGGCCGTCTCCGACGGCCGCCACGGGACTTCCGCGTCTGGCCGTCGTGGTGACCGTTGACCGGTGCGGCCGAGAGAGGCGCAGCAGACGGGCCGTCGCTTGAGATGAAGAGCCTCGGCGGGGATGTCCCCGGAAAGCGAACCGCGCGGGAAAAGTCGTTGGTTCGCGTGCCGCTGGCGCGATATGTGATCGTGAGCGCGATGCTGGGCGAGGGAGCGTGGCTCGATTCGGAGCGTCGGCGGCTGGTCCGGCTCTGCGCCTCCATCACGGGCGATCAGGCAGTCGCCGAGGATCTGGCGCAGGAGACGCTGCTCGAGGCGTGGCGCCATCGGCACAAGCTCCGGGAACCGAGTGGGGCCGACCGGTGGCTGAGCGCGATCGCGCGCAACGTCTGCTACCGCTGGGCGCGGCGGCGGGGACGCGACAGTGTCCTGGTCGGCGATCTCGACGCGGAGCTGCCCGACTGCACGGGGGATGATCTCGGACACGACGAGCTGGACGAGGAGCTCGAGCGCGCGCTCGCGCGCCTGTCGGGCGCGACTCGCGACATGGTCGTTCTTCACTACGTCCACGGCTTGCCGCATGCCGAGATCGCCGTCCGCCACGGACTCTCCGAAGAAGCCGTCTCGATGCGAATCAGCCGGGTCGTGCGCTGCTTCGCACGCTGCTCGACGCGGATCCCGGCGACGCGTGGCGCGAGACGCGAGTCTGGTGTCCGGGGTGCGGCGCCCGCCGGCTGCAGATGCGCCGCGACGAGAACGCCGTCCTCTTTGGCTGCATTGGGTGCTCGCCGGCGTCTGCGTCGTACGATCTCCGTAACCCGTCCTTCGCTCGGGTTGTCGGCGATCTCGTCCGGCCCGCGGCGATCCTGAATCGGGCTGCGGTCTGGTCGGGCGAGTACTTCCGTTGGGAGCGGGCGAGGCGGACTGCACGTGCTGTGGGCGCTCGATCCGGGTTCGACACCATCGCGAGGGTCGCCGTCGCGGTCTGCACGGTGCTTGCCGCGCCTGCGGCGAGGAGGTCTGGTCGTCGGTGGTCGGTCTCGCGCAGTCGCGACCCGAGGCGCGCGCGTTCCGTGCCGAGCACACGCGTGTGCGGACGCTCCCCGAGCGAGACCTCGCCTACGGCAACGAGGAGGCGACGCTCGTCCGGCTCGAGGCCGTGCGGGGAGGCGCCGCTCTCGACGTCCTGTTCGCGCGGCACACCTTGCGCGTGCTCGCGACGCACTGACCTCGCCGAGCGGTGTTTTCCGTTCTTCGCCGCCGCGACTTCGCGCTGCTCTGGACGGGTGGTCTCGTCTCCGTTGCGGGCGACTGGGTCCTGAACGCGGCCCTCCCGTTCTTCGTCTACGAAGAGACGGGATCCACCGTCGCGACCGCCGGGATGATCGTTGCTCGACTCGCGCCCTCGGTCTTGCTCGGCTCAGTGGCCGGGGTCTTCGTTGACCGCTGGAGCCGGAAGCGGGTGCTTGTCTGGACGAACCTCCTGCAGGCCGCGGTAGTCGCCCTGCTCTTGCTCGTGCCGGGGGAGGGATGGCTGTGGGTCGTGTTCGCCGTCGCGGCGGCGCAGTCCGTGATTTCGTCCTTCTCATCGCCGGCCGAGAGCGCGCTCCTGCCTAGCCTCGTCGGCCCGGACGAGCTGCTGGCGGCCAACGCGCTGAACACGTTGAACAACCGGATCGCCCGGCTCACCGGCGTCCCGCTCGGCGGCGTGCTCCTCACCTACGCGGGTCTGGAGGCGGTCGTGGTCGTGGACGCGGTGAGCTTCGCCGCGGCAGCGGTGCTCATCGCACCGATTGCCGCGTCGCCGCTACCGCATGTGCGCGTCCAGGCCTCGTCCGCCTGGGAGTCCTTCTGGCGGGAGTGGCTCGAAGGCGTCGGCCTCGTCGGCAGCGACCGCACGATCGCGCTGCTCTTCCTCGTGTTGGGGCTGATGACGCTCGGTGGCACGATGCTCGACCCGCTGACCGTCGCCTGGGTCCGCGACGTGCTCGGCCAAGGGCCCCAGGTGTTCGCCTGGATCCTGACTACGCACGCCGCCAGCGGCATCGCGGGAGCCCTCCTCGTCGGCCGGTTCGGACGGCGGTTCACGCCACGCGACCTCATCGGCTGGGGCTCGGTGGTCGCCGGCGCGGCCCTCGCGCTGCGCTACAACCTCCCCTCCGTCGTGCTCGCGTTGGCGTTGTCTGCAGTGGTGGGGGTGACCTCCGTCGCCTCGAGCCTCGGCGTCGAGACGCTCGCGATGCAGAGCGTGCCAGACGAGCTCCGCGGACGAGTCTTCGGCTCGCTGAACGCGACGCTCGGCCTGCTGAGCCTCGCCGGCGCTGCCGTCGCCGGACTTGCCGCCGAGATCATCGGGATCGTGCCGACGCTCAACGTCGGGACCGCGCTCATCGCGCTCAGCGGCGGCCTTGTCCTCCGCGCGTACGCGCGCACCTGATCCTTCGAGACGCCGAACCGAGGAACGCCGAGCCCCCGGCGGACCCGATCGCCACCGTCGCGCGACAACGTCACGCTCCTGATTCGTCGTCCGGTCAGGTTCCCTGATCCTCGTCCGAGCCGTCGCCCCGCTCATCCATCTCCGGGTCGGGGCCGTCGTACTCGTCGTCGTCCGGCTCGTCGTCGTTCGGCTTGATGGTGTCGTCTTCAGGCCTTACCGCTTCTGACATGGCTGTCCTTCTTCCCCCGCGCATCGTGGGCGAAACGAACCGTGGGTGGGTGTGCCGTGAGACGCCAAGCCTCGGTCACGCCATTCATGGCCGAAGGTCGCGTCTGGTCGCCCGCGACCATCCGCACAACGTCCCCTGAAGAAGGAGCGCTTCGGTCGACACGTTCGACCGACGGGATAAAGGCATCCGACCGGATCTCGTCTCGCCAGACGTTTCCCGTGAGGGCCGACATGGGAATGAACCAACCGGAACGTGTTCCCTCTGCAGGAGGTAGTCGAATGAAGACGATCGAGGAGTCAATCGAGATCGATGTCCCCGTCTCCACTGCCTACAACCAGTGGACCCAGTTCGAGTCGTTCCCCCGCTTCATGGACGGCGTCGAGCGCGTCGAGCAGAAGGACGACACCCACCTACGGTGGGTCGCGGAGATCGGCGGCGAGAAGCGCGAGTGGGATGCAGAGATCACCGAGCAGCATCCCGACCATCGCATCGCCTGGAAGGCTGTCGACAAGGTTGGGCCGAACGGTGTCGTCACCTTCCACAAGCTCGACGAATCACGCACCAAGGTGATGGTGCAGATGGACTACGAGCCCGAGGGGATGAAGGAGTCCGTCGGAAGCGCCGCTGGGATGGATAGCCGCCGCGTGAAGGGTGACCTGGAGTCGTTCAAGGAGTTCATCGAGTCGCGCGGCAGCGAAACCGGTTCCTGGCGCGGCGACCTCGAAAACTAGAGCCAGACGAGCGGAGCCGGCGACCGCGGTTTCCTCGGTCGCCGGCTCACGACCGTGGGCCGCGGCGAGAGATTTCTCTGCGTTTCGGTGACGCGCAAGAAGCTCAGCGTCGCCTCCTGCCGCCTCGCTGCTGACTCGGGCGACCGCTGACCGAACCTGCGCTCGCCGCAACCGGCCAACGGCGTCGCGCGCTACGGTGCGTGGGCCGTAGGTCGGCGCGGCGCAGCCGCAGCGGAGCCCCTGAGCTGCGCACGGCGCCACGGGACGACGACTTCGCGCACGACCAGGTCGACGATCGCCGCGGCGGGGACGGCGACGAACGCGCCGATTGCCCCGCCGAGGGAGGCGCCCACGAGGACCGCGACGAACACGAGCAACGGGTGGATTTCGAGCTGGTCGCCCTCGACGAGCGGGGAGATCACGTACCCCTGCAGGTTCTGGATCACGATCGACGCCACGAACGTCAGCACGAACGTTCGCGGGCTGTCGAGCGCGGCGATCGCGAGGAGCGGGATACGCGCGAGCCAGCTGCCGACGAGTGGGATCAGCTCTCCGAAGGCCACGATCACGGAGAGCGGGATCGCGAATGGCACTCCGATCACGATCAGCGAGACGTACGTGAGCGCCCCGACGATCGCCATCACGATGACCTTCGCCCGGAGGTACCCGCCGATCCGCAGCCAGGTCCGGTCGAGGACGAAGCCGGCGCGACGCCGATGATCGGGGTGCGTCAACGACAGGACGAAGTCGCGGATCCGCAGCCGGTTCGTCAGGAGGAGCAACGAGATAAAGAACACCGCGAGCAGGTCGAGAAAGATCGAGAAGACGTCGCCCGGAAGCGCCGCAGCCCGTTCGCCCGCCCGGTTGAGGATCGCGTCTCCGAGCCGCGACAGCTGTTCCTCGAACGGCGGCAACGCCGGAAAGTCGGCCCGAAGCTCGGCATAGGCCTCACGGACTCCCTCGTAGCGCTCGGCGTACTCAGGTGCGCGGTCGGCGAACGCGACAACCTGACCCAGCAGAGGGGGCACGACGACCCAGCCGATGCCGAGGATGAGAACGAAGCACGCGATGTAGATCAGTACCGCCGACAGCCCGAGCGGCAGGCGAGAGCGCCGATGAAGCCACTCGCTGGGCCCGGTCAGAGCCGCGGCGAAGAGCACGCTCACGAACAGGACGAGCAGGACGTGGCGAATCATGAACACCAGGACGACCGCGACGACGGTCAGGATGGCGAGGAGCAGCCCGTAATAGACCGGCAGCGCTCGGTGGAAGAGCGACTCCCGGGAATCCCCCGGCGGCGCCATGTCGACGGCATACCCGTGAAGCGGCGGTGCTAGTCGCCCGGCCCGTGCTGGAGATCGTGGGGTTGGGCGCTCCACGCTAGGCCGTGCTCTGCTCAGGCGAGGAGGTCGCTCTTGTCCGCAAGCGGTTTCGTCGCGGGGCCGTCCAGCACGGCTCCAGTGGGTGCGAAGCGGGAGCCGTGGCAGGGGCAGTCCCAGCTGTGCTCTGCGTCATTCCAGCTGACGATGCAGCCGAGGTGGGTGCAGACAGCGCTGACTGCGTGGAGCGACCCGTCGCGCTCGCGGGAGACGGCCAGCTTCGCGCCGTCGATGTGGACGATCTGGCCGGTGCCCGCATCGACCTCCGCGATGTCATCGCCGTCCCGGCCGAGGCGGTCTGCGACGAAGCGCTTGGCGTCGTGCGCGCCCTTGCCCACGAGCGCCGGTACGGCTTTCAGCTCGAACCGGCCGGGCTTGTAGAGGTCAGCCCATGGATTCTCGATCTCCTCGACGAGGTCGCGGAGAAGCATCGCGGCAGCGGTGCCGCCGGTCATGCCCCAGCCGCCGAAGCCGGTCGCAGTGAAGATCCTCGAGCTTTCGTCGAGTGCGCCGATGAACGGAAGCCGGTCGAGCTGAGTAGAGGTCCTGTGTCGACCACCGGTAAAGCACCTGCCCCGCGCCGAGCTGGTCGGTCGCCCATCGCTCGAGCTTGTGCCAGTGGCTGCGCGAGCCCTGCTCTCCCGGCTCGCCGACCGGATGCCCTTCCCCGGAGACGATCAGCACTTCGCGCCCTTTGTATGGGGCGACACGCACCGAGTGCGAGGGCGACGAAGCGCTGATGAACATGCCCGCCGGAAGCTGCTCTCCAGCTTCCATCGCCATCGCATAGCCGCGGTGCACGTTCGCGCGCGCCGGGAGAAGCTTCGCGTCGACGAACGGGGTGTGGGTTGCAACGATCACGTCCGTCGCAGTGACCACGTGCCCCTCCTGCGTCGTGAGCCGGGACGGTCGGCCGGCGTCGATGTCGACGATGCGGGACTGCTCGAACACGAGCCCACCGGCCGCGTCGAGCTGCTCGACGAGCGCCAGCAGATACTTGCGCGGATGGAACTGCGCCTGACCGTCGAATCGCACCGTGCCAAAGGTCGGAAACGGCAGATGCGGGTTGGCGAGATGGCTAGCCGGGAGACCGACCGCGAGCGCCGCCGCGACTTCTCGCTCGATCGCTTGGGCATCGTCCTCGACGGCCGCGAACGTATGGGCGGCCGTGACTTCGAGCTCGCAGTCGATCCCGTGCTCGCCGACGAGCCGCCGGATCTCCGCGAGGCCCGCCTGGTTGGCTTCGCCGTAGAGCCGCGCTTCGTCCTCCCCGAACGTGCGCGTCAGCTCGTCGTAGATCAGCGTGTGCAGCGAGGTCACCTTCGCGGTCGTGTGCCCTGTGACCCCGGCAGCCACGCGGCCAGCCTCGATCAGTGCGACCTCGCGACCGGCAGCCCGCAGCAGCGCCGCCGCGGTGATCCCGACAATGCCCGCCCCCACGACCGCGACGTCGACCGAGAGGTGTCCGTCGAGCGGGCGATACGAGCTGGAAGGCGTCGTGGCGACCCAAAACGAACGATGGGACTTCGAGTCCTCGAGCTCGTCCCTTCGCGTCGCCACATGGACGAGTTACCCGAGCGCACAAACAAGAAACGACGCCTTGGCTATCCCACTGAGACGAGTCCTCGAGACTCGAAGATCTCCCGCGGGCGCGTACGCCATCGACAGCGGAGCTTGGGCGAACGCTCGACTTCTCCAAGGAGTCGGAGCTAGGAGGAGGTTGGAGCTGCACTTTGCCGCCCACAAGGACGGGGTGACTGAGGGGTGCTCCAAGTCGTCCTGGCGCTTCGACGCGACCAGGCCCCACCGTGATCGTCGCCGAGGAGATGGGATACCTGGTCGGTCCTCGTGTCGCGCGTGCGCGCGGGAGGGTAGGCGGTCGCGCCTGGGCCGGGAGGTGGGGAGCCGGAGGCGAGGCGGTATCGGCCGCCTCGCCTCCCGGCTCTGAGTCGCTCACTTCGTCGGTGGTAGAAGCACCTTGTTGATGACGTGGATCGTGCCGTTCGTCGCGCCGATGTCGGTCTTGACGACCTTCGTCGAGCGGTTGAGGAAGACGTTCGTGCCCGCCACCCGGATCGCGATCGTGGGGCCGGCGAGCGTCGTCGCGGACTTGAGCGTCACGACGCGCGAGGCGGGGACGTTGCCCTTCACAACGTGGTAGAGCAAGACCCGCCGCAGGGCCGCCCTGTTCGTCGCGAGGCTGTCGAGCGTCGCCTGGGGGACAGCCTTGAAGGCCGCGTCCGTTGGTGCGAAGACCGTAAGGGGTCCGCTACCCGATAGTGCGCCGACGAGGCCGGCCTTCTTCGCGAGCGCCAGGAGGGTGTCGAACTGGCCGGCCTGAGCGGCGGTCTTGACGATTGTCTGCTCGCCGGAGGCTGCGGCAGCCGGGCTGCTGCCCAGGCTCGCCACGATCGCGGCTGCCGCCAGCGACGCGACAAGAGCCGCGACGGCGAGGAACGATCGGGAGCGGGAGTGTGTTGCTGTCATGAGACTTTCTCCTTGTTGTCGGTCGTGCGGGTCAGGTCGTTCAGGCGGTGGAGACGCGTGGGTCGCGGCTCCAGCGCCGGCGGATGGCGTGCTGCTGGGCGATCTGGTAGACCGCTGAGGCGCCGACGAGGCCGTAGATCACCCGACTGACGGCGTTCGTCTCGCCGAACTCGAGCCCGACCAGCGCTGCGACGAGGTCGAACTCCGCGATCGCCACGAGGCCCCAGTTGAGGCCGCCGACGATCAAGAGTGCGGCGGCTGCGATGTCCAGCTTTTTCACGTTACACCTCCTTGTAGAGAATTTGTCGAGGTTTTGTAGAACCGTAGCGACTGGTCGTCGGTATGTCAAATCTCTGTATAAAGTTCGTATAGACTCCGGGTGATGGACGCCCCTTATCTGCGCATTGGCGCGTTGAGCGAACGGGTCGGCGTCTCGCCGGAGCTGCTCCGCGCGTGGGAGCAGCGGTACGGTCTGCTCCAGCCTCTCCGCTCGGACGGCGGCTTTCGGCTTTACTCGTCCGCGGACGAGCAGCGCATCCGCGCGATGCGTCGCCACCTCAACGCCGGCGTGTCCGCCGCACAAGCGGCCCAGCTAGCCCTCGCCGAGGCGCTCGGGGACGAGGCCGTGACGTCGACTGGGGTTGCCGCTCTCCAGGGTGAGCTGCGGGAGGCCCTCGATCGCCTCGACGAACCGCGTGCTCACGCCGCCCTCGATCGGCTGCTCGCGTCTCTCACGATCGAGACCGTCCTACGAGATGTCTTGCTTCCCTACCTGCACGAGCTCGGCGAGCGTTGGGAGCGCAGCGAGATATCCGTTGCGCAGGAGCACTTTGCGAGCAACGTCCTTCGCGGGCGACTGCTCGGCCTCGCACGTGGCTGGGGCAACGGCTCTGGCCCGACGACGGTGCTCGCCTGCGCGCCGGGTGAGCTCCACGATCTCCCGCTGATCATGTTCGGGCTCGTGCTGGCCGGCCGGGGTCGCTCCGTCACCTATCTCGGCCCCGACACGCCGGTCGCGACAATCCACGAGGCGCTCGCGACGTTGCATCCGGACCGCGTCGTGATCTCCGCGACTGCGGGACAGCGGCTGCGCGCCGCGAAGGCAGAGCTCGCCGAGCTCGCTCTCGAGGTTCCGGTCGCCCTTGCGGGCGCGGGCGCATCGGCGCGACTGGCGCGGGAGATCGGGGCGACGCTCCTCGAGGACGACCCCATCACCGCGGCGGAGACAATCGCCGAGAGCAACACGTGAGGAGTAACCGAGGCAGCCCTCGGGCGTGGAGGTCCTGTCGCCCCGTCTCTCCTCCTGGTGGCTCACGCTCGTGACGCCGGTGCAGTCCCGTGTCGCGCGGCCTCTCGTCGAGGGCCTCCGGACGCCGACCGTCGCGCACGACCAGCGCCTGCACGACCTCGTGCCGCTCGAGCTCACGCCGTTCGACGAGGCAGCACGGCGCGCGCTCGCTCGACGCGAGGAGCGCCCTCGACAGGCATGACGGGGATCCGCCTCGGCTACGCCTGCGTGAACACGCAGCTCGCTACGCCCGCTCGGACCGCACGGCTCGCAAACGTCACGGACGAGCGAATCGCCGAGCTCGTCGACGCGAACCTCGGCGCCCTCGAGGCGATCCTCCGCTGGAACCACAGCCGAGGGATACGGGCCTTTCGGCTGACTTCCAACCTGATCCCGTTCGGATCGCATCCGGCGAACACGCACCCGTGGTGGGAGGTCTTCGCGGACCGCTTCGTCCGCCTCGGCCGCCTCATGCGCTCTGCCGGAATGCGGATCTCGACCCATCCCGGGCAATACATCGTGCTTTCGTCTACCCGCGAGGACGTCGTCGCGGCCGCCGTCGCCGAGCTTGGCTACCACGATCGGCTGTTGAGCGCGTTCGGCCTCGGACACTCGCACAAGATCGTGCTACATCTCGGATCCGGCGTCTCCGATCCGCGGGCGGCCTACGACCGATTCGCAGCCGGCTATGGGCGGCTCTCGCCAGGCGCGGCCGGACGGCTAGTCCTCGAGAACGACGAGCGCTGGCCGCTCGACACGACGCTCGACTGGGCGGAGCGCCTCGGGCTCCCGGTCGTCTTCGACGCGTTCCACCACGAGCTCGCTCCATCGATGCAGCCGCTCGCGGTACGCGAGCTCGTGCTCCGCGCCGCGGAGACGTGGACGCCACGCGACGGCCGCCAGGAGGTGCACTTCTCAACCCAGGCACCGGGAAAGCGACGGGGTGCACACGCAGAGACGATCGACATCGATGCCTTCTCCCGATTCGCCGAGGAGGTCGGCGACCTGCCACTCGACTGCATCCTCGAGGTGAAGGACAAGGAACGATCCGTGCTGCGAGCCCGAGAGGAAGCTGGGCTTTGACGTATGGATCTGGCAGTGTATAGTTGTCGCATGTCAGACGACAGACAGGTGTTCACAGCCGACACAGCTGAGGACGGCAGCCTCGCGCTCGAAGGCGAGCTCGACGCGCTCACCGTGAATGCCTTTGACAACGCCTTGGCAATTCGGAATGGCGAGCGGGACGTAACGATCGATGTGTCCGGTTTGACGTTCATAGACAGCAGCGGCCTGCACGCGATCCTCGACTACGTGCAGTCGCGTGAGCCGGACGGAACGGTCACGCTCAGGGGCGTATCGCCGCACGTTCTGAAACTGTTGGAAATCACCCGGCTCACCGAACTTCCGAAACTGCGGATATATGGCTGAGGCTGCGCGGATCATCTCTATCGCGGAGCGGCTGAAGAGCCGCCGCGAAGAACGCGGGATCAGCCAGTCACAGGCAGCCCGCGAGCTCGACGTCGCACGGACCGCCTACAGGCTGTGGGAGATGGAGGCCGCAAAGCCGGCCCCCGACCGCTGGCGCCTGATTGCCAGCTGGCTTGGCGTCTCCGTGACGACGATGCTGCTTGCCGAAGACCTCGTCTCCGAAGACGAGGCGGCGATGGGTGAGCTCGCCTCGTTCGACTTCGGTCGCCCGCTAGGCGGCTGGGACAGCAGCGGCGCAGCCAAGCCTGGCGGCTTCTTCGTGCAGGCGCGGTCGCTGATCGACGACGGGACACGGAGCGGCGACCTCAACGCCGCGCAAGCAGCCGCGTTGACGTTTGTGCTCGAACGAGTCGAGCAAGAAAGCGAGTCCGTGGACACCGAGCCGTGGCTGCCAGCCGAAGTGCGCCGGACGCTACCGGCAGATACGCATGCGGCCCGAACCGCACGAGAGGCCGTCACATTCGTCGCAGCGGGCATACCCGAGCAAACGGTACAAACAGCTCGGCTCCTCGTCTCCGAACTCGTGACCAACAGCGTCAGGCACGGGCCGCAAGGGCCTAGGACAACAGTCGAGCTCGTCGTCGAGGTCGGACGAAACAGTCTGCGCATCGAGGTCGCCGACCGGTCACCCACGCCGGCCCGACCCAAGAAGCCAAGTCACGAAGGCGGATACGGGCTCGCACTGGTCGATGCGATGGCCAGTCGCTGGGGTGCCGATGAACGGGGCGGCTGGAACGTGACGTGGTTAGAGCTCGACCTCCCCCTCCCCGGCGGCCGCTCGTCGACGAACTAGCCGCCGGTCGTGCCGCCGCCCCACGGTGCGGTGGAGCCGACGCGCTGCAGTTCTTTCTGGTCGGTGAGATCCAGCCTGAGTGGGGTCAGCGAGATGTAGCCCTGCTCGACGGCCCAGAGGTCGGTGCCTTCCGAGCGCCGCTCGAGCGGGACGACCGTGAACCAGAAGTGTTCCCTCCCCATCGGATCCTTGCCGGGCACGATCTTGCCGTCGTACTGGTCGACTGCCTGCGCAGTCCAGCGGATCCCTTTCGGTTCAAGGGGAAAGTTGACGTTCACGAGTCGCGGGCAGCGCTCGTCGAGCAACAGCTGCAGTACTTTTTCGATCCAGGGTTCGAGCGCCGAGAAATCAGGAGCGTCGTCATGTACTGGCGCGCTCAGGGCAATGCCACGGATCCCCAGCAGGGTCGCCTGTTTGGCCGCTGCCAGTGTGCCCGAATGCCAGGTGGCGTTTCCGAGGTTCGGCCCCAGGTTCACTCCGGAGAGGACGACATCGACGTCCTCCCAAAGGAACGCTCCCAGCGCGACGCAATCGGCCGGGGTGCCGTTGACACGGAACGCGTCGATGCCGTCGAAGATCGCGGTGGGGCGCGAACGGACTGGCCTGGCGGCGGTGATCGCGTGACCGGCCGAGGACTGCTCGACGTCGGGCGCGACGACCCGCAGCTCCCCGAACTGTTGTGCGACCCGCGCCAGGGCTGCGATCCCGGGGCTGTAGATCCCGTCGTCGTTGACCACCAAGATGCGCACTGTTCGATCTCCTCTCTCGTTACTGTCGGAGGTATTCCCTGTTCGTAGCCCTTTTGCACAATCCGGGTGCCGGCGACGAGGATCACTCGGCCGAGGCGGTCGGCTCGCTTATCGAACGCGCGGGTCATAAGGTCGCGTATTTCTCGACCGACGAGCCGGGTTGGAAGCGAGCGCTTGACATGCAGTCCGATCTCATCGCGATCGCCGGCGGCGACGGCACAGTCGGCACAGTGCTGGCCGAGCTGGCCGCAGTATCGCCTCGACTTGTGACCATCCTTCCGATCGGCTCGGCCAACAACATCGCGCGCGCCTTCCAGCTGACCGGTCGCACACCGGACGAGCTGATCGCCGGCTGGGCGGACGCCGAGCGACGCCGCTACCGACTCGGTGAGATCACCGCCCCCGATCGTCGCGAGATCTTCGTCGAGACTGTTGGAGGCGGGCTGTTCGCCGAATCGATCCTGCGGGCTTCACAGCGCGAAAACGACGACGAGGACAAGGTCGAGCTCGGACTTCGCGTCCTCCGTGAGCTCGTCGACGAGCTACCGGTGCAGCCCTGGCGCGTGGAGCTTGACGGCATCGACTACAGCGGCGACTTCCTCGCAGTCGAGGCAATGGTCATCGGCGACACCGGACCCAAGGTGCCGCTCGCACCCGCGGCGGATCCGGACGATCGACTCCTGGACATCGTTCTGATTCGTGATCAGGACCGAGATCAGCTGGCGTCGTACCTCGACGATCGGCTGCATCGACGCCGATCCCAGCCACTCAGCCTGACGGTGAAACGAAGCATCACAGTCGTCATCGCTCCGTCGACGGAGCGCTCGATGCGCATCGATGACACGCTCTGGGAGACAGCGGCCTGGATCGAAGATGGCGGGCATGCTCGCGCTGGGATCCTGGGCGCGCCAGTCGAGCTGCTGGTGCCACGGTAGGAGCCGACCTGGGAGTTGAGCACGCCGCGGTCGTCCATCGCGCGGGAGCCGTCGGGCACCTCGTCGAGCGTTCCTTTCCGGTCGAAAACGCGGCCGGGCTCCATCCGGCCTTCCATGACGCCCCATCTCATCTCGCTAATCCTGGAGCCTCGTTGGTCCTTTCGCGCAGGTTCATGGTGCAGTGGTTGCCGTGGGTGTCGGGGTTGGCAACTGCGACCACGGTCCATTCCCTGCCGTGCCGGTCCAGCTTGTCACCAAGGAGGAAGATCCGGTCCGTGAGCCAGTAGTCGCTGGGCCGATCGAAGTACTCGATCGTGATTGTCCGAGGAGACATTGCCCCTCCCTCCGCTCGCTCCGGCGCGATGGCCAGGGCGGTCAGGGCGGGGAAGAGCGTTGTGGTGACCACAAGGTAGCTGCGCGAGACCGATTGGCTACCGGCCGGACATCGCGGAAACGTACGTGCGCGTGTGGGAAGTGATCACGAGCGAGGAAACCGAGGCGCCCTCGTTCCGGGACCCAGCACACGTGTTTAGCGACACTCGACGTTGGTCACAAACTGCTTCCGGAGGCTCCGAGCTTCGAAGCCGGTCTCGCAGCAGAGGGGGTCCGAGGGGAGCAGGACTTCAGAGCGCGAGACACTCGGAGCTTGTGAGCCTCCACAAAGCACGAGTGTCGGCATCGCGTTTAAGCAGCTGGGTCCCCGGCAAGAACCGAAGCTCCATGTGGGGAGGGCGAGGTGCGATGGGTACGGCGCGAAGGAGTAGGCGCTCGCGTGGCGTTTTGCAGAAGGTGGCCGACAGTGTCGCGTATCGGCAGCGGACGGGGCTCAGGATGATTCCGCAGTCACCTCCGGGCTTGCGGTTCATCGACGGTGAGCCTTGCTACTCGGCCGACCGGCTGAACCGGCCTCCGGATACGAAGCTCGGGCGGCCAGGCGTCGAGTAGCGCGTCGGGTATGGGAGCTAGCCGGGGAGACGGGAGTCGGGCTGGGGGCGTTGTGGTTCCCGCTCTGCGCCCGCGAAGCCCTTCTGGTGTCTCACCGCTCGGTGAGGAACCGCGTCCGCGGGCGCGGGTCGCAGGTGACAAGGTCGAATTCGTCCCGCTTCGGACGATCCATCACGACCTGACCACCGGTCGTTGGGAGACTCTGGCTTTCCTGGTTGGGCAGCGGCTGGCTTTCGACCTTCCAGACGCGGGTCGGAATGGGTACATCACCCTCACCCGACAGCAAGCGGAGCAGCTTCGAGACGTGTTGGAGTTCGACGGCCACCTGCTCCCTCCGCTCTTGGATGCTGACAGGGAAACGGTGGCTGAATTGCAGAGTCTTCTAGCGAAGCCCGCCGGGGAAGGATCTCCCGTCTCGGGCTGACGCCCCCCGGTTCCTGGTGTCGATATTTCATCCGCGGAGGCGTGGCTCCTCGCGCAGCGCTTGGCGGCGTGACCTCGCCCACCGCGCCGGGTAGACGCGATTCTCGGCAAGAAAAGGGTGAGGCCTGAGATGGCCTCACCCGCCTTTTCGCACGATGTTGGTCGAGTGCGACGCTTACTGGTCGTCCCAGTCGCGGTAGCCCGCCCCACCCGGACCGTAGTACGAGCCGAGCCGGTCACGGTACTCGTCATCTCTTTCTTCCACGAGGCGGCCCTCGAGCTCCGGAGCGTTCTTGATCTGGTCCTTCGTCCGATGGACGAAGATCTTTTCGTCGTCGTGATCGACGTTGCGGATCACGCCGGCCGGAAGCATGACCTTCTTGCCGAAGATCCATGGGCCCGTGTCGACGACGATGTACGACGCACTCACGTCGTGGGTTGTGTCGTCGACCTTGCCGATAGAGCCGTCCAGCGCCTCAACACCGTAGCCGACGAGGTTTCGCGTCGAAAGCCCGGCGTCGATTCCTGGCCGATATGTCCAGACATCAAGAGTCGAATGCACGATTGACTCCTTTCAGTCGCTCTTCATGAGATAGAAGGGCTACCGCGGTAGCCAATCTGGAAACCTTCGTGACGCCCCTGCGGAGGCTCTTCTGGAGCGGATAGCCGGTGCGGGGCGCTGCGCGCAAGGCCCTTTCAAGACGGTGTGCGTGCGCCGTTTGAGGTAGTGGCGAACGGGTACCGACGCAGAGCAGTAGCACGTCATCTCCAGAGGCGAAAAGGACTACGACAGGCATGAGCGCTCTTGTAATCGTGTTGATCGTCTTGCTCGTCCTCGCTGCCGCTGGTGGCGGCATCTTTGTGAGCAACCTGCTTTGGCTGCTTCTCGTTGTGGCCCTTGTCGTTCTGCTCGTCGGACTCTTCACGGGCAGAAGCACTGTCTAGATCGGCGCTGTGAAACCTCAGAGGGGGTCGGGATGAAGGTGGCGATGTTGAGCCCGGTGTGGTTTCCGGTACCACCGGAGGCCTATGGGGGCATCGAGTCGATCGTCTCGCTGCTGACCGAGGGGCTGGTAGCCCGTGGCGTCGATGTGACGCTCTTTGCTTCGGGCGACTCGACGACGGCCGCCAGGCACGTTCACGTGTTCGACGAAGCGCCTAGCAACCGGATCGGCGAGACCTTCTGGGAGCTCAACCACGCGATGGCCTGCCTCAGCCGGCTGGACGAGTTCGATCTCGTCCACGACCACACCGGTCTGCTTGGGCTGACGCTCTTCGGCCTGACCGGGACTCCGCTGCTGCACACGGTGCACGGGCCGTTGGACGACACCGCCGGCGACATGTATCGAACCGCCTGCAGCGTCACGCGGCGCGTGGGTCTCGTCTCGCTCACCCGCGCGCAGCGCCGTCCACTGCCGAACCTGCCGTGGGTGGCCAACATCGACAACGCGATCGACCCCGCGCGCTACCCGTTCGACCCGCGGCCCGGCGAAGGGCTGCTCTTCCTGGGGCGGATGAGCCCCTCCAAGGGCGCGCACAGCGCGATCGAGGTCGCGCGCCGGGCCGGGCGTCCACTTCGAATCGCCGGTAAATGCCGCGAGCCGGGCGAGCAGGAGTACTTCGACCAGGCGGTCAAGCCGCATCTCGACGGTCAAATCGAGTATGTCGGCGAGGTCTCCCACGAAGAGAAATGCCGGTTGCTCTGCGAGGCGCACGCGCTGCTCGTGCCGATCGAGTGGGAGGAGCCGTTCGGGCTCGTCATGATCGAAGCGATGGCCTCCGGCACACCGCCGATCGCACTCAACCGCGGGTCGGTCCCCGAGGTCATCGACCACGGCCGCACCGGCATGATCGGCAACGACCTCGACGCCATGGCAGCCGCCGTCGAACAGGCGGCGCTGCTCGATCCACTCGAACTGCGCCGCGAGGTCGAACAGCGGTTCTCCCCCGAACGCATGCTCGACAACTACCTCGTCGCGTACGACCGCCACCTCACAGGCGTCCTCGACCAGCCATCGCTCGAGCCCGTCGCCTGAAGCCGCGACGACGCTGACCAAGCCTAATCGCGGTGGCCGGCGGTCCCGGCGCGCGAGCTCGTCCGTCTCGTGGGGATCCGAAGATCACCCTCTCCGCCCGGGTCGATCGACCGGGTCTCAAGCCTCTGAACCGAGCCGGGTCCCCCACCCGGTGAATTGACCTGCGCAGACCAAAGAGCAAGCGCGAGTGCAAGGCATGTCTCAGGCCACTCGCTGTACTTTGCCTCGATATACGTCGGCCTCTCGAGCAGAACCACACGCACGGTGTAGTAGACGACCACGACCGCGAAGAGCATGACCAGTTGTCGCGGCGGCACAAGTGGTGTCCGACGACGTACGACAAACGGTGCCACGCATCCGTAAAGACCCACTGCCAGGATCCCCATTCGAAAAGCTCCGTCGAACCGCGCATCGTTGTGCAACGTAAATTCACCCTGCCGATTACTCGCGGCAATCTCCGGCGTTGCGAACCCAACCAATCGTTGACCCCACGAAAGCTCCTCCCCCACACTCACCAGCGACACGAAGGCCAAGCCAACAACGACCAGTGGCGAAATCCGACACCCTCTCCGCCACAGGCGCGGAGCTACAACAAGCGCGAATGCAATCACCCACACGTACGCGATCACCTGAGTCCACTCGAGAACAGCGTCCTCGCGTACGAGAACCCGGTACAGACCACTCGACCGCGACGCCAGCGCGACCAGCACAGCACCTAGAAGCGGCCCCACCAGCAAAGCCAATGTCGCCCCCGACGAACCACTCCGTCCCCGCTGACCCACCTCGCAGAACACAACACTGCAGTCTTCCCGAAGAACGGACGCGCCAAGCTTCGGGCCCCCGACCAGGCCCGAGCCGATCAGCAGGTCGACGGGGTTACCCGGTCGGTTCGCGCGTGCGCGTGCGTGCGTGCGAGGACACCAGCCGGCGCGGGCCCGGGCCTCCGTCACGCGGCCCCAGCACCATGATCACCGCGAGGGAATCGGTACCCCGAGGCCTCTCAACCGTCGACCACGACCACCTCGTACTGATCGGCCGTGGGTGGGAATCCCGTGTCGAACTTCGCGTTGACGACCGCCAGTCGACTGCCGAACCGGGCGGCGGTAGTGGGCACCTGGAACAGGACGCTCGTGATGACCTCTTCAACAACTCCGGAGGTGAGGTGCGAGCTGAGCCGAATCCTTGTCACCTGGTTGTCGGTGTTCTGCACCGCCCAGAGCCGTCTGCCCTGGAGCACGATGCCGTCGACGTTCGGCACGCTCACTCCGGCGATGATCGCGCTCTCACCGCTGGCCGGATCTACCGTGTAGAGAGATCCGTTGCCGGAATGAGCGACAACGAGGGTCTTGCCGTCGGGCGTCGCTTGGATGCCGTTGAGGTTGAACTCCCCGCTCGTGTCGGCTGCAGGACCGCTGAGCGCCAGCGTGGTAAACGGCCCCGGTACGCCTGTGGGGCTGACGGGCACGAAGTAAAGCTTGGCCTGCGCCGAATCGGTGAACCACGCGCCGGCAGTGGTGAGAGCCACGTCGTTGATGACGGTGGGTGGCGAGGCGAACTGGTAGGTGGCCACGGTGGCGCCGGTGCGAGTGTCGTAGACATACCCTTGTCCGGTGAAGCCACCGGCGACGAAGAGGATGTCCTGGGCGACGTCGGCGGCCATACCGAGGGCCATGCGGCCGGTGGGGGCGTCGACGAACAACTCCGCCGTGCCGCGTTGCACATCGCCACGGAAGATGTCGCCGCCGATCAGATCCCCGGCGTAGAACGTGGTACCGCGGCCGGCGGCGATGCCCTCGGCCGAGCTGGCACCTGGTAGCACGATGACTTCGGCTTGAGGGGCCGCGCCGGCAGACACAGCTAACGCGGACACGATCGCCACCAGGAGAAGCGGCACGACCGGCCTCCCGGCGTGCGTCAGCGACAAACGCCGCTTCGTGGTCTTAGCCATCGGAAGCCTCCTCTTCAGGCAGATCCAGCGGACAGTCCATTATCGCTCGCCATCCCGGGCCTGCATAGCGTCGACAACGACCCCGCCCGCGACCAGGCCACACCGCTCCGACGTCGCGAGGGGTGGGGTACCCCGCCGCGCGTGCGCGCGTGCGCGCGAGGGAAGGAGGTGGCGTTCGGCGGCTGGCGCGGCGAAGCCGGGCATTGAAGCGGTAGGGCACCGATTCCCCAGATCACATGTGGGGTAGGCCGTCGGCATGACGTCTGGCCATGTAGCGATTGAGGGCGTTTTGGTCGCAGCCGCCGATGCCGTGTTGCTAGCCGCCCTGCTCGATCGCGCGGGAGAGAAGGACGTCGCCAGCCGGCTCCTCGGGGCAGTTCGAGAGAACTCTGAACTTCGCGACGTCAGCATGGACGACCGGCTCGCGATCGGTCGCGCACTCGAAGAGTGTCCCGGCGAAATGGTCGAGCTTCGAGCGAGGTTGCTCTCGTACCCGCAGCCGACCTTGCGACAACAACCCTCCAACGACCTCCCTGCACGGGCGCGCCTCGCGGCTCAACGTCCTCGAAGCGCTTCGGTACGAATGAGGGGGATTCTTGATTGGGGCTGGGAGACGCTCGTCTTCCGAGCCGCGACCGCGCTCGCGCTCGTCCACGCGCTCGACGACGCGTTCTTCAACCGGCAGCCAGGCGTCGACCTCGACCAGCACGCGCTCGCAGCCGTCATCGCTGTCGCGGCGGGGATCGGGGCGATCGTCGCGTTCCCCCGGCTCCGTCCGGGGTTTCGCGCCGCCGTCGCATTCGTCTTCGGCGTGCTCGCCGCGACGAACGGGTCGATGCACGTCATCCATATCGCCAAGGACGGGCCCGCCGACAGCGACGTAACCGGTGCTCTCGCGATGGTCGCCGGCCTTTCCCTCATCGGGCTCGCGCTCTGGATTCCGTGGCGTCATCGCGGCGAGGGGGCGGCCACAGCGCGCCGGCGCTGGATCAATCGAGCGGTCGCAGTCGTGGTTGGCGTTCTCGTCGTCTACGCGGGGCTCTACCCGACAGCGACGGCGATCGTCCCGACGCACAAGTACCGCGAGCCGATCCCCGGCCCGCCCAGCGGCTACGAGCCGGTGACCTTCGAGTCGTCGGACGGTCTCGAGCTCTCGGGGTGGTACGCGGCCTCCGAGAACGGAGCCGCGGTCGTGCTGGTCCACGGCGGCGGCGGCGACCGGACCGGGCCGCTTGCCCACGCAGCGCTCTTGCGCCGCCACGGCTACGGCGTCCTCGTCTACGACTCGCGGGGCCGCGGCGAGAGCGAGGGAACTCCGAACGCGTGGGGATGGGGATGGGAGAAGGACGTCGACGGCGCGCTCGCGTTCCTCGCTGCGCGCGACGACGTCGAGGACGGCAGGATCGGCGGCCTCGGCCTCTCCACGGGAGCCGACGTCCTGATTCACGTCGCGCCGGAGCGCCGCGAGCTCAAGGCCGTCGTGAGCGACGGCGCGACGGCGGCGTCGTTCGCCGACCAGACGGCGACCTTCGGAATCGACGAGTCGGCCCCGTACTTCTGGACGCTCTTGACCGCCGGCCGGGTGTTCTCCGGCTACTCGCCCGGCCCACCGCTCGAGGAGAGCGTCCCGAAGATCTCACCGACTCCCCTTCTTCTCATCGCGGCCGGCGGCTTCCCGACGGAGATCGAGTTCAACCGCCACTACGCGGAGGTAGCGAAAGAGCCGTTCGAATACTGGGAGCTTCCCGACGTGGGTCACACCGCCGCGGTCCGCGAGCGCGCCGAGGAGTACGAGGAGCGGGTCATCGGCTTCCTCGATGAGGCGCTCCTCGAGCGCACCAACTCCTGATACGTCGCATTCGAGCAAGGCCACGCGCTAAAGCCAGGTCGTCAGGGCCGTAAACGACACGTTTTGGTCAATTCGCCTGCTGGTCGACGCGAACGACCAAGAGGGCGTGGGGCCTCGAGAGCGCTTGTGCTCAGAACTCCCGCGGTAGGCGTTCACACCTGCCGCACGCGAGGTCGGAAGGCTGAGCAAGCGTCGAGCCCGTGCCGCGGGGGCCTCATCGAGGCCCCCGCGGTCACATCAGTGCCAACTATCGAGCTGTGTTCAATGGCCGTCCTGGTCACTGTCGCCTGGAATGACCTCCTCGACGGCGTCGGTGACGCGGTCTGTGAGCGACTTCGCGCCTTCCTCGACCTCGTCTGCGCCTCGCTTAGCTGCGTCCCCAAGATCGTCTGCGCCTTCGCGCACGTCCTCGGTAACTGAATCGTCGCGCTCGTAACTGGACATCCGCCACACACCCCTTTACTCGTTGTCGGGAAGTTCCGGTGATGCGGCGTACCCGCACGGAAGCGATTCCACGCCTATTCGGATGTCAGGGACGGTCATGGCGTGGGCCTTTCGGTCCGCGTGGTCGCTTCGGACGCCTGTGCCTGTCCCCGCTGAACGCCGGTTCGGACGTCGCGTATCACGTCATCCTTCGCGCGTTCGCCTTTCGTATAGGCAACTTCGAGAATTCGGCCAGCGACATCCCGCCCGCCAAGCCCGAAAGCGAGCGCCATACCGAGCGCCAGTGCTCCCATGAGCGCGGCATAGGTGATGACCACGATGTTGTTCGCGATCTGCAACTGATCGAGGATCATGAAGACCGCGATCGCCATGACCAGCACCGGGGCGACCGTTTTCACGATTCCCCCGGTGGGTGTGTCCCCCATCGTGCGATCCACCAGTTCCACCAACGCCGACGCAATCAAGCTCGCGACGACGAAGATCAGGAGCGCCGCAAGGACGTTTGGAAGGTAGGCCCACACGGCGTGAACGAGATCCTCGAGCGCCGCTATCCCGAGCACGTCGACAGCGATCGAAAGTGCTCCGAGGAAGACGGCCCAGAAGGTCAGCGTGCCAAGCAACCCGGAAGGGCTTCTGATGACCTTCATCACGTAGCTGCCTCCGGTTCCTCGTTGGAGGACGCGATCGAAGCCGCCACGCTGCAGCAGTCGAGTGACGATCCCCTCCACGAGCTTGGCCACGATGTAGCCGATGACAAGGATCGCGAGGAAGCCGATGAGCCGGGGGAGCCAGATGAAGAACTCATCCCAAGCACGGTCAATGCTGTCGGAGATGTCCGCTAAGAAAAACACCGCAAGCCCTTTCCCGAGTTGACGTCGATTGCGCTGCGTCCCCGACCTGAGACGGCACTAAACCCGCCTCGCCGGAGAGCTCGGGTTCCGCCGGTGGATTCACGCTCCTCCGAGCATCACCACACGAACTGCCGGGGGTTTCCTCCGACGACCACTCTGTCGACAGTCACCTCGGGCTACGCCCCGGCGAGCGCGGGGACCGCCGCCGCTGAACCGTCGCGAGGCGTTAGCCGGCCCGCAGCCCGGGCATTCAATCAGCTCGCGAAACCTGGAGGAGACCGTGTCGGAGACGACAGGCAGCGAAAGGATCGGCGCGCGCGACCAACGCGACCTGGAGCGAGAAGACCCATCGGTCGCGGGACAGCCCGAGGTCCCGGCCGGCGGCGAGGAAGACGTCCCCGCGCCAGATGCACCTCAGGTTGGCCGACGTGAGGAGCGCGAGGAGCGTCAGCAGGCGGTACAGCAGCACGGAGACACGTTCGCCGTCGACAGCGACCAGCCAACGGACACCAGCGGCGTCGAGCAGGAGTCTGCGTCGAACAGGGCTACGGTGCTGCCGGAGAACGAGTCCGACGGAGACGACGACAACACCGTGCGACCTCGAGGACGGCATGGCTGATCCACACCGATCGGAAGCGACGTTTCTGCCGGGAGGTAACGCTGCACGAACTGCGGCTTCGATCTCGACACCAACTCGGTCGAGTCGCTGCACCCTTGCCCAACTGCGAGGGACCCCAGGAATGGCAAGCACTGACCGGCGGCGACAGCGCTCAAGATCCGTACCCCGAGGATCAGCGCAGCTGACATGCTGATCACCGGGCTCGAGATCCCAGCCTCCGCTGTCGGAGAACTCGCGCGGCGGCTCTACCAGGCCGGCAACGTTGGCCTCGCCCTCCAGGTCCTCCAGAACGCCGACTACCCCCTCGACCTCGATGCCGAAGACCGTCAAGCGATCCTCCGAGCGCTCGGAGACACCCCACCAGTCACGCTCGAGGGACTGCGAGAAGCCTGCTCGGACAAGGCGCAACCCGATTGCGAACGGCTGTTCAAGACGAAGACGGCTGGCCACGAATCGCACCCTGAGGGCAACCGGAGGCGTGCCCGTCGCGCAGGCGCCGCCTAGATGAGGTAGTGAAGATCCAGCGTGGCGGCAAGCACTACGAGGCACCCAGGGAAGAGACAGCGTCGAAGGTCACCATTCGATGGCGCTCCCATGCGACGGCCAGCGCGATCAATGGGTGGTGAACATTTCCAGGCTGATCGCCGCGCGCGCAACATCCCACGTCGGAGGTACCGCTTCGTCACTCACCGGCGCGAAAGCAGGAATCTGATCAGATCAACCCGGTCGGAACCTCCGACAAATGTTCCCTCCGCGCCGGCGTCAGAAGGATCAGGTCGGTGAGGTGGCTCGCATCCGTACGTACTGCGTGACACCGGCGAGACGCCGCTCGAGAAAGAGGACGTGAGGCGGGGCGGGACGAAGCTCGGGGTCGGTGACGAGATCCGGATCGACGAGCTCGACGAAACGACCGCGTTTCTCGTCGAGCAGGAGCAGGTGGCGAGCACGTTCTTCACCCATTGCACGTCCGACCCATAAGTCAGGAAGAAGTAGTAGGCGTTGCCCTTCCGGAAGACGTTCAGCGGCGTTTGATACGCACGTCCCGTCTTGCGCCCGTGGTGGGTAAGGATGGCGAAGCCGGGAAGCCGCTTCGCGACGGGCTGGGTGATCGGGTTGACATAGCGGTTCACAGCGCGGCGGAAACGCCACATCCACGTCCGGCCCTGCATGCCATCGACCCTTCCAGTCACCCGGCTGCACGATACGGCGTTGGTGCCGGCCTCCCGATCAGGCCGATTCTCCCGAGGGGGCGCCCGTCAGCGGCAGCTTCGCGCGAGACCGCGAGGCGCGGCCCGCCGTTTACCGCCGCCATACGGGGGCAGCGCCATCTCCGAGGGCGTGGGCGCGCTTGATCGCGGACCGCGGATCTGCCGATGAGGCGAAGACGACGGCGGCGACAATAGCTATGGCGGCTGCGACAGCGCAGCCGTTCCATCCCCGTTTCGGACCTGCCTCGCAGACGGACGAGGACGGCTGCCGCTCCGGCGAGGGGACACGGGAGGACAGGACTCATGTGCCCTCCTCCTTGGTGAGACTGCCTGATAGTCGCTCTCGTACCTCTCCTTTCAAGAGGCAGCGAGAGCTGAACAGCTTCATCTGTGCGCCGCGCGTGCGGGGGCGAACGCGAGCAGAACGCGTTTCGGAATCCATCGTCGGCTGCACACTATCGCATGGGCTGGTTCGGTGATCTGACAGCTGCGCTGATCAACCGCATACGGCAGCTAAGGCTGTTGCTAAGCCGAAGTCCGTACGCTGATGAAACGCACCACCCAGGCGGAAAAGACACTTGATGTGACCGGATCCCGGCGCCGGTAGAGGTAACCGCTTACCAATGTCGCGTGCTCACGTCCGTGATCGTGAGGGTGCGGCGGCGGCGCCACGGGGAGTGTGGCGCACCAACGGTCACGGTCCTTGATGGCCGCTTCGGATCGAGAGTCCCCGCCCCCAGGCTCGCGACTTCATCTTCGCCGTGCGGCGGGCCTGAAGGTTTCGCTCGGGGCGCGGCTGAGGAACATACACGGTGTGTCGCAGGTAGAGAGTGGGAGGCCTTTGGAGGGCGGCCGCGCCCGGGTGCGGTGTGCGCTGGCGGGGTCGGCTGGAGCCGCTGTCTGGGCGCTTCAGGAGCCGCTCGACCAGTGGGCGCTTCGTAGTCACTACTCGGACGTGGCTGTGCTTGGGAAGGTGGTTATTGGTGGGCGAGCTTGGTGGCCGGCGGGACTTGCACTCCATCTCGTGAACGGCGCGGTTTTCGGGCTTGTCTATTACGAAGCACGCCGACGGTGGCCGCAGCGGCCTCGTCTGCTTGCGATGTCGATGGCTCTGGGCGAGCACGCGGCGCTCTATCCCCTTGGCTATTTCGTCGATCGGTTCCATCCGCGGCGGGGAACGCGAGGAGTTCCGCCGCTCATGAGCAACCGGCGAGCGTTCGCGCAAGCGACCTGGCGGCACTCCATTTTCGGCGTGGTGCTAGGGCATCTCGCTTGAGCATCGCGCCGGTCCCCGGCGCTGCTCGCGACGCTGTTGTTCCCGCTGCTCGATCGATGAGCGAGTACGACGCCGCCCCGCGGCGCGTCTGGTTCATGTCCAGTAGGGCGCCTGTGCCAATGCCGCAGGTGGCGCTGGCCCGCCACCTGCTTGCCGGCGGCCAGCCCCCCTTGCGCGTCTGCCTGGGTGCATCCCCGACCTCGACATGGGACTCCGGGCTGGGCGTCGCCACCACTGCGCGTCGCCCAGCCCTGAGTTGTTCTTCGTCGACCCGGAAGCGATGCCCTCCGGGTCTGGTACTCGAGCTCTGCGGTGAGCGCTTCGATGCCCGCGACCGTGATCGAGAGCTTGTACTCGCCTTGTTCTTCGCGTCGAGCTTGTTGATGTGCTCGTTTGCTGGAGGCGTCCCGTCGCACAAGGACCGGCGCTTGGGCCGGTCCTTGTGTTGGCGGAAGTCGAGTTGTACGGACGGCTAGATCGAGACGAACGTGATGTCGTCGTACGCTGTTCCGGACGCTTTGACGGTTGCGAGGATCCAGTCGATCACTACCTGTTGGTCGGTGCGGAACGCGAAGTCGGTGCCGCGGCACAACGCGTTGAGGCCAAACGACGTGACCGCGACAATCGTGTTCGACTCGTAGCCCCCATAGAAGACCGGGCCGCCCGAGTCACCGCTGCAGGTACCACCCTCGCCGCGGCCGTTGCCGACGGTCTGCAGGTTGAACCCTGCGTTGAGTGCGCTGTTGAGGTTGACCAGGTGCGAGAGGGCCATCAGCCGCTCGCGGTACGACTCGTTCGGCTTCTTGATTGTTCGGGTTTTGGCTATAGGACAACCCGTAGCCGCTTACCGTGAAGGTCAGATCCTGCCTGCCGCGCTGAGTGGCGAACTGATCAAGCGAGCCAGCCTCCGCAAGGACGCCGTACTCCTGCAGGAAAATCGGCTGGTCGAGAATCACCAACCCAACGTCATGCGTATTCGGGAAGACGGAGGTTCCCCGGGTAATCGAAGTTGTACAGCTGGTCTGATGTCGCGCATGTGACCCCGAGCGTCCCCGCAGCGCAGGTCTCCGGATAGCCGGTCACCGGGTCGAGCTGGGTCGCCGGGTCATAGTTGGCGCCTGCGTCCTGCTGGAAGTAGACCCGGGCGGTCTCAGCGCCCCCGACGGTGTCGGCACAGTGGCCAGCCGTCAGGAAGACGGTGGGTGTCAGCAGCGAGCCTGAGCACCGCCACACAAACTCGCCGTCCTCGTCATAGAACACCACTAGCCCGACAAACGGATGCTGGTAGTCCTCCACGAAGTCACCCGAAACGGCGCTCGCCGGTCCCGCGAAAGTCATCGCGGCGACCAGGATTGCCAAGATCAATAGGAATCTACGCATCGTGTCTCCCCTCTCTGACGGACAACGGGGGCACCCGGGTCAGGTGCCTCGCGCACCGCTACCCCCGTGTCAGCCGCGCAAAACGGACTTGCGAAGCCGTCTCGAGTCGCGGTGGGCTCGTGTTCGAGCAGTCCCGCTTTGTCGACATCGACGCGGGGACGTCTCCCCCGGTGTCGGCGCCGTCAAGCGATCTCTAGCGACGAGCAAGGAGCCGGAGCAGCGTGCGTGCGTTCTCGACAGCGAATCCTTGCCAGTCGTTGTTGAAGTATGCGTAGACGTCGTCGTCCGAGTTACGGATCCGCTCGGCCCACGTCTCGAGCGCCCGTCGCCCATACGCTCCGTCGCGGGCCCGGCCACGGTGGAGCCGGATGAACGTCCAGCCCGCGGTGTCCCGCCAGGGCGTCGGGGGCCTCGGCGCACGGTCGGCCACGACGAGCGCTGCGCCGTGGTCGCCTAACAGCGCGTAGACCTCCTCAGTGAACCAGCTCTCGTGCCGGAACTCGAAGGCGTGACGGCCCGGCGGCAGCACCTCGAGCGCGTCGTCGAGACGCTCGTCGTCGCGGCGGAACGTCGGCGGCAGCTGCCACAGGAGCGGTCCGAGCTTGCCCGCCGCGCGCAGCGGCTCGAGTCGGTCGAGGAGCTTCGCCATTCCCGGTCGGAGCGCTCGCAGCCGGCGCACATGGGTGAGGTAGCGGCTCGCCTTCACCGCGAAGCAGAAGTCCGGCGGCGTCGCCCGCGCCCACCGCGCGACCGTGGCGGTCTCCGGCAGCCTGTAGAACGTGGCGTTCAGCTCGACCGTGTCGAAGACCTCCGCGTACAGCTCCAGCCAGCGCTCGCTCGAGCCCGAGGACGGATACAGGATCCCGCGCCAGTCCTCGTAGCTCCAGCCCGAGCAGCCGACCCGCACCATCGTGGCTGCCTCCCCCGCGGGTCGGAGGCGAAAACGCGTTTGGCGCCCCGGACGGGAGGGGACGCGGCTCTCGTGGCCCGCGATCTTCTGAAGACCTACCTTCAGGATCACCACGCGGCCGCCGCCGCGGGCGTCGCGCTCGCCGAGCGGGCCCTCGGCGCCGACGATCCCCTCGCCGCCCGGATCGCCGGTGACCGCAAGACACTCGAGCAGGTGATGCGACGTGTGGGGGTTGCCCCGAGCCGCACGAAGTCCGTCGTGGCGCGCGGCATGGAGCTCGTCGGCCGCCTGAAGCCGAACGGCAGCGTCGTCCATCGCACGCTGCTGACCTCCCTGGTCGAGCTGGAGACGCTCCTGGTCGGCGTGTACGGCAAGCGCGCGCTGTGGACGGCCCTGCGCCTCTCTGACGACCCGCGCCTCGCGGACGTTGACTTCGACAAGCTCATCGATGCCGCCTCAGCCCAGGCCGAGGAAGTGGAGGCGGAGCGGCTGAGGGCCGCACGGGAAGCCCTCGCGGCCGTCGGCCGGGGCACCGGGGTC
Organism: uncultured Actinomycetes bacterium; assembly: GCA_963839755.1. GTDB lineage: Bacteria > Actinomycetota > Thermoleophilia > Gaiellales > Gaiellaceae > Gaiella. Next base: position 177,267 of record CAWIVU010000006.1, read on the forward strand.
CAAGCATGACGATCGTGCGCGCTCCGCGTTTCAAGACGTTCGCTACGGGCTACGTGCTAGGCGCTCGAGTCAACCCACGGGAGACGAAAAGCACGACGAGCATCGAGCGAGCACCGTGTCCGCGCCGGTTTGTTTGTCGGCCAACGAGGATGGAGTTGCTTGTGTGATCCGGTTACGTATTCACGCGGTTGATTGTCGACGGAACACGGTGGTTGCCGGCTGTGCCGTGCTGTTCGCCTTTGCCGGTGGTGGCTGCGGCGGCGGGAATGGTGGCGAGGGGACGGGCGAGCCGGGTGAGGTGTCGGTCGATCTGAACGGGCAAAACGATGCGAACGTCTCGGGCGCGCGTGCCGTGTTCGGCTATGTCGCCGACGATCGCACGCTGGTCACGATAGACGGGCTCGACGGCGCCGAACGCGGGGCGGCTGGGCCGAACGCCGCTCGCATCGTCGTCGGTTCGTGTGAGGAACCTGCCGAGGTGGTGTACGAGCTGCGCCCCTTGGACGGCGCGACGTCCGAGACGGAGATCGACACGGGGATCGACCGCCTCTACGAAGGCGACTACGCGGTCCAGGTGCTCTTCGCCAAGACTGGCTCCAAAGTTCTTGCCTGTGGCGATCTCCCCGACGAACCTCCGGCGTAGGGCTGGTCGACTGACATCTCTGAGCGGCATGATTCGGAGAAAGGCGCTCGAGCGCCAGGCGTTGTCTTAGGGATCGGCCTTGGCGGGTTCGCGGACGGGATCGTGCTGCATCAGATCCTGCAGTGGCATCACATGCTCACCAGTGAGGGCTCCTATCCGCCGGACACGGTGGCGGGCCTCGAAACGAACACTCTCTGGGACGGGCTGTTTCACGCTTCGACCTGGGTCGCGGTCTCGGTCGGGCTGTATCTCCTGTGGCGTCGCAGCAGCAACTGGCGGTGGGCGCTCAGCGGACGCGCCCTGATCGGCTGGATGCTTGTCGGCTGGGGTCTCTTCAACCTTGTGGAAGGCGTCGTCGATCACCATCTCCTCACCGTCCATCACGTCCGGGAAGGTGAGAACGAGCTGGCCTACGACCTCGGCTTCCTTCTCTTCGGCGCGATGCTCTGCCTTGTCGGCTGGATGGTCGCGCGGCGCACCCACCACTCCGCAAGGGAGTAGCCAGGCCCCGGCTGGCGGCCCCCCTAGCGGGCCGGCATGCGCCTGGTGCCGCGACGTCGTTGTTAGCGATTCGGCCGGAGGGGGAACGATCGTCGCTCTGATCCCAACGCGAAAGGCAGCGACGATGGCAGAGCTCACGAATCTCGACTCGAAGCTCGGAGAGGTCACTGGTCTGGCGATGGCCGCGCAGGCGGCAACGAAGAAGGTCGTCTCCCTGTGCAAGGACGATGGTGCGCAGGAGTTGATTCCCGACTTGGAGCGAATGAACAGCGAGGCGGCCGAGACGGAGCGGCGGTGCACGGAGCTGGCCGGCAGCCTGGACGGGAAGAAGACCGCGATCCTCGAGGAGGCGCAGGCGACGAAGAACAAGGCCTCCGAGATGATGTCGACGTATCTCGACGCCGACTCGGATGCGCTGGATGGGTTCGAGTTCCTGACGATGGCCGAGGCCGGCGAGGTGGGGCACTGGTCGGTGCTGAAGGTGCTTGCCGGAGCCGCCGGCAGCCAGCAGATCAACGATCTCGTCGAGTGGGCGCTCCCGATCCAGGAGCGGCACTTCGCAGGCGTGAAGCAAGCGAGCCTCAAGCTCTCTGCCGAGGAGGATCCCAACGAACCCGCCTAGGCACCGGCTGCAGCACTCTGTAGACCGGAGGACCTCGTCGTCGCGGGCGAGGCACCCTAGGCATTCCCGCTGTGCAACGGGCCGTGTTCGCACACGACGACGCTTCCGACGAGATCGCGACTGCCGAGCAGCTCCGCGTCCAGGCCGGTCTACCCGGATGCTCCACCGGAGGCGTCAGCTCACCTGCTCGGCGGTGCGCAACTCGAAATGGACGGCAACGCGCGCGTGGCGGGCCGCGTCGTGATCCGGCGGCCAAGCCGCCGGTCGGTCGCGCGTGCCCAAGCGTCGTACTACCTGCTGACCGGCTTTTGGCCACTGATGTCGCCGCGCACGTTCCAGTCGGTTACCGGGCCGAAGAGCGACTTCTGGCTCGCTCAAACCGCCGGAGCATTGATCGCTGTGATCGGCGGAGCAGTCGCTACCGCCGCAGGAAAGGAAAGGCTGGTCGATACAGCAACGATTCGCATCTTGGCGATAGGTGCCGCGTTGAGTCTCGCGACGGTCGACATCACTTACGTCGCGCAGCGGCGGATCTCGTCGATCTATCTCGCAGACGCCGCCGCGGAACTCGCGGTCGTCGCGGCATGGGTTGCCTCAAGAAGCTCATCCCGGTCGGAGGTGTACGACTCGATGGACTAGTGCCCCGCCACCGGGTCCCAGCCGCAAACTCCCCCACGAGGGTGCCAGTCGGTGTCACGACCCGACCTTTCGTAACTCCTCCCGACGCCCTGCCTTCCGACGTTGCTTTGCTTCATATCTCTTAGGGTGCGGTCCGCCGAAATCGCGAGTCCTAGTCACCTCCGGAAGCCGTGATAATCGAGGCCGGCACTGGCGTGTTCGCCTTCGGGTTAAGCAGCTCCGAGAATTCGGCTGGCGATGTCCCGTCCGAGTTGCCAAAGGAAACGTCTGACGAGACGAGATCTCCGATTTCAGTGCCTTCATCCCGTCGGTCGACATGCTCGACCGACGGGATGAAGGCTGTCCTTCTTCAGCGGACGCCGTGCGGGTGGTCGCGGCGACCAAACGCGAGGCGATCATCGGAAGAGAGAACTGCCGGAAGCAGCGTGAACGCGAGATAAACACCGGCAAGGCCAACGAGCCCGTAGACGATCCGGGATACGGCGTTGGTCGTTCCGAACTCCTCACCAAAGATCTCGGCGACGAGATCGAACTCCGCGATGGCTACGAGACCCCAGTTCAGGGCTCCCACGATGACAAGGATTAGTGCGAGACCGTTGAGCGCCTTCATGACTCTTCCTTTCGCTCTTGAGCGTTCTAGGGATACGTCTAGTGCCCTGCCAGGGGCTGAACAAAACCTTTGGCGATGGTCGCGTTGCTCGGGCTCGGCTAGACGGGACCGTCCGTCGGCTGACGTGCTCGCGGAGCAGATAGACGCCTCGCGACGGCGCGTCAGGCGCTTCAGTTCCCGGGCTCTCGAGTACGGGCTGACCAGAGAGCCTGTGCGCGGGGGCGGGGAATTGGGGATCGGACTGAGAAGTCGCGAAAGGTTGGGTTGGACATCCGCGAGGCGTGGGTAGGCGCTGATCCATGAGTGACGAGGAAGCCAGGGGCGTGTTGCGGGCCGAGTTCCTTAAACTCCGGGCCGCGGGCTACGACGAGCTGACCGAACGGCTGGCCGGGAAGCAGGAGCGCTCGGATGTCGTAGCGCTGTCGGGCGCCACCTATCACGTCGAACTCGAAGGCTTCTGGGATGACAAGCAGCACCGCGATCTGCGGGTCGTGGCTTCCATCGACGATGGTGGGCTGCGCGCTTTCCTTCCCTTTACCGACGCGTTCACGATCAGCCCAACCGGGTCGATCACGGAGCACTCGGCCGCCTGAGCGACGGAGCGCTCGGCCGCCTGCGTGAATTCCGCCCGTGTTCGCCCCGCCCACATTGCCGGTCTCGGGTCGGAGGTCACCCACCCGATTCGAACCGTCGACCCTCCCTGCCATGGAGGCCGAGAGCACCAGCGGACGCAAGCACGCGCCGTCCACGAGGACGCTGTCAGGGAATCTCGGCGCGACCATCCAACGATCGACTGCGGACGGCAATACCACGGACGGTCGAGTTCGACGAGAACAGCGACGCGGACTGCGGCGGTCTGCCGGCCGATTACGCGACGCTCCCGCCGGGTAAAGCGGGATGGTGACCGACGCTGTCAGTGCCGTCCCAGGCACCGAGCACTGGTCGTACGGCGCCTTTGAGTTCAACCTCGAGACAGGACGCCGCACCGTGCCGCTTGTACGCGACGATGGGACGGCTGCCACGTTCACGATCCCGGAGTTCGTCAGCGAGCCGCGTGACCTCGAGGAGATCGCACGCATCGTCATCGCAGCCTACGAGCGTTGGGAGAACCGACAGGGAGTCGGCTGATGACCGAACCGCAGAACCCCGTGGAACAGCCGGAGCAGACGATCCCGCTGTCGAGCGCGCGCCGGCTTCAACCGCCCGCGCATCCCCGCCGGTCGGACGAGGACGGCGAAGATGCGGCTGCGGACGAGCGCACATCGCCCTTCCCGTACGCGGAGAGCTTCGACGAGTGGGTCGCCGACGAGACGACGGCTCCCGACGGGCGGCAGCATCGCAGCGAGGCGGGTCACCCGGACAGTTAGCCTGCTCGGCCTGCCGCCCCCGACCCGAAGCGCCCCGCGACCAGGCCCATCGCGACGTTCATTACGAGGAGGTACCCGCCGACTACCGACTCGCCCGGAATCGCTGATGGGTAGAGGTCTCTCGCCGGCCTGTTAGATCGTTGCTAGATCCTGTCGGGGGATCAGCAGACCTCGCGAGTGCTCGAGCCAGCGTCTGGCGCGTGTTCGGCCGCCTAGGCGTTTGCAACGTGTGCAGACCTCGTGTACCGACGCTGCCCGGCTCAGGCGTTAGGCCCCTCGATCCCGAGCCGACTAGCCCGGAGATCCCTCGCGTTCGCGCGCGTGCGCGCGACGGACAAGGTCGTGGGGTTCGGGCCGTTCGCACCGCGTCGTGGCGCCGGGTTGAAGGGTTTGGCAGAGTGAGTGTTGGGGCATTCGCTCCGGCAAATGGCAGACCGTGAGTCGCGCATCGTCCGGAACGAAGCGTTGTTTCGGGAAGTTAATGAACAAATCGACGCCCTCAACGATGCTGGGGCGCAAGCAGACTCAATTCCAGTTCTGTGCGAATGCGGCTCAAGCTCCTGCGCCGAGGTCATCAGGATCGAACGAAACCAGTACGAAGCTGTGCGCGCTCATCCAGATAGGTTTCTGATCAAGCCTGGTCACCAGATCGAAGACGTCGAGGATGTGCTCGAGGAGCGAACCGTGTTCGCGGTGGTCGCCAAGAAGCCAGGCAACCCTCGACGTCTCGCGGAGGAGACGGACCCACGCCGATGACCGCGCGTTCTGAGGCCGAGATGGCGCGTCGCATTGGGGAGAATGAGGCTCGCTTCCGAGACGCGAACGAGAAGATCGAGGATGCCGCTCTCCGGCTGCAACCCGACATGAACACCCTGCCGTTTGTCTGCGAGTGCGGCCGGCCGAAATGCTTGCAGAGCCTTCGGCTGACGATCGGAGAGTACGAACTCGCAAGGCAAACGGCGACCTTCTTCGTTTGCAGCCCCGGCCATCAGATCACCGAGAACGGGGTGGGTCGCGTCGTTCACGAAACGGACAGGTTTGTGATCATGGAGAAGCTCGGAGAAGCGGGCGCCGTCGCCGAGGCTCGGGATCCCAGGCAAGAGGAGACCGAGCAAACGGGATAGGCTGGCGTGGCCTCCAACGAGTGCGGGATCCGACGTCTGCCGCGAGTTCACAGGTAGCGGGCGCATCGCCTGGCGCATGATCCGCAAGCCACCCAAGAACCGCCCGGCGTGAGAGGCGTCGACATGAAGCCCGCGTCACCGCGGATGCCTTGCCACCACTCGGCGTCGAGGGCTGGTGAGGTCTCAACTCGTGTGCGACAGACCCGCACCGCCCTGACTGACAGTGGTCGTGACGGCTGGTCGTGACAGCCGTTTATTGGATCGCCGCAACGGCTACCCACGCCGTGGCGGCTTCGAGCCTCCCGGCCCCGACCGGAACCGACAGTAATGGGATCGGGATGTTCGGGCGCCGATCCGACATCAAGACGAAAGACAACGCCATTTTTGCAATAGAGGGAGGGAACGATGGCCACACCAGACAGGACCGGCGGCAACGTTGGCGGGATTGGACTCGGCGGAATCCTTGTGATCGCGGGGATTCTGCTCGCCCTCTTCTGGAGTGTCTGGGTAGGCATCATCATTGCCCTCGTGGGACTGATCGCCTTCGGTGGTTTCGCACGCGGGCGCTGGTACTAACCAACCTCCCGAAGGCACCACTATCCGACGGGTTCTTCAGCGGACAGTGAGTGACCGCATGGAGATAACCGCGGAAGCATCGGGGCGTGAGCTTCGACGAGGCTGTGAGGGCAAGGCCGGCCGAACCGCGCATGGCAGGTTCGTAACCTGGCGTTGAGCTCGAGCGGCTCGGACTAGGCGATCACAGGGTCACTGGCGAGCATTTCTCTTCTTCGCTGGTCGCCGATGGCGACGACGTCCGAATCGAGCTCGTCCGCCAGAGCGGCGTGATACGCACAGAACTCATGGTGAGTCGCGACGGAGCGGCACGGCTTGCCTCCCGAGCTTCGCTCTGCAGAGCGCGGCAGAGACGCTCTGCCTGAAGTGTGACAGTCAGCCGTAGCTCGTATCCAGCCAATCCCTGGATCGACCAGGGGCGATTGTCGGCGCATGCCCGCGGGCACACTTTCTGCGTGCTCGATCTCGTAACGCTTGATCATTCGGCGTTTCTGCGCAACGCGTTCGCGGCGATCGCCAGCGTCGTGGTCGGCGCCGCGCCGACCGGTTCCGGGGGCTTGTCCGGTGCGGACGCCGCCTCCGCCGCTATCCAGGGGACGCCAACGGCGTCGCGGCGTCGTGTACTGCTTGCGTACTTCTCCCGCGCGGGCGAGAACTACTACCACGGCGGCCGTAGGGATCTGAAGGTCGGAAACACGGAGGTCGTGGCGCGGATGATCAGCAAGCTGATCCGGTGCGATGTTCACCGGATCAGAGCGGCCGATCCGTACCGCCGACAGGGGTCCATCGCGTGACGATCGCGAAGGGAAGGGGTACCCTCGAGCTGGATATTGTCACGCGTACTCGCGCGTGCGCGCGATAGAAGACGTGGGCGAGAACGAGGGCGCCGCACTCCGGGGCGCTTCTTCGTCTTCCATTGGCCGCTGTGCAGTCCTGCGGACGTTTGCGAACGGCGGCGGTCGTCAACGATTTCTGGCCGTCAAGGGCTGGCGTTGACGACCTGCTCTGCGGCCGTGACCGGATCTCCGGCGAGCAGTGTTGCCCCGGTGTTCCGTGCGAGCGACTCGCTGGCGCCCGCTCCTGCGAGCGCCAGGGGAACCGCGCGCGCAAGGTCGGTGAGCTCACGCTTGACTGCTGAGAAGCGCTCGGTCGTCGTTGCCGAGACGACGACGAGCTGCGCTTGTACCTCCCGGACGGCGTCGTGGATCGTGGCGACGGGTGTGTCTGGCCCGAGGTACGTGATTGCGCGCCCGCGGGCGGCGAGTACGAGCCCGAAGGCGATCAGCGGAAGATCGTGCTGCTCGCCTGGCGCGCAGGCGAGGACCGTGGTTGGTGCCGATCTTGCGCCCCAGCCGCGGGCGAGCCCGAGCAGTCGCCCTCGAAGCAGGCTGCTAGCGAAGTGCTCTTGCGCGACGGACGCGTCGCCGCGCTCCCATCGCTCGCCGAGGTCGCCAAGGTACGGCATGACGACATCGCGAAGGACGGTCTCGATCGTGAAGGTAGCCAGTAGCCTGTCAACGGCCGCGTGGGCTGCGGGCTCGTCGAGGCGGTCGAGCGCCTCGCGGAGTTCATTGGCCAGTACCGTCAGGCCGAGAGCGAGCGGCCCGTCCGAGTCCGGCGACGTTTCCTCCAGGGCGAGCCGGGCGGCTTCCGCGGCTGGCACCCCGGATGCGACATGGCGGCGCATCGACCGCACGCGCCTCTCGTCTTCGGCCGAGTAGAGCCGAAACCCGCCGTCCGTGCGTACCGGCTGCAGGAGGCCGTACCGGCTCTCCCACGCGCGCAATAGCTCGGGTGAGACGCCGACCCGCGTGCTCAACGCGCCGATTCGAAGACGTGGGAGTCGTCACATGTCGAGTCTATACGAACATTAGACAGAAAGTTGACAATGCCCGTCGTCGCCCGCTATTCTCTCGACATACTCTCTACAAACAATCGACAAGGGAGGAACATTGAAGAAGCTCGACATCGCCGCCGCCGCACTCGTCATCGTCGGTGCGCTCAACTGGGGCCTCGTGGCGATCGCGGAGTTTGACCTGGTCGCGGCGCTCGTGGGGCTCGAGTTCGGCGAGACGAACGCTGTGAGCCGACTCGTGTACGGGCTCGTCGGTGCAGCGGGCGTCTACCAGATTGCCCAGCAGCACGCGATCAGGCGGCGCTGGAGCCGCGACCGGCGCATCTCGACCGCCTGACCGCCGGGCTCGACCCAGCGAGGCCACATGCAGACCTATCAACCACATCCAATGGAGGTATCGAAATGAAGGCACGCATAGCTCTCCTTCTGGTCATGCTCGTCGGCGTGGCCGCGGTCGCGTCCTCGGCACCCGCGCAGACAGGCGAGTCGGCGGCGTCGAAGACGATCGTCGCAGTCGCTGCCGGCGACAAGCGGTTCTCGACGCTCGTCGCCCTCGTCAAGCAGGCTGGGCTAGCCAAGACGTTGAGCGGCAAGGGCCCGTTCACGGTCTTCGCACCCACCAACGCCGCCTTCGCGAAGCTGAAGCGCACGGCGCCGGACACGTTCGCTGCCGTCGACGAGCGACAAGGCGCTGCTGACGAAGGTGCTCACGTACCACGTGCTCGCCAAGAATGTCCCGAGCACGGCTGCCGTCGCCGCGGCGAAGAACAACGCGTCCGTGAAGACGGTGCAGGGCGAGGCGATCACGCTTTCCCTCAAGGCCGGGAAGCTGACGCTGAACGGCACCTCGAAGGTGATCGTGGCGGACGTGAAGGCATCGAACGGCGTCATCCACGCGATCGACACGGTCATCGTCCCTCCGAGCCTCTCGTAGAACCCCGAGAGAAAGGATCTCGCATGCGAAAGCGCATCGCACTCATCACGACTGTCGTCGGAGCCGCCGCCCTCGGGCTGGTTCCCCCCTCATTCGCAGGCGGGGGCAACGCGCCGAACGCGATCGAGGGAGCACGCTGCGTCAAGGCGGGCGTCACCTTCCTCGTGCAGAACGACCTCCTGAGTGCCGCCGCAGTACGTCAAATCGACTACAGCGATCTGGACACGGATGTCGGGCCGACACCCGGCAACGACGACACCTACAACGTAAGCGGACCCATCAACACCGACCTCCCCAACGGCGCGAACCTCTCGCTCGGGGACGTCGTTCGGCTCCACTTCACCAATCCAGAGCTATTCGACTGGTGCGCATGACACAGACGCCCCGGACCAGCAGGGCGCGGCCTCGGCCGCGCTCTGCTGCCCTCACCCCGGGCGGGGTCGGCGCCCAGGGCCCGGATCCTCGTCGGTTGACGTCCCGTCCCTCTCCGGCGTGAAGGACGCTCGCGGATGAGCATGCTGGCGGGCATCGTCGCGGGGCGGCGGTCAAAGTTCGCCGTCTTGGCGCTATGGCTCCTGGGAATCGTGGCGCTCGGCCCGTCAATCGGCAAGTTCGAAGACGCACAGCAGAACGAACCGTCGAGCTTCCTCCCGGGCAAGGCCGAGTCCGTGCAGGTGCTCGAGGCATCCGACGCGTTCCCCTCGGGCGACACAACCGCGGCGATCGTCGTCTTCCGTAACCAGGAGGGGCTCGACCCGAAGGCACGAGAGGCGATCGAAGATCGACGACGAGCGTTCGCGGAGACCGATATCCCCGGAGCCGACGGCACTTCGAAACCCATCGCGTCCGAAGACGGGACGGGGATGATCGTGACGGTTCCGATCATCGCGGGCGGCGACGAAAAAGTGTTGATCGGCGGCGTCGACGAGCTCCGGCGGCTTGCGTCAGCTGGACTCCCTGAGGGAGTCGTCGCTCACGTCACCGGCCCGGCCGGCTTCTCCGCAGACGCAAGCAAGGCATTCGAAGGCATCAACTCAACGCTCCTCTTCGCGACCGCAGCCCTCGTATTCGTCCTTCTCGTACTGATCTACCGAAGCCCCGTCTTCTGGGCACTCCCGCTCCTCGCTGTCCTGGTGGCCGAATCGGTCGTCCGTGGGATCGGCTATCTCCTTGCCGAGGCAGGCGTCGTGATCAACGGACAGGTCGGCGGGATCCTGCTCGTCCTCGTCTTCGGAGCAGGAACCGACTACGCGCTTCTCCTGACGTCGCGCTACCGCGAGGAACTGCGGCGCGTCGAGGACACCCACGACGCAATGCGAGTCGCCCTCACCCAGGCAGGCCCCGCGATCGTGGCTTCGGCCGGCACCGTCGCCGCGGCAATGCTGTGCCTCTCGTTCGCCTCGGTTAACTCGACGGCCGGCCTGGGCCCCGTCGGTGCCATGGGGGTGGCCGTCGCGGCACTGGCGATGATCACACTGCTCCCGACCTTGCTGCTCATCTGCGGGCGACGAGCCTTCTGGCCCTTCGTGCCACGCCTCGGCAGCAAGGACGCGGCCAAGCAAGGGGTCTGGCGACGGCTCGGCGAGTGGATCGAGCGCCGACACCGGCGCGTGTGGATCGTCAGCACGCTGGCGCTCGCGACGATGGCGCTCGGCGTCCTCACGCTCGACGACAACCTGACGACCGTGAACGCTTTTCGCGGCGACGTAGAGTCAGTTCAAGGACAGCGAGCAATCGAACAATCATTTCCCGCCGGGGCAAGCGCCCCCACCCTCGTCATTGTCCCCGCCAAGTCCGCGGCGAATGCACTGTCTGCGGCGGGACGCTCGGTAGCTGTTGCCGAGGTAGGACCGCCCGAGGCTGGAACGCCCGGCATCCGCTTCCCAGTCATCCTGAACGCCGACCCCTACTCCGAAGAGGGCTACGCCGCAATCGAGACGCTCCGAGAACAGCTGCGCGCCGCCACGGCCGGCACCGCGCTCGTCGGCGGCCCAACCGCCGAGGAGGCAGACCTCCGCGCTGCGACATCGCGCGACACAAAACTTCTCGTCCCGCTGGTCCTAGCGGTCGTCTCGCTCATCCTCGTTGCGCTTTTTCGCGCCATCACCGCACCGCTCGTGCTGATGGCTACCGTCGTCCTCTCCTACTTCGCAGCGCTCGGTGCAAGCCTCCTGCTTCTCGAGCTCGTCGCCGACTTTCCCGGTGAGGACCCCAGCTATCCGCTCTTTGCGTTCATCTTCCTGGTCGCCCTCGGAGTCGACTACAACATTTTCCTGATGGCGCGTGTCCGCGAAGAGGCACACAGCGCCTCGACGCGCGAAGCGATGCTCACCGGGCTCGCCGCCACCGGCGGCGTCATCACGTCAGCCGGCATCGTCCTCGCCGGCACCTTCTCGCTACTCGCCGTGCTTCCGCTTGTCGCCCTCACCCAGATCGGGATCACCGTCGCTTTCGGCGTACTCCTCGACACGTTCGTCGTCCGCTCGATCCTAGTGCCTGCACTCACCTTCGACCTCGGCCAACGCATCTGGTGGCCGTCACGGCTCGCCGGCCGCCGCCCCCGCTGGGCGCAATCCCTCATACGGCGCCTCGGCCCACGTTCTCGGCATTGCTAGAACTGCTCTCTCGCGGAGGCCTCGCTCGCCCTGTTCGACGAAACGACTGGTTGCATTTAGACGACGACCTCGCATTCGGTCGACGCGACCCGCGCAGCGTCCGCTAACAGCCAGACGGAGCGGCGGCGCACGCAAACGCCGCCCCTCCGTCTTCCAGTTTCTCCTATCGAGACGCCTGGCCCGGGGGGCCGATCGTCTTCAGCGACACCCCTCTCGCGCCGCTTCGTCTGCCCGAGACCAGGCCGCATCTCCATTACCATCGCGAGGGGGAAGCGCATCCTCGAGCCGGGTCGCTTCCTCGCCTGCGCGCGCGTATGCGCGAGAGAAAAGAGGTGGGGTTCCCCCGCGACTAGGCCCATCACCGATATGTCTCGAGGGGTGGGGGTACCCCTCGGGCGGGTCACTTCCTCCCGTGCGCGCGCGCGTGCAAGCGAGAGACGGATAGGCGTTCGGAACTCTCACCCTGCCGGGGAGGCTGTTAGGTGGATCCCACGTTGTACGTTGTGGCACACAGCGGTGGCACGTCGGCGGCGGTTCAGGAGCGTCAAACCGGGTAACTAGGCTGGCGATGACCTCGGGCGTTCGTCGGTCGAGACGATGAATGGTCCCGTTCCGCCTCGAGACGGGCCGGAGATCACGTTAAGACCCGGTCCGGGAGTCGGTGGGCGGCGGTCCCGGCAAACCTCCAAGAGGCCTCTCTCAGCGTGACGATTCTGCCAAGCGATTCCTCCGAGACGCGAGCAGAGGGAGAGGTGATGAGGCCCGAGCCGCGTGTCGTCACGATCCGTCCGGAGACCGTCCTGCAGGTGCTGGGGATCGCGGTGCTCGTCGTGTTGGGCTTGCTCCTCGTCTATCTCGCCTGGAACGTGCTCACGTGGATTCTCGTCGCGGTGATCCTCGCCTGTGCGCTCAACCCTGCGGTCGAGGCGCTCGAGCGGAGAGGGCTCGCTCGGGGGTACGCGGCTGGCATCGTCTTCATCCTCGCGCTCTTGGTCATGACCGCGATCGGATTCCTGATCGTCCCGCCGCTCCTTGCCCAGGTGACCGAGTTCGTCGATACGGTCCCGGACTTCGTGGACGACCTCACGCGGGGACAAGGCCCGCTCGGCTGGCTCCAGGACGACTACCAGATCGTCGACCGCGTCCGCGAGGCGGTTGAGGCTCAGGGGGCGAGTGGTGTTCTGGGCCTCGGTCTGCCGATCCTCGACGTCGTCCGGAGCGTGGTGACCGCCGTCGTCGGCGTGATCACGATCGTCTTCCTCACGTTCTTCATGCTCCTCGAAGGCCCGCGGACGATCCGGGGAGCCCTCGACCTCGTACCCCCCCGTGCGCGGGCGCGCTACGAGCGGGTGGGCTACGACATCTACCGGACGATCAGCGGCTACGTCACCGGCAATCTCCTCATCAGCCTCATCGCAGGAGTGTCTTCGGCGGTAGTGCTTTTCGGCGTGGGAAGCGAGTTTGCGATCGCTCTTGGATTACTGGTCGGGATCCTCGACCTCATCCCACTCGCGGGGGCGACGCTGGCCGCCATCATCGTCTCGACGGTGGTGCTCCTCGAGACCGACTGGCTCCGCACCATCCTCGTGATCGGCTTCTTCCTCGTCTACCAGCAGATCGAGAATCACGTCCTGCAGCCCCTCGTCTACGGCAGGACGGTGCAGCTCTCACCTCTTACGGTATTGCTTGCCGTCCTGATCGGCGCCCAGCTCGCAGGCGTGCTCGGCGCGCTGATGGCGATCCCCGTGGCTGGGACGCTGCTCGCCATCGGCCGGGAGCTCCTGCATTACCGGCGAACGGCATCCATCGAGACACCTCCCGGTGTTGACCCGGCAATCGACCGCCCTGTCGCGGAGAACTGACGTCGGAGGATCTATCGTCGGGCGACCAGGCCCCACCTGATGCCTCACCGAAGGGTGGGGGGCCCGTCAATCTCGCGTGTGCGCGCATGCGCGCGAAAGGAAGAGGTGGGCGCTCGGGACGGCCCCGCCCCGACCAGGCCCCACTGCGATGACGATCGCGGGGGCGAGGGGTCAGTACGTGACTGCACCGACTCGCCGAGTCGGGTCGCGCGATCCCTGTTGAACAGGCTCGGCGGGGCACGCATCACGGCTCGCGTCGCGACCCCGGACCGGGTCCTGTCAGGTGGGCGGGATGGTCTGTTTCCTGCGGTTCGGCTCCATAGACTGCGCGCGTGTCGACGTGCCCTTCCTGCGGTAAGGAGCTTCCGGGTGAGTTCCCTTTCTGTCCGTTCTGTGGGGCGCCTCTGACAGGGCGGCCGGTGGCGGCGCGCGAGCAGCGCAAGGTGGTCACGGTCCTCTTTTGCGACCTTGTGGGCTCGACCGCGCTTGGGGAGTCGACCGACCCCGAGGCGATGCGTGGGCGGATGCGCCGGTACTTCGGGAATCTGCGGATGATCATCGAGCGTCACGGCGGCACGGTGGAGAAGTTCGTGGGTGACGCCGTGATGGCGGTCTTTGGCATTCCTGTTGCGCGCGAGGACGATGCCCTCCGTGCCGTGCGTGCCGCGTCGGGAGATGCGGGCGGCGACGTCGGAGCAGGGGCTTGAGGTGAGGATCGGCGTCAACTCGGGTGAGGTGGTCGTCGGTGGTGACGGCGAGACGCTCGTCACGGGCGATGCCGTCAACGCTCGCGAGCCCGCCTCGAGCAGGCTGCACGGCGCAGGAGACGGCGCTCATCGGTGCCGAGACTCGGGACCTCGTGCGCGACGCCGTGCAGGTCGAGGCGATCGCGCCGCTCGCGCTAAAGGGAAAGGCGGAGCCCGTTCCCGCCTTCCGCCTGCTGGACGGTGATCGCCGACGCGGCGGCGCTGGCGCGACACCCGGAGGCACCGCTTGTCGGTCGCACGCGCCCGCTAGGACCCGATTGGGTCAACCTCGGCGTGGTCTCCGTGCGCAAGACGAAGACTGGCTTATGGATCAGGCCGCACCGCGATGATGATCGCGAGGGGGAGGGTGGGGCACGGATACAGACGCGCGTCAGATCCCAGGCGCTCGATCGCGGGCGGCCGACGAACGCGTGTGCCCGCGCCTACTGACGAGGCGCCGGCTCGCTTCCGAACGGGAGGCTGAGCCTCGAGCGAGGCGGACCTTTCACCGGATGGCGTTCACGTGCGTCGGGACATCCCTGAGCCGGCGAGGCTAACTACCCTTCGCCGATGGTGGTGGCCTTGACCGGCTGGGAGACATCGGAGCGGGTGCTCGAGTCCGGCGGCTTCGAGTCGCGCCAGCGGGTGCTCGTGGCGGAGCCCGTGGTCGAGGCGTCCGAGGCCGGCGCGCGCACGCTCGGTGTCACCTATTGGCAGGCGGTCGACCGCTTCACGCGCGGCGGTGTCCGCGCGAGCTGGAGGGGCGGCGGAGGCAAGCTGAAGCTGCTCGGCGGTGCGACGCTGCTCACCTTTGGGCCGCCGGAGCTCTCGTTCGACGGCGGGCTGGTCAGCTGCCGGCACGCGATCCAGGGTGGACTGCTCGCGCTCCGAGCCGGCGGCTCCGTCACACTCGCTCAGCGAGCCGAGGGCGATCAGCAGGAGCTGAGCGTCACGGTCGAGGAGTACCTGCCGCGGCTCGCCGCCCGCGCGGGGGCCCCGCTCTGGACCGGGATGCTCTACGCGAAAGGGCAAAGCCCCTTCCATGCCGCGGTCAGCCGCCGCTACTTCGAGCTCCTGCTGCGGAGCCGGGACTCGTGAACGTCACCGTCTTCGGCGCAACCGGCGTCGTCGGCCGGGCGCTCGTGCCCCTGCTGGCGGAGCACGAGCTGACTGCGGTCTCGCGCACCGCGCGTGACGAGCCGGGCGCCCGCTGGGTGGTCGCCGACGCGGCGAGCGGCGATGGCGTCGACGCGGCCCTGGAAGGTGCGGAAGTCGTCTACTACCTCGTCCACTCGCTCGGCGCGCGCGACTTCGAGGAGCAGGATCGCGTGGCGGCGGAGACGGTCGCGCGCGAGGCAGCGAACGCCGGCGTGCGGCAGATCGTCTACCTCGGCGGGCTCGGCGCCGACGGCCCCGACGCGTCACCGCACCTGCGCAGCCGCCGCGAGACCGGACAGCGGCTGGCCTCCGCGGGCGTCCCGGTGACGACCCTGCGCGCGGCCATGATCATCGGCAAGGGGAGCGCCGCCTTCGAGACGATCCTCGGCCTGGTCAAGCGGCTGCCGGTCATGGTGACGCCGAGCTGGGTCTCGACCCCGACGCAGCCGATCGCGCTCGACGACGTCGCCCGCTACCTGGCCGGCGTCTGCGGCAACGAGGCCGCGTACGGCGAGGCCTACGACACGGGTGGGCCGGAGGTGATGACCTACCGGCAGATGATCGAGCGGATCGCTGCCCTGCTCGGCCGGAAGCCGGCAATCGTCGAGGTCCCGGTGCTGACGCCGTATCTCTCCTCGCTCTGGCTCAACCTCGTCACGCCGGTGAACGCGTCGGTCGCGCGACCGCTCGTCGAAGGACTGCGCAATCCCACGATCGCGCGCGAAGAGCGGATCCGGAAGCTGCTCCCGCTCGAGCTCACCCCGTTCGACGAAGCGGCGCGACGAGCGCTCGCGTGAGCAGCGCAGGCCCCTACCCGGCCAGGTAGTCGAAGATCCCCTCGACCCAGCCGCGCACCAGCAACCGCCGCCCCGCGACCAGGCGCGTCGTGATCGGCCCCGTCGAGCGGGTTGGATGCCGGCCTCGCGCGTCGGTGGGCGAGATTGACCGCACCTACGGACACCTTGTGCGCGACTCCGAAGACGCTATCCGGGCCCGGCTGGAAGCAAGGCGGATCGTTCTGGCGTTTATCTGGCGTCCGGCGGAAGCGGCGAAACCAACGGCTTAGCCGCAATCCCGCATCAGCAAAGCGATCGAGAGGAAGGGAGCGACGGGACTCGAACCCGCGACCTCCGGCGTGACAGTTCTGATCCGTGGAGGTCGCCGCGGGTCACGAGTGGTCAAACGCTAGGAAGCATGGTCTCGAAGGAGAACGTCTGCGTCGGCGCTGGCCAGTGTTGATTGGTGTGATCTGACACAGATCTGACACGAGCCCCACTGCCCAGTCCCTGCCCGGCGACGCACCTTGTAGCTCAGCGGAGGAGGCTCGCCGTCTCGGAGGTGCCGCGCCCGCTACGACAGCGCCGGCATCACGTCGCCGCAGAACCGGTCCATCGCGTTTTCCGGCACGATCAGCCAGTCCAATCCGATGCGTTCGGTCCGCTCGCCCACGAGCTCCGCGATCCGGTCGGGATCTCCGATCAGGACGTACGGGCAGTTGTCGAGCGAGCGGTGGGACAGCCCGACCGACGTGCACAGTGCCTCCTCCTCGGCCCGAACTCGATCGTGCTCGCAGAAGATGACGTTCGAGAGAAGGATCGATGTGGTCACGTCGCCAGCATCTCTCCCTTCGGATCTCGCCGCGGCCCGCATCGTCTGCGCCGACGCGGCGACGTCGTCGACGGTCGCCAGGAGCTTCTGCTGGAAGACGTTCTCTCCCTGCACGCGCGGTGGCGGGGCGATATCCAGGTGGTCGGCCCGTCTGCCGGCGAGCTCGAGAACACGCCTCGCTCCGCCTCCGAGGAGGAGACGAGGCGGCGTGTCTGACCGTGGCGCGAGCACGAGGTCGTTTGCCACGACGTGCGCCCCGTGCATTGTTGCAACACCGTTGTCGAAGAGCTCCCGTGCGAGCAGTACCGACTCCTCGAGACGGTCAAGGCGGCTCGACCCGGGTGGCATCGCGAGGCCGAGCGCTTCGAAGTCGCGGTCCGCCCAGCCTGCGCCGATGCCGGCGTAGACGCGCTCCCCACCATGGAGCACCGCGAGGTGGCTGAACTTGCGGAGAACCAGATAGGGGTGCAGCAACCCGACGTTTGCGACGAGCGAGGCGATCCTGAGCCGCTCGGCGTGGGCGACGATAGTGGTGAGGACGGTCAGGCAGTCCGCCGCCATCGCGGCGAACGGCAGTGGGGCTCCGGGGACAAATGGATGGTCCCCCTGGATGACGCCGGTGACGCCGAGCTGCTCGAGCCTTTGGGCCTTCTCGGCCGCGTCCGCGCCGTAGTACGCGCCGGGCCCCGCCCAGGGAAGAGACACCCAGAGCTGGATCATCGGACGGCTCCCTCCGTAGGTCGCTCGTTTGTCCGCACGGACGTGAGTTGTAACAGAACTAGAACTCGACTTCGGGTTACAATGACATAGGACATCTTGCGGATCCGGTATCAAAGAGAACCGGAATTCTGTTCTTCGAACGAAACTCGAGGGAAGACGACCAATGAGCGACACGTCTATTCGCCCACCGAAGCAGCGACGAAGTCAGGAGTCGCTCGACCGCGTGCTTCAGGCATCGATCAAGCTCCTCGAGGAGAACGGCTTCGATGCGTTCACGATCCAGGACGTCAGCCAGCGCGCCGACGTCTCGGTGGGTGCGATCTACGCCCGGTTCGGGAACAAGGAGAGTCTCCTGCGCGCCGTCCACCGCCACGCGATGGAGTCGATCGGCGCCGAGCACGACGCCGTCGCCGCGGTCGACGGCAAGCGCGGGGCGCCGGCGCGCGACGTCATCGCGGCCGCGGTGAGGACAGTCGCAACGATCTTCCGCGGCAACGAGGAACTACTGCGCGCGTTCATGCACCTCGGCGCCGTCGACGACGAGATCGCCAAGCGCGGCTCGGAGGGCAGCACCGACCTCGCCCGGCAGTTCGAGGAGACGGTGCTCCATCATCGCGACGAGATCACGCACTCCGATCCGGAGAAGGCCGTCGACGTCGCGTTCCGGATGACCTACTGCACGTTTGCGCGACAGGTGATGTACGGCCCGACCTTCGAGAGCGACCGCGAGATCGGCTGGGACGACCTCATCACGGAGGTCGGCGAGGCGTGCGCGGCGTACCTTCTCGCGGAGCGCCCGGCGGCGCGCAAGCGCCGCGCCGCCTGATCGCCACGCGCTGACCGACTGACACGTCCGCTTCTTGACGAGGTCGGCGTCGAGGTGTATAAACCCCGAATCCGAACTTTGATTCTAAGTTTGTTCCGCGATGCCGCGGAGGAGGGCTTACGGCGACGATGAGGCTCGGGGTCAGCACGTTCTCCCTGTCGAACGAGTGGCTTTCGCGCCGGCACACGCTCGAAGGCCTGCTGGAGCGCGTCGCAGAGGTCGCGTCGGGCCCCGGGCTCGAAGTGATCGGCCACCAGACCTGGCGCGACTATCCGCGCCTGCCGCAGGAGGACATCCTCGGCTTCCGCCGTCTCTGCGACCGGCTCGGGCTCGAGCCGTCGGCGATCGGGGGATACGTCGACCTGCTCCGCCGCCGGGACCGCGCCATGTCCGTTGACGAGTGCGTCGAGGCGCTCCTCGCACAGATCGACGTGGCTGCCCGGCTCGGGTTCCCCTTGATCCGTCTTCACGTCGGCGTCCCTGTCCCCGCGCTCGAACAGGTCGTCCCTGCAGCGGAGCGCGCCGGCGTCGTGCTCGCGACCGAGTTCCAGGGGCCGCAGACGCCGGAGGATCCTGCGCTCGGGGCGCTCGTCGACCTCCGCGAGCGCGTCGGCGGCTCGCCGGCCATTGCGCTCGTCCTCGACTTCAGCATTGCGATGCGGACGCTCCCGACCACGTTCGCCGACGCGGTCTGCGCCGCAGGCATGAAGCGCGAGGATCTGGATCGGGTCGCCCGCCTCTGGCGCGACGGCGCCGATGTCGGCCGGCTGTTCGCGGCGATCGCTGACACGGGCGCTCCCGATCTCGCACAAGACGAGGTGCGGTCGGGGTTCGTCCGCTTCGGCCGGCAGGACCCCGCCGCCTGGGCACCGCTCGTGCCGCTGATCGCGCACGCACACGCGAAGTTCTGGGAGCTCGACGCGGCAGGCGACGAGCCGACGACCGACAACCGAGCAGTCGTCGACACGCTGCTCTCCGAGGGCTTCCAGGGCGTCATCGCAAGCGAGTGGGGCGGCAGCGCTTGGGTCGACGTCGACGACGTGGACGGATTCGCGATCGTCGCGCAGCACCAGCGGCTCCTGAGCCGTCTCAGTCAACGGACGCCGACGAGCGCGTCGGCGTGATCCCGGGTCGAACACGACGTGTTCTCGAACAGGACACAAGGAGGTAGGCGCGAGTGACCGGCAACAAGCACCGAGGCAAGCGGGGGACGCTCGTCGTCGCTTTGGCAGTGACGATGGTGGCGGCGATGGCTGTCGGCGTCTCCGTGACGTCGGCGTCTACCAACGCGACGACAGTGACGATCAAGCTTCTGGCCCAGTCGAACGGGCAGGGCAACCCACAGCTACAGGCGATCTTCGACAGGTTCATGGAACTGAACCCCTCGATCAAGGTCGACGCGACGTATCTCCCGATCGGGACGACGTACGCCAACACGCTGCGCACGCAGCTGGCGAGCGGCAACGCCCCCGACGTCTTCTATGTGACCGCGGGTTCAGGCGGGCTCCAGTCGGTGCTGCCGCTCGCGAAGGCCGGGTATGTCCAGAACCTCGCGAAGCGGCCGTGGGTCAAGACACTGCCGCTCGCCCCGGCGAACCGGCCGTTCTTCTGGCGCCAGGGCAGGCTGACCGCACTGCCGTTCGCGGTCGTGCCGGTCGGCGTCATGTACCACACGAATGGCCTGGCCGATCTCGGGATACAGGTTCCCAGGACGATGAACCAGTTCCTCGCCGCTTGCCGCACGGCGAGGAGCAAGGGCAAGTACTTCCTGAACCTCGCGGGAGCGAACGCCCAGAACGCGGGGCTGTTCGCGACCGTGCTGGCAACGAGCCACGTGCTTGCGAAGGACCCAGGCTGGAACCTGAAGCGGATCACGGGCAAGACGACGTTCGCGAGGACACCCGCGTGGCGTCAGACGCTGCAGCGCATCGTCGACATGAAGAACGCCGAGTGCTTCCCACCGGGAGCCGCATCGTACGACAACATCCCGGCGACCCCGGGCTTCGTCTCCGGCCAGGTCGTGGGATGGACGCTTCCGTCGTCGATCGTCCAGCTGCTCAAGGGGTTCAACCGGCAGGCGACGTACAACTTCTTCCCGATGCCGGGTGAGACGGCGGCGGAGACGCGCGTCAACGCCTCCCCGACGGATGCGTTCGCCGTGTGGTCGAAGTCGTCGAACAAGGCGGCGGCGTACAGGCTGATCGACTACATGGCCACCCCGGCCGCAACCGGACGCTACGCCGCCCTGTCGGGCGCCATGTCGCCCTACCAGGCCGCGACGGGCAAGCGCATACTGTTCGAGCTTCGCGGGCTGAGCGGGTTCCTCGCGGTGAACTCGAAGGTGTTCCCGCTGATGAACCTGAGCTGGCCGAACCCGGCAGTCGTCGAGACCCTCGGCAAGGACGTCCAGGGCCTCCTCACCGGGCAAAAAACCGTCGCCCAGACGCTGGCGGACCTCGACGCCGCCTGGGGCACCTAGGTTCGCAGCCACACGGGTGGCAGGATCGGGGGCGGCCGTAACGGCCGCCCCCGACGGCCCGGCCCCCGTGTCACGTGATGTCCGACCTCTCCGAGCCAACCACCCCAACCCGCCGCCGCCGGCCCGGCGGGAGCGTCCCCTGGATCTGGGTGCTCCCGGCCGTCGCGGTCGTCCTCGCTTTCCGCTACGTCGCGACCGGCGCCGGCACCTGGTACGCCTTCACCGACTGGGACGGCCTGAGCGACGCCACCTGGGTCGGGCTCGACAACTTCCGCCAGATCTTCGAGGACCCCGCCTCGCGCGGCGCGCTTCAGAACACGATCGTCCTCGCCTTCACGTTCGTCATCGCGTCCAACGTGATCGGCCTCGCCCTCGCGCTCGCGCTCCAGCGCACCATCAAGACGCGCGGCCTGCTGCGGGCGCTGTTCTTCGTGCCAGTCGTGATGAGCTCGCTGGCGGTCTCCTACGTCTGGCAGTTCATCTTCAGCTTCACCGGGCCGCTCAACCAGCTCCTCGGCGCGCTCGGGCTCGAGTCGTGGCAGCGGCCGTGGACGGGAGACCCCACCTGGGCGCTCTGGACGATCTTCGTCGTACTCGTCTGGCAGTTCGTCGGGCTCTCGATGGTCATGTACCTCGCAGGCCTCGAGGGGATCCCCGAGGAGCTCGACGAGGCGTCCGCTGTGGACGGCGCGTCGACGTTCCGACGCTTCCGCAAGATCACGTTGCCGCTGCTCGCCCCGGCGATCACCGTCAGCGTCACGCTGAGCACGATCTACGGGCTCGGCGTCTTCGACCAGGTCCTCGCCGTCACGGGCGGCGGCCCCGTCGACGCCTCCGAGACGCTCGCAACGCAGATCTACAAGCAGACGTTCGCCTTCGGCCGATTCGGCTACGGCACGGCGCTCTCGCTCATCCTGACCGTGCTGATCACCGTGCTGGCGGTGGCCCAGCTCGTCATTCTCCGCCGGCGCGAGAGGCGGTTGTAGATGCGCCGCTACACCCGACGGACGCTCATGCGCGAGGTGCTGCTGATCCTCGTCGCGATCATCTGGATGATCCCGTTCTACTTCCTGGTGATCGTCGCGGTGAAACCCGACATCGAGGCGCTGCAGACGCCGCTCTCGTTTCCCGACGAGCTTCACCTCGCGAATTTCAGCACCGCCTGGAACGACGCCTCGCTCGACCGCTCGCTCCTGAACAGCCTGCTCATCACCGGAGGGAGCGTCATCGCGCTGATCGCGATCGGCTCGATCTGCGCGTACGCCATCGCGCGCCGGCCCGGGCGCATGAGTACCACGCTCTACTTCCTCTTCGTCCTCGCGATCATCCTCCCCTTCCAGCTCGGCCTCGTGCCGACCTACGCCGTGATGCGCGACTTCGGGCTCGTCGGCTCGTACATCGGGATCATCCTGCTCTACACGGGCATCTGGATGCCGTTCGCGGTCTTCCTCTACACGGGCTTCGTGATGGCGCTGCCGAAGGAGTACGAGGAGGCCTCCCGCGTCGACGGCGCCACCTCGTTGCGGACGTTCCGGAAGGTCGTCTTCCCGCTGCTGCGGCCGGTGACGGGAACGGTCGCGATCTTCACCGGCCTGATCATCTGGAACGACTTCTTCCTCTCCCTGATCTACCTCAACGGAACGGACAAGACGCCGCTGCCGGTCGCCGTCTACACGTTCGTCGGCGCCTTCGCGTCGCGCTGGAATCTCATCTTCGCGGCCGTCATCGTCTCGCTCCTGCCGATCATGCTCTTCTTCCTCGTCGCCCAACGGCAGCTGATCAAGGGCTTCACCGGCGGCATCAAGACCTAGGAGACCGACCCATGGCACCCGTCACCTTCGCGAACATCGGCAAGACCTATCCGGACGGTACGCGCGCGGTCACCGACCTCAGCCTCGAGATCGAGGACGGCGAGTTCGTCGTCTTCGTCGGGCCGTCCGGATGCGGCAAGACGACCGCCCTCCGCATGGTGGCGGGGCTCGAGGAGGTAACCGACGGCGAGCTGCGAATCGGCAACCAGGTCGTCAACGAGCTCGCGCCACAAGAGCGCGACATCGCGATGGTGTTCCAGAACTACGCGCTCTACCCGCACATGAGCGTCTACGACAACATCGCGTACCCGCTCGAGAGCCAGAAGATGAAGAAGGCGGAGGTCCGCGTGCGCGTGACGAAGACCGCCGAGCTGCTCGGCCTCACGGAGCACCTCAAGCGGCGTCCACGCAACCTCTCCGGCGGTCAGCGCCAGCGCGTGGCGATGGGTCGCGCACTCGTGCGACAGCCGCAGGTCTTCCTCATGGACGAGCCGCTATCGAACCTCGACGCGAAGCTTCGCGTGCAGATGCGCGCCGAGATCACGCGCCTCCAGGATCAGCTCGGGGTGACGACGATCTTCGTCACGCACGACCAGGTGGAGGCGATGACCATGGGCGACCGGATCGTCGTCATGCGGAAGGGCGTGCTACAGCAGCATGGGCCGCCCGAGCTGCTCTACGGCGAGCCGGCCAATCTCTTCGTCGCGGAGTTCATCGGCTCGCCCGCGATGAACCTCTTCCACGGGCGACTCGACGGCGACGCGATCGTGCTCGGCAGCCAGCGCGTGACGCTGCCGGCAAGTGTGCTCTCGGCGTCGTCCGCCCTCGCCGCCTACGACGGACGTGAGCTCGCGGTCGGGATCCGCCCCGAGCACCTCGGCGACACGCGCACGGCCGACGCGTCGCTGCCCCGGTTGCAGGGCGAGGTGCGGTTCACGGAGGCGCTGCCGCCCGAGCGGCTCGTCTACGCGACGATCGCAGCTCCTCCTGTCGTGAGCGACGAAGTGATCGAGATCGCAAAGGACGTCGACGAGGCGGCCGTTGAGCGCCTTGAGGAGTTCGCGGACGAGGAATTCGTCCTCGCCTGCGCGCGGTTCGACATCAGCTTGCCCGAACCTGCGCGCGGCCCCTTCGAGTTCGCGGTCGTCGCCGACCGGATCCACTTTTTCGACCTCGGGTCGGGTACGGCGATCCGCTGAGCCGCTCCGAGCCGTTCAGAACATGGGATGAGGGTTGACGGATGTCTCCGGCCACGGCTGGAACACATCCCAGTGCTCGACGATCTTCCCGCCGTCGAGTCGGAAGATGTCACGACTGCGCCGCCAAGCACATCCGGCGTGGGTCGAGCGTGGACGTGAATCGCGGCAAGGTTCGCGTCGACGAGGACGCGCTTCACGTCGAGCGTGAATGACGGCGACGAGAACATCGGCTCGAGAAGCTCGATCGCGGCCTCGCGCCCATCCGGCAAGGACGGGTTGTGCTGGATGTAGTCGAGTGCCACGTGCCGTTCGAACGCAAGCCGCACTGCGCGATGCACATAGAGCAACTCCACGAAATCGTCGACGATCGATCGATTTGCCAGGGTCTCCGCGGTCACCGGATCCGTCTCCGACACGTCGTCAGCCACCTGCCGCGTCACGTTGGGCGATCAGGCGATCCCGCACCAGCTCCATCGTCGCAGACACGTCCACGGTCGCTCCGACTGGATGGAGCGGATGCTGGCTTTCGCCGGCCAGGATGGCGCCGCCGGCGGCCCTGAACATCGGTACGTAGCCGGCGCCTTCGCGTTGAAACTCGAGCTGATCGATGGTGGGCGGTTTAGGCGGCCTTCCCTTCGCTATCTGAAAGCTGTTCGGAGAGAAGAGGGGCTCGCCGAACGCGATGCTCCCTCGGTGCCTCCGACGGATCCCAAGGGTGGGATGAGGAAGGTGATCGAGGTCGTCAGCTGTGCGAGTCCGCCCGACGAATAGGAGAGCGTCACGCCTTCGTAGAGGTCGACTCCGTCGTCCCGGATCGAACCGAAGGCGCGGACCTCGTCGGGGATGCCGAGGAACAGGTGTGCCAGCGCGATGGTGTAGACGCCCATGTCGAAGAGCGCGCCGCCACCGAGCTCTGCAACCCAGAGAGCGTTGTGGCCCGTCGGGAGGTACGGGATAGCCCAAACCGGCCTGGACAAATCGGGGCTCGCCGATCTCTCCAGCCTCCACGAGCTCAATCGCGTGGCGCATGCTCGGGCTGAACTTCATCCACATTGCCTCCATCAGGAAGACCCCGTGTCCTTCGGCCAGGCCCTCGAGCTCGATTGCCTCGGCGGCGGTCATCGTGAAGGGGCTTCTCGCAGAGCACGCTCTTGCCCGCCCTGATCGCTCGTTCCGCGTAGTGCACATGCGTCCCGTGGGGGGTGCCGATGTAGACGGCATCGACTCCTCCGTCGTCGCAGAGGTCGGTGAAGTCGCCGTACGCACGCGGGATGCCGGAATCTCTGGCGAACTCGTCTGCAGCTTCCTGCCGGCGCGAGCACAACTGCCACGACATCGGCGTTCTCGCAGAGTCGCAGATCTCCAACCGTGCGGCAGGCGATCCCGCCGGTGCCGACGACGGCCCAGCGCACCTTCTCCTGCGTCATGTCGGGTCTCCTCTCGGGCCCGAGGCGGCGCGCTGCAGGGTGTCGGCGACGTGGGCGCAGGAGCGAACCGCGAGCGCGACGCTCGTCAGGGTGGGGTTGCAAGCGTTCGCCGTCGGGATGACGCCGTTGCCTCCGACGAAGAGGTTGTCGAAGCCCCATACCCGCGACCACTGGTCGCAGACGGAGGAGCCGTTGTCCGCGTCGCCCATGCGGACGGTGCCCATGTAGTGGATCGAGCTGCCTTTCGGCATGACGCGCGGCGCGCCGCCCGTGGGGAAGTCGCCGAGTGAGCGGCCCGCCCGCTCGAGATTGGCGAGTGCCCGCTCCTGCTCAGCCAGCTCACGATCGGTGAGCTCGTAGTGGATCGAGATCGCGGGCATACCAAAGGCGTCGGCTCGCTCCGCGGAGAGCTCTACGCGGTCCTCCGCCCGTGGCCACTTGCGGAAGCCCCAGCCCATCGTCGAATAGCCCGACGGCGCCTCCATCTCGACGAAGCCGGGGAGCGGGAACGGGATCCGCTCGACGTGCATGAGCTGGGCGTGGAAGGGGTGCTGCTCGGAGAACGGCACCGTGACGACGGACATGACCGGGTCGAGCCGGCGCTGGCGGCCCTCCTCTAAAGGTGGCACGAGATCGGGATCGAGGCGGACGACCGCGAACGTGAGGGGGTGCTCGGTCAGGTGCCGGCCGAGCGCGGACGGCCGGATTCCGGACGCCCACAGGAGCTGCGGTGTGCGCAGCGAGTCGGCTGCGACGACGACGGCGGACGCTTCGATCGTCTCGACGTGCCCCGTCGGGCGATGCTCGAGGACGGCCCCGGCGACGCGATCGCCGCGGACGACAAGCTCACGACAGAGCGTCTCCGCGCGGAGCTCCAGCTTCCCGCCTCCGAGCAGCTCCCCGACGATCGTGTCGACGCCCGTCCAGGTGACGCTCCCGGCGGTCTCCCGGCCGGCGACGGGGAGGATCCCGACCCTTCGGCGCTCCGGCAACTCGGCGTCGAAGACTTCGGCCAGCCGGCCCCGGATGGCGGCGCCCTGCGGCGATTCGGCGAACGCGAGCGTCGTCGTGGCGAGTAGCTGTTCCGCTGCGGCAAGCGCCGCGTCGAGCTCCGCCTCCGGGATGAACGGGACGCGCTCGGAGCCATACGGTCGCGGCGTCGCGCAGGTCCAGTGCGCGCCCATGCCGCCGACGCACGTCGACATGCAGGCCGCGGGCATCCCGCCCGCCGGGTCGACGAGATGCGTCCCCTGGCGCGCCGTGATCGTGCCCTCGACCGCTGGGATGCCGGCGTTGCCGCGCGCCGCGTCCGGTGGCCCCTGGGAGAGCTCGCGGGCGCGCTGCAGCTCTGACTCGTCCTCGAGGTTCTTCAGGTTTAGTCCGGGCGGGTCGGTGAGCACCGGCCCTGCGTCGACCATCACGATCCGCGCCTGCGGCAGCCGCTCGGAGAGGACGCGGGCGAACGTCGCGCCGACCGGGCCGCTGCCGACGATGAGAAGATCGACCCTCACGCGACCGCCTCGGCGGCGCGGATCGCGAGCGCCACGCTCGTCAGGGTGGGGTTGCTCGCGGTCGCCGTCGGGATGACGCCGTTGCCTCCGACGAAGAGGTTGTCGAAGCCCCACACCCGCGACCACGGGTCGCAGACTGACGTGCCATCGTCAGCCTCGCCCATCCGCGTTGTCCCCTGGTAATGGAGCGAACTCCCCGCGGGGACGAGCGTCGGCCCGCGGCCCGGCACGAGTTCGCCGAGCACAGCGGCGCTGCGGGCCAGGTCGGCGATCGCGGCCTCGACGTTCTCGCGGTCGCGCGGCGTGAGCGCATACTCGACGCGGGCGAGCGGCATCCCGTAGGCGTCCGTCGCGTCGCCGGAGAACGTCACGCGGTCGTCGGCGCGGACGTCCTTCGGCACGAACCAGCCGAGCCCGACGACGTGCTCGCGCTCGTCGGGCCCGACGATCTCGATCGGGGAGAGGTCGAGGTGCATGACCTGGCCGTGGAACGGGTGCTGGGAGGCGCTGAACGGAACCCAGAAGACGCCGACGATCGGGTCGCCGTCCTCGTCTTTGAGCGATCCGCCCTCCTCGCCCTGCGCGGCGATCAGCGCCCCGTCGAGCTTCACGCCGCAGATCACCTGCGTGTGGTCGTTGAGATAGCGCCCGAGCGCGGCCGACCTGATCTCCGAGGCCCACAGGAGCTGCGGTGTCCGCAGCGCGTCGCAGGCGACGAAGACCGTCGTCGCGGGGATGCGCTCGCGCGCGCCGGTCGGGCGATGCTCCACGTCCGCGCCGACGACGCGCCCTCCCTCGGTGACGAGTGAGCGGCAGATCGTGTCAGGGCGAAGCTCGAAGACGTCGACGCCCGGGTCGGCAAGCGGCCCGAGGACGACGTCGGTGCCCGTCCAGTACGGGCGTCCGTCGGGCTCGGTGGCGCACGCGAGGGGCATCCAGTCGACCCGCCGGTCGGCCGGCAACTCTCCGTCGTAGGCCGCGCGCAAGCCCGCCAGGATCGCCCGGCCCGCGGCCGAGTCCGCAAACACGTCGCGCCGGACGCTGAGGTAGGCCTCGGCCCGCGCCAGCACCTCGTCGAGCTCGCTGGTGGGGAGGAAGGGGACACGCTCGCCGTCGCCGGGCCGCGGGCACGCGCACGTCCAATGGGCGCCCATCCCGCCGACGTTCGTCGAGATCGCGCCCTCGGGGAAGGCGGCGCTTCCTGCCTCGACGTGCGCGGTGCCGGGCCGAGGGATGCCCGGCTGCGGCGCTCCGTCGGGCACCTCGGCATTGAGATCCGCATCCGGTCCCTGCGATCGGAGCTGTGCCCGTCGGCGGGCGTCGCGGTCGGCGATGTTCTTCACGTGGACGCCGGGTCGCTCTGTGAGGAGCGGGCCTGCCTCGAGCATCATGATCCGGAGCGACGGGTCGCGCTCGTGCACGGCTCGTGCGAAGGCGGAGCCGACCGGGCCGCTGCCGACGACGAGCACGTCCACCGGCATCTTGACCCCGTCACTCACGGTGCGAATCCTAATCGAATCCGAACACGGATTCCAATTTGCGATGCGATCACGACCAGTTCGACCCGCCGTGAGTGTCGAGCTGGCTCGCCGCATCTGGGTTCTTGGCGGACTGTGGCGCGCACCCATTCCGGCCGCAGCCCACGGGCCGTCGTGAGTGCTGCAGCTGGCTCCGGCTCGCATCCAGTACGAGGGCGGCATGTTCGGCGCGCAACGGTCTCGCGGTCGAGGCAAGAGGAGATCCGGGGGGCGGCGGCTCGAACGGATGCGCGCCAAAGCCCGCCAACGGACCGAATGCGGCGCGCATTCGACCATCAACCTCGCGGGCGAGGAAGTGGGCGTGGAAAGACGACGGTCTCAACGGGTTACTTGACTTCGTGAAGCACCGGGACGTACTCTATTCGAATCCGAACACGGATTCTAATGAGAGGAGCGGGTGCATGAGCCTTGCCGCGAGCATGCTCGACGACGACGCGCTGCGCGCAGCCGACGACGGCTTCGAGCTGGATGTCCACCTGAACTGGTACCGGTCGCTGCCGCTGTCGTCGCTGAAGACGGTGGAGGTGACGGTCAACGGCGAGACAATCGACCGCGACGAGATCACCTGGGTCGTCAACGGCGCCGAGCACCGGCTCGACGACCTCGGCGAGCACTGGGACGAGATCTGGTTCGTGCTCGACCCGGCCACGATCCGCGTGCCGCGCCCGCTCGTGAAGACGGGCGAGGCGGCCGAGGTGACCGTCCGACTCGGCAACCGGATCCCGTACATCCTGATCGGCCCTGACCAGGCACTCGAGTACGTGACGGAGAAGTCGAAGACGCTGGTGGCACGATGAGCGGCTTCAAGCTCTCGACCACCCTGTTCGCGCTCACGAACGAGTGGCTCTCGCGCGAGTACACGTTCGAGTCGCTCGTCGCCAAGACGGTCGAACTCGGGTTCGGCCCGGGGCTCGAGATCGTCGGCTTCCAGAGCGTGCGCGGCTATCCCAACCTCGACCCGGAGTTCGAGCGCTCGTTCAAGAACCTCGTCGAGCGCTACGAGCTCGAGCCCTCGTGCCTGAGCGCGAACATCGACATGGCCCGTCGCCCCGACCGCCTGATGACGCAGGACGAGGTGAAGGAGGCGCTGGCAGCGCAGGTCGAGTTCGGTCGCCGGCTCGGCTTTCCGGTCGTGAAGGCGCAGAAGATCGAGGACGACCTCTACCCGTGGGCCGCGGACCTCGCCGACAAGGCAGGCGTCAAGCTCGGAATCGAGATCCACGCACCCGTGTTCGTCGAGCACCCGCTCGTCGTCGGCCTGCGCGAGGTCTACGACCGGATCGACTCGCCCGCTCTCGGCTTCGTGCCGGACTGGAGCTCGACGATGACGGCGCTCCCGACCGGGCAGCTCCGGGCGTTCGAGCGCAACGGCCTGACGCGGGAGCAGACCGACTTCCTCCGCGAGCTGTGGGACCGCGGCGGCGCGCCACACGAGCTCTTCGAGGAGTTCGCCGACAAGGCGCGCTCTGAGGGAGCGACCGAGCAGGCGATAAATCAAGTGCGAATCGTGTTCTCCATGTTCGCGCACAACGACCCCCGCGGCTGGCTGGAGCTGATGCCGCGCGTGGTCCACGTGCACGCCAAGTTCTACGAGCTCGAGGCCGACGGCACCGATCCCTCGATCCCGCACAGGGAACTCTTTGACGTCCTCGTCGAGGGCGGCTACGAGGGCTACGTCTCGAGCGAGTGGGAGGCGCACGCCTGGGCGGACATGGAGGACCAGGATGGGTTCGAAATGGTGCGGCGCCACCAGGAGCTCTACCGGACGCTGCTGGCCGAGCGGGCCGCAGGGACACTCGCATGAGCGAGAGCGAGATCCTGGAGCGTTGCGGGCTGAGCGGGATCGCAACGCCTCACCTGACGACCTCGGAGGACATCGACGCGTACGCCGCCCGCGGCTTCGCCGCGATCGGCATCTGGCTGCACAAGCTCGAGCGGGGGACGGTCGACGGCTTCTGGATCCCTGAGCAGGTGATCCCGGACGACGTCGTCTCCGGCGTCGCCGAGCACGTGCGGGCGTCGGGGCTGAAGGTGTCGCACCTCATCCTCACCGGCTTCTACACGGCGCCGCCCTACGAACAGCGCATCGCCCATACGCTCCACGCGTTGGACGTTGCCGCTGCGCTCGAGGCCGACTGCGTCGTCGTCGCGCCCGGCCGCAGGGAAGGGCGCTCGTACGCGGAGACCCGGGACCTGGCGGCCCGCGCCCTCACAGAGGTCCTCGAGAAGACGACCCAGAGTGGCGTCCGGATCGCGCTCGAGCCCATCATCGCCTGGCAGAGCGACTACCTGAACACTCTCGGTGAGGCCGTAGAGCTGATCGATCTCGTCGACCATCCGAGCGTCGGCGCGTACGTCGACTCGTTCCATCTCTGGCGCACGGGCACGTTGCTCGAGGACATCGAGCGGGCCGGGCCGCGGATCTTCGGCATGCACCTGAACGACGCCGCCAACGGAGACGACCACGCCAACCGGCTCCCCGGCGAGGGCGACCTCCCGCTTGTCGAGATCGTGCAGGCGATCGAGGCGGCGGGCTACGGGGGCACGTACGACAACGAGTACATGTACGACGCGGCCTTGATCGACTCCGACCCCGCGTTCGCGCCGGCGGCGGTCGTCGACCGCTGCGCCCGCGCGCTGGTCGACGTCTTGAGCGAGGCAGGCATCCGTACGCGCGCGGCCACGTGAGCTTGGAGAGCGGGACCGGTGAGAGCTTCAGGTTCTCTCCTGGGTCAAGGTTTCGTAGGCACCCGCCGGGTGAGAGGCTGAGCGCCTCTCACCGCGTCTACGCCGCGGCAGCGTGCTCGGCGAGAATCCGCCGGCTCAGTTCCTGCTGGCGGACGACCGTCTCGAATGGGTCCGAGGTCGTGTCCCAGTGCCAGCCCTCGTACTCGCTCGAGATGTACCCCTCGTAGCCACCGTCGACGAAGAGCGGCAGGAGCTGCTCGAAGGGGACGACCGGATCGTGCCCGTCCTCGTCGATCGCGAAGAACTTCCCGTGCACATGGACGACGTCGTCCATGATCTCGCTCCACCCCTGCGGGTCGGCGTGCCCGTGGATCCCGACCGCGAAGACCGCGAGGTTCACGGCATGGTCGCCGGCGCCGTACTGATGCGCGAGCCCGATCAGCTTCCCGATCTCCTCACCGGCCTCGAAGTCGCGTGTGTGCAGCTCGTCCCAGCGCTCCGCGATTGCGTCGAGCAGTTCCTCGGGGACACCCTTCGCGCGGTAGGTCTCGTACACGCTCGGCGAGATCCCGAGCGTAGAGGCCCCGAAGTCGGGGATGAAGCCGAGGTACGGTGTGTCGAGGCGGTCGTACAGCTCACGGAGCGCGACCACCCACGGCGACTCGACCGTCGAGGCGCTGTGGATCTCGGCGCCCATCTTCACGCCGAGGCGCTCCAGGAGCGGCAGCAGCCGTTCAACAACGGTCGGTGTCGCAGGCGCCTGGCTGCGGACGACGGGGAAGCCGAGCTTCGACGCCGCCTCGATCTGGGCGGAGAGGTAGTCGACCAGCTCGTCCTCGGTGAGGAAGCGGTCGGAGCGGTTCGCGACGTCGACATTGATGTCGAGGCAGGAGGGCTCGAAGCCGTGCTCGTCAACGGCGCGGCGGAAGCGGAGCACGAAGTCGTCGCTCACGCGCGGGAAGTCGCGGACGCTCTGGAAGCCAATCACCTCGAGACCGGGCCCCATGTCGAGCGCGGCGGCCTTCGCGATCAGCTGTTCGACTGTGTAGCGGCCCGCGTGGAACTCCGGTGTGAAGCTGTAGAGGGTGACACCGAGCTTCGGGCCGCTCACGACGCCGCTCCCGCGAGTGTCTTCAGGCAGCGCTCGTGCATGACGAGCCGCCTGCCCTCCTCGACGATATAAGGGATCCGGAGCGCGAGCGTGACGTCGACCTCATGTGAGTCGGCCGCAAGAGCTCCGTCGGCCCGCGGCACCGTCACGCGAGCCGGATCGGTCACCTGCCACCAGTCGTCGTAGAGCGGCGGCAGCTCGTCGAGGGCGTAGGTCGTGCCGTTGAACGTGATGCGGACGTCGTCTTCGGCCACCGCGGCGCCATCGATCGTCACGTCGAGCCCCTCGACGCAGGAGAGGGGGAGCGATCGGTACCAGGGGATGCGGATGTTGAACGAGATGCTCTCGTGGTCCTCGCTGAGCGAACTTTCCTCAAGCACGCGGTCCGTCAGCACCGCTTCCTCCTCTCCGTCGGTCGCGTCGCCGGGCGGGGAGTTGACCTGGGCCGGCTCGGGCCGTACTCTACACGAATCCGAACACGGATTCTAATAGATGAGCGGTGGCGGGGCGACGCCGGTGGCCGGGCGCCGCGCGTGCTTGCGGTGATCGAGTGCCGCGAATCCGATGCCGCAGTCTGCGAGCGGGCGCTCGAACTTGTCCGCGATCGCGGCGGGTTCGTCACCGTCGTTGCGCTTGTTCCGAGGGCATACCCGTGGGTGAATGCCGGCCCGCACTGCACGCCGACGGTGACGGTGGAGGAGCGCCGCAAGCAGGCGGAGGCCGCACTCGCGCGTGCTCTCGCGCTGATTGCGCCCACGGCTTCGGTAGCAGCGTGCCTCGAGGACGGGCGGGCGTATGACGTGATCCGCCGCCGCGTCGATTCCTGCGAACCGGATGTCGTCGTCCTACGCCGTCGCCTGCTGCGGCGAGCTACGGCCGCTCCCGCTCCAGCCCCCGTGTTGGCCCACTGACCATCGGAGAGAGAGAACCTGCATGCTCGAAGCGCACGTGATCCAGACGAAGGGCTTCAAGAACGTCGGCGAGGGTGACCCCAGCGGTTTCCAGGTCACCGTCCGCTGCCCCTATTACCGCGGCATTTGGGCCTCACTCATCGAGGACGCCGAGCTGACTGTCGACGGCGAGACGTTCGGCTCGGACAGCGTGAGCTGGACGCTCGGTCGTGCGTCGTACTCCACTGCTGAGCTCGCAGAGAGCGACGACCTACGCTGGGCGTTCGAGGAGCCGGCGATCCTCACCGCCGAGAAGCCGGGCGGTCTCGCGCCAGGCCTCCACGACGTCCGCGTCGCCGTCACCTGGAGGTGGTCGTACATCCCGGTCGAGATGCAGCCGACGACGAACATCTCGTCGCGGAAGCTGGTGCTCGTCCGATGACGCCGGCGGCCAGCGACATCACCTTCGGCGTCTCCCTCTACAGCTACGGCGGCGACTTCCTCGTCACGATGAGCCTCGAGGACTGCCTGGCGGACGTCGCCGACATGGGTGCGACCGACCTCGAGATCCTCGCCGACACGCACATTCCCGGCTATCCGACACCTTCGACCGAATGGGTCGACCACTGGCACATGCTCCTCGAGCGCCACGCCCTCGTGCCGACGTGCTACTCGAGCTGGCTCGACACGCGGCTCCACCGGGACCGCGCCCTCACCGTGGACGAGGGGGCGGCGATCCTGACGCGCGACCTCGAGCTCGCACACCGGCTCGGGTTCACGCTGCTCCGACCGAAGCTCGGCGTCGTCTCTCTCGATCTCGTCCCGGATCCGATCTGGCGCGAGACCGTCAAACGCGTCCTTCCCACGGCGGAGAAGTACGACATCCGGATCGCTCCCGAGATCCATGCTCCGACGCCCCTCCGTTCCACGATCGTCGAGGACTACGTCGACCTCGTACGTGAGACCGGGACGAGGCACTTCGGGCTTTTGATCGACACGGGGATCTTCCAGACCGGCGAGCGAACCGGGTCGCACAGCGACTCGGTCTTCGTCTTCGGGAGCCCGGAACCCGAGCTCCGGGAGCGGGTCGCCCGCGAGATGTCGAAGCCGATGGCAGTCGACCCGGCCGACCTCGTCGATCTCATGCCGTACGTCGTCCACGTGCACGCGAAGTTCTGGGACATGAACGACGACCTGACTGACCCGCACGTTCCGTACGACACGATCGTGAAGACGCTCGTCGAAGGTGGCTACACGGGCTCGCTCTCCAGCGAGTACGAAGGGCCACGCGACCTCTACCGAGCCTCCGACATGTTGCGCCGCCAGCAGGCGATGCTCCGAACGCTCGTCGCTGCCGGTTAGGGGAGGTTGACGTCGGCGCCATCCTCGGACTATTATCGAATTCGAACATTGATTCTATTAACCGTCTTGGCAGGAGGCTCCATATGGCCAAGCGCTTGCTCTCACAGCTCGCGCACGTCGAAGTCCTGACCCCGACACCGGAGGAGTCCGCGCGGTTCTACACCGACGTGGTCGGTCTCGAGGAGTCGGGCCGTGCGGGCCAGTCGGTGTATCTCCGCGGCTGGGGCGAGCGCTTCTTCCACTCGCTCCAGCTCACCGAGGCCGACGCGCCGGGCCTCGGGCACATCGGCTGGCGCGCCCAGGGACCGGACGAGCTGCAGGCGGCGGTCGCAAGCGTTGAGGCGGCGGGCGTCGGGGAGGGCTGGGCCGAGGGCTCGCCCGGCCAGGGAGCCACGTACCGCTACCGGGGGCCGGGCGGCCACGTGCACGAGCTGTTCTGGGAGGTCGAGCGCTTCGCCGCACCCACCGGGATGGAGTCGCCGTTCCCGAACCGCCCGCAGCGATTCGTCCCGCGCGGCATCGCAGCGCGGAACATCGACCACGTCACCGTGTCGACCGCCGATCCGGGCAGCGACGCCGCGTGGTATCGCGACACTCTCGGGCACCGCTTCATGGAGTACACGGTGATCCCCGATCGGCCCGACTGGGTCGTGTTCGCGATGACGACGGTGTGCGAGCGTGCCCACGATATGGGACTCGTGTGGGATCCGACACCGGTGCGCGGACGCGTCAACCACGTCGCGTACTGGGTCGACTCTCGCGAGGAGCTCCTTCGCGCCGCCGACGTGCTCCTGAACCAGGACGTGGCGATCGAGTTCGGCCCCGGGAAGCACGGCATGGGCGAGCAGGACTACCTGTACTTCCGCGAGCCGGGCGGCGTCCGCATCGAGCTCAACACCGGCGGCTACCGCAACCACGAACCTGACTACGAGACGGTGCGCTTCGAGCCCCAGCAGGGGTCGAACGTCTTCTACAAGAACGGCTCGCTGCCGCATTCGATGTTCGAGTCCTTCCCACCCGTGGACTTCGCGCCTCCGGAGACGGAGGAGGCGAAGGCCGCGACGGGGCTGTTCACGTGATGCGCGTTCTCGTCGTCGGGGGTGGCATCGGCGGCCTATCGGCCGCGATCGCGCTGCGTCAGCGAGAGGTCGACGTCGACATCGTCGAGATCAACCCCCGCTGGGACGTCTACGGCGTCGGGATCATCCAGCCGGGGAACGCGATCAGGGCCCTGGACGCTCTCGGGCTGGCCGAACAGGCGGTCGCGCAGGGATACGCGATGAAGGGATCGCGGTTCCACGACGGCCAGGGCAATCTGCTCGGCGAGGTGCCGGCCCTCGACCTCCTCGGCCCTCGCTATCCCGCCATGAACGGGCTGACCAGGCCCAAGCTCCACGCGCTCTTCCAGGAGGCCGTGAAGGCGTCCGGAGCGGACATCCGGCTCGGCATGACCGTCGACCGCGTTGGGGAGGACGGTGGGGTCGAATTCTCCGACGGCTCGGCCGGCGAGTACGACCTCATCGTGGCCGCGGACGGCATCCACTCGAAGGTCAGGAGCCTCGTCTTCCCGGACGCGCCCGACGCCCGAGTACACGGGACAGATCGTGTGGCGCTACAACGTGCCGCGGCCCGAGGGTCTCGAGACGCTGGACATGTTCGTGGGCGCGAACGGGAAGGCCGGGTTCGTGCCGCTCGGCCCGGACCTGATGTACATCCTCTACATCGAGGCCGTGGCGCCGGAGGACGTGAAGATGCCCGATGACCGGCTCGCGGAGATCTTCCGCGAGCGGCTCGCAGAGTTCGGCGGCCCCGTCGCCGAAGTGCGCGACCGCTACATCACCGACCCGGCGAACGTCGTTGTGCGACCCGTCGAGTCGCTGCTCGTCCCGAAGCCGTGGCATCGCGGACGGGTCGTCCTGATCGGCGACGCGGCGCATGCGACCTCCCCCCACGTCGGTCAGGGAGGCGCGATGGCGATGGAGGACGCGATCGTCCTCGCCGAGGAGGTGACGACCGGGGACGGCGTGGCAGCGCTCGAGCGCTATGCGGAGCGGCGCTACCCGCGCTGCCGCGAGATCTGGGAGATCTCCCGGCAGATCGGGACCTGGGAGATCGAGCACACGCCGCCTCCGGAGGCTGACTTCGTCGGGCTGACGATGAAGTCCGTCCACGTCACTGCCGCACCGATATGAGGATCGCTCGGGTCGCGACGGAGACGGGTGCGCGCGTCGCTCTCGTCGAGCGGGACGAGCTCCGGTTGCTTCCGCAGAAGGCGGACATCCTCGACCTGCTCCGCGACCCGGAGCGGGCGAAGCCGACCACCGAGACCCTGCCGCTCGGGGCGGCTGCGCTGCTTCCGCCGCTCGACCCGCCGTCGATCCGCGACTTCCTGACGTTCGAGCAGCACGTCGAAGGGATGGTGCGGCTCCACCAGCCGCCACGCGAGGTGCACCCGCGCTGGTACGAGGCGCCGACGTTCTACTTCTCGAACCCCCACTCGCTGGTCGGAGCGCACGACGATGTCGCAATCCCGCCCGGCTGCGAGGTCTTCGACTACGAGCTCGAAGTAGCGGCGGTGATCGGTCACGACGGCCGCGACCTGACATCCGCCGAGGCGCGCGCGCACATCGTCGCCTACACGATCTTCAACGACTGGTCGGCACGCGATCTCCAGTTCGAGGAGATGCAGGTCGGGCTCGGGCCCGCGAAGGGGAAGGACTCCGCCATCACAGTCGGGCCCTGGCTCGTGACCGCTGACGAGCTCGAGCCGTATCGACGGGGCGACCGGCTCGACCTCGAGCTCGAGGTGCTCTTGAACGGCGAGCGCGTCGGTGCCGACCGGCTCACGAGCATGGCCTGGTCGTTCGAGGACCTCGTTGCCTACGCGTCGCGAGGCGCGTGGGTCCGCACCGGCGACGTGCTCGGGTCGGGGACATGCGGTGGCGGCTGCCTTGCGGAACTCTGGGGGCGGTCGGGCAGGCGCGAGCCTCCGCCGCTGACGCCGGGGGACGTCGTCACGATGCGCGTCGAGGGCATCGGGACGATCTCGAACCGGATCGTCACCGGAAGCGCGCCCCATCACGTGCCACCCGCCGGGCGCGCCCGCGTGGAGGTCGGTTAGTGGGTCGCACCTTCTACGACCTCTCGGACTGCCTCTCGAACGCAACCTCCTCGTTCGAGTTCAACAAGCACGAGATCACCTACCTCAGCCCCGACGTCACCGCCGCCGAATCGACGAACTGGGGCCTCGGCCCGGACTACTGGCCCGGCGGCGTCGCCCTTTCGGCGGAGGTCGTCACCCTGTCGACGCACTCTGGCACTCACGTGGACGCGCCGCTGCACTACGGCCCATCCGCGAACGGCCACACACGCACGATCGACGAGGTGCCGCTCGAATGGTGCTTCGGCAACGGCGTGCTGCTCGACTTTCGCGGCGGCGACCGGGTTGCCGGCATCACCCGGGCGGACGTCGAGGTGGAGCTCGCTCGTATCGGTCATGTGCTCGAGTCGCTCGACATCGTCCTCGTCATGACGGGCACCGACCTCAAGCAGGCCGGCTACGAGAACCGACATCCGGGTCTGCGCGCGGACGCGACGGAGTTTCTGGTCGACCACGGGGTGAGGCTGATCGGGATCGACGCCTGGGGGCTCGACCGGCCGTTCGAGGTGATGATCGAGGACGCCCGGGCAGGACGAGCGCAGTTCTGGGAGTCACATCTCCTCGGACGGCGCAAGGAGTACTGCCAGATCGAACGGCTGGCGAACCTCGACTCGCTGCCACGACCCACCGGCTTTCTCGTCTCGGCGTTCCCGTTCAAGCTCGAGCACGCAAGCGCCGGCTGGACGCGCGTCGTGGCGATCTTCGACGAATGACCACCATGGCCGAACGCACGCCCGAGGACGCACGCGCCTGGCTGCTCGAGCGGCTCGAGCGTGGTGCGCACCCACTCGACAAGGTCGATCCGGCTGCGGCCCGCGAAGCGATCGATTCGCTCCGGGGGCTCGATCCCGAGTCGTGGACGGCGTGCTGGGATAGTGCGGCGGAGCAGTACGCAGCCGCTGCGGCGGAGGCTGCCGACCCGGCGTCGAGACGGCAGGCGCTGCTCGAGGCGTACCGCTTCTCGTTCCTCGGGAGGTTCCCGGTGCCGAACCACCCGGCGAAGGAGCGGCAGTACGCGCGCGCACGCGCGTTCTTCCTCGACGCAACCGGACTCGACGACCCTCCACTCCAGCGCGTCTCGGTCCCGTTCGACGATGGCGAGCTCGCGTTCTACGTGGCGCGCCCCTCGGGTGTGGAACGGGCACCAGTCGTGATCATGTGGGGTGGGATCGACACATGGAAGGAAGAGATGTACGACCGCCTTGGCGGCCTCTTCCGGACGAAGGGCGTCGCGGTCCTGCTCGTCGACATGCCAGGTGTCGGCGAGTCGCCGATCCTCGCCGGCACGGATGCCGAGCGGCAGTGGACGCCGGTCTTCGACTGGCTCGCCGGCCAGAACGATCTCGACGCCGACCGCTGCGCGGCGGTGGGCGCGTCGTTCGGCGGCTACTGGGCGATGAAACTCGCCTACACCCACCGTGACCGCCTGCGCTGCGCGGTCAACTGGGGTGGCGGCGTGCACGTCACCTTCACTCCCGAATGGCAACAGAGGTCGCGGAACGCGTCCTCGTACCTGATGGATCTGATGCCCGCCCGCGCACGCATCTTCGGGGGCGAGACGTTCGAGGACTACGTCGCGCGGTGCGGGGAGCTGTCGCTGCTCGACCAGGGCCTGCTCGACCAGCCGAGCGCGCCGATCCTGCTGGTGAATGGGCGCGACGACGTACAGAACTCGATCGACGACATCTATCTCAGCCTCGATCACGGCGACCCCAA
The DNA here is from genome assembly GCA_963839755.1 of uncultured Actinomycetes bacterium. Taxonomy (GTDB): domain Bacteria; phylum Actinomycetota; class Thermoleophilia; order Gaiellales; family Gaiellaceae; genus Gaiella. Next base: position 216,562 of record CAWIVU010000006.1, read on the forward strand.
GGCGGCCCGCGTGTTCGACGGCGGTCATATGGGCGAAGGGCCGGTGGCGCCCACGATCGCCGCATGGGTCCTCGACAACCTCAGCGACCCCCGGGTGTGAGCGCGCCGCGCCGCGTCGTCACGGGACACGACGGCGAGGGTCGCTCCGTCGTCCTTGCCGACGGCCCGGCGCCGAAGTCTCATTCCATCCCCGGCGCGACTTTCCACGAGCTCTGGAACACACAGACGACACCGGCGCCGGTCGCTCCGAATGAGCTGGGTGAGCCGACCGACCGGCCGGTCGTGACGCCGCCGGATGAGGAGGGGACGATCATCCGCATCGTCGACCTCGAGCCGCGATCGCGTTCGCCGCTGCATCGAACGGAGACGATCGACTACGGGATCGTGCTCGCGGGGCAGGTGACGCTCGTGCTCGACGACGGGAGCGAGACATCGCTCGCACCCGGCGACGTCGTCGTCCAGCGCGGTACCGACCACGCCTGGGTCAACCCGATGGACGAGCCCGCGCGCATGGTGTTCGTGCTCGTCGACGGACGCTTCACCGACGAGCTGCGCGCGCTGCTGCCGGAGCAGACAGAGCTGTTCGACCGCGCGCTGGACGAGTGAGCGAGCGCTTCCTCGTCACCGGCGCGCACGGGTGCCTCGGGGCTTGGACGGTCGCGGAGCTCGTCCGGGAGGGCGCGGACGTGGTTGCGTTCGACCTTGCGCCGGGGAAAGGGCGGGCTGCGCTGCTTCTCGCCGAAGACGAGCTCGAGCGCGTCCGTGCCGTCCAGGGTGACGTCACCGATTCGGCATCGCTAGCGGCCGCGCTTGCGGGCGTGACACACGTCGTGCACCTCGCGGCGCTGCAGTACCCGTTCTGTCGGGACGACCACCTCGAGGGGGCACGGATCAACGTGCTGGGCACGGTCTCGGTCTTCGACGCCGCCCGGGCCGCGGGCGCGAGGCTCGTCTATGCGAGCTCGATCGCCGCGCTCGCCGAGGGAACGTTGTACGGAACCTGGAAGCGGGCGAACGAGGGAACCGCGGCCGCCTTCTGGGCTGAGGACGGCTTCCCAAGCATCGGGCTCCGACCCGCATTGGTGTACGGCGTTGGGCGCGACCGCGGGGTCACCGCTTCGATGACGCTGGCGATGGCCGCAGCCGCGCGCGGCGAACCGTTCCACATCGTCCACGGCGGCCGCTCGCCGCTGAATCACGCCGGCGACGTGGCGCGGTTGTTCGTCCGCGCCGCGCGTGCCGTCTCTGAGGGCGCACCCGCATACGACACCGGCGGCCAAGAACACCACGTCGCCGAGGTCGTGGCAGCGATAGAGGCGGCCGCGCCCGCAGCGCGGATCTCCTTCGAGGACACTTCGTTCGGCGAAGCGGCCGACTTCGACGGCAGCGCGCTCGAGTCGGCGCTCGGGCCGATCGAGTGGCGGCCCCTCGAGCGGGGCGTGCAGGAGACGGTCGACCGCTTCCGAGAGCTCGAACGTGCCTAGGGTCGCCATCGTCACCGGTGGCGCTGGTGGGTTCGGAAAGGCGATCGTCCAGCGGCTGCGCGAGGACGCGATAGAGGTCGTCGCGGGCGACCTTCCCGGCCTCGACGTAACCGATCACGACTCGGTGGACACCTTCGTCGCGGACGTGCTGGAGCGGCACGGCCGCCTCGATGTCCTCATCAACAATGCTGGTATCGCGGGCGCGACTGCGCCCGTCGACGACTACGCCCTGGACGAGTGGCGCCGGGTGCTCGATGTGGGCCTCACCGGCACCTTCATCTGCATCCGCACCTGCGTCCCGCCCATGCGGTCGGCCGGTTACGGCCGGATCGTCAACGTCGCCTCGATCGCGGGCAAGGACGGCAACCCAGAGATGTCAGCGTATTCGGCCTCAAGGCTGGGGTGATTGCGCTGACGAAGTCGGCGGGAAAGGAGCTGGCGCGGACCGGGGTCCTGGTCAACTGTGTGGTACCGGCCGTTTTCGACACGGGCTTGACGGACGCTGCGTCCGATGCCGAGCGTGCGCCGACGATCCAGATGCCTCCGACTCGCCCGCGACCAGGCACAACCTTGATTGCTGCGTCGAGGCGCGCCACCCGCCCCGTCGCGATGGCGACGTCGAGGGGGGAAGTCGTGGATGTCCGTCCCAGGGCGGAGCCTCGCGCGTGCGCGCACGACTGGGGTAGTCGTGGCGCGGTTGACTGTCGCTTTGCTCGGCGGGAGGATGCTCTTCGCGAGAGCGGTCGAGGAGGCGGGGATGTCGGGCGCGGATGCCCAAGGCGAGGACGCGGGTAGGCGGTCAAGCGAGGCCGTAGCGGGTGTCGGCGGGTATCTGTTGGCCGGGCAAGCCTCCGAGCTCGAGCGGCTTCAGCTGCAGTCGCGTGTCTGGGAGCCGAGTGGCCGTCGCTTGCTTGAGGAGATCGGCGATGGCGGCGGCGCCCGGGTATTGGACGTGGGCTGCGGGGCGCTCGGATGGTTGCGAATCCTGAGCGAGTGGGTGGGGCCGGACGGCGAGGTGACGGGGATGGACTTCGACGAGGCGATGCTTCGCGCAGCGGATGAGTTCGTCGCTCGGGAGGGGCTTCGGAATGTTCGCCTTGTCAAGGACGATCTCTTCGCGAGCGAGCTCGAGCCGCATGCCTTTGATCTTGTGCATGCGCGGTTCGAGATCACGCCGCTGGGACGCGCGTCTGAGCAGATGAAGACGTACGTCCGCCTTGCGCGTCCGGCTGGAACGATCGTGCTTGAGGATCCGGACCCTGGCTCCTGGTTGTTCAATCCGCCGGCCCCTGCGCTGGAGCGGCTGATCGAGCTGACGATCGAAGCGTTCCGCGCGAGTGGGGGCGATTGGGGAGCCGCGCGGCACCACCTCCACCTCCTTCGCGAGTTTGCGATCGAGGGAAGCGTCCGCGCCGACGTCGTCGCCCTCCCTCCGGGGCACCCATACCTCGGTCTCCCGCTCCAGTTCGCGACCGCGCTTGAGTCCCGATTGCTGGGGGTCGTGACGGCGGACGAACTCGACGCTCTGCGGATGAACGCAGAGTCAGAGCTTCAGGACGGGGCGCGCTGGGGCACCACCTTCACGCTTCTCCAGTTCTGGGGCCGAACACCTCCGTAGCCCGGCAAGAGCCCCGGGCGCCCGGCCCAAGACCGACGGCGAATGGCCACCCGCCCGGAACGGCCAGCACCATTGATCGGCTCGCGGGGCGGGGTGGGTACCTGTCGGCCCTCGCGTGCGCGCGCGAGCGCGCGAGAAGAAAGTGGTGGTGCGACCGAGCTCCCCCACCGCGCTGACCATCGCGAGGGAGGGTTGGGTGTCGCCGACCGACCAAAGCTGGTCTTCTCTTCGATCTTCAGTCCTCTCGCCGCTGCATCGCCGCGTCGAAGGCGAGCTGGGACGCCGGAAAGTCGGTGCGGCGAATGTAGGAGAGGGCGTCCCGCGCGCCGTACTCACGGTCCATGCCTGAGTCCTCCCATTCGACGGAGAGTGGACCTGTGTAGCCGATCCGGTTGAGCGCTCGGAAGAACGCCTCGAAGTCGACGTCCCCGTGTCCGGGCGAGACGAAGTCCCAGCCGCGGCTCTCGTCGCCAAAGTTGAGGTGCGACGCGAGGATCGAGCGCCGTCCGTCGAGGCGCCGGACGGCGTCCTTGACGTGTACGTGGTAGATGCGGTCGGCGAACTCCAACGCGAAGGCTGCGGCGTCGAGGAACTGATGCGCGAAGTGGGAGGGATCGAGGTTTATCCCGAACGCCGGCCGGTGGTCGATCGCATCGAGCGTCTTGCGGGTCGTGACGAAGTCGTACGCGATCTCGGTCGGGTGCACCTCGAGCCCGAACCGCACCCCCTCCCGCTCGAAGACGTCGAGGATCGGCCCCCAGCGCTCAGCGAAATCCTGGTACCCGCGCTCAACGACGGCGAAGTCGTTCGGCGGGAAGGAGTAGAGGAGGTGCCAGACGGCCGAGCCCGTGAAGCCGTTGACCTGCTCCACGCCGATCGCGGCCGCCGCCCTTGCCGTGTCGGCCATGCGCGCGGCCGCCCGCTGCCGCACGCCCTCGGGGTCGCCGTCGCCGTAGATGTCCGGGGGGAGGATCCCGCGATGGCGGTCGTCGATCGGGTCGCAGACGGCCTGACCCACAAGATGTGCGCCCAGCGCCCACACGCCGAGGCCCTGCGCGTCAAGCAGGCTCCGCAAAGATTTCCTGTACCCCGAGTCGACGACGGCCTTGTCGACCTCGAAGTGGTCACCCCAGCAGGCGAGCTCAAGACCGTCGTACCCCCAGGCCGCGACCTTCGGCGCGAGCACCTCGAGCGGCAGATCGGCCCACTGGCCGGTGAACAATGTGACGAGACGTCCCAAGCCGACCTCCCCGCTGAGCGTTGTGGCCGACGATGCTAATCGACCGCCTCACGCCCTCGCTCGCCGGATCCAGGTGCCAGGAGTTGCTCGGCTACCAGGGGCAGGCCCGCGGGACCCGGAGGAGTCAGACCTACCACGATCCAAGTCGGGGCTCGTGCTTAGCGCCCGATGGAAAGGCTCTTCTCGGGTCGTGTCAGATCGCTGTCAGATCTGCTAGCGGCTTAGCCGTTAGCGGCGAGCGCCTGCTACGCGTTCGATTCGGGGAGGGCGTCAATCAGGTGAGAACCGTGATCGTTGCCGGCCTGGAAAGTTGGTGCCGCTCCTGACGAGCACCGCGACGCCCACCGACAACCCCCTTCGCCGGCTCGAGTCCGAGGAGCTGCCCAAGGGAAAGCCAAGGATCAGCCTCGTGTGCTCGACCGCGATGAGATCGGTCGCCTCCTCGCCGCGACCGCGTCCGTCTACCGGCCGATCCTGGCGACAAAGGTCTTCTCGGGTCTGCGGGTCATGGAACTACTTGGGCTCTGCTGGCGTTCTGTCAACCTCGAGGAAGGAGTGGTCCATGTCCGGTACCAACTGACGCGAGACCCCGCGCTTGACGCCCGCTCCAATCCGCAGCCGCGTTCGGAGGAGCTCTCCCCGTTCACCCGCCACGAAATCGACGTGATAGCCGCAGAGCTCGGGCCGACAGACGGTGCGCTTGTCGTTGTTGCCGCCGAAACAGGGTTGCGCACAAACGAGTGGGTTGCGCTCGAGCGCCGCGACGTTGACAAGGCCGGCCGAGCCGTTGCCGTCCAACGCCGTGCTTCCGATGGTGTCGTCACCCCCTACCCGAAGACGGTTCGCTCCCGCCGGCGCGTGCCGCTGACAACAAGGGCCCTGAGCGCTCTTGAAGCGCTCCCGGCACGGCTTGACACGCCGCTCTTGTTTCCCGCACCGTCGGGCGGCCTGTTGTGGCTGGACAACTGGCGCACCCGCGAGTGGTACGACGCCCTTGACGCGGCCGGCGTCGTGCGCCGCGGCCCAACCACCTTCGCCACACGTTCGCCTCCGAAGCTCTCGCGGCCGGCGTTTCCATCTTTGAGCTGTCGCGGCTGATGGGTGCGTCGGTGCGCGAGATTGACCGCACCTACGGACACCTTGCGCGCGACTCCGAAGACGCTATCCGGGCCCGGCTGGAAGCAAGGGCGGATCGTTCTGGCGTCTATCTGGCGTCCGGCGGAAGCGGCGAAACCAACGGCTTAGCCGCAATCCCGCATCAGCAAAGCGATCGAGAGGAAGGGAGCGACGGGACCCGAACCCGCGACCTCCGGCGTGACAGTTCTGTCCGGCGGGCGTCTCCGTTGGTGGCGGGTAGCCAGAGGCGAGGAACCAAGCGACCTGGGCGAGACTCTCGGGTCGGTATTGGTCGGCGATTGTCGGGGTGATCTGACACGAATCTGACACGGATGCTCCTGTGGAGCCCGGCCGGTGCCGGGAAGATTCGGATGGGCCGCTATGGCTGGCGATGCTTGACGCCGTCCGCGCGCGCTCCTAGCCTCGCGGGGTGTCGTGTCGCGTCGTCTGCATCTCTCACGCAACGGGCGCGGGCGGCGAGGAGGTCGGTCGGCTGGTCGCGGAGCGGCTTGGCTTCCTCTACGTCGATGACGACATCGTCGCTCGCGCGGCGGCGAGGGGAGAGATCAGCCCCGCTGAGGTAGTGGACTCGGAGCGACGCAAGTCGCTGATCAGCCGACTTCTCGAAGCGGTGGCCCAGGGCAGCAGCGAGGTGGGCGGGAGCGTCGTCGTCCAGGGGTTGGACAACGACGATGTGCGCGCGTTGATCCGTGAGACGATCGAGCGCACGGCCGCACGTGGCAACGCCGTGATCGTCGCTCACGCAGCGTCGCACGTGGTCGAGCCCGGAGACGAGTCCCTCCGCGTCTTCGTTACAGCCTCGCCGTCAACACGCGCGGATCGCCTCGGCGCCGCGGAGGCACTCGAGCCGGCGAAGGCGGCCCGCGCGGTGAAGGACTCGGATGCGGGCCGTCGCGACTACCTCAAACGCTTCTACGAGATCGACGAGGAGCTCCCGACCCACTATGACCTGGTCGTGAACACCGACGTTCTCACCGTCGAACAGGCTGCTGACCTGGTCAGCCGTGCCGCCTTGAGCTAACGCGCTAGATCGCACAGGTGCGTTAGGCAGAGCAGGCCGGGCTCGAACCGGCGACCCCCTGCTTGCACGTTCGGTCGAACGGTGGTCTCAGTGGGTCGCGACGGTTCCGCCGCCAGAGAACAAGCCAACTCGGTCCCTGCTCCGGGCGAGCGTTCGTCAGCGTGCGTCAGCGTGATCCGACACGAATCTGACACGACCTGATAGCCGCGACCGACGGATCCGCGACGCGCTGGCCTGTCCCTCCGGCGTCGGCATTATCAGGAGTGCGCGGACGGCTGCACGCGTGTCTTCAGCCCGCTACAGCCAGGAGCGGAGCAGGACGAACGCGGGGCTCGGCATGTCGATCGGGTGGACCTCGATCTTGGCCTCGGGAGCCTCGTCGCCGATCCGGGTCGCGAGCTCGTTCGCCCGCTCTTCGGTGAGCGCGGGGATCGTGAGATAGCGCCAGCGCCGCACGACCGGCATGCCGTCATCGCGCAGCCGCTGCTCGAGCGTCGCGGCCTCAGCGCGATCGGGCGCCCGCACCTGGACGTGCCAGTCGTACTCTCCCCCCGCCTCGACCTCATCACGCTCCCGCTCCTCGTGCCGCTCGCGCTCGCGCTGCCGTTCCGCTTCGGTCCGCGGGAGGGGTACGGAGGCGTCCTCCCAGGCTTCCGAGACCGGATGCCAGAGCGTCATCCGGATCACAGCCGTCAGCTCATCCGCGCTCACCAGTTCGCGAACCACGCGCGCCGCCTCGTCGGCCTCCTCTCGCGTGCTCGTGTAGAGGAAGAGCTTCGAGCCGTCGCGGGTGACGATCACCCTGCTACCGAGCCTCTTCCTCGCGTCGTCGTCAAGATCGAGCGCGCCCAGCCGCTCGCCGAGCGAAGAGCCGCGCTCCTTGTTGCCCAACTCGACCTCGACGCGCCAGTCCTCGCCCACGGCGTCCGATGATACGTATGCGCCCATGCGCGAGCTTGCCGCGATTCCAGCGGCCGCCGAGCGGTCCCCTCGCGCACTATCTGGACGCGATGTATGCGGTGGATCCGTTGCCTTGACCGTAAACTAGGGATCTCTGCGGGATGAGGATGTGCTCTTCAGCCCTCTGCGATACGGTCACTCGCCAACGAGCGCCGCGAAGCGTTTCCCTGACAGCTCAGCCTTTGGGATGAACCCGCGCGCGCCACTCCGCTCGACGAGGCCTCCGAACTCCGCCGCGTCGCGACTGCGGATTCTCCGTCCTCGGAAACCCGGGCCACTTCTCCTGGATCGTCGTTGCAATCGCCGCGACGGTGGCGCTCTACAGGGCGGGTGCATCCCGCGTGATAGTTACGGCGACCTTCCTGTCTGTGCTCTTCGCGAGCCACTCCGGTGCTGGCGCGGCAATCGGGCTCATTGCCCTATTCGTCGCCGAGCTTCTCACACTTCGATGCCGAACCTCCGAGCTCGCGCCACACCCCGCGGCCGAGAAGATCGAGGCACCGCCTGCTCGGGCGGCCACGCCATGAGCGTCGCCCAAGCAACCGCACATCGAGACGCCGTCGGCTCGCGCGTATGTACTGAGTCTGTTGTCGCCGGTTTGGCGTTGGGCGTGATCGCGCTCCACGTCGTCGATGACAACCTCGTCCAGCCCGAGCCGGGCACGGCGGCGGCCGACCACCTCGTGAGAGGAGCTGTCCCACTGATGGTCCTCGCATGGTCGCAGCCGGCTACGGTCGCGCACGACGGGTGTGAGGGGCGCGCTGGCGCTCCTCACCGGCTTCTTCGGCGTTCTCAGCGGCACCGAGGCGGCCTACTACGTGCCCCGCGGGGCGGCATCCGGGGACGATTTCACCGGGCTCGTGGCGCTGATCGGTGGCTTCGTCCTGCTCGGCATCGGCGCGGTGACGCTCTGGCGCTCGCGGCGCGTGGACGACGGCCGGCGGTGCCGGTATCTCCGCCGCGCTGCGATTGCCCTCGCCGTGGTTGTCCTGATCCCATACGTCCTGCTCCCGACCGCGATCGCCACGTCGTCACGCACACGGCGCGGGCGGAAGTGCCGACCCCCACACCTGAGGCGCCTCGAGGGCGTCACAACCAGGCGGCAGGTGCGGCGGTGACGTCCGCTGGGTCGTGAGAGAGAGGTGCGCTCGTCCGTCGCCGGGACTAGGCCGGCTTCCAGAGTGCGTCGTCGCCGAGCGGTGTGCGTGTCGCGGCCCCGTCTGCGACCAGCCGCAGCATTGTCACCTCGGCCTCGACCCGCTCGGGTGCGTCGTTCCCGGACGTGAGGAGCTGTGCGACCTCCTGGGTTGTGAGCCCGCCCGGGAACGCGGTCAGCAGCTCGAGCGGGTCGTCCGGCACTCTTCGGCGCTCGCCGTCCGGGATCAGGTTCGCGACGATCACGTCGTAGGCCTCGATCGTCTGCCAGCCACCGGCCTCGAGGCGCCGCCCGGCGCACTCGAACACGAGCGACGGAGCCGTGTACCGAACAGGGCCGTCAGTGGTCGCGTGCTTGTCCTGCAGCTGGGTGGGCGAGCCGGCGGCGCTGCGCGCCTCGGCCCGGTCCCGCTGGTAGGCCTCCTCCACTGCCGGCGTGTCGATCGCGGCGATCGCCGCGTCGACGTCGATCCCCTCCACCCCCCGCAGCACGGCCGCGATGCTCTCGTCCTCGTCGAGCAGCAGCGTGGTCGTAAAGAACCCGAACTGCAGCGCCCGGAAGGCCGCCCATTCCCTCCCCCGCGCCTGCAAGCGCACCGCCACGATCGCTCGACAGGAGCGAGCGGTACCGACGATCCGGTCCCGCGGGTTCGGCGCCAGGGGCATCCCGAACCGGCGGAAGCGCCGCGCGTACCCCTCAGCCGAGCGCAGCGGGGTATAGCCCCGGTCGACGTACTCCTGCGCCACGTTCGTGAGCCCGATCAGCACGAGCCTCCACTCGAGCTGAGCGCCGTAGCGCCACTCGAGCACGCGGAACGCCGGGTTCGCGGAGTACCCCCACGGGCAGCCCGCGTCGTTGTACAGCGTCACCCTCACCGGCTCTGGCATCCGCCCACCCAGCCTAGTAGTCGGCACCGCGCCGTCGGACCAACGCGCGGTCAGCGACCGCCTCGCCGTGCTCCTCGAGCGCGCACTGTCCACGAAGTCACAGCACCTGCCGCGCGTGCGCGCGCGTGCGCGCGAGGAGAAGTGGTGGCGTTGGCGACGCGGCCAGCGATAACGAGGAGCCCGACGAGTACCTTCCCCGGCTGGCGACGGGTGCCGGGAACGCGGGCCACCGTCACCTGATGGTGATCTCGGCCGGGAAGAACCGTCGAATGACGGTGCTCGAGCGGGTGGTGCGGTGCTTGCGGTATGCGCCGTCGAGCTCGCTTGCCTCGGCGGCTACGACGCCGCGTCCCTGATAGAAGCATTGACCGAATGAACGCGATCTGCTCGCACACCGACAGCATCACGATCACCGTGTTGCCCGACGAGATAGCCGGCTGCACGGACTGCCTCGCAATCGGGGGAACGTGGCTGCACCTGCGGATGTGCCAGTCCTGTGGCCACGTCGCCTGTTGCGACAGCTCGCCGAACCGGCACGCCTCCGCCCACGCGCGCAGCTCCGGACATCCGATCGTTCGCTCGGCGGAACCCGGCGAAGACTGGAGCTGGTGCTACCTCGACAACGTCGCGTTCGTGGTCAGCGGACGATGACGCTCCCCGAATTGCATCTGGCCGACTGGCGCCCGACGAAGGACACGCTGCACCTGTACGCCCAGATCGTCGGCAAGATCCGGCTCGCCACGACCGCACCGCGCAACCACTGGTGGAACGCCGCTCTCTATGTCGACGTTCGCGGGCTCACGACCCGGCGCCTGCATCATCGCGACACGACCTTCGAGATCAGGCTCGACTTCCTCGAGCATGCCCTGCTCGTGCAGACCGGCGACGGGCGCAACCGGTCGTTCGAGCTCGGCGACGGGATGTCCGTCGCGGACTTCGACGCCCGCCTCCACGCAATACTCGCCGAGCTGGGCGTCGACGTCGAGATCAGGGAGCGGCCATTCGGTGTCCCGATGAAGACACCCTTCTCCGAGGACGTCGAGCACCAGTCGTGGGATCGAGAGGCGATCGAGCGTTTTGGTCTCGTCCTTGACTGGTCGGACTCCGTCTTCGAGGAGTTCAGTGGCTGGTTCAACGGCAAGACGAGTCCGGTGCACCTTTTCTGGCATGGACTCGACCTGGCGGTGACCCGTTTCTCGGGCCGGGCCGGCATGACGATCGATGCGGATCCAGTCAACGAGGAGGCCTACTCGCACGAGGTCATCTCGTTCGGCTTCTGGGCGGGCGACGACACCGTTGGCGACGCCACCTACTACTCCTATACCGCGCCCGAGCCTGAGGGACTCCGCGAACAGCCGCTGTCCGCCGGCAGCTGGATTGAGTACGGCACCGGCTCGCTGGCGGTGCTTCCCTACGAGACCGTACGCAGCGCGCGAGATCCAAGAACGACCCTGCTGGCGTTCTGCCAGAGCGCCTACGAGGCAGGCGCTCGCCTTGCCGGCTGGGACACCAGCAACTTCGAATCGAAATGGTGCCCAACCCCTGGGCAGCTGAACCAGCTCCACGCCACCGCCGCCGCCGAGTTCGGCCGTCCCAGCGCGAGCTCCTAACGCGCCCAGCCCGGCCCATGCGCGTGCTCTCCCCGCAGAAGACGCAAAGAGCCGCGCACTAAAGGGAGCGAACGGGCCGCCAGCTCGATCAGAAGCCCGAGGGGGTGGGGTACTCTGGGCCACCATCACTCCTCGCGTGCGCGCGCGTGCGCCGGGCGACCAGGCCCCACGGTCGTCGTCATCGCGCGGGGGTGGGACGGGAAGCACATGGCCGGTCGTGCTCCGACCCTGCAAGTCGGAGGTCGCGCGGAATGGCTGATGGATAGGCGCATCGCGACGGTGTGTCAGACACGTGTCAGATCTCGACGCTCGATTCAGGCGGCCGAGGACGGTACAAGAGGGCCAGAACGCAGGAGAGCCTTGCGGCCCTGCGGGCTCTAGCGGGTGAGACGAGCGATCAAGCGCGACAGCGGCCTTGCGATAGCGACTGCCTCGTTCGGGTGACGCAGGTCGCCGCGCACGAGGGCGGCGACCACCTCGAAGACCCACGGGACACGCGCGACCCAGAAGCACCACGCCGGATGGCGATCGAGCGTTTGCTTCGCTACCCAGGAGGCGCGTAGGTGCGAGTCGAGCTCGTGCTCGAGCGCAGTCTGGTATCGCGTCAGGTCGCCGGAAAGGATTGCGTCCGCCGCGAGACGTCCGGAGACAAACGCCTCGTAGATGCCGTCGCCCGAGAGCGGGTCGACCAGCCCGGCTGCGTCACCAACGAGGAGGACGCGGCCGGCCGAGACGCGCCCTCCCGGGCGCCGCGTGGGCAGGCGATGGCCCTTGACGTCCGACAGGGCAGTGAGAGGCAGACCATACGAGGCCGCCAGACGGGCGAGATGGTCGCGAAGTCTCGGCCCGACGGTACCCCAGCCGCCGACGCCGACATTCGCGTGTTCTCGCTTGGGAAAGACCCAGCCGTAGCCGCCCGGGACGGCGCCCACGTCGAACAGCGCCCGTCCGCGGTGGCGGCGCTCGTCGAGGTCGCCCCAGGCAACGTTCCCCTCGAGCGCGATGCCACGCATGATGTCCTTCCCCAGGCCGACGCTCTTCGCGACGATGCCGTTGGCGCCGTCTGCACCGACGACGACCGACGCGCGGACGACCTTGCGGCCGAGACGCGCGGTCACGTGTCCGCCTTCGCACGACACTTCGTCGACGCGAGCCCCCTGGACAATTTCCGCGCCCGCGGCAGCCGCCCGCTCGGCGAGATGCGCGTCGAGCCGCCGCCTCTGTGTCATGAACACCAGCGGCCGGTCGCTCCACCGGACGAACGACCGCCCGTACCCGAGGCGAAGCTCGAACGTGTGCACCTCGTCCTCGACGACGGGGTCGATCGAACACGGCGCATGCCTGAGCGCGCGCCCGGTCACGCCGCCGCCACACGGCTTGTCGCGCGGGAAGCGGGCGCGCTCTGCGAGCAGGACACCGGCGCCGCCGCACGCCAGGCGCAGCGCAGTCGCCGAGCCCGCAGGCCCTGCCCCCACGACGAGGACGTCCACCCGCTTCACCCAGCCATGCTAAGGCGTCGCAGCACCCACGCCCCACACTCCCGAACATCCCGAGGGGGTGGGAGTACCCTCGAGCCGTCCGTCATGCGTGCGCGCGCGTGCGCGCGATACGGAGAGGTAGGCGTTCGCGACCGAGCGGCAACCAGGCCCCAGCGTCATCCTCACGTCGACGGGGGGTGGGCACCCGGTAGGCGGTGTAGGACGATGTGTGGTGCCGTCGGCGCGCCCGCGCATTAGCCTTCGGCGCAGGAGCGCTGGAGGTAACGTCGGCACTCCTCGTCGGTCAGCGAGCGGGTGACGCGGCTCCGCGCGATCTGAAGCAAGAGCTCGGGGTCGAGCGCCCAGACGTGCACGAACGGCTCGGGCTGTCGCGTGGGGGGTGGTACCCGGACGCAACAACCGAGATCCACCTCGGCAACGGCGAATGGCAGCCGCTCGATGACATGCCGAATCACTAGACGGGAGGTCGGAAGCGCCTCTCAATCCTCTTTTTCGTCATGGATCAGCCACAACGTGTCGCCCGTCTGGGAGCCGGTGCGGGCTTGCGCTGGCCGTCCAAGTGTTGTTGTCACTCATGACTTGACCCGCTGGAATGGGCTTGCACGCCGGTGGTCTTGATACCCGCTCGCTCGCGAGAACCACGGCGGCTGAGCGTCATCTACCTCGGCAACCGGCGAATGGCAGCCACTCGATCCCACAGCCAACCGCTAGCCACAGCAGCTTCGAGCGGTCACTTTCCTACGCGTCAGCGGGTTGGAAGAGTTCGATTGGGTTCCCGGATGGATCGTCAATGAGGATCTGAGAGCCACCGGGCCCGGTGACGATCTCGTTACGGAACTGAAGGCCGGCGGCCCTCAGCTGTTCGACCTCACCGGCCAGATCGGACACGATCAGGTGAATGCGGTTCCAGCCTCCGGGCACCGGTTGACGCCCATCCGGCATGGGCCGTCCGGCCGAACTCTCGGGGCCGCTGAGCAGCAGTCGCAGCTTCCCTCGGATCACGTCCGCAAAGGCAGGTGCAGGGTTTGAGATCAGCTTGAAGCCGAAGTGCGTCGTGTAAAACGCGACGGCAGCATCGACATCGTCAACCATGTAACGAACACTGACGGTGTCGTCGTCCATAAGCGGTGTGCCTCCTGGTTCTCGTACGGGCTACCCTAAGGTCAAGGGCATAACACCTACCGCCCCAAGCGACACGCTTTTGGCGTGATCGCCAAGCGTGACCGCGCCCTCCGCATTACTCTCCCCGTGGATTTCGTGCTTGCGGTGGGGGTTGGAGCCCGACGCTCCGTGGAACCCTCTGCTACAGCTTGAAGACCAGTACCGCTGCGCAGATGACCCCGGTTAGTCCGGCGGCAACGAACCAGAGACTGTTTGCCAAGCTTCGACGTTGCCGCCGTCTGCGGCCTCCCTTGAGTACGTTCATGCCTCCGCCGGGCTAACCGCGCAAGGCGACAATAGGGGGTCGGTCAGTACCAACGACCGCGCACGAACCCGCCAAAGGCAATCAACCTGATGTCATGACAGCTGCGTTGCCGACACCGCGTGGCTGGAAGGGCCTGCGACTGTCGACGCTCGAGCTCTTCGGCGTGCGCGTCTTCGCCACTCGTTCGTCTCGAACCTGCTTCCCCATGGCGACCTCGCCACCGTTGCGCGGGCAGCTGGCCACGCGAACCCGCACATCACTGCGAAGCTCTACTCGCACGCCCTCGGGTCACCCGAGGAACAGGCCCATCGGGCCGCGCTTGCCGCCGCCGCGGGCTTCGGCCACTGAGTGCTGTGCAGACCACTGTGTAAGCGTCCGAACGTTGCCTAGCGAGACGCAGCCCGTACCACGAAACCACGTTGTGGTGCGGGCTGGTAAGGACGGGAGCGACGGGACTCGAACCCGCGACCTCCGGCGTGACAGGCCGCGAGAGGTGAGATACGACCGAGAACGGGTGACAACGAGAACCGCCGCAACGCTTGCAGTCATGCGGGATTGGGACGTTTCGGCCCTGTAGCCATGCGGATCCTCGTTTCGACGGGATCCGTTCAAAGTGGCGTTTAACTGGCGTTTCGGTTTCGCCGCGGCGTCCCCTGGGCGGTGATCGGGGCGCTGGTCGGGCAGCGCAACCTGGCCGTTACCGCCAACACCTACACCCACGTCCTCGCCGACGAGACGGAGCTCGACTACGCCGCGCTCATCACGTCAGGCGCGACCGGGTGAGTACCAATTCAACCCTTGCCGTCGCGTAGCTCGAAGAGCAGCTCTTCGACGTCGTTCTTTTGCGAGCCGACGCGGACGAACCCGCACTTCTCGAGCACGCGGATCGAGGTGACGTTGCTCGTCGCGACCCATGCGTGCAGCGGTCGCTGGGTCACCTCGCAGGTGAGCTCCTGAAGCGCACGTGTCGCAAGGCCCTTGCCCCAGAACTCCCGTCCGATCCAGTAGCCGACGAGACGCCGCCCTTCCTGCTCCCAGCACCCGATGTTGCCGGCCACCTCGCCCTCGTAGACGATCGTCTTCTTCGTCAACGAGTCGTCGGCAAGGAGCCGCCGCCAGTGCGCGTCGAAGGCCTCGCGGTCGCGGGCCGGGAAGGCCGCCATCCGGTTCGCCTCGGGCTCGCGCTGGTGCTCGAAGAACGCGTCGAGGTCGCTGTCGACCACTTCTCGCAGAACACCGTCCACCCGAGGACGCTAGCGCGATTGATCAGCACGCGTGTCGGGTCGCGCGTCGGGCTTATGCTCTCGCCCGGTCGGTGCTGAGTGTCTCGACGACGCGCGAAACACGGACGGTGCCCCCCTCGGTGCCCCCTCGGTGCTCGAGCCCGCCGCGCAGACCCGCATGACGACAACAGCCCCGAGTACGTCTTTGTGGCCCGTCGCTAAGTCGCTCAGCCTGGCCGTCCCAACAGCGCTAGGGCGCATTCCCGCACGCTGGCCCAGGCGACGCTCCCGCCTCGGGCAACGTCCGCGAACTTCCGACAGTATTTCGGTGAGAGCGGAGCCGATGACCACACTCGAGAACCGGCCGAACGTTGCACTGCTCGTCGTCGACGTGCAGAAGGGGGCCGTCGCCGAGGCGTACGAGCGTGACGTAGTCGTCGCGAACATCGGCAGGCTTGTCGATAAGGCGCGGCGGGAGGAAGTCCCTGTCGTCTGGGTTCAGCACCGCGACGAGCACCTCCCGAAGGGGAGCGAAGCCTGGCGGATTGTTCCGGAGCTGACTCCGGGCGATGCCGAGCCGCTCGTCGAGAAAAGCTATGGCGACTCGTTCGAGGAGACCAGCCTGGAGAGCTTGCTAGCTGACCTCGGAGTCGGGCGACTTGTCGTCGTCGGCGCACATACCGACGCTTGCATCCGCTCAACGCTTCACGGCGCGTTTGTCAGGGGGTACGACGCGACTCTTGTCAGCGACGCCCACACGACGAAGGACAAGACGGGTCGGGGGGCACCGCCGCCGGACAAAGTCATCGCCCACACGAACCTGTACTGGAGCTACCAGACCGCCCCGGGAAGAACGGCCGGGACGATCGAGACGGAACACGTCGACTTCGCGGCCATGCCCAGGCACCGGGGGTAGCGCCTCGCGATCAGCTAGACATCCGGCATGGACGTTCCCGAGGCCAAAGTGGAACAGACGGACGCCGGGCTCGTACCGGTCACCGCGGGCTGGTTCGTCCTGAACGCGCGTGACGCGAGGTGGCACGCCCGCCCCGGCAGGCAGAGCGTGAGCTTCACCGGCAAGACTGAGTGGGTAGCCGACACGCTCTTCCCGATGCTGGGCGTCCAGCTGGCCGTGCTCGAGCCGGGCGAGCCGAACTCGACGTACCACTGGGAGACTGAGGCGGAGGCGTTTCTCGTCCTCTCAGGGGAGGCGCTCCTCGTTGTCGAGGCACAGGAGCGGCCGCTGAAGCAGTGGGACTTCGTGCACTGCCCGCCCAAGACCGAGCACGTGATTGTCGGCGCAGGGGACGGGCCGTGCATCCTCCTCGCGATGAGCTCACGGGAGAACCAGGCCTTCGGGCCGTACGGCGAGTACACAGCAAACGAGATCGCGCACAAGCACGGAGCCAGTCCCGAGGAGACGCAGGACGCGGATCAGTTTGACGCGAACTGGCCCGAGTCGCAGCCGTCCGGGTACCGCGAGGGTTGGCTGCCGGGCTAAGCGGCGCGCGAGCGCGGCGCGCGAGGGGCGGGGGGAGCCCTCCCCCGCGTGCAGGCACCCCCGGCGGGGACACTCGCTGCGAAAAAAGTCTGCAGAAGCGGGATCGACCTCGTGACAGGCCGACAGTGCGAACGCCCGACGGTGAGAATGAACTGAAGCCAGGCGATGTCGTCGTGTTTCCCGAAGGCGCAGCCGGGGCGCATACAACCGGAAAACCAGACCGAGCAGGCGGCGCGAATTGATGTTTTCGTCGAAGCGAACACCCAAAGCGTCCGTCTATCCCGATAGCGACAAAATCGCGATCTATCGTCTCGACGAGGCTGGGACGGACGACATCATCGTCAAACGTTCTGCCGCCACGGACTACTGGGACGGCGAGTCGCTCTAGGACTTGGCGTTCGCCGAGATGAGTCGCGCTCGATCGGCGGCGTACCCTGTGGGGCGTGAGCGACGCGGACAGTTGGCTACGCAGGCGACAGCGAGAGCGACGAGGGACGAGGGCATGGGGGGCAAAGGGGTCGCGCGAAAATCGCTCAAAAGGGCCCTCACCTCGGCGTGAGAAAAAGTCGCCAGGGGGGTTGTCCACGAACGCGGGACACCGCTCGCCCGTGTTCCTCTGAACTACCGACCGTGGTGCCGACGCCAGTGGTCACTACCCGCGATCCCGTATGGTGGGGCGGTATTGGAGCCGCCCCACGCGGGATGCTTCCTACTTGATCTTCAGGTTGAGAGTGGGTGAGACGAGCGTTCGCGTGATCGAGCTGAGGTTGTAGACAGACGCAGCTGGCGGGTTCGACAGGTTCGTGGCTGTGCCACTGAAGGGGGAGCCGACGGCGGTCACGTCGTCGGGCTCGAGCCACTGCACTGCATTCGTCGGCCCGCCGAGCGCCACGTAGTCGGCGGCGATGTAGCTGTGACCGGCTACGACCGGCTGCCGCCCGCACAGCCTGTGTGGCATGTGTGTGGCCGGCGTGATGCCTGCTTCGACAACGGCGCCGGGCGTTTAGCCTCGACGGACTGAACCTCGACCCTCCTTGTCGGCGGTGAACCGGTGTTGCCGCGCCCGGGGACGACTCCTAGTCTCTCCAGAGTCGAACCCGCAGGGAGGTAACGGCGATGTCGAGAACCGCTGACGGCAGCGCGACCCGCTGGGGCCCGCTCTTCGGCGCACGGGCAGCCGCGTGGGCGGAGACGTGGGAGGGCCCGGCAGGCTGGGGCACCCCGGTCTACGAGCACGTGCTCGACCGGACGGAGACTGGCAAAGGCACCCGCGTCCTCGACTGTGGCTGCGGCGCCGGTCGCTTCCTGCATATGGCGGCCGATCGGGGAGCAAGCGTGGCGGGGATCGACGCTTCCTCGGAGCTGATCGCGATTGCGGCCGAACGGGTGCCCCAGGGCGAGTTCCGAACCGGTGACATCGAGGCGCTGCCGTGGGCGGACGACTCGTTCGACGTGGTGACGGGATTCAGCGCCTTCCAGTTCGCCGACGACAAGGTGCGAGCCCTTCGCGAGGCGCGGCGCGTCTCGCGTGGCCCCGTCGCGGTCGTCATCCCGAGCCGCGTACCCGAGTCGGGGATCACGTCCGTCTTCAAGCCGGTGTTTCCGCTTTTCGCCCCGGAGGCGCTCGAGACGATGAAGGGGAGCGGCATGTTCGCGCTCTCGGAGCCCGGCAAGCTCGAGGACGTGCTAGCGAGCGCGGGCCTGACCACGTACGAGGACGAGGAGATCGACTGCCGGATCGTCTTCGCCGACGCGGAGGCGGCCGAGCGCGCGTTCCTCGGTGCGGGGCCGACGCAGCTGGCGATCACGAACTCGGGCGAGGCGGCGGTCGCCGAGGCGGTGCATGCCGCGCTGGAGCCGTTTACCGATCCCGAGGGGCAGATCGTCCTTCCCGCCTGGTACCGGGCGCTGCTCGCTCAGGGCTGAGCGGCGGCGGCCGCGAAGGTCGTGAGCGCGACGTCGATGACGTGGGCGGTTTCGACCCAGGCGCTCTGCAGCCGTTCTTGTTCGCGCCGGTGCGCCTGCTCGCTCAGCCGCCGCTGGTAGGAGGCGGGCACGGCTTCGGGTTCGCCGCGCATCGCTTGCGCGGGCCGGTCGGTGTAGCCGTGTTCTGAGTGGAAGTGCAGCAGCCGGATCGGGTCTTCACCCATCTGGCGGACCGTACGCCCGTGCCCGGTTTGAGGGAGATGTGGGCCAGCGGTAGTACCGTGCGTTGCGCGACGGCGACCTCACACTTCGCTGCTGCAGGCCAGGGCTTCGGCCCTGGCCTACCTGTCGGGGGGCCAACTACGCTTGCGACGTGAGGTCGTTGACGTACCGCCGTCGCCTTGCCGGACACTGACGAGTTCGGCGTCGCGACCCGGATCGCCGGGATCGACGCCGAGCTTCGTGCGACTCGCGAGCGCATCTGGGCTGAGTACGAGGCGACAGTGAACGCGTGGGATCCGAACGCGTACATGCAAGCGTATGGTGGCGTGTTGCGTCACGTGGCCATGCCGCCGCACAAGGCGCGTGAGAAGCGAGACAGGCTGCTCCGTGAGGCTGAGGAGCATGCTCGTGCTCAGGTTGAAGCGCTCGACCTTGAGCAGCGCCTCCTTGAGGGAACGCGGCCACCCCGACTGACGGCCTCAGCAAGCGCGACCCGATCCCGGTGCCGCAACTCACCGACGCCGTCCGCCTCCTCGTCGTCGAGGGGGCGTCGCTCAGAGACGTTGAAAACGCGACGGGGCTGTCAAGGCGCAGGGGCGACTACGTCAGGACGGCGCTCGCGCAGGGTGATCTCACCTGGGATGAACGTCACGGCTGTCTCGGCCCCATCCCGAAACGGTGGAACACTCCTGACGGAGTGCGACTTCCGAGTCCCGGTTTCGGCCAGAACCGTGACACATCCCCTGACAACGCAGCACAGTTCGCGTTATCGACGGAGCAGGGCTTGCTACCTCCACGCTGAGCGCCCGTCGCCTGTCGTGGTCACACGACACATCCCCTCGCGCGGTGCTTAACTGGCCTGGATGCCCGATGACGCGCCCGTCATCGTGGTTGGCGCTGGGCCGTCGGGGCTTTCGACGGCGGGCGCCCTCGCGCGAGTCGGTGTCCGTGCGATTGTGCTCGAGCGCGACGCCGAGGTCGGCGCCCGCTGGGCCGAGCGCTACGACGGTCTTCGGCTCCACACGATCAGGCGCTTCTCCGGCCTCGCGCACCATCCACTACCGCGTGAGCTCCCGCGCTACGTCGCGAAGGACGAGTTCGCCCGCTATCTGCGCGACTACGCGGTGCGGCTCGGGCTCGACGTCCGCCTCGACACGGACGTCTCGCGCATCCGCCGCGACGGGGACGGCTGGGTTGTCGAGGCGCCGGCTGCCGCGTTCCGCGCCCCTACCGTCGTCATCGCCACCGGGAAGTACGACGCGCCAGTCTTCCCGGAGTGGCCCGGCCGGGAGACATTTCGCGGCTTGCTCGTCCACTCGAGCGGATACCGCTCCGGCGCGGACTACGCCGGCCAGGACGTGCTGGTCGCCGGCTTCGGGAACACCGGTGCGGAGATCGCGGCCGACCTCGCGGAATCGGGCGCGAATCGGGTGGCCGTCTCCGTCCGAACCTCGCCTCCACTAATACGCCGGGACGTCGTCGGCATCCCTATCCAGCTGCTCGGAATGGCCGCCTCCGTGCTGCCGCCACGAGCCGCAGACCGGATCACGTCGGCGCTACGACGGGTCGTGATCGGCGACCTCAGCCGTTACGGCCTCG
The DNA here is from genome assembly GCA_963839755.1 of uncultured Actinomycetes bacterium. Lineage (GTDB taxonomy): Bacteria > Actinomycetota > Thermoleophilia > Gaiellales > Gaiellaceae > Gaiella. Next base: position 237,071 of record CAWIVU010000006.1, read on the forward strand.
GGTCGGCCGAGTGGGGGCCGTTCACCGCCAGTCGGCCGCCGGTCATCGACGTTGGCTTCCTGCGCCAGCTCCGCGCGCGGCGCGTCGAGATCCTGCCCGCCGTCGAGCGCCTGACCGAGCGCGAGATCGTCTTCGCCGACGCTCGCAGCGAGCCGTTCGACGCGGTCGTCGCGGCCACGGGATTCAGGAACACCCTCGCCGACCTCGTCGAACTCGATGGGGAGCCCGCGCGAGCGCCCGCAGGCGGAGCTCCTTGGGGCCCCGGCTTGCCGCACGGGCTATACGTGATCGGTCTCCGGGAGACCGTGCGCGGCGACCTCTTCGAGACCCGGCGCGACTCGCTCGCGCTCGCCAGCAAGATCTCGCGCGACCTCGCTGCTCAGCGCTGAGACGGCCCTGGCTCGGGCCAGGTGAGGTCTTCCTCTCTACGTCGCATCGGCGCTCCCGGGACCTTCCCGCACACTCGGCCAGCCGAGCGTGGCTCGCACTGGCGGTTAGGCAGCGCAGTAGAGCGCCGACATTGTTTTGAAGGCGGTGTTGTCGCCGGAGGCACCGCCGCAGGGATCGAACGCCGTGGCCCCTACCACCTGCCCCATACGTTCGCGAGCGAGGCACTAGCCGCTGGCATCTCGATCTTCGAGTTATCCCGCGTGATGGGCGCGTCGGTGCGCGAGATTGATCGCACCTACGGGCACCTGGTGCGTGACGCCGAGGACACGATTCGGGCACGGCTCAACGCGAGAGCCGATCAAACTGGCGTTTATCTGGCGTCCGGCGCTGGCGGCGAAACCGACGGCTGAGCCGCGATCCCGCACCAGCAAAGCGATCTAAAGGACGGGAGCGACGGGACTCGAACCCGCGACCTCCGGCGTGACAGTTCTGTCGGGTAGTGGTCATGGTGGATCCCCATTGGCCGCGGGCGAGGAACCAAGCCACCTTTCGCTTCGGACTGGGTCCTGGGTGGTCAGCGTTCGCCGTCGTGATCTGACACGAATCTGACACGCGGCGGATGGGTCTCGGGGCTCCCGAGACTCGCCCGTGCGCGCGAGAGGGAGCGGGTGGCGTTCGGCGACCTGGCTGCATGAAAACCCGTGGAAACGGCCATAGATGTAGTTGATGAGTAGGTATCGGCGAGGTCTCGTGCTGACCATCGCCGCCATGGCGACGGTGATGGCTTGGCCTGCGGTCGCAAACGCCCAGCGTGTCTGCTGGCCCGGGTTGAAGGTGCCGCCCGTCGAGATTCCGGCGATCACGATCCCGGCCAGGGAGATCCCGGCCAAGGAGATCACGATCCCGGCGACCCCGGGCTGGGTCGCCCCCACGATCCCGACGATCACGATCCCCGCGATCACGATTCCGGCGGTGTCGATCCCGGCGTTCACGATCCCCGGGTACACGGTTCCGGAGCGATGCTTCGAAGGAGAGAAGACCGAGGTGCTGCCTCCTTCGAAGACGTCCGTTCGAGTTCGCAACTATCACCGCATCGACTCGAGCTTCTCACTCGCCCTGTCGATCGCCTACTGGCGCCAGACGGGTCCGAGCAGCCTGGTCCCCGACCACAGCGCCGAGGGCTTCGGCGAGTCGACCGCGGCCGGTCTCGCCAAGAGCCAGTACGTGCGCGCCTATATCCGTACCGACGGCACGCTGGTGCCAGGTCACTGGCGCAAAGCGACTAGCGACGGCCGGCCCACGTGCAAATTCATCCGCTGCAAGGTCCAGGCACGCGGCTGAGCTGCCCCGCGACCAGGCCCCACCGCGATCACCGCATCGGGGGTGGGTACCGTCCTCACCAAAGCAGGCAATCGTGTTCTGGCGAGTCATCGGAGAGGGAAAGCCACTGCGCGGTGGGCTAGAGCCGCGCGTGCAATCTGCTAGGAAGGGCAGCCGTGATCGTCGCGCTCCACCTGGCCACGGGGGCCGCCGCCGGCGCGGCGAGCAGATCGCGACTTGCGGCGCTCCTGCTGGGGCCGATCCTTCACCTCGCGGGTGACCGCCTGCCGCACCAGGACTTCCGCTCGCGTCGCCTTGAGATCGTCAGCGGCCTCGCCGGCATCGTGCTGCTCGCCGCGCGGCGAGGACCGCTCGATCCGGCGACGCTTGGTGCCGCGGCGAGTTCCGCCCCCGACCTCGAGCACGTCTTCCCCCTCCTGCGTCCGGGCAGCAGGAAGCTCTTTCACGACCGCCTCGGTTGGCACCGCGCGGGGCGTTTCTCGGCGTACCTGCAGCTCCTGCTGGCCGTCGGGATTCTCGGCGCGCTCATCGCTCCACGGCGTAAGACGACTGGAAGCTGACCGTCTGCGCTCACTTCCTGCTGTGCGGAGCTGTTCTTCCTCGCGTGCGCGCGCGTGCGCGCGAGAGAAGAAGGCAGGCGCTCGAGAGGCCCCCCCGACGCCAGGCCCCATCGCCCTGACCATCGCGAGGGAGGTGGGGCCGCCGGGGTACACCGACCTTCCGAGTCGGGGGTCGGGCGGGATCGTTGATGGCTAGACGCTTCTCGCCGGAGTGTCAGACGCAGGTCAGATCACACGCCGCTCGAGCTGGGGCCGGCTCTCTGCGCGGAGATCCCTCGCGTGCGCTCGCGTGCGCGCGATGGAGAGAGGTAGGTGTTCGCGGCGGGGAGCCCCCGAGACCAGGCCACATCGTCATGATCACCGTGAGGGGGTGGGCGCTGGAGCGGCTCCGTTGCCTGCCATACGTGGCCCTCCGCATTGCCTCGCTTCGGCGACGGCTACGACCGGTTGCGTACGCGACGAAGCCCGTCGCGACTTATCGAGATCGCGGCCGCGGAGCTTCGCGAGCCGGGCCAGTGGTGCGAGCACGAGCCGCTGGAGCCAGAACGGCGGGAACGCCGCCTGCACTTCTTGGTCGAACTCGCGCGCGAAGAGGGCGAGCTCGAGCGGCTTGGGGATGCCGCCGAGCATCGTCCGACCCTGCTCGGCGAGCGCGACGGCTGTCTCGAACAGCTGCTCCATTTTCAATGCGGGGCGGATCTCGACACGTACGAGCGCCGCCTGGTCGCCGTCGTTGGCGAAGTCGTGCGGCACACCGGGTGGGACGACGACTTCCTCACCGGGTTCCGCCGTGACACGCTCGCCCTCGACCCGGAACCGCATCCGGCCCTCGACCACCTCGAAGCGCTCCTCCTGCAGCGGGTGGAGGTGGAGCCGACCCGGGACACGGCCGCCCGGGGGGAGCGCGAGCTCGATCGCGACGAGCTCCCCGTTCGACTCCTCCGCGGTCGTGCGGAACGTGATGCGCTCGCCGCTTACCGGGTTGACGAGTGTCTGTCCTCTGCGTGCCATGTGCGTTCCTCCTCGAATTGCTATACGTCCAGTGTCGCTCGCAGAAGACGGACGATCTATGACCGATCAGCCGTATTGTTTGATCAATCGTCCATCGATTTGGACGATCGAGACGACAATGTGCGACACTCGCCACATGAATGCGATCGATCCCTGGGCTCCGGCCGACCCGCTCGGCGAGGCACTCCACTTCGTGCGGATGAGCGGTGCCTTCTACTGCCGGTCGGAGCTCAGCGCGCCCTGGGGGCTCACGCTTCCTCCTATGCCGGGCTACATGTGGTTCCACGCGCCGATCTCGGGCGAGGTTCTGCTCGAGAGTCGCGAGATGGACCGGCGGGTGCTTCGGCGCGGAGACTTCGCGCTCGTCCCCCACGGTGAAGGGCACACGCTCCGAAGCGAGGCCGGGGCGCGCGCACCGGGGATCCTCGAGCTGGAGCGCGAGGAGGTCAGCGACCGATACGAGATCCTTCGCCACGGCGGCGGTGGAGCCCCGACGGCGTTGATCTGCGGAGCGGTGCGCTTCGACCACCCCGCAGCACGCAATCTCGTCGAGACCCTGCCCGCGGCCATCCATCTCGAGGCGGCCGGATCGGCACAGCCGGAATGGATGCAGGCAACACTCAGGCTGATGGCCGCCGAAGCCCGGGAGCGACGCCCCGGCGGCGAGGCCGTCATCACGCGTCTCGCCGACATTCTCGTCGTGCAGGCGATTCGCTTCTGGCTCGAGAGCGATCCGGTCGCGCGAAGTGGTTGGCTCGGCGCTCTCCAGGACAGGCACATCGGCCGCGCTCTCACCCTCATCCATCGCGAGCCGGCGCGCCCATGGACCGTCGCCTCGCTCGCCCGCGAACTGGCGATGTCCCGCTCGGCATTCGCCGCGCGCTTCACCGACCTCGTCGGCGAGCCGGTGATGCAGTACGTCGCCCGCTGGCGAATGCAGGTGGCACTCGGCGCGCTACGGGACGAGGGCGCGACCGTCAGCGAGCTCGCATACCGGCTTGGCTATCGCTCGGAGGCCGCCTTCGCGCGCGCGTTCAAGCGCATCGTCGGTGTCCCGCCCGGATCCGTCCGACGACGGCCGGCGAGCGAGACCGGCCTCATGACGTGAACGCGTGCGCGCGCGTGCGCGCGAGAGAAAGCCCGCCGGGCACAGGCCCCACAGTGTCCGTTCGGCTGACGGGGAGGGTGCCTCGGCAGGGCCGCCCGTGAAAGACCCGGCAGGGCCGCCCGTGAAATACGTGACTTCCGACCTTCCCAGTCGCGGGTCGCTTCGGACGGCCGATGGATACAGGCATAGCAACGACGTGTCAGACGCATGTCAGATTCCAGCGGCTCCAGACCGTGGTCGGTCGGAGATGGAATCCCTCGCGTGCGCGCGCGTGCGCGCGAGAGGAATGAGGCCCCCAATCGTTGTGGTTCATCACCCGGAACCAGGCCCCACTGCGATGACGATCGCGAGGGGGGAGGGTTAGCCTCGAGCCGGGTCGGCTTTCCCTCGCGTGCGCGCGCGAGAAATTGGTAGGCGTTGAGCGCGGGCGCGTTGCCGTAAGCTCGCGCGGTGGTCATCTGCTCGAGCTGCGGAGCCACGAACCGGGACGGTGCGCGCTTCTGCGACTCGTGCGCGGCGCCGCTCGGCGAGGTAGCACCGCTTCGCGAAGCCAGGAAGACAGTCACTGTCTTCTTCTGCGACGTGTCGGGCTCGACCGCGCTCGGCGAGCGGATCGACCCGGAGAGCCTGCGCGCCGTGATGGCGCGCTACTTCGAGGTCGCGAAGACGATCCTCGAGCGGCACGGTGGAACGGTCGAGAAGTTCATCGGCGACGCGGTGATGGCCGTCTTCGGCGTGCCGGCGGTGCACGAAGATGACGCGCTGCGGGCTTTGCGTGCGGCGGAGGAGCTCCGTGACGGCCTCGGCCCGCTGAACGACGAGCTCGAGAGGAGCTTCGGCACGCGTCTTGAGCTGCGCATCGGCGTCAACACCGGCGAGGTCGTCACCGGCACAGAGGAGCGGCTCGCGACCGGAGACGCTGTCAACGTCGCCGCACGCCTCGAGCAGGCAGCACCGCCGGGCGAGGTGCTCTTTGGTGAGGAGACGCTCCGGCACGTCCGCGGCGCGGTCGAAGTCGAGCCTGCCGAGCCGGTGGCGGCGAAAGGCAAGGCCGAACCGGTCGCCGCTTATCGTCTCGTGGCCGTCAAGGCTGCGGCGGGGCCGAGACGCGGTGGTGCACCGATGGTCGGCCGCAGGCGCCAGCGGACGCTGCTCGAGGACGCGTTTGCGAACGTCGTCGGCGAGCGCTCCTGCCAGCTCTTTACCGTGCTCGGCACCGCGGGCGTCGGGAAGTCGCGCCTCGTTGCCGAGTTCCTGGGCTCGCTCGAGGACGCCACCATCGTGCGCGGCCGCTGCCTCTCCTACGGCGAGGGGATTGGCTACTGGCCCGTCACCGAGGTCGTGAAGCAGCTTCTCCGCGACGGCGACGGCGCTGGTGCCGCACTCGGGACGATCCTCGGCGACGAGTCCGCCGCTGGTTCCGCCGACGAGATCGCGTGGGCGTTTCGCAAGCTGCTGGAGGTGCACGCTGCCGAGCAGCCGGTCGTGGTCGTCTTCGACGACATCCACTGGGGCGAGCCTGCCTTTCTCGACCTGATCGAGCACGTGGCCGACCTGAGTCGCGACGCGCCGATCCTCCTCCTTTGCCTGGCGCGGCCCGAACTGCTCGAACTCCGTCCAGCCTGGAGCGGCGGCAAGCTGAACGCGACGAACGTCCTCCTCGAGCCCCTCGCGCCCGCGGAGTCGCGTGAGCTGATCGAGGCGCTGTTGCGGGCCGGGGAGATCGATGCCGGGCTACGCGACCGGATCCTCGACTCCGCGGCGGGCAACCCGCTTTTCGTCGAAGAGATGGTGGCGATGGTCGCCGAGCAGGACCAGGCGGACGTCTCCGTCCCGCCGACGATCCATGCTCTGCTGGCCGCCCGGCTCGACCAGCTCGACACCTCCGAGCGTCACGTCCTCGAGCGCGGCTCGGTCGAGGGCCAGATCTTCCATCGCGGCGCCGTCGCCGCGCTCGCGCCCGAGGAGACCCGTATCGACGGTCGGCTGGTCTCCCTCGTCCGCAAGGATCTCGTCCGACCCGAGCGGCCCCTCGTCGCCGACGACGAGGCGTTCCGGTTCCGTCATCTCCTGATCCGGGACACGGCGTACGACGGGCTGCCGAAGGCGGTGCGGGCGGAACTGCACGAGCGCTTCGCCGCCTGGCTGAACTCGCACGCCGACGAGCTGGTCGAGTCTTACGAGCTCGTCGGCTACCACCTCGACCGGGCCTACCGCTACCGGGTCGAGCTCGGCCCGCCCGACGATGCCGCCCACACGCTCGCCGAACGGGCGGCCGAGTATCTGCTCGTCGGAGCCGAGCGAGCCCGTGCCCGCGGCGACAACGGTGGCGTCGGCGCCCTGCTAAGCAGGGCCGTCGAGCTCCTCCCGGCGGACAGCCCCGAGCGGCGCGCGGCGCTGGTCGAGCTTGCGATCGTCCTGACCGAGCGCGGTGACTTCTCCGGCGCGGAGACTGCACGGAAGGAAGCTGGTCTCGCGGCCCGCGCCGCAGGGGACGATCGCGTGCTGGCTCGTCTGCTGCTCGCCGAGGCGGAAGCGCAGATCATGACCTCCCCTGACCTGACGATGCGCGGCGCATTGGCAAGGGCGGAGCAGGCGCTCGGGGAGCTCGAGCGCGTCGGCGACGAGGATGGCGCAGCGTGGGCGCTCATGCTCGTGGGCAACTTCAACGCCTGGCTCGGGAGCAGCGCCGAGGCCGAACGCCTGTGGTTGCGCGCTCTCAACCGAGCGGAGAAGGTCAGCCCGCGGCGCGCGAACGAGGTGCGCGCGTGGATGATCTGGGCGCTTTGGTGGGGCCCGACCTTTGTCGACGAGGGGATTCGGCGCTGTGCGGAGATCAAGCGACAGTCGACGTCGAAGCGACTCGAAGCGACCGCGATGCTGATCGGAGGGGGCCTGAAGGCGGCTTCTGGGGCCCTCGACGAAGGGCGCGCCGAGGCAGCCGCCGGTCGCACGCTCTTCGAAGAGCTCGGCGACGTCGTCTGGTGGGCGGGGACGTCGATGGTCCTCGGCGACATCGAGCTCAATGCAGGTGCGAACGAGCGTGCGTACGAGCTCTTGTCCGACGGGCACGCGACGCTCGCCCAGTACCAGGAGACCGGCTATCTCTCGACCGTGGTCGGGTATCGGGCGCAGGCCGCGCTCGAGCTCGGCCGGGTCGACGAGGCCCTCGAGCTGGCGGACGAGACGGAGCGGTTGGCACAACCTGACGATTTCGAGCCGCACGCGCGCCTGCGCATCGTCCGCGCGCGCGCGCTGGGCCGGCGCGGAGAGATCGACGCCGCCGACGACCTGATCCGCCAGGCCGCAGAGATCGTCGAGCCGACTGATTACATGATCATGCACCTCGATCTCGCGTTCGCACGAGCGGACGTCGACCGGTTGGCCGGCCGCATGGACGGCGCGCGGAAGGCGCTCGAGCGTGCGGTCGAGGTAGCCGAAGCGAAGGGCCACCGGGTAGCGGCGGAGCGAGCGCGCCGGTGGTCAGCGGAGCTCTAGCAGGGGCAACGCACCTGTCGACCGGACTCCCGTCCATCTGGTCGTCCACGTCCGGCAAGCGCTGCGACCAGGTTCCATCCCGGTCGCCACGAGACCAGGCCCCGACCCGAACAGCAGGTCGACGGGGGTGGGTACCGGGTCAGTCCTCGCGTGCGCGCGCGTGCGCGCGAGGAGGAGAGGGCGTTCGGGACGGCCCGCCGGGCCCGCGACCAGGCCCCATCGGGATGCGTCCATCGAGGGGGTGGGCGGCGGGTGGGTGAACGCCGACTCCCGCAGTCGGGGGTCGCACGAAATCACGCATGGATAGCCGTCTCGCGGGCGCCCGACCAGGCCCCATCACGCTGTCCATCGCGAGGGGGTGGGGGTAATACCCTCCGGCCGGTCGGTGCCTCGCGTGTGCGCGCGTGCGCGCAGGAGATAACTGAGTGGCGTTCGAGACGGGGGGCACGCCACGCGGCCCCTCTCTCGCTTATGGTCTGAGGGTGGCCGAATGGCTCTGGTCGCAGATCGAGAACTCAGGCCCGCCGGCGAGCCTGGGCGGCTGCCTCTTCTGGTGTGGCCAACGAAGTCGCGTGACGCTCTTCGGTGGCAACCTTGCGGGGGGTTCCAACCTGGGGTCCACTTGGGAATGGGACGGTGCCAACTGGACAAACGCCGAGGATGAGGGGCCACCTGCTCGCTGGTTCGCGTCTGCCTGTGCATACGAAGCTGGAACGGCGATCCTCTTCGGAGGAGCGATAGCCGTCAACCTTGGAGACACGTGGCAGTGGGATGGAGCTCGCTGGAGCCAGGTCGCGGACGTTGGCCCGTCCGGGCGTTACTCGGCAGCGATGGCGTTGGAGCCCGGCACCGAGGACGTGTACTTGTTCGGCGGGCGCTTGACGGGAGCGGTCTGGGGCAGTGATACGTGGCGTTTTCAGAAAGGTGTCTGGACGCAGGTCGGAGACGAGGGCACGGGGCCTTTGGTCACGAATCCTCAGCTTGCCTGGGATCCCCTGACCGATCGCCTTACCCTCTTCGGCTCCGCGGCCGGCGCTAACCGCACCTGGGTCTGGAGTGACGGCGACTGGACCGAAGTGCAGGACTTCGGGGCCGATGCCGGATCGGTCCTCTTTTCGACCGCGCAGGGACTTGTCGCTTTCCATACCGAGAGTCGCAAGGCGTGGCTGTGGAGCGGGCAATTCTGGAGCACCATCCAGGACATGGGCCCGAGCCCGCGAGAAAACGCCGCGACAACGTGGGATCCCCTCCGTGATCGCGGAGTGCTGTTCGGCGGGTTCCCAGTAGGCGGAATCGTCGGCGCACGCCTGGGTGACACCTGGGAGCTCGCCCCGCCCGTCTAGACGCTCGCGGCCCCTGTGACCAGGGCCCACCGAGATGACGACGGCATCAGGCCCCACTGCGAAGACGAGCGCGACGTCGAGGGGGTGGGGCGCCGGGTGGGCGACCCCCGACTCACAGAGTCGGGGGTCGCCCGAGATCGCCCATGGATAGACGGCTCTGGGCGGCGTGTCAGATGGATGTCAGATTGCGCGAGAGCTTCGGTAAGCCGCTGCTAGCCGACGCTGTGGTCGACCTGCGTCGCATCGGCCGCGTCGAGTGCGGCGCGAAAGCTGTCCCGTTCGGCCTCTGTGAGTCCGTTCCAGCGGTTGACCAACCACTGCTGCCGCTTCGCTTCGGGCAGGTCTGATCTCGGGGTAGGCGACTGCGAGGGCCTTGAGCTGATCCCAGTCGAGTGCCCTGGCTTCAGCCTCGGTGCGGGGCAGTTGTGGCAGGGAGACTGGTTCCTCGGCCTGGGCAGGGCGGCCGAGCCCTTCGCGGAGTAGCAGCTCGATCGCGGCCACCCGAGCACGGACATCCGGGACGGGAACCTCGACGCGCTTCCGCTTGCCGCAGTCCGAGCACTCAAACTCAACCCACGCAGGCCGTGACGCCGACGTCGCCGCATCGAGCAGCGCCCGCTGAATGTCCTCGACGCTCTCCGCCGCCGCGGCTGCCAGCCGCGGACGTACCGTCGACGGGTCGGCCGAACGCCGAGCGCTCGAGGCCGAGCCTTCGGTGCTTCCCGCGCTCTCGTCGGTGCTCATCGCGATGATCGTCGGCTGCCACGAGCTGCGCGCCTGCTTGCGTCGTGGCAAGCCCTGCTTGAGCGTGTCCGCGCCGTGCTCAACGACGAGCCGATCGTGGTGTGCGCAGAATTCGGAGCCCTCGACCACGGTGCGTTGGCAGGCCCGACCGTCTCGCAACACCGCAGCACAGCGAGGGAACGCCTGCATGAGGGAATGGTGACACGTACGTACGTGCGCGCGCGCGAGGCTGTTGGGGCGTGGCGCGCGGCCGACCGACGCACGACCAGGCCCCACCGTCATGATCACCGCGAGGGGGTGGGGTACCCTCGATCCGGTCGTCTCTCGCGTGCGCGCGCGTGCGGCGAGAGGGAGTGGGTTGGTGGCTGAATGACGGTGAAAACTGCCCTGAACGGCGACGCGTAGTCATGCAGACGTTCACGGCGCGAGCCGGTCCCCAACCCCGGCTTGAGCACCGCAACACGGTTTGGCCATGCCGCCGATGATCCCGACGGGCGCGAGCGGTCTAGATGATGACGGATGACACCGTCTAGCCGGACGTGCGCCTTCTCGCTGATTTCCGCGAGACGAGGAGGGATTGATGGTGAGCACAGTAACCCCAGTAACCGACCGGGTGCTCAGCGGACGATGCGAGTGCTGGGCGGTTCGGTACATCGTGCCGGACGCGTTCCTCTACTCGGCCAACTGCCACTGTTCGAACTGCCGTGCGTCGACCGGCTCCGCGTTCAAGCCGTTCGCCGGAATCGAACGTGAGAAGCTCGAGATCGTCGAAGGAGCAGAAACGCTCCTAGTCTGGGGCGACGACGACGCCAACCACACACGCTGCGGGATCTGCGGTTCGCTCCTGTACTCCGTTGTCCGCGACGGGGCGTACGTGCACGTCGCGCTAGGCTCCCTCATTGACGACCCGACGATTCGTCCGACGGAGCACATCTTCGTCGGGTCGAAAGCGTCGTGGTTCAACATCACCGACCAGCTGCCGCAGGCCGCCGAGTACTGAACTCGGCCGTGATCTCGTCGCGCTGTCCAATGTCCTAGGAGGCAACCAGGCGGTCGCACTTCGCGCTCGTCCGTCCGCCATAAGGCCGATCGCCCGGGTGGGGGCCGACGTCCGGTCGCTGCCTGCACGGTGAGGGAGGGTGCATGGAAAAGGTCAACATCTTCAGCGCCGAGAACCTCGAGGGGAGAGTCGACGTCGCTCGTGCCGTGGGATCGACTGCGACGCTCATGTTCATCTACGACCTCGCGCCCGGTCAGGGCTCCTCCCCGTACCACTACGAGTACGAAGAGGAGTGGCTGCTCGTCGTCGACGGCACCATCGTTCTGCGTGCGCCCGACGGGGAGCACACTCTGGAGCGTGGTGACCTCGTTTGTTTCCCGCCCGGTCCAGCCGGTGCGCACAAGCTGATGAATCGGAGTGAGTCGCCGGCGAGGACGTTGATGTTCTCGAAGCGGGGGCCGGCCATCGTCGTCTACCCGGACAGCGACACCATCGGCGTGTTCCCCAGCGACGAGGCAAACCAACTCGTCTTCAAACGGGGCACGGCGGTGCCGTGGGCGGAAGGAGAGGAAGGCTGGGACAAGGCCGTCTGACGCGTCGAGTGCGTCACTACAGAGTCGTCTTTATCCCGACTAGCTCCCAAGCGACAGTACGCTCGCCCATCGAGCAGTTCACTCTCTCGTGTTACGTCCCAGCGACGGACATCATCGAGGCGGGCGTTCGGGCGTACGATCTCGCGAACCGGGTCCGGTGACGGCTCGGCCCTCGACATGGAAGGCGCGATGCCCACCGACCCGCACCTCGATGTGTCTGAGGCCGTGCGCGTACAGATCCTGGCGACCGAGCATTGGAGCCTGCTCGCGGCGAGGAACATCACATACGGCGCGATCTACAGCCGGGCCACCATCTTCCTGACTGTCGTGTCCGCGGCCGTCGTTGCGTTGGCCCTTGCTGCCGAGGCGACCGAGTTCGGCGACCGTTTCTACGTGTTCGCACTCCTCGTTCTGCCGGTTGCGTTCTGCATCGGGGCGGGGACATACATCCGCCTCGTCGACGCCCGGATCGAGGACTTCTGGCTCCTGTCCGGCCTGAATCGTCTCCGTCACGCCTATCTCGAGATCTCGCCGGGGCTCGAGCCGTATTTCGTGACGGGCCACCACGACGACGAGCAGGGTCTGTACGAGACGTACGGCCCAGGCACGGAGAACCGAGTCCTCCGCCTGATTGCCAGCACGTCCACGGTCGTCGGGGTGATCGACGCCGTTCTCGCCGGGGTCGTTGGGGGCCTCGTCGCAAAGGTCGTGGGCGCAGGATCCGAGCTGAGCCTGCTCATCGGCGCAGTGGTGACTTCAGTGGTCGTCGCGCTGCTTGTCCACGCCGACAGGCGCATCATTGCGCGCGGGCGTCGCAGGCTCGAACCCCGCTTCGCCCGATCGGCGGAAGCCGGACGCATGCACGAACAGCATGAGCCACCGTCCTCTCCGCGCGCCGACGTGCCCCAAGGCGTGCGTGCCCAGATCCTCGCGACCGAGCATTGGAGCCTGCTCGCGGCGAGGGACGTCACCTACCGCGCGGTCTTCAGTCGGGCCGCCATCTTTCTGACGGTCGTGTCCGCGGCCGTCGTTGCGTTGGCCCTGGTCGCTCGTGCGACCGAGTTCGGCGACGGTTTCACCGCGTTCGCACTTCTCCTTCTGCCGGTCGCTCTCTTCGTCGGGGTGGCGACATACATCCGCCTCATCGAAGCCCGGATCGACGACTTCTGGCTTCTGTCCGGCATGAATCGCCTCCGTCACGCCTATCTCGAGATCTCGCCGGGGCTCGAGCCGTATTTCGTTACGGGCCACCACGACGACGAGCAGGGTCTGTACGAGACGTATGGCCCAGGCACGGGGAGCCGGTTCTACCGCCTGATCGGCGAGACTTCCACGCTCGTCGCGGTGATCAACGCAGCTCTCGCCGGGGTCGTCGTGGGACTCGTCGCAAACGCTGCGGGCACAGGATCCGAGCTGAGCCTCTTCATCGGTGCAGTCGTGACGACGGTGCTCGTCGTATCGCTGGTCAACACGAGCAGGCGCCTCATCGAACGTGGGCGTCGGTTGGTCGAGCCCCGCTTCCCACGATAGGTCGAAGACGATACGACGACACGGGGCCCAAACTGCAGGCGTCCGGCTAGTAGATGTGCAGCTTGTCCAGCAGCGCGAGCGGGTCGTCGAGCGACTCGAACAGATCCTTGTTGTGCTTGATCATCTTGCTGCGCATATAGACCCGAAGCCACTGCTTGTAGATATAGAACTCATAGCGGTCGAGCATCTCTCGTAGCGTCAGGTCCCGTTGCGCGATGAGCCCAGCAAGGAACATCGCACACTCGAAGCCGAGCGAGATCGACTGAAAGTACGGCGAGCCTATAGCCGAGTCACCGGCGAGGAAGACCGGTGAACTGGCGAACGGATGGTCACTCGGCCGCGCTTCGAGCCACTGCCGGTTCGTCGCATTGCGTGCGCGGTAGAGATCCAGTGGTATTCGGACGATCTCCAGCTCGCCGAGTATCTCCCCGTGTGTTTCCTCCTTGATCTTGTCGATGAACCTGTCCATCGACTGGGCGACGCCGGGGAAGTTGCCGCGAAGCCATTCACCGTCCAATCCCGATGGCATGGCCTCGTACTCCGCGGCGCTGATGTTGACGATGCCCGTCACGTGGCTGACACTGCCGTCGTAGTGCGTGCGGTGCACCATCGGAATGAACTTGTACTGCGCGTTCTCGATGTTCTTGTAGTACTTGCAGTGCTCGTTGCAGTCGTACGGCTGTCCGTACAGGAAGGTGATGACGAGCGCATACTCCAGCCGGACCTTGACCGTGTTCGCCCCTTCGGTCACCTCCCCGGAGCCGGGAACGAGGTGATCTCGAAGCAGGGACCTGCTGCCGGTGGCGTCGATGAGGACGTCTCCCGGTTGGAGCATCTCCATCGCCTCCTCCGCAGTCATGACCGCAGCGGTGCGCTCCACCTCATTTAGCCGGCGTGCATCAATCAGATCGCTGAGTGAGCGCTCGATGGAGTTGAGTGGGCAGAACCCCAGCACCCAGTTCTGCAGGAGTGCACGTAGGTCCGGAGCAATGGATTGTCTGAACGCGAGTCCCCGATCGAGCTCGGATGGCTCGAAGATGGCCTCGACGCTGTCTCCGTCAATGGCATCCGCTCGGTAGCTCTCGATCGAGTCCGCCACGAGATACGGCGCGAGCTGGACCATGCGCGTTCGCGTGTACTCGCGACGCTTGTCGTACAGGCGCACGGCGATCTCCTCCATCGGTTGGAGCAATGCCGTGAGCATCAGACCCACGGGTCCTGCGCCGACAACGTGCACCTGCATCCTGGAGTTCAGTCTCTCAGAGCGGTGGAGTCAGATGGAGCCGCCCGTTTCGCGCCCTCGTTGCTCGAGCTGCAGCGTCGACCGGGGCGACGTGGACTGAGGACCGAGGCGAGCTAGGGATCGTGGCGACCGTGCTGGAAAACGGGAAGACCCGCCGAAGCGGGCCTCCGCGAGTGCGCTCACAAGATTTCAGCGGCCCCTTGACTGTGCCTACTTCTCGACGTACGCAGTGATCGGTTGTACGACACCGTGGTTTTCCATGGCGGCCAGGACTTCAGGCGGCGGCGACGCGAGCATCCCCTGCATGGCTGCAACATCGGATACGTCGGCTGTGATTGCGACGTTGGTACTCCCGTCGGCGGCAACGTAGTCGGTCACGTTGCTGCCCGTACCCGATTCGAGGGCAGCGGCGCGTTCTGCCTTCCCCTGAAGCCAGCGGTCGATGTCTTCAACGGCATGCGTGATGACGACTTTGGGCATAACGACTCCTTCGTGTCGCAGTCTGCGGCCTGGGTCGGGCCGACCGTACTACACCAGCCGCGATTCTTGACAGGACGTCACGATCCATGTCGCTCAAGCGACATTTCCGCACACTCGGGCAAGCGAGGGATCCGTCACCCGGCATGCCTCCCCACGGGAGCCACTGCGCTCGCCGCTCTTGCGCCTTCTGCGCGGTGGAGCAGTTCGGTTATCGCGCCGCCGAAGCGGAGGGTTACGCCTGGGAGCGCGCGGCGCGCTATCTAGACATGCGTCCCCGGCCAAAGTAGCCAGCGACGAGCAACACAACCACGACGATGATCAGAATCCAAAGCCACGTCGCCATGTCGATCCTTTCCGTGGGGGCGTCGCGACTCTACTGGGTGGCATCACGTCTCGCCAACGTTAGAGTCTCCGTCACCCTAGAAAGGAATCCGCTATGGCTAAGAAGACGGTCCGCGTTTCAGACATATCGGGTGAAGAGATCCCAGACGGTCGCGGAGCAACGGTTCGAATCACCTTTGCCGATGCTCGACGCGGCTCGCGGGAACTCGATGTAACCGACGCCGAGGCTGAGAAGCTGGGCGGTCGTCAAGTCGCACGGCGTGGCCGCAGGCCCAAGCAAGTTGCGTAGCGAATCTCAGTCCAGCTCTGCGTAGCCTCTTGGCATCGGGCTAGTCGCAGGCGGGGTGAAGCTCCTTGTCTCGGCTTGCGCTGTTTTGCGAGCAGACCCCCCGGACCAGGCCCCATCAACGTGACGATTGCGAGGGGGGAGGGCGGGTACCGAGATGCACCGACTCGCGTAGTCGGGGGTTCGCGCGAGATCGCCCATGGATAGACGACTCTGGGCGGCGTGTCAGATGGATGTCAGATTGCGCGAGAGCATCGGTAAGCCGCTGCTAGCCGACGCTGTGCTCGACCTGCGTCGCATCGGCCGCGTCGAGTGCCGCGCGGAAGTTGTCCCGTTCGGCTTGCGTGAGTCCGACCCAGCGGCTGACCAACCACTGCTTCCGCTTCCCTTCGGGCATGTACTCGATCTCGGGGTACGCGACCGCTAGGGCTTTGAGATGATCCCAGTCGAGTACCCTCGCTTCGGCCTCGCTGCGGGGCAGTTGTGGCAGGGAGACTGGTTCCTCGGCCTGGGCAGGGCGGCCGAGCCCTTCGCGTAGGAGCAGCTCGATCGCGGCAACCCGAGCACGGACATCCGGGACGGGAACCTCGACGCGCTTCCGCTTGCCGCAGTCCGAGCACTCAAACTCAACCCAGGCAGGCTTTGACGCCGACGTCGCCGCATCGAGCAGCGTCCGCTGAATGTCCTCGACGCTCTCCGCTGCCGCGGCTGCCAGCCGAGGACGCACAGTGGCCGGATCAACCGAACGGTGCTCGTCCCCCGTCGGGCCGTTCCTGCTCGCCTCAGGCTGCTCCGAGCTTGTCGTCACGATCGTCGGCTGCCACGAGCTCCGCGACTGCTTGCGTCGTGGCAAGCCCTGCTTGAGCGCATCAGCGCCATGCTCCTCGCGCAGACGATCGTGATGCGCGCAGAATTCCGAGCCCTCGACCACAGTGCGCTCGCAGGCCCGACCGTCCCGCAACAACGCAGCACAGCGAGGGAACGCCTGCATGAGGGAATGGTGACACGTACGTACGTGCGCGCGCGCGAGGCTGTTGGGGCGTGGCGCGCGGATAACACGAGCTGGTACTCAGATGGGCATCGTTTCACGACCGCTCTCTCGGGGATCTTCATCTTTGGCTCGCCGCTCGTGCTCGCTTTCGCGTTCCGCCGTCTCCCCAGTTGGCGTAACGCCTGGTTGCCGACACTGGCCGCCATTCCCGCGTTCTTCCTGGCGAGCATCCTCTTCTCGCTGATCGGCGACGGCGCGTCGAACCGGGCGGGAGCCCTCACGTGGTTCGTGTGGCTTGCCTTTGTCGCTTTCCAGCTTCTGAAGAAGACAGAAGAGCAAGAACCCGAGCTGCTCGCGGGGCGATGACGAGATCGCTGCGCTGCAGCGCTGGGCGGAACCGAGACGGCGTCGAGGTTTAGCGGGCTAGTCGCTCGTGTATTGCCCGACCAGGCGACGAAGGGAGCCGGATGAATGACGACCAGAGGCACGGCCGGATCTTCGGCCTGCTGTTCATCGCCACGTTCGTCACGTCGATTGCGGCGCTCGCTCTGTTCCAGTCGGTTCTCGACGATCCGGCCGCATACATCGCCGGTGGCGGGAAGGACAACCAGCTCTACCTGGGAGCCTTGCTGGAGTTTCTTCTCGTCATCGCCAACGTCGGAACCGCCGTTGTGCTCTACCCGATCGCGAGGCGGCAGAACGAGGCCCTGGCCATCGGCTACGTCGCTGCTCGGATCATCGAGTCCGTCTTCATCGCGGCCGGGATCATCTTCGTGCTCGGGGCCGTGAGCTTGCGCCAGGACTCTCCTGACGCCGCCGACCTCGCGGTCTCGCTCGCGCAGCTCAAGGACTGGACGTTCCTGCTCGGCCCCGGAATGGTCGTCCCCTTCGGAAACGGGCTGATACTCGGCTACCTCATGTATAAGTCCGGCCTCGTCCCGCGGCGCATGGCCTGGCTCGGGATGATCGGGGGGCCGCTCCTCCTGTTCGGGAACTTCGGCGTGCTCTTCGACTGGTGGGATCAGACCGGTCTGGTGAGCCTCCTGGTCATCCCGGAGTTCATCTGGGAAGCATTCCTCGGCATCTACTGCGCGATCTGGGGATTCAGGAAGGACTCGCCGATCGTCCGCCCGAACTGGCGCGGTGATGCAGTCGCCTGAGCCTCTCCCATCCACGTGGCAGCGACTGCTCGCTCTGTCGGGCGTCGCCTTCGCGGTGTTGTTTCTGATCGGCTGGTTTGCCAGTGGTGGCGATGCGCCCGACTACCGTGCGGCGGATGAGGCGTGGACGAACTGGGCGGATGACAACCAGTGGAAGAGCCGCGTCGGTGCGTTCGCGATGCTGCTCGCAGGCTTCGTCTTTCTGCACTTCGCGGGGACGATCCGGACTGCGCTCGGGACTGCCGAGGCGAGCGTTCGCGGTTCTGTAGAACTCGCTCGAGTCGCGTTCGCGGGTGCGATAACGGGCATGGCGGGCATGACCATGGCGATCGTCATCATCTCGAGCGCGACGACTGAGGGTGCCGAGGCGAATCCCGTCGTGACCCGCGCAATCGCGAGTGCTTCGGCAGGGCCTTTCCTTCTCTCTGCCATGGGCTTCGCTGCCTTCCTCCTGCCCGCTGGACTTGTGACCCTTCGAAGCGGAGTCTTCGCGCGTTGGACGGGTGTCGTGGCGCTCATCGGCGCGGTGTCGTTTCTCGTCACCTTCGCGGCGGTCCTCTCAGGCTTGGGCGAAGACAGCTTGTTCGGCTTCGGCTTCTTCCCGGGCGTGTTGGCTCTCGTGATTTGGTCGATCAGTACGAGCATCGCCAGATACCGAGCCGTGGCGAGCATCTGACATCCGGGCGTCGTGCAAGACGCCGGATTGTCCGGGGCGCAACGGCGTGGGCGGCTACGGCCGCTTCGGCAGCGCGGGCGACCATGCGTAGGGGATGACGAACCTCACGCCATTGCGGGTCAGGCTCCGATCCCGGCTGCCGTCGGCGTTCATGACGTGGAGTTCCCCGCCGGAGGGAAGGTCGCGCTCGAAGGCGATCATCTGCCCGTCGGGCGACCAGGCAGGGGAGGAGTCGTTTCCCGGATCGCGCGTCAGCCTCCGCTGTTCGCTCCCGTCGGCGTTCATGACGTAGATCTCACCGTTGCCGTCGCGGTCACTGACGAAGACGATCTTTCGCCCGTCGGGCGACCAGGCCGAGCCGGCGGACGAGCGATTACGGGTCAGACTCCGCTGCCCGCTGCCGTCGGCGTACTCTATCGATCGAACGAGCGCACGGAATCTGACAAAACCTGACAAATCGAGGGCTCGGAGCTACTCCGAGCCCTCGTAGACAGAGCCGGAACGGCTTGTACAAAGGACGGGAGCGACGGGACTCGAACCCGCGACCTCCGGCGTGACAGGCCGGCGTTCTAACCAACTGAACTACGCCCCCGAGCGCTGCGAGATTGTAGCGGCGGCGCGCTTCGGCGGCCCGCGTCGGCACACTTCAGCGAGTGAACGCCGCCGACTGGATCGCCGTCGTGATCATCACGCTCACCGCGTTCAGCGGCATCCGCCGTGGGCTCGTGACCGGCGTGTTCTCGCTCGTGGGGCTGCTCGGCGGAGCGATCTTCGGGGCCGAGCTTGCGCCCAAGCTCGTCGGCGACCTGAACGGCTACGTGCCGATCGTCGCTCTCGCGGGCGCCGCGCTCGGGGGCATGGTGGGACAGATGGTCGGCGTCTTCGTCGGCCGGGCTGCGCGGCAGGCGTTCTCTGTCGTTCCGCCCCTGCGCATCGCCGACACGGCGGGGGGCATCGTGCTCGGCGGGTTGACGGGGCTCGCGTTCTGCTGGGCCGTCGGGGCGGTCCTGCTCTACGTCCCCGGCCAGAGCGAGCTTCGACGTATGGCGCAGGAGTCGACGGTCGTCTCCGCGCTCACCGAGGCTGTCCCCCCCGAACGCGTGATGGACGCCGTGGGACGCATCGACCCGTTCACCTCGATCGCCGGACCGGCAATCGGGGTGGAGCAGCCCGAGGCGGCGATCGCTCGCGACCCGGAGGTGCGAGGCGCCGAGCGCTCGATCGTGCGGGTGAGGGGATTCGCGTGTGGCCTCGGCGTCGAGGGCTCGGGCTGGATCGTCCGTCGCGGAGTCGTGGTCACGAACGCGCACGTCGTCGCGGGTGTCGAGTCGCCGATCATCGATCGCGGCGACGGGAAGACCCTCGAAGGCAGCGTCGTCGCCTTCGACGCGGGGAACGACCTGGCGATCGTCCGGGTCCCGGGCCTCGAAGGTCGCGCGCTGCCTCTTGCGAGCCCCGAGCGCGGTCAAACAGCTGCGCTGCTCGGATTCCCTCTGGACGGCCCATACAGGGTCACGCCGGTGCGGCTCGGCAGTACTTCGACGGTCGCGTCGCGCGACGCGTACGGGCGCGTGGAGCTCGGTCGCGACGTGGTCGGGCTGCGCGGCGACGTCCAGAGCGGCAACTCCGGCGGCCCGATCGTCGACGGGAACGGGCACGTCGTCGCGACGGCGTTCGCTCGGCGCGCCACCGCGGCGGACGAGGGCTACGCCGTCCCGAACGACAAGGTGCTCGACGCTCTCACGAAGATCGGTCGGCCGCTGCAGACCGCCTGCGTCGTCCGATAGCTACGGGCTCGGGACGATCCGGGCGACGGACTCCGGGCGCGGCGCGCCACGCGTCACGCTCCCTGGACCGCGCTCGGCTCGCTCGCCGACGTCGGCAAGGAGCTCCGTCAGCGTCAGTGCGAGTTGTCGCTGCGCCTCCGACGTGAACCGGTAGCCGCTCGGGCCGACGTCGTCGCTGCGCTCTGCGAGCTCGCGGTAGGTCCGCTCGCCCTCGGGGTCCTCGCGCCAGGCGGCCGTCAGCTGCTCGAGCAGCTCCGTCAGCGCGGCGAGCGCGCTTCGGTAGCGGACCCAGCGGTGGTTGTCCCACGACAGGCCGGGGTCGGTTCCGGGCGTCTCGGCGAACCGCTCGACGAGCGCCCGGCCGGCCGCCTGCCCGCGCAGCGTGAGCGAGCTGATGAGCTCGGGTGGCATCGTCAGGTTCATGCCGCCCTCGTCGGGCGCGGTGTGGACGTGGACGATGCGGTCGCGATACCCGGGCTGGCGCGCGAGGGACGAGTCGACGTGGTTCTGCATGGTCCGGACGATGCCGCTCGCGAATCCGGCCAGGCTCGAAAGCCCGGGCCCCTGGTCGAAGCGGTGCCAGCGGTCGAGCAGTCCACCCGCGTTCGACGACGGGAGGTAGACGTTGTGTGCCTCGTCGGGACGGCGGCCGTGGTCGGGATGGAAGCCGTCGAGGTCGATCGCGAAGGTCGGTCGTACGGGCAGCGGGGTGTCGAAGAAGTGCACGGGGAAGTTGCTCGCGATCCCGCCGTCGGAGAACCAGCACGGCTCGGCGGCGAGCGGCGATGACGGGTGCCGCCCGTCCTCGACGGCCTCGAGCGACTCGCGCGTCCGGCGGCTCGTCACGTCCAGGGCATGCAGCGGGACGGCGCTGATCAGCAGTGGGAAGCTCAGGCTCATGCGCGCCGCCACGACGACGGGCAAGTCGTCGGGTGCGGGGAACGGCCGGAGCGGCTCGAGCGCCTCGAGGCGGCGCCGACGTCGCTCTCCTTCACGGCCTTCGCCGACCGTCGGCGGATGCGTCTCCATCCACGCGACGACCGGCTCCGGAAAGAGACGTCGCATCTCGGCCGGGTCGAAGAGAAGCTCGTGGTGCTCCCAGGGCATCCGGTGCGGGCGGCGGTGCGTGAGGTTCGTCGTCATCACGGCGAGCTCGATGCCCTTCGCACGGAGGTCGCCGAATGTCAGCGGCCCGTCGCCGTCCTTCGCGGCCAGGTCGTCGATCAGCTCGGCGAGCCACGGCGTCAGCGCCGGGGCGCCGCCGTCGTCGGTCGGGAGCCCGCTGCACAGCCCGAACTGGTTCCGGGCCAGGGAGGCGGGCAGTCCGAGAGCGAGACGCACGCCGAGTGCGATTGCAAGCCCCAGGATCGCCAGGACGATGCCGGCGACGACAGCGGCCACCGCGACCACCCCCGAGCCCTCGAGGAGCGCGAGCACGACCAGCGCAATGCCCGGCGCCACCCCGGCAAGCGCGGCGAGCGGGAAGCTGCGTAGCGCGGCAAGCTTGATCCGCAGCCACTTCCCGAGCCCGGTGCGCCCCATCCCGGCGGTGAACAGCCGGAAGAACGGCCGTGTGTCGGGCTGGGGCTGGAAGAGCCGGAACAGGTTCTCGCCCGACCCGACCCATTCCGGCAGAGCCGCCAGCTTCGCGAACCCGCCTTGCTCCCGCCCGTGCTCCGCGGCGGCGGCAGCGGCGGCTGCGATCGCACCGGCGGACGTCCCGCCCACGTTCACGAAACGGTACGTGCGCGCGATCTCGCAGAGCGCATGGGGATAGACGACGCCGCTCGTGATCCCTCCCTTCATCACGACGTCGCACCGGCGCGTGGGGCTCGAGTAGTCGTACGTCCGCGGGTCGTCGCTCATCCGGTCAGCTCGCACCAGCCTGCGTCGCCGGCGAGGCGAGGCTCGGTGGCGCCTGCCTCTCGGCGTGCGCGCCGATCACGCCGGGGTCTCCCCCCGCAGGACCTGAGCCGCAGCGTCTTCGGGCTCAGCCATCGAACTCCCTCCGAACGCGTGTCGCGGAGGGTAGAGCACCGTCGGCCGCGCCGCTACGGCGCCCGGTATCACGCGAGCAGGTCGAGCGCGCCGAGCGGTTGCTTGAACGGCGGGATGACGTAAATCCCCTCCACGCGGTCGCGCGACTCGTCGACGAGGCGGCGCGCGAGGTCGAGTCCGACCGCCGGCGCATCCGGGCCTGCGGTCTGCAGGGCGTCGAGCACCGTCTCCGGAACCGAGATCCCCGGCACCTCGTTGTGGAGCCGCAGCGCCATCGCATGGCTGCGCAACGGCCACACTCCGAGCAGCACGGGGATCGGCCACGAGCCGCCGAGGCGCTCGACGAAGCGATCGAGTAGCTCCAGGTCGAAGAGCGCCTGCGTCATCGCGAAATGAGCCCCGCCTTCGATCTTGCGTCGGAAGCGGTCCAGCTCGAGCTCGAGGTCGTCTGCGGACGGGTTCACGGCGACGCCGACGTAGAACGACGTCGGAGCGTCGAGCCCCTTGCCGACGTAGTCCTCGCCGCGATTCAGGCCCGAGATCAGCTGCACGAGCCCGATCGAGTCGACCTCGTAGACGCCGCGCGAGCCGGGGTAGTCACCGACATGCGGTGGGTCGCCGGTGACCGCGAGCACGTTGCGGACGCCGTCGGCGTGGGCGCCGAGCAGGAGGCCCTCGAGGCCCATCACGCTGGTATCGCGAGGCGTGAGGTGCGGGATCGTCTCGATCCCCACCTCACGTTGGAGCGTCGTGGCGGTCATCAGCGCGTTCATCCGCGCCCGCGCCATCGGGTTGTCGTTGATGTCGACGAAGCCGACCTTGCCGGAGCGATGGAGTGCCCGCGTGATCTCGACGAGGCCGTCGAGCGAGCCGCCCTTCGGCGGATCGAGCTCGACGCACACGATCCATTCGTTCTCGCGGAACGCCTTCGCGAGCACCGTCTCACCTGCATCCGGGGGAGGCGCGAGCGGGATGGTCGGCTCGTCCACCTCGAGGAGTGCAGCGGGTGTCCGGCCCGCCTCGAAAGCGTCGCTGATCGCCTGGATCTGGGCGGGCGTCGTCCCGCAACACCCGCCGACGATCCGGGCTCCGAGCGCGACGGCCTGCACGGCGAACTCCGCGAAGTAGTCGGGGGTCGAGTGGGGGTAGACGACCCGCCCCCCTGCCAGGCTGGCGAGGCCGATGTTGGGCAGGGCCGCGAGCGGGAGGCCCGCGTCCATCATCCCGCGCAGCGCGCGAAGGGCGACCGTCGGGCCGGCCCCGTGGTTGGTCCCGATCGCGGCGACCCCGAGGCCGGCGAGGCGTTGCGCGGCGGTCTGGGCGCCGACGCCGCCGGTGATCTCCGCCTCGTCGTCGAAGGTGAGGAGCGCGACGATCGGGAGTGACGAGACGGAGCGCACCGCCTCCACTGCGACGACGAGTTCGTCGAGGTCGAAGAACGTCTCGACCATGAACAGGTCGACGCCTCGCCCCTCGAGGACGCGGGCCTGCGCCGCGTAGAGCGGGCCGTGCTCGGACGGATCGAAGACCTCGAGCTCACCGAGAGGGCCGATCGAGCCGGCGATGAAGACGTCGCGGCCGGCGACCTCGCGTGCCTCGCGTGCGAGCCGCACGCCCGCGGAGTTGATCTCCTCGAAGGCGTCGTCGAGCAGCGCCCGCGCGAGCTTGCGGCGGTTCGCGCCGAAGGTGTTCGTCTCGATCAGCTCCGCTCCGGCTGCGATGTAGCCCGTGTGAACGGCGATCACGCTCTCGGGCGCGCGGAGGTTCGCTTCCTCCGGGCACCGGAGGCCGTGCACGGCGCCCGAGATCAGCGCGCCCATGCCACCGTCCGCGACGAGCGGCGGGCCGTTCTGGAGTCGATCGAGAAAACGGCTCACGGATCGGCCACTCTAGATCCAGCACGCCTCGTGGATCGGACGAAGCGGGGCTGCCGCCGTGGCCCCGCTCCGACGCGACCGACTCGATGGTGGAGCCGTCCCCCCTCGCGCCGAAGCGGCGTCCGGTGGAGCCCATCCGTCATCGGCCGCGTGATGTGCGCGCCTATCACCCGGTCGGGGCATCTCACGGCAGGAAAGCCAGGTGCCCGTCTCTCCGATTGCCGAACTCGGCAGTGTGCGCCCCCGAAGACGAGAGCGAGGCGGCAATGGCCGCCCCGCTCTCCGACTCCGACGGCCGAGGAATTGATTGCCGTCAGTTCCCGACCAGGAGCTGATTTCTGCATCGGCAGGAACGGCGCCGCGCTGAAGGCCCTAGGCGTCGTCGTGCAAGACGCGGCCTTCCATGCCGCCTGCGACGGTTACGAGCTCGCCCGTCACGTGGCCCGAGAGGCGCTCCGACGCGAGCACGACGACCTGTGCTGCGACGTCCTCGGGTGTCGCGACCTTGCGGAGCGGCATGGTGCGGGTGATCCTCCGCACGTCCTCGTCCTCGAGCATCCCTCGCGTCATCGGCGACGCGGTCCAGCCCGGAGCGACCGCGTTCACACGCACCCGAGGCCCGAGCCGAGCCGCCTCGTTCTTCAACGAGCGGAGGAGGCCGACCTGGACCGCGGCCTTGGCGGCGGCGTAGTCGGCGTGACCTGCCTCGCCGAAGCGACCGGCGGTGGAGCCGACCAGGACGAGTGCGCCGCTACCGGTGCCTGCAACCCGCTTCAGGAAGGCGCGAGCCGTGAGGAACGTTGCGGTGAGGTTCTCGCGCAGGGTCCGCTCGAAGCGCTCGAGGTCGAGCTCCCACACAGGGACGTGCTCGGAGGGATAGACGCCGGCCACGGCTGCGCACACGTCGACCGATCCGAGCGCAGCCTCGGCCGCGGCGAACAGCCGCTCGACGTCGAGCTCGTCCGTCAGGTCCGCCCTGGCGAGCGGGGCGCCGCCGAGTTCCGCTGCGAGTGCCTGCGCGCGGTCTTCGCCACGGTGGTAGTGGACGAGCACGCGGGCGCCCTCGCCGGCGAAGGCCCGGGCGCACGCAGCTCCGATTCCCCCGGACGCGCCCGTGACGACGACACCGACGCCCTCGAGCCCCGTCTCCATCAGTAGGTCTCCAGCGAGGCGCGACGCCTGCCTTCGGCCTCGAACACGCGGAAGAGGACGTATGCGGCGGTCGCGTACGCGAGCCCGATCAGGGCCTCGGTGGCGAGCAGGCCCGAGACGTCGGCGAGCGCGGCGCCCGCCGCGATCTCGCGCGCCGCCTCGATGCCGTGCGTCAGCGGCAGGCAGCGGCCGATCGCGCCCAGCCAGTCGGGAAGGTCCTCGTTCGCGATGTTGACGCCGCAGACGAGGAGCATCAAGAAGTAGACGAGGTTCGCGCCGAAGAACACGTCTCGCGCACGCAGGCCGATCGAGCCGATCAGCATCCCGAGCGCGACGCACGAGCACGTCGTCACGAGGACCGCGACGGCCAGCGCCGGAACGCTGCCCTCGGCAGGACGGAAGTCGAGCAGGAGCCAGGAGATCGCGAACCCGAACGCGGACACGAACAGCCCGTTCGCGACGAAGGGCAGGGCCCGTCCGGAGAAGATCGCGAGCCGGTTCGCGGGAGTCGCGAGGAGGGGCTGGAGGGTGCCGTACTGCCGCTCGTTCGCGATCCCCATCGTCATGCCGTAGATGCCCGCCATCGCGGCTACCTGGATCGCGTTCCCGACGATGAAGAACGCATCGTCCTGGGAGCCTGCGTACCGGCCGAGGTACGTGAAGAAGAGGATCTGGAACAGCGGGCTCCCGAGCATCGTCGTCACGTACATCCCCGGGCTGATCCAGTTGAAGAGGGCGCGGTACGAGATCGCCCCGCCGACGAAGAAGATGCGGCCCGCCGCGGTCATGTCAGCGAGAGCGTCGCGCGGGCCCGGGCGAGCCGCTCGAAGTTGCGGAGCGCGAGCGCGCCGAGGGCGAGGTACGCGAGGCCGAGCGCCACGCAGAGCCCGATCTCCGGCCACGCGCTCCCGCCGAACGCCGCGTCCCGGATCGCGCGCATCCCCCAGGTCGGCGAGAGCACCCAGGAGATCGGTGTGACCCAGCCGGGCAGGAGCGAGAGAGGCACGAGCAGCCCGGTGGCGAGCCAGACGGGATACTCGAGCAGGTTCGAGAACGCGTTCGCCTGCCGGTAGAGCACGAACGTCGAGGCGAGCAGCAGCCCGAGCATGCCGAGGCTCAGGATCGTCGCCGGCAGCGCGACCGCCAGCTGGAACGTGTGCGCGAACTCGAGAGGCGAGCCAAAGAAGATCCGGCCCCACACGAGTGTCGCGACGACGGAATAGACGCCGATCGTCGACGTCGCCACGGTGAGCGGGAAGATGATGGCGACGAACGGCGGCGGCGCGCCGACCATCAGCTCGAGCGTCCCCTGCCAGCGTTGCCACTGGATCGCGCCGCCGGAGCCGAACAGCGTCGCCGACCAGATCCCCATGAGCCCGGCCCCGAGCGCGACGTAGAGCAGCGTCCCCGACTGGTTGCCCGAGTCGACCATGAAGAACGCGATCGACGCGAAGATCACCGGCTGCAGCACCGAGACCAGGACGAAGAAGAGCGAGTTCGTGAGCCCTTTGAGGTGGAACAGCCAGCCTCTCCAGAACAGGCGCGCGGTCACGCGATCACCGTAGCCTGCTGCCCTCGGTGGCACGGTGGGGCAGGCCGAACCCCGGCCAGCGCTCCGTTACGCCGGGAGACGGGCCGCGGCGTCGCGGTCGAGGAGCGCGAAGGTGCGACCCTCGGCGGAGCGGACGAGCGACGCGGGCGTCGCCGTCGACGGCTCCTCGACGAAGGCACGCCGTGCCGCCTCGGCCTTGTCCGCCCCGACGACGAGGAACACGACCGCCCGAGCGGCAGAGAGCATCGGGAGGGTCATCGTGACCCGATCCACCCACGGCGCGAGCCCCGCGGGCGCGGAGACCGCGAGCGCCTCGCGCTCCTCGAGTGCCGGGGAGCCCGGGAAGAGCGAGGCCGTGTGGCCGTCCGGCCCGAGCCCGAGGAGGGCGAGGTCGAGCGTCGAGCTCCGCAACGCCGTCGAGTAGTCGTCCGCCGCGTCCGGTGGAGCGAGCTCGGTGCGGACGGGATGGAGGCTCGGTGGACGCTCGAGCCGGTCCACGAGTGCCTCCCGCACCAGCCGCAGGTTGGAGCGATCGTCGTCCGGCGGCACGCATCGCTCGTCCCCTAGCCAGACGTCGACCCGGGACCAGTCGGGCTCGAGCGAGGCCGCCAGCTCGTAGGCATGTCGCGGTGTCGACCCTCCCGCGAGCGCGACGACACCGCCCGTCGTGGCGACCCCGCCGAGAAACCGTGCTGCCTCGAGCGCCGCGCCGTGCGGGTCGTCGACGACAACGAGCTCGACGCTCACGCCAGCTCGAGCGATGCGCCTCTCCGTCCCTCGAATTCGAAGAGCCGCACGAGGAAGAGGCCGATCGTGGCGTACACGACCCCGACGAGGAGCTCCGCACCGAGGAGGGGCAGTACGGCGACGAGGGACGAGCCTGCGACGAGCTCCCGTGCTGCCTCGACCCCGTGTGTGACCGGCAGCACCTGGGCGACGGTCGAGAGCCAGCCCGGGAGCAGGTCGAGCGGCACGTTCACGCCCGCGGCGAGGAGGAGGAAGTAGAGGATCATGTTCGAGAGCACCGCGGTCTCACGCCAGCGCAGGCCGAGCGACGCGTTGACGATCCCGAGCCCGGTGCATGCGAAGGCGGTCACGAGGATCGTGAGCACGAGCCCTCCCAGCGCCTCGGCGGGGACGGAGACGTCGAGGAGCAGCGCCCCGACCGCGAAGGCGAACGCAGCGACGATCGCGCCGTTCAGCGCGACAGGCGCAGCGCGGCCGAGGAAGAGCGCGAGGCGGCTCGCCGGGGAGACGACGAGCAGCGAGAGCGTGTGCGTGTAGCGCTCGTCCGTGATCGTGTCGGCCATCCCGAACAGGCACGGCACCGCCGCCGCGACCACCGCGTTGCCGACGACGTAGAACGTGTCGTCCTCCACACCGGCTGCCCGCCCCAGGTACGCGAAGAACAGGATCTGCGTCACCGACGGGACGAGCAGGATGATCACGAACAGGTACGGGTTCAGCCAGCCGAACAGCGCGCGGTAGCTGAGCCAGCCTCCGATCGCGAAGACACGCAAGCGGCTCACGACAGCGCGAGTGTTCCGCGGCGCCGGGCGGAACGGAGGAAGACCCGCAGTAGCGCGGCGCCCGCGATGCCGTAGGCGATCGAGAGGACGAGGCACATGGCGATGTCGTCCCACGCCGACGCGTCGCCGAGCGCCGCGTCGCGCATGGCGTTCATGCCCCACGTCGGCGCGAAGACCCAGGAGACGGGCTCGATCCATGCGGGGAGGACGGCGATCGGGATCAGGAGGCCGCAGATCGTCCATACCGGGAACTCGAACAGGTTGCCCACCGCCCAGGCCGCGCGGAAGCGCACGAATGCGCCGCCGAGCAGGAAGCCGAGCATTCCGATTGCGACGATCGAGGCGGGGACGGCGGCCGCGAACGCGACCCAGTCCTCGATCGGCAGCGCCACGCCGAACAGGAGCCGCGTGTAGAGGAGGCTCGCCGCGATCGAGTACACCCCGACCGCGGCGAGCGCGATCGTGATCGGCGCGAGCACCGCCCAGAACGGGATCGGCGCGGCGACGAGGAGTTCGAGGAGCCCCGATCGCCGCCGTTGGGCGAGGGCGGACGCCGCCGCGGTCGTCGTCAGCGACCAGATGCCCATCATCGCGGAGCCGATCGCGGCTGCGGCGAGCGTCTGCTCGTCCTTCCCGCCCCGGAACAGGAAGTACGCGATGGTCGCGTAGATGATCGGCGTGCAGACCAGGATCCAGAGGAAGAACGGGTTGCGCGACTCCTGCTTGAAGTGGATCGCCCAGCCCATTGCCATCGTGCGCGCGAGCCGCATCGCCCGAATGTAGTTGTGCGTCCGGCCTGGTGTCCGGCTCAGCCGGACACCTGCTCTGGCCGAAAGCCAGTCACCTCGGGCCGTGCGACTCCGGGCGGGACAGGCAAGGCGATCCCGAAGGTCGAGCCGACGCCGAGCTGGCTCCGCACGTACGCCGTTCCGCCCATCGCCTCGGCGAGCTCGCGGACGATCGCGAGTCCGAGCCCGGTCCCGACGCGCCGTCCGCTGTCGCTCCGCTCGTAGAGATAGAAGCGCTCGAAGGCGTGCGGAAGGTCGCGCTCCGCGAGGCCCGGCCCGTCGTCGACGACCTCGACACGGCCGGGTCCCGCGAGGATGCGCACGCTCTCGCCGGATGGCGTCGAGCGCAGCGCGTTCTCGACGAGGTTGGAGAGCGCCTGCAGGAGACGGTCGGGGTCGGCAAGACCGACGGCGTCGGGCGTCGAGAGCGCCTGCAGGTCGACGCCGAAGCGGCGCGCGGCCGCCGAATGACGCTCGTGCGCGACGAGGACGACCTCACCGAGGTCCACCAGCGCCGAGCGCACCGAGAACGTGCGCCGCCGCAGGCGGGCGAGGTCGAGCAGGTCGCCGACGAGCCGCTCGAGCCGTCGTGCCTCGCGCTCGATCACCGATGCCGTCGCGGCGGGCTCCAGCACGCCGTCCTCGAGCGCCTCCGCGTGCCCTCGAATCGCGGTGAGCGGGGTCTTCAGCTCGTGGCTCACGGAGAGGAGAAACGAGCGCTCCGCCTCGTGTGTCCGGTCGAGCTCCGCGGACAGGTCGTTGAAGGAGCTGGCGAGCGTCGCGACCTCGCGGGGCCCATCCACGGGCAGCGGGTCTGGTCGGCCGCCCTCGGCGAGCGTCCGGCTCGCAGCGGACACGCGCGCCACCGGTCGCGCGACGGCTCGAGCGAGAAGGAACGCCACGAGCGCGGCCAGGATTGCGCCGACGAGCCCGGCGAGCCCGAGACCGAGGGCGAACGGCTTCCAGTCGGCGGCCTGGCTCGCGGCAGGGCGAAGGAGGACGATCGCCTCGTTCCCGCTGCGGCGGGCGGCGTAGAGGAACCGGGTGCCGCGCACGTCGACCGTCCCGCTCGCGGAAGATCCGGTGCGCAGGCGTGTCGCGCCGCTCTCGGGGAGGAGGAGCGCCGCCTGCGCGGGAGTCACGATCGCGAGGCGCTGCTCGTCGGTTGCGAGGAAGCGGCCGAGCTCGGTCGCCGCGCTGCGCGCCGGCGCGTCGCTCCGCTGCGCGGCGATCAGCTCGACCTGGCGCTCGAGCGCTCGCACCGCGGTCTGCTCCAGTGAGCGCCGGGTGAGCAGCGCGCCGGCGATCACGGTCACGACGAGCGAGACGAGCACCGTTGCGGCGATCCCGAGGAACAACCGCGACCGCAGAGTCATGGGACGACGAGCTTGTAGCCCGAGCCGCGGATCGTGCGGATCAGCTCGGGCCGGTCGAGCTTCTTTCGCAGCTGCGCGACGTGAACGTCCACCGTTCTCGTCCCGCCGGGGAAGGCGAGCCCCCACACGCGATCGAGGATCCGGTCGCGGCCGACGACGACCCCGGGCCGCTCGCCGAGGTACCAGAGCAGGTCGAGCTCGCGCGACGTGAGCTCGATCTCCGTACCCGCGACACGGGCGATTCGCGCGCGTCGGTCGAGGACGACGTCGCCGAGCTCGAGCACCTCGTCCTCGCTCTCCGGCTCGGCGCGCCTCAGCACGGCGCGAACGCGCGCGACGAGCTCACGCGGGGAGAAGGGCTTCGTCACGTAGTCGTCCGCGCCCAGCTCGAGACCGGTCACGCGGTCGACCTCCTCGTCGCGGGCGGTCAGCATCACGACGGGAAGCCGAGACGTGGAGCGGATCGCCCGGCAGAGGTCGAAGCCGTCCGTGTCGGGGAGCTGCAGGTCGAGGATCGCGAGGCGCACGTCGTTTCGCTCGAGCTCCTGGAGGCCTTCGGTGCCGCGCTTCGCCCACACGACGCGGAAGCCGTCGCGTTCGAGGTATGCGCGGACGAGCGAGGCGATGTCCTCCTCGTCCTCGACCAGCAGGATCGTGCCGCCGCTCGTCATCGAAGGATCGTGACGAGGCGGGCCGACCCGTCGGCCGCGAGTCGAACCCGCACGCGCATCCCGCGCTCGAGGGCTGCGATTGACTCGGGGGCGCCCGCACGACGCACCGTCGTCCGGGCGTCGAGCGGGATGCGGACACGGGCGCCACCCCCGAGCCGAAGGACGACAGCGTCCATCCCGACGCGGAGCAGCCGGCCGGTGCGGATGACCGGCGCTGCTCGCCCGAAGGCGCGCAGCACGATCGCGGGGCCTCCGTTCGAGGTGACCGCCTCGGCGACGAATCCGACTCCGATTCGCCCGCGGCGAACCGGGATTCCGTTGAGGCGATACCGCGTGTCGGGCCCCAGGGCAATCGTCACGTCGGTGCCGTCGAGCGCTCGGAGGACGACGGCCGTCGGAGTGAGGGACTGGACGATGCCTCGCTCCACGACGCGGTCCGTCGCGCTCGCATGCCCCGCGGCGACGAGCGACGCGACGACGACGCCGAGCACGAGCCGGGCTTTCACGTGCCCATCGTCCTCCGCCGGCGTTAGCGAAGCCGCGGCGCGACGTAAGTGCTGTGTAAAGCCTCAGCCGTCGAGTGCGACCGGCTGCTCGGTCACGAGGGCGACGTACGCGTCTTCGAGCGTCGGCTCGCGGGTCGTGACCCGGCCGAGCGAGACCCCCTGGAGCCGTCCGAGGATCGCGTGCGTCGGCTCGTGACCGGCCGCCGCCTGGACGACGACGACCTGCGCCTGGTCCTGGTCCTCGACGGCGACCGAGGTGACACCGTCGATCGCGCGCAGGGCATCCACCGCCTCGTCCTCGATGCCGTAGACCTCGACCTCGACGACGATGCCCTCGGAGACCTGGGTCTTGAGCTCGCGCGGCGTTCCCTCGGCGACGATCCGCCCCTTGGCGATGACCGCTATCCGATCGCAGAGCGTGTCCGCCTCGAACATGTAGTGCGTCGTGAGGAGCACGGTCTTCCCGGCGGCCTTGAGCGCTCCGATCGTCGCGCGCAGCTCGCGGGCGCCGACGGGGTCGACGCCGATCGTCGGCTCGTCGAGAAACAGCACCGGCGGGTCGTGGAGGAGCCCGCGCGCGATGTGGAGCCGCTGGCGCATTCCGCGCGAGTACCCCTCGACGCGCTCCTTCTCGCGGCCGTCGAGGCCGACGAGCTCGAGCAGCTCGTCGATCCGCGCGCGCTGGCGCTTGGGGTCGACGCCGTAGAGCTCGGCGAAGTAGCGCAGGTTGTCGAGCGCCGAAAGCCGCTCGTAGAGCCCGCGATCGCCCCCGAAGACGTACCCGATGCGCTCCCGCACCCAGCGCGCGTCGTCGACGACGTCGCGGCCCAGGACCTTCGCCTGACCGGCCGTCGGGATCAGCAGCGTGATCAGCATCTTGATCGTCGTCGTCTTCCCCGCGCCGTTCGGGCCGAGCAGCCCGAAGAGCTCGCCCTCCTGGATCTCGAAGGAGACGCCGCGCACCGCCTCGACCTCGAGCGAGCGCCGGCGGAAGGTGCCCGTCGTGGTCTTGTAGGTCCGGTGCAGATCGATCGCTTCGACGACGGCCGTCACGGGCGCCAACCGTAGCGACAGTCGTCTCAGCGGCTAGGGCGGGTTCCCGTACTTCCGCGTATTGACATGTCACCTCGTCCGCTGCGACAGTACGCCGCCTGCGGACGCGAACTGGGGGTCGCAACAACGATCGGCAGCTCGGCGTCTCATCACGTGGGATTCCATCCAAGGAGGGCACGAATGAAGGGACGTGGAATGGTGGTGCTGGCGCTGGCGACGCTCGTCGCGGCAGCGCTCGCATCGACCGCGGGGGCAGGGTCGTCGAATGTCCAGCGGTCACAGGCCGTTGGTTGCAGCGGGACGCTGAAGATCGGGATCATCACCCCGTTGACGGGTGGCGCGGCATTCCTCGGCCAGGAGCAGCTGTCGTGGACGCGGTACGCGCTCTCGACGCTGACGAGGCCTCTCGGGCTGAAGGTTCAGCTGGTGCTCGGCGACACACCGGTCGAGAAGGGGCCGGGCGAGGGTCTCGTCGTCGCGCAGAAGATGATCGCGGACTCGCGGCTCGTCGCGGTGATCGGG
Organism: uncultured Actinomycetes bacterium; assembly: GCA_963839755.1. GTDB lineage: Bacteria > Actinomycetota > Thermoleophilia > Gaiellales > Gaiellaceae > Gaiella. The sequence goes on from CAWIVU010000006.1 coordinate 270,178, forward strand.
CCGGCGACATCCGGAGCAGCTGCCTCGGCCTCGAACGCGCTGTTTGCGGCCGGGATCGCCCACATCTCGCCGTCCGCGACGCGGACGTCGCTGACCAAGGGCAACAACAAGGAGGCGACGGCCGGGTTCTTCCGGGTCGTCCCGGGCGACTACATCCAGGGCCCGACGGACGCGAACTACATGGTCGACAAGCTGAACGCCAAGAAGGTCGTCCTCATCGACTTCCAGGAGCCGTACTCCGTCGGTCTGGCCGACGCGGCCGAGATCGTGCTCAAGCGCAAGAACGTGGAGACGATCAGGCAGTCGACATCGGTCAACACGACCGACTTCTCGTCGCTCGTCACGCGTGTGCCGAACGACGCGGACATCGTCTTCTTCCCGACCCAGCAGCCGCCGGACGCGCAGACGTTCGGCCAGCAGCTGCTCGAGCAGGGCAAGCGGGCGAAGGTCTTCGGCGGCGACGGTGCGAACAGCTCGACCCAGTTCAAGCTGAATGGGTCGTACGTCTCCAACTTCGCGCCCGACATCAGCGGCATTGCCTCGAGCAAGCGGCTGATCGACGGGTGGAAGCGGGCGAACCCGCGAGCGACGCTCGGCTCGTTCGGCCCGCCGGCGTACCTCGCCACGCAGGTCGCGCTGCAGGCGATCAAGCGGGCGTGTGACGCAGGCAAGGGGCGGATGCAGACCCGGCGCGACGTTCTGCGGAACGTCAAGAAGGTCCGGGTTCCGAACTCGATCCTGGGCGGTCCGTTCCGCTTCTCGACGAAGTCCAACGATCCGCTGAACGCGAAGTTCTACATCTTCCAGATCCAGTCGAACGGCACGTACAAGCTCGTCGGCTAGCACGGAAGAGGCTCGATCGGAGCGGCCCGGCCACGCGCCGGGCCGCTCCGGATCTGCGGCTATAGACTCGCGCTCCCCGTGGACACGTTCATCCAGCTGACGCTCAACGGCCTCACGCTCGGAAGCGTCTACGCGCTGATCGCGCTCGGTTACTCGCTCGTCTACGGGATCCTGAAGCTCCTCAACTTCGCCCACGGCGACGTCTTCATGGTGGGGTCGTTCATCGGGTTCGGCGCCCTCCAGCTGCTCGGAGGCTCGACCGACCCCATGGTCCCGGTCTGGCTCCTGCTGATCCTGATCACGCTGGCCGCGATGGCGGGGTGCGCCGTGCTCGGGGTCGCGATCGAGCGCTTCGCCTACCGGCCGCTCCGGGACGCCCCTCGCATCGCGCCGCTGATCAGCGCGCTCGGTGTCTCGTTCTTCATCGCCTACTCGATGCAGCTCCTGTTCGGCGCAGACCAGCGCGACTACGACGCGTTCTCGCTCTCGGACGGCGCGCTCTTCTTCAACGGGTTCGACATCGGCAACGTGCGCGTACCGCTCCTCCGGATCATCATCATCGCGTCGGCTTTCGTCCTGATGGCGCTGCTCTGGATCCTCGTCACGCGGACGAGGACGGGCAAGGCGATGCAGGCGACCTCGCACGACCGCGAGGCCGCGGCGATGATGGGGATCGACATCGATCGCGTGATCGTCTTCGCGTTCGTGCTCGGCTCGGCGCTCGCCGGGGCGGCAGGGGTCCTCTTCGCGCTGCGGGCGCCCACCTTCGCCGCCATCGGGTTCCTGGCGGGGCTGAAAGGCTTCACCGCGGCCGTAATCGGCGGCATCGGCTCGATTCCGGGCGCCATGGCCGGCGGGCTGATTCTTGGATTCGCGGAGGCGTACACCCAGGGCTACATCTCGACCAAGTGGTCCGACCTGCTCGTCTTCGTGATCCTGATCGGCTTCATGCTCTTCCGTCCCCAGGGCCTCTTCGGCAAGGCCGACATCCGGAAGGTGTAGTCACCTCATGTCAGACCCGACCGACTGGGACGATTCCCTCACGACACCGCTCGAGGGCGCCGCCGAGGCGAGCGCGTCCGAAGGCGCGACCAGCCCGGCGGTGGGGCGTGACGAGTGGGTCGCACGGCACGGTGAGCGCCGCACCCGGCGCGGCGGCGTGCTGGGCACCATCGAACAGCGGCTGGCGGTCGTCCCCTGGTGGGCGTGGCTGACGCTCTTCGTCGCCATCATCTGCCTGCTCCCGATCGGCTTCGAGAGCGGGTACATCCGGCGCGTCGCCTTCGACACGGTCGTCTTCATGCTGCTCGCGCTCGGGCTCAACATCGTCGTCGGGTGGGGCGGGCTGCTCGACCTCGGCTTCATCGCGTTCTATGGGATCGGCGCCTACACGTACGCGCTGCTGAGCTCCGATCAGTACGACATCCACCTCCCGACCCTCGTCGTGATCCCGATCGTGGTGATCGTCGGTGGCCTCGTCGGATGGCTCGTCGGGCTGCCGTCGCGGCGGCTCACCGGGGACTACCTCGCGATCTTGACGCTGTTCTTCTTCCAGCTGTTCCTCACGGCGACGAACAACGGGGACGACGTCTTCGGCGAGAGCATCACGAACGGGCCGAACGGGATCCTGAACGTCGACGAGCTCGGCGTCTTCGGGTGGGATCTGCCGCGTTCGACCTCCGAGGGGCTCTTCTCGGTCAGTTACCTCTACGTCGCGCTCGCCTTCTTCGTCCTCGTCTACGTCGCCCTGCACCTGCTCAACGACTCGCGCACCGGGCGCGCGTGGCGGTCGCTGCGGGAGGACCCCCTCGCCGCCGAGGTGATGGGGATGCCCGTCAACCGGCTCAAGCTGATGGCGTTTTCCTTCGGTGCTTCCGTGGCAGCGCTGACCGGGACGTTCACGACGGCGCTCAACGGCAGCGTCTTTCCGCAGAACTTCGAGTTCCCGCTGCTGATCACGGTCTACACCATGGTCATCCTCGGTGGGGCGGGCAGCCAGGCGGGGGTCGTCCTCGGTGCGGTGATCGTGAGCGTCCTGCTCGAGGCGCTGCGCGATCCGGGCGATGCGCGCGGCCTCTTCTACGTCGTCATCCTGCTGGCACTCGTTGCCGCTTTCCGAACGTCGCTCAAGCTCGCGGTGGTGCTCGGCGGCACGATCGTGTTCGGTTTCGTCGCACGCCTCGTCGCGGACGGCATCGACGACGCCTGGACCACGGGACCCGCGGAGGAGAGCGGCCGGATCGCGTCCTGGGCGGCCGAGTGGGTGATCGTGCCCGCGCAGCTCGCGAGCTGGGTCGCGCCGGTCGCCTACATCGGCCTCGTCGCGATGGCACTCGTGCTGACGCTCGTCCGGGGCTGGGCCAGGATCGCGCTGATGGTGCCGACGCTCTATCTGGCGGCCTTCGTCTGGGAGAACGTCATGCTCCAGCAGCCCGAGTCGACGCGCTACATCGTGCTCGGCGCGCTCCTCGTCGCGATGATGATCGCGCGCCCGCAGGGCCTGCTCGGCGAGAAGCGCGTGGAGATCGTGTGATGGCGAAGCGGCTCCTCGACCTGCAGCAGGTCTCGATGTCGTTCGGAGGACTGAGGGTCGTCGACCGGCTCGACCTCCACGTCGACGAGGGCGAGATCGTCTCGGTGATCGGCCCCAATGGGGCGGGCAAGACGACGCTCTTCAATCTCGTGACAGGCGTGTACGAGCCGACCGAGGGCGACATCGTGTTCGAGGGGGAGAGCATCAAGGGGCTCGATCCGCATCGGATCACGCGCCGCGGGATCGCGCGTACGTTCCAGACGCTCCGGCTGTTTCTCAACATGACCGTGCGGGAGAACGTCATGGCCGCCGCCTACGGGCACACCGGAGCGGGGCCGTTGCGCTCGATTCTCCGCACACCGGGCCAGCGACGCGAGGAGCGCGAGATCCGCGCGCTCGCCGAGGAGCGGCTCGCGTTCTTCGGCGAGCGCCTGATGGGGTACCGGTGGGACCAGCCCGCCTACTCGCTCTCGTACGCGAATCGCCGGCGGCTCGAGATCGCGCGCGCGACCGCGACGAAGCCGCGCCTTCTGCTGCTCGACGAGCCGGCCGCGGGGATGAACCCCCGCGAGACGCAGGAGATCACCGAGCTGATCGCCAAGCTGCGGACCGAGGGCGGTTACACGATCCTCGTGATCGAGCACGACATGCACGTCGTCGAGGGGATCTCGGATCGCGTCGTCGCGCTCGACCACGGCGTGAAGATCTCCGAGGGGTCGTTCGAGGCCGTCGCGACGGATCCACGCGTCGTCGAGGCCTACCTCGGCACCGGCGGGATGGCGCGCAAGTGAGCGCCGCGACCGAGCCCGCGCCGCTGCTCCAGCTCGACGGGATCAACACGTACTACGGCCAGATCCACATCCTCCAGGACTCGAACCTCCTCGTCCGCGAGGGCGAGCTCGTCTGCCTCCTCGGCGGCAACGCGTCGGGCAAGTCGACGACGCTGAAGACGATCCTCGGCCTCGTGCGGCCGCGAACGGGCCAGGTGCTCCTCGGGGGCGAGGACGTGACCCGGCTGCCCACAGCCCATCGCATCCGCCGCGGGCTCGCGATCGTGCCCGAGAACCGGCGGCTGTTCGGGCCGATGACGGTGCTGCAGAACCTCGAGATGGGCGCCTACCTCCGTCCTCGCGTGGATCTGAAGGAGGAGTTCGAGCGCGTCTACTCGCTCTTCCCGCTCCTCTACGAGCGACGCTCCCAGCTCGCCGGGACGCTCTCCGGGGGCGAGCAGCAGATGGTCGCGATGGGCCGCGCGCTGATGTCGAAGCCGAAGCTGCTGCTCATGGACGAGCCGTCGATGGGCCTCGCCCCGATCCTCGTCGAGCGGAGCTTCGAGATCATCGAGCAGGTCAACGACTCGGGCGTGGCGATGCTCATCGTCGAGCAGAATGCGAACGTCTCGCTCTCGATCGCAGACCGCGGCTACGTCCTCTCGACGGGCCGCATCGTGCTCGAAGGCAAGGCCGCAGACCTGCTCGAGAACGAGGACCTGCGGAAGGCGTATCTCGGGCGGTAGGACCGCATCCGGGAACTGACCCCGAAGGGGTCTGTCCCCGTGGCGCTCTCGCCTCAGCGCGATCCCCACTGTGCCGGTGGTCAGCGAGGCGACCTCGCACGATCGCTTGACAGTCCGCCGGCCGCTGGCCTTGAATCGGCGCTGTCATGTCAGAGCACCTTCCCGTGACCGAAGCTCGATTCGACCCGGGCCGACTCCTGGACCCGATCCGCCGTCATCCGCTGGCGACGCTCGCCTGGGGCCTCGTCGCGGTCGGCGTCGTCCTCGGGCTCGTCGAAGGATGGCGCGATATCGTCCAGGCGACGATCAACGGGATCGTCGCGGGCAACTACTTCGCGCTCGGCGCAGTCGGCCTGACGCTGATCTTCGGCGTGCTACGGCTGGTCAACTTCGCGCACGGCGAGTTCCTCACGTTTGGCGCATACATGCTGATCCTGGGCAACGCACTCGAGCTCCCGCTTGCGCTTTCGGTCGTCTTCGGTGTCGTCGCGACCGCCGCGCTCGGGCTCACCCTGGAGATCGGACTCTGGCGGCCTGTTCGCCGCAGGCGGGTCGGCGAGCTTCAGCTTCTCCTTCTCGCGCTTGGGCTTGCGTTCTTCATGCGCAACGCCATCGCGTTTGTCGCCGGCCCCGAGGATCGCGGATCCGGAGCGAACGTCACCGCGAGCGTCAGCATCGGCGAGTTTCGGATCGGTCGGACGGAGCTGATCGTGACGGTCCTCGGCATCGTGACGATCGCCGCCGTGGCGCTGGTCCTCCGCTACACGCTGCTCGGCAAGCAGGCCCGCGCCCTTTCGGACAGCGTGCAGCTCTCGGAGACGACGGGCATCGACACCGACCGGGTCGTCCTCGTCACGTGGGCAGCGAGCGCCGGGCTCGCCGGCCTGGCGGGCATCTTCTACGCCCTCCCGGCTGGGAGCGTGAACCCGAACCTCGGCTTCACGCTCATTCTCAGCATCTTCGCGGCAGTCGTCGTCGGCGGCATCGGCAACGCGTACGGCGCGCTCGCCGGAGGGCTGCTGATCGGCCTCGTTCAGGAGTGGTCTACGCTCGTGATCGACCCGTCGCTCAAGGTCGCGGTCGGTTTCGGCGCGCTCATCCTCGTTCTCCTCGTTCGCCCGCAGGGGCTGTTCGGGCGAGGAAGGCCGGTCGACCGATGATCGAGTTGCTCGCCGTGTCGTTCTCGTTCCTCGCCAACCAGGACTTCTGGATCAACGTCGGTGTGCTTGCCACGACATACGGCGTGTTCGCGCTCGGCATCCAGCTGAATGTCGGGACGACCGGGATCATGAACTTCGGCCAGGCCGGTTTCATGGCCGTGGGCTCGTACACCATGGGGATCCTGGTCGTGAAGTCCGGGCTCTCGTTCTGGCTCGCGCTCGTTCTGGGGATTCCCGTCGCGATCGCGGCGGCGCTCCTGGTCGGGCTTCCCTCGCTGCGCCTCCGCGCCGACTACTTCGCGATCTCGACGCTCGCGTTCAGCGAGATCGTCCGCATCGTCGCGGACAACTGGGACGGGCTCACGGGCGGGAACCTCGGGCTCTTCGGCTACGGGGACTCGTGGGCCGAAGCATCAGTCCGGATCGACGGCTGGCTCGAGCGCATTGGGATTGCGCCGCGGTTCCTGCTTCCTCTGCTGCTCGTGAACCTCGCGATCCTTCTGGTGCTGACCGTTCTCGTGGCGCTCATGGTGCGCTCGCCGTGGGGACGTGTGCTGAGGGCGATCCGGGAGGACGAGGATGCCGCACGCGCGCTCGGCAAGAACACGTTCGTCTACAAGCTGCAGTCGCTGTCGATCGCGGCTGCCCTCGCCGCCATCGCGGGCTACATGCTCGCGATCAACATTTCGATCCTGTCGCCCGCGAACTTCGACCCGGTGCTCACCGCGTACGCGTACGTGATCGTCATCCTCGGCGGCCTCGGGAGCTACTTCGGCGTGGTGGTCGGCTCGTTCTTCCTCATTTTCGTGCTCGAGGCGACGAGGTACATCGAGCTGCCCCTGTCGGACGCGCGCATCGCCGCGCTCCGGTTCATGATCGTCGGGCTCGTCCTGATGCTGCTCGTGGTCTTCCGTCCGCAGGGGCTGTTCGGCAAACGTCAGGAGCTGACCCTCCGTGCCCGGTGAGGCGCTGCTCTCCGTCGAGAGGGTCAGCAAGCGGTTCGCGGGCGTGCAGGCGGTCGACGCGGCGAGCTTCAGCGTGGCACGCGGCTCGATCACCGCCCTGATCGGCCCAAACGGCGCAGGCAAGTCGACGCTGTTCAACGTCGTCACCGGCTTCGAGCGCGGTGACGGAGGCGAGGTCCGGCTCGATGGGCGCTCGGTCTACGGCTCGAGCCCGCATTCCATCGCGCGCAAGGGAATGGTGCGCACGTTCCAGCTCACGAAGGCTCTCTCCGTCATGTCGGTGCTCGACAACATGCTGCTCGCGGCGCCGAACAACCCTGGTGAGCGTCTCCTGCTCTCCGCCCTGCGGCCGGTGTGGCGGTCGGCCGAGCGAAGCGCTCGCGAGCGCGCGCTCGAAACGCTCGACGTGTTCGGCCTCGCCGACAAGGCCGATGACTATGCCGGCACGCTTTCGGGCGGGCAGCGCAAGCTGCTCGAGCTCGCTCGTTCGCTCATGCTCGAGCCTCGGATCCTCCTCCTCGACGAGCCGCTCGCAGGCGTCAACCCGACGCTGGGCAGAGTGCTCCTCGAGCACATCGAGGCCTTGCGGGCCGAGCGCGGCCTGACGATCCTGCTCGTCGAGCACGACATGGAGGTGGTGATGCGCCACTCGGACGTCGTCGTGGTGATGGCCGAGGGCCGCGTAATCGTCACCGGCGCGCCTGAGGTCATCCGACGTGACCCGCGGGTCATCGAGGCCTATCTGGGCGCCGGCGCCTCGACACCGCAAGAGCCGGACGCCTGACGTGATCCAGGAGGCCGTGCTCGGTGTGACGGACATCGAGGTCGGGTACTTCGCCGACGTCCCGATCCTCAACGGCCTCGACGTGCGCGTCGGAGAGGGAGAGATGGTGGCGATCGTCGGGCCGAACGGGGCCGGCAAGTCGACGCTCGTCAAAGTAGTGATCGGGCTTCTGCGTCCGTGGAGGGGATCGGTGCGGCTGCGTGGAGCTGACGTCACCGGTCTCAAGCCGCACCGGATCGTTGGCCGCGGAGTCGGGTACGTCGCCCAACGTGACAACGTGTTCCCTTCCCTGACTGTCGACGAGAACCTCGAGCTGGGCGGGCTCGCGCGACGCTCCGCCTTGTCGGGCGAGCGCGCGGAGGCCATGTACGCGCTTTTCCCGAGGCTCGCCGAGCGTCGGCGGCAGGCAGCGGGGACGCTCTCGGGCGGCGAGCGACAGATGCTCGCACTGGCCCGGGCGCTCGTCGCCGAGCCGGACGTTCTCCTGCTCGACGAGCCGTCCGCCGGGCTCTCACCCGTCGCCGTCGATCTCATCTTCGAGAAGATCGCCGAGATCAACGCCGCTGGGATCGCCGTGCTGATGGTCGAGCAGAACGCGCGCCGCGCCCTCGAGATGTCCCACCGCGGATATGTGCTCGACACCGGCCGGACGCGGTTCGAGGGCCCGGGTCCGGAGCTCGTGCGGGACCCCAAGGTCGCCGACCTGTACCTCGGCGGTCGCGGGCGTATCGACGCGACACTCTGACCCAGTGCTTAGCGGTCGAGCACGAACAACGGCCGTCCGATCCGGGCCTCGAGCCGCAGGAAGCGCGCGAGATCGGACGTCCGGAGCCGATGCACGAGGTCGACAACCAGCGCGAGGTCGTCGACGTCGTACAGGATGTGGATCGTGTACGGCAGCGGCGCTGGCTGGCCGCTCAGGAACAGGTCGTCGTCGAACGACGCAAGGAGGCGGGCGCCGCGCTCCTCTGTCTCGCGGAGGAGGCGGGACAGCTCGTCGGTCGCGGCCTCTCGCTCGGAAGGGTCGGCGTCGAACCAGCCGTCCGTCGCCGCCATCAGGAGCATGACCCGATACGGCGGGTCGAAGCCGGGTGCCGGGTACTTCACGGCGCACGAGGCTATCAGACCGATCGCGCAGATATTGAAATCGGATTCAGGATCTTGTACGTTGCCCCGCGATGCGCTCGAATACGCGCGATTTGACGCGCACGGGGTCTGACCTGGGCCGGCATGCGGTCGCGCACCACGCATGCGGCGCCGAAAGAGGAGGGTTCTCATGAGTCGGTTCACCAAGCTCGCCGCCGCGCTCTCGCTGGTGGCGGTGCTCGCTGCAACGGTCGCTGCGACGACTGCGAGCGGTCGGAGCCAGGCCGCGTTTACGCTCCGAATCGGCGTCGTCGTGCCGTTCACAGGCGCGTCTGCCGTGTTCGGTCCTGCGTACGCGAAGTCCGCAGGACTCGCGGTCCAGCAAGCCAACCGGGCGCTGCGGCAGGCGGGCGTCAACGACGTCAAGCTCCAGATCGAGTACGCAGACGACGCCACGACGCCAGAGGGCGGCGTCAATGCGGCACGGAAGCTCATCACAAAGGGCGCCGACTGCATCCTCGGCGCGCTGACGTCGGGGAGCTCGATCGCCATCGCGCAGGCCGCGACCGTTCCCGCCCGCGTTCCGCAGATCGGGCCGAACAACTCGAGCCCGGCCCTTACCGACCTGGCCGACAACGGTTACTACTTCCGCACGATGCCGTCGGACACCTTGCAGGCGCCCATCCTGGCGCGCCTGATCAAGGAGGAGATGGGTGCCGGGAAGACGATCTCCCTCGCGGGACGCAACGATGCGTTCGGCACAGGACTGCTCCCGCCGCTGAAGCGGGCGCTCGAGCGCTCGGGGATGCGGGTCCGAGGACCGCTTCTCTACGACCCGACCGCTGCGAGCTACAACTCGGAGGCCGACGACATCGTCGAGGGGAACCCCGACGCATACGTCATCCTCGACTTCCCGGCGAACTACGCGAAGATCGGCTCGGCGCTCCTTCGCACCGGCCGCTTCAACGGGCGCAAGCTGTTCGTCGCGGGCGGCTGGCCCGCGACGATTCCATCGTTCATCCCGACGGCGTCGCTCGAAGGAGCACGCGGTACGGTGGCGGGCTCCGTGACCGGCACGAAGGCCGGCGAGGCGTTCCACAGGCTGTTCACGACCTCGCCGGGGACGAAGGATCGGCAGACGCTGGAGCTGAACAACTTCGACGGGGCGCTGATCTGCATTCTCGCCGCTTTGGCAGCCGACTCCTCGAGGGGGTCGGACATCGTGAAGCAGATCCAGCGTGTCTCATCCGTCCCCGGACGGACGTACACCTACCTCAATCTCCCGGCCGCGATCAGGGCCGTTCGCGCGGGGAAGGACATCAACTACGAGGGGGTCGGCGGGCCGGTCGACTTCGACGCGAAGGGCGACCTCACTGCGGCGCTCTACAACGTCTACTCGTACAAGGACGGCAAGCAGGACGTCGTCCGCACGCTGAGGATCCGTAAGTAGCACGTCAACCCGTCCGTCGGGTGCCGCAGGGCACCCGACGGACCGCCTCGATGACCGATCGAAGCCTCGCCCACTGTGTCTCGGCGCTCTGTGACGCGTCCGCGGCGGACGCCTTCGCGTACCTCGCCGATGCGGAGCGAATCGGGGAATGGGCGCTTGGGTGCTGGGACACCCGGCCGGGTGACGGCGACGTCGTGCGCGGGACCTCGCTGTTCGACGGCGCCGCAAACTTCGTCCGGGCCCGCCCGGACGCGGCGAGCCTAACGGTCGACTACGAGGTGGGAGTCGACCCAGACCATCTCGTGCGTCGCATCGCGGCGCGCGTCGTCGGGGGAGACGAGCTCGGCGGGGACTCCCGCCGGAGCCTCGTCATCCTGCTCGCCTGGCGGACCGAGTCGATGGATGACGACCGGTGGAGCCGCCTGACCACTTCGCACGACACGGAGATCCTGATGCTTCGCGAGCGGATCGAGAGGAGTGCGACGTGAGCGTCGAGCCGCGCGTCGGGGACCCGGCGCACCGCCAGCCGAGCGACGGAGCCCCGGCCGAGGGCGGGCTCGGCCCGAGGCTGAGGGAGCTGCGGAGAGGGCGCGGGCTCTCGCTCGCGGACGTCGCCGAGGGCACGGGGATCTCCGCGTCCTTCCTGTCGATGGTCGAGAAAGGGCAGAGCGACATCACGGTGAGCCGGCTGATGCGCCTCGTTCGCTGGTTCGGCGTCAGCATCGCTGACCTCGTCCAGGCGCCCGATCCGGCGACGGTGCAGGTCGTACGCCGCGACCAGCGCCGATCCCTGCGCCTCGTCGACGAGGGGATCGCGATCGAGATGCTGACGACGGACGGAACGCACCGCATGTTGCCCGTCGTGAACGTCTACGCAGAGGGCGGTGCGATGGCCGAGCCTGCCCGCCACGACGGGGAGGAGTTCGTGCTCGTGGTCGACGGGACGGTCGAGTTGACAGTGGGAGACGGCAATCCCATCGAGCTCGGCCCCGGCGACAGTGCGCACTACCGCGCGGATGTACCGCACTCTTTCCGCAACGTCGGGAAGGGTGAAGCGCGTTTCATCGGCGTCACGACGCCACCCAACCTCTAGGACCGAGGAGACCGATGTCAGCTTCGCAGACCCAATCTCGAGCCATCGGCGAGGCGATCCGTGGCGAGTTCCCGATCTTCGAGAGTGCGACGTATCTCAACTCGTGCTCGCAGGGCGCGCTGTCCACGTCCGTGCGCGCGGCGGTCGAGCAGTGGCTCGCGGGGTGGGACTCCAACGGCGCCGAATGGGACTTCTGGGTGGAGCGCAACGAGGCGTTCCGTACCGCGGTCGCAGGCGTCCTGCACGCGGCGCCCGACGACGTCGCGGTCACGACCTCCGTCTCGCAGGGCGTGAGCGCGCTCGTCTCCGCGCTGCCACTCGACGGCGAGCGGAACCGCATCGTGATCAGCGAGTACGAGTTCCCGACCGTCGGGCAGATCGCGCACGCCCAGGAGCTCCGCGGCGCCGAGGTCGTTCGGGTCGGCACGGACGCCGACGGGACGAGCCCGCCGGAGCGATTCGTGGAGGCGATCGACGAGCGGACGGCGCTCGTCTGCTGCACGACGCTCTCCTACCGGTCGGGCCACCGGCACGACGTCGCCGCCATCGCCGAGGCCGCTCATGCCGCCGGTGCACTCGTCCTGGCGGACAGCTATCAGGCCTGCGGCGCCGTGGAGCTCGATGTCGGCCGGCTCGGCGCCGACGTCGTCACGGGCGGCACCGTCAAGTACCTCCTCGGGACGGCCGGGCTCGGGTTCATGTGGGTGCGGCCCGAGGTCTACGCAACGCTCTATCCCACGCAGACCGGCTGGTTCGCCGACGAGGACATCTTCGCGATGTCGATCGACGACTACTCGCCCCACCGGAGCGCCCGCCGCTTCGACTCGGGGACCCCGCCGGTGCCCGCGCTCTACGCGGGCGTCGCGGGCGTGGCGCTCGTCGAGCGCGCCGGCGTCCCGGCGATCGAGGCGCACGTGCGCGCGCTCGCCGACCGTCTGCTCGACGGGCTCGACGAGCTCGGGGCGACGGTCGCGACTCCGCGGGACCCTGCGCGCCGCGGCCCGCTCGTCTGCATCCGCTCGACCGACGTGAACGCCCTCGTCGCGGCCCTGGCCGCAGAGCGGATCGTCGTCTCGATGCGCGAGGACAAGCTGCGCGTCGCGCTCCACCTCTACAACGTCGAGGAGGACGTCGATCGGCTCGTCGCCGCGCTGACCCGCCACCGCGCGCTACTCGCCTGACGCGTGTCGTGAAGCACCACAAGCTTCCTCCCGCACCGTGCATCGCGTACGGCGACCACCCCGACCAGGTGGCGAACCTCCATCGCCCGGCCGGCGACGACTCGCCCTGGCCGTGCGTCGTCCTGATCCACGGCGGGTTCTGGCGAACCGGCTGGGACCGGACGCTGATGACGCCGCTGGCGATCGACCTCGCGGCGCGCGGGATCGCGGCGTGGAACGTCGAGTACCGGCGTGTCGGGCAGGAGGGTGGGGGATGGCCGGGGACGCTCGAAGACGTCGCCGCTGCAGCCGACCGCCTCGCGGAGCTGGACGACGTCGACCCGTCACGCGTGGTCACGTGCGGCCACTCCGCAGGAGGCCACCTCGCGCTCTGGCTCGCGGGGCGGGGCCGCATCGCGGGAGGGCTGCCCGGCGCCGACCCCAAGGTGCGGCCCATCGCCGTCGTCGCGCAGGCCGCCGTCTCCGACCTCGAGCGCGGCTGGCGGGACGACCTCGGCGGCGGCGCGGTAGTGGGCCTGGTCGGGTCGTTCGACGCGGCGCCCGAGCGCTACGAGGCGGCGTCGCCTGCGGCTCTCGCCCCGCTCGGTGTGCCGCAGCTTCTCGTGCACGGCGACGCCGACGACATCGTCCCGCCCACGCAGAGCCGGGAGCACGCCGCCCTCGACCCGGACGCCGAGCTGCTCGAGCTGGCCGGCGCCGATCACTTCGACGTCATCGATCCGAGCCAGCCGGGGTGGGCGGCCGCGGTCGAATGGCTCTCGGGGCACGTGAGTCGGGAGGGCCCTGCCGCGAGCCGGTAAGGCCCTCCCGTGTGCGTCAGCGGATCAGTTCTTGCCTCCGCCCGCGCGGAACTGCAGCCAGGCATCGCTCATCCGGTCGGCCTGACCCGGTGTGAACATGTTCATGCAGGTGTCCTGCGTGTAGTCCATGAAATTGGTGATCGGGTCGAGACCCGGGTCGGTGCAGGTGTCGGCGCCCTCAGGGCAGTTGAACTGCGGATGGGCCTCCGCGGGCGTGTCGGTGACCCAGTCGCCGGAAGCCGAGCAGCCGTGCGCGAACGTGTGCTCGAGCATGAGCCAGTGCCCGACCTCGTGGGTCAGGGTGTCCCCGAACGCGTACTTGCCCGCCGTGCCGCCGGGCATCGACTCGTCGAGGATGACGACGCCGTCGATGAAGTCGCGGCCGTGGTTGTAGCCCTTCGGGAAGTAGGCCCAGCCGAGCAGGCCGCCGCCGATGTTCGCGGCGTACACGTGCAGCGTTCGCGCGTCGCCGCTGTAGAGCGACTGCTTCATGTCCCGCTCGACGCCGCCCTTGCCGGGAACGACCGTGTACCACTCTGCATTCACGGACCACGTGATCTGCGTGAGATCGAAGCGGAACGGCGTGTCGGCCGCGTCGGACGCGGTTGCGCCGGAGAACGAGTCGTTGAGAACGACCATCTGGGCGGCGATCAGCCTTTCCCAACGAGCTTTCTCGGCGGGTGTGTTCTCGTGATCGGAGATCATGTGGAACACCGTCGGGATCCGGACGCTGCCGCTCGTCAACGTCGGCAGGTCGTGGAGAGCGCCGTAGGCGTTGGCCTGGTTCTTCGGATAGAGATCGGGCTCGGGTGCCTTTGCCCCGTCCTTGACGCGGGCGAGGGCGCCGGGCCCGTCGGGGCAAGCGACCAGGCCGTGCGCGTCGGTCGCGGCGGGCGCGATGCCCACACTGCTCGCTGCCTGCCCGGCGAGGACGGCGACGCCGAGCAGCGCCGACACGAGGGTCAGGCGAAGCGGGGTGCTTCTACGCATGAATATGCCCTTTCCAATTCGGGTTGTCCCTGGACTCGAGGGAGCCGTACCCGCAGCACGGGCCTCTTACTCGCCTCGTCAGACGCTGCCTCGACGGCTGTCGTGAACTGGAGGGCGGCGCGATCGGGCTGACATACTCGCGCCATGGCCGACGCGAACTCCGCCGCGGAGCTGGAACGGCTCATCGAGCGGTACAACGACGCGTGGAACGCGCAGGATCTCGACACGATCGTCTCGTTCCATGCTCCCGGGATGGTGTTCGAGAACCACACCGCCGGCGAACGTGCCGCGGGCGCCGACGTGCGCGAGCACATCGGGAGGATCTTCGCCAACTGGCCCGACCTGGCCTTTCGAGGGCGCCGGCTCTACGTGCGCGACGGACTGGTGGTCAGCGAGTGGACGGCGTCCGCCACCGATCAGGACGGACGGCTCCTCGAGTGGGACGGGATCGACGTGTTCCCCTTCGAAGACGGGCTGATCCTGCGGAAGGACGTCTACTCGGCAGGGCACCGCCCGCGCGTTCTGTCGTCCTAGGTGGCGCGCCCACGGGTTCACGTCACGGGTTCGGTGCCCGCGGAGGTCACTGCCGCGCTCGAAGCCGACTTCGAGGTCGTGGAGACGCCCGAACGCGTGGACGGAATCGTCTCGCTGCTGACGACGACGGTCGACGAGGCGTTCCTCGACCGCGCGGGAACTGCGCTACGAGTCGTGGCGAACTACGCAGTGGGCGTGAACAACATCGAACTGTCCGCCGCGAGGGAGCGCAACGTCGTGGTGGCCAACACGCCCGACGTGCTGACGCGGACCACGGCGGAGCTGGCAGTAGGCCTGACGCTCGCGCTCCTCCGCCGAATCGCCGAGGGCGACCGCCTCGTCCGGCGCGGCGGCGCATGGGAGTTCTCGCTCGAGTTCATGCTCGGCTCGAGCCTCGACGGCAAGCAGCTTGTCATCGTCGGCCCTGGCCGGATCGGGCGGGAGACGGCGCGGCTCGCGGAGGCGTTCGGCGCGCGGGCGACCTTTGCCGGTCGGGACGCCGATCTCTTGAGCCTGCTCGCGGTCGCCGACATCGTGAGCCTCCACGTGCCGTTGACGACAGAGACGCACCATCTCATCGACGCCGACGCGCTCGAGGCGATGCGGTCGACCGGCGTGCTGGTCAACACGTCCCGTGGGCCGATCGTCGACGAGGCGGCGCTCGTCGACGCGCTGCGCGAAGGCCGGATCGCAGGCGCGGCACTCGACGTCTTCGAGCGGGAGCCCGAAGTCGAGCAGGGGCTTCTCACGCTCGACAACGTCGTGCTCACGCCGCACCTCGGCAGCGCGACGCGGGACACGCGCGTCGCGATGGGGATGCTGTGCGTCGACGCGCTGCGCGCGGTCTTGCTCGACGACCGCCGCCCGGCGAACGCGGTCGGCTAGCCTCCGCCGCCGTGAGCGGCTTCGGAAGCGCATCGATGTGGGGCGAGCTGCAACGGGTGCTCGTTCGCCGTCCCCTTCCCGAGGACGCCGCGAACTGGGAGGCGCACGGCTGGCGAGCCGCGCCGGACATCGCGGCTGCGCAGGCGGAGCACGAGGCGCTGTGCGCGCTCCTCTCGGACGCAGGCGCCGAGGTCGTCGTCTCGGAGCACGATCCCGGGAACCCCGACGCGCTCTACACGTACGACCCGACGCTCGTTGGGCGCGAGGGAGCGGTGCTGCTTCTGCCGGGCAAGGTGGGGCGGCGCGGCGAGCCGGAGGCCACCGTGGCGGCGCTCGAGCAGGCGGGAGTGCCCGTCGTGGGCCGCGTCGAGCTCCCGGCCACGGTCGAGGGCGGCGACACCGTCTGGCTCGACGGCGAGACGCTGCTCGTCGGGATCGGCTACCGCACGAACCCGGAGTCGCTCGACGCGCTCCGGAACTCGTTCCCCGGCGTGGAGGTGATCGCGTTCGATCTCCCGCACTGGAACGGCGCCGGGGAGGTCATGCACCTCATGTCGTTCATCTCGCCGCTCGACCGCGACCTTGCGCTCGTGTACACGCGAATCGCTCCGACGAGGCTCATGTGGCTCCTCGCCGAGCGCGGGATCGAGGTCGTCGAGGTACCCGACGAGGAGTTCGAGACCCAGGGGCCGAACGTCCTTGCGCTGGGGCCGCGGCGAGCCCTCGCGCTCGAGGGCAACGACGAGACCCGGCGGCGGATGGAGCGCGCCGGCGTCGACGTCGTCACGTACAGGGGAGACGAGATCTCCCGCAAAGGCGACGGCGGGCCGACCTGCCTGACGCGCCCGCTGCTCCGCGCCTGAGCGGGACGTGGGCGGGGCCTGGCTTCAGCCCGCGTCCCAACCTCACCGCGCTTCGGATGGACGCGGCCTGAGGCGACATCCCCTCGAGGACCACGTCACGTGCGCCTCACAGCTCGTCGAAGGTGAGCTGGCGGACGCTCGTGAGCCCCGACACGCCCACGCCGACGAGGCGCAGCGCGCCCGGCCGGTCGCGGAGCCCGCGATCGAGCAGCCGGCACGCGAGGTCCGCGATCCGCTCGGGCTCGTCGATCGGCGTCGCGAGGGTCGTAGAGCGCGAGCGAAGCGAGAAGTCGGCGTAGCGAAGCTTCGTGGTCACGGTGCGCGCAGACAGCCCGTCGCGCCGCAGATATTCGGCGACCTCCGCGGCCATCCTGCGCAACTCGGTATGCAGTGCGGCACGATCGGTCAGGTCACGCTCGAACGTCTCCTCGGTCGAGATCGAGATCCGCTCGGCGTCGAGCTCGAGATCGCGCGGATCGATCCCGCGAGCCCTGTCTCGTAGGAGCCGGCCGACCTGGCCCGGGAGCACGGCTCGGAGCGCAGCGTCGGGGAGCGCAGCGAGCTCGCCGATCGTCGCGATCCCCGCCGCCGAGAGCCGCTCCTCGGCGCGCGGCCCGACACCGGGCAGGACGCGCGTCGGCAACGGCGCGAGGAAGCGAGCCTCACGGCCGGGCGGCACGACCGTGATCCCGCCGGGCTTTCTGCGGTCCGAGGCGACCTTGCACACGACCTTCGCGGTCGAGACTCCGAGCGAGCACGTCAGAGACGTTGCGCCCCGGACGGCAACCTGGACGGCCTCGGCGATCCGCCGCGCGCCCGAGAAGGACTCGAGCACGCTGCCGAGGTCGAGGTAGCCCTCGTCGAGCCCAGTACGCTCGACCCGCGGCACGATCTCGCCGACCGCGGTCCAGACGGCCTGCGAGTACTGCCGGTAGAGCGTGTGGCGCGGTCGCACGAAGACGGCCTCCGGGCACCGACGGAGCGCCTCTGCAGCGCTCATCGCGGAGTGGATCCCGAACCGCCGTGCGACGTAGTTCGCGGTCGCCACCACGCCTCGCCCGTGCGGGTCGCCGCCCACCACGAGCGGCCGGCTGCGAAGGGACGGCTCCTCGAGCTCCTCGACGGCCGCAAAGAACGCGTCGAGGTCGAGATGGGCGAGTATCGGCACGGCGCCGTCAAGGCTACGGTTCGCTGGTGATCGACTCGCCGCCGCCTCCGCCGGCGCCTCCCGTGCTCGATCGGCCCGTCGCGCACCAGGCATCCTTCGGCCTCGTCAGCGGTCGAGCGGCGCGAGGTGCGGTCCGCGTGCTCGTCCGTGTCGACGGTCGCATGGTGGGGAAGCGGCGACTCGAGGGACGCGAGTTCACGCTCGACGTCGACCTTCCGCCGCGCTCGGTGAGCGTCCGGGTCGAGACGGTCGACGTCCGCGGCCGCCGCGCCGGCAGCACCGTCAAGCCCGTGCTCGGCCTGCCTCGCGCAGCCCGACCCCGCATGCGCTCGCCGCGACTCGACGAGCCCCTGCAGCGGGAGCTGAGGCAACTCGTCGCGCGCTTCTCGGGTACAGCCGGCGTCTACGTCGAGCACCTCGGTACCGGCCAGGCCGCGGCGTGGAACGCCCGAGCGACGTTCCCGGCCGCGTCGACCCTCAAGCTTGCGATCGCGGTCGCCTACCTTGCGCAGACCAACGGGCCGCCGCGCGCGGGAAGCAGGGCCGACCGTCTCATCCGGGGGATGCTGATCGCCTCCGACAACGCAGCGGCAAATACGACGCTCGTCGCGCTCGGCGGCTCCACGAGCGGCGGCGGCCAGCGCGTCAACGCCCTGATGCGGTCCATCGGGCTCGAGCGCACCGAGATGTACGGCGGCTACCTGCTCGGCACGTCACTCGAGCCGACGCGCGAGCCAGCCGCTCGTGGCCTCCCGCTGAGCGTCGTCTCGCAGCCCGCGTGGGGGGTTGGCAAGTCGACGACCGCCCTCGACCTTGCCCAGCTCCATCGGGCGGTCTGGCTAGCGAGCGCGGGTCTCGGCCCGCTTGGGCATCCGCGCACCGGGCTCGACGCGGGCGAGGCGCGCTATCTCCTCTACCTGCTTGCTCACGTGCAGGCCAGCAGCAAGCTCGGCCGCGTTGCGCACGGTCGGCCGGGAGTGCTGGTGCTGCACAAGGCCGGCTGGGTCGATGCGGCGCGGCACGATGCCGGCCTCGTCGCGTGGCGGGGCGGTCTCTTTGTCGCGGCCGTCATGACGCACCGCGGCGCCGGGGCCGGTCGGCACTCGGACGTGCTCGCAGGTGACGTCGCAACCGCGGCCCTGCGCCGCTTCCGCGGCTAGCGCCCACCAAGGAGGCGCGAGGGCGCCCCTCCGGCGCCCTCGCTACGAGCCAGCGTGCGCCCTCGGAGTGCGCTGCCGGCCCATCCGTTCGATCCCAGGGAGGCGGTTTGGGATCACGGAATCGCCTCTCCGGTATTCGAGCGGAGGTGTGCGTGGGCTTTGTGAACGTTCGGTTCGGGTGCGATCAGGATTGACGTGCCCATGACGCCACTAGCTATACTTTTTGTACCAACTAGCTGAACTGTGTCGAATAGGAGCGTGAACCAGATCGTGAGCAAGCTGCTGCTCGTCCCACTCGACGACATCGTCGTCTTCCCCCATATGAACGTGACGCTGACCGTCGACGTCGGCGACGAGGAACGTGTTCTGCTGGTGCCGAAGCACGAGGGGGAGTACGCGGCCGTTGGCACCGTCGCGCGTGTCACGGATCGCGTCCGGCTGCCGGGCGGCACGACGGCAGTGGCGCTCGAAGGGCTGCACCGCGGTGTCGCGGGCGCCGCCGAAACCGACGCGCGCGGTCGCCTCTTCGTCGAGGTCGAGGAGCGGCCGGACAGCGCGAAGACCGACGACCAGCTCCGCGAGCTCGAGACCGAGTACCGCGCCGTCGTCGAGGAGATCCTCGAGCTGCGCGGCGACGACGGCCGTATCCAGGCCTTCGTCCGCTCGATCGCCGAGCCGGGCGCGCTCGCCGACACCTCCGGCTATTCGCCCGACCTGAGCTTCGACCAGAAGGTCGAGCTGCTGGAGACGGCGGACGTCGCGGAGCGGCTCGAGCTGGCGCTCAAGCTCCAACGAGAGCGTCTCTCGCTGATGCAGATCCGCGAGCGGATCCGCGAGGACGTCAACGCCGGGATGGACAAGCAGCAGCGCGAGTTCCTGCTCCGCAAGCAGATGGACTCGATCCGCAAGGAGCTCGGCGAGGACGACGCGTCCGTCGTCGAGGAGTACCGGACGAAGATCGAGGAGGCCGGGATGCCGGAGGAGGTGCGCGAGCAGGCCGACAAGGAGCTCGCGCGCTTCGAGCGGATGGGCGAGAGCTCGCCCGAGTCGCAGATGATCCGCAGCTACCTCGACTGGCTGCTCGCAGTCCCGTGGGGCACGCGCTCGGAGGAGGTGCTCGACCCCGAGCGCACACGCGAGGTCCTGGATGCGGACCATGCCGGTCTCGAGGACGTCAAGGATCGGATCGTCGAGTACATCGCCGTTGCCAAGCTGCGCAAGGAGCGCGGTATAGAGCCCGACAAGCGCGCGGGCGCGATTCTGACGCTGATCGGGCCGCCCGGGACGGGCAAGACCTCGATCGGCGAGTCGATCGCGAAGGCGCTCAACCGCGAGTTCGTGCGGATGTCGCTCGGTGGTGTTCGCGACGAGGCGGAGATCCGTGGGCACCGGCGCACCTACATCGGCGCTCTCCCGGGCCGGCTCGTGCGCGCGCTCCGCGACGCGAAGACGATGAACCCGGTGATCCTGCTCGACGAGGTCGACAAGGTCGGCGCCGACTGGCGCGGCGATCCGTCGGCCGCGCTGCTCGAGGTGCTCGACCCCGCGCAGAACTCGACCTTCCGTGACCACTACCTCGACGTCGAGGTCGACCTTTCCCAGGTCTTCTTCATCGCGACGGCGAACATGGCCGAGACGATCCCGGGGCCGCTGCTCGACCGGATGGAGGTCATCCGGTTCGACGGCTACACGACGGACGAGAAGACCGCGATCGCCCGGGGGTACCTCTGGCCCCGTCAGGTGGAGCGGGCCGGCCTCCGAGACGACGAGGTATCGATCTCGGACGACGTGCTCGAGACGGTGATCTCGGAGTACACCCGCGAGGCGGGCGTCCGCCAGCTCGAGCGTGAGCTCGGGTCGATCCTCCGCAAGACCGCGACGAAGATCGTCTCCTCGAAGACGGAGACCCCTGTCGACGTGGACGTGGAGGCGGTGCGCGACGCGCTCGGCCGGCAGAAGTTCTTCCGCGAGGCGGCGGAGCGAACTGCCGTCCCCGGTGTCGCAACTGGGCTCGCCGTCAACGCGACGGGCGGCGACGTGCTGTTCGTCGAGGCCACGTCCGTCCCGGGCGAGGGGCTCACGCTCACCGGCCAGCTCGGGCGACGTCATGAAGGAGTCGGCCCAGATCGCGCTCTCTGCGGTGCACTCGCAGGCCGACCGGCTCGGGATCGATCAGGACGGGTTCGAGCGGAAGTTCCACGTCCACGTGCCCGCGGGGGCGATCCCCAAGGACGGTCCCAGCGCCGGAATCACGATGGCGACGGCCCTCGCGTCGCTCCTCAGCGGGCGGCCGGTGAAGCACACCGTCGGCATGACCGGCGAGCTGACTCTCCAGGGTCGAGTGCTCCCGATCGGCGGCCTCAAGCAGAAGGTGCTCGCCGCGCACGCCGCAGGGCTCACGCACGTCGTGATCCCGGAGCGCAACCGGGCCGATCTCGACGACGTCCCCGAGCACGTCCGCGACGAGCTGACGTTCCATCCGGTGATGTCGCTCGACGAGGTGCTTGGGCTCGCCCTCGAGCCGGCGTCGTCGTCGCACCATGTCGCGCTGTAGAACCTGCACCCCTGTCCCCGAGGAAGTCCGCCGCGCGGCGGGCCTCCTCGAGGGGCGGTGGACCGTCTCGATCCTCTGGGCGTCCGCCGAGGGCGCGAGCAGGTTCAACGAGTTCAAGCAGGCCGTCGGTGAGATCCCGCCGCGCACGCTCGCGCACCGGCTCCTCGAGCTCGAAGGCGCCGGGCTGCTGGAACGGCGTGTGATCGACGCGCGACCCCCTCGGGTCGAGTACGTGCTCACCGACGAGGGGCACCGCCTGCGCGACGTTCTCGACGCGCTCGCCGCTTACGCGGCGCGCTAGGCGAGGGCGCGCTCGAGCCCTGCGCGCCCGTCCGCGAGGACGGGTGGGCCGTGCGACGTGAGGACGCGCTCGACCGGCAGCTCGAGAAGCGGGGCGAGGTCGCGCCTGAGCTGGGTGAGGCCGCCGCGGTTCTGGATCCACGAGGCGGGGCACAGCCTCAGGCCCTTGGCGCTGCCGATGAGCACGTCGCCGGGGACGATCGTGCGTGCAGGCTCGAGCCAGTAGACGACCTCCTCGGCGACAGGCGCGGCGACGGCCTGCACTCCGTGCGGCAGCCAGGCGCCGATCTCCGGCCCCACCACACGCGCACCGTGTCGCGCCGACAACTCGGCGTGGCTCCGCCCGTGCCACTCGCACGTGAGCAGGATCGCGACGGGCAGGCCAACCCGCGCCACGTCGCGGTCGAGCGCCTCGAGAAAGCGCGCGCGCTCCGCGTCGTCCGTGGGGACGAGCGGATCGACGAGCACCACCGCGTCCTCCGCCTCCCAGTAGACACAACCGACGTCGCGGTCCCAGTCGTCGCCTGTCTTCCAGTCCGGGTGAGGAGCGGTCCACCGCCACAGCCCGTCGTCGATGCGCTGCACCTCCACTGCTCCGACCGTAGCGATTCGATGTGGGAGCAGGGCGATCGGGACACCGCCGAGGACACGTCCCATTCGTTCGTCTAGCGTCCAGCCCGTGGAAAGGGCACAGCAGCCCAACCTCGACCCGGTCGCCGCAGCCGACCGTGCGGTCGCGGAAGAGCGACGGCGGATCGCACGCGAGCTACACGACGTCGTCGCGCACTCGGTCTCCGTGATGACGGTGCAGGCCGGGGCCGTGCGGCGACTCCTGCGGCCAGACCAGGAGCGCGAGCGTCAGGCGCTCGAGGTGATCGAGGCGACCGGACGCGAGGCGCTCACCGAGATGCGCCGCCTGGTTGGTCTTCTCCGCGAGCAGGGTGCGATGCCCGAGTTCGCCCCGCAGCCGTCGATGCGGACCGTGGACGTGCTCGTCGGCACTGTGCGCGAGGCCGGGCTTCCCGTCGAGATCGAGATCGAGGGCGAGCCGCGTGAGCTGCCGCCGGGAGTGGATCTCTCCGCGTATCGCATCATCCAGGAGGCGCTGACGAACGCGTTGCGGTACGCCGGCCCGGCGCACGCGTGGGTCACCGTGCGATGGAAGGACCGTGAGCTCGAGCTCGAGATCTCGAACGACGGACGCTCCGAGCCGGGTCGCGAGGGAGTCGGGCACGGCCTCGCTGGGTTGCGCGAGCGCGTCGCGCTCGTCGGCGGCTCGATCGAGTCGGGGCCTCGGTCGGGCGGCGGGTATGTCGTTCGTGCGCACCTGCCGCTCCGGGGCGCCGCGTGACGACCAGGGTCCTGATCGCCGACGACCAGGCACTCGTCCGCGACGGCTTCCGGATGATCCTCGAGGCCGAGCAGGGGTTCGAGGTCGTCGGCGAGGCGGCTGACGGGCTCGAGGCGGTGCTCGCGGCGCGCGAGACCACCCCGGACGTGATCCTCATGGACGTGCGGATGCCGAACGTCGACGGGCTCGAGGCAACGCGCAAGCTGCTCGAGCGCGACGACACGGGAGCCCGCGTCCTGATTCTGACGACGTTCGACCTGGACGAGTACGTCTACGAGGCGCTGCGCGCCGGCGCCAGCGGCTTCCTGCTGAAGGACACGCCGCCCGAGCAGCTCGTCGAGGCGAT
This sequence comes from uncultured Actinomycetes bacterium, assembly GCA_963839755.1. Lineage (GTDB taxonomy): Bacteria > Actinomycetota > Thermoleophilia > Gaiellales > Gaiellaceae > Gaiella. Next base: position 293,740 of record CAWIVU010000006.1, read on the forward strand.
CAGGGTCGTCGCGCAGGGCGACGAGCTTCTGGCGCCGTCCGTCACCTGTCGCATCGTGGCCGAGTTCGCGCGATCGTCCGGCGGCCAGATCGAGCCGTCTCCGGCCCTCGACGAGCTCGCGCCGGACGAGCTCGAGCTGCTGCGACAGGTCGCATCGGGCCTTTCGAACGCGGAGATCGCGGCCGAGAACGGCGCAAAGGAAGCGAACGTGAGGGCCGACGTCAGCCGGATTCTCGCGTCCCTCCAGCTCCGCGACCGGGTGCACGCCGTCGTCTTCGCGCACGAGCGAGGGCTCCTCGCCCCGGAGGAGTGCGCGGACGACTGAGGGTTTCTCGTATTTCCTCTACAGCCCGAACGAGGCGCGGCCGATACAGGGAATCATGGATGTCGCCGCAACCCTCACGTCGCGCCTGATCGGGACGCTCTTCGTCGAGCGAGGTCTTGTCTCGGAGAGCCAGATTCGCGTCGCGCTCGAGATCCAGCGCGAAACCGGCGAGCAGCTCGGACGGATTCTCGTCGAGCGCTTCGGCGTATCGCGACAGGAGCTTGCGAGCGTCGTGGCCGAGCAGTGGGAGGAGCTCGGCCAGGCCGGAACACCCGAGGCGCAGGCTCGCTCGAACGACTCGTGGCAGCGACTCGGTGAGATCTTCGTGCAGCGGGGCTTCGTCACCCCCGAGCAGCTCGACCAGGCGCTTCAGCGCCAGCGCGAGACGGGTGAGCGCGTCGGAGAGGCTCTCGTCGCGCAGGGTGCGATCAGCAAGTTCGAGCTCGCAGGTGCGCTGGCGGAGCAGATGGCAGCGCTGGAGGACGGGTCGGCCGAGGCGCCGACTGCTCAGGAGGCGACGGTCCACCCGCTCACTCCGCGAGTCGAGGAGGCGCCCGAGCCGGAGGCTGAGGTCGGGAGGCGGAGGCGGAGCCGGAACCGGAGCCCGAGATCGCGGAGCGGGCGCCCGCGCGTTTCCCGCTGCTTCTCTCTGCGGCGCCCGCCCCCGAGCCGTCGTTCGGCTGCGTGGCGTTCGCGTCGACGACAAGCGGCTACCGGCTCGTCCAGCTGGGCGGCCCGGCGCCCGAGGTCGGTTCGACGATCGACGTCCCGGACGTCGGCGAGCTCGTCGTGCTCCGCCTCGGCCGATCACCGCTTCCCGACGACCACCGGACCTGCGTGTTCCTCGAGCAGAGCGTTCGCAGCGACGTGAGGGAACCAGCCCTCGTCGGCTGACTCCCGTACCGCGTACCCGCATGGGCCGTGCTGGGATCGAACCAGCGACCTTGGGATTAAAAGTCCCCTGCTCTACCAACTGAGCTAACGGCCCTCGCGCTGAGTGTAGGCGCGACGTTGGGCGGCGCCTTACCGCGATTGCGCGCGTGCGCATGCGACAATGGTCGACATGGAAGCCGACCTCAGGCCGTTACTCCGCGGCGTCTTCCACGAGTGGGCGTTCTTCGCCGCGATCGCGGCCGGATTGATGCTCGTCGTGCTCGCGGACGGTGCGCTCGCGACATTCTCGGCGTGGGTGTACGCGGCCGCGCTCGTAGCGATGCTCGGCGCGAGCGCGCTCTATCACCGCTTTCCGTGGAAGAGCGCGGCGCGCCGGATGTGGGCGCGACGGCTCGACCACTCGATGATCTTCGTGTTCATCGCGGGCAGCTATACGCCGTTTGCCCTCCTGTGCTTCGAGGGCACGACGCAGTGGCTCGTGCTGGTCATGGTCTGGAGCGGAGCGGTTCTCGGCCTCGCGCTGGAGCTGGTCTGGATCGACTCTCCGAGCTGGCTTAGCGCGATCGCGTACCTCGCCGTCGGCTGGGTGGGCATCCTCGCGGTCCCGCAGATGTTCTCCGGCGTCGGTGTCGCCGGCGCGGTGCTCCTCCTCGTCGGGGGCGGGCTCTACACGCTCGGCTCTGTGATCTATGCCTGCAAGTGGCCGAACCCGTTCCCGCGCATCCTCGGGTTTCACGAGATCTTCCACCTGCTCGTGGTCGCCGCGGCCGTCACGCAGTTCATCGCCGTCTCGATGGTCGTGATGTAGCTGGCCCGCAAGATCGAGCTCACCGACGAGGAGTGGCGGGCACGCCTTTCGCCCGATCAGTACGCCGTCCTGCGCCGACAGGCGACCGAGCGCCCGTTCACCGGCGCCTACAACGACACGGAGGATCCCGGCGTATATCGCTGTGCCGGTTGCGGCGCCGAGCTGTTCCGCTCCGACGCGAAGTTCCACTCCGGCTCCGGCTGGCCGAGCTTCGTCGAGCCGGCCGCGCTCGACGCCGTCGAGACGATCGTGGACACGAGCCACGGGATGGTGCGCACAGAAGTCGTATGCGCGGCCTGCGGAAGTCACCTGGGTCATGTCTTCGACGACGGCCCTCAGCCGACGGGCCAGCGGTTCTGCATCAACTCCTGCGCGCTCGACCTGGAGCGCGCCGACGATGGGTGACCTCCCCGCCGAGACGCACCTCGGGGCGATCAGGCTGCGCGTCGGAGACCCCGACCGGCTGCAGCGCTTCTACGAGGAGGCGATCGGGTTGCGCACGCTCTCGAGCGACGACGACGGCGTCGTCGCGCTCGGCGTCGACGGTCGGCCCCTCGTCGAGCTCGTCGCGGATCCCGACGCGCCCGCGCGGCCGCCGCACACGAGTGGGCTCTTTCACCTCGCGATCCTCGTGCCGACCCGTGCAGACCTCGCACGAGCGCTCCGCCGCCTCGCTGCCACCGGCTGGCGCCTCAGCGGGGCCTCCGACCATCTCGTCAGCGAGGCGCTCTACCTCTCCGATCCGGAGGGCAACGGAATCGAGCTCTATCGTGACCGACCCCGCGACGAGTGGCCCATCGCGGACGGGTCCCTGAGAATGGACACGCTGCCGCTCGACCTCGGCAGCCTGCTCTCGGAGAACGACGGCGGCGGCAGCGACGACGGCATGCCGACGGGCACCGTGCTGGGTCACGTCCACCTCCAGGTCGCCGACCTCGGCCCGGCCGAGACGTTCTGGGTCGATGGGTTGGGGCTCGACGTCACGGTGCGCGGTTACCCGGGAGCGTTGTTCATCTCCGCGGGCGGCTACCACCACCACGTCGGGCTGAACACCTGGGCCGGTGTCGGGGCCGCGCGGCCACCGGCGGGGGCGCGAGGCCTGGTGCGATTCGAGTTGGTCGTCCCGGATGCGGACGCCCTCGAGGCAGCGGGCAACCGGGTCGCGGCGGTCGCGGATGTCGAGCTCATCGACGACGGCCTCCTGGCGTCGGACCCGTCGGGCAACGCCGTTCTGCTGCGCCGCTGACGACTTCTGCACGTCGACAACGTGCGCCCGTCCGGTCGCCCGCTTCCGCCGGCGTTTCCAACTCCCGCCCCTGGGTAGGTCCCTGGCTCACACAGGGTTTGGATCAAGACGACGGAGGTTTCGAAATGGCAGGTATCCAGAAGTTCTCTGCTCAGGTGATCGATTACGCAGAACGTCTCTCCGGCATGGCCGATGCCGCAGAGGGGAAGCGGTCGCGCACGGGCCACACGGTGCGACGCTGGGTCGTGCTTCCCGCGTCCGGCGCCGCGTTGTTCGCCGTCGTGAGAAGCGACTTCTTCTCCCGCCAGGCGAAGGAAGTGATGGATGAAGCCAAGACGCGCGCCTCGGAACTGCCCGACGACCTCATGTCCCGCGTACGCCAGACCGCGGATGAGTTGTCGAGCGACAACGGTTCCGGTCAGGGAAGCTCTCGGGCGAAGACGACGCGGAAGCGGACGACACGGAAGCCGGCGGGCTCGACGCGCAAGGCCAAGGCGGCCAGCCGGTGAGCGACGGCTGACGAGCCCATCCACTCGCGTAGACCGTCGTAGCCGTCTCCCTCAGCAGGAATTCCCCCCGCGTCCACGGCACGAACGGATGGACGCCTGATCTGTTCGGACGGCCTTCGTTTCCTAGGCGATTCCATAGCGACGTCGTGCCGCAGGATCGCAGGGCGGCTGGACGCCTAGAGACGCAACTGGAGGAGGCCGCCGTGGCGGGCATGAGTCGGCCATCCCCCTTCGAACTGCTCACAACGCCGGGTGCGGCAGCGGTCGCCGCGGTTTTCCGCGAGTTGGACGTCGCCTAGGTGTTCCCGATGTGGCTCACGCGGCCCTCCAGGCATCCTCGCCGGGCGCCTTGTAGAGGTAACCCTCGTCCTCGTGCGCGGGCAGCTCGACGACGGGCGCGGGCTCCTCGATATTGGCGTTGACGGGGGAGGGCAGCAGCCCGTCCCGCTCCAGCCTCCCGAGCATGGTGTACGCGGAGAGTAGATCCAATCGCGCCGTCGTCGCCTCGTCCTCAGTGAGCGGGGCGGCCTCGTCCTCGTAGTCGCTGTCGTGTTTCCGCTTATCCATGTCGGCCTCCTAGTTGTCGTTGCTCCAGCAGCAGGTACGCGACCTCGTTCGGGGAAGCACGGCACCGGAGCACCGAGCAGATCCGTCTTCGACCGTGCACGCGATCGTGGGAATGCATTCACGGTAGGGGCGAGTGCCTGGGTCGCCTATGACACGAATGAGTCCATTGGCGGGCCGACGGCAGCCAAGGCGACTGAGCGTTGCAAGCGGGCCGCCCTCGAACGTCTGGGGCACGAGTGGGGCACGACCGACGCCCGAGGGTCATATGTCCTTCACCCGCAGCGCCAGGAACCATGCGGGATCGCGGCGAGATGCCCCCAGCGGGATTCGAACCCGCGCTACCACCTTGAAAGGGTGGCGACCTGGGCCGCTAGTCGATGGGGGCGGCCGGAGCGAGGATACCCACGGTCGGCGCTACCATCCGTGGCCGCCGCGGGCGGTTAGCTCAGCTGGTAGAGCGCCTGCTTTACACGCAGGTGGCCGCAGGTTCGAGAGCGAGGATACCCACGGTCGGCGCTACCATCCGTGGCCGCCGCGGGCGGTTAGCTCAGCTGGTAGAGCGCCTGCCTTACACGCAGGTCGCCGCAGGTTCGAGTCCTGCACCGCCCATACAGCACCGCACCCACTCACGGAAACGGCTTGAACCGGCGGGGCAGTGGCGCCACGGAGGTCCTCAAGAGCAGGTGGTGCTGGACCGGTGCCGGACCGGGATCCGCTGGAACACTGCCCCAGGTGAGCCGCGCCCGAGCAGACGCTCGAAGCGCTCGTCAAAGACGCAGCGGGAGCCCGTGGCCCAGCTTGTCGTCGCCTGGATACCGGAGCTTGTTGCCGAAGCGTTGAAGCGAACGGCTCGACGGCTGTCCTCCAGGGCGTCCAGACGGCGGCTGAGGAGACGCCAGGCCCGACCGTGACCAGTGAGCCCAGCCGAAGGCTTGCCGTGTCTGCGGCGAGCTGGGGCACGTTCGAAAGGGCCGCCTTGTCTGCCGTCGCTGCCGCCAACGCCAGCAAGAACGGCGAACGGCAAGCCAGCCGTGCCATACCGGAACGGTGACGAGCGGCCCCACCCTGCAGCGGAAGGGCCGGAGCAGGGACGCAAGGGCCAGCTGCGTCGCCAGCGTGGACGCTCTGGAACGAGCGTCGACGGTAAGTGATCGACTCCGCGCGACGGACAGCCACGGTCGAGGCGAGCGGCGGAGAAGGTCTTCACCGTGCTGCGTCTCGGGCCCGTCGAGGCTCCGCAGCCGTTGTCACGATCAGAAACGTGAAGAAGGTGGCAGGTTCGATCCCTGCCGGGCGAATTTCAGTGGCTGTGGCCGTGCGGAAACGGCTTGAAACAGTGGGTCAGGTGTGCGAGAAACCCCCCGTTTTGCGATTCCGTGCGGCCCCCGGTGCGGCCCTCGGGATTCGCCTAACCCGGCAAACACATGAGGCGTCCGGTTAGCGGTTTTACCGAGCCGCTCGAAGCCGCCGTCCAGGCCCGCGGTGCTCGCCTCCTGGTCGCATGCTCAGCGACGGGAGCCGCACGCTGCTACCCGGTTCCTGAGTGGCCCTGGCAGGCGCTACACGGCTACGCCCGACTACGTCGACTCCGCTACCGGCCGGAGGTTGCGGGCACCGGCCAGACACGCCTGGTGCGCGAAGCCAGCGGGTGTCCAGATCCAGTCGTGCGCTTGGCCGGACCCCCGGAAGCGTTGCTCGTCACGCGGCGCATGGCGCGATACGTTCATGGCATGGCGATCAAGAACACGAACCTCGGCTGGCTTCGCCGCCCTCGCGAGAAGGACAAGGAGCAAGCCGAGATCGACGCTAGACCGGGGCGAAGGTCGTCCGACAAGGAAGACATCATCGCCGCCGACCGATGGGGCAGAGGGGGGCCTCACTTCGAGGAAGGCCAGGACAGGCCCCGCCACTGACTGCAGGTTGACGCCCCCGATGGCGTCAACATGTCGTCAGTCGGGATCGAGTACTTCGACGAGGCCGATTCCGGGAAGCCCGCTGACGAATAACCGAATCCGGAGTCCTGACCTTTCGCTTTCGATCGCCGAAACGTGCGACGGCGTGAGGCCCCCGGGTCAGGCCCTCGACGAGCATTTGCAGCTCAACGGATGCGGTTTCTGGGTACGGGCGGGTACGGCTGGGGACGCGGCGTGGGTGCACGGGTGGTGCACGGGATCATCGCGCGTCAGGGCATTAGCGCCCGTTGGGCTCGCGCCTCGGCGCCGGCCAAGTGCGTGGCGTGCTAGGGGCAGTGACCGCGTCGAGCGAGTTTCACGTGCACGAAAGCCGGATTTGGCGTAGCGAGCACGGCTCGCGCCCGTGGCTGTTGCTCGCAGACAACCAATCGCCGCCGATATCGATTCGAAAGCGTCAGGTCACGCGGGTCGACGGTGCTGCACCCCGTAGCCCTAGGCCTCAGGTGTCGCGTGCCTCGAGCTCACCCGCGCCGGCTGGCGGGTCAGGCGTGTGCGTTCGTTCCGCGCTTCGGTCGATCTGAAGGCCGCCGCGACGACGGTGGACGGACAGGTCGCGGACGCCACCCGGTCCGGCCTGAGGCCGCGACTTACGCCGCGGGGAACAATGACTGCCTGCCCCGCCCGCACGTCGCACTCCGCATCGTCGACGACGAGGTCCCCGAGCCTGCGACGATAACGTATGCGACGTCGAGTTCACGATTACGTGCTCGCTCGGTCCCTGACCTTGGGGCCACGACAAGAGTGTGATATTCAGATCTGCGGTCGCTTCGCCCGCAGCGGCCCTCGTCCCTCGCCGGCCAATAGATCGACGATTCTGGCGCGTTGCTCGCCGTTCGCATTCCTGTTTCCGAGCCGATCGCTCGCGGGTCGGCCTTCGTCCTGCTGCTCCCAAAGCCGCTCGATGGCGTGGCGAGTCCGCCGGTAGTCGCCACGCGCGTCGGTCGCCCGATCGACATGTGGCCCCGTTTCCTCGGCTCGGACCGAAGCCCGGAGCGCCGCCTCCGAAGCCACATCCTTCATCAGCAGGAGGGGCGTGACTTCCGCCAGCGAGGTTTCCCATCACGAAGGACGCGGCCGTAGGGCGGCCGCGACCGCAAGAGCTCGCGCCGCGGAAGCATCAGCCCGCATCGGCGGCTGTCCCTCGATCGTCGCGTGCGCGGCCAGACCGGCGACCTCCGCCGCGAGCTCGGCGATCTCGCGAGGCGTCGATCACGCACGAAGCACAGCGTGCTCCCGCTTCGCACGCGCTTCGGGAGAATCCGGCTCTGGCTTTTCGAGACGTCGCGTGAGCCTGATCACATCGGCGATAGCCTCGACCTCCTCCTGCCCGAGTGCGATCAAACGCTCACGCAGGTCGGCAGCAGCCGTCGCCGTTGCGACGCCCTCGGTCCAATCCGGAGAGGCGCGGCCGACCATGACGACAAGGCTGGCGCTCAGGGCAGCCGTTGCTGCCGCCGCGCCGGCACCCGCCGGAGAGGGGATCGGGACTTCAAACTCCCGGCACAGGGGATCAAGAGACGCCCAGGGCACAGGGCCATGCTAGGGCCCTCCGTTCCCGACAACCGCCGCAAGCGCCCTACCCGCGACCAGGCCCCATCGCCATCGTCATCGCGAGGGAGGGGGTAAGGGAGGCGTCAGGCCGTCTCCGCAAGGGCGATCGCGCCGAGTACACCCGACCGGGAGCCGAGTGCCGGCAGCGTGATGTAGCTCGAGATCCCGTCGACCGACGTTCCGGCATCGAGATACCCGTTCATGAGGCCGATGACCTCGTGCTGCACGAGACCGAGCAGCTCGGGACGGGTCATCACGCCTCCGCCGAGAATGATGCGCTCCGGGGAGAGCACGCATGTCACGGACACGAGACCGAAGGCGAGGTAGCGGGCTTGGAGCTCCCAGGCTGTCACGTCGGCGAGTTCAAAGGCCGGCCGGCCCCAGCGCGCCTCGATCGCACGGCCCGACGCGAGTCCTTCCCAGCAGTCTCCGTGGTAGGGGCAGACGCCGGGAAAGGGTCGGCGTCCCGGTCATGTGGGATGCGCATGTGGCCGAATTCGGGATGCACTAGCCCGTGCAGGAGCTTTCCGCCGAGCATGCCGCCGCCGCCGATGCCGGTGCCGACGGTGATGTAGCAAAAGGTGTCGAGCCCTTGGGCCGCGCCCCAGCGGTACTCGGCGAGCGCGGCGGCGTTGACGTCCGTATCAAAGGCCACGGGCACCGAGAGTCGCCGGCCAATCTCCGGCCGACATCGGTGTGTGCCCAGCCCGGCTTCGGCGTCGTCGTGATATGGCCCCAGGTCGGCGACGACGGCTTCCGGTCCAGGGGGCCGAACGAGCCGATCCCGATCGCAGCGACCGGCCCCTCGCGTTCGAAAAAGGCGACGACCCGGCCAATGGTCTCCTGGGGGACCGTCGTCGGGATCGTCTCCGCCGCCCGCAGATCGGCAGGTCCCGTCCCTACTGCGCACTCCCATTTCGATCCGCCGGCCTCGATCCCGCCGTAGACGGTCATGCTCGCCGCGCCTCGAGCGAGGCGCCGCACGACTTGCGGACGACGAACCGGGCCGGAAGAACGACCATGCGTTTGCGCTCTGGACCCGGCCTTCGATGCGATCGAGCAGCAGCTGCGTGCCGAGCGTCCCGAATGCCTCTGCCGGTTGCTCCATGACGGTCAGGAAGGGATTGAGTCGCGAGGCGTACTCGATGTCGTCGAAGCAGACGAGCGCCACATCGTCGGGGACCTCGAGCCCGACCTCGCGCACCGCCTCGATCGCGCCGAGGGCAACGAGGTTGTTGACCGTGAATACCGCGGTGGGGGGATCGTCCAGCTGGAGGAGTCGCTGCATGCCCTCGAAGCCCCCACTCGGGTCGACGGTGGCCTTGGCGACAATCGCCGGATCAAGCACGACGCCGGCCGCCCTGAGCGCGGACTCGTAGCCCCGCCGGCGGTCGCGAGCAGTCGAGACCTCGTCCGACTCGACGATGAAGCCGATCCGGCGGTGGCCAAGCGAGATCAGGTGATCGACGAGTTGATGCGCGCCAGCCACGCTGTCGCCGAGGATGGCGTCGACGTCGATCCCGGGCACCGTCCGGTCGACCAGCACGAACGGGACACCGAACTTGGCGAGCCGCAGCAGGTGGCCCTTCGACCGGTCACTGACCGGTGCGATCACGATCCCCTCGACCCGGTGGGCGATCATCTCCTCGATCACCTCGCGCTCGATGCGCAGGTCACCGCGCGTGTCGCAGAGAATGATGCGGTAGCCGGCTCGCCGCGCGACGTCTTCCGCCGCGCGCACGATCGCGGTGAAGAATGGGTTCGCGACGTCCGGCACGATCAGGGCGAGCGTTCCGGTGCGCTGGCGGCTGAACCCGCGCGCGAGCTGGCTCGGGACGTAGCCGAGCTCGGAGATCGCCTGCTCGACGCGCCTGCGCGTCTCCGGGCTGACCCGCTGGCTGACATTGATCACGCGCGAGACGGTCATCGGGGAGACGCCGGACAACTGAGCAACGTCTTTGATCGTCACGCTGGCCGCTTTCTTCGTCATCGCTCCGTGGTATCAGTACCACAAGCTTCCGGGGAATACATCCAAACGCGACGCAAAACCTCTTGACTACGTGGGAGAGGCTGTGTTATCGATAACACAACCCACGGCCAATGACAGGTAAAGGAGGCCACACTATGTACCGAGCGCTCGGAGACTCCCCGTCGCCACGCAGGCGACTCTCGCTGGGTCTCGCGCTGTGCGTAATCACGGTTGCCGTGACGGCGAGCCTCGCGGCAGCCGCCTCTGACGGCACCGCAAAGCAGACCGCCACGACGATCAAGGTCGGACTGATCACGAAGGACGTCACGAACCCCTTCTTCGTCAAGATGAAGGCGGGAGCGACACGTCAGGCGAAGAAGCTCGGAGCCGAGCTGCTTTACGCCGCCGGTAAGGACAGCTCCGACAATGCGGGCCAGATCACGGCGATCGAGAACATGGTGACCGCGGGCGTCAAGGGCATCCTCATCACCGTTGCCGACGCGAAGGCCGAGAACGCCGCTATCGCGAAGGCGAGGAAGGCGGGCGTGATGGTGATCGCGCTCGACTCTCCGACCAGTCCGACGTCGGCCGTCAACGCGCTCTTCGCGACCAATAACTTCAACGCCGGCGTGCTGATCGGGAAATATGCCAGGGCCGCAACGCGGGGTAAGACCGTGACGATCGCGATGCTCGACGAGCATGCGGGCTCGTCGGTCGGAGCGCTTCGGCACAACGGTTTCCTCAAGGGCTTCGGCATCAAGTCGGGTGACCAGCAGATCACCTGCATTGCGAACGGTGGCGGCAACACGGCCGACTCGCAGACTGCGATGGAGAACTGTCTTCAGAAGAACCCCGACATCGACGTCGTCTACACGATCAACGAGCCGAGCGCCGCCGGCGCTTGGACGGCCCTGAAGAACGCCGGCAAGACCCAAAGCGGAACGACGATCGTGTCCGTCGACGGCGGCTGCGCCGGCGTGCGGAACGTGAAGGCAGGAGTGATCGATGCCACCTCCCAGCAGTACCCACTGCTGATGGCGTCGCTCGGCGTGTCGGCAGTCGCCAAGTACGCAAAGACCGGCACGAAGGCGTCCGGATACACCGACACCGGCGTCAACTTGATCGCGAAGAAGCCAGTGGCAGGCGTTTCGTCGAAGAGCGTCGCCTACGGCCTCGCCAACTGCTGGGGGTAGTCAGCCCCTCCATGTCTGCGACCGGGGCTCCTCCCTCCTGGGCCCCGGTCGCGGCCTGTTCCTGTTAGAGCCTTAGGATCGCCACTCCACTTCTGAACCTACGGTGACCACGACCGACACCGCAACCGCCGACCGCCCCGACCGGCGGTCGAGCGTGCTGGAGCTCACGCTGCGCGTGCTCACGGCGCCGACCGTCGGCCCGCTCATCGCCCTCGTGCTGGCGATTGCGTTCTTCTCGCTCAAATCCGACCGCTTCCTGGACGCCCAGAACCTGTCGCTCGTGCTCCAGCAGGTCATGGTCGTCGGGGTGCTCGCGATCGGCCAGACGCTCGTGATCCTGACCGCAGGGATCGATCTTTCGGTCGGGACGGTCATGGCGCTGGGACAGGTGGTGATGACAAAGCTCGCCGTGGACAACGGCATGTCGCCGGTGCTGGCGATCTCCGTCGGGATCCTGGTCTGCGTCAGCTTCGGAGCCCTGAACGGCGGCCTCGTGACACTCGTCCGGCTACCGGCGTTCATCGTCACCCTCGGGACGCTCAACATCGCGTTCGCCCTGACCCACATCGTCTCGGACGACCTGACGTTTTCCGGACTCCCGAGCGAGCTGCTCTTCTTCGGCCGGACATTCACGATCGGGCACGCCAACTTCACGTACGGCGTCGTCTTCATGCTCGCTGCTGTACGCGGTCGCCTGGTTCGCGCTCACGCAGACTGCCGGGGGCCGGCACATCTATGCCGTCGGCGACAACCCCGAGGCAGCGCGGTTGACGGGCATCAACACGAACCGCGTCCTGTTCAGCGTCTACGCGCTCGCCGGTCTCATGTCGGGGATGGCCGCCCTCCTCCTCGTCGCTCGAACGGAGCTTGGTGATCCGAACGCGGGTCAGACGACCGAAAACCTGGACAGCATCACCGCCGTCGTGCTCGGCGGCACGAGCCTGTTTGGCGGGAGGGGAAGCATCATCGGGACGCTTATCGGCGCCGTGATCGTGGGCGTCTTCCGGAATGGGCTGACCCTGATCGGCGTCGAGGTCATCTACCAGTATCTCGTCACCGGCATCCTGGTGATCCTCGCCGTCTCGGTGGACCAGCTCACCCATCGGAGACCCGCGTGAGCACGCAACAGCCGATCCTCGAGGCACGCGGGCTTGTCAAGCGGTTCGGGCATGTCGTCGCGCTGGATGGGGCTGACCTCGAGCTCTACCCGGAAGAGATCCTCGCGATCATCGGCGACAACGGCGCCGGTAAGTCGACGCTGATCAAGGCACTCTCGGGGGCGCTGCGGCCAGACGAGGGCGAGATCCTCCTCGACGGCGAGCGGGCGCACTTCCATTCGCCGCGCGACGCTCGGCGAGCCGGGATCGAGACCGTGTATCAGGACCTCGCCGTCGCCCCCTCACTCGATATCGCCTCCAACATCTTCCTCGGCCGAGAGGTGCGGCGACGTGGCCCACAGGGCGGGCTGCTGCGGATGCTCAACAAGGGCGCCATGCGACGCGAGGCGACGCGACACTTCGCCGAACTCCAGATCGGTGTCCAGTCGATGACGCAGCCGGTCGAGAACCTCTCGGGCGGCCAGCGCCAAGGCGTCGCCGTCGCTCGGGCAGCCACCTGGGCCGAGCGGCTTGTGATCATGGACGAGCCCACCGCTGCGCTCGGCGTCAAGGAGACGGGCCAGGTGCTCGATCTCATCCGGCGGGTCCCAGAGCGCGGCCTGCCCGTGATCCTGATCAGCCACGACATGCCCAACGTCTTCGCGCTTGCCGACCGCATCCAGATCATGCGGCTCGGCCGACGGGTGGCAGTCGTGACACCCGCCACTCACTCCATGCCGGAAGCGGTCGCGATCATGACGGGCGCGACATCGGAGCACTCTCCCGACCCGAACAGGAGCGAACCATGACCTTCGTGCCGGCCGCTGATCGCTACCAGAGGATGCCGTACAACCGCTGTGGTCGCAGCGGTGTTCGGCTACCGGCCGTGTCGCTTGGGCTGTGGCACAACTTCGGCCACGAACGGCCGCTCGACACGCAGCGGGCGATCCTGCGCCGCGCGTTCGACCTCGGCATCACGCATATCGACCTGGCGAACAACTACGGCCCGCCCTTCGGCTCGGCGGAGGAGAACTTCGGCAAACTGCTCGGCGAGGATCTGGCCCCGTTCCGGGACGAGCTCGTGATCTCGACCAAGGCCGGGTACGACATGTGGCCCGGGCCATACGGCGAGTGGGGGTCCCGCAAGTATCTGCTCGCGAGCCTCGACCAGAGCCTTCGCCGCATGGGGCTCGATTACGTCGACATCTTCTACTCCCACCGGTTCGATCCCGAGACGCCGCTCGAGGAAACGATGGGTGCGCTCGACTCGGCGGTGCGCCAGGGGAAGGCGTTGTACGTCGGGTATCTCGTCCTACTCCGCTGAGAAGACGCGGGAGGCGGCTGCGATCCTCCGCGACCTGGGCACCCCGCTCCTGATCCATCAGCCGTCGTACTCGATGCTGAACCGCTGGATCGAGGACGGGCTGCTCGACGTGCTCGGCGAGCTCGGCGTCGGGTGCATCGCGTTCTCGCCGCTCGCGCAGGGGATGCTCACCGACAAGTATCTGCAAGGCATCCCGGAGGGCTCGCGTGCGACCGAGAACTCGACCCTCTCGCCCAAACTGCTGAGCGACGAGACGCTCGCGAAGGTGACCGCCCTCAACGAGATCGCCGCCGAACGCGGCCAGTCACTGGCGCAGATGGCACTCGCGTGGACACTCCGCGACCCGCGGGTGACCTCCGCCCTGATCGGCGCCTCGAGCGTACCGCAGCTCGAGGCGAACATCGCTCGCGCTCGCCAAGCTCGATTTCACCCCAGAGGAGCTGATCGAGATCGACCGCCACGCGACGGAGAGCGGCATCAACCTCTGGGCCGCGTCGAGCAGCTCATAGATCCCCCGTGGACCAGGCCCCACCACCATGACGATCGCGAGGGGGAGGGTGGGGTTACCGTGGTGCGCCGACCCGCCGAGCCGGGGGTCGCCCGGGATCGCTGATGAATAGACCTCCCTCGCTGAGGTGGGGAGTCGGAATGGGCCTCGGGAGCCGGGCGTCAGGGCCCGGCCGCCATCACTATCGTTTTGCCGCGCGTGTGCGCGGGAGGAAGTGGTGGCGTTCCGGGCCGTGAAGGCCAACCGTGATCATCTCGTGGGGGTGGAGAGGTCCCCCCGTCGTCTACCGTCGCGAGAGGCCTCGCGTTCGATCACCCTCACGGTCGCGGCGATGAGTTTGCGCCGCCCAAACCGTCCATAGGCGAAGTGCAGCGAAAGGGAGGTCCACATGTCACTCGCCCGCGTCCAGAACTTCTCCATCTCGCTCGACGGCTTCGGCACAGGCGAGGGTCAGAGCCACGACGCACATTTCGGTCACGCCGGGGATCGGCTGCACCAATGGATGTTCGCCACCCGGCTGGTGGGAGCCCAGCGGTAGCGGCGGCGTCGACGACGCCTTCGTCCAGCAGTTCGGTTCGGCGGTCGGCGCCGAGATCATGGGTGCGGGGAAGTTCGGCCATCCCGGATGGCACGAGGACCCGGAGTGGAAGGGCGCGTGGGGTCCCAACCCGCCGTTTCACACTCCGGTCTTCGTCCTCACCCATCACCCGCGCCCGTCGATCGAGATGGAGGGCGGCACGACGTTTCACTTCATCGACGCGTCGCCTGACGAGGCACTCGAGACCGCAAGGGAGGCTGCGGGCGGCCGGGACGTGCGTATCGGCGGGGGTCCCACCGTGATCCGCGACTTTCTTGCTGCCGGGCTCATCGACCACTTGCACGTCGTGGTGGTCCCGATCCTGCTCGGCCGCGGCGTACGCCTCTGGGACGGACTGGAGGGCATCGAGAAGGACTACCAGGTCGAGGCCACCTCCTCGCCCAGCGGAGTCACGCATGTGACGTTCACCCGTGCCGGTCGCTGAACCACCTCGGTCGAGAACCCGGGGCGCCGATAGGGTCCGCGCGACGGGCCTCATCGCCGTCGTCACGCCGAAGGGCTTGGGAACCCGGTCGACCTCGCCTGCGTGCGAAAGAAGGAGTCGGTGTACGGGACCGGGCGGAGAAAGGGAACGCAGCCGGGTTTCTCAGCCGTGCCCGGCTCGGGTGCGCGCGTGTGCGCGCGATGGCGACGGGCAGGAATCCCTCCTTTCGAGATCGGGGAGCGTCGCAGGCGACGCCGGTGTGACAGGGGCGAAGACGTGCTGATTGAACTGCGTCCCGAAGCCCCCGAGGCCGTCGACGAGTAGACGCGATCGCGCGAGCTCGTGCTCCGTCACGTCGACCGTCGTGCTGCGGGAGTTGTTCGTTTCGTCGGTCTCGGCGGGCGACGCGTCGCTGACGAGCACGGTGAGCTCGATCGGCACCGGGGTCGTGAGCTCGACGTTCGCGAAGGACACCGAAGCTCGGCCGCCTGCCGTCACCGTCACCGACTCCTTCCCGAGAGGAGTCGGGCCCCACAAGAGCGTCGCCGTTGCGCGGGTCGTGCTGTCGCCGTTCACCTCGGCGATCTCCGCCTGCACATCAACCTGCCGCGTCGTCAGCGTCTGCAGCGGCGCGCGCACCGCAGCGACGACGAGGTCTGGCCGGAGGAGCGTTATCGTCTCGCCGCGTACGACGTACGTCCGCGACGGCGTGCCGGTCTGAACAAGGACGTCGGCTTCGATCCGCCGCTGCCGCTCGAGCTCCCCCAGCTGGATGTTCGCTCTACCGCCTGGAGCGGGAACGTCCTGGAGGATGCGAACGTCGTCGAGCGAGCCGTCGGCAGCGTAGATCTTGAGCTGGACCTTCTTGAGCGTCGCGACGTCTGCGCAGCCCGCGGCAGCCGTGATGTCGAGTGCGAGATCGGCCTTCTGCGGCCCAGTCAGCGCGCTCAGCTCGATCGTGTAGCAGGACGGCGGGTCGTCGGCCGCCGCATCCGTAGCCCCGAGCACAACGGCGACGCACGCCGCCGCAGCCACGAGGCGAGCCGCTCGGCCCCATTTCGTCCCGCTGAACAGGCGCTGCATCAGAGTCTCCCTTCCTCGCACGACGAACAGAGGTTGCGACCCGCCGCTAATGGCTCGCTAACAGACGGCTGACTCGCGGCCTAGCAGGCCCACGGTGATCGCCTCGCCGAGGGCAGGAAACCGGTTCTCGCGTGCGTGCGCGTGCGCGCGAGAGAAAGTTGAACGACTAGGCTGGGTCGCCAAGTGTCCCCACACGACCTGCAGGAGGACGCCCGAATGAGCGGTTATGCAGTAGCCCGGATTGACGAGATCGACGAGATCGACGACGGCCGCTGCCCCTGGCGGCCGGTCCGGTTCCACTTCGGCATCACGTCATTCGGCGTCAATGCGTTTACGGCGCATGAGGTCGGCGATCGGCTCATCAACGAGCACGACGAGTCACAGGAGCACGACTTGCAGGAGGAGCTCTACCTCGTGCAGCGAGGCCGCGCGACGTTCGAGCTCGACGGCGAGCGCGTGGACGCACCGGCGGGCACACTCGTCTTCGCTCCGCCCGAGGTCAAGCGGACGGCGTTCGCCGAGGAGCCGGGGACCACGCTCGTCGCGCTTGGCGGAACTCCGGGGAAGGCGTACCAGCCCCAGGGCGGCGAGATCTGGATGCCGCTCGACCACCTCTACGAGTCGGGCCAGTACGCCGAGGCTGCCGATCGGGGACGCGAGACGATCGAAGCTCATCCCGAGTATCCAGGGCCGCTCTACAACCTCGCGTGCTGCGAGAGCCTCGCCGGACGGACAGACGACGCGATCAAGCACCTCCGGCTCGCGATCGACGGCAACGAGCCGTTCCGTTCGCTTGCTGCCGAGGACTCCGACTTCGACCCGATCCGCGACGAGCCCGCGTTCAAGGAGCTCGTTTCGGGCAGCGCAGCAGAGCCGGCAACGGGCTAGCGGGCCCCGCCGGTTTCCGTCGGCAGGGGCGAGGCTCAGAACTTCGCCAACGACTTCCACTCCCCGAGACGCCGCTCTATGAGGCGCCGCCCGCTCGGCGCTCTCGAGCTTGATCTCACCGGTCCCCTCGAGTTGCGGAGCGTCCGGGTGACGGGGACGTTCCCTCTTCCAGAAGTGGAAGATGCTGGCCGGATCGAGCCGTTCCTTCGACGCCTCACTCCAGTAGCGGCGGACAGCAGGCCGTCGGCCTGCCATGAACGTCCCGCGACCTCGAGCGCGCCGGCGCGATCACGGCTGATGGTCAGGAGCGAGACGGCGGACGGCTCGAGCTCCGTTCTGGCGGTGAGCGAAAGTCTCCTGCTCGCCGCCAACGTCGACGCCTCGTCCCTCGAGGAACGATCGTGTCTCTGCCGCGGCCTGGAAGCCTGTCCGCCGGGGGCGCACTTGGTCGAGAGCTCGAGGATCCGCGAGTTGTCGGGATACAGCCACATCTCCGCAACCAGCCTGCGGTTGAAGGCCTTCGGAGCGAACTTCAGCTTGAGCACGAAGATCGGGCCGAGAACGGACAGGTCGTCGATCCCGAGCCCGTCCGGAGCGTGGTCGGCATAGAAAGCCCGTTGCGCCTTCGTGAACAGTCGCTCGAACCGCTTCTTCCCGGCCACGGCCTTTCGAACATCTGCCCGCGGCGTCCCCTTCATCGAGCCGGAGCAGACGAACCCACCCGGCATCGCGTCCACCTCGATGCCGAACTCGGGCGACTTGCGCACACGACCCGGCAGCTCTGACGGGACGACGGGCCGCAGCTTGACGACGGAGTCGTCGCCCTTCCTCTGCACGCGGCGGGCACGGACGACCACGCCGTGTTCGTAGAGGGTCAGATCCGGAGTGTCGAAGAAGACCACCTGTCGGATCTCGGCATCGATGGGATCGATGTCCAGTGCCGAAACGGTGGAGCGGTGCTCGGACTCCGGCACCGTGAGCTTGAGCTCGACACCGTCGGAGTCCTTCATCAGCGCGATCATGCGCGCCATCTCGTCGCTCGAAAGTGGACGTGCTCGCTTCCGTGTCGCAGCCATCGCTGTCCTCCTCGCCGCCGTCGCTGTCGACGGGTCCCGATCAACCGTATGCGACCGACCGTCGGATTGCGTCATCCGGACCAGATGACGGTAAAACGAGGCCTCCTACCTGAGGTTTCGCGTCGGGCATCCCTGGGTACCACGCAGCCGCAATGCCCTCCTGAGGACCGGGCCCCTTGAAGGGGCCCTTTCCTTTTCCGCCCGGCACCTGCGGGGTCAGACCGCCGTGACGTTCGCGGGCGTCAGTGCCCGTCGGGGACAGATCCCCGAGCAGCCTTGGTTCGGCGCGCAGCCTCGCGCGCCTGGCGCTCGTACGGGCTCCGGTCGTAGCCCGTGCGCAGGTAGCTGAGCGGCATCGCGAGCGGCCGGTGCTGCATCTGCCAGACGTGGCAGAGCTCGTGGGTCGCGAGGTCGTCGGAGACGTCGGCGCGGCGGAGGAAGATGATGCGGTGCGTGGCGAAGCCGTCGTAGCGCTTCCAGGGAGGCAACTGGAACAGCCAGGGAGCAATGACGACGTGTACGCCCTCGATCCGGACGGGTTGCGGCCACCAGTCAACCTGGTCGAGGCGCGCTTTGGCGCGAGCGAGGCGCGGATCAGAGTGTGCGAGCCAAGGTGTCCGACTTCAGTCGGACACTCGCTCACAGCACGACCGGGTCGAGCACGAGCACAGCCGACAGGTCCTGGGCCTGCGTGTACTCGAAGTTGTAGAGCCGTGGGAGCGTGATGCGGTTCAACGTCTGGAGCTCGCCGGCCGGGATCTCGCCCAGCGGCGGCGCGCCCGGCGAGAACGTCCGCCTGAGAGGCTTGGCAAGCTCGCCCTTCACGTCGCCGCGGCGCAGGAAGACCGCCGTCGCCGGTGACTCGCCGCCGGGCGGAGGCGGCAGGAAGACCGTGACGGAGTCGATGCCGTCGACGTACTTGAACGTGTAGAGCGCGAGCTCGAGCGCCTCGCGTCGCAGGAGTGTGTGACGGGCTTGCGACGGCTGGCCGTCGATCGAGCAGCCTTCACCGAGGCCGCAGAGGGAGAACTGCATGCTGTTCGAGGCGTCGTGGATCTCGATGTCGTCCTCTTCTGCCTGGCCCGTCGAGGTGTCGGGGCGGACAGCGATGGCGCGAATGGGGATCGGGCTGGTGGTCGTCTCGCCGCCGCCCGCGGTGACCGTCGGGGGGCCCGCGAGCGCGACGACGAGCTGCTCGCCCTCCGGGTTGCGATACCCCTTTGCGACGTGGTCGGCGATCTGGCGAACCCGCGCCGTCTCGCTGCCGTTCGGCACCCACGCCGACCAGACAGGTGCGGGGGCCGAGTCCGGACGGCTCACGAGCACGATCAGCGCGCCCAGCCCCACGCCTGCGATCAGCGCGAGCGCGAGGTAGATGAACGCGAACCGGCGACGGTAGCCGGTAAGGCGCGCGCGCTCCTCGCGCGGAGTGGCGTCCGCGTCGGCGACGGGCGTCGCGAGCGGCGCCTCGATCACCGGGCCGCCCTGCTCGACGTTCTCGCTCATCCGGCCTTGAGTTCCTTCGGCTGTTGGCGCTCGGGCGAGGAGATCGTGAAGAACGGCGGCGGCCAGATCGCGTCGTCGCTGTAGTCGAGGTCCGGGATCCGGATCCCGACCGAGTCGAGCAGGTCGACCAGCTCGTCGCCGAAGATCTCCTTGCGCGCGATCAGCACGTCCGCGATCTTGTCGAGGGCCTCACGGTTCGTCGTGGCGAGGTTGTGCGCGACAACATAGGCCTGGCCGATGATCTGCGCGCCGGCGCGGCGCTTCGACGGGTCGGAGAGCGCAGCCGAGATCGGGTCGGGCGCCATCGGCCCGCCGCCGCCCATCCGGTTCATGATCTGCATCCCGATCCCCTCGAGCCGGTCGAACGCGCGCCTCCGGGCCTCGTCCTCCGTCTGGTCTTCCTTCGGCGTGGCGATGAACGGCTGAGGCCCCATCGCGGCTGCGCCGACCATGCCGGCCGTCTGCGCGGTCACGGACTGGACGTCACCGCCGACGCCGGTCGAGTTCTCGTTGTAGAAGACCCGCTCGGCGGCCATCGCACCGAGCCCCCAGACGAGCTGCGCGAACATCTCGCTCTGGAAGCGGGCGAAGCGCTCCTCCTTCTCGCGGGCCTGGTGGTGCCCGCCGGAGTCTCCGCGGCGTCGAATGGACAGTCGCGTCGACTCGAAGTCCTTCATGAAGGCGTGTCCTGCGATCGCGTGCCCGGCCTCGTGGATCGCGATCGCCCGACCTTCGCGCTCGACGTACTCGATACCGATCGCCGTGCCCGACTCGAGCGTCGTGATCGACTCGACGAGGTCGTCCCAGCTGAAGCGCTCGCGGCCGGAGTGGTGCGCGATCGTCAGCGCCATCGACGTGACCTGCTCGATCATCGCCGGCGAGTAGCCGTTCGTGACGCGCGCGATCTCGTCGCGGCGCCTCGGCATGTCGAGCTCGGGGTCGTGCGAGACCTTGTTGATGTAGAGGTCGATGATGTCGAGGCGGTCGTGCTTCGTCGGCGTGCGGAACCAGACGTGCCGGCCCATGCGTCCCGGGCGGATCAGCGCGGGGTCGAGCCGGTCGATCGGGACGTTGGTGGCGCCGATGAAGTAGACCTGCTCGCTGCGCGGACGCGGCGCCGGGAGCCGCAGCGACTTGCCCTTGATGCGCCGAGGCACGATGAAGCTCGCGTCGAGCAGCGTGTTCGTCCGGTTGGTGAGACGCGGCGCATGAACGGCGGGTTGTCGATGCCGTCCATCACGACGAGCAGCTGGTTGAGCGCCATGCCGCCCATGCCACCCATGCCGCCCGGGAACATGAAGCCGTAGAAGCGCATCAGGCTCGCGGCGAAACCGCTCTGGCCAATGGTCGGCGTCTCCCGGCTGTCGAAGAGCTTGTCGCGCCAGGCCTTCGTCTCGAGAATGAGATCGCCCGACGGGTTGAGCGAGCCCCAGGGGCCGTAGAAGAGGTCCTCGTGGAAGCTCGCGGGCGTCAGCGGCGGGACGTTGATCGCTCCGCCGAAGCCCCCGGTGCCGCCGCCAAGCGCCTGGCGGCGCATCCCGACGGCGTCGATCTCGTCGATGAAGACGATGCACGTGCCGCCCCACTTGCGCGCCGCCCGCTTGGCTTTCCAGGCGAGGTAGCGCACGACGATCGCGTCGATCCCGATGAAGGTCGCGGCAAAGCCGGAGCCCGGGATCGAGACGAACGGCGAGTTGAAGCCGGTGGCAAGCGCCTTCGCGAGCATCGTCTTGCCCGTGCCGGGAGGCCCGAAGAACAGCACGCCGCGCTCACGCTTGCCTCCGTGGCGCTCGAACTGCTCGCCGGACTGCCAGATCGAGACGACGCGGCGCACCTCCTCCTTCGCCTCCGCCTGTCCGCGAACGTCGTCGAGCTTGACGCCCCATTGCGCGTCGCCGGGCTCGAACGTCTTGATCTGCGTGAGGTTCATCGCGAGCAGCGGGCCGAACAGGATCCCGAAGTTCGCGATGAAGAGGAAGAAGACGAAGACGACCTGGATCCAGAGCGCCGGCTGGGAGAGGATGTTGCCGATCCCGTCGAGGATGAAGCCGATCGTGCTCCACCACGTGCCGCCCCGGAACAGCCAGACGATCGTGATGATCACGAAGAACCAGACTGCGATCTTGAACCAGAAGCTTCCAGAACCACGCGCGACGCCGGCCGACGACGTCCTCCTCGCGGAGCTCGCGGCTCTCGATGCCGAACAGGCTCGGTGTCGGGATCAGCCGGCGGAACAGCAGGTCGGAGAAGCCACGGAAGACGACGATCACGCCGACCGTGGCGAGGAGCGCCTTCCACCAGACCCAGTCGTTTCGCTGCGTGAACCAGATGTAGACCGCCGGTGAGGTGGCGACCGCGACAATGGTGGCGGCGCGCGTCAGGCGGCGCCAGCTCCGAGCGAGATCCTGCGACGCCTCGGCCTGAGGCATGCTCGCGAGTGGTGCCGCTGCGGTCGCGTCCGCCGTTGCCATCGTTTTAGTGTACGCAGGCGGGTTTGAAGTCAGTTGTTGGCCGACTGTTAAGGGCCGCACGGTTGCTAGCGTCAGCCGCATGACTCAGACGACGTTTCACACCAGCGAAGGACCGATCGCGCTCGAGCTCTATCCGGACGAGGCGCCCAAGACCGTCGAGAACTTCACGAAGCTCGCGGCCGACGGGTTCTACGACGGGCTTGCGTTCCATCGCGTCATTCCCGACTTCATGATCCAGGGCGGCTGCCCCGAGGGCACCGGCTCGGGCGGGCCGGGCTACACCTTCGAGGACGAGTTCAACGAGCACCGCGTCACGCGCGGTGCGCTGGCGATGGCGAATGCGGGGCCGAACACGAACGGCTCGCAGTTCTTCATCGTCACCGCGGACGCATGCCCGTGGCTGGACGGCAAGCACACCGTCTTCGGCCGGGTCACGTCCGGGCAGGACATCGTCGACCGGATCTCGCTCGTCGATCGCGACGATCGCGATCGGCCGAGGTCGCCGATCACGATCGACAAGGTCGAGCTGGGCGAGTAGAGCCTCGGGACGTGGCTTCAGCCGCGTCCCGACCGGAGTGGCAGGCCACCGGGACGCGGCCCGAGGCCACGTCCCTCGTGCCTCGTTAGGCTCACGCCATGGACCTGGGCGGCAAGACGGCGGTCGTCACCGGTGCCTCGTCGGGCATCGGCGCGGCGACCGTGCGCCAGTTGCGCGAGGCGGGTGTCCGGGTCGCGGGCGGCGCCCGTCGCGTCGAGCGCGTCGACGCGGACGTCGCGCTCCCGCTCGACGTCACGGACGAGGCATCGAGCAGCGCCTTCGTCGACGCCGCGGTCGAAGCGCTCGACGGAATCGACATCCTCTTCAACAACGCCGGTCTCGCGCTCGGTCGCGTCCCGTTCACCGAGTCGACCGCGGACGTCGAGGAGACGGTCCTGCACACGAACGTCGACGGCGTCCTGCGGATCACGCGTCTTTGCCTGCCCCACGTCCGCGACGGCGGCCACATCGTCTTCATGGGCTCCATCGCCGGCCGGCAGGCGTATCCGAACGGCGCCTCGTACATCGCGTCGAAGTTCGCGGTCCGCGGGTTCACCTACGCGCTGCGGGAGGACCTTCTCGGTCGGCCCATCCGGATCACGACTGTGGACGCGGGCCTCGTCGAGACGGAGTTCTCGGTCGTCCGGTTCGGCGGGGACCAGGCGAAGGCGGACGCGGTGTACGAGGGCATCGAGCCGGTCACGGCGGACGAGGTGGCGGATTGCGTCCTCTTCGCCCTCACCCGGCCGCCGCACGTGAACCTCGACGAGATCGTCGTCAAGGCGATCGCCCAGTCGAGCGGCGCGCGGGTCGTCCGGCGCGAGCCGTAGCGCCGGGTGCGGCTCCGCTCGGCGTACGACCGCGAGATCCTCCGGCTGGCGCTCCCGGCGCTCGGCGCGCTCGCCGCGGAACCGCTCTACATCCTCGTCGACACCGCGATCGTCGGGCATCTCGGCCGCTCGCAACTCGCCGCGCTCGGCGCGGCCGCGACCGTCCTCTCGGTGCTGGCGATGTTCAACTTCCTCCAGTACGGGACGACCGCGCAGGTCGCCCGGGCGAGCGGCGCTGGAGAGGCGCAGGTCGCCCGGAGGCTCGGCGCGCAGGCGCTCTGGCTGTCGCTGGCGATCGGCATCGCGCTCGCCGTGGCGATCGCGCTCCTCGCCGAGCCGATCGTCGCGCTGGTCGGCGTCGAGGACGAGACGGCCGGGTACGCCGCGACGTATCTCCGCATCGTCTCGATCGGGATCCCGTCCTTCTTCCTTGCGCTCGGAGGGCAGGGCTACCTGCGTGGCGTCTCGGAGCTCACGTCCCCGCTCGTCGTGATCGTGCTCGCCAACGTGCTGAACGTCGTGCTCGAGGTGCTGTTCGTCTACGGCTTCGAGTGGGGGATCGAGGGCTCGGCCTGGGGGACTGCGATCGCGCAGACCTGCATGGGGCTCGCCTTCGTGTGGCTGATCGTGCGGCGCGTCGGCCGTGCCGACCTCGCACCCCTCGTAGGCCTCGCCCGGCGCCTGCTGAGCGTGGGGAAGTTCATCTTCGCGCGAACAGCAGCCCTGATCTCCGCCTTCCTTCTCGCCGGCGCGGTCGTCGCGCGGTTCGGAGACGCCGAGCTCGGGGCGTACCAGATCTCGTTCCAGCTGTGGATCTTCCTCGCGCTCGTCCTCGACGCGATCGCGATCGCGGGCCAGATCATCGTCGGGCGGGAGCTCGGCGGCGGTCGACCGGAACGGGCGTACAACGCGAGCGTGCGGATGATCGGTCTCTCGGTCGTGACCGGAGCGGTCTTCAGCGTGGTCCTCCTCGCCCTCGGAGACGTCCTGCCGCGCATCTTCACGAGCGACGCGGAGGTGCTCGAGCAGTGTGCGCTCCTCTGGCCGATCTTCGCGCTGATGCAGCCGCTCAACGGGGCGGTCTTCGCTCTCGACGGCATCCTCATCGGCGCCAGCGACGGCCCGTACATCGCCGGCTCGATGGTGCTCGCCTTCCTGGCGTGCGCCGTCGCGCTGGCCGTCGCCTACGCCGGGGACCTCGGCGTGCGGGGCGTCTGGGCAGCGCTCGCGATCCTGATCGTCGTGCGGCTCGCCACCATGGGCGCCCGCTTCGTACGCCGCCGCTGGCTCGTCACCGGTTGGGCCTAGCGCGTGGCACAGTGCTCGCATGCGCGAGGGGACAAATGTGCTGGGCGGCCCGCTCGAGGAGTGCAGCATCGACCCGCTGACCGGCTTCTTCCGCGACGGGAGCTGTCGCACCGGCGGCCAGGATCTCGGCGTTCACGCCGTCTGTGCAGTCATGACCGATGAGTTCCTTGCGTTCAGCGCCTCTGTTGGCAACGACCTTTCGACGCCCCATCCGGAGTGGGGGTTTCCGGGTCTCCAGGCGGGCGACCGGTGGTGCGTGTGCGCCAGCCGCTGGCAAGAGGCGCTCGAGGCCGGGGTCGCGCCACCCGTCGTGCTCGAGGCGACGCACGCGCTCGCGCTCGAGTTCTCGTCGCTCGCCGAGCTCGAATCTCACGCGGCCGTCGACTGAGTCAGGCCGGCTCCGGCTCGAGCGTCCGCGCAACGGGATGCGGCAGGTTGCGCACGTCGGAGGACAGCAGCTGAGCGACGATGGCCACGGTCGCGATCGCGACGCATCCCCAGAGCGTTGGCGTGATGCCGAAGACCTCGCTCGCCGGCCCGACGACGGCATAGGCGGCCGGCATCAGGACGAGCGAGCCGATCGCGTCCCAGGCCGCCACGCGCGAGAGGAGATCGTTCGGGACGTGTCCCATGAGGCTCACGTCCCAGAAGACGCTGAACAGCTCCACGCCGACTCCTGCGAAGACGGCGGCCAGGGCGATGACCTGCCACGGTGCATGGAGCGCCAGGAGCGCGATGGGCGGGACGAGCAGTGTCACGCTCGCGACGCCGAGCAGGAGCGGCCGCGCCGGGTGGATGCGCAGAGCGACGAGGCCGCCGACGACGAGGCCGATCCCCTGCGCAGCGAGGACCAGCCCCCACACCCCCGCGCCGCCGAGCGACTCCTCGGCGACGATCGGTCCGAGGACGCCCTGCGCGGCCGCGGTCGCACCGTTCGCGAACGCGAAGCCGAGCACGACGACCCAGAGCCACGTCCGTGACCGGAACGCGCTCCAGCCTTCGCGCAGCTCCGCGACAAAGCTCGCGGTCGCGCCGCGCGCGGGCGGCACGATCCGCATCGGCAGGAGCAACGCGGCCGCGACCAGGTACGTGAGCGCGTCGAACGCGAGCGCCCAGCCGGGCCCTGCGGCCGCGACGATGAGGCCTCCGAGCGCGGCCCCGCCGATGTTCGTCGCGTTCAGCGTCAGGCGGAGGAGCGCGTTCGCGGGCTGGAGCAGCTCGAGGGGGACGGTCTGAGGGATGATCCCCTGCTGCGCCGGGAAGAAGAAGGAGCTCGCGATCGCACGCACGACGGCGACCACCGCGAGGTGCCAGATCTCCGCTTCGCCGGTGATCAGGAGGAACGCCGCGACGGCCTGGGCCAGGCCGGAGACGAGATTGGATGCGACCATCACCAGCTGCCGCGGCAGCCGGTCGGCGATCACGCCGCCGACGAGCAGGAACACGACCTGCGGGAGGATCGAGAGCGTCAGGACGAGGCCCAGGTCGCCCGCCGAGCCGCCGAGCTCGAGGACACCGAAGGCGAGCGCGATCGGCGCCATCGCCGTGCCGGCGAACGAGACGACCCGACCCGCGAAGAGCAGCCGGAACTCGCGGTGCCGCAGTGGGGCGAGGGCGGCGTTCACGCGGAGGAAGCCTCGGCCCGCTTGCGCCAGTAGCGCTCGAGACCGAGGTAGCAGTGCCAGTACGGCGCCGCGCGATCGTACGCGGCAACCTCCTCGGGATCGGAGGCGGCCACGTCGGCGCGGGCCGCGGCGACGAACGTCGGCTCGTCCATGCCGTGGCCGACCCGTCCGGCCCAGTCGTGCATCGTCTCGCGGAGCGCGGTGATGTGCCGCTCGACGTCGTCGAAGACGCCGAAGTGGGTCAGCGCCAACCGGCGAGGTGCGCGGCGCTCGATCTCGTCGAGCGTGCGCTCCCATCCTTCGAGGTCGACCTCGGGCGGCGGCGTGGGCGCGAAGACGAAGCGGCCGGGCGCGACCCGGACCCCGGCCGCATCGCCGGCGTACAGCGTCCCGTCCGCGTGCAGGTACCCGACATGGTGCGATGCATGGCCGGGGCTCGGGAAGCACTGGAGCCCCGCTACCTCCTCGCCGACGACGCGAACGTTCTGTCCGGGCACGGGCGCGAGCTCGCCCCAGAGCACGTCGAAGCTGTCGCCGTAGAGCCGCCGGGCGCTCGCCTCGAGTCGGGACGGGTCGACGACGTGCGGCGCCCCGATCTCGGAGACGTGGACGACGAGCTCCGGGTGCTCTCTGACGAGCACCCCCGCGGCCCCTGCGTGGTCGAGATGGATGTGGGAGAGCAGCAGATGACGGAGGTCCCGGAGCTCGACGCCGCGGGCGCCGAGTGCGTCCAGGAGCGCGGGTACGCAGCTGGCGGGGCCGCAATCGTGCAGAGCCAGGCCGTCGTCGGTCTCGACGAGGTACGAGCCGATCGCACGGCGGTCGCCGGTGTGGAGAAGGTCCATCGGCTCGTGTGACACGACAGGACGCTATCTCGGGTTATCCGTACCCCGTGCGGCGACCCGGTCGCCTAGCGTCGGAGAGGCGGGCGATGACTTTCCCGCGGCGAGCCAGTCATCACCGCGACATCGCATCCGACAAGGGAGGCTGTAAATGCCCGCACCAACATTGGTGGTCGGCGCTCCGTGCTGGATCGACCTCTACAGCTCGGACACCGCCAAGGCCACGACGTTCTACAGCGAGCTCTTCGGCTGGAAGGCCGAGGAGCCGCAGGAGGGGTTCGGCGGCTACTTCACGTTCACGAAGGACGGCAAGCATGTCGGCGGCTGCATGCACAACGACGGCCAGGCCGGCTATCCGGACGGTTGGAGCATCCACCTGATGACCGACGACGTCGAGGCGGTCGCGTCGGCCACGTCCAAGCAGGGCGGCAAGGTCGATTTCGAGCCGATGACCGTCGGCGAGAACGGAAGGTCAACGATGGTGCGCGATCCAGGTGGAGCCGCCGTCGGCGCCTGGCAGCCTGGCACGCAGCAGGGGTTCGAGATCACCGGGGAGGTCGGCACGCCGACGTGGTTCGAGCTTCACACGCGTGAGTACGACAAGGCCGTGAGCTTCTACCGCGACGTCTTCAAGTGGGACGCGCACACGGTGAGCGACACGGACGAGTTCCGCTACACGACCCTCGGCGAGGGAGACAACCAGCTCGCCGGGATCATGGACGACACCGCCGTATCCGGGGACGCCGACCCGCCCCACTGGGCGATCTACTTCAAGGTCGACGACGCGGACGCGGTGCTCGAGAAGATCGTCGAGCTCGGCGGCAAGGTGATCCAGCCCGCGGAGGACACGCCGTACGGGCGCCTCGCACGCGCGGCCGACCCGACGGGCGCGGAGTTCCGAATCGTCGCAGGGTAGAGCCGGGCGACGCCCGCCCGCTCAGGCGCGGGCGGGCGTCGCCGCCAGCGCCTTGGCAAGGTCCGCGACGAGATCCTCCGCGGACTCGATCCCGACGGAGAGTCGCACGAGGTTGTCCGGAGCGGCGAACGGGCCGGTCGCGGTGGAGGCGTGCGTCATCCGGGCGGGATGCTCGATGAGGCTCTCCACGCCGCCGAGGCTCTCGGCGAGAGTCCACACATCGGTGTGAGCCACCAACTCGACCGTCTCCTCCTCCGTCTCGAGCAGGAACGAGACCATCGCGCCGAAGTCACGCATCTGACGCTTTGCGATCGTGTGCCCGGGGTGGTCGGGGCGGCCGGGCCACAGCACGCCGGTGACGCGCGGGTGCTCCTCGAGGAACGCGACGACCGCCCGCGCGTTCTCGCACGCGCGATCCATCCGGACGGCGAGCGTCTTGACGCCGCGCAGCACGAGCCAGGAGTCGAACGGCCCTGGCACGGCGCCGAGTGACTTCTGGAGGAAGCGCAGGCGATCGGCGATCGTCGGGTCGTTCGTCGCAGCGAAACCGCCGATGACGTCCGAGTGGCCGCCGAGGTACTTCGTCGTCGAGTGGAGGACGATGTCTGCGCCGAGATCGAGCGGTGTCTGGAGATACGGCGTCGCGAATGTGTTGTCGACGACGAGGAGCGCGCCGGCCGCTTTCGCGGCGGCGGCGACCGCCGCGATGTCGACGATGTTGAGCAGCGGGTTCGTCGGTGTCTCGATCCAGACCAGCCGCGCGTCGGCGACATGCGCGTCGGGGTCGGACGACAGCTGGTCCGGTGTCGCATAGGTGAACCGGTAGCCCTTCGGCTCGTAGACCTGCGAGAACATCCGGTACGTGCCGCCGTACACGTCGTTCACGCAGACGACCTGGTCGCCGGGGTCGAGCAGGTGCATGATCGAGGTCGTCGCGCCGAGCCCGGACGAGAACGCATGCCCGTGCGCTGCGTTCTCGAGCGAGGCGAGGCACTCCTCGAGTGCCGTCCGGGTCGGGTTCGAGACGCGGGCGTAGTCGTAGCCCTTGTTGACGCCGACCGCTTCCTGCGCGAACGTCGACGTCTGGTAGATCGGCGTGGCGAGCGCGCCCGTCGCCGGGTCCGGGGCCTGGCCGGCATGGATCGCCCTGGTCTCGAAGTGCATGGAAGGGATCGTAGTGCCCGGGAGGTGGCTCGAGCCGCGTCCCTCCTCCTGCACCTCGTCAGCCGCGAAGCGAGGCCTCCCAGGCGCGCGGCACCTTCCGGCCGACCATCACCGACTCCGCTCCCAGCCACGAGGCGAGCCCCTCGAGCGCCGCGCGGATCCCCTGTCCCGCGTCGGCAGGCGCCCCCGGCTGCGCCCACGCGCCGTTCACGGTGAGGACACGGCTGCGACGGTCGAAGACCGGCTCGATGCGCCCCACGAACTCCGCCCCGCGGAGGATCGGCAGGACGTAGTAGCCGTACTCGCGCTTCGCCCTCGGCACGAACATCTCGAGCCTGTAGTGGAACCCGAACAGCGCCTCGGCGCGGTCGCGGTCGTGGATCAGGCGGTCGAAGGGGGAGAGCAGCGTCACGCGCTCCGGCACGGTCCCGTCGGTCGCATCGGCGTGCGCCTCCCATCCCGCGCGCGTCCGCCGGACCCCCAGCGCGCGGAAGCGCCTCTCCTCGAGAGCGCGCTCCGCGTCGCGCAACGAGAGCGCCTCGGTCTCCGGCAGAACCCGCTCGGCGAGGTCCCACAGTCGCTGGCCGCCGAGGCGCCCCGCGACCGCGACCTCGCCCCGCAGGTGGAGCGACGTGAGCATCAGCCCCACCTTGCGCGAGCCGTACCAGCGGTGCCGCTCGCGCTCGCCGCGGGAGCGATCCTCGAGGGCGCGCGAGAGCAGCGGGCCGTGGCGCTCGAGCTCGCGCAGCACATAGCGACGGAACGACTGGTTCTCCGCCACGAACGTGCGGACCCACCGCTCGGAGTGCGAGTGGCTCGAGGTCCGCCAGCGACGCATCAGCCCGCGCACGAGGGGAAGCTCCTCCATCGGCCACAGGAGGGCGTCCCACTCGAAGAGCGCGCGCTCGACCCAGAGCAGCCGGTCGAGCTCTGCGACGTCGTAGGCGCCGAGCCTGCTCCAGAGGACGAGGTGCTGCGCGGGCGCGACGGTAGCGATCGGGTCGATCTGGAGGAAGCCGAGGTGACGGACCGTCTCGATGACGCTCGTGGCCGACCCGTCCAGCAGTTGCGCGCGAACGGCGATCCGACGCGCTTCTGCCGGATCGACCAGCCGTCCGGGCGTCGTCGTGCGGGCGCCGAGCCCGCGCCTGACGGCGCTAGGCACGGAGCGCCTTCGTCCAGGCGCGAGGAGTCCGCCGGCCGACTCGGACACTCTCGGCACCGATCCAGGTTGCCAGTTCAGCCAACGAGTCGGAGACATCCTTGCCGGCGTGGACGGGAGCGCCACGCTCCGCCCAGACACCGTCGACGCGGAGGACGCTGGCTTTTCGGTCGAACGTGGCGTCAACGCGACCGATCAGCGAGGTGCCGTGGAGGATCGGGAGCACGTAGTAGCCGTACTCCCGCTTCGCCTGCGGGACGTACATCTCGAGCCGGTAGCGGAACCCGAACAGCTCCGCGGTGCGCTCTCGGTCGTAGACGAGCCGGTCGAACGGCGAGAGCAGGACCGTGCGCGGCGCGCCGGCCTCGCTCTCGAGGATCTCGCGATGCGCCCACCAGTCACCCGCCAGGCCGGCAACGCGGACGGGCACCGCGACCCCGTCGCGAACGAGAGATCCGAAGGCGTCGTCCGCGCTCGGTGGCACGCCGTCGAACATCCATCCGAACTCGTTGCGACGTGCGACGCCCTTCCGGCGAAGCCCTCCCTCGACGACGGCGCGAGCGACGTCTCGTGGTCGCCACCGAGGCTCGTTCTGCGGCAGCCGTCGCGATGCGAGGTCCCACGAGCGTTCGTTCCCCACCCGCCCGACGATCGCGATCTCGCCGCGGAACCAGAGGATGTCGAGCATCCGCCCGACCCCTTTGCCGTCGTTCCAGCCACCGGTCCGCCACGGCACGGTCGAGCGGTCCTCGAGGTCGCGCGAGAGAAGCGGCCCACGCCGCCGGACCTCGCGCAGGACGTATCGGCGGAACGGGGCGTTGGCAGCGAGCCACTCGCGGACGTAGCGTGCCCGTGCGCCGTCGCCGCGCGGGTACCGCCGCATCGCCTCGCGGTGGATTCCGTAGTCGGTCGCCGGGACGATGTGCGCCCAGTACTCGAAGAGATCGCCCCGCTCGAGCGCGCTCTCGAGCTCGGAGACGTCGTACGGCCCCAACCGGCTGAACAGGACCATCCGCTCGGCCCGCGCGACCGCGGCGACCGGATCGACCTGAACGGAGCCGAGCGCGCGCACGACCTCCGTCACCGTCTCTGGCGCCCGGCCGTCCAGGAGCTGAGCCGTGACCGCGAGCCGCCGCGCCTCGGCGAGCGAGAGCTCGATCACCGACGCACGGTCTCCAGGCCGATCACCCGCCGCAGCCGGTCGAGCGCCCTCTCGAACGCCGTGTCGAGCGAAGTCGAAGCCCGCACGCCGTCCTCGAGGTGGAAGGCCTTGACGACGAGCTCGCCGCTCGCGCGTTCCGACTTCAGGTCGGCGCGGCCGACGATCCGGTCGCGCCAGAGGAGCGGCAGCACGTAGTACCCGTACCGGCGCTGCGGCGCAGGCTTGTAGACCTCGATGAGGTGGTCGAAGCCGAAGACGCGGCGTGCGAAGGGCCGATCCCAGAGCAGGTTCTCGAAGGGCGAGAGGAGAAGTGCGCGACTCGAGGCCGGTCGGTCGCGCTCCGTTCCGGCGGGGACGAGGACCGGCGGTCCGCCGTCGTCCACGTCGAGCCGCTCGAGCAGGCCGTCTGCGACGAGCGCGTCGACGGACGGCTTGATTCGCGCAGCCCCTCCCCGGAGGCGCCAGTGCTCGACGATCCCGCGCTCCGTGAGGGCGCCGCGTGCCTCGACGGCGCGCACCGCCAGCGTCCGCAGCCGCTCGGGCTCCGTGGGGGTGGGCGCGGCGAGGATCGAACGCGGGAGGACCCGCTCGGGAAGGTCGTAGAGCCGCTGGAATCCCTGGCGGCCCGCGACGACGAGCTCGCCGTGGTTCCAGAGCAGCTCGAGCATCTGCTTCGCCGGCTTCCAGCCCCACATCTCTCCCTGCCGCGCGGCGCCGTCGAAGTGACGTGAGCCCAGTGGACCGCGATCGCGGATCTCCTCGAGCACGTGCTCGCGCAGATGCGGGTGCGTCTTGTCGACCTGGCCGTACCATCGCCGGCCCCCACTCTGCATGGCGGGACGGACCAGGGCCCACTCCTCGCTCGGGAGGAGGCAGGCCTCGTGGGCCCAGTACTCGATCAGCTTGCCGCGCTCGAGAAGGTGCGAGACCGCGTCGCGCGGGTACGCCCCGACGCGGCATCCGAGTGCGATCCGATGACTCCGCTCGACCGTCGAGATCGAGTCGAGCTGGACGCACGAGAGCCTCCGAACCGCCGCGTCGACCTCAGCGGTCGTGCCGCGACGGCTACGCGCCGCGTAACCCTGCGCATCCAAGGCGATTCTGCGCACGGCGGCGAGCGGCACGGGCATCGTCCGGTTCTACCGAATGGGGGAGCGACGACGACCGATCGAGGTGTCACGCTGTGAGCGTGCGACGGTTTCTCGTGGTGTGCGCCGTCGGGTTGGTTGCCGCCTGGGGACTGGGCTCTCTCATCCTGCTCGCGGACGACGACTCGCTTCCATCGGATGCCGACGCCGTCGTCGTCCTGACGGGATCCGAGCGGAGCCTGCCTGCGGGTCAGGCTCTCGTCGGCGGCGGCATCGCGCCGACGCTCGTCGTCACGTCCACCCGGACAGGGCGGGACGACGCGCGCAGGCGGCTCTGCAGGAAGCCGCCCGAGACCGTCGTCTGCGTGGTCGGAGGACCGTTCGCGCGCGGTGGAGAGCTCCAGGCGATTGCGCGAGTCGCCGAGAACCGCAACTGGGACACCGTCGTCGTCGTGTCGCCGAGCTACCAGCGCCTGCGGGTCGACCGGGTCCTCGGGCGCTGTGCGGGCGTCCGCGTCGTGGGCGTCGGTGTCGACGACCCCTGGTACCGCGACGCGGTCGCATTGCCGCTCGAATGGGTGAAGCTCGGCGTCGCCGAGACCGTGCGCCGGCGCTGCTAGCTCCTAGTCGGGCACCTCACCGACCAGGATCCGAGCGAGTCGGTCGGGGTCGATGTTCCCGCCCGAGACGATGCACACGACCCTGCCGGTGCCGCCGTGCCCGGCGAGGGCAGCCGCCAACGAGAGCCCGCCTGCGCCCTCCGCGACGACTCGCGCACGCGTCGCCAGAATGCGGATCGCCTCCGCGACGTCTGCAAGCGGAAGCGCCACGGCTCCGACGACGAGCGACCGCGCGCGGTCCCACATCGGCGCGAGGAGCGCCTTCGAGCCGGCGCCGTCGACGAACGACGGTGTGTAGTCGACACCCACCGAGCGACCGGCCGCGAGCGACGCGGTAAGCGGGGCGCCGGTCTCCGGCTCGCACGCCACGACGCGGACGTCGGGCGCTGCCACCGCGAGCGCGCTCGCGATCCCCGTCGAGAGGCCGCCGCCGCCCCACGGGACGAGCACCGTGTCGAATCCTTCGAGCTGCTCGGCGAGCTCGAGACCGATCACCCCGTTCCCGGCCATGACCCGCTCGTCGAGCACCGGGTGGACGAAGAGCCCCTCGAGCCCGGGGTAGACCCCCGATTCCATCGTCTCCCACCACGTGTCGAACGGCACCGAAATGACCCGGCCGCCGAGCCGCTCGATCGCGTCGAGCTTGGCCCGGGGCGCGTGATCGGGCGCGACGACGGCGGCCGGCACGCCCAGGTCTCTCGCCACCCAGCAGACGCCCTGCGCCATGTTGCCCGCGCTCGTCGTCCAGACGCCATGCCGCCACTCCTCCGGCGCCGCCTGACGGATCGCGCTCGTCGCTCCGCGCAGCTTGAACGAGCCGATGGGGTGGAGGCACTCGAGCTTCAGCCAGATCTCGCACGGCGCATCGACGTCGAGGCGCACGAGCGGGCTCGCCGTCACAGCGTCGGCCGTGATCGCACGTGCGCGCTCGATCGCCTCTCGCGGGATCAGAACGGCACCTCGACACCCACGCCGCTCGCCCGTGCGCGTTCGACACAGAGCGCGGCGGCGGCCAGATCCTCCACTGCGAGCCCGAGGGACTTGAACAGCGTGAGCTCCTCGTCGTCGCGTCGACCCGGGTGAGCGCCGACGAGGAGCTCACCGAGCTCGGCCCGGATGTGGTCGGGGCCGATCCCCGCCTCCTCGACGGCGCGAAGGTAGTCGCCGGACTCGTTGACGGTCGACTCCCGCCGGTCGACGAAGAGCGACGCAGCGGCGACTACGGATGACTCGAGCTCACGCGCCGACGGGACCGAGGATCCAACGGCGTTCACGTGCACGCCCGGCTCGAGCCACTCGCGTCGGACGATCGGCTCCCGTGCGGCGGTGCACGTGCAGACCACCTCGGCGCCTGCGAGCGCTTCCTCGACGCTCTCGCACACGACCCCGTGGGCCTCGAGCGCGAGCGCCTCCGCATGCGCCGGCGTCCTGCTCCACACCCGCAGCTCCGGATCGGGGAGGATCGTCCGCATCGCGTGCGCGTGCGAGCGGGCCTGCACTCCCGCGCCGAGGATCGCGACGCGTCGCGCATTCGTCCGCGCCAGCAGTTTCGTCGCGACCGCGGACACCGCCGCTGTTCGGATCTCGGTGATCGCGGAGGCATTGAGCATCGCTTGCAACACTCCGGTCTCGCCGTCGTGGAGCAGGACGGCGCCCTGGTGGGGGTCGAGGCCGCGCCCCGCGTTCGCGGGTGCGATCACGATCTCTTTCAGCGAGAAGAGGGGGTCGTCGCCCCCGCGGTGCGCAGGCATCAGCCCGAGCAGCTGCTCGCCCGGCGGGCGGACCACGAAGCGCAGCGGCATCGTGAGCTCGTTCCGGGCCAGTGCGGCGAGGGCTCCCTCCATCGCGGCGATGCACGACTCCATGTCGAGGAGCTCGCGCACGTCCGCGTCGGACAGCACGAGGACACTCACGGGAACAGCCCTCCAATCGTGTGGTGCTCGGCGGCGTCGAGGTGCACGTCGAGCGCCTCGCGCACCGGCCCGAGCTGCTCGACGGTGTTCGGCCCGACGACGATGGCGGTTCACCTCCGGCACGTGCAGAAGCCATGCCAGGGCAAGCCCGGCGATGGAGATACCACGGGCCAGGGCTTCCCGCTCGAGCGCCTCGAGAGCGTCGAACGTCGCGTCCGTGCGGTAGCGCTCGCCCCCCTCCGGCCTGAGGGTCATGCGCGACCCCGGCGGAGGCGCCTCGCCACGCCGGTACTTGCCCGTCAGCCAGCCCCCGGCGAGCGGCCCGAACGGGGTGTAGCCGATGTCGTGCTCGTGGCACAGGGGGAAGACCGTCTCCCGGTCGCCCTGCGCCAGGAGCGAGAAGGAGTTCTGCACCCACTCGTAGCGGGTGAGGCCCTCGAGCGTGGAGAGCTCGAGCGCCTCGGCGAGCTGCTCCGCCGTGAAGTTCGAGGCGCCGGCGGCGCCGATCGTCCCGGCCCGCACGAGCTCGTCGAAGGCGAGGAGAGTCTCCTCCTGTGGGACGTCGTCGTCGAAGTCGTGGGCCATGTAGAGGGGAACCCGCTCCACGCCGAGCCGACGCAGGCTCGTCTCCACCTGACGGCGGATCCGGGCGCGGCCGAGCCCACGATCTGCGCCTTCGCTCATCGGGTTGAACGTCTTCGTCGCGATCACCACCTGATCGCGCACGTCGGCGCCTTTCGTTGCGAGCCACTCGCCGATGAAGGTCTCGCTCCGACCGCCGCCGTACGCGTCGGCCGTGTCGAGTGCCCGAACGCCGAGGTCCCACGCCTCGTCGAGCAGCCGGAACGCGTCGTCACGGCTCGTCCCCTGGCCGAAGAACGCGGGGGCCGAGCCGATGCCGCCGAAGTTTCCGCAGCCGAGCACGATCCGCGTGACGGCGACGCCGCTTCGGCCGAGTGCGCGCTGCTCCACGAGAGCGATCGTAGGTCAGCCGGGGCGGCGGTCGCGCCGCCACACACGGTTCCACGCGGACGTCATGCCGAGGCGTCGCGCGTGGCTGCGAATGCCTCGTAGGCGGGCGTCAGCGCATCCGCGAGATCGATGCCGCCCACCCGGATGCCGCTCCGTCCGAGTCGCTTGAGCACCGCGCCTGCGGGAAGCGGTCGCGCGGGCCTCGGCGCCGGAAGCGCGCCGGCCTCCCAGGGATCCCTCGCGCCGGCTCCGCGCGGCTCGATCGGTTCGCAGCCTCGCCAGCGAAGGAAGAGCGCGGGATCGCGGTCGATTGCGTCCGCGACCGCGAACGCAACGGCGGCGACGTGCTTGCAGGCCGCAGCGTCGTCCGGACAGGTACACGTGCGCAGAACGCCTGCGGGTGGGGGCGCGAGCGCGGCGCCGTGCTCGGTCGCGAGGAGGTGCGCCAGGTGAACCGACTGCGCCCGGCCCTCGGCCCCTGCGGCAAGCGAGGGCCGGGTGCGCACGGCTCGGGTCGCCGCCTGCCATGCGCTGGGCGGAATCGGCGCCGTGTCGATCGTGACGGCGTAGATGTTGCCGGTCGAGCCGGTGACGCGAGCGGCGATCGTCCCGGCTCCGACGACGACGGAGTCGACGGCCCCGTCTCGGGCCAGGGACCGGCCGCGCTCGGCCCGTGCGGAGGACTCGTCGGGCACGACGGCGCTCGCGAGCCACCGCGCCCACGGCCCGGCGCCGATCCGATCGCTGTCGTCCTCGACGATCAGCGCGCGACCGCCTTCGACCTCGATGCTCATGCAGCCTCCACGACGGCCTCGGGCATGAGGGCGACCGCTGCGCGGATCGTGTCGAGATCGAGCTCGGCGAGCCAGTCGTCGGCGGGTGACGCGATCACCTGGTCGGCGAGCTCACGCTTCGCCTCGAGCAGCTCGTCGATCCGCTCCTCGACGGTCGCCGTGCAGATGAGGCTGGACACCCAGACGTGCTTTCTCTGCCCCAGGCGGTGCACGCGATCCGTGGCCTGTTGCTCGACGGCCGGGTTCCACCAGCGGTCGAAGTGGACGACGTGGTTCGCAGCGGGCAGGTTCAGCCCTCGTCCTCCCGCCCGAAGCGAGACGACCAGGACCGAGGGGCCGGCGACGCCGTCGAAGCGGGCGAGGAGCTCGTCCCGCGCGCCGGCCGAGAGGCCGCCGTGGAAGAAACCCACGTCACGGCCGAGCCGCTCCGCGAGGTGCGGCGCCAGGCGATCGAAGCCCGGGTACTGCGTGAAGACGAGCGCCTTGTCCTCCGCGGGGACGTCCTGGAGGATCCCCACGAGGCGCTCGAGCTTGCCCGACCGGCCCTCGAGCTCCTTGCCGGTCGGGACGACGATCTCCGGGTGGTTGCAGACCTGCTTGAGCTGTCCCAGCATCGCGAGCACGGCCCCGCGCCGATCGAACCGCCGCTCGTGCTCCTCGATCCGCGGCATCCAGCGATCGACGGTCGCCCGGTAGAGCCCGGCCTGCTCGACCGTGAGGAGGCACGGCACCTTCGTGATCGTGATCGGGGGAAGGTCCAGCTCGACCTCGGGCGCGTCCTTTGCGCGCCGGAGGACGAACGGGCCGACGAGCGAGCGGAGACGCTCGAGGGCGTACGCGTCCCGCCGGTGCTCGATCGGACGGGCGAACGTCCGCTCGAACGCCTGGTGCGACCCGAGCAGTCCGGGATTGACGAGATCCATGATCGCCCAGAGCTCCCCGAGCCGGTTCTCGATCGGCGTTCCCGTGAGCGCCAGCGCGCGTCGCCGCGGGATGCGGCGGAGAGCGCGATGGCGCTTCGTGCGCGGATTCTTCGCGTCCTGCGCCTCGTCGAGGAGCAGCCGATCCCATTCGACGGACGCCAGCGTGTCGACGTCTCGCGTGGCCACGTCGTACGAGGTGACGACGACGTCGCTGCGCCGCGCTGTGCTCGCGAATGCTAGGCCGACCAGCCGGTTCGGCCCGTGGTGGACGTGCACCGCGAGCGCCGGCGCGAACCGCGCGATCTCACGTGCCCACTGCTGCGTAACGCTCATCGGGCAGACGACGAGCGTCGGCCCGACCTGCGCGCCCTCCCGCTCCGACACCAGGGTCGCGATCGCCTGCACCGTCTTGCCGAGCCCCATGTCGTCGGCGAGGATCCCGCCGACCCGCAGGTCGCCGAGCAGCCGCAGCCAGCCGTGGCCCCGCTCCTGGAAGCCGAACAGCCCGTGGCTCATTCCCGAAGGGGTCGCGAGCGGCTGGAAGCGCCGGTCGTCGACGCCCGCGAGGAGCGCGTCCAGTCCTTCGTCGAGACGGACCTCGCCGAGCTCGACGCCGGCCTCCTCGGTCTCGAGCCCCGAGATGGCGCGAACGAGCTCGACGATTCCGGGTGGGTGCGAGCGCCGCTCCAGGAACCGGAGCGCGCGCTCGACGTCCGACTCCCGCACGGCATGCCACCTCCCGCGGAGCCGGATCAACGGCTCCTTCGCCGCTGCAAGCTCGGCGAGCTCCTCCTCCGTCAGCTCCACGTCGCCGATCGCGAGTCGCCAGTCGAAGGAAGCGATCGCGTCACGCGTCAAAAATCCGCTGGACGTGGACGGCGAGCCTGCGGCGACGAGGTTGACGCGCACCGTGCTCGGCGACGCGACCCAGGCTCGTGGGAGGAGCACCGGCACGCCGAGCTCCTCCAGCCGAGGTCTCGCGCGTGCGAGGAGCGCGCGCACCTGGTCGTGGTCGAGGGTTGCCTCGGGCATCTCCGCGTCGAGTGGAGGGAGGCCGGCGTCGGCGAGGATCGGGCCGATCGTCTCGAGGCGGCGCTCGATCGCTCCGCGCGGATCGCCGTCTCGGAGGAACGCGAAGACGTCCTCGTCGCGCTGTAGGAGCGACGCCGGAAGCGCGAGCGTCGGGTCGTCGGCCGCCTGGAGCAGCAGCTCGACGACGACGCTCGGGCCGTCGCCGGGCTTGTCGTCTTTCTCGTCGAGTCGGAGCCCGACGTTCCAGGGGGCGCGCGAGCGCCGGCCGAGGCCACCGTCGACCCACGCGCTGAGGCGTCGCTCGAGCGCCGCGTACCCGCCGTCGGCGGGCAGCGTCGGGTCGTCCGTATGGAGCGCGGCGAGCAGGCGCTCCGGAGCGCTGTCACGGAGACGTGAGGGCGGAGTGGCTCTTACCCCATGCAGCGCACGGCGCGCGAGCTCATCGATCGCGCAGCCGTAGAGATCGTCGACGAAGGCGTCGACGTCGCCGTCGAAGGCAGTCGCGCAGATTCCCGGAGCGGCATCCGCGATCTCGTCCAGCTCGTCCCGGACGGACTCGTCGATCGTCGCGCCCCAGAGGCCGTGCCAGCTGCCGTCGCCCGCCTGAAGGTGCGGATGGACGAGCCCCTCTGCGAGCGAGCGCCGTGCGCGCTCCACGATCGCCAGGACGACGCGAGCCGTCCCGCCGAGCTCGAGCGGCCCGGCCTCGAGGTCGAGCAGCTCGCCCAGCGAGAGACGTCGGGCGTCGACGTTCTCTCCGACCTCGCCGAGCTCGGCAACCGTGGGGGCGCCGGGCTCGAGAGGCGCCGGCACGAGCGATCCCGACGTGTCACGGAGGAGCGCAAGCGCGCTTGCGTCCTCTTGCCAGAGCAGCTCGAGGGTGCCCAGAGCGGTCGGCACGGGGCGTAGGGCCGGTTCGGACACGAACCCCGCAGGGTAGCCGTGACGGCCGACGCCGGGCCGACAGTGTTTCCGTTACGTGCCGGTCGGGCTCAGGACTCGCCGGTGACGAACGCCGCCACGTCGCGGATCTCCTGCTCGGAGAGCTCGTCCCCGAACGCGGGCATCGCGCCGCCGCCGTTCGTCACCTGCTGCACGACCGCATCGAACGATGCCGAGGAGTCGTCGAGGTTGGGCCCGATGGCGCCCGTCGACCCGGCCGCCTCGAACGTATGGCAGCTACCGCAGCCTGCGGAGGCAAACACGGTCTCGCCGTTCGCAGCGTCACCCGACTCGCCGCCGTCATCGTCGGTCGTCTCCGTCGTCGTCGCTGCCGGCGGTTCGGCTGTGTCGGACTCGTCGTCTCCTCCGCACCCCGCCGCAACCAGGACGAGCAATCCCGCGACGACGAGGAGGACGAGCCTCACGCGTGACATGGCTGGAGTGTGCCCCAGCCGTCGCCTGCCGTAAACCTCTAGCTGCCGAGGTGCACGAGGGTGGCGCCGTCCGCCGATTCCGACTGGTGCGACGTGACGAGCGGGTGCTTCCCGAGCTCGTCGCGGACGGCCGAGCGCACGGCGCCCGTGCCGCGCCCGTGGACGACCCGCACCTCCGTCCGTCCGGCGAGCGCGGCCGTGTCGACGAACGCGCGGAGAGCCTCGCGTGCCTCCTGCGCCGTTCGGCCACGGAGGTCGAGCTCATCGGAGGCGTCGGTCGGCGCGGTCGCGCGAACCGTGACCGCCTTCTCGTCGGCGTCCTCCGCCTGGGCATCGCGATCGGGGCGCAGGCGGGCGACAGGCACGCGGACGCGTAGACCGCCGCGTCCGACGACAACCGCGTCGTCCTTGACGAGCTCGGCGATCGTTCCGCGGACGCCGAGCTCCGGCGCGACGACCGGGTCGCCGGCCGCGAGCGGCGCCGTCTGGTGCAGCGGCTCCTCATGTGCTCTCAGAGAGCGAGCGGCACGGGAAGCGCGCTCGGAGGCGGCGCCGAGGCGCCGGTCACGTTCCCGCTCCTTTGCGAGAGCGGTCGGCGTCGTCGCTCGCCGCCGATCTCGCTCGAGCTTCCGCGCGGCACGGATCTCCGTCCGCAGCTTCTCCAGCTCGGCCCTGGCGTCGGTGAGCTCGAGCTCCGTGGCGGCGACGACGCGGTCGCGATCGGCGTTGGCTGCCTCGCGCACGCGCTCGATCTCCAGCTCGAGCTCCGTGCCCCGGCTCTCGGCCGCGGCGCGGGCGCGCAACGCCGCGGCGTGCTCGTCCTCCGCCCGAGCCCTCGCCTCGGCCGCCTGCCCTTCCGCCGCCTCCGCCTCGGCGAGGAGCTCGGCGATCCGAAGCCGCTCGGGCGCGAGCTGCTCTCTCGCGTCGCGGACGACCTCGCGCGGCAGCCCGAGCCGCTCCGCGATGCGAAGGGCGTGCGAGGTGCCAGGGCGGCCGACCGCGATGCGGTAGAGCGGCGCCTGCGTCTCGGGGTCGAACCCGGTCGCCGCGTTCGCGACTCCTTTCGTCGCCGAGGCCCACTCCTTGAGCTCCGGGTAGTGGCTCGTGGCGACCGTGAGCCGCGCCTGGCCGGCGAGGCGTGCCAGCAACGCCTGCGCGAGGCCGGCGCCCTCGACGGGATCCGTGCCGGCGGCGACCTCGTCGAGCAGCACGAGCGAGCGGTCGGTCGCGTGCGCGAGGATCGCGACGAGGCTCCGGATGTGGCCCGAGAAGGTCGAGAGGCTCATCGCGATCGATTGCTCGTCGCCGATGTCTGCGAGCACCTGGTCGAAGACGGGGAGCTCGACCTCGTCTGCGGGCGGCCGCAGCCCGCACTGGTGGAGCACCGCGGCAAGACCGAGGGTCTTCAGGGCGACGGTCTTGCCTCCGGTGTTCGGGCCGGAGATCACGACCGCGCGCAGGTCGTCGAGCTCGAGGTCGATCGGGACCGCCACCTCGGGGTCGAGAAGCGGGTGTCGGGCGCCGCGCAGGATGACCTTGCGGTGATTCAACACAAGCGCGCCCCGCCATCGACGAGAGAGGCTGCCGGAAGCGAGAGCGAGGTCGATCTCGCCGGCCGCCTCGACGAGGGCGCTGAGCGAGTCGGCGCGCGCGCCGACCTCGTGCGACAGCTCGCGGAGGATGCGTGCAACCTCCTCGCGCTCCGCGCTCTCGGCCTCCCGCAGCCGGTTCGAGTCCTCGACGACCGCGAACGGCTCGACGAACAGCGTCTGCCCGGAGCCCGAGCTGTCGTGGACGATCCCCGGCACGCTCGCGCGCGACGACGCTCGCAGCGCAAGCACGGGTCGCCCGGACCGCTCGGTGACGAAGTCGTCCTGCAGGTGCTCGCGCACCCCCGGGTCGCGCGCCAGCCTCCGCAGGCGGTCTGCGAGGCGGGCACGTCCCTCGCGAAGCTCGCGCCGGAGGCGGCGGAGGCTTGCCGATGCGTTGTCGCGCAGGTCGCTTCCATCCTCCTCTACCGCGCGGTCCACGAGGTCGGCGACCGACCTGAGGTCGGGGTCGATGCGCTCCGCGATCGCCACGAGGCGAGGCGCGGCGCCGAACGACTCCAGCGCTGCGCGTGCAGCCGTCGCCGAGGCGACCGCGGTCGCGATCGCCCGGAGAGCCGCCGGCTCGAGCGCGCTGCCGCGAGCAGCGAGCTCGAGGGCGGGGCGCACGTCCCGAACGCCGCCGAGCTCCGGCTCTGCCGCGTGGTCGAGGAGGGCGACCGCCTCGGAGGTCAGTTCCTGGCGGGCTGCGACCTCGTCGGGGTGTGGTGACGGCTCCAGGACGAGCGCGGCGGCTTGCCCAGGCTCTGTGACGGCCAGCGATGCGAGCCGCTCGAGAACCTCGGGAAGCTCGAGCAGCTCGAGAGCCCGGGCGTCCACGCCGGCCAGTCTAGGGCCGCCGCGGGGTCGTCCCCGCGACCGGGTGTGATCTATCCCGAGATGTACTCGGTGAGGAACCGGATCTGGACGCTCTGTTCCTTGGACTGGAACTTCACCACGTCGCCGATCGAGACGATGCCGAGCACCTCGCGACCCTCCGACAGGACGGGCAGATGACGGATCCTGCGCTCCGTCATCACCGCCATGCACTCGTCGATCGACGCGTCCGGCCCGACGTAGACGAGCTCGGAGGTCATGATCTCGCGGACCGGCGTCGTCCGCTCGTCGCGTCCCTGGAGGGTGACGCGGCGCAGGTAGTCGCGCTCCGTGACGATGCCTGCGAGCCGGCCGTCCTCGTTGACGAGGAGCGCGCCGACATTTCCGTCCACCATCTTCGCGATCGCGTCGTAGACCGTCGCGGAGCCGTCGATCGCGAGGACCTCCCGGCCTTTGCCCTCGAGGATGTCGGCAACGTGACCCACGCGTCTCCTGGCCCCGAAGCTTCTACGAGAAGCGCGGTCGCCGCAAGCGGCCTACCCGGCTGACCCATGGGATCAAACGCCGGCCCACGTTCAGTGCCTCCTCGAGCCGGAGATCGAAGCCGGCCGGAGCGTGGATGTTGATCATTCGCACGACGTCGTCACCGTGATTGGCAAACGTGTGCTCCAGACCGGGCGGAACGAGGACGAAGGTCCCGGCGCCCGCGACGACGTGCTCCCCCGCGACCCCGAACGTGAGCTCGCCTTCGAGAATGTAGAAGGCGTCGTCCTCGGACGCGTGTGCATGAGACGGCGGCCCTTCACGGTGCGGCTGGATCTCGATCAGCGCGAGGTTGAACCGCGGCGTGTCACCGCTCCGCGCGAGGAACTCGACGTTCCCGACGCGGTGCCCCTGCCCCGGGCGGACGACGACGGCCTGCTTGCTTTCCACGCGCCAACCCTACGACACCTGCCGCAGGCGCCCCGGCTCAGGTGCCGTGCACTGCACGCTCCATGTCGCCGGCCGACGAGATGGTCACCCCGAGGTCGCGCAGAAGGCCGTCCTCGAGCCCATAGACGAGCCCGTGCACCGTGAGCTCCTGACCGCGAGCCCAGGCGTCCTCGACGATCGTCGTCTGGCAGACGTTCGCGACCTGCTCTGCCACGTTCAGCTCGCAGAGCCGGTCGAGCCGCTCTTCCTCGGTGAGGGAGGCCAGCTCGTCGTTGTGCTTCTCCCCGACGTCCATCACGTGGCGGAGCCAGTTGTCGATGAGCCCGTGCCGGGCGCCGTGCAGCGCGGCCGCGACACCGCCGCAGCCGTAGTGGCCGCACACGATCACGTGCTCCACCGCTAGGACGTCGACCGCGTACTGAAGCACCGAGAGGCAGTTGAGGTCGGTGTGGACGACGACGTTCGCGACGTTGCGATGGACGAACACATCGCCCGGCTGGAGACCCACGATCTGATTCGCCGGCACACGGCTGTCCGAGCACCCGATCCAGAGGTACTCGGGCGACTGGCGGTCCGCGAGATCCGAGAAGAAGGCGGGATCCGCCTCGATCATCGCCGCCGCCCAGGCGCGGTTGCGTTCGAAGAGCTCCCCGAGGTCGCGCACGCCCGGGAGGCTATCGCGGGCGTCCGGCGCTACGAGTCACGTCGCAGCGCGAGCACCTCGTCGAGCGGTCGCGTGTTGAGGACGTCCGCCGCCGTCGCCCAGCCGCGGCGTGCGGTGGCGACGGCAAGCTTCATGTTCGCGAGCCCGCGAACCGAGTGGGCGTCCGTCGACACGACGATGGCGACGCCCGCCTCGATCGCCAGGCGGACATGCTCGCCCGAGAGGTCGAGCCGGTTCGGCAGGCCGTTCACCTCGAGCGCTACTCCGTGCTCCCGCGCGACATCGAAGACCCTGTCGAGCTCGAGCGCGTTGGGTGGGCGATGGTTGAGGATCCGGCCCTTCGGATGGCTCAGGCACCTCACCGCCG
The DNA here is from genome assembly GCA_963839755.1 of uncultured Actinomycetes bacterium. GTDB lineage: Bacteria > Actinomycetota > Thermoleophilia > Gaiellales > Gaiellaceae > Gaiella. The sequence continues at coordinate 338,402 of CAWIVU010000006.1, forward strand.
GATGGCGCATCGCCTCGACGACCTTCGCCGTCAGCGTCTCGCCCGGCTCGCGCTGCCCCGCATGCAGGCTGAGCTGAACCCAGTCGAGCTCCGCGAGGATGTCGTCCGGGAGGTCGAGCCGCCCGTCCCGGCGGATGTCCACCTCGACGCCTCGGAGCACGCGAAACGGCGCAAGGCGGTCGTTGGCGTCCTGGACCTCCTCCGCCTGGCGTCGGAGCGCGTCGGCGTCCAGGCCGGGCACGACCGTGACGTTCGGCGTGTGATCGCAGATCGCGAGGTACTCGTAGCCGAGCTCGCGTGCGGCCGCTCCCATCTCGAGCACGGAGGCTCTCCCGTCGGACCAGGTCGTGTGGCAGTGGAGGTCCCCCCGGACGTCCGCGATCTCGAGGAGGCGCGGTGGGTAGCCCCGAAAGGGTTGCTCCCGAAGCTCCGGCGGGCACCAGGGCACTCCGAGTGCCTCGTACACACCGGCCTCGTCCTCGGCGGGCGGCAGCTCGCCGAGCGCCGAGACGTAGTCGCGCGATCCGGTGTGCCGAAGAAGGTCTGTGCCGAACCTGTCCAGGTCTGTGACGTGGAGCGCGACAGGCACTCCCTCGACCGTGATGCCCAGCGCGGAGCGGTCGGCACGCTCGACGACCGTCACGATCTGGGGCAGGCGCTCGAAGCTCTCCAGTGCCTCGTCCGGGGTGGTCGCGGCGACCACCACGGAGAGATCGAACGAGAGCTCCGACCAACGGCGAGCGTCGCCGGCCACCTCGCCGCCGAGTGCCGTCGCGATCCCCTCGAGGAGGTCGCGCGCCGTGTGGAGCAGCAGGCCGCGCCTCGACGTGCTCGGATCGGCGTCCAGTCGTGCCAGGATCTTCCGTTCGGTCGCCGGGCCGATACCCGGGACGGACCTCAGTCCGCCGGCGCCTGCAATGCGGCGAAAGTCGTCCGGCGTCTCGACACCGAGCGTGGTGGCGATCTCGATCATCCGGCGTGGCGCGATCCCGAGCAGCCGGCCGAGGGCGACGAGCTCCGGGCGCGCCTCGTTCCGCAGCGCCTCAAGTTCTGCGATCGCGCCCGTCGACGCGAGCTCGCGGAGGCGCGCCGCGATTCCCGGCCCGATCCCGCGCAGCTCCTGCTCGCGCCCCTCCCGGACGAGCTTCATGATCGGCGCTCTCGTGTCGCGGATCGTCGACGCCGCGCGCCGGTACGCGCGTCCGGCGAACGGCGTCGTCTCTGCCAGATCGAGGAGAGCGGCGAACGCCTCGAGCTGCGCGGCCACGGCGGCGTTGTCGGGCTCCGCGGGCATCTGCGGCGCAGTGTGCACCGTCGGCGGCGACGCGTTCGCATGTCGGCCGTGGTGGGTACAAGCGTCGTCATGGAGATCAAGGCGTTCGACCACGTCGCTCTATGGGTCACCGAGCGAGATCGGCTGGCCGCGTTGCTGACCGGGTGCTGCGCGATGCACGAGATCGAGAGGACGGACGACTTCACGCTCGTCGGCGGCGACGCCCGCCGCGGGAAGCTGACGCTCTTCGACGCCGACGGGCCGCGGGAGCGCGGCGTGCTGGAGCGTGTGACTCTGCGCGTGCCCGATCTCGAGGATGCGCGCGCCCGCCTCGGTGCGGCCGGTCTCGAGCTCGTCGAGCGTGACGGGGTGGTGTGCGTGGATGCAGTAGCGGAGCTTCCACTCGGGCTCGTCTCGGGAGACGAGCCGGCCGACCTCGATCACGTCGTCCTTCGCGTGCGGGATCCGAGCACGACGGCGAGCGAGCTCGAATCGATGGGCCTCGACCGGGAGAACGGCGCGCTTCACGTGGCGGGCAAGCGGGTCGTGCTGCGCGACGGCGGCGCCGAGGAGCCCGCGCGCCCATTGCTCAACCACCTCGCGTTCCTCGTCGACGCTGCCGATCTGGTCGAGGACGAGGCCAGAGAGCGGGGTCTCGAGATCGACCGGGTCGTCGACGCGGAGAACACGCGGGCCGTCTTCGTCTGGGGGCCCGATCGGATCAGGCTCGAGTACGTCGAGCACAAGCCGGGCTTCTCGCTCGTCTGAGCGTGCCCGACCTCGTCGTAGCCGGCGCCGGCATGGCCGGTCTCGCGGCTGCCGTGGAGGCGAGCGAACGTGGCGCCGACGTTCTGCTGCTCGAAAAGGGGGACGAGCCGGGTGGATCGATGGGACTTTCGAGCGGCGTGGTGTGGCGCTATCGCGACTTCGAGCGCTTTCGTCGCGAGTGCCCGGCGGGCTCGCCGGAGCTGCAGCGGCTCGTCCACGATCGACTGGACGGCGACATTGACTGGCTGGAGCGGCTCGGCGCACGGGTGGTCGAGCGCTCGACCGGCAATCCAGCGACCGTCGGCGCCCGCTTCTCCACGCGCTCGCTGATCGAGGCCATGACGCGCGTCGTCGGCGACGTTCGTCTCTCGTCGCCGCTCCGCGAGGTGCCTGACAACATGCCCGTCGTGCTCGCCACCGGCGGCTTCCAGGCCGATCGGGCGCTCGTGCGGAAGCACATCACGCCCGAGGCTGACGCGCTGCTGCTCCGCGCGACGCCGTGGAGTACCGGCGACGGCCTTCGGCTCGGCCGCGCAGGCGGGCGCGGACGTCACATCGGGCATGGACGAGTTCTACGGGCGCAACATGCCGGCCCCTCCCGCGCGAGTCACCGAGGCCCAGTTCGTCGAGCTGGCGCAGCTCTACGCGCTCCACGCGACGGTCGAGAACGGAGATGGGGAGCGATACGAGACGCGGAGCTGGTCCGAGATCGACGTGGTGCAGTGGACGGCGCGTCAGCCCGGAGGCACGAGCCTGGTACCGCATCGCCAGGAAGCAGCTCGAGACACGGGTCCGCCAACGAACGGTCGCCGAGATGGTCGATGCCGCGGAGCGTGCGGGCGGGGTCGTGCGCCGGTCGCGGAGCGAGGTGGCTGTCGAGGTCGTCGCCGGGATCACGACGACACTGGGCGGCCTGAAGGTCGACGTCTCCGGACGCGTCGCGCCGGATGTCTACGCAGCCGGGGGCGACGTCGGCGGCATCGCCGGAGGCGGCTACGCGAGCGGGCTCGCAGCCGCTCTCGTGCTGGGCAGGATCGCGGCGCGCGCCGCGCTGGAGGCTCGATGAGCGTCTTCGCGTTCGGGTCCGACTTCACGATCGGCCTGGAGGAGGAGATCCTGCTGGTCGACGAGTCGACTCTGCAGCTGGCGCCGGTTGCGAGCGACGTGCTCGAGGCGCTGGACACCCAGCCCGATGCGTCCGGGCACGAGGCGTACGCAGCCCAGATCGAGCTGCGCTCGCGTCCGTCCGCGTCGGCGGCCGAGGCCGCTGCGGCGCTCGCCGACCTTCGCCTCGCAGCTCGCGACGCCGGAGCGACGCTCATGGCCAGCGGTCTCCACCCGACGGGCCGGCTCGGAGACGCCGACCTCGTGCCCCTCGAGCGGTACGAGCGCGTCGCGCGCGAGATGCGCGGCCTGCTCCGTCGCACCCCGGAATCGGCCCTCCACGTCCACATCGGGATGCCCGACGAGGACACCGCCGTCCGGGTCTTCAACGAGCTTCGGCGCCACCTGCCGCTGCTGGTCGGCCTGAGCGCGAACAGCCCGTGGTGGTTCGGCATCGACTCGGGTCTCGCGAGCGCGCGATGGGCGCTCACGCGCGCGTATCCCGGGCGCGGCATCCCGCACGGGCTGCGCGACATCGGTGACGTGGAGGAGAGAACGGCGGCGACACTCGTCGTCGCGGACGCGCCCGAGGCGACCTTCCTGTGGTGGGACCTGAGGATCCACCCGAACTACGGGACGGTCGAGGTGCGCGAGATGGATACCCAGTCGTCCCTGGAGAGCGCAGCGGCTCTCGGCGCGCTCGTGCGCCTGCTTGCGCTGCGCGCGCGTGACACTCTCCCGGGAGAGCACGAGCCGAGCGAGGCGCTCAGCTGGTCGGCGTTCCGCGCCGCCCGCGACGGGACGGACGCGACGATCCTCGACGACGGTGCGCTGCGCCCGCTCCGAGAGGTTGCCCTGCGCATCGTCTCCGAGCTCCGTCCGCTCGCGAAGGAGTCGGGTGACGCCGACGCGCTCGACGGCATCTCGAGGCTTCTGGAGCACGGCGGCGGCGCGGGACGACAGCGCGCGGCGTTCGCGCGCGACGGTATGACCGGCCTGTTGCGGTCGCTCGTCGACGACACCATCGCATCCGCGCACACGCCGGCGCGGTTTGGGCGACGGCCCGTCGGGTAGGCGGCTGACCTCCGCGTTGCGTCGAATTCGAGAGGAGGCACCGAGATGCCGACCAAGCGTCCAAGCGTGAAGAACGAGAAGCAGTACGAGGCGCTCAAGGACAAGGGCATGTCGAAGGAGCGCGCGGCGAAGATCGCCAACTCGCCGGAAGCGTCCAGCCGAGGCGGCAAGAAGTCTGGCTCCGGCGGCGACTCACGACAGGGCGGAACGACGGCGCAGAAGAAGGCGGCGGGCCGCAAGGGCGGCAAGGCGACCGCGCGCAAGAGCTCGTAGCACCAGGACGTGGTCCCTGACCGCGTCCCTTCGAAGCGCAGGTCGGTCGGGACGCGGTCGGAGACCTCGTCCTTCGCCGCAGACGAACGGAGCGCGCGGAGCGCCCCGTTCGTCTCGACGCATGGCGCTGGTTACGAGCAGCCGGTGTTCGTGCCGCAGTCGCGGCACGTGTAGCACGAGCCCGTCCTGATCATGCGGCCGCCGCAGCGGGCGCATTCGACCGCGTCCTCCCACTGGTTGAAGAGCGCCGTCTGGCCCGGGGGCGCAGACTCGACGGCCACAGCCGCTGCGTTCGCGCCCGGGTTCTCCGAGTACGCGGCTGCGAGCCGTGCCTTCACCTCGGGCGTGAGGATCCCGGCCTCCTCCTGCTGGTCGGCCGTGAGGAACTTCTTCCCCATCCACCGGAAGATGTAGTCGACGATCGACTTCGCCGCGCGGATGTCGGGGTCGTTCGTCATCCCGCTCGGCTCGAAGCGCATGTGGCTGAACTTCGAGACGTAGACCTCGAGCGGCACGCCGTACTGGAGCCCGAGCGAGACCGAGATCATGAACGAGTTCATGAGCCCGGCGAGCGTCGTCCCTTCCTTGGCGATGTCGACGAAGATGTCGCCGGGCGTCCCGTCCTCGAACAGGCCGACGTGGATGTACCCCTCGTACTCGCCGACCTTGAACTTCCGGCCCACCTCGGTGCGATCGTCCGGGAGCCTCCGCCGCAGCGGATGAGCCACGACGCCTGTCGCGCCGACGGGCAGAGCGACCGCGGGCGCGTCCTTCGAGGAGGACAGCGGCTGGGCGACCTTGCAGTTGTCGCGGTAGATCGCGATCGCCTTCACACCCAGCTGCCAGGACTCGACGAACAGCTGCGCGATCTCGTCGATCGTCGTCTGCTCGGGGAGATTGACCGTCTTCGAGATCGCGCCCGAGATGAACGGCTGGACGGCCCCCATCATCTTCACGTGCCCCATGTAGTGGATCGCACGCTCGCCGATCGCACAGTCGAACACGGGGTAGTGCTCGGTCTTCAGGTGCGGAGCGCCCACGACGCCCCCGCGCTCGTCGATGAACGCGACGATCTCCTCGACCTCGGGTGGTGCGTAGCCGAGCTCGCCGAGCGCCATCGGCACCGTCTTGTTGACGATCGTGATCTCGCCGCCGCCGACGAGCTTCTTCGACTTGACGAGCGAGAAGTCCGGCTCCACGCCGGTCGTGTCGCAGTCCATCATGAAGCTGATCGTCCCCGTGGGCGCCAGCACGGTCGACTGCGCGTTGCGGAAGCCGTGCACCTCGCCGATCTCGAGCGCGTCGTCCCACGCGCGCCGGGCGCCGTCGAGCAGGTCGTCGGGCACCGAGTCCGGGTGCTGGATGTTGCCGACCGCGGCCCGATGCTTCGCGATCACGCCGACCATCGGCGCGCGGTTCTCCTGGTAGCCGGCGTGCGCACCCATCCGCTTCGCGACCTCGGCCGACTTGCGGTAGGCCCTGCCGGTCATCAGCGCGGTGATCGCGGCCGCGTAGGCGCGGCCCTCGTCAGAGTCGTACGGCAGCCCGCGCGCCATCAGGAGCGCGCCGAGGTTCGCGTAGCCGAGGCCGAGCTGGCGGAACTTCTTCGCGTTCCGGCCGATCTCCGGCGTCGGGTACGAGGAGTAGCCGACGACGATCTCCTGCGCCAGGAAGACGACATCGACCGCGTGCTCCAGCATCTCGACGTCGAGCTCGCCGTCCTCCTTGCGGAACTTCATGAGGTTCAGCGACGCGAGGTTGCAGGCCGAGTCGTCGATGTGCATGTACTCCGAGCACGGGTTCGACGCGTTGATCCGGCCCGTGTTGGGCGACGTGTGCCACGCGTTGATCGTCGTGTCGTACTGGACGCCGGGGTCCGCGCATTCCCATGCTGCCGCGGCCATGTCGCGCAGCAACGCGCGCGCCTCGACCGTCTCGACGACCGTGCCGTCTGTGCGCGCCGTGAGCGCCCACTCCTTGCCCTCCGTCACCGCCTCCATGAACGCGTCGGTGACACGGACCGAGTTGTTGGCGTTCTGGTACTGGATCGAGGCCCAGTCGGAGGAATCGAGCGACATGTCGTAGCCCGCCTGCTCGAGGACGCGCGCCTTGCGCTCCTCCCTGGCCTTGCACCACACGAACTCGTCGATGTCCGGGTGGTCGACGTCGAGCACGACCATCTTCGCCGCCCGCCGCGTCTTGCCGCCCGACTTGATCGTCCCCGCCGAGGCGTCGGCGCCGCGCATGAAGGACACCGGGCCCGACGCGTAGCCGCCCTTCGAGAGCTGCTCCTTCGACGAGCGCAGCCGCGAGAGATTGAGGCCCGACCCCGAGCCGCCGCGGAAGATGATCCCCTCGCGACGGATCCAGTCGAGGATCGACTCCATCGAGTCGTCGATCGAGAGAATGAAGCACGCGCTGCACTGCGGGGTTTCCTCGAAGCCGACGTTGAACCAGACCGGCGAGTTGAACGACGCGTACTGGTTGACGAGGATCGCCTTCAGCTCGGCATGGAAGGTGTCGCGCTCGTCGTCCGACGCGAAGTATCCGCCCTGGTCGCCCCAGCCCGTGATCGTGTCCGCGACGCGGCCGATCATCTGCTTGACGCTCCGCTCGCGGTCGGGCGATGCCATGCGGCCGCGGAAGTACTTCTGGGCGACGATGTTCGTGGCGGTCTGCGACCAGAACTTCGGGAACTCGACGTCGCGCTGCTCGAAGACCGGCGCGCCCTTGCCCGGGATCAACGCGTCGCGCGTCTCCCACTCGATCTCGTCGAAGGGGTCACGACCGGGGATCGTGAAGAACCGCCGCGGCGCAACGCTCGCCGTGTCGTCGACAACGGTGTTGACGACCTCTGCGACTTCTTCCAACTGCGTTTGGGGTCCCTGCGTCGCCTGCTTGGCGGCCATGCTGTCCTCCCGGGCCGAGATGTCGAGTCACTCCCCGCGTCGGGCGCCGAGGAACGCGTCCTGCGAGCGGAATCGGCATGCTATGGCGCGAGGCCGATGGTAAAAAAACAAGTGATTTGCAGGGAAAATTTCACTGCACCCTGCTCGTCCATTGTATCGGTTCCGCCCTGACCTGCGTCAGCGGCGGCGAGCGGCGAGCAATGCTGCGGCGCCGGACAGGAGCAGAACGCCTGCGAGCCCGGCGAGCGCGATCACCGGATACGGCACGCTCGCGCTCGACGCCGCCGTCTCCGGTGCGGCCCCCGACGGGCGGGGCGGCGCCGCGACGTCGATGGCCGCCTCGGGGGGCGACGTGCCCGTTTGAGGCTTGGTCTTGGGCTTGGGCGTCGACGTCGGCGCGGGCGACGTCGCCGGGCTCGAGGCTGCGGCACCGTCACCGGGGTCGGAACGGCCCCGGCGCGCGAAGGCCAGAGCCCTGCGGATGTCCTGGTCGGCGTCCGAGTACTGCAAGACGTCGCTCGGAAGCGCCCGAATTGCCGCGCGGTAGCAGCGCAGGGGGTAGACGTTGTCGACGCGCCCGCCCGAGTACCAGTCCCTGATCACGCGCTGCGCGCACGCATCGAGGGCACCTGCCCCGGCGGAGCCGGCGAACGTGAGAAGCGTCAGCGCGGCGATGGTAGACGTGAGCGCGCCGACGAGTCGACGACGGGTGCCCATTCGGATACCAATACCCGAAACGGGTATCGGTCAAACGTCGTCGAGTGGAGTTACGCGGCCCCTGGCGGGCCGCCCTCGCGGCGGGCTTGCGCGCGACGGCTCAGATAGCCGGCGCCGCCCGCTGCGAGAAGAAGCAACGCCAAGCCGCCGAGAACGAGCAGGGGGATCGGCACCGACGACGGCCCCGAGGTGTCGACGGGCCCGGAGGCTGTCGTCTCGTCCGGGTTGTTGGGGTCGTTCGGGTCGCCGGTCGACGTCGTGGTCGTGTCGGTCGGATCGTCACCCCCGGCCGGCCGCGGGCCTCCGGCGGGACCCGGGTCGGGCTTCCCCTTCCGTGCGAAAGCGAGCGCCCGGAGGATGTCCTCCTTCGCGTTCGAGTAGTCGAGCACGTCGACCGGCAGCGACCGGATCGCGTCCGTGTAGCAGTGCAGCGGATAGATCTGGTCGATCCGGCCGTCGCCGTACCAGTCCGCGACGACCCTGTCGGCGCACGACTCCGACGCCGCTGCAGCCGTCGGTGAGGCAGCGCCCACCAAGGCGGTCAGTGCGGTGACCGCGGCGAGGAACGCGATGAGGTAGGTGAAACGGGAGCGAGCGTCTGTCACGAAGCCATGGTCGAACGAGTCGGGACGCGAAGTGTCCCTGCCCTCCGTAGATCGGCGATCAGGGAAGGGTAAACGATGTGTAAGACACCGTCGGGCGGACTGGCTCGCCGCCCTTCAGGTCGTGTTCCGGGCCATGGTAGCCTCGCCGCGTCATGAGCGCGGTCGCGCGGCGCGAGTCACTGTTCGTGAAGCGGGATTCCGCAGGGGAATCCCGCCGCTCGATCCCCGCCTACGGCGGGGCACATCCCTGAAGGCGGCGGCCACACCCCCTCACCCGCTCGCGGCGAGCGTCGGGAACGTCGCGGAGGCCGTCGTCCTTTCGGCCCTCGCCGTGCCTGCTGACGGCGGCCGTCTTCGCCGGGGGAGGCTCGCGCGACGACTCGCTTGCGACGGTCGGTCTCGCAGCAGTGGTGGCGGCTGCGCTCGGGCTCGGCGCTGGGCTCCTCGGCTACCTCCCCCTGCGCCGGCTCGATCGCCCGGGAGCGCTCGCCGTCGGCGCCGTGATCGCATTGACGGTCTGGGCAGGTGTGTCGATCGCCTGGTCGATCGCCGGAGACCGTTCCTGGGAATGGCTCGGCCGCGGGATCGTGTACGTGGCGTTTCTCGTCCTCGGGCTCCTGGCCGGCGCCCTCGCCGACGGCGCCAGACGGGTCGCCGCGATCGCTGCCGCGGTCGTGGGGGCTGCTCTCGCCTGGGCACTCCTCGGCGTCGCGATCCCGTCTCTCGCGGAGGAGGGGGATCGAATCGCGAGGCTGCAGGCGCCGGTGGGGTTCTGGAACGCGCTCGCGCTGCTGGCAGACGGCGCATTCGCGCTCGGCCTATGGGTCATGGGCTCGACACGCCTTGCGACACGGCTTGCCGGCGGCCTGCTCGTGTACGCGGCTGTTCTCGTGCTCCTGCTCACGCAGTCGCGGGCAGGAATCGTTGCGGGTGTCGGCGTCGTCGCGCTGTGGCTCCTGCTCTCCGAGGCACGGGCGGTCGCGACCCTTCGCCTCATGGTGGCGGCCGTCCCGGCCCTCGTCGTCGGCGCCTGGGCGTTCACGCGCCCGGCGCTCGTCGAGAGCCCCGCTCTGCGGGCGGATCGTGTCTCGGACGGGAAGACCTTCGCCATCCTGGCGCTGGTCGGCGCGCTCCTCGTCGTCGCGACGCTCTGGCGGGCGCCTGTCGAGCGTCTCGTGCCGGGGCGCGAGCGAGCCGTGCGCTGGATCATCGCGCTCGCCGTCGGCCTCGTCGTCTTGATCGGGTCGCTCGGGCTCGTGGCGGCGGTCGGCAATCCGTTCAGTTGGACGTCGTCCGAGTTGTCGGGCGGCGAGTGCGTCAACGATCCGGGGCGGCTCGCCGACCTGTGCGCGAACAACCGCCTCGCATGGTGGGACGAGGCGTTGGAGATCGCGGCCGATCGTCCGCTGCATGGGTCGGGCGCAGGCACATTCGAGCTCGCGCGGCGGCGCTTTCGCGACGACGCGAGCCCCGTGAGCCAGCCGCACAGCGTCCCGCTGCAGCTGCTCGCCGACCTCGGTGTGGTGGGACTGGGGCTGGGCCTGCTCGCCGTGGCAGGGGCGGCGGCCGGCATCCGCCGCGGCCTACGGCTCGCCGCCGATCACGAGCGACCTGCCGCCGCCGCGCTCGCCTGCCTCGTGCTCGCGTACGGCATCCATGCCCTCGTCGACTACGACCTCGATTTCCTCGCCGTGACCGCGCCCGCTCTCATCGCACTCGGGACGTTGCTCGCGGTGGGTCGCGCTGCGTCCGCGACCCGGATCGGCGTGCCCGGCCTCGTGGCGCTGACCGCGACGACTCTGGCCGCCGCCGCGGCGGTCGCCCTCCCTGCACTTGCGCGGCGCGACACCGACCGCGCTCTCGACGCGGCCGACGCCGGCCGCATCGCCGAGGCTGTCGATGCCGCCGACCGCGCCCGCCGGCTCAATCCCCTCTCGCCCGGCCCGCTCCTCGCACTCGCAGTCGCAGCCGACGCGGCGCGGGAGGAGGACACCGCCGTCACGTGGTACGAGGAAGCGACCGACCTCCAGCCGGAGAACCCGGACCTCTGGTTCGAGCTCGGCCTCTACCACGTGATCGCCACGGGCGACCTCTGCGCCGCCTACCAGGCGCTCAACGAGTCCTACACGCTCGACCCGAACAGCAGGCGCTGGGTCAGGGACGGCCCGCTCGACGTCGCGCGCGACGCCGTCAACGACGGCGCCTGCGAGCGCTAGATGCTTGATCGGCAATTGGCGCGAACCGGATGGCGCCCCAGACGCGGTGCCGGATCAACCCCGTCCGGGCACGGCCCGTAGGACAAGCTACGAACCGCACCCGGCCGGTGCGCCCGGCTTGGTCTGGGACGCCCCCGGACGTCACGCGAATTACCGATCAAGCATCAGGCGCCGAGGATGAAGACCGCGTGGGCGCCGTGGAGCTGAGCGGGGCGCATGCCGTCCAGCGGGCCGACGATCTTGACGCCGAGGTCGCGCGCGAGTCGGTGTCCCTCTCCCTCGAACCCACGGCGGTACATGACAATCGACCGCGCGTAGTCGTGTCGCGGCGCGTTTCCGACGACGCCGATCCGGTAGCCACGCCCCGTCACCCGTGAGGCCGCCGTTGCGGCCGCGCCCTGACGGCCGTTCCCGTTGAGGACGACCACGCGAACCTTGCGTCGCGGAAGCTCTGCCGGCACGACCTTCGCCGCGCGTACGGGCGCGGGCTTCGCACGCGGTGCTGCAGCCCGAGCCGCGGCCTTCGCCTTCGGCGCGGCGCGACCCGTCTCGGCTCCGGGCTTCGCGAGCAGCGCGCCCCCGACGACGATCAGGAGGACGAGCTCGACGGCCGCGATGACGGCGATGAGGACGGCTGCCGTCCGCCAGGGCCGGACGGCGAGCTCGACGCGATCGAGTCGAATCGGATGGTCCACGACGCGAACCCGTTCGCCCGCCCGCGCGTCATTCCTCCCGGATCCACTCCCATGTCTCGCGAAGCCCGCTCGCGAGCGGCGCCTCCGCTCGCCAGTGGAGCGTCGTCTCGGCGCGGCGCGGGTCGAGACAGCTCCGCTGGATCTCTCCGAGGCGCGCCGGCGCGTGCACGGCGTCGACGCTCTCACCGGCGGCGGTCGTGCAGGCGTGCCAGAGGTCCACGACCGACGTCTCCTCGCCCGTCCCGACGTTGAACACGCCCCCGTCTGCGCCGACGGCGCCGACGAACGCCCGCACGACGTCGCCCACGAACACGTAGTCACGGGTCTGTCCGCCGTCGCCGTAGATCGTGGCCGGCTGTCCGTCCCGAATCCGGGAGAGGAAGATCGCCACGACGCCCGCCTCTCCGTGCGGATCCTGACGCGGCCCGTAGACATTCCCGAGCCGCAGCGCGACATGACGCGTGTCGTACAACCGGTTCCAGGTGGCGAGGTACTCCTCGGCCGCGAGCTTCGACGTGCCGTAGGGCGAGAGCGGACGACGGACGGCGTCCTCGTCTGCCGGGGTGTCGCACTCGCCGTAGATCGCGCCGCCCGTCGAGGCGAAGATCACCTGGGCGTCGTGCGACCGCGCCGCCTCGAGCACCTGAAGCGTCCCCAATACGTTCGATCGTGCGTCGGCGACGGGGTCGGCGACGGAGACCCGGACGTCGATCTGCGCGGCGAGATGGAACACCACGTCGGGCCGGGCCTCCTCGAAGACCTCCGAGAGCGGCTCGGCGACGTCCCGCACGTGCAGGGCCGCGCGCTCCGCGACCTGCTCACGGCGGCCGGAGCTCAGGTCGTCGACGACGTGCACCTCGTCGTCCCGCGTCAAGAGGGCGTCGACGAGCGTCGACCCGATGAAACCCGCACCCCCCGTGACCACCGCTCGCACGGCCGTATCGTACGCCCGCGATGTTCATCTCCTTCGAGGGACTCGACGGGTCGGGCAAGACGACCCAGGCGCGCCTCCTCACCGAGAGGCTGACCGCCGAGGGGATCGACGTCGTCTCGACGCGCGAGCCGGGCGGCACGCCGCTCGGCGAGGCCATCCGCAACCTCGTCCTGCACGGCGACCATGTCGCGCCGTGGGCGGAGGCCGCGCTCTACACCGCCGCGCGCGCGCAGCACGTCGAGGACGTGATCCGACCCGGCCTCGAGCGTGGCGCGACCGTCGTCTGCGACCGGTACCTCGACACGGCCGTCGCCTATCAGGGAGCGGGGCGAGGGCTCGGGATCGACGTCATCCTCGAGCTCGAGCTGCGGGCCGTCGGAGGGCTCCTGCCCGATCGGACCTTCCTCGTCGAGCTCGAGACGGCCACCGCGTTGGCCCGGGTCGGCGACAAGGGCGACCGGATCGAGCGCGCAGGCGCGGAGTTCTGGCCGCGAGTCGTGGATGCATACCGGACGCTCGCGGACCGCTTCCCCGAGCGGTACATCGTGGTCGACGGAGACCGGAGCCCGGACGAGATCGCAGGGGAGATCCGTGACCACGTTCGCTGACGTTCCCGAGCAGACGCAGGCGAAGCGGCTGCTGGAGGCGGCGCTCGCGGACGGCCCGTCGCACGCCTACCTGTTCCACGGGCCCGCCGGAGTGGGGAAGCGGTCTGCCGCGCGGGCGTTGGCCTCGGCCCTGCTCGGTGACGAGCGGCGCGTCGCCGCAAGGACCCATCCCGACCTGCAGGTGATCGAGGCGCTCGGCGACATGATCCGGATCGACGAGATCCGCGCCCTCCACCACGACCTCCACATGCGACCGTTCGAGGGGGATCGGCGCGTCTACCTCCTCTTCGACGCGCATCGCATGAACGACGAAGCCACCGCTGCGCTCCTCAAGGACCTCGAGGAGCCGCCCGCCTACGCCACGCTCGTCCTCGTCGCGGACGAGCTCGGCCCACTCCCGGAGACCATCCGCTCGCGATGCCAGCTCGTCCCCTTCCGTCGTCTGTCCCGCGCCGCCGTCGAGGGGTGGCTCGCGGAGGAGGCGCCCGATCTGTCCGGTGACGAGGTCGAGACCCTCGCGCGCGTCGCCGGCGGTCGGCTCGACCGCGCCGCCCGGCTGCTCGATCAGGACGCTCGCGCGCAGCGAGCCGCCCTGCTCGACGCCGCTCGGGGCGTGTATCTCGACGACGGCTTCCAGCCGAGCGACGCGGCGGCGGTGATCCTCGCGTCGGCTTCGGCACGCGCCGGTGCGGCGCGCGAGCGCGAGCAGTCGGTCGTCGACGGCCTCGACCTCCCGGCCCGCGAGTCGGAGCAGCGCGTCCGGCGGGCGGCGTTCGGCGCCGAGCGCGAGGAGCTCCTCGCTTCGCTCGACGACCTGGGAGCGTGGTACCGCGACGTCGTGCTCGTCTCTGCGGGCGCCGAGGGCGCAGTCGCCAACGCAGACCGGCTCGACGACCTACGTGGCGACGCCGCCGCCGGAGTGGGCGCGGCAGCGGAGGACGCGGCCGCCGTCGTGCGTCAGGTGTGGCGCGAGGCGGAGGAGTTCAACCTCAACGCGACGCTCCTGCTCGAGGCGCTGTTCGTCCGCCTGCGACGCGTGTTCGCGCCTACGTGCGCACCGTCAGCCGGACGGTGAAGCTGAACCGCCTGGCGCTCGCGCCCGTGTTCGAGATCGCCGCCTGACACTCACCCGGGCCTGCCCGCGGCAGCTCGAGCGAGACGGCCGGACGCGTGCCCGTTATGAGACGGGTGCGGATCGAGTCGCCGCACGTCACCTCGACGCGTCCGCGCGAGCCCCCGCCGGAGAACGTGCCCTGGAGCTGTACGCGTCGATTGGGGCCGAGCAACCCGAAGTCGACGGCGACGCGCTCGTTCGGCTCGAGTGTGCCTTGCCGGACCATCACGACCGGTCTCAGGCGGGGCGTGTCGGCGCGATCGTGGGTCGAGGCGCGAGCCCGAGGTCGGCGCGGATGGCCTGCTCGATCGTGCGGGTCGGAGGCTCGAGCCACGCGATTCGGTATCCGCGGTGGAGGTTCGTGTACGCGTAGTCCTCCGCGAAGATCTCGGCGATGGAGCGGTTCCACCCGACCTGGTAGCCGTCACGGACGCTCTGCGCGCCGACCAGCTCGGCCATGCCGCGCGCCTTCCACCAGAGCGGTGTTCCGTTCGGCTCGTCGAGCCCGCCGTGGCGTCGGCTCCCGTCGACGTGGTGGCCGTACTCGTGGACCACCGTGTGCGCGATGCGTGAGCTGCGACCGGCCGGGACGACCATCACGCCGCGGTTTCCCTTGCGCCGCCCGTAGCAGCCCGCGGCGTCTCGCCCGCAGCGCTCGCCCAGCTCGTCCCACTCGACGATCCGGATGGTCACGCGCTCGATCTCTTCGGCGTGCGCCGCGTCGCGAAGCAGCCCTGCGTACCAGGCGAGGTCGACATCGGCCCGGACGTCGAAGTGCATCGACCGCCCCTCGTCGTCACGCAGCACAACCTCCCGCGCCGAGGCGGGACCTGCGAGAAGAGCGGCGGCGAGCGACGCGAGCACCGCGACGAGGAACGCGCGCGCCATAGTCCTCCAGCGTAGGGGCGGGAGCGTGTTTCCCGGGTTAAGCGTCGTCCGGTACTCGCGGGTGCGCCTTGCTCAGCCGCGCCAGAAGGCCTCGACCGCGTCCGGATCGTCGACCGCGATCCGGACGTCGGTGACGCGGCCGTCGCGGACGCTCAGAAGGAGGCTCTGGAGCGAGTCCAGGACGTCGCCGTTCCGGCGCCCGGTGTTCCGGATCGTTGCGACGGCTTTGTTCTCCCGGCATTCGAGAGACAAGAGCTCCGTGGCGAAGTCGTCGCTGTCCGCGAATCCCGCCCGCACCTGTTCGACGACTGCTGCGCGTCCCGACACCGGTGCCTCGACCGGGCTTACCCAGACCGCCTCTTCTGACGTGAGCTTCGCGAGGCGTTCGAGGTCGCAGCCCGCTCGGGCCTCGAGCCACGTCCGCGCGACCGACTCGACGTCATGCCTCGACACCGCCGGCTCAGGCGTCCGGGCTCGACGGCCCTCGGGTCGTTTCGCGCTCGTCGATCTCCGCCGCGTCATGCAGGCTCATCACGCCGCTTGGATGCAGCGCGAACCTGCCCGAGCATGCAGGGCAGACACCGGTGCGCGCCCCGTCATCCTCGTCTGCGACCGAGCCCTGCGAAGGCTCGGCGCCGCTCCCGGCACAGTGGCCGATGTCCGGAATCGTCACGCCGACGCACGTACCCCGGAAGGCCGAACGCCAAGCATCGAACACCCCGCCGGGGCGGGAAGGAGCCATCGGGCGGCGCTACACTTCGGCTCCCTGCCGACGTAGCTCAGCTGGTAGAGCACTTCACTCGTAATGAAGGGGTCCGCGGTTCGAGTCCGCGCGTCGGCTTCGGCGGTTTGACGGGCTCTTCGAGCCGGGCTACGCCTCGACGTACGTCGAGATCGGTGGGATGACGCCGTGCGCCTGCATCGCTGCGAGGACGTCCGGCGGCGGCGACGCCAACATGCCCTCCAGAGCCGCTGGATCGGCGACGTCGGCTGTCACGGCGACGGCGTTGCTCCCGTCGCGGGCGACGTAGTCGGTCACGTTGCTGCCGGTGCCCGATTCGATGGCAGCGGCGCGTTCCGCCTTGCCCTGCAGCCAACGGTCGATGTCCTCGACGGCATGGGTGATGACGACTCGGGGCATGTGGACTCCTTCGTGCGGTAGGGACTGGGCGGCCGACCGTACTACACCTGGCAGTGCTGCAGCCGTGTCCGCAACGCCGGTCAGCAACGGAGGGACCGGAGCGCCCGCTCAGACCGAGACGAAGCGGGCGCCGAGCGTCGTCGCGAGCGTGCGGTGCGCGGGGCTCGTGCCGATGAGGGTCGACTGCGACGGGTCGACGCCGTGCGACCGCGCGAACGCGAGTGGGAGCCCCGGGAGCGGCGGCCGGCACCAGCAGGTCGGCGCTCCGCCCCCGTGCGGGCAGAGTGCTCCCTCGACCGGTCCCGTCACGACGGACGCGAGCTGCGCGACGCGCTCGGTTAGGTCGTCCGGCGACCCGCCCGGGCGCCAGTCGAAGACGAGGTGTGGCGCGGCCCGTTCGGCCTGCGCGATCTCCGCCTTCCACCCGGGCGCCTCGAGCACGGCGGCGGCGACGAAGGCGCCCGCCCTGCCTGACGCACCGGGCACTCGCTCGAACGACACCGTTTCCACGCTCGCGAAGCCCTCGTCCGCCGCCGGCGGCTCGAGCTCGCGAAGCAGGCGCATCTGCGACGTCGGCGCCATCACGCCCGGCTCGCGTCGCGCCAGCTCCTTGAGCGCTTCGGGACTCGGCAGAGAGCCGAGATGCTCGAGCATCCGCTCCACGAGGTTGACCTGTGCCTGGGCGAGCGGCGTGTCGAGCCAGACGCAGCGGGTCGGAATGCCGTGCCGTGCAGCCGCCTCGACCACGCGGCTGCGAGACGCGCGCGTGACGTACGTGTTGTCGAGGACGACCCGCGCGACGCCGGAGGACAGCGCGCCGTCGAGGGCTTCCGAGAGCTCACGCAGCGACCCGCCTCTCTCGTCCCGATTCAGCCGGTCGTAGCCGCGCGCGACGTACTCCCGCGCGACCCGGCTCTTGCCGGCGCCCGGGATGCCCATCACGAGCACGACCTCCGCGTCCTCCCGCGTGACCGCTCGCTCGGGCTTCCGTGGGCGCGGCCACCCGAGGGCGCGCGTCAGCACCCTCCGATCGTCGTCGTCGAGCACGAGCGTCGCGGCGCGTGCGGCGGAGCGGGCGGTCTCCGGGCGTCTCGCGCCGGCGATCGGGACGAGCGTCGGCGAAAGGTCCAGCAGCCACGCGAGCGCAACCTCCGCCGGGCTCGCGTCGTGCGCATCGGCGACCTCGACCAGAGCGGCCTGACGATCGACACGTCCCGCTCGGCGCGGGCCGCCGAGTGGAGAGTGCGCGATGAGCGCGATTCCCGCCTCCTCACACCGCTCGGGGATCCCACCGCGCAGCGCGTGATCGTCGAAGGGGCTCACGGCAACCTGCACGGCTGCGATGGGCGCGTGCGCGACGGCCTCGTCCAGCTGTCCGCGGTTGACGTTTGCGACGCCGACGCGCTTCACGAGCCCGTCGTCGACGAGACGGGTCAGCGCGCGGACGGATGTGCGCCACGGGGTCCGCGGATCGGGCGCGTGGAGCAGATAGAGGTCGATCGGGAGCCCGTCGAGCGCGGCGAGGCTCGCCTCGCAGTCGGCCCGGATCGCCTTTGCCCGGCCGTCCGGAGCCCAGCCGCCGCCTGGTCGCGTCATCCCTCCCTTCGTCACGATCCGCGCGGTCGCCTCCGCGCCGGAGGCGCGCAGAGCTCGGGCTAGCAGCCGCTCGTTGTGGCCGAGCTCCTCCGGCCCGTGGCCGTACGAGCGCGCAGTGTCGAACACCGTGATTCCTGCTGCCGCTGCCGCGGCGACGGTCGCGAGGGCTCGCTCCTCGTCCCGCTCGGCGTCCGTCGAGAGGCGCATGCAGCCGAGGCCGATGCGGAGCTCCGACGCGTCAGGCCATCCGGGGGGAGTCAGGAGACGGAGCGTACGCGCGAAACGGGGACGTGGCGTTCCGCCGCGTCCCGACCGTGGCGCGCTGCG
Organism: uncultured Actinomycetes bacterium; assembly: GCA_963839755.1. Taxonomy (GTDB): domain Bacteria; phylum Actinomycetota; class Thermoleophilia; order Gaiellales; family Gaiellaceae; genus Gaiella. Next base: position 356,644 of record CAWIVU010000006.1, read on the forward strand.
AGCGTGGACGCGGGCACAACCTACGTCCCGGGTGTTGCGACCGCCGGTGTTGCGGTCGCGTTGTGACCGGTGCGGCGGAGGTGAAGCGTCGGTGCGCCGTTGGTACGCTTCGCGCTCGAATGGAAGGCCTGGGCCTCTATCTCGCGTTTCTCATCCCGCCGCTCATCATCGGCTTCGTCGTCCAGCACTGGCTGAAGAAGACCGTCGCGGCGAACATGCAGATTCCGGTGGCGAACGGGCTGTCCGGGGCGGAGATCGCCCGGCAGATCCTCGACCGCAACGGCCTCCAGGGTGTGCCGGTCGAGGCGTCGCCCGGAGGGCCGCTCTCCGACCACTACGACCCGCGCCACAAGTCGGTGCACCTGTCCGAGCCGGTGTACGGCGGTCGCTCGGTCGCGTCGACGGCGATCGCGGCCCACGAGGTCGGGCACGCGATCCAGCACGCGAAGGCGTACGCGCCGTTCCGGGCGCGCGCCGCGCTGTGGCCCGTCGTTGCCTTTGCGTCGAACGCGTGGTTCATCCTCCTGATGATCGGTGCGTTCGCGCAGGTGCTCGGCCTCGTCCAGTTCGCGATCGTGCTCTTCGCGGTCGTCGTGCTCTTCCAGCTCGTGACGCTTCCGGTCGAGTTCGACGCTTCCCGTCGCGCCCTCGCGCAGGTGAACGACATGGGGCTCGTCGTGCGAAGCGAGTCGCAGGGCGCCCGCAAGGTGCTCACCGCGGCCGCGATGACGTACGTCGCAGCGGCGCTGGCGGCGCTCACGCAGCTCGCGTACTACGCGATGATCTTCCTCGGCAACCGCGACTAGGAGCGCCATGCGTGTCATCGCGCTGATCGTCCGCGCGGGCGCGGTCGTCGTCGCGGCGGGCTTCCTGTTCTCGCTCGTGATCGACGGGGCGGACACGCCCGTGTCCGCCGCGCGGACGCCGACCGTCGACTACGGCGCCGACGCCTCCGCCGAAGCCGGCCGCAGCTCCTGCCAGGCCGAAGGTGCCACCCGGCGTGGTGACCATCGCAGCGACGGGCGACATCGTCATGGGCTCGACGCCCAACCTCCCGCCGGACGGTGGGCGGTCGTTCTTCTCCGACGTCCAGGCCGACCTCGCGGGCGACGTCGTCCTCGGCAACCTGGAGGGCACCCTTTCGACGGGCGGCAGCTCGAAGTGCGGCGCAGGGAGCACGAACTGCTTCGCCTTCCAGACGCCGCCGTCGTACGCGCGCTGGCTCTCGCAGGCCGGGTTCACGGTGATGAACCTCGCGAACAATCACGCGTTCGACTACGGCGAGCGCGGCATGAGGCAGACGATCGCGGCTCTGCGGAGCGTCGGCCTCGAGCACACGGGGCGCCCGGAACAGGTCACGGTCCAGAAGGTCGGGCAGATCCGCGTCGCGCTCGTCGGCTTCGCGTCCTACCCCTGGTCGGCGTCGCTGACCGACATCGCCGGGGCGACGCGCCTCGTTCGCAAGGCCGCTCGCTCGGCCGATGTCGTGATCGTGACCATGCACGCAGGCGCGGAGGGGCGTGCCCGACAGCACGTCCGCCGCGGCACCGAGACCTTCCTCGGCGAGAACCGGGGCAACGTCGTCGGCTTCAGCCACGCCGTGGTCGACGCCGGCGCGGACCTCGTTGTCGGGCACGGGCCTCACGTGCTGCGCGGCATGGAGTGGCACAAGGGCCGCCTGATCGCCTACTCGCTCGGCAACTTCGCGGGCTACAAGGTTTTCTCGCTCGGCGGCCCGCTCTCGACGAGCGGCATCCTGCGCGTGATCCTTCGCGGCGACGGCACATACGAGACGGGACGGCTGGTGCCGACGACCCTTGCGGGCGAGGGTGTCCCCGTGCTCGACCCGTCCGAGGCCGCGCACGGGATGGTGCGCACGTTGTCGCGCGACGACTTCGGCGCGCGGGCCGTCAAGGTCTCGCCCGAGGGGATACTCACGCGCTAGAGCAGGTGTCTGGCTGGAGCCAGGCACCTAGCGCTGGTCTCAGCGCTTCGTGAAGACCCAGTCGTTCGCTCGGGCCTGCATGTGGCAGGACGAGCAGAGCGAGCCTCTCGCCAGCACGCCGTAGCTGCTTCCCGCGCGGTCGTACTCGACCCACTGCCAGCGTCCCTGCACCTTGCGCATCACCGCCACCTGCTTCGCGAGCCCGCGAGCGCCCGGCTCGGCGATCGACTTCACGATCACGGTCCCGTTCGGGAATCGCTTGTTCGCGCCGCGCGCGCGGCTGGCGTAGACGTTCTTCACGCCGTTGTGCGCGCCAGGCGTCGTGATCGGCTTCCGGTTGAGCTTCTGCCAGGTCGCGTACCCGTCGGTGTAGGCCGGCAGCCCGTTCTTCGTCGTCGTCGCGGTCGCCACGACCGCCAGCGCTCCCGCGGTCGCGAGCGCGAGGACGACCACAGCGGTGAGCGTGCGCACGTCGCCATCATTCCCCCTCGTCTTGCGTCGCGCCATGACGTTTTCCTGAATCGTCGATGGGGGAGCCGCTTGCGACCAGCTCCACGGCCGTGCGAGACTGACCGGGAGGACCGAACCGTCGTGAACGAGCTCGTCAACCCTCGCCCGAAGCCTGCGGACGAGCCGCGCGTCGCGCGGAGCACCGCCCGTGTTCTCGCGATCGAGGCGATCGGCCCGCTGACGATCCTCGGGGGGATCGTGTGGGCCCTCGCCCAGCCGTACCGAGTGGTGTTCTTCTACCCGGAGGGCAAGGACGCGTGGGACTGGCTGGTGCAGCCGCCGCTTCTCGTCCTCCTGGTCGGCCTTCTCTTCTCCCTCGTCGTCGCGCCAGGGCTGGTCGACGACCTCGAGCGACCCGAGCGGGGAGATGCTGCCGCGGGCTGAGATCGCCCACTGGCTCTTCGCCGCCGGTTTCCTGTTCTTGGCGCTCGTCCTCCTGGCCGAGGCGATCGTCGGCAGCGAGGTCTTCAGGCGCCGTGCGTGGCGCGCCTACCTCTGGCCGAGCCTGCTCCTGTTCGGAGGTTTGTGGCTCTGGGTGATCGCGATCTTCTCGACCTTCTCGACGCTGCACCTGCTCGCACACGCCGTCTGGGCGCAGGCCGCAACTGCGGCAGGTGCGGTGCAGCTGGCGGTCGTCAGGGGTCGCCTCGCCTCGCCGTACTGGTCGCTCGTGACGGCCGGCGGCCTCATCGTGTCCGGCGCCGCGTTCCTCGTCCACGAGCAGAACGGCTGGCTGTTCGCGCGCTCGGCGTTCCTGCACCACCTGATCGGCTGGACATTCGTCGTGGCCGCCGTGTTCCCGCTGGGCGCGGCGCTCAGGCCGAAGAAGGCTGTCTGGGCGTTCGGCTTCGCGGCCACCTGGATCGCAGTCGCAGTGATGCTCTTCTCCGACCGCGACATCGCGCCCATCTTCGGGCACCTCTCCGATCTCGCGGGCGGAGCGCCGTGAGGCGCGCCCTCCTCGCCGTCTGCATCGTGGCGCTCGCAGTCCCGGGTGCGGCGGGGGCGCACGCCACCCTCATGGGGGCCAGCCCGGCCGAGCAGAGCAGCGTCGAGTCGGCGCCCACCGAGATCCGGCTTCGGTTCGACCAGTCGGTAACGGCGCCGCCCGAAGCGATCGTCGTCTATGCCATGGACGGTCGCCGCGTCTCGGGCGCCGTCCGCCAGGCGAAGAGCGGGACCGTGATCCATGCCCCCGTCAGCGGGCTCCGGGCCGGCGAGGCCTACACGGTCCGCTGGCGCGAGCTCTCGGCCGACGGCCACGTCGGAACCGGGGTGTACACGTTCGGGCTCGGCGTAGACGCGCCGCCGCCCACCGACGCGGTCGGCGCCTCGGGGATGACCTGGCGCGACGATCTCGCTCGCTGGCTGCTGTTCGCGTCACTCGCGCTGCTTCTCGGAGTGGTCGGGATCCGGCTTCTCGTCCTCCCGGCGGTCGTCGACCCGCGGGTCGAGCGTCGTGTCCACCTCCTCGGCACGCTCGGCGCCGTCGTCGCGGTGAACGCCGGCATCGCCGGCTTCGTGATCCGGTCGGCGAACGCCCTCCAGGTGTCGGGTGTCGACCTCCTGTACGCCGACCTCTCGCCCTTCGCCGAGTCGACGCGCTTCGGGATCGCCTTCCTCGTGACGACGCTCGGGTACGGCGCCTGCCTGACGATCCTCGCGGTCGCCTGGGCCCTCGACCGCCCCGGCCTGCGCTGGCCGGCCTTCCTGCTCGCCCTCGCGCTCGTGTGGGGCTACCCGCTCTCCGGTCATCAGGCGACCGAGCCGAACGCGTCCGTCGTCGGGCAAGTCGCGGATTGGGTCCATCTCGTCTCCGCGATGCTCTGGGCGGGAGGTGTGCTGACGCTCGCCGTTGTCGTCTGGCCGCTCGCGCCAGACCTTCGCCGCGCTGCGTTCCTTCGCTTCTCGCGGATCGCCGTCGGCCTCGTCGCCGTGCTGGTCGCGGCCGGGACGGTCGTCGCGATCGAGCGGCTGCCGGCCGTTTCCGATCTCTGGGAGACGTCCTACGGGGTGACGCTGCTCGTCAAGATCGGGCTGGTGCTCGTGGCGCTCGCGTGGGGCGGCGTCCACCACACCTTCGTGCGCCCCCGTCTCGAGCGGGGCGAGCGGACGCCCGGTCTCGGTCGCAGCCTGCTCGGCGAGAGCGCCGTCGCGATGGCGGTGCTGCTCGCGGCGGCGGTGCTGGTGAACGGCGCTCCGCCGCCGGTCGAGTCGGGCGCCGAGCAGGCGGCTGAGGGACGCCAGGCGCAGGTGTCGGACTGAGGTCCGACACCGGTGGCTAGCGTTCCGCCCCGTGCTCGTCGCGATCTCGGGCGGCGCGGGCTTTCTCGGCCTGCACCTCGCGCGCCGCCTCCTCGGCGACGGGCACGACGTGCGCACCCTCGATCTCCTGCCGCTCGACGATCCGATTCTCGACGGCGCGGTCGACGAGCTGCGTGGCGACGTGCGGCTGACGGCGGACGCCAGGCGGCTCGTCGCAGGCGCGGACGTTCTCGTCCATGCCGCCGCGGCGCTCCCGATCCAGGTCAGTCGAGCCGCGATCCGCTCGGTCAACGTCGAGGGGACGGCGGTCACGCTCGCCGCCGCGCTCGAGGCCGGCGTCCGTCGAGTGGTTCTCGTGTCGTCGACGGCTGTCTACGGCGTCCCGGAGCGACATCCGATCCTCGAGGACGACCCGCTCGTCGGCGTGGGGCACTACGGTGCCTCCAAGATCGAGGCGGAGCAGCTCTGCGCAGCATTCGGACGACGCGGGCTCGAGGTGGTGATCGTCCGGCCCAAGACCTTCGTCGGCCCCGAGCGGCTCGGCGTGTTCGAGATCCTGTTCGACTGGATCCGCGAGGGCCGCCGGATCCCGATCCTCGGCGACGGCTCGAATCGCTACCAGCTGCTCGCCGTCGAGGACCTCGTAGAGGCGGTCGTCCGGTGCTTCGACGCTCCGGTCGCAGGCGAGGCGCTGAACATCGGCGCCGCCCGGTTCGGCACGGTGCGCGAGGACCTCGAGGCGCTCGCGCGGCACGCAGGGTCGGGATCGCGGCTCCAGGCGGTGCCCGCGCGACCGGCCGAGGTGGCGCTCCGCGGCCTCGAGCTCGCGCGCGTCTCGCCGCTCGCCGAGTGGCACTACCGGACCGCGCACAAGGACTCGTACGTCTCGATCGACAAGGCGCGCACGCTGCTCGGCTGGGCGCCGCAAGCTGTCGAACGCGGAGACCCTGTGCGCGACATACGACTGGTACCTCGAGCACCGCGACGAGCTCCGCGGCGCCGGGACGACGCATCGCGTCCCGTGGGATCAGGGCGCGCTTGGTCTTCTGAGGCGCCTCAGCTGACACGTCCGTTCGCGCCACCTGACAGGAAACGGTTCAGCCACCGTCTCCTGTCAAGCGCAATCCTGTGGGGATGTCGTGCCGATCGATCGACAGGGTCTAGGCTGCCGCCGTGCGCGAGCTGCTCGACTACCGCTCCGAGTTCCCGATCCTCGAGCACACGACGTACCTCATCAACCACTCGCTCGCGGCCATGCCGCGGCAGGCGGAGGCGAGGCTCGCCGAATACGCGCGGATGTGGAAGGAGCGCGGGATCAGATCCTGGCGCGAGGGCTGGTGGACGATGCCGATGACGGTCGGCGACCAGGTGGGGCGGATCATCGGCGCTCCCACCGGCTCGACGGTCATGCACCAGAACGTCGCCGTCGCGGAGGGCGTCGTCCTCTCGTGCTTCGTCCCGATCGACCCGCGGCGGAACCGGATCGTCTACGAGCGCGGGAACTTCCCTTCCGTGCGCTACCTCTACCAGGCGCATCCGGAGCTCGAGGTCGTGGTCTGCGAGGACGAGGCGGAGATCGTCGAAGCGATCGACGAGCGGACGCTGCTCGTCCCCATCAGCCACGTTCTCTTCAAGACCGCCGAGATCCAGGACGTCGCGCCGATCGTGCGTCGCGCGCACGAGGTCGGCGCCCACGTGATCCTGGACTGCTACCAGTCCGCCGGGATCGTCCCGCTCGACGTCACGGCCCTCGACGTCGACTTCGCGGTCGGCGGCTCGGTCAAATGGCTCTGCGGCGGCCCCGGCAACGGCTGGCTCTACGTGCGGCCCGATCTCGCGGAGCGGCTGGAGCCGACGTTCACGGGCTGGCAGGCGCACGAGGCGCCGTTCGGCTTCGAGGAGGAGATGCGCTACGCCGCCGGCGCCGCCCGCTTCCTGACGGGAACGCCGAACGTGCCCGCGCACTACGCAGCGACGGCCGGGTACGACCTGATCGAGGAGGTCGGCGTCGACCGCATACGCGCCAACTCGTTGCGGCAGACCCAGCTGCTCATCGACCTCGCCGACGAGGCCGGCTTCGAGGTGCGGAGCCCGCGCGCACCGGACCGGCGCGGCGGCACCGTGACGATCCACGTGCCGGAGTTCCCCGCCGTCCACCGCGAGCTCACGGAGCGCGAGATCCTCTGCGACTTCCGGCCGGACGCCGGGATCCGTCTCGGCCCGCACTTCTTCACCTCCGACGACGAGCTGCGGTTCGTCGTCCACCAGATCGGGGAGATACTCGAGACGGGCGCCCACGAGCGCCACCTCGGCGTCGTCGCCCAGCACTGACCTGCGACACGGCTGGAGCGGGCGAGATATATCTCGGCCCGACAGCCGCCATCCTTGGAGGAACCGATCCATGCGCTCGAGCCTCGAGATCGCCCAGGCCGCAACGCTGCGCCCGATTGCGGACGTCGCCGCCGACGCCGGCATCGACCCGGACGAGCTCGAGCAGTTCGGGCGCCACAAGGCGAAAGTCGACCTCTCGATCCTCGACCGGCTCGCCGACAGGCCGGACGGGAAGATCGTGAACGTCACCGCGATCACGCCGACCCCCGCAGGGGAGGGGAAGACGACGACGTCCGTCTCGCTCACCCAGGGCCTCGGCGCGCTCGGCCAGCGGGCGGTGCTCGCGATCCGCGAAGCGTCGCTCGGGCCGGTCTTCGGCGTGAAGGGCGGGGCGGCGGGCGGCGGGCACGCGCAGGTCGTCCCGATGGAGGACCTGAACCTCCACTTCACCGGAGATCTGCACGCGATCGCCGCCGCGAACAACCTGCTGGCGGCCCTCGTCGACTCGCATCTGTTGCACGGCAACGAGCTGCGCATCGACCCGCTCACCATCTCGTGGCGTCGCTGCATGGACATGAACGACCGCTCGCTGCGCGATGTCGTCACGAGCCTCGGCGGGCGTGTCAACGGCTACCCGCGCCAGACCGGATTCGACATCACCGCGGCGAGCGAGATCATGGGCCTCGTCGCGGTGGCGCGCGATCTTTCCGACCTGCGTGAGCGTCTCGGCCGCATCACCGTCGGCCGGAGCTTCGAAGGCGAGCCGGTGACGGCGGAGGACCTCCGCGCTGCCGGCTCGATGACCGTCCTGCTGAAGGACGTGATCAAGCCGAACCTCGTCCAGACGCTCGAAGGGCAGCCGGCATTCGTCCACTGCGGCCCGTTCGCGAACATCGCGCACGGGAACAACTCGCTCGTCGCGGACCGCGTCGGGCTGAAGCTCGGGGACTACCTCGTGACGGAGTCGGGTTTCGGCTCGGACATGGGAATGGAGAAGTTCTTCGACATCACGTGCCGGATCGGCGGGCTCACACCGAGCGCCGTGGTGATCGTGGCGACCGTTCGGGCGCTCAAGCACCACGGCCGCAACATCGACGGTGGCACGGCCGAGATCGAGGCCGGGGCGGCCAATCTCGCCCGCCACATCGCGATCGTCCGGCACTTCGGCCTCGAGGCGGTCGTCGCGGTGAACAAGTTCCCGACCGACACCGTCGAGGAGCTCGAGCTCGTGAAGGCGCTCGCGCTGGAGCACGGCGCGTACGCCGCGGAGGTCAACGCCGCCTTCGAGCAGGGTGGCAAGGGCGCGACGGCGCTGGCCGAGGCCGTCATTGCCGCCGCCGACGAGCCGAACGACTTCCGCTTCGCGTATCCCGAGGACGCTCCGATCGAGGAGAAGATCCGCCTGATCGCGACGAACGTCTACGGCGCCGACGGCGTCTTCCTGCTGAAGACGGCGAAGGAGAAGGCAGCGGCGTTCGACGCGGCCGGCCTCGGGCGCCTGCCGATCTGCATGGCCAAGACCCACCTCTCCCTCTCGCACGACGCGACGCTCCTCAACGCTCCCACCGGGTTCACGGTCACCGTGCGCGACCTGCGCCCGTACACCGGCGCGGGCTGGATCGTCGCGCTCTGCGGCGACATGCAGACGATGCCGGGCCTGGGCAAGGCAGCCGCCGCGTTCTCGATCGACGTGGACGCGTCGGGCCAGACCGTCGGTCTGTTCTGACCCTCACGAAAACAGGCGCCCCCGATTCTCGGAAGCGCCTGTGTGGGGGAGGGATGACGTCTCCTGCTGGGCGGCAGGGGGACAATCGGGTGTATAAAGCATTGAGCGCGCTGCGTCTCGATTTCGAAAGCAGGGCTTCACAGTTGAGTATCGCCGCCACGGCATCCACGGGCATCCCGGAGCTGGATCGGGCTCTCGGAGGCCTGTACTGGGGCGACAACGTGGTTCTCGACACGGAAGACCCGCTCTCCGTCGCGCCGTTCTACCGAGCGGTCGCGGAAGCGACGCTGTACGACGCGATCACCTTCGTGACGCTGTCCCGGGCGCCCGCAGAGGTGAAAGCGAGCTTCCCACGGGCGGCCGTGCTCGATGCTCGCCCGGGAACGCCGCTCTCCCACGCAAGGCCGCTGCTCGACGCGGTGGCGAACCGGTGCGCCGAGCCGGGTCGTCACCTCGTGCTGTTCGATTCGCTCGAGGCGATGAGCGCCCTGTGGGACCGCGAGCTGACGGGCCGGTTCTTCGCGCGCGGGTGCCCGCTCCTCCTCGAGCTCGGCGCGATCGCCTACTGGTCGCTGACCGCGGCGAGGCACTCGCCGAACCTGCGCCGGGAAATCGAGGAGATCACTCAGTGCGTCCTCGTCGTCGGCGACGACACGCTGCGGATTGCCAAGGCCGAAGGTCGGCCGCCGGGCGTCGAAGGGCGCGTCTTCAAGTATCGCTTCGAGGCCGGCGGCCTGCCGGTGTTCGAGGCGGCGCCGACCGCCGCGCGCCTCGGTGCCGCCCTCCGGGCGCTGCGTACTCAGCGGCGGCTGAGCCAGAGCGAGCTCGCGCGGCTCGCGGGCGTCTCCGCCAGCGCCATCTCACAGGCGGAGCGGGGAAGGCGCGGGCTCTCGCTCGAGACGCTCCTCGAGCTCGGCGCCAGGCTCAACATCTCCCTCGACGAGCTCTTGCGCGGCGACCTCGCCCCCGGGTATCGGCTGACGCGACGGGACGACCCCCGCCACGCGGAGACCGATCGCCCGGTCCCGCTCCTGGACGACCCGAGGGCAGGATTGCGGGCGTACCTCGTCCGGCTCTCGCCCGGCGGGTCTGCAACTCCGGAGTTCATCCACAAGGGTGCGGAGCTCGTCACGGTCGCGGCCGGCCTCGTCCAGGTACAGCTCGCGACGGGGCGTCCCGTCCTCCGTCAAGGCGAAGCGCTGTTCGCCGACACGAGCGGCGTCGAGAAGTGGCGGAACCTCTCGGACCGCGAGGCTCTCGCTTTCTGGATCCTCCACGACGAGCCGGCCTTGCGCTGACGGGACCGCCAGTGGGGACGAGCCGGTACCCGTGGTAGCGTCGGCCCGGTGAGGCACTACCTGGACGTCCTCCAGCGGGTGCTGGACGAGGGGACGCGCAAGGACGATCGCACGGGCACCGGGACGCTCAGCGTGTTCGGGCATCAGATGCGGTTCGACCTTGCCGACGGGTTCCCGCTCCTCACGACGAAGAAGGTGCATTTCCACTCGGTGGCCGGTGAGCTTCTGTGGTTCGTCCGCGGTGACTCCAACGTCCACTGGCTGCAGGAGCGCGGGATCACCATCTGGGACGAATGGGCGGACGAGGACGGCGAGCTCGGCCCGGTGTACGGCCGCCAGTGGCGCTCGTGGCCGGCCCCGGACGGTCGCCACATCGACCAGCTCGCGGGGGTGATCGAGCAGATCCGCAGCGACCCGGACTCTCGCCGCCACGTCGTCAGCGCGTGGAACGTCGCCGACCTGCCCGAGATGGCGCTCGCCCCGTGCCACGCGCTCTTCCAGTTCTACGTGGCGGACGGTCGGCTGTCGTGCCAGCTCTACCAGCGCTCGGCCGACCTGTTCCTCGGCGTGCCCTTCAACATCGCCTCGTATGCGCTGCTCACGCACATGGTCGCGCAGGTGACCGAGCTCGAGCCCGGCGACTTCGTGCACACGCTCGGAGACGCCCACCTCTATCTCAACCACCTGGAGCAGGCGCGCGAGCAGCTGGCGCGCGAGCCGCGGCCGCTCCCGCGGCTCGAGCTCGACCCCTCGTGTCGCGAGATCGACGACTTCGAGCTCGACTCGATCTCGGTCGTCGGGTACGACCCGCACCCCGCGATCCGGGCGCCGATCGCGGTTTGATCACGATCCTCGCCGCGATCGCGCGGAACGGCGTGATCGGCGTCGACGGCGGGCTTCCATGGCACCTGCCGGACGAGCTACAGCTCTTCAAGGAGACGACCCACGGCCACGTCCTCGTCATGGGCCGGCGGACGTACGAGTCGGTCGGCCGGCCGCTCCCGGGGCGCACGACCGTCGTCGTGACCCGGCAGCCCGATTGGCGGGTCGACTCCGAGCAGGTCGTCCGGGCGGGAAGCGTCCCGGACGCGCTGGAGACCGCCGCTGCCCTCGACGAGGAGGTGTTCGTCGTCGGTGGGGCGCAGATCTACGCCGAAGCGCTGCCCCTCGCGGATCGGCTCGCGTTGACGTTCGTCGAGGCCGAGCCGGAGGGCGACACCGTGTTCCCGGACGTCGAGTGGTCGCAGTGGCGCGAGATCGGCCGGCGCCCGGGTGAGGGCTGGACGCACGTGACCTACGAGCGCACGCGTCCCGAGGCGTGACGGACAGTCGCCGAGCGAGCCGGAGCGGCTCAGCTGTTCGGCGGCGGCCCCACGACCTCGAGGCCGAATCGTCCGTAGAGCGCGCCGATCTGGCTCATGTCCGGGGGCCCGGGCGGCATCGACGCCATGAGCTCGGCGAGCTCGGCGAAGAACGTCTCGAAGCCGGCCGGCGCGGGAACGCCCAGGAGCCTCACGGGCGCGGCCGTGGCGTTCCAGTGGGTGTGGACGACGCCCTGAGGGATGTGGACGAACGACCCGGCGGGCGCTTCGACGGTGCTCTCGCCGAGTCGGAACGTGAGCGTGCCCTCGAGGATGTAGTAGTTCTCGGCCTCGCGGGTGTTCACGTGGAGTGGTGTCCCGCTGCTCCCGGGCGCCAGCTCGGCCTCGATCACCGAGAGCGCGGCATTGGTCTCGTCGCCCGACGCCTTGACGGTGTAGGTGTCCCCGAAGAGCGAGGTGGTCTCACCGTCTCCCGGCAGGCGGACGACGGTCCCATCGGTTGTCTCGGACATTGACAGCCTCCTGAGCTCGACCCCGGGCCGGGGATCCTAGACTCTCCGCTCGATCCGCGACCGACATGGGCGGCGGTCGGCGCTTCGGTACCGTCCCTGCCGTGAGCAGCGACGGCGAGATCCTGACCCGGGGGCAACGCGAGGCCCTTGCGGCGGAGCTGACAGAGCTCGAGGGGCCACGGCGCGCGGCGGCGATCGAGGCGATCGCGACGGCCCGCGCGTTCGGCGACCTGTCCGAGAACTTCGAGTATCACGCCGCGAAGAACGACCAGGGGCTCCTCGAGGCGCGTATCGCCAAGCTGCGCGAGAGACTTCGGACGGCCGTCGTCGTCGAGCACGACACCGACGACCACGTCGGCCCCGGGTCGATCGTCGACGTCGAGGACGAGCACGGCGAGCCGATGGAGATCACGATCTCCGCCGTGGGCGGCGTGTCGCCCGACTCGCCGCTCGGCCGCGCGCTGATGGGCGCGGGCGTCGGGGACGTCGTCGACGTCGAGGCGCCGCGGGGTGCCTGGAAGGCCAGGGTCGTCGCGATCCGGCGCGCATAGGCGTCCAGGCGGAATGTCGCAATTTGCGGCTTTCTCTCCTGGAACAACCCTTGCGCCGAGATAGTCGCTGCCCCTAGAGTCTCGCCATCTGAGCCGGCGGGCCTTCGGGTTTGCCGGCTCAGTGTTTTTGTGGACCGAGTCGTTCTCGTCCGCGCGTTCGGGCCAGCGGCCGTACGGTTTCGGATCGTGCCCGCTCGTCTCGCCACGGTCGTAGCGCCTGCGGCCGTCATCGTGGCGGTCGCGTGGTCGAGCGGCGGCTACTTCCCGCGGACCTGGGGAGCGGTGCTTCTCGTCGCGGCAATCGCCGTAGCCGCCGTCGCGATCCTCGCCGACCGGATCGAGCTCGGCCTGCATGCGCTGGTGCTCGTCGGGAGCCTGTCGGCCTTCGCGGTGTGGGCCGCATTGTCGCGAGCCTGGGCGATCGCCCCGGATGCGGCGATCCTCGAGGCCGAGCGCGCGCTGCTCTATGCCGGCGCAGCCGCGGCGGCATTTCTCGCTGTCCCCCGGCGGCGGGCGGAAGACCTCGTGCTCGCGATCCTCGCCGGCGCGGGGCTCGTCACGTGGGGCGGTCTCGTCGAGCACGTCGTCGGCGCCGGGCCGCCGAACGACCGGCTCGAGCTCCCGGTCGGCTACGCGAACGCGGCAGGGATTCTCGCTGCGACGACGCTCCTGCTCGGGGTCGGTCTTGCGGCCGGGACGCCGCGTTGGCGGGCGGCGATCGGCGCAGGCGCGGCGGCCCCCGCAGCCGCTGCGCTGTACCTCTCCCTCTCGCGGGGGTCGCTCGTCGCCGCGGCGCTGGGGATCGTGGTGCTTGCGGTCACTGCACGGTCTAGGGGCGCCGCGGGACGCATGGCCGTCGCGGCGGCGTCTGCCGGGCTGGCCGTCGTGGTCGCCGCCCTGGTCGGCGACTTCGACGAGGCGGGCCTCAGCGGACGCGAGCTGGCGGGTCTCGTCGCCCTCGCCCTGGTGGCACTCATGGCCGCCGTCCTCGCCGCGCGGCCACCGCGCATCCCGTGGCCGAGCATCCCACGTCGTGTGGCAGCTGCGGCCGCCGTTGCTGCTGCGTGCGTTGCGACGGTTGGCCTCGTCACCGTTTTCGCACGCGAGGTGCAGGACGCGCGATCGATTCCGGCGAGCCAGCAGGGCGCGCCCGAGCGACTCCTCAGTCCGTCCACGAGCTTCCGCAGCGACTACTGGGACGTCGCGCTCACGATGGTCGGACGGGAGCCCGTCCTCGGCGTCGGCGCAGGCGGCTACGAGCGGACCTGGCTCGTCGAGCGCCCCGCTCTCTTCTTCGTCAAGGACGCGCACAACCTCTATCTCGAGACGCTTGCGGAGCTCGGGCCGGTCGGGCTCGCGCTTCTCTTCGTCGCGTTCGCAGTGCCGTTGCTGGCCTCACGGCGCGCTGCGACCACGATCGCCTGTCGGGCGGCCCTCGCGGCGTACGCAGCGCTGCTCGCCCATGCCGTGTTGGACTGGGACTGGGAGCTCCCGGCCGTGTCTCTCTGCACGGTGCTGCTCGCCGTGTCCCTCGTTCGCCTCGGCGGCGGTGCCGGCTCGGTGCCGCTCCACGCCGCCGGCCGCGCGACGCTGCTCGGCGGGGCGGCCCTGCTGTCCGTCGCTGCCCTCGCCGCACACGCCGGCAACGGCTCTGTGGCCGAGGCGCACGACGCGCTCGACCGCGGGGATGCGGCGACGGCGAGAGAGGAGGCGAAACGGGCCCGGCGCTTCGCGCCGTGGGCCGCCGAGCCGTGGCAGCTCCTCGGGGAAGCGGAGCTTGCGGCCGGCCGGCGCGAAGCGGCCCGAGAGGCACTGCGGCGCGCGACGGCGGAGGATCCCGGCGCCTGGACAGCATGGCTGGCGCTCGCCTTTGCGTCCGAGGGACAGGAGCGTGACACGGCGTTGACGCGTGCGAGGCGTCTGAACCCCTTGGCCCCCGAGCTCGATGCAGCTCAGGCGGCCGATCCCTGAATTGGGGGTTTGCCCCTGGAGCGGAAAGGGGTAGCGTCCGTTACTCTGCAAGATCGCTCCGACGAGAGGGGGACACCATGCAGAGACGCAGGTCAGCACGTCTCGGGGTCACCATCGGCGTGGCACTCGGGGCCGTCGTCGCGTTCGCGACGCTCGGTGGCACGGGGCTGGCCGGAGGCCTGGCGAAACCCGCCAAGCCTCAATCTGGGCTTGGCCAGTACCAGTACGGCGCGAAAGTCACCATCTGTCACAAGGACAAGGTGACGATTCGCATCTCGATCAACGCGTTGAAGGCCCACCAGCGCCAGCACGGCGACACGATCGGCCCCTGCGCCGCAGCACGGGCCGCGAAGGCAGCGAAACTCAAGGCCGCGAAGGTCAAGGCTGCGAAAGTCAAGGCCGCCAAGGCCGCGAAGCAGGTAGGCGCGACGGGGGATACAGGGACCGGGGCCGTGAGCTCCGTGTCCTCTGGGCCGGCGAGCTCCAAGTCGGCGAAGTCGCACAAGCCCGACAAGGCCAAGGCCGGAGGCGCACCTGCGTCGACGGTCGCCACCCCGGCCGCACCCGGGAACAGCAACGGGAACGGGAACGGGAAGGCGAAAGGCCACGACAAGGGCTGAGTGATTGCGGTGGCGCCGGGCGGTGACGGCCCGGCGCCACTCTCCTCTCCCCTATGTCGTCAGGACGGGCTCGTCCTGTCCCGCGCGGACGACGACCCACCCGTCGAACTGCCTCAACGGGAAGGGCGCGTTGAGCGGGACGGTCACCTCGTCCCCCTCGGCTGCGAAGACCCCACACGACGCTGCGAGCCCGCCCGAGCGTGTGAGCCACAGCTCGTAGCGGCCTGCGGGAAGCCCCTCGGCCCGAAGCTCCATGGGCCAGTTGCCCGCCGCGTCCTTCTCGAACACATCGAGATCGGCGTGCGCGTCGCCCGCGCCGGTCATCACCACGGTCCGTACGGGGTCTGGATCGGGCCCGCCGCCCGCGAGGTAGCCGAGGCCGAAGAGCGTCACGGCGACGATCGCCGCGGCCGCCAGGGCCGTGTACCGGTAGCGGTGCGGGAACGACAGCACCCTGGCCGAGGGAGGCTCCGGCGCATGCGCGAGCGACGGCGGCAGCTCGGGCGGCGGCCCCGCACGCACGAGCAGGCCGTGAACCTGCTCGAGCCGCGCGCGCTCGATCGGATCCAGGTCCTCGTCGCCGACGAGGTCGCGAAGGTCGCTCATTCCAGCTCATCCCCCAGTTCGTCCGCGAGACGCCGCAGCGCCGAGCGCGTTCGGGTCTTGACCGTCCCGAGCGGCACCCCGAGGTAGTCCGCGATCTCGCTCTGGGACATCCCGCTCCAGTATGCGAGCACGACCAGAGAGCGCTCCTGCTCGGGAAGGGTCTCGAGCGCCCGATGGACACGCCACGCGACCCAGCCGCTCTCGGCCGCGTCGTCCGGTCCCGGGTCCCGCGCGACCATCTCCGGCGCCTCGTCGACGGGCGGCTCGCGCTTGCGACGCAGGCCGTCGACGATCGCATTGCGTGCGACCGTGTAGAGCCACGACGTCGCCTCGCCCTTGCCGGGATCGAACCGCGACGCCGAGCGCCAGATGCTGGCGAACGTGTCCTGCGTCGCGTCCTCCGCCCGACCGCGATCGCCGATCCGCCGCAACGCGATACCGAGCACCGAGCGCGCGTACCGGCGGTGGAGCTCCTCGAACGCGACGCCGTCGCCGTCGGCGACGTGCGCGATCAACTCGGCATCGGTGCGGGTGTCGTCGCCCACGGTCGGGATGCTCGCCTGTCTCCAGCGCAGGGGCAAGTCGATCCGGAGCGTGACCGCCGCGTCCACAACAGGACTACGGACAGCGAACCCGCTCCGGATTGTCTTTCCCGGAGCGGCTTTCAGCCGGCTGCGTCGAACTTCGCTCCGACGACGTCCCAGTTGACGACGTTCCACCACGCGGCGAGGTAGTCCGGGCGGCGGTTCTGGTAGTTGAGGTAGTACGCGTGCTCCCAGACGTCGACGCCGAGGACCGGCGTCTTTCCCTCCATGAGCGGAGAGTCCTGGTTCGGGGTGGAGGTGACCTCGATCCCGTCGCCGGTCCGCACGATCCACGCCCACCCGGAACCGAAGCGCTTGACGCCGGCGTCGTTGACCGCTGCCTTGACGGCGTCCAGGCCGCCGAGCCCGTCGATCGCGCCCGCGAGCGCCCCGGGCGGCTCGGACGACCCGCCCGGCGCCATGATCTCCCAGAAGAGCGTGTGGTTGGCGTGCCCGCCGCCGTTGTTGCGCACCGCGGTCCGCTTGTCCTCGGGCACCTGGTCGAGCTTCGAGATCAGCTCCTCGATCGGTTGATCGCCGACGTCGGTGCCCTCGAGAGCAGCGTTGAGGTTCGTCACGTAGGCGGCGTGATGCTTGTCGTGGTGGATCTCCATCGTGCGCGCGTCGATGTGCGGCTCGAGCGCGTCGAACGCGTAGCCGAGGTCGGGAACGGAGTGCGGCATCGGTCTCTCTCCTTCGGTCGGTTCGTCCGCGCCAAGGATATGCTGCCGCGCGTCCTGTCCCGCCGAGGCAAGGAGCGCCATGCCGCCGTTCGAGGAGATCGCCGCCCGTCCACTCCACCCCAGGCTGCAGCAGCTCCAGGGCATCTCGCGAGCGTCGGTCGAGGCGCATTACCGCCTCTATCAGGGCTACGTGGCGAAGCGGAACGAGATTCTCGGCGCCCTTGCCGGAGTCGACCTCGACAAGGCGAACCAGGTGTACTCGGACGTCCGCGCGTTGAAGGTCGACCTCACGTTCGCGATCGGCGGGATCAAGAACCACGAGCTCTACTTCGCGCACCTCGGCGGCGCCGGCGGCGACCCGGACGGGGCTTTTCGCGGGCTCGTCGAACGAGACTTTGGCTCGGTCGACGCCTGGCGAAAGGACCTCAAGGCGACGGGGATCGCGGCCCGGGGCTGGGCCTGGACGGCGTACGACTGGGACGAGCGGCGCCTGTTCAACTACATCGGCGACGCGCAGAACTCGTTCCCCGTCTGGAACGCCACGCCGCTGCTTGCTCTCGACGTCTACGAGCACGCCTACTTCCTCGACTACCAGACCGACAGGCCGTCCTACATCGACGCCTTCTTCGAGAACCTCGACTGGGATGTGATCAACGGCTGGATCGCGTCGTACAGCGTCCCGTCGTGAGCACGAGGACTGGCTCCCTGGGGACTCTCCCCAAAGGCGCCTGTCCCCGGTGAACGCACGACGGGGCGAACGCCTCGTGAGGGCCAGCCCCCTTTGATCTGGACGCCATGACCGACGCGCTGATCGTGCTCGGCGGCTACCTGCTCGGGTCGGTGCCGTTCGGCTATCTGCTGCCACGCCTCCTTCGAGGGGAGGACGTGCGCGAGCGCGGCAGCGGGAACGTCGGGGCGTCGAACGTCTGGCGCGTCTACGGCCGCTCGCTCGGCGTGTCCGTCGCGATCCTCGACGTCGCCAAGGGCTTCGTCCCGGCCGCTGTCGGTCTCTGGCTCGGCGGCGACTGGGTCGGCGTGCTCGCCGGCGCAGCGGCGATGCTGGGTCACGCACGACCCGTCTTCCTCGGCTTCTCGAAGGGCGGAAAGATGGTCGCGACGGCAGGCGGCGTCGCCTTCGCGCTCGCTCCGCTCGCCGCGGTGGCATGCCTCGTGCTGTGGGTCGTCGCGTTCGCGGCGTTCCGCTTCGCCTCCCTGGCGTCGATCGTCGCGGCCGCGGCGCTGCCCCTTCTCTCTTACGCTTTCGGTGCGTCGTGGCCGATCGTCGGGTTCACGGTGGTCGCGGCGATCGGCGTGCTCGCTCTCCACCGGCAGAACATCCGACGGCTTCTTGCCGGGACCGAGCCGCGCTTCTCGCGGACAGCGACGTAAGCCTCTCGCTCAGCCGCGGAGCCAGATCTCGAGCGACGTCTGGCGTTCCGCAGCGGCGTCGCCCGTGAGCTCGGCCCGGATCTCGCCCACGGTGCCCCATCGCTCGGCGACGACGTCGTGGTCGTGGATCGTCTCCATGTTCACCTGGCGGGAAAGCACGAAATCGTCCTCGGCGAGGTCGGCGTGCGTGTCGAGGAGCTCCTTGACCGCGATTCGCACGGAGTCCTCGACGAACCGGGGTCGCCTGTGCGCGTGCTCGACGACATGGAGCTCGTCGGGTCGCTTCAGCAGCTCGTAGACGGGCGCGCTCATCGATCGCTCGACGATGCCCACGAGCTCCTCGGCGTCGAGCTCCGTCGCAGTGCCGACCAGGAGGGTGCCGTGGCCGCGCTGGTTGTGCGTCGCGAGCGGGACGAGCTCCAGGATCCGCTCCGCGTCGTCTGCGAAGCCCGCCTCGGCCAGACGCTCGGCGGCGCGCCCGCGGACGAGGTCCTGCGCGCACGGGCACGCGTTGATCCCCGTCGCCTCGACGCCGACGACCCGTCGCGACCGCGAGCCGTCGGCAGCCGCGATACCGACCAGCGACACCATCTCCTGCGTGACGAGGTCGGTGACCGGAGTGCGTCGCCGCAGCGGCCATCGCGCGACGATGCGCACCTCGGCGCGTAGCGCCCTCTGGCGCTCGACGATCTGCGAGGCGATCCGGTCCGCAAGAACCTCGACGAGGAGCCCTTCGCCGAGCACGGCCTCGTCGATCGCCTCGTCGAACAGCTCCGGGAACCGCGACATGTGGACGCCCTTCTGGCCGCGGGCGAGGTCGACGGTGCAGTCGATCTCCGCCGCCATCAGGATCTCCTGCTCGCCGCGACGGATGCGGATCGCCTTGTGCACACCGGTGACGCCTGCGCGCGAGAGCGCAAGCTCGACCGGCGGCGCGGAAGCCTGCATGTCGCCGACGAGCGGGAGGTCGCCCACCTCGGCCACGGTAGATGATCGACCGGCAATTGGCGCGGACCGGATGACGCCCCAGACACTGCGCCGCTCACCCCGTCCGGGCACGGCCCGTAGGACCAGCTACGAACCGCATCCGGCCGGGGCACCCGGCTTGGTCTGGGACGCCCCCGGACGTCACGCGAATTACCGGTCGATCATCAGCGCAGGAGCCGCGAAAGGCGTCGATCCTTCAGGATCCGCCCTCCGGTCTGGCACGCCGGGCAGTACGTGATCGTGTGCTCCTCGAAATCCACGCGGCGCAGCGTCTCGCCGCAGCGGGGGCACGGCTGGCCGAAGTGCCCGTGGATGCGGTACACGGCGGTGTCCCCTTTTCCCGCGAGACGAAGCTCGAGGCCACGGGCGAGGTCGTCGTGGATCGCTCGGGCCAGCATCGCGGTCTCCTCGTCCCCGAGGTCGGTCGACAGCCGGAAGGGAGAGAGCTGCGCCTCCCAGAGGATCTCGTTGGCATGCGCGCGCCCGATCCCGGCGAGCGCGCGCTGGTCGCGGAGCAACGGGTGGAGCTGCCGGCGTTCGCGGCCGAGGATCCCGCCGAGGGTCTCGGCATCGATCTCGAGGGCGTCGGGGCCGAGGTGTGCGAGCTCCGCATCGAGCTGCTCCGGTGTCAGGAGCCAGACTCCGGCGCGCTTCTTCTTGCCCGCCTCCGTGAGCAGGAGCTCGCCGCCGTCGGCGAAGCGGATCTGGAACATCGGCTTCTTCGGCCCTTTCTTCCCGGCGGGGAGGTAGCGCAGGCGCCCGGCGCTCATCAGATGCACGCGCACGACGAGCCCGCCGTGCTCGGTCGGAAACAGAAGGTTCTTCCCCCATCGCCGGCTGCCGGCGAAGCGTTGCCCCTCGAGCGCGCTCGGGGGCGGATCGAACGTCTTCAGCGTCGCGATGTGACCTGGCCGCGCGGTCTCGACGGGCGAGCGCGACACGAGCGGGTCGAGCTCACGCACCCATGCCTCGACTTCGGGTAGCTCGGGCATACCAGCAGCCTAGGCGCGCCGCTAGGCTCCCGCGCCGTGGAGCCGTTCCTCGTCGAGGTGGCGCGCGGCGACGTCGTCGAGGCACGGCACGTCGTCCACGCGGTCGCCGTGCGCGACAGCAGGGTCGAGCTCGCCGCCGGCGACCCCCAGCTCGTCACGCTGCTCCGCTCGTCGGCGAAGCCACTCCAGGCGCTGCCGGTCGTCCGGGCGCGGCCCGAGCTCGACGACGAGCAGATTGTGCTCCTCTGCGCCTCGCATCGGGCGACGCCCGAGCAGCTCGCCGTCGTCCGTCGCATCCTCGCCGACGCGCCCGCAACAGAGGACGACCTGGAGTGCGGGCCCGAGCCCACGAAGATCGAGCACAACTGCTCTGGCAAGCACGCGGGATTCCTTGCACTGTGTCGCGCGCAGGGCTGGCCGATCGACGGCTACCACCGGCCCGACCATCCGTGCCAGCGGGCGATGCTGCACGAGGTCGCCACCGCGGCGGAGCTCGATCCCTCGACGATGCCGCTCGCCGACGACGGGTGCGGCGTCGTGACCTTCGGGATGACGCTCGAGCGCGCGGCGCATGCGTTCACGCGACTCGCCGCGCTCGAGGGCGGCAACCGCGTCGTGAGAGCAATGCGAGCGCATCCGGACCTGCTGCGCGGCCCCGTTGCGGCAGACGCTCTTCTGATCCGCGCGCTCGACGGCTGGGTCGCGAAGGGCGGGGCGGAAGGGCTCTTCTGTGCCGCGTCGCCCGACGGGCTCGGGATCGCCCTCAAGGTCGTCGACGGCGCCTTCCGCGCGATCACGCCCGCGCTCTCGCGCCTCCTCGCGCTTCTCGATGTCGAGGTCAACGGGCTCGGCGGCGACGAGCTACGGAACAGCCGAGGAGATCTCGTGGGAAGCCTCCGCGTGACGCGCCGCGGTGCTGTCACGGCAGGGGCGAAATGATCGAGAATCGAGTATCTGCTCCTTCCCAAAGGTGAACAGCACGTATACGATGCGGCGCCTGAAGGGTCAGAGCCGGGGCGACGAAGGTCCGGCTCTTTGCGTTCGAGGGTGTCTGTCTCCGTCAACCAGGGGGTAACAGAGGTTCATGCTCTCCGTCGAAATCGCCCTTCCAGACGTCGACGAGCTGCATAAGCTCGTCGAGCAGGGACAGGAAAAGGGCTTCCTGACGTATGACGAGATCACGAAGTCCCTGGAGGACGTCGATCTCACCAAGGATCAGCTCGAGGAGTTCACGACCTACCTCATCGACCACGCGATCGAGCTGGTCGAAGGGGAGCAGCACAAGACGCTGCCGCACGAGCAGCCGATCGTCCCGCCCGAGGAGACGGCGGCGCCGAAGCTCGACCTGACGGTCGAGCCGTCCCTCGACTCGCTACGGCTCTACCTCCGCGAGATCGGCAAGGTGCCGCTCCTCACGGCCGATCAGGAGGTGACGCTCGCCAAGCGGATCGAGCGCGGCGACATGCTCGCCAAGCAGCACATGATCGAGGCGAACCTGCGACTCGTCGTCTCGATCGCGAAGGGGTACCTGGGCCGTGGACTCACGTTCCTCGACCTCATCCAGGAAGGCTCGCTCGGCCTGATCCGGGCTGTGGAGAAGTTCGACTACCGCAAGGGATTCAAGTTCTCGACGTACGCGACCTGGTGGATCCGTCAGGCGGTCACGCGCGCCATCGCCGACAAGGCGCGAACCATCCGCATCCCGGTGCACATGGTCGAGAAGCTCAACAAGGTCGTCCACATCGAGCGCCAGCTCGTCCAGCGATTGGGTCGAGAGCCTCGCCCCGAGGAGATCGCGGAGGAGCTCGAGATGACGACCGACGAGGTGCGCGAGATCCTCCGCATGGCGCAGCTCCCCGTGTCGCTCGAGAAGCCGATCGGCGAGGAGGAGGACTCCTCGCTCGGCGACTTCGTGCCCGACGACCAGGCAGAGTCACCCTTCGACACGGCCTCGCTCTCGCTGCGCCGGGAGGACATCGAGGCTGCGCTCGGCTCTCTTCCAGAGCGAGACCGCAAGGTCATCGAGCTCCGGTTCGGGCTCCTCGGCGAGGCGCCGTGCACGCTCGAGGAGGTGGGCCGCGAGTTCGGCGTCACCCGCGAGCGCATCCGCCAGATCGAGAACAACACGCTGAAGCGGCTCGAGACCCTGCCGGAGGCACAGCCGCTGCGCGACTGCGTCTAGCAGCGTTGGGGGCGGGTGTCGGGCCTCGGCCCGACACCGGCTCTCACGCTGCGAGGTGACCTGCCTCCGCGAGCGCGCCCAGCGCGGCCTCGCGGACGTCCGAGCCGAGCTGGGTGACGTTCGCGTCGAGAGGCGCCGAGGCGATCGCCGTGAGCATGATGACGTTGCCGCTCACGTCGCCGACCAGCACCTTCGCCCTCCCGTGGTGGAAGCCCTCGACGGAATCGATCGCGCGCAGGATCGTCGACCGCGCGTCGTCGAGTGGCGCACCGAGGCGCACCGGGAGCTCGACGGTGACCACGCGGCGCGGATCGCGAATGGTGCGGTTCACGATCGCGTTGCTCGCGAGCTGTGTGTTCGGCACGAAGACGCGTCTCTCGTCGTCGGTGAGGAGCGCGGTGTAGATCATGTTGATCTGCTCGACGAAGCCCGTGTGCTCTCCGATCGTCACACGGTCGCCGATCCGGACCGGCTGCGTGAAGGCGACGAGCACGCCGGCGCCGAGGTTCCCGAGCGGCGTGCTCAGCGCCAGGCCGGCGATCAGCGCGATCACCGCGCTCGACGCAAGGAGAGCGTGGGCGATCTCCTCGGTCTGCGGGAAGATCGACAGCACGCTCCAGGCGCCGATGACCGCGACGATCACGATCGTCAGGCGCTGGAGGAAGCTGAACGTGGTGCGGCGACGGGCGACGACGGCCGGGTCGGTGTCCGTCTGGCGTCGCTCCCATTCCGCGTAGGCGCGCCCGAGCAGCCAGCGCACGAGCGCGAGCACGGCGAGCCAGACGGCCGCCGTGACGAGCACGCGCACCCACCGTTCGTCCATGTGCGCACATTCGGCACGCCTGTACCGGAGCCTGCTCCCGCGGCGCGGCGCGCGTCGGGACGCGGGCAAAGCCCACGTCCCGCTCAGATCGTCGGCTCGTGCTCCGGCTCGCGCTCGAGCTCGAAGGCGGCATGCAACGCGCGCACCGCTTCCGGGATCCGGTCGCGCGCGATCATGCAGGAGATCTTGATCGGCGAGGTCGAGATCATCTCCAGGTTGATCTCGAGCTCGGCCAGCGTGCGGAACATCGTCGCCGCGACGCCCGGATGCGACCGCATCCCCGCGCCGATCAGCGACACCTTGCCCAGCTGCTCGTTCATCTCGACGTCGTAGGCCCCGAGCTCCGACTGCGTCGTCTCGATCGCGCCGCGCGTCGCGGGGACGTCCTCGGTCGGCACCGAGAACGACATCTCGGCCCGCCCGTGGACGACGTTCTGGATGATCGTGTCCACGTTGACCTGGGCGGCCGCGACCGCGTCGAAGATCATCGCCGCGACGCCCGGCCGATCGGGGATGCCGGTGAGCGTGAAGACGACGTCCGTCTCCGAGTACGTCACGGCCGAGACGATCGGTTGCTCCATTCCCTCTGCGTCCTGCACCCAGGTCCCCTCCTCGTCGGAGAACGTCGAGCGCGCATGAATGCGCACCCCGTGGCTTCGTGCGAGCTCCACCGATCGGAGCATCAGCACCTTGGCGCCCGAGGCGGCCATCTCGAGCATCTCGTCGTACGAGACGACCCGTAGCTTGCGCGCCTCCGGGACGATTCGCGGGTCGGCCGTGTACACGCCGGCCACGTCCGAGTAGATCTCGCAGGTGCCGCCGAGGGCAGCGGCGAGCGCGACCGCGGTGGCGTCGGTGCCGCCGCGCCCGAGCGTGGTGATCTCCATCGTGTCCCGCGAGAACCCCTGGAACCCGGCGACGAGGACGATCTTCCCCTGTTCGAGCGAGCCCCGGATCCGGTCGCCGCGGATCTCGCGGATCTTGGCCCGCGTGTGCGCCGAGTCGGTGAGGATCCCCGCCTGAGAACCGGTGTACGAGACCGCCTCTTCCCCCAGATCCTGGATCGCCATCGCCACGAGGGCGCACGCGATGCGCTCACCCGTCGAGAGCAGCATGTCGAGCTCCCGGGGGTGTGGCACGGGGGAGACCTCGTTCGCGAGCGCGATGAGCGAGTCCGTCGTCTTGCCCATCGCGGACACGGTGCCCACGACGTTGAGGCCTCGTCGCTTCGCGTCCACGAACCGGCGGGCGACATGACGCACCTTCGTCGGATCGGCGACCGACGAGCCGCCGAACTTCATCACGACCGTCTCGAACGCAGGCGCCTGCATCGCGGTCATTGTCCTACGCGACGAGACCGGGCCGTCGGTACGGGCTGAGGGCGGGAGGCACGGCGATCCCCGGGCGGAGCATGGGATCCGGCACCGGATCGAGTGCCGTCACCGCGAGCGGTAGGTGACCCGCCCAGACGTCGAGCTCGGCGTCGGGCGTGTCGCCGTCGTCGGGACCCCCGTCACGGATCTTCGCCGAGGCCTCGTCGAGCGGCAGCCTGAGCACCGTCGTGGCCTTGAGCTCCTTTCGCGTCGGCGCCCGCGCCTCTGCCCAGCGACCGGGGACGAGTTTCTCGGTGAACACCTCCAGCGCGATGAGCTTCTCGTCCACTTCCTCGACCGGCACGGCGGTCCCGAGCACCATTACAGAGCGGTAGTTCATCGAGTGCTCGAACACCGAGCGGGCCAGAACGATCCCGTCGAGCAGCGTCACCGTGAGGCAGGCGGGGATCCCCGCCGCCAGCTGCCGCAGCGTGCGGCTCGCCGCGGATCCGTGCACGTAGACGTGGTCGCCGACCCGCGCCTGGAGCGTGGGCACGACGAACGGCTGCCCGTCGTGGACGAAACCGAGGTGCGAAACGAGCGCCGCGTCGAGCACAGCGTCGATCGAGGCGCGATCGTAGGCGCCTCGATGGGGCAGCCGGCGGACGCGCGTGCGCCCGGATGGAGCCGGGTGAGGGCGACGTGCGGCCATGCCGGCTAGCGTAGTCACGAGGCCTCGTGTCGCCGGTCCGAGCACGATCCGCTACAACGGGAGCCGTGGGTGAGGCAGGCTCCTGGCTGGAGACGATCGGTCGCGTCTTCCATGCGATCCCCGACCTGGCGTCGCCGACGCAGGTTCAGTCCTCGCTGCGCGAGATCCTCGACGACCCGGCGCTCCGCGTGTTCTGGTGGGACTGGGAGCGCAGGCGCTACGTCGACGTGGAGGGCGTCCCTGCCGAGCTCGCGCCCGTCCCCGGCGGGGTCGTAACGCCCGTCCAGTACGAGAGCCGGAAGATCGGCGCGATCCTCCACAGAGCGCGCCTGCTGGACGATCCACACTTCATGCGGTCTTTCGTGCCGGTCCTGCGGATCGCCATGGAGCGCGACCGTCTCCATCGCGATCTCGTGACGAAGCTCGAGCAGCTCAACGCTTCGCGGTTGCGGATCGTGAGAGCGGGAGACGCCGAGCGCCGGCGTCTCGAGCGAAACCTCCACGACGGCGCGCAGCAACGCCTGACGACCACACTGCTGCCGCTGCGCTCGCTCGCGGCGAAGGTCTCGCAAGACCCGGAGTTGCGAGCGCTTGCCGACGGCGCGCTCGAGGAGCTTCAGGGCGCCATCGAGGACCTCCGTGAGCTCGCGCGTGGGCTGCACCCGCCGTTGCTCGCCCGCGAAGGGCTCGAGGCTGCTCTGCGCGCGGGCGCCACGCGCTCGACGGTGCCCGTCGAGCTCGACGTGCGCATCGACCAGCGGATTCCGCCCGCGCTCGAGGCGGCGGCGTACTACGTCTGCGCCGAGGCCGCGACCAACACCGTCAAGCACGCGCAGGCGTCACAGATCTGGCTGAGCGCGGTGCAGGAGAACGGGACCCTGACGATCGTCGTACGAGACGACGGGATCGGCGGAGCGTGCGTGGAGTGCGGGACCGAGGAGGCCACCGGCCTCGGCGGGCTCAAGGATCGCGTGGAGGCGCTCGGCGGCGTCCTGGACGTGGACAGCCCCGAAGGCGCCGGAACGTTGCTCGTCGCGACGTTTCCGTTGCCTGCCGAGATCCACACGATCAGTTAACGAGCCTCGCGTACCCTTCCGCGATGGACCGGGTCATGGGGTCGTCCGTCCTGCGCCTCGCGCTGCTCGCTCTCGCAGCGTGCGCGGCCTTCGCCGTCCTCGCCCAGCCTTCCCCGGCCGCGATCTCCACGCAGCGGGAACCGGTCCCCTCGCTCGAGCCGCAGGCGACGCAGCGGCTCTGGGAGCGGCTGACGCGCCGGGTGGAGTTCCACACGCTCGAGGCACAGCAGACGTGTCGCCCCCTGCGGGCGGTCTTCTACGCCCCGGGGGACTGGCTGCGCCTCGCGACGACGCTCGCGGCCAAGGCATCGCCGTGCGCCCAGTACTACATCTCGGTTCCACCGGTCACCGCAGACAAGACGAGGCAGCGGCCCGGCCACGCCGCGCAGATCCGCGCGCTCGGCCCCACCTTCCACGCGTTGGCGGAGATCCACCTGGCGACGTGGCAGAAGTGGGTCGCGAGTACGGGCTCGACCTGGCATCAGGCGGGCATCGACGCGCGACGGAAGATGGCGGCTGCCGGATTCGACGTCACGGCGGGCGACACCTGGGCGCTCAACGAGGTCACATCCGCGATGCGTCGCGGCGAGGGGGCGGGACGAGCGAACCTCCGTGAGTTCCTCCGCGGTCTCTTCGATGCGGGAGGCGAAGGCCCACCCACGCGCGGAGTCGTGTTCATCGTTGGCGTCGGCCAGCGTGTCACCGAGGTCGCGACGTACAAGGCGCGTCTGCAGGAGTGGCTCCAGGACGAGGCCTTCTGGGCGGACATGAACGCGTACGTGAGCGACTGGTCGCAGGAGGCGTACGGAGACGTGCGAAGCTACGCCGCGCCGGGAGCACCCACGGCCGGTCGCCGCGACGCGCTCGTCGACTACCTGCGTCACGGTGATCTGCTCGCCGGCGCCGGCGGGGCCACCTCGGGGACGGCGAACGCGTTCTTCGCCAATGCAGCGAGCCCACTCGGCAACGCGGCGTTCCAGTGGGACTTCGGCTTTGGCTACACGCTCGTGGACCCCGGCCTGATGCAGCACTTCGTGTCCGCCCAGGTGTACGCGATGCGTAATCACAGTGTGCGCTTCGGTCGCGCGAGCGACCACTGGGGCTTCGCGTGGGCGCCGCGCAACTCGGGGTCGGTTCCCACCCCTGAATGGGCCGCCATGACGGGGAGCGTCCTCGATCGACTCGCAACCGCGATCCGCGACTCCGCGTTCGAGACTCCTGCCGACCCGGGGGTGGGGGCGTGCGGCCCGAACGGCCAGAATCTCTGGTGCGCCGGTGACCTCCTCGGCGCAGCGCTGACCGACAAGTGGCGCGTGTTTCGCACCTGGTCCCCGACGACGCTCGCGTTCACCTCGGCCCCGCAGGCCGTCGGCGCCGGCGTCGTCTCCGCGCCGTTGTCCCTGCGCGCCCAGGTCGCGGGTGTCGGCGCAAAGCCGCTGACACCGGTCGCGGTGACCGTGTCGTCGTCGTCACCAACCGGAGGACTCGCCACGAGCGCGGCAGGGCCTTTCACTCCGACGCTGACGCTCGAGCTCCCGGCGGGGGCCCTTGCGACGGCGCAGCTCTTCTACCAGGACGCGACCGCCGGCACGGTGACGCTCATGGCGTCGGCCGCGGGCGTCGTGACCGGGACGCAGCAGCTCACGGTGACGGGCGCCGCCCCGCTCTCGCTCCGAATCGATCCGTCGTCGTCCACGCTGCTGCCCGGCGCCACGGCGCCGCTCACCGCGGTCGGAATCGATCAGTTCGGCAACGAGACACCGACGTCGGTCGTCTGGACGGTGACGCCGGCGACCATCGGCAGCATCGTTCCCGCGTCCGGCGCCACCACGACGTTCACCGCCGGACGCCGCGCGGGGGTCGGCCAGGTCACGGCCACGGTGACCACGCCAACCGGGCAGCTCACGGCGACCACCTCGGTCAGCGTCACCGCGCCGCCGCCGGTGCGCGTGGCGTCCGTCCGCTACGGCGTCGCGAAGCGATCGCTCCACGTCTACGTCACGGTCGTGGACGCGGGCGGCCGCAGGGCCCGGGACGCCGCCGTGACGGTCGCCCTCTACCGGAACGGCAAGCTCTACGCCCGCGCCGCGGGACGCACGACGACGGGGCGGATGACGTTCGCGCGCCCTGCCTCCATCGGCACGTACCGAGCCACCGTGACCCGTGTGGCGGCGAGCGGCCGAACGTGGGACCGCGTGACGCCTCCGAACGCCTTCCGCAAGGCCCTCCGGCGACGCTGACGCGCGGGTCGCTTCAGATTTGGAAGAATTGAGGAGCCGGGCGGCTCCTCGGGAACGAGAGCCGGTTTCCGGCGCGGCGGAGGGTTCTCGAGCCAGGAGGATGGGATGACACTCACGATCGGCGACACGGCACCGGACTTCGAGGCAGACACCACGGAGGGGCGGATCTCGTTCCACGACTGGATCGGCGACTCGTGGGCCGTGCTCTTCTCGCATCCGAAGGACTTCACCCCCGTGTGCACGACGGAGCTCGGCTACATGGCGAGCATCAAGCCGGAGTTCGACCGACGCAACGTCAAGGTGGTCGGCCTCTCCGTCGACCCGACGGGCGACCACGAGGGATGGGCGCGCGACATCGAGGAGACGCAGGGGGTGGCGCCCAACTACCCGATCATCGGCGACGACGACTACCGGGTGTCGAAGCTCTACGGGATGCTTCCCGCGGACGTGGAGGGCGATCCGAAGTCGCGCACACCGGCCGACAATCAGACCGTCCGCAACGTCTTCGTCATCGGGCCCGACAAGAAGGTCAAGCTGGTTCTCGTCTATCCCATGACCACGGGGCGGAACTTCGACGAGGTGCTGCGGGTGATCGACTCGCTGCAGCTGACCGCGAAGCACAAGGTGTCGACACCGGTCAACTGGCAGCAGGGCGACAAGGTGATCATCGCCGGCTCCGTCTCGAACGACGAGGCGAAGGATCTCTGGCCGGAGGGCTGGGAGGAGCCGAAGCCGTACATCCGCATCGTCTCGCAACCTCAGTAGGGACGTTCCTTGGGGCGCGGCCAGGAGGCCGCGTCCCACCGTGACATCTAGGGCACGACGACGAGCTTGCCTGCGGTCCCCTCCGCGAGACGCTGCCAGGCGGAGGCGACGTCGTCGAGCGCCACGCGCTCGACCTCGAGCGAGATCTCGCCGGTCATCGCGTGGCCGACGAGCCGGCCGTACTGCTCGGCGAGCTCGTCGGGCGGGACGCGGAAGGTCGTGTGGCCGAAGATCGTGAGATTCTTGCCGCGCACCGCGCCCGACGCGATCGACGCCTCCGGCCCGGCCGACTGGCCGAGGTGGACGACGCGGGCGTGCGGCGCCGCTGCCAGCATCGCGGCCGCCGCGGGCGCACCCCAGAGCGCGTCGAAGACGTACGTCGGCCCGTCCCCGCCGGACGCCTCGCGGAAAGCCGCGACGAGGTCGTCGTCGCCGCCCAACTGGACGGTCGCGTCCGCGCCGTGTGCGAGCGTTCGCTCGAGCCGTTCGGCGCTGCGCCCCACGGCGACGACGCGGCCGGCGCCGAGCAGCTTCGCCGACTGCACCGCGACGATGCCGACCGACCCCGTCGCGCCCAGGACGAGCACGGTCTCGCCGCCCTCGAGCGGAGCGCGCCAGGCGAACGGAAGCCACCCTGCGAGCCCGGCGATGCCGAGGGCGCCGGCAAGGGCGGGATCGACGCCCTCGGGCAGCTCGACCGTGATCGCGTCGCCGATCGACGTCCGTTCCGCGAGCGCGCCGTCCCGGTCGAGCCCGAGCCCACCGGCGAAGACCCAGACGATCCGGCCTTCGGGCGTCCGCCCGACGGCCTCGCACCCGGGCACGTACGGGAGCGGGGGGTGGCCTCCGAAGTAGAAGCCACGCGAGACGGCAAGGTCGATCGGGTTCAGCGGCGCCGCCAGCACCTCGACGACCGCCCCGTCCGGCTCGTCCACTTCCGCGAGGTCGGGAAGTGCTCCGATCTCCTGGATGCGCGCGGCCCTCACGCGCCGAGCCTATCGACGCGGATCGGCGCTGCGCGCCGACCGACCCACCGAAGTACGGTCTTCCGCCCTATTCGCCGCAGACGACCTGCGTACCATGGCCGCGGATGCAGAGTGCATCGTCCACCGTGAAGCCCGCAGCGGGCGAGCTGGAGAGCCAGTTCGAGCTTCACCGTCGAGAGCTGACCGCGCACTGCTACCGCATGCTCGCCTCGCCGTTCGAGGCCGAGGACGCGGTGCAGGAGACGTTCATTCGCGCCTGGAAGGGCATCGAGCGCTTCGAGGGCCGTGCCGCGCTCCGCTCGTGGCTCTATCGGATTGCGACAAACGTGTGCCTGGACATGCTGTCGAGCCGCGAGCGTCGGGCGCGGCCGATGGACCTCGGGCCGGCGCGAGAGCCGGTCGTCGAGAACCTGAACGCGCTTCCGGAGGTGACGTGGGTCCAGCCCGCGCCCGACGGTCTCGTGGCGTCCGAAGGGGATCCGGCGGAGGTCGCGGTCGCCCGCGAGACGATTCGCCTGGCGTTCGTGGCCGCGCTCCAGCATCTGCCGCCGCGCCAGCGGGCGGTGTTGCTGCTCTGCGAGGTGCTCCGCTGGCAGGCGACCGAGGTGGCGGAGCTCCTCGGGACGAGCGTCGCGTCGGTCAACAGCGCGCTCCAGCGGGCGCGCGCGACGCTGGCCGCGAACGACCTCGACGCAGGCAGGCCGACCCCGGCGCTCGAGAAGGACGAGCGGGAGCTGCTCGCCCGCTACGTCGAGGCGTTCGAGCGCTACGACATCGAGGCGCTCACGTCGCTGATCCACGAGGACGCGACCCAGTCGATGCCGCCGTACGACCTCTGGCTGTCGGGCCGGGACGACATCTTCCACTGGTGGTTCGGGCCCGGGATCGGCTGCAAGGACTCGCGGGTGATCCCGACGGTCGCGGCGAACGGGTCGCCTGCATTCGGGCAGTACAAGCCCTCGCCGGACGGTGGCCACGAGCCCTGGGCGCTGCAGGTGATCGAGATCGTGGACGGCCGCATCGCCGAGCTCACGTTCTTCCTCGAGACCGACACGCTGTTCCCGCTCTTCGGCTTGCCGCCGCGGCTCGAGCCGTAGTCACTCCGGGAGGACAGCGGTCAGGCCCATGAACGCGACGAGCTCGCGCAGCTCGTGGGATGCGTTGCGCAGGTGCACGGTGCAGCCGTGGCGCCGCGCTCCGAGCTGCAGGCGCGCGAGCGCGTCCACCGTCACCGCGTCGGGGGCGATCCCGGCCACGTCGCACAGCGCGACGTCTGCGGCGCTTCGCTCGAGCAGCGCGCGGACACGCGCACAGAGCCCGGGGAGGTCCTCTCTCCTGATCGGGCCCCAGATGGCGAACGTGATCGTCCGCGGTTCGGTGCAGGCCATTACCGCATAGACGGGTCGATCGCCCCGAACTCATCGGGCGGGCGCGTCGCGGCGTACGGGCAACCGCACCCTCGAGCCGCATGGAGGCCGTATCCGCCGGGCGCGCGCCGGCTGCGAGCCTCGGTGCGTGCGCTCGACCGATGAGTTCAGTCGTGGTCTCCCGTCCAAGCCTTCGAGACCGACCGAAAGGACATTCCGCCGATGACGATCACCGATACCCGCACCCGTTGGCTCGCGCTTCTCGTCCTCTGCCTCGGAGACTTGATGATCGTGCTGGACGGCACGATCGTGAACGTCGCGCTGCCGTCCATCAGGGACGACCTGGGCTTCTCACAGGAGTCGCTCGCCTGGGTCGTGAACGCGTACCTCCTGACGTTCGGCGGCTTCCTGCTGCTCGGAGGGCGTCTCGGCGACCTGTTCGGCCACCGGAGGCTGTTCCTCTCGGGGATCGCCCTCTTCACGGTCGCGTCGCTCGCGTGCGGCCTGGCGACCTCGCAGGGCGCGCTCGTCGCGGCGCGCGCGGTTCAGGGGCTCGGCGGCGCCGTCGTCTCCGCCGTCGCGCTCTCGCTGATCATGACGCTGTTCGTGGAGCCCGCGGAGCGCGCGAAGGCGATGGGGGTCTTCGGGTTCGTCCTGTCCGGCGGCGGGACGGCCGGCGTGCTGCTCGGCGGCGTGATCACGGACGTCCTCGACTGGCACTGGATCTTCCTGGTCAACCTCCCCGTCGGAATAGCCGTCTTCGTGCTGGCGCTGGTGCTGCTCCCGGGCGGGCCGGGCCATGCGACGGGGCGTGTCGACCTCGCCGGAGCAGTGGCGGTGACGTCGTCGCTGATGCTTGCGGTCTACGCAATCGTCAACGGCAACGAGGTCGGTTGGACCACCGCACGGACGCTCGGGCTCCTCGGCGCGGCCGCAGGCCTCATGGTGATCTTCCTCGCGCTCGAGTCGCGCCTGTCTGCGCCCCTGATGCCGCTCGGCATCTTCCGCAACCGCAACGTGTCGAGCGCGAACGTCGTCGGCGTGCTGATGGCGGCCGGGATGTTCGCGTACTTCTTCCTCTCGGCGCTGTACCTCCAGGAGGTGCTCGGCTACAGCCCGATGGAGGTCGGTCTCGCCTATCTGCCCTCGATGCTGATCTGGGGCGGCTCGTCGCTCTTCCTGTCGGATCGGCTCGTGATGCGGCTCGGCGTCAAGACCCCCTTGATCGCCGGTCTGGCTCTGATGGCCTTCGGGCTCCTGCTGCTGGCGCGCGCTCCGGTCGACGGCAACTTCCTGGTCGACGTCCTTCCGGCCACGCTCGCGGTCGGGCTCGGCGCCGGCATCGGCTTCAACCCGATCCTGCTCGCCGCGATGAGCGGTGTGTCGCAGACGGAGGCCGGGCTCGCGTCGGGTGTCGTCAACACCGCGTTCATGATGGGCGGTGCGCTCGGCCTGGCCGTCCTCGCGAGCCTCGCCGCGTGGCGCACCGAGGAGCTCGAGGCGGCCGGGGACGGGACGCTCGCCGCGCTGAACGGGGGCTACCACGTCGCGTTCGTCGTCGGCGCGGTGTTCGTCGTCGCGTCGGCGGTCGTGGCGGCGCTGTTGCTCCGTCCCGAGGCATCACCTGCACACGGGCATCCGGACGCAGCGCATGAACCGTTGACCGAGGCCGGGTAGACGCTGTGACGACAGCAGGAGGTGAGGGAACGACCGAGGCGACCGAGCCTGCAGACACCGGGTGAACCGCTCAGCGTCGCCAGGATCGCGATATAACGCTTCACGCCATGCGCGTAGCCGTCACAGGTGCGTCAGGGCTCGTCGGCTCAGCGCTCGTCCCCGCGCTCCAGGGAGCTGGTCACGACGTGGTGACGCTCGTCCGGCGGGCGCCGGGGGACGCGGGCGAGGTGCGGTGGGACCCGGCGGCGGGCACGATCGACGTCGCGGCGCTCGAAGGGGTCGACGCGATCGTGCACCTCGCAGCGGAGAATCTTGGTCAGCGGTGGACCTCCGGCGTGCGGCGGCGCGTGCTCGAATCTCGCGTCCAGGGAACGGGGCTCGTCGCCCAGACCGTTGCGACGCTCGAGCCGAGGCCGGCTCTGCTGGCGGCCTCTGCAGTCGGGTTCTACGGCCAGCAGGGCGACGAGGTGCTGACCGAACGGTCGTCAGGCGGGCAAGGCTTCCTCGCCGACGTCGTCCGAGCCTGGGAGGCTGCTGCCGATCCCGCCCGCGGCGCGGGCGCCCGCGTCGTGCATTTCCGCCAGGGGATTGTGGTGGGGAAGCAGGGTGGCGCGCTAGCACGCATGCTGCTGCCCTTCCGCCTCGGTGTCGGCGGTCGCGTCGGCAGTGGGCGTCAGTGGTGGAGCTGGGTCGCGCGCGACGACGTCGTCGCCGCCTACCTCTACGCGCTCGAACAGCCGTTCGAGGGCGTCTACAACCTCGCGGCACCAGCGGTCACGAACGCGGAGTTCGTCGGAGCGCTCGGTGACGCGCTGCATCGGCCGACCGTGTTCCCGCTTCCCGGCTTCGCGGTCAAGCTCCTCTGGGGCGAGATGGGCGAGGAGATCCTGCTCGGCGGGCAGCGCGTCGTGCCGGAGCGACTCCCGGAGGCCGGGTTCTCGTTCTCGCACCCGGAGATCGGCGCCGCGCTCCAGCACGTCCTCGCCAGCCCGAGCCCGTGATCCGATGACGTGGTGGGCGCTGCTCCTGCTGGGCTGGGCCTTCGCGGCGTCGCTCCAGCTCGTCCTCTACGTCGTGCAGCGGCGCACCGGCTCGGCCACGGTGGTCGACGCGGGCTGGGCCGCGAGCCTCGTCGGGATCGTGCTTCTCTATGCGGCTTTCGGGGACGGTGAGCCC
Organism: uncultured Actinomycetes bacterium; assembly: GCA_963839755.1. Taxonomy (GTDB): domain Bacteria; phylum Actinomycetota; class Thermoleophilia; order Gaiellales; family Gaiellaceae; genus Gaiella. The sequence goes on from CAWIVU010000006.1 coordinate 391,253, forward strand.
GAGCATCGCCTCCTCGTGGCCGTGATGGCCACGGTCGCATTCGGGCGACTGACGATCCACGTCGCGCAGCGTGTCGGCGGCGAGGAGGATCCTCGGTACGCGGCGCTCCGCGAGCGCTGGCAGGCCCGTGGGGTCGAACAGCGGCGCATGTTCGTCCTCTTCCAGGCGCAGGCCCTGATCGCTGCGATCCTGTCCCTCCCGTTCCTCGCCGCGGCGTTCAACGACCACGACGGGCTCGAGGCGCTCGAGTGGATCGGCGTGGCGGTTTGGCTCGTCGGGGCGTGCCTCGAGGCCCTGGCCGACCGGCAGCTCGCGCGCTTTCGCCGTTCATCGGGCGCTCGCGACAGCGTCCTCGACAGCGGGCTGTGGCGCTACTCGCGCCATCCCAACTACTTCGGGCAATGGCTCACGTGGTGCGGCTACGCGCTCGTCGGCCTCGCCGCGCCGTGGGGCTGGGTCGGGCTTGTCGCGCCCGTGTTGATGCTGTGCTCGATTCTCTTCGTGACCGGTCTCCCGCCGCTCGAGGAACGGCTGCTTCGATCGAAGGGGGACGCCTACCGCGCCTATCAGCGCCGCACCAGCGCGTTCGTGCCCCTGCCGCCGAGATCGGCCGCAGCGGACAGCGCGTAGAGGCTTGATGCGAAATCCGAGCACGCACGGATGGTGGCCTGCACACGGCGCATCGCGGCCGGCTCGATCGACATCCAGGCAACCAGCCTGCACGCCGATCGGGCCGACCACGCTGCTTGGTGCAGGCCATCCCCGCACGCACTCCGATTTCGCATCAAGCCTCAGCTGTCGCCGACGAGCGCCAGGAGGCTCTCGTGCTCCTCGCGACAGGCGGGGCAGCCTTCGAGGTGTGCCCGCAGGCCGGGGATCGCGGCATCGGCGTCCGCCCCGGCGAGCTCGAGCTCGACGTAGCGGTCGAGCTCCTCGAAGCAGACGTCGCAGCCCACCTCCGGCTCCGCCGGGCCGAGAAGCCGGGCGAGCAGCTGCTTCGGATCGGTTCGTTCCATCAATGCTCCTCGAGGTCTCCGAGCGCGAATCCACGCTCGTCCAGATGTCGGCGCAGCTTCCGCCTCGCGTCGTGCAGGGTCTTGTAGAGGGCGCCGCGGGTCGTCTCCAGCCGGTCGGCGAGCACGTCGATCGGCACGCCGTCGACGGCCAGAGCAAGGAGGACACGGCGCTGGTGTGGCGTCAGCTCCTCGCCGATCGCCTGCTGCAGCGTTTCCAGGAGCTCGCGCTGCTCGGCCTCGGCGTCGGGTGGGAGCGCGGCGCTCGCGAAGAGGCCCCAGGTCTCGGGCTCGAGCGGGATCTCCCGCCCCTGCCAGGCTCGCTTGCGGAGCTTGACCGCCGCCTCCAGCAGGCCGAACTTGTAGACCCAGGTCGAGAAGCGGCTCGCGCCGCGGAAGTCGTCGAGCCGGCGAAGCACGCTCATCAGCGCGTCGTCGGCCGCTTCGAGCGCGATGTCGTCGAGCTCGTCTCCGCGGAGGTGCGGCAGCGTCGGGCGGCGGCGGGCGACCTCGAATCGCGCAGCGCGGACGAGCAGCGCGTGCAGTCGCGCGATCGCCTCGTCATGGGCGGAACCGTCTGACCGAAGGTCGCGAATCCAGGCCCGCGACTCCTCGTCGAGGGGGGCGACCGCTACGGGCTGCGCTATGTCGTCGACCGGTTTCGTGTCGGGAAGCGTAACCGCGTTCACGCCGCGTCTCCGAGCTCGAGTGGCGCCACGATGCGGACGGCGAGCTCGGGCGGGCAGCCGGTCCCGGTGAGCTCCGTCAGCGCATGGAGGTCGTAGCGCGAGTCCCGGGCCAGGCGCATGGCGAGTGGCAACGGAAAACCCGCACCCACAAGGCGTGCTCGTCGCCACCGGACTATCTCCCCGGCGCCACCTGTTCGTGGTGCTTCGGTCCGCATGCTCGTTAGCTGCCCGGCGAAGGCGATCTCTTACCCCGACACAACCTCCGACGGTCACATCCGGCCCTCGCTGTGTGACGATCGCCGCGACGTGGAAGGAGCAGGCTCGCGCGGCTCCTCGGGCGCCGGCGGACGCTCGAGCCGACTCGTCGAGACCACGGTTGCCGACGCCTCGCCCCGAGGCGACTCGGTCGCCCCGGGGCGGTGGTCGCGCTCGCGCCTAGCGGAAGCGAGCCGGAAACTGCGCGACGAGGCCATCGGAGAGCATGTCCGCCATGTTCCGGATCTGGCGCTCGACGCGGTCGTAGATCCGGACCTCGTCCGCCCAGCGTCGCTGCAGGCGTGCAACGACCTCGTCCGTCGTCAGGCTGAGGTGGGCGCGCATCATCGCCTTCGTCCCGGCGGGCGTCCAGGAGCGTGGGTTGGCGGCCGACAGGAAGGCCGCGATGCGGTCGGCGTTGTCGTTCCAGCGCGCCTGCTGGGCGGTCGTCCCGGCCTGGTCGCCCTTCTTCGCGGCGGCGATCAGGTCGGCTGCGATCGCGATGTGCTCGCGCAGGAGTGCCGTCAGCTGCCTGCCGGCGGCTGCGCCGTAGAAGGGCTTGATCGCGTTGCCGATGTCGGCCTGGTTCTCGAGCAGCCGCCCGACGGTCGCCTTCGTGTCGGGCGCGTCGCTCGTCAGGCTGACGATCGCGAGTCGCGTCCACTCCGTGTGCTCGTGCCAGAGGCGGCGCATCTCGAGCCGGAGAGCGAGCTCCTTCGACGACGCCGGCGCGGGTGCCGTCGCTCGATGGGTGGTGTGGTCGTGTGCCACCGCCGTACGTCCATCGCTGACGGCGAAAGCTGCCAGTGCGGCAATCAGGCCGATCAGCGTCAACGGCAGTGCGATAGAGCGTGCGAAAGTCGTCGTTCCCGGGCGCATTTGGGCTCCTCGTGTCGGGTTCGAGGAGTTGGTGCCGGGGACTCCGTTGGCCTTACGTCAGGTCGTCCCCTGGCGGTCGGCGTGGCGGGCGGCCGCGCGCCACGGGTGTTACGAGCCTGCGCCGAGCCCGACCACGATCTCGCGCTCGCCGCCCCGCCGGCGCACGTGGAGCGACTCGGCGACCCGCGTCAGCACGGAGACGACGCCCAGGTTGTCGCCGCACACCGTGGCGACGAGCGTCGTGATCCCGGCCGCCCGCGCGTCGGCGGCGAGCTCGCGGGCGAGCATGGTGCCTACGCCACGTCCCTGGTGGGCGTCCGCGACCTCGAGCGCAATCTCCGCCGACGTCCCGTTGCGGACGAGACGCGCCATCCCGGCGGGGCCCGGGTCGCCGACGACGTAGCCGACCAGGACAATGGTGGCGCTCGTCGACCAGTGCGAGCCGAGCGAGCTCGACGTCGGTGAGACGCGGCTTTGCGCCGCAGAAGCGTCGCTCGCGTGAGCGAGCGCCGAGGCGCTCGAAGAGCGCCGCGATCGTCCCCGTGTCGCCATTCCCGAGCGAGCGGATCGTGAGGCCGTCGACGTAGCGGGCTTGCATGGAGTGATCCTCGCTCGCGGCAATGGCCCGCCGCTTCGCCGCACCGGGCCATCTCGTTGACATGGCCCGATCGGGCCATCACACTGACCGGGTGATGGAACAGACGATCCGGTTCACCGAGGTCGACGGCTGCCGGCTCGCGTACGCGACGGTCGGAGAAGGCCCGCCGCTCGTCTTCGCCGGGCGCTGGGTCACGCACCTGGAAGAGGAGTGGGAGCTTCCCGAGGCGCGGCGCTTCTTCGAGGAGCTCGCTCGGACGCACCGCGTCATTCGGTACGACCGCATCGGCGTCGGTGTCTCGGAGCGCCGCCTCCCGGGTCCGCCGACGGTCGAGTCGGAGGTGAGAGCGCTGCAAGCCGTTTTCGACGCGTGCGTCGACGAACCGGCGACGCTCTTTGCCTGCTCCTGCGCCGGACTGGCCTCGACGCGATTCGCGGGCTCCTTCCCCGAGCGGGTGCGCAAGGTCGTGTTTTTCGGCGGCTACGTCTCGCGGCACGACATCCCGGATGCGACCCGCGACTCGCTCGTCCTCCTCGTCCAGGCGAACTGGCCGCTCGCTGCGCAGATGTTCTCGGGCCTCAAGCTCCCGCACGGCAACGGCGACCAGATCGACGCCCTCGCCCGCTACCAGTGCCGCGCGGCGGACTCGGACGTTGCGTCCGCCTTCCTCGAGCTCGATCTCACCGCCGACTCGAGCGCCTGGCTGGCGGGAGTGATGATGCCGGCGCTCGTGCTCCATCGGCGGGGCGACCGCACCGTGCCGATCGGTCGCGGACGCGAGCTGGCGGCGCAGCTGCCGAACGCGCGGCTCGTGACGCTCGCGGGGGACTCGCATCTCCCCTGGATGGGCGACCAGCGCGACGTGCACCGCGCGCTCGCGGGATTCCTTCACGACACATCCGTCACGTCCACCAACGGCGACTCGCCGCTCAGCGCGCGCGAGGCGGACGTGCTCCGCCTCGTGGCGTCAGGTCTCTCCAACCGCGAGATTGCCTCGTCGCTCGTGCTCAGCCAGCACACCGTCCACCGACACGTCGCGAACATCCTTCGCAAGCTCGGCCAGTCGTCACGTGCCGGCGCAGCCGCGCAGGCGACCCGCGCCGGCTTCATCTAGAGGCTCAGCGCTCGGCGGCCGCAAGACGTAGCCCGAGCGCGACGAGGAGGATCCCCGTCGCGGCGTCGAGCACACGGCGGACCGGCCCGTCGAGCACCCCGCGGATCCGGTGCACGGCGACGGCGTAGAGCGTCAGCCAGACGAGCGTCATCGCGCAGAACAGAAGCCCGAGCGCGAGAAATCCGGCGAACGATCCCCCCGGTGCGAACTGCGGAAGCAGGCTCGCGAAGAACAGGGCCATCTTCGGGTTGCCCAGGTTGCTGAGCGCGCCCTGGCCGACTGCTCGGCGCGGCGTGATCGCGGCGACTCGTCGCCGTGCGACGGTGCGGCCTCGCCGTCGCAGGGCGGCGTAGAGGGATTGCAAGCCGAGGTACACGAGGTAGCCAGCTCCGGCGAGCCTGAGGGCTCGGAATGCAGGCTCGGAGGCGCTCAGGAGCGCGACGACGCCGATGCTCGCAGCGAGCGTCCAGACCGCCTGGCCGAGAGCGACGCCTCCCGCCGTCGCGATCCCGCCACGACGTCCGCCGGAGAGCGTGTTGCGGATCGTGAGCGCGGTGTCCTGCCCGGGTGTGCAGATGACCACGGCGGAGACTGCGACGAAAGCGGCGAGGCTCTCGAGCATCGCGTCGCAGTATTGCTAGCTCTCTGGATCCTGCAGGTATGCCAGGACCGCGAGCACGCGCCGGTGGTCCGACTCCGAGGGGGGCAGGCGCAGCTTCTGGAGGATGCTGGCGATGTGCTTCTCGACCGCGCCGACGGTGAGCACGAGCTGCTCGGCGATCCCTGCGTTGGAACGCCCTTCGGCCATCAGCCCGAGCACCTCGCGCTCGCGCGGGGTCAGGCTCGAGAGCGGGCCGTCCACCCGCCGCCGCGAGAACAGCTGCGAGACCACCTCCGGGTCGAGCGCCGTGCCGCCCGTAGCGACGCGCCGGACGGCTTCGACGAAGTCAGCGACGTCCATCACGCGGTCCTTCAGCAGGTAGCCGACGCCGCCGTTGCCGTCGGCGAGGAGCTCGGCCGCGTAGGTCTGCTCGACGTACTGCGAGACGACGAGGATCGCGGTCTCGGGGACCCGACGACGTGCCTCGACAGCGGCACGGACGCCCTCGTCGCGGAACGTCGGCGGGAGACGGATGTCGACGATGGCGATATCCGGCTTCTCCGTCGCGATCACGCGGAGCAGCGCGTCGCCGTCCTCGACCGCGGCGATCACGTCGAAGCCGTTGTCCCGCAACAGCCGCGTCAACCCGTCGCGCAGGAGCGCGAGGTCCTCGGCGATCACGACGCGCATGGCAGCTCCGCTCGGACGGTCGTCGGGCCGCCCACGGGGCTCGAGACGCGCAGCGAACCGTCGAGCGCCTCGACGCGCCTTCTGAGGCCCGTCAGGCCCTTGCCGGCCGGGTCCGCACCACCGTTGCCGTCGTCGCTCACCTCGGCCACAAGGGTGCCGTCCGTCACGTGCACGCCGATCGCGACGTGCTCGGCGCCCGAGTACTTGCCCGCGTTGGCGAGCGCCTCGGCGACGACGAAGTAGGCCGCCGTCTCGACGGGCGGTCGCGGGCGCTCGTCGAGATCGACGGAGACGTCCACGCGCACCGGCGTGCGCGCGACGAGCGCTCGGATCGCGGCTTCGAGACCGCGGTCGGTGAGGATCGGCGGGTGGATTCCACTGGCGAGGTCGCGGAGCTCTTCCAACGCCTCGCGCGCGCCGGTCCTCGCCTCGGTGAGCAGGAGCCGGGCGGCCTCCGGATCGCTGGCGAGCTTCTCCTCGGCCATCCCGATGCTCATGCCGAGTGCGACGAGCCGCGCCTGGGCGCCGTCATGCAGGTCACGCTCGATCCGCCGCAACTCCGTCTCCTGTACGTCGACTGCGCCGGCACGCGTCGTCTCGAGCTCCTCGATCCGGTGGCTTCGAGCGTACTCCTGTCGCGAAAAGACAACCGCCGCGTGTATGCCCGCGACGATGCCGAACGCGAGCAGCACCCACCCCGGCCAGAAGTAGCCGCGGTCTGACAGCAGCCACTGGACGACGAGATAGAGCCAGATCGCCGCGAGGATCCCGAGGTTGATCGCCAGCGCGCGGCTACCGCCCGTTCTCCGCTCGATCTGCGGTCGCTCGAGCACGCGCAGGATCCACCACGCGATCCCGAGTGCGAGAGCCGGCGGGAGGACGGCCTGGGCCGGCCAGAAGTAGCCCGTGGGTGTCGTGAGCGCCCAGACGAGGGTCAGTAGCAGGCCGATGCCTCCGAGAACGATCGCGAGGATCCGGAGCACGCGACGGCGGGCTTCGATCACCTGGGGCGAGGACCTCACGGCAGTAGCGTGGCTGCCGAGCAGGCCGGACGCAATCGGCTCCCAGAGCGCGCTCAAGGGGCGGGCGAGATGGACGGTCGCGAGGAGGGCGAGTAGCCCGGCCGGGACGAACATCAGCGCCTCAGGCAGCGTGTCGATGTCACGGCCGACGACGTCCGCGTCGTCCTGCCACCGATACGTGAGCGGTAACGCGATCCCCCAGACCGACGAGGCGAGCAGGGCGAGCTGGAGGGTCGCCAGGGGCCAGCCGAGAACGATCCGGAGCACGAGGTACGCCTGCTGCTTCCAGAAGGCACCGTCCGTAAAGGCGTGCTGTAGGCGACGCCAGAACCCACCACTCCCTGCCTGGCTCGGCAACCCGACATCCGCTCCCAGCAGCTCTCGCAGGAGGAACGCCTCGACCTGCGCGAGCTGTCGGACGACGAACCGCAGCGCGAGGAAGAGCGGGATGACGAGCGGCGTGATCGCGAGCCCGATCGTCACTCCCCACCCGGTGAGGAGCACGACCAGGCTCACGACGCCGAGCGGCAGGGCGGAGACTCCGAACAGGAGCCTGCGGTAGGTCTCCGCCCTGGCAAACGGTGTCAGCAGTCTTCCCACGCCGTCTCCTCAGTGCATCTCCGGCAGGGGCCGTCCCGGGGCACGCTCGCCGAGCCGGATCGACGGAAGCCAGCGAAGCCATCGGGGGAGGTACCAGTTCCACTCCCCGAGCAGCTTCATCGTGGCCGGGAGGAGCACCGCCCGGACGATCGTGGCGTCGATCAGCACGGCCGTCGCGAGCCCCACGCCGAACTGCTTCATCATGATCAGCGACAGCGTTCCGAAGATCGAGAAGACGAACACCATCACGATCGCAGCGCTCGTCACCACCCCGGCCGTCGACTTGATCCCGTGGGCGATCGCATCCTCCGTCCTCATGCCGCCGTCGTAGGCCTCCTTGATCCGGCTCAGGATGAAGACGTGGTAGTCCATCGAGAGCCCGAACAGGATCACGAACAGGAAGACGGGCAGCCAGACCATCACCCCGCCCGTGTAGTCGAAGCCGAGGAGATCCTTCCCCCAGCCGTGCTGGAAGACGAGCACGAGCACGCCGTAGGCGGCCGCGACGGATAGCAGGTTGAGCACGATCGCCTTGAGCGCGATCACCACCGACCGGAACGAGACGAGCAGCAGCAGGAACGCGAACGCGAGCACGAAGGCGAAGACGAGCGGCGCGGTCCCGCGCAGCGCGTCGTCGAAGTCCTTCGCGAACGCGGTCTCGCCCGTGATGCCCGCCTCGACGCCCGGGACCCGTCCCACCGTCGCGGGAACGATCTCGTCCCGAAGCGCCGAGAGGGCGGCGTACGAGGCGTCGTCGGCGCCGGCTCCCGCGATCGGAAGCTCGATTCGGGCGACGGTCCGCGCGTCGTTGACGTCGACTGTGACCGGCTCGTGGACGGCGCCGCTCGTCACTGCGCGCCTCGTGAGCTCGCCGATCGCCGCCGCGACCTCCGGGGCGTCGACCGACGGCGCCTTGACGACGGCGATGGCGGGCGCCTGCTCTCCGGGGAACGCGACCTGGAGGCGGTCGTACACCTGCACGACCTGGAGGTCCTGGGGAAGCGCCTCGACGCCCGGCTCGACGGTGTTCATCTGGAGCGCAGGCAGTGCAAGGGCCACGAGGACCGCCGCCGAGGCCGCAGCGTAGAGCAGTGGTCGCCGCAGTACGCGGTCCAGCGCCCAGTTCCAGAAGCGACCGCCGCCGTGCCGGCTGCGCGCGGTGGAGGAACGGCACGCGCATGCGGTCGACCTTGTCGCCCAGCCGCCCGAGGAGGGCAGGGAGGACGGTCAGCGAGCCGAGCACGGCGATCGCGACCACCATGATCGTCGCCATCGCGAACGAGCTGAACGTCGGGTCGCCGGTGAGGAACATGCCGGCCATCGCGATGATCACAGTCAGGCCGGAGACGAGCACGGCTCTCCCGGAGGTCGCGGCGGCGGCCTCGAGCGCGGCGCTCTCGCTGCGCCCCGCGGCGCGCTCCTCCCGCTCGCGCTTCACGTAGAACAGCGAGTAGTCGACGCCGACCGCGAGCCCGATCAGCAGCACGACGGCACTCACGTTCTCGTCCACGGGCCAGACGTGGCTCGGCAGAGCCAGAAGGCCCATCGTCGCGATCACGGCAGTGAGCGCAAGGAGCAACGGAATGCCGGCCGCAACGAGGGCGCCGAAGGCGAGCACGAGGACGACGAGCGTCACCGGCAGCGAAAGCATGCCCGCCCGCTCGAGATCGCTGCCGACGGCGTTCGTGATCTCCTCGTCTGCGGTCGTCTCGCCGAAGCCTCCCACGAAGACGTCGGGGTTGGCGGCCTTGGCCTTCTCGACTGCGAGGACGATCGGCGCGATCCTGTCCTCCGCAGCGTCCGGATCGCCGCGGATGTCGAACCGGACGACCGCCGAGCGTCCGTCGGCCGAGATCTGCTCGGCGTTGCCGGGCTCGAGCGGGCTCCGGATCCTCGTCGCGACCTTCGTCGCCGAGACGCGTGCCACGACATCCTCGACGGCCGCCGCGAAGGTCGGGCTCTTCACGGTCAGCGTCTCGCTCTGGACGAGGACGCTCTCCTCCGCCGGCGAGACGAAGCCGTCGTCGAGGATCGTCGCCATCCGTCCGGACTCGCCGGGCGCTCCGTCGTCGTCGATGTGCTTCGTGCCGATCGCTCCTCCGATCGCCACGGCCGCGACCACGAATGCGATCCATCCGGCGGTTGCGGTCTTCCAGTGCGCGGCGCTCCAGCGCCCCGTTCGTGCAGCCAGGTTCAGCCTCATGACCCGGTCCTTTCCTTCGCTTGCAACCTGCATCGAGGCTGCCCGCGCGCCGAAGCCAGGCCAATGGCGGCACCCGGCGTCCGACCCCGGGGCTAACCCCCTCCTGGGGGTGCGGTCTACTGCGGGCTGCGAGGGCCGTCGAGCGAGACGGCCGGCCGTCTTCCCGAGTAGCGGTGCAACGCAGCGACTAGCGTGCCTCGCATGTCTGTCATCAAGCAGGACACGCTGCCCTTCAGCCGGATCGCCCACGAGCTCGTCGGCGCGGACCACGATCTGCCGGTCACGATCCTCTTCGTGGACGCCCCGCCCGGCGACGGCCCGTCGCTCCATCGCCACCCGTACGCGGAGCTCTTCATCGTCCAGGAGGGCGAGGCGACCTTCAGGCTCGGTGACGAGCAGATCGAGGCGCGCGCCGGCGACATCGTCGTCGTCGAGCCGAACCAGCCGCACGCGTTTGTCAACAGCGGACAGGGGCCGCTTCGGCAGGTCGACATCCACATGAGCCCGTCGTTCAGCACGGAGTGGCTCGAGTCGCGCGACTGACGCGAGCTCATGGATCTGGGTCGAGCTCCTCGAACTCGACTGACCAGCGGCGCGAGCTCAGCCCTAGCAGCACCGCGCGCGTGACGGCCTTCTTCCCGAACCGCTCCCGCACCCGGTCGAGGGCCGTGTCGAGCGCCATGTCGGCGTCGTCGAACGGCAGCACGAGCTGCATCGGGACCTCGTCGCGAAGGTTGGCGACGCTCACGCCGACGAGCGTCAGGCCCCTTTCGGCGATCAGCGGCTGGGCCGCGGTGAGGAGCTCCTGCGCCGCCGCGAGGATGGTCCCCGTGTGCGCGGTCGGCCGCCTCAGCGTCTGAGACCGCGTCGCCCGCGAGTAGTCGTCGAAGCGCAACCGGAGCATCACGGTGCGGCCGACCCGGTGCCCGGCGCGCAGGCGCCGGGCCACGCCGTCGACGAGGGCCGTCAGGATCGCCTCGACCTCGCCCGGCGCCCGCCTCGAGCGACCCAGCGCGCACTGCGAGCCCACAGATCCGCGCCGTCGGCGCGCGACGACCGGACGCGGGTCGCGGTTGTGCGCGAGGGCGTGGAGCTGGCGGCCGGAGGCGCGGCCCAGCATCCATACCAGCGCCGCCTCGGGGAGCGCCGCGACCTGTCCGACGGTCGTGATCCCCCGTCGCCGCAGCTTGTCGGCCGTCACCTGCCCGACGCCCCAGAGGCGCTCGACCGGAAGTGGATGGAGGAAGGCGAGCTCCCCGTCGGCCGGCACGACGAGGAGGCCGTCGGGCTTCGCCACCGCGCTCGCCACCTTTGCGAGGAACTTCGTGCGGGCGACGCCGACCGTGATCGGGAGGCCGACCTGCTCGAGGACCGTGCGACGCAGGCGCAGCGCGATCTCGGCCGGCGTACCCGCGATCCGCTCCAACCCCCGAACGTCGAGGAACGCCTCGTCGATCGAGATCCCTTCGACCACAGGGGAGACGTCGTCGAACACGCGGAACACCGCCTTGCTCGCGTCGACGTACGCCCGGAAGCGCGGCGGGACGACGACGGCCCCCGGGCACAGGCGGCGCGCGCGGCGCTCGCCCATGGCGGTGCGCACGCCGTGCGCCTTCGCCTCGTAGCTCGCCGCGAGGACGACTCCGCCGCCGACGATCACAGGGCGGCCACGCAGCTGCGGGTCGTCGCGCTGCTCGACCGACGCGTAGAAGGAGTCGAGGTCGGCATGGAGGATCGACACGAACACATGTTCGCATAGCTGCGTGACTCCCGCAGCCTTTAGGTCGCCCTGGCGTGGTGGAGGACGGAGCGCAGTACCCCGGACGGTGATCGCCGCCCCGGCTAGCGGACCTTCCCGCGGGCGGCGACCGGCCAGATGTCCACGACCTCGCCTCCTCGGTGGACGACGACGTCGTCCTGGAGGTTCACCGCCACGCAGACGTGGTTCGGCAGGCACGCTCACGACGTCGCCGACCTCCGGCTGCGGGTCGCAGCGGCTGACGTCGACGTACCCGTGCTCCTCGTTCAGGGCGTACACGACTGCCCCTGGGTGCTCGAGGAGGTAGCCGAAGCCGTCGACGCCCTCGACGGGCACGGGATCGCTCGTCAGCGCCTTCGAGCCCGTATCGAGGATCGCGCGGTCGGGAGTCGGGCGGCTCACGACGGTCGCGAGCACGTGCACGGCGCAGTCGTCGAGCTCCATGCATTCGAAAGCGATGCAGGTGCGGTCGCCGTAGACGTATGTCCCGGCACGGAGCTCGGTGATGACGCCGAGCTCGTGCGTGAAGCGCGCGCGCGGTGTGCCGCCCCCGGACACGCTCACGACGTCGAGCCCGCGTTCCTCTGCTGCCCCACGGGCCTGCTCCAGCCACGGCCCGCTGGGCGGGAGCGACGGATAGGTCATCAGCCCTCGGAAGCGGAGGCCAGGCAGAGAGCTGACGTGCTCGGCGAGCTCGGCTGCCTCGACCGGTGTCTGGACACCTGTGCGGCCGAAGCCCGTGTCGCACTCCACGAGGAAGTCGGCCGTGACGCCGCGTTCGGCGAGCACCCCCGAGAGACCCGTCGGCGACGACTGCCGAGTCGCCGACGACGCTCATCGTGACCCGTCCGGCGAGCTCGGCGAGCCGCTCGGCCTTCTGGCGCCCGACGAGGGGGTACGTGACCATGATGTCGTCGAAGCCGGCGTTGGCCATCACCTCGGCCTCGCCGAGCTTCTGGCAGGTGAGGCCGACCGCGCCGGCATCTACCTGCATCCTCGCCACCTGCGGCAGCTTGTGGGTCTTCGTGTGGGGCCGGAAGTCCAACTCGTGCTCGTCGCAGTACGCCTGCATGGACGCGATGTTCCGCTCGACCCGGTCGAGGTCGATCGTGAGCACGGGAGTCTCGAGCTCCTCGACGCGCGTGGTGCTCATCCGCTGTCCATGCTCGCCGCGCCGGGAACCGCCGACGTCGGCTCGCCGTCACCGCCGGGCGGACCTGCGCTGCCCGCCGCCGCGACCGCCCTGGTCGCCTGCGCGGCGATCCATTCGAGCTCCCGATCGGTGGTCGGCGCCGAGCGGCCGACGAGCTCGCTGCCGACGGCGACCGCTGCGGCACCGGCCTCGAGGTACGCCGGGATCTCGTCGATCCGTACGCCCCCCGTCGGGACGAGCGGAACGTCGGGGAACGGCCCGCGCAGGGCCCGGAGGAAGCCTGGCCCGCCGCACGAGGCGGGGAACACCTTCACGACCCTGGCCCCGGCCGCGAGCGCGTGGATCAGCTCGGTCGGGGTGAACACGCCCGGCAGCGCCTCGAGTCCGAGCTCGTGCGCCACCTCGATGACCTCGGGGACGAGGCCGGGGCTGACCACGAAGCGCGCGCCCACGTCGGCGCTCGCCCGGACCTGATCCGTCGTCAGCACCGTGCCGACGCCCACAGTCCGCCCCGCGGCGGCTGCATCCTCGACCGCGTCGAGCGCGCCGGGGGTGTCGATCGTGATCTCGAGCACCTCGACGCCGCCTCCTGTGAGCGCCGCAATGGTGCCACGAAGATCTCCACCCTCGTGGAAGCGCACGATCGCGATCAGCGGCGTGGACCCGATCACGAGGGCCATTGCCAGGCGACCATAGAGAAAGCAATGATGTAATACAAGTATGTTGTTACTACAGTATCCTCCGACCGACGAGAGGAGCGGCGGCCACGGCGGAGATCACGACAACGATCGGTGCGATTGAGGGCGATGGGGGCATCGACGGGGTCATCGACAAGGCGTCCCCGGTGCCGTACTACTACCAACTGCGTCAGCTGCTCGAACGCGCTGTCACGACCGGCGCGCTCGCCGCCGGCGGGCAGCTTCCCACCGAGGCCGCGCTCTGCGAGCGCTTCGACGTCAGCCGCACCGTCGTCCGCCAGACCCTCTCCGACCTCGAGCGTCAGGGCCTCGTCACGCGCATCAAGGGCAAGGGCACCTTCGTCGCGCCGCCGAAGCTCTCCGAGCACCTGGTCCAGTCCCTGACGAGCCTCCACGAAGACCTCACGTCGCGCGGTGAGCGCCTCGAGACGAAGGTGCTGCGCCTCGAGGCGCAGCCCGTCTCAGCGCACGTAGCCGAGCACCTCGGCCTCGAGGAGACCGAGCAGATCGTCCTGCTCGAGCGGCTGCGATTCGTGGCCGGCGAGCCGCTCGTCGTGACGACCGCGCACATGCCGTACGCGCTCTGCTCGCGGATCCTCGAGCTCGACATGACGCACCGCTCCCTCTTCGAGACCTACGAGCGCGAGCTCGGCTTCGCGCTCGATCGCGGCACGCGAGCGATCGAGTCGCGCGCCGCGAGCAAGGAGGTCGCTGCACACCTGGGCATCCCCGAGGGCGCCCCCGTGCTCGTGTTCACCGGCGTCACCTACGTGGACGGCGGGACGCCACTCGAGTATTTCGTCGGCATCCACCGCGGCGACCGCAGCCGCTTCGAGGTCGAGCTGTTCCGGACGGACCCGGACGCCTGAGGATGGCGCCGACGCTCGAGCTCGGTCTGATCGGCTCCGCGTGGCACGGAACCGGGATCGGGGCGGTCGAAGGGATCAGGAGGGCAAAGGCGATCGGCTTCGACGCTTACGACGTCGCCGAGGACCCCCTCTTGATGGACGACGACGAGCGGCGCCGCATCAAGGAGACGTGCGACGAGCTCGGGATGCCGATCCGGTCCTCGGTCTGCATCGCGCTCGGCCTCGTCGACTTCACGCCTGCCGTCCGTCGCTTCACCCTCGACCGGTGCCGCGCCTTCGTCGACCAGCAGGCGTACCTCGGCGGGCGGAACGTCTTGCTCGTGGCAGGCGAGTACTACTGCGACCTCCAGGTGTTCAGCGCCGAGCAGATCTTCGACCTCGTCGCCGAGAACATCCGGACGCTCGCCGAGCACGCCGAGCCGCAGGGCATCGAGCTCGTCGTCGAGCTGGAGCCGTTCGAGAACGCGATCGCCTCGAGCGTCCACGAGCTTGCGCGACTCATCCGGCGGATCGACCACCCGGCCGTCAAGGCGAACGCCGACATCTCGCACCTCCAGCTCTCCGGCGCCTCGTTCGCCGACGTCGCCGTGCTGGGCGGGATGATCGGGCACGTCCACATGTCGGACTGCGACGGAAAGGTGCACGGCGACCTGCCGCCCGGGCGTGGCGTCACGCCGATCGCGGAGTACCTGCGGGCGATCGTCGACACCGGGTTCGTGGGAACCGTCTCGATCGAGCTCGAGCGGTCGCCGCATCCGGAGCAGATGGAGGAGCTCGTCGACGAGGCGTATCGCGGCGCCGCGGCGATCATGTCCGACCTCGGCGTACGCGCGGGCACACCGGTGCGGCTGTGATAATGCCGCGTGCGGCAGATGGCGGTGGACCCCATTCCCAGGGCGGCGGGCGGCCAGATAGAGGGCTCGATCGACAAGGCCTCGCCCGTTCCCTACTACTACCAACTGCGCCAGCTGCTCGAGCGGGCGGTCGCGGACGGCGCGATCGAGCAGGGCCAGCAGGTCCCCACGGAAGCGACGCTCTGCGAGCGCTTCGACGTGAGCCGGACCGTCGTTCGGCAGGCGCTGTCGGATCTCGAGCGCGAGGGGCTCGTGACGCGGATCAAGGGCAAGGGCACGTTCGTCTCGGGCCCGAAGCTGACCGAGCACGTCATCCAGTCGCTCACGAGCTTCCACGAAGACCGCATGGCGAAAGGGACGCGACTCGAGACGAGAGTCGTGCGTCTCGAGGTGGAGCCGGTCTCACCCCACGTCGCCCAGCAGCTGGAGCTCGAGGAGTCGGAGCGGATCGTCCTCCTGGAGCGGCTCCGGCTCGTCGACGGCGAGCCGCTCGTTCTCACGACCGCGCACCTCCCTTTCGACCTGTGCGCGCCGGTCCTGGAGCTCGACATGACGAAGCGCTCGCTCTTCGACACGTTCGAGAACGAGCTTGGGCTCACGCTCCATCGGGGCACCCGCGCGATCGAGGCGAGCCTTGCGAGCTCCGATGTCGCGGAGCAACTCGCCGTCCCGCCGGGCGCAGCCGTCCTCGTCCTAACCGGTGTCACCTACCTCGACAGCGGGCGCGCGATCGAGTACTTCGCAGGCATCCATCGTGGCGACCGGAGCCGCTTCGAGGTGGAGCTGTTCCGCTCGCGCGACTGAGGGTTCCCGACCGGTGACTGACCACTTCGATCTGGCGGCCGCGCGCGCGCTCGTCACCGGAGGCGGGCGCGGGCTCGGCCGCGCGATGGCGGGCGCGTTGGCCGAAGCGGGGGCCCGGGTCGCCGTGGTCGCCCGCTCCGAGCAGGCCGACGAGGCGGCACAGGAGCTCGGGGGTTTCGCTGTCCGGGCCGACCTGAGCGACCGCGGCGAGCTGAGCCGTGGGTTCGAGCAGGCAGTTGCCGCGCTCGGCGGACTCGACGTCCTGGTCGTCGCGCATGGCATCGGGCGCCGCGTCCCGGCGCTCGAACACGAGCTTTCGGACTGGGACGACGTCCTGCGCACGAACCTCAGCTCGGTCTTCGAGCTCTGCCAGCTGGCTGGGCGGATCATGGTTCCGCAGGGGCGCGGGAAGATCGTCACCGTCGCCTCGATGCTGAGCTTCTCGGGCGGGCTCAATGTCTCGTCGTACGCGGCGACCAAGGGAGGCGTCGGACAGCTGACGAAGGCCCTGGCCAACGAGTGGGCGCCGCACGGCGTGAACGTCAACGCGATCGCGCCCGGGTACTTCAGGACCGAGCTGACAGCGGGCATCTGGCGCGACGATCCCGAGCGGAACGCGCAGATCCTCGCGCGGTTGCCCGCCGGCCGCTGGGGCGAGCCGGAGGACCTCGCGGGTGCGATCGTCTTCCTGGCCTCTGCCGCGTCGGACTACGTACACGGGGTCGTGCTGCCTGTCGACGGCGGCTGGCTCGCGCGGTAGATGGACACCTCGATCTTCGCGTTCGCGACCGACCTCGCCGACGAGGGGGTCGAGGCGGTCCTCGACAACGTCCAGCATCGCGGTGGGCTCGGCGGAGTTACGGTCGCTGCCGCCTACCACGAGGGCCGGGACGTCTTCCCCCACAACCCGGTCCGCAAGGTGCGGTTCCTCGAGAGCGGCGCGATCTTTTTCCAGCCCGACGACGAACGCTGGCGAGACGTCCGCCTCCGGCCGCCCGTGAGCACGGCTGCCGTCGTGCCGGAGATCGTGCGGGCGGCGTCGTCGCGTGGGCTGGCGGTGCGGGCCTGGACGGTCTTCCTCCACAACGGGGCCCTCGCCGCCGCGCACCCCGATTGTGCGCCCCGGAACGCGTACGGAGACCGGTACGTCACCGATCTATGCCCGGCGAATCCCGACGTCCGTGCGTTCGCGCGGGCGCTCGCGGGCGATGTCGCCGCGCTCGGCGTCGCGTCGATCTGCGCCGAGTCCCTCCACTACCACCCAATTGAGCACGGCTACGCGCACGAGCGCTACTTCGTGCCGCTCGGACCACGCGCGCGATTCCTGCTTGGCCTCTGCTTCTGCCCGCACTGCCTCGACGCCGCGCGGCGGGACGGGGTCGACGGGGAGGAGGTGCGCCGTCTCGCAGCCGGGGAGCTCGACCGCGTGTTCGAAGGCAGCACAGAGGAGCACACCGAGGAGCTCGACCGCAGCGATCTCACGGAGCTCGAGGTATACCTCGGCGTACGCGAGCGTGTGGTCACCTCGCTCGTCGCCGAGGTGGCGGACACCGCGCGGACCGGCGGCGCGACGCTCGAGCTCATCGACTTGTCGGGGGCGATGAAGGGCTACGCGACCGGCCGTCCGACGGGATCGCCGGCACCGGCGATCGCCTGGCAGCTCGGCGTCGACGTCAACGCCGTCGTGCGTTCCTGCGACGGGATCGAGGCGATCGGCTACGCAGCCGAGCCGGGGCGCATCCGCGGCGATCTCGAAGCGTACGGGGACGCTGCAGTCTCGATCGTGCTCCGACCGGCGCCGCCGGACTGCGACTCGGCGGAAAACCTGCGCGAGAAGGTCGTGCTCGCGCGGGAGCGCGGCCTCGGCCGCGTCGACTTCTACCACTACGGGCTCATGCGTCTGGATGCGCTCGACCTGATCCGGGCGGCGCTCGAGTCGGTGCCTGGCTGAAGCCAGGCACCTGGCCGGGGGCCACCTACGACCTGAGAGCTCTACCCGGCAGCTCCTCCGTTCGCTTCCCTTCGTCGACGGTGAAGCGGCCGTTACAGATCACGTAGGGGATCCCCTCCGGGAATCGCCGCGGATCCTCGTACGTCGCGGTGTCGCGCACCGTCTCGGGATCGAAGCAGACGACGTCCGCAGCCATCCCCGGTCGCAGGAGCCCTCGCTCGGAGAAGCCGAGCCGTTGGGCCGGAAGCGAGGTCATCTTCCGGATCGCCTGCTCCCAGGTCAGGATGCCGAGGTCGCGGACGTAGACGGCGAGGTAGCGGGGGAACGTCCCGTACGAGCGTGGGTGCAGCCGGTCGCCCACGAGGATGCCGTCGCTCCCTACCGTGTGCGCCGGGTGCGTCATGGTCGTCCGCACGTTCTCCTCGTTGCCTGTATGGGCAATACACGATACCCCGAGCGCCTCGCCCGCGAGCAGCTCGCAGAGGAAATCGATCGGCCGGGCGTCCGCCTCCCTCGCCGCTTCGGCGACGCTGATACCGATCCAGCGTTGGTTCTCCTCGCGACGGGCTCCACCGATCACGACAACCGACCAGTCCATCGGGATCCCGTGGAACCCGTCCGAGCCCTTCTCCTCCATCTCGACACGGAGGCGCTCGCGCAGGGCGGGGTCGCGGAGCCGCTCGATCGTCGCAGCCGAGCCGCCCACGTGCGCCCAGCTGGGGAGGAACGCGTGGAGATATGTCGAGCCGGCGAGGTACGGGTACGTGTCGAGGGTCACGTCGATACCTTCGGCGCGCGCGGCGTCGATCATCGCGAGCAGCTCGGGCGCCCTGCCGCGGTTCACCGCATAGCCGAGGTGGGCGTGCGCGAGGTGGAGCGGCACTCCGGCGCGACGGACGATCTCGATGCACGCGGCGTAGGCCTCGAGCGCGTGGAGGCCGTAGTTGCGGTGGTGGGGGCAGTAGAACCCACCGTGCTCGCGGATCACGGTGCAGAGCTCGACGAGCTCGTCGTCCGAGGCGTACATGCCCGGGGTGTACGTGAGGCCCGCGGAGAGCCCGACGGCCCCCTCCTCGAGCCCTTCGGCCAGGAGTCGCTTCAGGTGCAGGAGCTCGTCGGGCGTCGGGGCGCGATCGTCGAGCCCCATCGCGATCATGCGGAGCGTGCCGTGCGGGACGAGGTACGCGGCGTTGACCGCGATCCCCTCGTCGAGCCGGTCGAGGAACTCGCCCACCGTCCGCCAGCTCCAGTCGAATTCCGTGGGATCGTCGTTCCAGCCGGCGAGCTGCGCGCGCAGCTGCTCGAGCACCGCGTCGGTCGAGGGCGCATACGAGAGGCCGTCCTGGCCCAGCACCTCGAGCGTGACGCCCTGGTGCACCTTGGCCTCGTGCCCCGGGTTGGCGAGGAGCTGGAGGTCGGAGTGGGTGTGCATGTCGACGAACCCGGGGCAGACCACGAGCCCGTCGGCCTCGATCACGCGTGCCGCCGGTTCCCCCGTCACGCGGCCGACCGCCGCGATCCGGTCGCCGGCGATCGCGACGTCCGCCTCGAACCACGGGTTGCCGGCGCCGTCGATGACGCGGCCGCCGCGAATGAGGACGTCGAGCACTACTCGTTGTCTTCCGAGAAGTTCGCCACCAGCTCGCGCGCCATCTGCGCGTTGCCCGCGAGCAGCCCGCCGTCAACGCGGAGCACCTCGCCCGTGATCCAGACGGCGTCGTCCGATGCGAGAAACAGCGCAGCCCTGGCCACGTCGTCCGGCTCGCCGACCCGGCCGAGCGGGTACCAGCGGACGAGCCGCTCGAAGATCGCCGGCTCCTTCTCGATCCGCTCCTGCCAGAGCGGGGTGCGGATCGTGCCCGGCGCGATGGCGTTCACCCGGACCCCGTGACCCCCGTACCGCACGGCCATGCTGCGAGTGAGGTTGATCATGCCCGCCTTCGCCGCGCTGTAGGCCTCGTTCGCGAAGAACGCCATCCCGTTGACCGAGGCGATGTTCACGATCACGCCGCTGCCGCGCTCGATCATCCCGGGGAGCACGGCCCGCGAGCAGAGAAACGCCGCCTTCAGGTTGATCGCAACCTCGCGATCCCAGGCCTCCTCGTCGATCTCGAGCACGTCGTCTGCGTCACCGAAGCCGGCATTGTTGACGAGGATGTCGACCCGACCCAACGCCGACGTGGCCTCGCGCACCAACCGCTCGACGTCCGCCGCGCTCGTGACGTCCGCGTGGACGGCGTGCGCGCCGGCGAGCTCGCGGGCGACCGTCTCGGCGCGCTCCGCGACGAGATCCGCGACGACGACGGACGCGCCCTCCGCGGCGAACCGGTGGCTGATCGCGCGTCCGATCCCGGAGCCTCCTCCGGTGACGATGGCGGTGGTGTCGGCGAGGCGCATGGGCGTCATCCCTTCAGCGCACCTTCCTGCAGCCCGCGCATGTACCAGCGCTGGACGAGGAGGAACGCGATCAAGCCGGGCAGGATCCCGACAACGTAGATGGCTGCGATGTTGGGCCACGACCACTGGCCGAAACCGGCGTTCGCGGCCGCGAGGACGACTGTCAGCGTCCGCTTGTCCTGGTCGTTCAGAAGCGTGTTCGCGAGCAGCCACTCGCCCCAGGCGGCGATGAAGTTCGTGATCATCACGACGATCACACCGTTCCTGACGAGCGGCAGCATGATCTTGCGCAGGATCATGAACGAGTTCGCGCCGTCGACCTGGGCGGACTCGGAGAGCTCCTTCGGGATCGTCTCGAAGACGCCGCGCATGATGAACACGCTCACCGCGAGCGCGAGCGTCTGGTACGGGAGGATCAGCCCCCACGTCGAGTTGATGAGCCCGAGCCGGTCCTGGATCTCCCAGATCGAGATGAGGCCGATCACACGGCTCGGCACGAAGAGCGACACGACGAGGATCGCGAGCACGAGCGCCTTCGCGGGGGTCGGCAGGTGCACGAGTGCGTAGCCGGCGAGTACTGCCACGGTCGTCGTGATGAGCATCGTCGCGAGCGTCACGATGATGCTGTTCCGCATGTTCTGCGGCAGCGTGTCGATCGAGGTCAGGGCCTGCGAGTACGAGCTGAACTCGAAGTTGCGGGGCCAGATCCGGTTCGTGTAGGCGTCCGGCAGCGACTTGACCGAGAGCAGCAGCACCCAGATGAGCGGGAAGAGGATGATCGCGCAGGTCATGAGCAGGATCCCGTGCCGTGCGATCGAGCCCCACGGGATCTTGCGCTTGCGGCGCGCCGGCTGCCGCGCGGTCATCGCCGTCGGTTCGACCCGAGTCGCCATCAGTCGCGGTTCCTGAACACGTAGAAGAGCCAGAGCACGACGACGAGCATCCCGAGCGTGCCGATCCAGCCGATTGCGGCGGCGTAGCCGCGGTCCTGGTCACCGACCTGGAACGCCGTGTCCCACATGTAGACGGTCCACGTGTACGTCGGTCGCTCGCGGTTGAAGCCGCCGAGCAGGATGTACTCGTCGATCAGCGCATACGCGGTGCCAAAGCGCAGAACGACGAGGACGAGCAGGATCGGCCGCAGCCGCGCGAACGTGATCTTCCAGAAGATCCGCCATTCGCTGGCGCCGTCGACGCGGGCCGACTCGTAGAGCTCCTTCGGGATCGTCGAAAGGCCTGCGAGATAGAACATCGTGTGGAAGCCGAGCCCCCACCACCATTCCATGAGCGCAAGCGAGACGAACGTGAGGTCCGTGCTGCCGAGCCACGTCGGTTGGGTCGTGATGTCGTAGATCCCGAG
Organism: uncultured Actinomycetes bacterium; assembly: GCA_963839755.1. GTDB lineage: Bacteria > Actinomycetota > Thermoleophilia > Gaiellales > Gaiellaceae > Gaiella. The sequence goes on from CAWIVU010000006.1 coordinate 412,762, forward strand.
GACGTCGACGAGGACGTAGTTGATCGGCCCGATCCCGTTCGAGTACATCCAGACCCAGAGCACGAAGATCAGCGGGCCCGGGATCATCGCGGGGATCAGTAGGATGATCCGGTAGAAGAGCGAGAGCCGCCGGTTCGCGACGCGGTCGACGAGCACCGCGATCACCATCGGCAGGAAGACCATGCCCGGCAGGAAGATCGCCGTGAAGATCGCCGCCCGGAGCAGCCCGTCGCGGAGGAGGGGGTCCTGGAACGCCTCGACGTAGTTGTCGAACCAGACCCAGTTCGCCGACTCGGGTGACGCGTCGGCGATGTACTGGAAGTCCGTGAACGAGATCCAGAGGACTCGGACGATCGGCCAGAGCTGCCAGACGAGGAAGAAGAACAGCGCAGGGACCAGGTACGGCCATGTCCGCACGAAGCGGCTGGTCGTCAGCCAGACGGAATGCAGGGGGCCTGGCGGCCGGGCGGTGGCAGCTCTGCTAGCCACCGGCCGGCCGCCTCGACTCGGGAGGGCACACGAGCCTGGATCCCCGTCGTGCTACTTGGTCTTCTTGACCTCCTTGAGGACGAGGTCCCGCGCCTTGCGGAGCGCGACGCGCGGGTTCGAGGTCTCGCCCTTCAGATACTCCTCCCAGCCCGGCTGACCGATGAAGAACTGCGTCAGGCCGAACTTGTGCGTCTTGATCGGCACGCTGACCTTCAGTTGCTTGAAGACCGTGAAGGCCCAGTCGGCCATCCAGGGCGGCGGGTTCTTCTGCCACCTCGCCCACATCGACTGGTACGGCGCGAGCTGGCCCGGCGCACCCCGGACGTCCTTGCCCTGCGACCGGCGCCAGATGCTCGGGTTGTAGGTGAGGTACCGCATGTAGTCCGCGGCCTGCCGCTTGTTCTCGCCGTAGCGGAACAGTGCCGCGCCGGTGTTCCAGAACACCGTCGAGCCGGCGCCACCCGGCTGCTTCGGCATCCCCGCGATCCGGAGCCGGCTGGGATCCGGCCACGTGCCCGCGAAGCGCGTGGGGGCGTTCTGGTACTTGACGTAGTAGGCGGCCTGGCGGGCGGCGAAGGTCTCCTCGTCCGGCGTCTGGTTGACGCCGCCGTCGGTCTTGCCCGGCTCGAGGATGTTCTTCGGTGCTACCTCCATCATCTGCTTCATGACCTCGAGCGCGTTCACCGCCGCGTCGCTCGTGAAGTTGAACAGCCCGGCCGGGGTGTAGACGTTCGTGGAGAACGTGTGGGCGATCGGCGCGAGCGAGCGCCAGCCGTGGGCGTCGAACACCGCGCCGAACGGAGCGGCCTTCGAGCTGACCACTTTGCGCGCGTTCGAGATGAACTCGTCCCATGACCTCGGCGCCTTCGTCGGGTCGAGACCTGCCTTCTCGACGAGCTCGCTGTTCCACGATTGGATGATGATGTCGAGTAGGAACGGCCAGTTCCAGACCTTCCCCCGGAAAGTCGCCTCCTTGCGGATCGATGGGATGAGGTCGTTGAGGACGGACTTCGGCATGTAGTTGTCCCACGGCTCGATCACGCCCGAATCGATGAGCGCTGCCATCTCGACGAAGGGCGTCATCCCGACGTAGACGTCCCAGGTGCTCTTCTTCTTCTTGCCCTCGGCGACGAAGCGCTCGATCCCGAAGCCCTGCACCGGGGCGATCTTCGCGTCCAGCGGCCTCCGGTTCTCGTACGCCTTGTTGATGCTCGCCGGGATGTTCGGATAGAGGTTGTAGATCCACTGGTAGAAGGTGGGCGTCAGCTCTCGCTGCTGCAGGCCCGCGAATGCCGTCCCCGCCCCGAACAGGGCCGAGACGCCCCACGCGGAGGCGCTGACCGCTGCGCCACGCTTGAGGATCTCCCCCCGCGTCAGCCCGCCGGCGAGCTCCTCGTGCTCGGAGAGCTCGTCGACCTCGTGGGTAGCCATACTCCTCCCTTCGCCGGAAGCGAAACGAGGCGACGATACCATGGCAGGGTGATGTAATACAAGTATGTTGTAATGACAATCTCCTGGCCGCATACTTCGCAGCGATGACCCACGCGCGAGAGGGCCTGAGGCCATGGCGACCGTGACGTTCGACGGCGTGACGAAGGAGTTCGACGGGTCACGTTGTTGCCCTATGGGACTTCTCGCTCGAAGTCGCAGACGGCGAGTTCGTCGTCTTCGTCGGGCCTTCCGGCTGCGGCAAGACGACTGCGCTCCGGATGGTCGCCGGACTCGAGACGGTGACCGAGGGGGAGATCCTGATCGGGGAGAAGAGCGTCAACGACGCGGGCGCCCGGGAGCGCGACGTCGCGATGGTCTTCCAGAACTACGCGCTCTACCCCCACATGACGGTGTTCGACAACATCGCGTTCGGACTCCGCGCACGCAGGGTGCCGCGGAGCCAGATCCGGCCGCGCGTGGAGCAGATCGGGCGGTCGCTCGGCCTCGAGTCGCTGCTCGAGCGCAAGCCGCGGCAGCTCTCCGGCGGTCAGCGCCAGCGCGTCGCGATGGGGCGCGCCATCGTCCGCGACCCGAGCGTGTTCCTGATGGACGAGCCGCTCTCGAACCTCGACGCCCGGCTTCGCGTCCAGATGCGCGCCGAGGTCGCGCGCATCCAGCGCGAGCTCGGGGCGACGACGATCTACGTCACGCACGATCAGGTCGAGGCGATGACGATGGGCGACCGGGTCGCGGTGATCCGCCAGGGCGTCCTCCAGCAGACCGACGAGCCCCAGGAGGTCTTCGACCGGCCCGCGAACCTGTTCGTCGCGAGCTTCATCGGCAGCCCGCCGATGAACCTCGTCCAGGCGCGGATGGAAGCCCGCGACGGCGCGCTCGTCGCTCACGTCGGTGAGCAGGAGGTGCCGATTCCAGGTGGGCTCGTGTCGGGGCATCCCGCGCTCGCGCGGCACACCGACCGGATGATCGGGCTCGGCATCCGCCCCGAGCATGTGCGCGGCATGACCGAGCGCCGGGAAGGCGTGGAGTACGCGCCGCTCGCCGGACGCGTCCGCGCCACGGAGGCCCTCGGCTCGGAAGTGCTCGTCCACCTCGAGGTGCAGGCGCCGCCGGTCCTCACCGAGGAGATCCGCGAGGTCGCGGGCGACGTCGACGCGGCAGCGCTCCAGCAGCTCGAGTCCGAGGCACGCGAGGAGCGCACCGTGCTGATCGCCCGGCTTGAGGCGCAGACGCGGCCCGATCCAGACGACCGCTTCGAGGTCGCGATCGAGCTCGGCAAGCTCCACTTCTTCGATCTCGAGACCGGGCACGCGATCCGCTAGAACCTCCCAATGTCCGTTCTCACCGCGGGCGAGACGATGGCGCTGCTCGATCCGCTGGGGGACGGCGTCCCGGGGCCGGGCACCACGTTCACGCTCCGCTTCGCGGGCGCCGAGTCGAACTTCGCGATCGCGCTCGCCCGACTCGGCGTTTCGGTGTCGTGGATCTCGCGCCTGGGCCGCGACCCGTTCGGCGACATGATCGAGCACGGGCTCGCGGAGGAAGGCGTCGACGTGCGCCGCGTCCAGCGCGACGACGCACGCACGGGCCTGTTCGTCAAGTGGCGCGGCGCCGAGGAGCGCGGCGTCGCGTACTACCGGGCCGGCTCGGCGGCATCGCGCCTGTGCCCCGTCGACGTGCCGGACGAGGCGCTCGAGGGCGTGCAGCTCGTGCACCTCACGGGCATCACGATGGCGATCTCCGAGACCGCCTGTGAGCTCGTGGTCGACGTTGCGCGCCGCGCGCAGGCACGCGGCGCGACCGTCCTCTTCGACCCCAACTTCCGCCCGGCGCTCCCGGACACCGCGGAGGCGGCGGCCGCGCGCCAACGGGACGTGCTGCCCTTCGTCGACTGGTACCTGACAGGCGAGGACGAGGGACGGCTCCTCTGGGGCGACGAGGAGATCCCTGCGCGTACCGTTCTCCGCGTCGGGGCGCGCGGCGCGATCGTCGACGGCGTTCACGTCCCGTGCCCGCGCGAGGTCGCGGTCGTCGACGCGATCGGAGCGGGCGACGCCTTCGCCGCCGGCTTCGCGTACGGCCTGCTCGAGGGCTGGGCGCCGACCGATTGCGCCCACGCGGGCAACGTGCTCGCGGCGCGTGCGCTCGAAGGCACCGGGGACTGGGAGACGCTGCCCCGGCTCGCGGACGTCGCGTCCGAGCTTCGCCCGGCGGTCGCTTGACACAATCGAGCCGCATGACCAGCGTGATCGACGTCGCGCCGGGTCTCTGGGTGTGGCGCGTGGCGCATCCCGATTGGAATCCCGAGCTGGACTGGCCGAACGAGGTCACGTCGACGTGCGTCGAGTCGGGCGGCGAGGTCGCGGTGCTCGATCCGCTCGCGCCGCCGGACGACGCGACAGAGGTCTGGGCTCGGCTCGACGGGCGTCCGCCGACGATGGCAGTGATCCTGAAGCCGGACCACGTCCGGGACGTCGATGTCTTCGTGAAGCGGTACGGCGTGCGCGCGTTCGGCCCGTACTGGTTCTGGCGGGACGACATCCCCGAGTCCGAGCTCGAGGGGATCGAGCCCGGCCGCGAGCTTCCGGGCGGCCTGCTCGCGCTCTACGACGGCCGGGGGCGCAACGAGACGCCGTTGTGGCTTCCCGAGCAGCAAGCGCTCGTGTTCGCGGACGGGTTGACGGCGCCCGACGGCGAGCTCCGCGTGTGGGCGACGCCCTGGCACGAGGAGCGCGCTCTCCCAGCGCTACGTGCGCTCCTCGACCTGCCGTTCGAGCACGTCATCGTCGCGCACGGAGCTCCCGTTCACGACAGGGCGTCCTACGAGCGCGCGCTCGAGCGGCCGCCGTACGGCGACGACGACGACGCGTCGTAGGTACGGCGAACGAGAGCACGCCGCGTCCGTGTGGCAGGCCCGCGCGCGGTCAGCCAACGCGCTCGGTCACGAGCGCGGCGAGCGGCCGGGGCACTCGCTCCGGCGCTTCGACAGGGCGCAGCACCACGACTCGGTTGCGACGGCGCTTGGCCTCGTACAACGCCTGATCGGCCCGGTCGACGGTCTGCTCCGCGGTCGTGGCGCCGTCGAGCAGGGTGGCGCCGATCGAGACGCTCACCCGCAACGGCCCGGCGTCGGTCTGGAACAGCTCGGCGAAGACGACTCGTCTCAGCCGTTCGCCGAGCTCGGCCGTCGCGTCCAGGGCGTCGAGCCCCGGCGCCAGGACGATGAGCTCGTCCCCGCCCCAGCGACCGACGACGTCGCCGGGCCGTACGTGCTCGTGGAAACGGCGCACGAGCTCGCGCAGGACGTTGTCGCCCGTGGCATGGCGATGGGTGTCGTTGATCCGCTTGAGCCGGTCGAGGTCGACGACGAAGAGCGCCGAGGGGCGATCGCCGTTCAGCACGCGGGTGTGGTGGCGCTCCAGGACGGCCTCGAAGGCGGCGCGGTTCACCGCGCCGGTGAGAGGATCGGTGGTCGCTCGCAGACGCTCACGTTCGAGCGCTTGCGTGTGGTGCCGGTGCGCCGCCCAGCCGATCGTCGTGATCGCAAGCAGGGACCCCGCCGCCAGGACGACCAGGCCCGGGTGCGTGGCGCTCTCGCGTGCCGACAGCACGAGGAGCGGTGAGACGAGGAGGAATTCGAGCCCCTCACAGCCGGTGTCGAACGCGAGCCGATGGGTCTCGAGCGAGCGTCGGGTGAGCTGCGCGAGGGCGCGCCCGGTGGCGCTGATCATCAACGCCCACGCGCATGCGAACGCCAGGCCGACCTCGAGCCCGACCTCGCCGCTCGCCACCGCCAGCCCCCAGAAGCCCGCGAGTACTCCCTGGAGGCCGTCGAGCCCCGCGTACGCCGCGCGGCGGCGCCAGACGCCGTGGGGCTCGGTCAGGTTCGGCGCGATGCCTGCAGCGAGCCCGACGAGCGGGCCGCCGATGAACCCCGCGAGAACGATCGTCGGCTGGCCAAAGATGTAGAGCGACCGTTTCCCCATCGGGAACGGGATGGAGCCGTACACCGCCGAGACGGCGATCAGGAGGACGATCCAGGGCGAGCCGGAGATCGGCTCGGCGGCAATCGTGGTGCCCGCCAGCGCCGCCGCGACCGCGAACAGCGGGAAGGCGATCGCGATGCCGGTGCCCGCGGTCGGAGACACCGTCTCGTCACGGTCGGTCGACGCTTCGTACAGGCTTGGCCGATGCAGCAAGCAGAACCCTCCCCCGCACGAACTGAACTCGGCGATGGGCAATCCTGCATCCCCCGGACGGGGGATGGCGGCCGATACCCGGAGAGGGAGCGGCAGGTCGCGGGCCTCGACAGCGTGCGGGATGGGGGAGACCCCCGATGCCCCGGCCGAGCGCGGCCGCAAACGCGTCGCGCGCCGCGGCCCACTCGGCCTGGGCGAAGTGCTGCCGGCCGGCTTCGACCCCGCTCAGGCGAGTGGACACCACGTCGCGTTTCCGCGACACGCCGCGGCGACCGAAGTCGCCGCGGCGTCAGGTGCTCTAGCCGCGCAGGCCGAGGAGATATGCGGCGCTGCGCTGGGCGGTGCGGTACGACTGGCCCGGGTTGCCGCTGCCGCCGGGGGCGTTGTCCCGCTCCACGAGGTACTGGTGGTAGCCCTTGTTGCCCTGCTCGTCGAAGAACGTCCGGAAGTCGATGATCCCGTCGCCGACGTCGACGAACACCAGGCCGTCCGGGTCCGGCGGGGCGGCTGCGGCGCCGTCCTTCACGTGCCAGAGCGCATATCGGTGCGGGTCCGCCTGCACGTAGTCGAGCGGCTCGAAGCCCGGGTACTGGTTCTTCGCCGCGTACGCCCAGTAGATGTCCATCTCCATGTGGACGAAGCGCGGATCGGTCTCGCTGATCCACACGTCGTAGAGGCGGACGCTCGGCTGGTCGGTCGCGAAGCGGAACTCGTCCGTGTGGTTGTGCTGGTAGAGCTTGAGCCCCGCGGCGGCGCACGTCTCGCCCCAGGCGTTGAACTCGGCGGCGGCCCGCTTGTAGCCCTCGACGCTGTGGGGCCCGCCGATCGAATCCGGGGCGTTGACACCGTCCGTCGGCCTGTTGGCGGTCCCGATGTAGCCCATGCCGAGGATCTGGCAGCGCGCGATCTCGAACGCGAGGTTCGTCCTCAGCGTGTTCAGGCCAAGGTGCGTGCCGACTGCCCGCAGTCCGAACTCGTCGAGGAGTGCCCGGATCTCCTCGGTCGTGATCGGTCCGTTCACCGGCCCCTGCGTATACCCGGCGAACTCAATGGTCTTGTAGCCGAACGACGCGAGCGCCTCGAACACGCCGCGGAAGCCGCCCGGAAGCAGCTGGCCGTAGAACGGGTTCGCGGGGTTCGTGTCGAGCACGGTGTTGTGGGGTCGGGTGATCTGGTCACGCACGGTGAAGAGCTGGATGCCGAGCTTTCCCGGCGGTACGAGGCGCTCCTTCGCCCGTGCCTGCGGCGCCCACTTGCCCACCGCGACCGCGGCAGCTGCGCCGGCGCTCGCTCCCAGGAGGGTACGGCGACTGAGTGTGAGCTCCCTGTCCATCTGACTCCCTTCTGCCCCGGATCGGGGCATGGCCGATCGGTCCGACGACGTCGTACTCCTCCAAGTCTTGACCCGATCGAGCCACATCCAATCCTCCCGGGTTCGTTGCGAGCCGGTTGCCGCTGCAGCGCCTGTGGGCGAAGATCACGGCCTCTGGTCGCTTCGGGAGAGGGAGACGGACGGCGCATGCAGATCGGCAAGGCCGGAAGCCCGGTCAGCAATATCAGCCAGGCCTTTCCAGATCGCGTCGAGGTTCGCGGGCGCGATCTGACCGGCGACCTCATGGGGCGGGTGACATTCACCGAGTACTTCCACCTGCTGCTCACCGGACGTGAGGCAACGGACGAGCAGCGGTTCTTTCTCGACCTGCTCCTCGTGTCGATCGCCGAGCACGGGCTGATGCCGACGAACGTCGCGGCCCGGATGACGCTGGCCGCGGACCCAGGCTCCCTGCACGGCGCGGTCGCAGCGGGCATCCTCGGCGCGGGGCCGGTCGTGCTCGGGACCGCAGAAGCGTGCGCGACGTTGCTGGCCGACGCGCATCGCTCGGGCCGGAGCGCGGAGGCGATCGCCCGCGAGTTTCGCGAGACCGGTGCGAAGGTGCCGGGGTTCGGCCATCCGGTCCACCGGATCGTCGACCCGCGCGCGGAGCGGATCCTCGAGCTGGCTCAAGAGCGCGGCGTGGCCGGCGTACATGTCGCGCTCGCCCACTCGCTTCGGGACGAGGTGGTCGACGCCGGCGGAAGGCCGCTGCCGATGAACGTCTCGTTGCCGATCGCGGCGGTGCTCCTCGACCTCGACTTCCCCGCAGGGGCGGTCAAGGCTGTGCCGATCCTCGCGCGCACGGCGGGTCTGCTCGCGCACCTGGCCGAGGAGCAGCGTCAGCCGATCGGCTTCCTGATGGCGGCGAAAGCCGAGGAGGCGATCTCCTACGACCCCGTCGAGGGCGGACACGAGTGATGCTCGAGCCCGAGGTCGAGGGGCGTCCCTGGGACGAGCAGCTCGCCCTCGACGACGAGAGCTACCGCACCCAGCTGCGGTACCTCCTCGACCGTTCTCCGCTCTACCGGCAGAAGCTGGCGGCAGAAGGAGTGGCCGCTCCCGAGGACGCGGGTGGGCTTGCGAAGATCGCGCGCCTGCCGCTCACGGAGAAGCGCGAGTTGCGCGCGTCTGCCACGCGCGACAACCCTGTCGGCGCGCATCTCTGCGCCACGCCGTCCGAGATCGTGCGCATCTACTCGACGAGCGGCACGACGGGCGCTCCCAGCTACGTGCCGCTGACCGCGGGCGACCTTCAGAACTGGGTGACGGGCTCGGCGCGCAGCTACGCCGCCTCGGGCATCACGGCAGGCCAGCGAATCGTCTCGACCTACAACGCCGGCCCCTTCGTCGCGGGCGCCGCTCTGGCGGCATTCGACCGGATCGGGCTCTGCCACATCCCCGTCGGGACCGGTCACACCGACAGGCTCGTCACGGCGATCCAGGTGCTCGAGCCAGAGGCCGTCGTGCTCACACCGTCGTACGCCGCGCATCTCGTCGAGTGGGCGGCCGAGCGAGACAGTCGACCTCCGCGGCTCGAGCGTCTCCCGCGTGCTCGTCGCAGGGGAGCCGGGCGGTGGCGAGCCCGCGTTTCGCGCCAAGCTCGAGGACGGCTGGGGGGCCAGGGTGACGGAGGCGATGGGCATCGGGGACATCGGCGTCTCGCTCTGGGGTGAGTGCGAAGAGCAGGACGGAATGCACCTGGGCGCGCGTGGCTTCGTCCACGCGGAGCTGATCGATCCGGAGAGCGGCGCTCCGCGTGAGCTGGACGACGGCGCCACGGGCGAGCTCGTCCTCACGCATCTCCGACACGAGGCGGCGCCGCTGCTGCGGTTTCGCACACACGACCACGTCGAGGTCCGGGCGACCCCATGCCCGTGCGGGCGCACGGGGCCCCGGGTGCGCTGCATCGGACGGACCGACGACATGCTGATCGTCAGAGGCGTCAACGTCTTCCCGTCCGCCGTGCGCGAGGTCGTGAGCGCATTCGCGCCGCGGATCAGCGGCCATATCCTCGTCAGGCCCGAGCGGCCGGGCGTCAAGCAGGAGCCGCCGCTTCCGGTCAGCGTCGAGCTCGCGCGCGGCGTGACCGTGGAGGCGGCGCTCGCGGACGCGATCCGTGAGAGACTCCGCGAGGTCCTGGTCGTCCAGGCCCGTGTCGATCTGGTGCCGTGGGGAACACTCCGGCGCAGCGAGTACAAGTCGCAGCTCGTCGAGAGGTCATGAAAAAGCTCCAGAGCCAGGGCGTCCACCACATCACGATCGTCGGTGCCGACCGGCAGACGTCGATCGACTTCTGGGAAGGGCTGCTCGGGATGCCGTTCGTCTTCGAGCAGCCGAACCTCGACAACGAGTCCGAGAGCCACCTGTACTTCGATCCCGGCGACGGCCGGCTGATCACCGTGTTCACGAACGAGGAGCGCACGCCCGATCCGAGCGGCGTCTCGAAGGCCCCCGGCAACGTGCAGCACATCGCCTTCTCGCTCTCGCAGGCGACGTTCCACCAGGCCGTCGAGCGGCTCGACGAGCGGGGGATCGCGCACAGCGGCGTCAAGGACCGTGGCTTCATGGACTCGATCTACTTCGACGACCCTCTCGGGCTGCTCATCGAGCTCGCGTCGTACCGCTTCGAGCCGCCGTTCGGCTACACGCATTCCGACGTGCTGCTCGAGGCGCACAAGCTCCGGGTCGAGCGAGACGACTACAACATCGACCGAGAGCACCTCGCGGACGCGATCGAGTCGCTCGTCCTGCGATCGAGGGACTCGCTCTCGGACGACCGGTCGCCGAAGAACCCCTACCGCACCTGATCGGGAGGATTCATGGCCACGCACACGCTGAGCATCCTGAAGCCGAGCGTCAACAACCTGACGACGCGCATCTTCGTCCGTGCCGCCGGGCTCGAGTTCGACGAGGTGGACGTCTGGGGGAAGAAGTCCACCACGGAGTTCCTGGCGAAGGACCCTGCCGACCTGACACCGCTGCTCGAGGAGGCAGGGCTCCCCAAGGGCGCGCTCTGGGAGAGCTGCGCGATCATGCAGTACCTCTGCAACAAGCACGGCCTCGACCGCTTCTACCCGACGGATCCCGGGGAGCGGGCGATGGTCGACAGCGCGATGTTCTACCTCATCGGCACGCTCTACCCGCTCGTCGTACGTGCGACCTATCCGACGCTCGGCTTCCCGCAGTACCCCGGCGAGGTCGCGACCTCGGACGCCGACGACGCGATGAAGGCAAAGGCCCAGCAGGACGCGATCGACGCCCTGGCAGGACCACTCGACGTATACCGCGCCTTCTTCCTCGACGGCACGCGGTTCATCGGCGGCGACACGCCGTCGATCGCCGACATCCGCTTTGCCGCCACGCTCGAGTTCCTCCGCGCGATCGACTACTCGTTCCCCGACTGGGCCGAGGAGTACATGACCGCCATGGAGGAGGCGCTCGGAGACGCGTACTCGGAGCCGGCCGCCGACGTGCGGGGGTACGTCGACCACGTGAAGTCGCAAGCCGCGTGACGTGATCCGCGTCTGCGTCGCCGGCGTCACCGGCTGGACCGGCCGGGCAATTGCCGATGCCGTTCGGGCGGCGGACGATCTCGAGCTCGTCTCCGGTGTCTCCCGCGCCGATCCCGCGAGCTTCTCGTCCGTCAGCGAGGCACTCGACGCCGTCGCGGCCGACGTGCTCGTCGACTACACGCACGCCTCGGTCGTGGGCTCGAACGTCCGCGCCGCGATCGAACGCGGCGTCGGCGTCGTCGTGGGCTCGAGTGGGCTGACGGCCGCCGAGTACGCGGAGATCGACGCTCTCGCACGGACGAAGCAGGTCGGTGTGATCGCAGCCGGGAACTTCTCGCTCGGAGCGGCGCTCCTGCTCCGCTTCGCCGTCGAGGCCGCGCGCCATATCGAAGCCTGGGAGGTGATCGACTACGCGAGCGCGGGCAAGCCGGATGCGCCGAGCGGCACCTCGCGCGAGCTCGCCGAGCGGCTCGAGGAGGTGAGACGTCCCGCGCTCGGCGTCGCGCTCGACCGCATCCACGGCGCGACCGAGGCGCGGGGCGCGACGGTGGGGGGCACGCAGGTGCACTCCGTGCGGCTGCCGAGCTTCGTCGTCTCGACGGAGGTCGTCTTCGCGGCGCAGGGCGAACGGCTCACGCTGCGCCACGACGCGGGCGAGACCCCCGAGCCGTACGTGGCCGGAACACTGCTCGCGATCCGCGCGCTCCCCGGGCGGGTCGGCGTCACGCGCGGCCTCGACCAGCTGCTGAGCTAGCCGTCCGACCGGCTGATCCAGACCGGAGCCGCGAGGGCGAGGCCGAGCCCGTCGAGTGCGCTGGCCGGATTTCCGCGGACGATGGTCAGCCAGCCACGGGGGTCGAACAGCACGCCGTACTCGCCCGCCTCGAAGTCCGCGTAGGTGCTTCCTCGCTTCGCCGCTGCGGCGCCCGAGACGGCCTCCACGGTGACTGTGGCGGCTTCGTCGAGGCCGGCGGCGGCCAGATCGGCTCGCCGCACGTTGAGGTGGACGTTCCCGAAGCGGTTGAAGTCGATCACCTCGCAGGCGATCTTTCCCGGCTCGACCTCGGGCTCGGCAACCGTGACAACAGCGAGCGTGCCCTGGTCGAGCTCCGCGCCGATACTCGCCAGCGCCATCCCCGCTGCGAGGTGCGCCGTCGCGCGGCAGAGGGTGTCCGGCGCGCGGAACGACTCGGCGTGGGGTGGACGGACGACGTCCGGCGACGTGATCTCCACCACGGCGCGCACGCCGCCGGCCGCCTCCCATGCGAGCGACAGGAGGCCGTTGTCCGGGCCGACGAGATGGCGGCCGCTGACCGTCTCGACAGCGACCTCGCGATCCTTGCCGACATTCGGCTCGACGACGCCGAGCACCACGGCGGTCTCGGGGATGTACGGCATCGCGTCGGCGAGGAGGATCGCGCCCGCGGCGACCTCGAGCGGGCGAACGAGGTGTGAGAGGTCGACGATCGGGCTCTGTGGCGAGATCCCGCTCATGACCGCATGGCACAGCCCGACCCACTCGTTGCCGAGACCGAAGTCGCTGAGGAACACGATGGGCCGTGCCGCGGGCATCGGCGCCTAGCATGCTGTGGCCCGCCGGCCGATGCAACCCCTCGCCGGGCTCGAAAGGGGGACTGGCGCCGAAGGGGCCTGTCCCCCGTGAACCTCCCGCCTCTTCGAGAGACGTCGACGATGGGTCAGCCCCTGCGGGGACTGACCCATCGTCGTGGATCGAGTCAGCGCCCCCTGGCGTTCAGCTCGGGCGGCAGGCCCGCGTCGCCCTTCGAGTAGTCGCAGACGCCGTCCGGGAAGATCTGCTTCAGGCGATCGATGTCGTCCTCGCTCGGGATCCACGGCGCGTACAGCCCGTGAGCGGCGGCGCTCGCGACCGGCTGGCGCTCGCACGCGAAGATTCCGCCCTCGATCGGCCCGCCGGCGACGATGCGCGACGTCTCGAAGGTCTGGAACGCCTGTGCGCACGCGCCCTTCGGGCCGTCGTCGAGGATGCCCGCCCAGACGCCGTCGCCGCTCGCCAGCGGCGATCCGTTCGTCGCGAAGCAGCGGTCGACTGCGCCGGAAGGCTTGTTGCCCGACACGCCGCGCTCGGGATGGTCGGCGATGTTCGCCATCCACTCGTCGATCACGTCGAGGGCCATCGGCGTCTGGTCGAACTGCACCCCGGCCGGCCGGGCGTCCGTGAACCAGATCACCTGGTTCGACGCGTCGCCGTCGAAGTTCAGCATCCGCTGCCGCGCGGCGAACGACTGGTGCGAGTTGTGCATGTCGAGGAACGGCTCGAGGTAGTGACGCCAGTCGATGAGCGGGATGTCGATCTTGCCGCGGAAGACCATCCCGGAGCGATACGCGGCGTGCTGCGCCGTCCGGTTGCCCTCCCGTCGTGACGCAGGCGTGACGCCGTTGTCCGCCGAGACGTGCTGGTTGCGCACGCTCCACACGTCGACGTTCGCCGGGTTGCCGCAGAGCGCGGCGACGAACGGGCAGCCCTCCTGCACCATGTCCTTCGGCTCCTTCCACGAGCCGACGTTCGCGTTCAGGTCGAGGAACTGCTCCGGTGTGATCTTCCCGGCGTTGAGCGCGCGAAGCCCGTACTGGACGCCGACGTTGTCCCACGGCGAGCGCGCGAAGCCGGTTGCGTCCTCGCCGTAGATGTTCACGAGGTCGGCCCAGTGCGTCCACTCCACCGACGCCTGCTGGGCCGGGGTGATCCCCGGCGCCGTGCCGAAGTGCGGGTTCAGGGCAAGCGGCGAGAGGCCCCGCCAGCCGTTGATGCACTCGGTCGAGCCCGGGGTCGGCATGTACGGCATGAACGGCGCGTACGGGTTGGGGATCGCAGCCGAGCTGCTCATCCCCTCGAGCAGCGTGCGATTCGTCCACGTCCTCCACATCGACGACGGGTCGGCGATCACCTTCCTGTCCATCCAGCGCTCGAGCAGCTCGCAGTCACCGACGTGGATCGTCTGGGTGACCATGTCCGGGTACGAGTACTGCGGGATCCCGGCGTCGATCAGCCCCGGGTGGTTCTGCCCGTAGACGTACTGCTGGATCGCGCCACCCGAAGCGCCGACGCCCACGGTGTACTCGGGCTCCGCGTAGGCGGAGACGAAGCGATCCTTGACCATGATCGCCGCCTCGCCGCCGAGCTGGAGGTTGTAGTGCGTCGACGTCCGGTTGCCGGTCGAGTACGCGATCGCGTAGCCCTTGGCGAGGCCCGGGTCGTAGAGCATCTCCGTCCGTGACGGGTTCCCCTGGTAGTGGCCGATCCCGACGCCGCCCTGGAACTTGTAGATGAGCGCCTTGTTCCACCGGGTGAGGTCGAGCGGAGCGCCTACGGTGGCCGGGGTCGGCACCGGGACGGCGATCGAGTAGATGAAGCGGTCGATCACGCCCCTCTCCCAGAGCACGACGAAGGGGCTCCCGTAGGGCGGGACCGGCACGGCGTCCGGCGGGGTCGTGCCGGGCGTGTACGGCGCCCAGCCGGCGGCCGTTCGGTAGAAGAAGCCGACCTGGGTCGGCGTCGAGCACGTCTCCGACTGCGGGATCGCCGGGAGGGCCGCGTTGCCGGCGTTGCCAGGCGTTGCGCAGAGGAAGACCTCCTGACGCGGCCCCGAGAACATCGGGCCGTCGAGCGAGTGATTGACGAGCGTGACGGCGACACGATCGGGCCGAGCGTTCCCCGGGCCGGGGACGGACGCCTCGAGCGTGCTCGAGCCCACCGGAAGGCCGGTGACGACGCCTTCGAGCTGGTGCCCGCCTTCCGGGTCCGGCCCGAACGACGAGCTGACGTCGGTTCCGTTCACCGTGACCGCGACGTCTGAGAGCGGAACACTCTCGGGCACCGTGACCTCCACCCGCGCGTCGCCCCCCGACACGAGCCCCGGCGGGCTCGAGACGACCCGAACTGCCAGTGCGCCGCGGTTCCCCGGCGGTGGGCCCGTTGCTGCCGTCGCCGCCGGTGCGAGAACCGTCGCAACCGCCGCCGTTGCCGCCGTGAGCAGGAGTGCTCGTCTCACGTCTCTCCTCCCCTCGTATCGCCTGACCGACGGGCGCTTCCTACAGCATCCTGGCCGCGGGCACAACCGGAACCGTCGCGCCGATGACTTTCGACGCATGCCGCGGTCTGCATTTCGCCACCACCGAAGGAGGAGACGGGAATGCCGAAGCTGAGGCTCCTCGCCGGCGGGCGTCCACCGCGCAGCAGTACCTGCGCGCCGGGCTGGTCGACGAGATGGAGATCCACGTCGTGCCTCTGCTGCTCGGCGGAGGGGAGCGCCTGTTCGACGACCTCGGCAAGGCGCTGCACGCGTACGAGTGCGTGGAGCTCGTCAGCTCACCGGCGGTGGCTCACCACCGCTACGTCCGCAGGGACGGCGCCTGAGCACCGAGTAGGATCGCGCGTCATACCACTGCGCGATCCCACGACCCCACGGTGAGCGCGCCGGAGCTCACGAGCGCGGCTGTGACGGCGCTCGCGCCGGAGTCCCTCTACCGGCTCGACGGTCGCGTGGCGGTCGTGACCGGTGCCGCCGGCGGGCTCGGCCGGTGGTTCGCGGCAGGGCTCGGCGCGGCCGGGGCAGCGGTGCTCGCCACGGATCTCGACGAGCCAGGACTGGACGGCGTCGTCCGCGTGCTCACGGACGCCGGCGTTGAGGCGACGGCGCTCGCGGTCGACCTTGCCGACGAGGACGCCCCCGAGCGCATCGTCGCTGCCGCAGTCGAGCGTCTCGGCGGCGTCCACGTGCTGGTCAACAACGCCGCGGTCAACCGGCGAATGCCGATCCTGGAGATGGACGCCGAGTCGTGGGACTGGATCACGCGGATCGACCTCCGGCTGCCGTACTTCCTCTCGCGTGCGGCCGCGCGCCGGATGATCGAGCAGGGATCGGGCGGCTCGGTCGTCTCGATCTCGTCGCTCAACGCGCTCTACGCGCTCGAGCAGATCTCGGTCTACGGACCGGCGAAGGCCGGGCTCAGCCAGCTGACGAAGGTGATGGCGCTCGAATGGGCGGAGCACGGCATCCGCGCGAACGCGATCGCGCCCGGCTTCATGGACACGCCTCTCGCTGCGCCGATCTGGGCGGACGACGACATGCGCCGCTGGATCCTGAACCGCGTCCCCGCCGAGAGGCCCGGCCTCCCGCACGAGCTCGTGGGCGCGTGCCTGCTGCTCGCATCCGACGCGGGGTCGTTCCTGACGGGCCAGACGCTCCACGTGGACGGCGGGGCGAGCGCCGGGGGACGGTGGTTCCACCCGGACCGGTAGAGCTGTAGGATCGCATTCCACCTCGAGAAGGAGGGTCGATGAAGATTGCGGTCGTCGGCGCCGGAGCGATGGGATCGATCTTCGGCGCGCGCTTCAGCCAGGCGGGGCACGACACCGTGCTCGTCGACGTCGCCGCCCCGCTCGTCGACGCGATCAACGCCGACGGCGTGACGATCGTGCGCGGGGAGGACGAGACGACGACGCAGGTTCCCGCGACGACCGATCCGGCGTCGGTCGGCCCGGTCGACGTCGTCGTCTTCTTCGTCAAGTGCTACCACACGCAGTCCGCCGCCGAGCTCGCCCGGCCGCTCGTCGGGCCCGACACGGTCGTCGCGTCGCTCCAGAACGGTTGGGGCAACGGCGACGTTCTCGCAGGGGTCTATCCGCCCGAGCAGGTCACCGTCGGCGTCACGTACAACAGCGGGCTGCTGCAGGCGCCCGCGCGAGTCGTTCACCCGGCCGAGCAGCCGACGCTGGTCGGTTCGTTCTCCAACGGGACGGGTGACGGTCCCTCGCGGCTCGCGGAGGCGCTGAACGACGCGGGGCTGGAGGCCTCCATCGCCTCGCCCGTGCGCCCGGAGATCTGGAAGAAGCTGATCCTCAACGCTGCGACGCTCCCCACCGCGGCCCTGACGGGGATGCACGCCGGCGCGCTGACGTCCTCGGAGGACGCACACGAGCTCGTCACCGATACGGCGCGCGAGGCGGTCACGGTCGCGCGGGCGCTCGGCTACGACATCGACGCGGACGAGCGCGTGAACGCGATCCATTCATTGCTCGAGAAAGCGGGGCCGTCGAAGGCCTCCATGCTCCAGGACTTCGAGGCGGGCCGACAGACGGAGGTCGACGTCATCAACGGGGCTGTCGTCAAGGCCGCGGACGAGACCGGGGTCGACGTGCCCCTCAACCGGGCGCTGCTCCGGCTCGTCAAGGCCTGGGAGTCGCTCCGAGGTCTCGGGTGAGCACACGGATCCGCTACTTCGGCGCGGCCGGCTATGAGATCGTCGGCCCGACGCACCGGATCCTGATCGACCCGTTCCTCACGGGGAACCCTCGCGCTCCGTGCTCGCCCGACGAGCTCGAGGCCCCGGACGTGATCCTCGTCAGCCACGCGGCGCTCGACCACTACGGCGACGCCCCGAGCATCGCCCTCCGAACGGGCGCGCCGGTCGTCTGCGACGCCGCGGTGAGGGCGATGCTGATCGACGCGGGCGTCCCGGCCGATCAGGTGACGCCGACGACCTGGGGCATCCGCATCGGGGTCGCCGGGCTCGTGCTGCTGCCCGTGGAGTGCCACCACTGGTCGTCGGGCACGCTCTCCGACGGCCGCCAGGTCGTCGGCAACCCGATCGCGTTCATCGTCGAGACGGAGCCGGGCGTCCGGATCTACCACTACGGCGACACGTGCATCTTCGACATGCGGCTGATCGGCGAGCTCTACGCGCCGACGGTCGGCCTCCTGGGATGCACGGCGCCGTGGGAGCTCTCGCACTTCCTGCCCGGGTCGGGCGAGCTGCTCTCCGGCGAGATGAACGCCGACGAAGCGGCACGCGTGGCCGAGATGCTCGGGCTCGAGCTCGCCGTCGCCTGTCACTACCTCGAGCCGGACGGCGAGGTCCAGCGGTTCCTCGAGCTCGTGCCGCACCACGACACCACCGGCCGGCGCCGCGCCGTGGCGCCGCTCGTCGGCCAGACGCTCGTGGTCGACGGCGACCGGCACTGGATCGACGAGGCGGCGTAGCGATGCGGCTCGTTTCCTTCAAGTCCGCAGACCGCGTCGGCGTCGGTGTCCGGCGAGACGACGGGATCGTCGACACGGGCTACGGCGACATGCACGAGCTCCTCCGCGACGGCACCGATGCCCTGGCCCGCGCCGCGGAGCGGACGGAGGTCGTCGAGGGAGCGACACTGCTCGCGCCGCTCCGCCCCGGGAAGATCCTCTGCTCGGGGGTCAACTACGCGAGCCATGCGGACGAGAACCCCGACGCGGTGATGCCGACCGAGCCGTTCTTCTTCTCGAAGCTGCCGAGCGCGGTGATCGGGCCCGGCGACCCGATCCGCATCCCGCGCGAGACGACCCTCGCCGACTACGAGGTCGAGCTCGCGATGGTGATCGGCACGGGCGGCTACCGGATCGCGGAGGAACGGGCACTCGACCACGTCTTCGGGTGGACGATCCTCCACGACGTATCGGCGCGCGACGTCCAGTTCAAGGACAGCCAGATCACGCTCGGCAAGAACCCGGACTCGTTCGCGCCGATCGGCCCGGAGATCGTCACGGCGGACGAGCTCGGCGACTGGTCGACGCTGCGCGTCTCGACGACGCTCAACGGGCAGGTCATGCAGGACGCCGCGACCTCCACGATGCTCTTCCCGCCCCCGCGTCTGCTCGCCTTCCTGAGCGACCTGATCACGCTCGAGCCGGGTGACGTCGTCACGACGGGCAGCCCGGCGGGCGTCGGCTGCTTCCGCGACCCGCCCGTCTACCTCGCGCCGGGCGACACGGTGACCGTCTCGGTCGACCGGATCGGCGATCTCACGAACCCGGTCGTCGCGGGCTGGTGAGGGAGAACCCGGTCAAGCGTGCCCTTGCGGCGGGGGAGACGCCGCTGGGCACGATGGTCTGCGAGTTCCTGACGACGAATGTGCCGCGCCTCGTCCGGTCGGCCGGCGCCGACTGGGTGCTCTACGACCTCGAGCACTCCGGATTCGGAATCGACCGCCTGCGCGACCTGCTGCCGGCCACGAACGCCACCGGGCTCGTCCCCATCGTGCGCGTCCCCGACGCGGTCTACGACTCGATCTCGCGCGTGCTCGACCTCGGCGCGCTGGGCGTCATGATCCCGGGCTGCGAGAGCGCCGACGAGGCGCGCATGCTCGTCGAGTCGGGCCGCTTCCCGCCGCAGGGCAAGCGCGGCTTCGGCCTCCTCTACCAGGACGTCTGGGAGCCCGGCGGGCTGCCCGACACGCTCGCCAAGTCGAACGACGAGACGCTGCTGATCGTGCAGATCGAGACTGCGGCCGGGCTCGAGGCGGTCGAGGAGATCGCCGCGGTCGACGGGATCGACGTGCTCTGGATCGGGCAGTTCGACCTGACTGCCTCGCTCGGGATTCCCGGCCAGTTCGAGACCGAGACGTTCCGAGACGCGGTGGCGCGGATTCTCGCGGCCGCACGCGCATCCGGGAAGCACGTCGGCATGGTGTGCGCCACCGTCGCCGACTGCCGCGCGATGCTCGCTGAGGGGCTATCGATCGTGGGGTACTCGTTCGACACGTGGCTCCTGGAGGGTGCGCTGCGGGACGGGCTGGCAGAGCTGCGGGCGTGAGCGAGCTGCCGACGGTCGAGATCGGCCGCAGCGGGCTCGAGGTGACGCGGCTGGGCCTCGGCACCGCGCCGCTCGGCGACCTGTTCACGCTCGTCGGCGACGACGGCGCCCACGCGGTGCTCGAGGCCGCCGCCGAAGAAGGTGTGACGCTGATCGACACCGCGCCACAGTACGGGCTCGGGTTGAGCGAGCACCGGGTCGGACGCTTCGTGCGTGAGATCGAACGCGACCGCGTCGTGGTCGCGACGAAGGTCGGGCGCCTGCTCACGCCGGTTCCGCGCGGCCGCGAGCGAGAGGACACGTTCTGGGCGGGCGGCCTGCGCTTCGACACTCGCTTCGACTACGGCTACGACGCCGTCATGCGGTCCCACGAGGACAGCCTCCAGCGCCTCGGCCTCGACCGGGTCGACATGCTCGCGATCCACGATCTCGACAGCAGGCACTTCGTCGGGGATGCGTTCGAGGCGCGAATCGGCGAGCTCGCGGACGGCGGCGCCCGCGCCCTCGAGGAGCTGCGCTCGAGCCGGGCGATCAGCGCGATCGGACTCGGGATCAACGCCCTCGGCTCGATCCCCCGGATCCTCGACGTCGTCGAGCTCGACTACGCGATCGTGGCGATGCCCTACACGCTCCTCGACCAGGACGCGCTCGACGTCGAGCTGCCGCTCTGCGCCGAACGGGGCGTGAGCGTCGTCATCGGCGCGGTGTTCGCGTCGGGTGTGCTCGCGGACGACGCAGGCTCAGGGACCTATGGGTACGACAGCGCACCGGCCGGCGTTGTGTCGAAGGTGGCGGCGATGCGCGAGGTATGCGAGCGATACGGTGTCTCGCTCGCCGCTGCAGCGCTGCAGTTCCCGCTTGGTCACCCAACGGTCGCCGCTGTCATCCCGGGTGCCCTGACCGCCGAGCACGTGCGCGAGAACGTTGCGCACTTCTCGGCCCAGATTCCGGTAGCGATGTGGGCCGAGCTGAAAGCCGAGGGCCTCCTTCGCGCCGACGCGCCCGTGCCCGCGATCGCCTCATGACCCCTCTCCGGTCGTGCGGGCGTCGCGTAGCTCGCGCGCGAGCGCCTCGTCTCGTGCGGCCGCGTCGGCGGCGAGGTCGCCGTCCGTCATCGCGACCTCCCCGAGGTCCGGCAGCTCGGTCGCCGTCGACAGCTCGGGCACGATGTTGCGCCCCGAGCGGTTCCACGTCTCGACGCCGCCGAGGGCGATCGCACGCAGCGGCCCGACATGGCGCCAGCGGCGGGCGAGGCCCTCGCGCACGACCGTGTCGACGTCCTCGGGCGTGGCCACGCCGTGCTCGACGAGCCAGGCGCATTCGCGCACGAGCGCGAACTGCAGGCGGTTCCAGACGAAGCCCGGCACGTCGCGGCGGACGAGAATGGGCAGCTTGCCGAGCCCGGCGAGCGTGTCTCGCACGAACGCGACCGTGCGGGACGACGTTTGCTCGCCCGCCACGATCTCGACCGTCGGCATGAGGAGCGGGGGGTTGAGGTAGTGGGCGCCGACCGTGCGCTCGGGCGTGCCGATCGCCGCGCCCAGCTCCGTGATCGACAGGGACGACGTGTTCGACGCGACGACGGCCTCCGGCGACGCGACGCCCAGGGCAGTGCGGAGCACCGAGGTCTTGACCTCGAAGTCCTCGGGAAGCGACTCGACGAGCAGGTCCGCGTCGCGTGCGCCCGCCTCCGCCGTCTCCGCCAGGGAGATCCGCGATCCCGCCGCGGCGACCTCGGCGGGTGTCCGCAACCCGTGCGCGCGGAGCAGGGACTGCGCGGCGTCGACGCGCTCTGCGACGCGGCTCGTGTCGCGCGCGTAGAGCACGACATCGTGACCGCCGAGCGAGTACTCGACACCGATCTGGGCGCCCATCAACCCTGCTCCGAGAACGGCGATGCGCACGGGCCGTAGTATCGTCGTACAGGTTGGACGGGCGCGTCGCCATCGTCACGGGAGCCGGCTCCGGCATCGGGGAGTCGACGGCCCGGCTTCTCGCCCGGGAAGGGCTCGAGGTCGCTCTCGTCGGGAGACGACCCGGTCGCCTCGACACGGTGCGAACCGCAATCGCCGACGCAGGCGGGCACGCGCTCGCCGTCCCGGCCGACCTCTCGCGTCCCGAGGCGCCACGCGAGGTCGTCGACGCCGTCCTCCACCGGTGGGAGCGGATCGACGTGGTGGTCAACAACGCCGCCTCGTTTCGGATCACGCCGATCGACGACGTGACCCTCGAGGAGTTCGACGACCACATGGCGGTCAACGTTCGCGCTCCCTACCTGCTCGTCCAGGCCGCGCTGCCCGCGCTCCGCTCGTCGCCGGCCCCCGTCGTCGTGAACGTCTCCTCGGCGGCCGCGGCGCTCTACCGGCGCGGTCAGACGGTCTACGGCCTCACGAAGGCGGCCATCGAGCACATGACGTTGAACCTCGCGATGGAGCTCGCCTCGGACGGGATTCGCGTCGTCTGTGTCCGTCCCGGGCCGGTCGAGACCGAGATCCACACCGGCGCCGTTGCGGATCCCGAGGCCCGACTACGCGAGCTCGGAGGGCTCGTTCCGCTCGGCCGCGTGGGGCAGCCGGACGAGATCGCCCGCTGGATCGGGCACCTCGTCGCTCCGGGCGCGGAGTGGATGACCGGGTCCGTTGTGACGGTCGACGGCGGGCGGACGCTCGGAGTTCCGGGTTAGAAGCTCTAACCGCCGGCGCGACGCGCGATCCACTTCGGGAAGCGGTCGATGCGGAACGGCTCG
Source organism: uncultured Actinomycetes bacterium (assembly GCA_963839755.1). Lineage (GTDB taxonomy): Bacteria > Actinomycetota > Thermoleophilia > Gaiellales > Gaiellaceae > Gaiella. The sequence continues at coordinate 435,139 of CAWIVU010000006.1, forward strand.
AAGAGCGTCGGCCGTGTGCCGGTGATGACCATCTCGGCCATCGCCTCTCCCGCAGGCTGGGAGAGCGTCATGCCGAGCATCGAGTAGCCGGTCGCGACTGTGGCGTTGCGGTACGGCTGCGCCCAGTCGAGGATCGGCAGCCCGTCGACGGTCATCGGCCGGAGGCCGGCCCACGGCTCCTCGTACTCCGGCCTCTCGAGGTCGACGTAGCCGCGGGCGAGGTCGAAGAGGTTCGAGAGCCGGCGCTCGTCGATCGCCAGGTCGTAGCCCGAGAACTCCATCGTCCCGCCGATCCGCACCCGGTCGCCGAGGGGTGTCACGCCGGCATGGATGTCGGCGAACAGGATCCCGTGCCGCGGCATCACCTTCGGCTGGATCAGGAACGAGTAGCCCTTGCCCGGCTCCATCGGGATCCCGATCCCGAGCAGCTTGACGAGCGGCGTCGTCCACGACCCTGCGGCGAGCACGAAGTGATCACCCGCGATCTCGCCGGACGCCGTGTGCACCGAGCGCACGTACGTGTCGCCGCGGTCGAAGCCGGTCACCTCGGCCCCCTCGACGAGCTCGACCCCCATCGTGCGCAGCTTGTCGCCCAGCCCGTTCACGAGCGTGTCGGCCTTGACGTTCCACTGCGCCTCGAGGTGGAACCCCGCCTTCACGCGGTCGTTGAGGGCCGGCTCCAGCTCGCGGATCTCCTCGCCGAGCACGTCGTCGGGAAGGACGTAGCCGTGCTTTCGCATTCCCTCGAGGCTGCGGAGCACCTTGCGGGCGGACTCCACCTTTTCGGTCGCGCACACCATGCCGAGCTTCCACAGGTCGAAGCGGATCCCGTCGGCGACCATCTCGTCCACGAGCGCGAACGACCGCTTGCCCAGCGCGGCGAGCGCGCTCGTGCCGCGGTCGTAGTCGCGCTGGTTGCAGTACGTCCAGAAACGGAGGAGCCAGGGGCTGAGCCGGGGGAGGTAGCCGGGGCGGAAGTAGAGCGCGGAGTCGGCGTCGAGCAGCGCCCGCAGCCCGTAGACAGTCAACCCCGGCTCCGGGAGCGGCCCGGCCTGCGCCGGCGCGATCCAGCCCCCGTTGCCCCACGACGAGGCGGTGCGCGCCCCGACGTGGTCGCGGTCGACGACCGTGACGTCCACGTCGCGCTTTCGGAGGTAGTACGCGCAGCAGAGGCCGGCGATCCCGCCGCCGACGACGACGACCTTCATGAGGGGATGCCGGCGGTGACCTCGACCTCGACGAGCATTCCCGGAACGGTGAACCCGGTCACGATGGTCGTCCGGACGGGTCGAGGGGAGGGGAACGTCTCCGCCCAGAGTCGGTTCCACTCGCCGAAGTCCTCGGCGCGCAGCAGGTAGCACTGCACCCGCAGCACGTGCTCGGGGCCGGATCCCGCCTCGGCGAGGGTGGCGAGTATCTGGTCGAGGACGTTCCGTGCCTGCTCGGCGAAGTCGTCGGAGACGACCTCCATCGTCGTCGTGTCGATCGGCGCGCGCCCCGAGAGGAACAGCAGGTCGCCCCAGCGGACGGCGCTCGAGATCAGCGGCGCGTGACCACCCACGGGCAGCTCCCCGACGACGACACGTTCGGTCATCTCACGCTCCTCTCCGGGTCTGAGAGAATCGATCATACGGCATGCCTGAGGACCGCACGGACACGTTTCGGATCGGCGTGACGAGGGACGTTCGGCGTCCCGACGGCTCGTTCGTGTTCGCGCCCTACGACCTTTCTGCGCTCGAGGTGGACGGCATTCGATGGGAGTTCCTGGACGAGGATGCCCGTCCGCTCCGGCCCTCGCAGCTCCAGGCAATCGACGGGCTCTACCACTTCTCCGCGCCCCTCGACGCCGGCAGCCTGGAGGGCGTCGAGCGCCTTGCCGTCCTCGCCCGGCACGGCGTCGGCCTCGATTTCGTCGACGTCGAGGCGTGCACGGAGCGGGGAGTCGCGGTGACGATCACGCCTGAGGGCGTGACCCACCCGATGGCCTCCGCCGCCGTGACGCTCCTGCTCGCGCTGGCTCACCGGCTCCGCGAACGCGACCGCGCGCTGCGCGCGGGAGCGTGGGGCGAGGGACGCTTCGAGCCCACCGGCACGGGTCTCGTCGGGCGCACGCTGGGCGTGATCGGATACGGCCGGATCGGTCGCGAGATCGTCCGGCTGCTCGCGCCGTGGGGGATGGACGTTCTCGTCACCACGCGCACACGTGTTGCCGAGCCGGGTGTCACGTGGGTCGCGCTCGAGCAGCTGCTCGAAGCGGCCGACGCGGTCGTCGTCGCGTGCCCGCTGACGGACGAGACGCGAGGTCTCCTCGACGAGCGGCGGCTTGCGCTGATGAAGCCGACGGCGATGCTCGTCAACGTCGCGCGCGGGGCGATCGTCGACCAGGCGGCGCTCGTCGACGCGCTCCAGGACGGCCGCCTGGCGGGCGCAGGTGTCGACGTCGTCGACCCGGAGCCGCTCCCGGCCGACGATCCGCTGCTCGAGCTGTCGAACGTCGTCGGCGCGCCTCACTCGCTGGGCTACACCGATGACCTCGTGCGCGGCTGCGTCCAGGGGGCCTGCGAGGCGTTGCTGGCCGTCGCCACGGGACGGACGCCGCCGAACGTCGTCAACCCCGCCGTGCTCGAGAATCCGCTCTTCGCCGCAAAGCTCGCCGGGTTCGCGTCCGGCTGACAGGGAGGAACGATGACCGCGACCGATACGCAGCCTCTCTCCGCCGACCGCCTGCGGCGCCTGCACGGCGACGACTCGCCGCTGACGCAGATGCGCACCCTGCAGGCAGGTCCCGTCTCGCTGCTGCTCGACGGAATCGACCTTCGCTATGTCCGGATCGGCGGCGCGGAGCTCGTGCGCAGGGTCTACGCCGCCGTGCGAGACGTCGACTGGGACACCGTGCCCGGTGAGGTCTCGGGGCTCGAGCTGACCGAGACGGACGATGGCTTCCGGCTCGAGTTCGACGTGCGCCACGCAAGACGCGAGATCGACTTCTCGTGGCACGGGACGATCGCCGGCGACTCGACGGGGCGGATCGAGGTGCTGTTCGACGGGCGCGCCAATACCGGGCCGCTCCCGTACAACCGGATCGGCCTGTGCGTCCACCACCCGTGGCGCGAGACGAAAGGCGCCGCCTACCGCGCGCGGACACCGGAGGGCGAGCTCGAGGGCACGTTCCCCGACTTGATCGGAGCGCAGCGGATCGAGGACGGCGTGTATCACGCGCTGTTCCCCGCCTACGACCGGCTCGAGGTCGACCTGGAGGGCGGTGGGCGGCTGCTCCTCGAGTTCGAGGGCGAGCTGTGGGAGACGGAGGATCACCGCAACTGGACCGACGCGAACTTCAAGACGTACTCCACGCCGCTCGGGCTCGGCCGCCCCGCGCCGCTCGAGGCCGGCCAGCGGCTTCGCCAGCGGATCGTGATCACTCCGCTCGACGTTCCGGCGCCGGCCGTCCAGGCCGGGCCGGTGCGGCTGGCCATGGGCAAGCCCACGGGAACGCGAGTTCCGCCGATCGGGCTCGGCTTCGACCGGGACGCCCACAGACCCGACGCGGGCGAGGCGGCCGCGCTGGCGGCGCTCGCGCCGAAGCACCTGCGCGTCGAGCTCCGCCTCGATCGAGGAAGCTGGCAGGAGACGCTCGCGGCAGCACAGGAGTCGGCACGCGCCGTCGGCGCCGCGCTCGAGGTCTCGCTCCACCTGCTGGAGGAGCACGAGCCTCTGCTCGAGACGCTCGCTGGTGCGCTCGCGGCGGGGCCGCCCGTGGAGCGCGTGCTCGTCCTCAACGCCGACTCGCGCACTTCGTCGTCAACAGAGACAACAAGAGCGGAGCTCGTCGACACCGTCCGTGCCGCGCTCGCAGGCCCGGCGCCGGACGCGGCGTACCTCGGCGGCACGGAGATCTACTTCACCGAGGTCAACCGAACGCGGCCGCAGCTCGAGACGTGGGATGGGGTGTGCTACTCGATCTCGCCCCAGATCCACGCGTTCACCGACACGGATGTGATGGAGAACCTCGACGCGCAGGCCGAGACGGTGCGGAGCGCCCGGGCGCTCGCCGGCGAGAAGCTCGTCGCGATCTCGCCGATCACGCTGCGGCGCCGGTTCAACTTCCACGCGGCAGGCGACCCACCGCCGACCCCGGCCGGCGAGCTTCCGGATGCGGTCGACGTGCGGCAGTCGTCCCTCTTCGGCGCGGCCTGGACGGCGGGCAGCCTGAAGTACGTGTCGGAGAGCGGCGCCTCGTCCGTCACGTACTACGAGTCGACCGGCTGGCTGGGCGTCGTGGAGCGCACGACAGGCGGCGAGCTTCCGGAGCGCTTCCGCTCGGTCGCGGGCCAGGTGTTCCCGCTCTATCACCCACTCGCGGACGCAATCGAGTGGTCCGGGGCCGAGGTCATCGGCTGCGATTCGTCGGACGTACTCGCCGTCGTCGGGCTGGCGGTCCGGATGAACGACGCGCCGACGTTGCTCGTGGCGAACCTGACCCCCTCGGCGCAGGACGTCGCGATCGACGGGCTCGACGGCGAGCTCAAGCTCCGCCGGCTGAACGAGTCGACCGCCGCCGGCGCTGCGTCCGACCCGGCGTCCTTCAGGGAGACCGCCGAGACCGTCTCCGCCGACGGAGAGCTCGCGCTGACCCTGGCGCCCTACGAGGTCGTGCGGATCGACTGTCCGTGACCGTCGCGGGGGACATACCCCTGCGGGGTCAGTCCCCTGCGTGCCCCGCGTCGTGGAACGCGCGGTACTGCTCGACGTACTGCGCGATGCCGTCGCGGATCGCGCTGTAGCGCGGCTCCCAGCCGAGCTGCGTCTTCGCGTTCTCGATCGAGATGACGCCGCGGAGCGCGACGACGGGCTTCTCGGCTTCGGACAGCTCCTCGCCGATCTGGACGTCCGCGCCGGGGACGAGCTCGCGCACGATCTGCGCCACCTCGGTCGTCGTCGTCATCTCGCCGCCGGTCGATCCGTAGAAGATCCGGTCGGCGTCGTCGGGCGCGTCGAGCATCGCGATCACCAGTCCCGCGATGTCGCGCACGTGCGTGTACGGGCGGGGATGAGCGCCTCCGAACTCGAAGTGCGCCGGCTCGCCGCGCACCGCGTTCTCCACCATCGCCTTGATCGGGCCGACGTACTGGTTCATGCCCAGCCCGTACACCGCCGACGGGCGAATCGTGCGGAAGTCGAAGCCGAGCGCCTGCCGGTACGCGAAGAGCAAGGCCTCGGCGGCGACCTTCGTCGAGCCGTAGAAGTCGGTCCCCGGCCCCGCGTCGGCGACCAGGATGGGGTGGTTCCCGTCGATCGGCTCGTACAGCACCCGCGGCAGGACCCCGATCGACGAGAAGTTGACGAGCCGCGGCACGCCGAACGCGATCATCGCCTCGACGAGGTTCAAGACGCCTCCGACGTTGACCTGAAACGCCGTCGAGCGGTTGGTCGCGAGGTAGGCCGGGTCGAGGATCATCCCGGCGTGCACGACCTCGTCGGGTCGATGGACGCGGAACGTGTCGAGCACGCGAGCCTGGTCGCCGATCGATGCGATCTCGAGCGGCAGCGAGTCGACCTCGTCACCGATCACGAAGCGCGCCTCCGGGATGAAGCCGCGCACGTCGAGGACGACGACCTTTCGTCCGGTGTCCAGCAAGGCCCGCACGAGATGGCCGCCGATGAACCCGGCGCCGCCCGTCACGAGTGTTGTCCGTTCTGACACCGACTTGAGCTCTCCCGAGTGAGCCCCGATGTCGATCTCCGGCCGGGCCATGCCCTGCTGGTAGCGCTGGTCGCTTCCCGTGCTCACCCCTGCACCGCCCCGAGCGTCAGGCCGCGCACCAGGTGCCGCTGCACGAGGATCCCGAGCAGGATTGCCGGGATCAACGAGACCATCGTCAGCGCTGCCGCCTGGCCGTAGAGATTGCCCTGGAAGAACGTGATCATCCCGGCGAGCGCGACGGGAACCGTCACCGCGTCGTCCCGCGCCAGCACCTGGGCGAAGAGGAACTCCGTCCAGGAGAAGATGAACGCGAAGGCTGCCGCCGAGACGATCCCCGGCGCGGCGAGCGGCCAGGCGATCTTGGCCAGCGCCTGGAAGCGCGAGCAGCCGTCGACGAGCGCCGCCTCCTCGAGCTCCGGCGGCATCTGACGGAAGTAGCCGTACATCATCCAGACGGTGAAGGGCAGCGCGAAGACGGTGTAGAGCAGTATCAGCCCGAGCCTCGTGTCGATCAACGTGAACCCGAGCCACTCCTCCGCGTAGCGGCTGTAGAGAAGGAAGATCGGGATCACGATCGCGATCGGCGGCATCATCCGCTGCGACAGGAACCAGAAGGCGAGGTGCTTGCCGCCGGTGCGGTAGCGGGCCATCGAGTACGCCGCCGCAGTGCCGAAGAGCACGGCGAGGAACGTCGTCGCGAAGGCGACGACCAGCGAGTTCTCGAGGCCCTTCCAGCCGTTGAAGCGGTTGAGCGCGTCCGAGTAGTTGATGCTCGTCGGGTCGGAGGGGAACCAGACCGGCGGCTCCGAGAGCTGGTCGTCCTGCGACTTGAACGACGTGACGGCCATCCAGTAGAGCGGCAGGAGCAGGAACGCGACGTACAGGGCGATGAAGCCGAAGCGCACGAAGCTGCCGACCCGGAAGCGGCTGCCCCGGACGACTCCCGTCGAGGCTCTTCCCGCCTGGACGCGGTCGGCGACGCTGCTCACCGCACGCCCTCCTCGGCGGACATGAGCAGCCGCCGGACGAGCCAGAACGAGACGAACGCGAGCATGATCATGAACATCCACGCCCCTGCGGTGCCCTGGCCGAGGTGGAAGAGCTCGAACCCCTGCTGGTAGAGGTAGTAGCTCGTCGTGTACGTGTCGGTGCCCGGCCCGCCCCGCGTCAGCGAGAAGATGATGTCGAAGAGCTTCGCGGCGTCGATCAGCCTGAACGTGACCGCGATCAGGATGATCGGGAGGAGCAGCGGGAGCGTGACGAAGCGAAACGCCGCGAACGGCTTCGCCCCGTCGAGGTCGGCCGCCTCGTAGAGCGAGTCCGGGATGGCGGCGAGGCCGGCGAGCAGGATCACGAACATGAACGGCGTCCACTGCCAGACGTCGGCCATGAACAGCACGATGTAGAGCCAGGGAGTGTCGGTCGTGAAGTCGACCGTCACGTTGCCGGGCCATACCCAGCTCGTCAGCTGGTTCGCGACCCCGTACGGCCGCCGCACGAAGAGGTCGAAGAACCCGCCCACGACGACCGGGCTGATGAAGAGCGGGATCACGAACATCGTCATCAGGACGCGCCGGCCGCGGAACGGCCGCAGCATCGCCAGCGCGAGAACCATCCCGAGCACGAGCTCGATCGCGACGACGGTGACCGAGAACCACACGGTGCGCCAGAGCGAGGCGCGCCACACGGGGTCCTTCCAGTTCTCCACGAAGTTGTCGAAGCCGACCCACGGGTGCTCAGGGCCGATCGAGAAGTCGTACTGGACGAACGCCACCCAGATCGAGAAGGCGAGCGGGAAGATGGTGAGGGCGAGAACGATCGCGATCGACGGCGAGACGAGGATCCACCGGATGTGACGGTCCAACCATGAGGAGGCGGCCGACGGCCGCCTCCTCATCCTCTGCTCGGCGCGTGTCGCCACGTCACCAATCGGTCAGATCTTGACTGCCTGACCGCGTTTCCTGACGGTGTTTCGGCCGGTCGAGCCCGGGTACGTGAGGAAGTTGGCGTACGAGGCACGCTGCTTCGCCACCCCGAGCTTGTCGGTGATCCGGTTCCACTCGGCGGCGGCCTCCTCGAGACCTTGCTTCGCGTCCTTGCCGGCGTAGATACCGGTCATCGCCCGGTCGAGCGCATTGGCGTAGTCGCCCGCGCCGCTCATCGTCAGATCGAGCACCGCGTCGTTAGCCGCCTCGGAGAGCGTCCGCAGGTACTCCGCCGCGCTGGGCCAGAGCTTGCGGTACCTCGGCGACTTGTAATGGGAGATCCGGTACGGGTCGCGCAGCGTGTACGGCAGCATCACCCGCTGGAGCGAGATCGAGGGGCTGTTGGCCCACTGGTTGTAGAGGTAGGCCGCGTCCTGGTTCTCGGACGTGGCCATGACGGCCTTGATGAAGCTGCCTGCGTGCTCGCCGTTCAGGGCGGGCACGCGCTGGTAGCCGACCTTGCCGACGATCGTCGACTTGGGCAGGAAGGAGAACGCCTTGTCGCGCTGCGAGTAGTTCTCCGAGATGCGGCCGGTCGGCGGCCAGGCCATGATCATCGCCGTCTTGCCCTGGAGCCAGAGGCCCCAGCCCGAGACGAAGTCCAGCTTCTCGACTCCAGGCGGCGAGGCCTTGTTCTGCAAGAGGATCTGGTTCATCGTCTTGATGCCGATCGCGTTCGCGATCTCCGCCCGCATCGTCCGTGGGTTGAAGAAGCGACCGCCGTTCGCCCGGAACTGCTGGAAGAAGTAGAACTGGTTGCCCGGGTTGCCGAGCGCGCGTCCCATCCCGGTTCCGTAGGTCGTTGGCGCCATCTGGTCGGTGATGAACTGCGCCACCTGGTTGAACTCGTCCCAGCCGCGGGGGACACGGAGGTCGCGCTTGAACTTCGCCCTGTAGGCGGCCTTCATCCTCGGGTTGTTGAAGATGTCCTTCCGGTAGTAGAGGGCCCACACGTCGCCGTCGTCGAAGAACCCCCACGTCTTGCCCTTGTAGCGACCGAGCGCACGGTAGAGGGGGTGGAGGTCGGTGAGCGTCGAGGCCGCCCTGTACTTCCTGATCAGGGCGTCGATCGGGATGATCACGCCCTGGTCGGCGAAGTCCGGCAACCACGCCGGCGACATCTCGATCGAGTCGAGCGCGCCTGACTTGGCCAGGTGCTCGGCGATCACCTTCGTGCGGATCTCGGCGAACGGCGCCTCGGTGAGCTTCGTCTTGATCCCGGTGAGCTTCTCCCAGAGGGGCCCCGAGAAGTTCTTGTCGTCAAGCGCCTGGGGCCCGGCCTCGTTGATCCGGCCGAGCGTGATCCCCTCGTACTGCTTCGCCGCGCTGACAGCGCCACTCGCGATCGGGTCTCGAACCGCAGCGGTACCGGTGGATGCCTCGATCGCGGCAGCGGCCTGCTCCGTCTTGAGCCACGTTGGCGCGGCGGCGGCCGCCGCCGCTGCCAGCCCGCTCTTGAGGAGGAAGTCGCGCCGTGCCATTCGCAGCCCGGACATGTACTCCTGTTGGGACATGTCCGGATCGTGGTGCACGTCGTCACTCACGCCCCGCTCCTTTCTGATGGCCTGCTGTATGACCGGTACACCATCCTCTCGCGTGCACACGGCATCGTCAAGTCCGCGGCCCGGCCACCGAGCCCGCGGAAAGACCCCGTTGCGCCCCGACGCTAGACCTTCGGCGCCGGTTGTCAAGAGCCGAGGCGGGCGCCCGTCTCGCGGTCGAAGAAGCGCAGCGCGCCGGGCGCCACCGCGATCTCTGCGACGGTGTCCTCCTCGGTCGTGGCCTCGGCCGCGAAACGCCCGACGAACGACGTGCGCCGCGCCGACCGGAGGTGATCGAGCTCGGTGAGGGCCGATGCGTCCACGTCCTCAGCGAGGTCGCGCGTCTCCTCCGTGACGACCGGGGCCGCCTCGACCTCGAAGTGGACGACGAGCTCCGATCCGAGCAATTCGCGCAGGCGGACGAGCCCCTTGAGCCGCCGGTCTGGCGGCGTGGTCCTGGCGAGCGCGGCGTCCTCGAGGTGCTCCGGGCGCACCCCGACGACGACCGAGCTGTCCCCTCGGTCGGAGAGCCCGCCGGCGAGCTCGCTCTCGGCGTCGTCGACGGTGAGCCGCTGACCGTCGCCGAAGGTGACAACGGGCCTGCCGTCGCCGTCGCCGGCCTCGAGGCGCCCCTCGAAGAAGTTCATGCCCGGGCTGCCGATGAAGCCTGCGACGAAGAGGTTGGCCGGGCGCGTGTAGAGCTCCTGCGGAGACGCGACCTGCTGCAGCTCGCCCTTGCGCATCACCGCGACCCGCTGCCCGAGGGTCATGGCCTCCACCTGGTCGTGCGTGACGTAGATCGTCGTGACCGCGATCTCCTTGTGCAGGAGGCTGATCTCCGCGCGCATCTGCGTGCGCAGCTTCGCGTCGAGGTTCGAGAGCGGCTCGTCCATCAGGAAGGCCTGCGGCTCGCGGATCATCGCCCGCCCCATCGCGACCCGCTGTCGCTGGCCTCCCGACAGCTGGCGCGGGCGTCGTTCGAGCTGTTCCTCGAGCTCGAGGATCCCGGCGATCCGCTTGACGCGCCGGTCGATCTCCGCCTTGTCGAGCCTGCGGAGCCGGAGCGGGAACGAGAGGTTCTCGTAGATCGTCTTGTGCGGGTAGAGCGCGTAGTTCTGGAAGACCATCGCGACGTCGCGCTCGCGCGGCGGCAGCGCGTTCACCACGTCGTCCCCGATCCGGACCGCGCCGGAGGAGATCTCCTCGAGCCCCGCCACCATGCGCAGGGCGGTCGTCTTGCCGCAACCGGACGGCCCGACGAGCACCATCAGCTCCCCGTCCGGGATCTCCAGCGTCAGGCCCTTCACGGCCTCGGTGCCGTCCGCGTACACCTTGCCGACGTCCTCGAACTGGACCTGCGCCACATCGTCCTTTCGGAGCTTCGCCTCGCCGCGGGAACCTATACGACAGTGTGCCAAGCGTCCACATTGCCTGGCATGCCATATGACCTATGATTGCGCCCGTGAATGACGCAAGCGCCGGCGAGTCGTCCCCTGCCCTCTTCGGGCAGGTCGTGCGCGAGCCGCGCCTGTCGGACAAGGTCGCCGACATGATGCTCGAGACGATCCTCTCGAATCGGCTCCACGTCGGAGACAAGCTTCCCTCCGAACGCGAGCTCGGCGAGCAGTTCGGAGTCTCCCGGACGGTCGTCCGCGAGGCGGTCCGCGCGCTCGTGGCGAAAGGCGTGATCGAGGTCCGCTCGGGGAGTGGGCTTCGCGTCGCCGCGGTCGACGCCGCGGCTGTCAGCGAGTCGATCGGGCTGTTTCTCCGTGGTGAGTCGATGGACTTCGAGAAGGTGCACGAGGTCCGGGCGCTCCTCGAGGTCCACATCGCCGGTGTCGCGGCGGAGCGGGCGACCCGCGACGATCTTGCGCGGCTCCGCGACGTCCACGAGCGGATGCAGCGCGACGACGGGGACGTCGACGCCGCCGCGCTCGACGATCTCGAGTTCCACCGCACGATCGCGCGCGCAACGCAGAACGACCTCTACCTGCTCCTGATGGACTCGATCGGCACGGCGCTGATCGACATCCGGCGTGAGAATCTCGGCTCCGGTGCGGCGCCGATGACGCTCGAGCAGCACGCCGCGGTCCTCGACCGGATCGTCGAGCGCGATCGTGACGGCGCTCGTGCGGCCATGGCGGCGCACCTCGAGGGGGTCGCCGCGTGGTGGCGCTCCCACACGGCGTCCGAGACGGCGCAGGCGTGACACTCGTTCGCCGACTCGACCACGTGGCGCTCGTCGTCAAGAGCACGGCCGACGCGCTTCGGTTCTACGAAGGCGATCTCGGCCTCCGGGTCCAGTCGAGCGAGGAGATCGAGTCTCCGCCCGTGCGGCTGACGTACGTCGACGCGGGGAACGCCTTCCTCCAACTCGTCGAGCCGCTCGACGCGACGTCGGCGATCGCGACCTGGCTCGAGGAGCACGGTGAGGGTTTGCACCACGTCTGCTTCGGCGTCGACGACGTCGAGCAGGCGGTCAGCTCCTGGAGCGATCCAGGCTCTGTTGTCCATCTTGGAAACGGGCGTGGGCGCGTCTCGTCGTTCGTCGCGACGGAGCGAAGCCACGGTGTCCGCATCGAGTGCACCGAGTTCGACCGCGCCGAGGACGTCGACGCGATGCCCGGCTGGCTCGAGGGCTCGGGGTAGTCGCCGTCGCGCCCTTCAGCGTGCGGCGTCGACGAGCTCGTCGAGCGGCTGCCAGAACGTTGCCCTGACATCCGGGTCCTCGACGTAGGTCGGCGCCTCGTGATCCGCGAGCAGGTCGTCGGTCGTGCGCACGACCCGGTACTCGAGGAGGTGGGAGGGAAGCGAGCCGAGGTTCGCGACGAGCGCGTCGGCTCCGTAGCGCCCGGCGATGTCGTCGCGGTCACCGACGAGCAGGGCGACGCGGGTCTCGCTCAGGCCAGCGAGGTCGAGGGTCGGGTCGATCTGGAACGGGTCGGCCGGGAAGATCGCGTAGACGGATCGAGGCGGTGGCAGTCCCCACTCGTCGGCGTTTGCCGCGTAGACGAACGCAAGCGTCGCCCCGACGGAGAATCCCGCGACCACGACCGGAGCGTCCGGCTCCCGAAGCGCCCGGAACCCGATCCGCAGCCCGTCGTGCAGGTCGTACGGCGCCACGATCCAGGCGTCGTCGACCCCGTCCTGATACTCGGGGAATATCACCGCGCTGCCGCGCTCGAGGAGGTGCTCGAGCCAGACCTGATGCCACTCGAACGGAAGTCGGGCGCCCCAGCCGTGGAGGTACACGACGACGCTCTCGACGTCGCCGTCGGTCGGGGTCAGCACCCACACCCGGCCGGCGCCGCGTCCGTAGGGCGTCGCGACGCCACCCTCGATCTCGATCGGCTCCCCTGTGGGGGAGGGTCGCGGAGGCTGGTCTCCTCCGGAACAGCCCGACGCGGCGAGAGCCGCCGCGACGCCGAGGGCGACGCAGCACCCGCGACGACGTCCCGGGCTCACGAACGGGGAAACGGCCGCTCGAGCGGCAGCGAGCGATCGAGCTCGACACCGAACCCCGGCGCGTCGAGCGCCGAGACGGCCATCCGGCCACGCTCCGGGACCGGCTCGCCCGTGAGCAGCGGGGTGAACATCGGGACGACCGAAGCCGCGTCCGGCGCCATCATCAGGAACTCGGCGAAGGGGCTCTCGTGCCTCGTCACGACGAAGTGGTACGAGTAGACGCTCGACCCGTGCGGCACCACGAGCACCCCGTGGGCTGACGCGTACGCGGCGATCTTCAGGAGCTCCGTCAGCCCACCGCACCAGTTGACGTCGGGCTGCACGATGTCGGCGCAGCGGTTGTCGATCAGCTGGCGGAACCCCCAACGGCCCCATTCGTGCTCGCCCGTCGTGACGAGCAGATCGTTCGGCGCGCGCGACCGCAGCTCGGCGTAGCCCGCATAGTCGTCGGGCGGCAGGCATTCCTCGATCCACTTGAGCCGGTACGGGCGGAGCTCCTCGATCAGCCGCAGCGAGTACTCGACGGTCAGCGCCATCCAGCAGTCGTACGCGAGGAAGAAGTCGTCGCCGACGCGGCTTCGCATCTCGGCCGCGAGCTCGACGTTCTTGCGGAGCCCCTCTGCTCCCTCGGCGGGGCCGTGGACGAGCGGCATCTTGCCGCCGATGAAGCCCAGCCCCTTGGCGAGGTCCGGCCGTGGGCCTGTCGCGTAGAAGCTGATCTCGTCCCGGACGGCTCCGCCGATCATCGCGTGCACCGGCTCGCCGCGTAGTCGCCCGAGGAGGTCCCAGACGGCGAGGTCGATCGCCGAGATGGCGTTGACGGGCAGTCCCTTGCGGCCGTAGTACATGGACGCGCGCCACATCTGGTCCCACATCAGCTCCAGCTCGTCCGGCCGCTTTCCCTCGACGAAGCGGGAGAGGTGGTGCTCGACGAGCCATGCCGCCGGCGGGCCGCCGGTCGAGGTGCCGACCCCGATCGTGCCGTCCTCCGCCTCCACCTCGACGACGACCGTTCCCAGGACGTCGAGGCCGAACGACGAGCGCGTCGCGCGGTACTCCGGATAGACGGACATCGGCGTCGCGATCTGACCGTCGATCCAGTGGTCGCGTCCCGCCTGGTCGTGGTAGTCGGCGCCGCCTCCGCGCAGCACGAGCGCCCGCACCGACGCGATCCGCGGGAAGCGGCTCACCGGGTGCGAGCCGTGCCCTGCTCGACCGGGTTCGTGAGCTCGCCGATGCCGCTCGCCGAGACGGTCACGACGTCGCCCGGCTGGAGGAAGCGCGGCGGGTCCATGAACGTGCCGCAGCCGGCGGGCGTACCGGTCATCAGGCAGTCGCCGGGCTCGAGCGTGATCACGGAGGAGAGCCACTCGATCGCGACGGGCGGCGGGCCGAGCTGCTCGCCGACGAGCGCGTCCTGGCGGAGCTCGCCGTTGACGTGCGACTGGATCCGGATCGCGGCCCAGTCGGGGAGCTCGTCCCACGTGACGATGCACGGGCCCATCGGGCAGAACGTGTCGAAGTTCTTGCCGAGGTCGCGCTGGCCGTTGTGGAACTGGATCGAGCGCGCGCCGACGTCGTTGAAGACGGTGTAGCCGAAGACGTGGTCGAGGGCGTCCTCGCGGCGGACGTTCTTCGCGCGCGTGCCGAGCACAACTCCGAGCTCGACCTCGTAGTCCACCGCGAACCCGTGCTCCGAGAACGTTGCTGCTCCTCCGGGAGCCCGGACGATCACGTCGTCCGTCGGCGGAATCACGATCGCGTCGCCCGGCCCGACGATCGCGCTCGAGAGCTTGATGAAGTCCCAGACGACCTCGTCGGGGAAGACGAAGCCCGGCTCCTCGTCGCCGTGGCTGGCGTAGTTGACCCCCGAGCCGAAGATCTTGCCTGGGTTCGTGAGCGGCGCGAGGATCCGGTCGACGACGACAGGATCGGCGCCCTCCGCCGCGGCCGAGGCCGCCTCGAGCCCGCGCTCTCCGTCGCGGATCAGGCTGAGCGTGTCCGGGTAGCCGGAGGCGAAGACGTCGGCGCCGATCTCGACGCCGCAGCCCGTCTCGTCACCGCTCGCGTACTGGACGATCCGCATCGGAACCTCCCGGGTGAATGCTCGGCAACCCTAATCTGTATGACAGTAGGATGGGGCAGTGACCAGCCCGCGGGAGCGGCCGATCGTCGTTCTCGACGACGACCCGACGGGCGTCCAGACCCTCGCCGGTGTGAGCGTGCTCCTCTCGTGGGACGCCCAGCGGGTCCGGACCGCCCTCGAGGGCCGACCCGCCGTGCACCTGATCACGAACAGCCGCGCGCTCGAGCCGGATCGTGCCCGCGCCATCGTCGAGGATGCGTCGCGCACGGCGCGCGCAGGGGTTCCCGACGCGCGTCTCGTACTGCGCGGGGACAGCACGTTGCGCGGCCACGTGCTCGAGGAGTACCTGGCCGTCCGGGAGGTCGTCGCGCCGGACGCCTGGCCGGTGCACCTCCTCGTTCCGGCTCTGCCGTCGGCGGGGCGTGTCACCGTCGGCGGCGTGCATCTTCTCGAGCGCGACGGGGCGCAGGCACCCGTCTCCGACACCGAGTTCGCGCGCGACGGCGCGTTCGCGTACCGGAGCTCCCGGCTCCTCGACTGGGCCGAGGAGCGCTCGAACGGGCTGTTCGCGGCGGCGCGGGGTCGCGAGGTGTCCCTCGCCGATCTGCGCCGTGACGGCGGCGGAGCGGTCTCCCAGGCGCTCGTCGAGCTCTCGCGGAACGGTGAGCCGGCCGTTCTCGCGCCGGACGCCGAGACGTTGGACGACCTCGAGCTGATCGCGGACGGGTACGTCGCCGGGCTCGACGACGGCGCCGGCGTCATCGTGCGCTGCGCGCCCGCGTTCGCCGGCGTCCTCGCCGGAACGACCGCCGAGGCGTCCGCCGACCTGCCGGAGGCCGCCGACGGCGTCCTCGTCGTCTGCGGGTCGTACGTCGAGCAGACGACCCGCCAGCTGGAGCGGCTTCGTGCGCTCCGACCGGACGCGTTCGTGGAGGCGGACGTCATTGCGCTCGCGAGCGACGGCCACGAGGACGAGCGCGCGCGCCTCTCCGACGAGGTGTCCCGTCGTCTGGAGCTCAGGGGTGTCGCCGTGCTCGCGACTCCCCGCTCGCGACCGCCGGGCACGACGAGCCTCGAGGCCGGGGAGCGGATCGCGCTCGGGCTCGCCGGCACCGTCGCGTCGGTCCGTCCACGACCGTCGGTGATCGTCGCGAAGGGCGGCGTCACGTCCGCGGTCGTCCTTCGCGAAGGCATAGGCGCTCACCAGGCCGAGGTCGTCGGGCCCGTGGTGCCCGGCGTCTCGCGGTGGTCGGCGAAGTGGCCGGACGGCGACGCCGTCGACTACCTCGTCGTGCCGGGCAACGTCGGCGACGACGACCTGCTCGCGAGCCTCGTGGACGCCCTCGTGAGAGGATCGCCCCCGTGCTGACGCCGTTCCGCGAGCTCCTCGAGGAGCGGCGTGCCGCGGGCGCCGCCGCGGGGGCCTTCACCTGCTACGACGTCACGACGGCCTGCGGTGTCGTCCGCGCCGCGGAGGAGCGCGACGTGCCGGCGATCCTGCTCGTCGCCGAGGCCTCCTTTCGCGCCGACGCCGGCCGCCTGCTGCTCCCGGCCCTCGTCACCGTCGCGGAGCGCGCCACTGTGCCGATGTGCGTCCAGCTCGACCACGTCGACGACGACACGTTGATCGACGCGGCACTGACCGCGGGCGCCGGGCGCGGTGATGGCCGACGGCTCGCGGCTGCCGCTGGAGGAGAACACTGCCTGGGCGGCGGCCGTGTCCGCCCGCGTCGGACGGTGCAGGCGTCGAGGTGGAGCTCGGGCACATCGAGGGCGGCGAGGACGTCGCGCTCGCGGTCGAGGCGGGGCAGCTGACCGATCCGGACGAGGCGGCGCAGTTCGTGGCGGGGACGCGATGCGACTGTCTCGCGGTCTCGATCGGCAACGTCCACGGTCGGTACGCCGCTCCTCCGCGGCTCGACTGGAAGCTCCTCGAGCGCATCCGCGCGGTCGTCGACGTCCCACTCTCGCTGCACGGCGCGTCAGGTCTGCCCGAGGACGACGTGCGACACGCGGTGTCGCTCGGCATCTGCAAGGTGAACGTCAACGCCGAGCTGCGCGAGCGCTACCTGGCGCGTCTCGCCGACCGCCTGCCGCAGGCGATGGAGGGTCTCCGGCTGCTCGAGCTCGAGGCCGACGTCGTCGACGCCGTGGCCGGCGTCGTGGGCGAGAAGCTCGACCTGCTCGGCGGCTGACGGTAAGCCGCCTGGTCGTGGAGTCACCGACCGCTCCGTGCCGGTTGACATATTCCTATATAGGTATATAATGACGTGAATGGCCCGAGCAGCGACCACGGCCGATGCGTTCAATGCGGTGGCAGAGCCCCGGCGGCGGCAGATCCTCGACGTCCTCGCCGGCGGGGAACGTCCCGTGAACGCCCTCGTCGTCGAGCTCGGGCTGGCCCAGCCGCAGGTGTCGAAGCACCTGCGGGTGCTCCGAGAGGTGGGGGCGGTAGACGTGCGCGAGGAAGGACGGCAGCGGCTGTACCGGCTGAACGGCAACGCGCTCAAGCCCATCCACGACTGGGTGCAGAGCTACGAGCGCCTGTGGTCGGACCGCTTCGACGAGCTCGACGTCGTGTTGCAGGAGATCGAGAAGGAGGAACGAGATGACGATGCCGAGTAGCCAAACGGCGACGGTGACGCTCCCCACGGACGAGCAGATCCTCATCACGCGGGAGTTCGATGCCCCCAACGACCTGGTGTACAGGGCATGGACGACGCCGGAGCTGGTCAAGCGGTGGTGGAACGCCAAGCGCGGCGAGGTCACGATCTGCGAGATCGACCTGCGGGTCGGCGGCACGTGGCGCTACGTGATGGTGACGCCCGACGGACAGGAGGTCGGGTTCCACGGCGAGTACCGCGAGATCGTCCCGAACGAGCGGATCGTGTCGACCGAGGCCTACGAGGGCATCCCCGATGCCGACGAGCACGCGACGCTGAACACCGCGACGTTCACGGAGGTCGACGGGCGTACGACCCTCACGGTCCTCGTGCAGGCCCCGAGCAAGGTCGTGCGCGACGCGATCGTCGACTCCGGGATGGAAGCGGGCATGCAGGACGCCATGGACCTCCTCGAGGAGGTCGCGATCTCGCTTCGCTGAGCACGATGGTGCGAGGCGGCCCTCGAGGCCGCCTCGTGCCGTCGGGGCCGGCACCGAAGGGTGCGTGTCCCCGGCGACGATTTGCGAGTCCTCGATGCGTTCGGGTTCGCGCTTCTCGCTACTCAGCCCGGCGGCAGCTTCTTCCAGAAGACGGTCGTGTCGCACGGCCGCCCGTCCGGGTAGAGGGCGTAGTCCGGGATCACGCCCGTCTTCGTCCAGCCGAGGCTCTCGTAGAGCCGCTCGGCCGCGCTGCCGGTCACCGTGTCCAGCACGAGGAGTGTCTTGCCGTGGGCGCTCGACTCGGCCTCCGCGTGCTCCATCAGGCGTCGCGCGACGCCGTTCCGCCGCGCCGAGCGATGGACGAGGAGCTTTGCGATGTCCCCGCGATGCGGCTGGTTCGGCGGCACCGCGTGCGCCATCTGCACCGTCCCGACGAGCGCGCCGTCGAGGAACGCCGCGAACAGCAACCGTCGCCCGGCCTCGACGTCGTCGACGACGGCCTCGAACGCGGCCCGAGCATCGTCCTGCGAGAACCCCGCCATGTAGCTGACCGAGGCGCCTCCGGAGACGCAATCGAAAAGCACCTCCGCGAGCTCGTTTACGAGGCCGCGCGCCTCGTCCGCTCCGAGTGTCCTCACCTCGACCGCCACGAAGGGATCAAATCACCCGTCACGCCCGCGTCGCGTCGAGGCGCTGCAGGAGCTCGTGAGCGGCCAGCTCGACCTCCTTGTGTCCCCACTCTGCGGCCCGGTAGTGGCAGGCGATGACGCCCATCCGATGGATGCGTCGGAAGTCACCGAAGACGAACGCGTGCCGGGCCTTCGTCTCCTCGGGCGCGCCCTCCGTCAGCCCCAGGTGCCATGCGGCGTAGTCATCCCACGAGTGCGACGCGAGGAAGGCGTTCTCGTCGGCCGCGGAAGGCTGCACCTCGTTCCAGACGCTCCTGAGGACGTACTGACGAGCGTCGATCAGCTGTCTCGCGTGCGCGACGGCGCGAGGATTGACGGTGTACGAGGCCACGGTTCAGTTCTCGTACCCGTCGCGTGGCGTTTCCCCACACGGCTCGCGGCGAAAGGCCCAAGCCCGGCGATTCGGGCTCGCCCCGAGTGGGCACGATGAGGGCATGGCTGCATCGTGGCTCGCCTCTACGTCGCGACCGGCGACTCGGTCGCACGACTCGCCGAGGCTGACGGCTGGGCGGTGGAGCTCTCACTCGTCGGGAGCGGGGCGCAGTGCCTCGCGGTGGATCCGACCAACCGTGACGTCGTCTACGCGGGCTTGCGCGAGGGCGGCGTGCGTCGCAGCTCGGACGGCGGATCGACCTGGCGCGACTGCGCTCTCCCGGTACCGGAGGTCTTCTCGCTCGCGGTCGGGCCGGACGGCGCGGTGTACGCCGGAACCGAGCCGAGCGCTCTCTATCGCAGCGACGACGGGGGCGCGAGCTGGCGGGAGCTCTCGAGCCTGCTCGAGCTGCCGTCGCAGCCGACCTGGAGCTTCCCGCCGCGGCCGTGGACGTCGCACGTCCGTTGGATCGCACCGAGCCCGCACGACCCGGAGCTGCTGCTCGTCGGGATCGAGCTCGGCGGTCTGATGCGGTCGACCGACGGCGGTGAGACCTGGGACGACCACCGGCCAGGCGCCCAACGCGACGTGCACTCGCTCGCGTGGCACCCGACTGCAGCCGGCCGCGCGTACGAGGCGGGCGGCGGCGGCGCCGCGTGGAGCGACGACGGAGGCGACACGTGGCAGCCGGCCGACGACGGCCGCGACCGGCACTACACGTGGTCCGTCGCTGTCGATCCCGACGATGCGGAGCTCTGGTACGTATCGGCGAGCACCGGCCCGTTCGCCGCCCACGGTCGCGGCGACCCTCAGGCGAGGATCTACCGCCGTCACGGGCAGGGCTGGACGACGCTCGGCGGCGGGCTCCCCGACCCGCTCGCCATGCCGTACGCGCTCGTCGCGCAGGACGGCCGGATCCACGCCGGGCTCGCGAACGGCGAGCTGTGGGAGAGTCGCGACAGGGGAGACACCTGGCTGCGCTGCGAGCTCACCGGCGAGCCGCTCGGCCGCGTGGTCGCGCTCGCCGCGGGCTGAGCTCGAGAGCCCGCTCCCCTCAGACGTGCGCCAGGACCCCGTCCAACGGCCGTGGCACGCGGGCGAGATCGAGCGCGTCGACGAGCAGGCGCGCGTACCGGATCTTCCTGCTGCCACCGCTGCCCATGAACCGCCGAAGCTGGTCCTCGGTGGCCCGTCCCCGCCAGGCGGGCTGCTTCTGGAGCGTGCGGAACGACTGCAGGTCTCCCTCGCTCTCGACGAGGCTGCTCCACGGCCGCAGCGCCGAGGGCCCGGATGAGCTCGTCCTCCAGGTCCTCGTCGCACACGTAGAAACCGAGTGACTCCATCTCGGCACGGGTGAGGTCGACGCCGAGGCCCGCGCGTTCGAGCGCATGCCGGAAGTGGCCTTCCTCGCCGACGTCGCAGAGGCCCGCCAGTGTGACATCTCGCACTCGAGCGCCGAAAAGCGCCAGAAAGCTCCCGATGGCCTGCGCGCCGCCGATCGCCACGACCGACACGCCCTCCGCTTCGAGGTCCCGGCCACGGCGGGCGGCGAGCGCGCGGAGCGCAACGCGGTCGCTGATCCCCTCGACGAGCACGACTGCGCGGGCGGAAGGGCTTCCTGGTCCATTCCCGCAGTCTGACGGCGAGCCACAGTCCAGCCGAACGACGTGCCGCCTCTTGCCACAGCCGTCTTACGGTTGCGAAAGGCGGCCGCTTGCTTCGTGTGCGCGCTTACGGTTTCATAAGTCAATCGCGGGTTCGCGTCGGAGGTCGGAGACGGTGAGCACGACGACGAGCTCGCGCCGCTGCCCGAGGAGCCGGCGCGGCGAGGCGCCCGCCGGCGACTCGCTGTCGCGGCTCGCCGCCGAGCTGGGAGACCCGACCGGGCTTCGCTGGTACCAGGCGCCCGGGCGCGTGAACCTGATCGGCGACCACACGGATTACAACGACGGCTTCGTTCTGCCGCTCGCGATCGACCGTCGCTGCACGATCGCCGCGGCGCCGGCCGAGACGGTGCGCGTCCGCTCACTGGACGCGGACGGAACGATCGAGCTTCCAGCCGACGGAAGCGCCGACCCTGCGGGGGTGGAGCCGCCGTGGGGCCGGTATGTCGCCGGTGTCGTCCGCGAGCTCGCCGGCCGCGGTCGCCCGCCGGCGGGGATGGACGCGACGCTGGCCTCGGACGTCCCGCTGGGGTCGGGCCTGTCGTCGAGCGCCGCCCTCGAGGTCGCATGCGCGACCGCGCTCGCCGACGTCGCCGACTGGGAGGTCGAGCCGCGTGAGCTGGCGGAGGCGTGCCGCGACGCGGAGGAGGCGGCGGTCGGAGTGCCGTGCGGGATCATGGATCAGCTGACTTCGGTCGAAGGTCGCGCAGGCGCCGCGCTCCTCATCGACTGCCGGTCGGCTGCGGTCACCCCGGTGCCGATCCCGCCGCAGCTCGACGTGCTCGTCGTCCACTCGGGAATCGCGCGGAGCCTCGACGCGAGCGCCTACGCCGAACGCCGGCGCGCGTGCGAGGCGCTCGCTGCGCGGCTCGGGCTGCAAGCGCTCCGCGATGCGACACTCGAGCTCGTCGGCGACGACCCGCTGGGGCGCCACGTCGTTACCGAGAACGCGAGGGTTGCAGAAGCCGCCGAGGCGCTCGCCGAGGGCGATCTGCCGGCGCTCGGGCGCCTGCTCGACGAGAGCCACGGCAGCCTGCGCGACGACTTTCGCGTCTCGACCTCCGAGCTCGACGTGCTGGTGGAGGAGCTGCGCCGGGCCGGCGCCTTCGGAGCGCGCCTCACCGGAGCTGGATTCGGAGGGTGCGTCGTCGCGATCTGCGAGGCAGGGACGGCGACCGGGATCGCGGCGCAGGCGTGTGCCGCCTACACGCGTAGGACTCGTCTCGAGCCCACGCCGATGGTCAGTCGCGCGGTCGACGGCGCCGGGCCCGTCGACGGTTGGCCGTCAGGGTCGTTTCCGGGCTGACAGGTGCTGGCTGCCCGCTCCGCTGCCGTGCGGCTCAGGCGGCGGCGCGCAGGATGTACGGCCGCAGGAAGGCGGCGAGCGCGTACGCGCCCGTCGTGCCCATGTGGAGTCCGTCACCTCTGAACCACGGCTTTCCGGCGCTGTACGCGTTCCAGTCGGCGACCTGGAGCTGCGGCCACCGCGTCGCTGCCTTCTTGATCGCGACGTTCGTCGAGTGGTAGCTGTCGAGCTGCTCCCTGAGCGTGACCCAGACGACGCCGTGGGCGCCCTGCGCGAGCGCCGCCCGCATCACGCGGTCGATCCCGGCGCGATACCCGTCGGCCGACTCGTTGTAGCCGACCTTGACGACGAGAACGTCGCCGAGAGAGCGGCCGTAGCCCTGGACGGCCTGCAGGGCGGTGGCCGGGGTCGATCCGTTGAACGAGCAGCTCTGCTGGACGAGTCGGCGACAGACCTTCAGGTCCAGGCGGACGTCGAGCCCCTTCCGCAGCGCACGCTGCGCGCTCGGAACGTATTCGATCGATGCCGGAACCGAGTCGCCGACGAAGGTGACGTGGACGAGCCCTTTCGCGCCGTCGGCGGATGCGGTCGTGAGCGCAGCTGCCGTCGTGACGAGCGCCGTGACGACGATCGCTGCCACGAGGCGAGGCACGGCCCGAATGTACGTGAGAGAGCCCGACCGCTCATGCATCAGGCGTCCTTTCGCGCCACGGCCGTGGCTCCCTCCGCGCGCACGGCGCTTTCGTCTTCTCTACGCGGGCGCGTACGCCAGCGCCTCGCGGAGACGTGCCAGAGCGCTGAAGGTCCGGCGCTTCACCGTCCGGGGATGCAGAGCGCGGGACACGAATCCGCACCGCCGACGCGCTCCGTTACGAGTGAAGTGGGGCTGATTCACCTGCCTATGCTCCCAATAGGCGCTTCCGTCTCGAGGGATCGACGCGATGCATATCGACGTGAATGGGACGCGATTGTGGTTCGACGTGGACGGGCCGGTACTCGAGCCCGACGGGAGCGAGATGCGGCAGCGTCCGACGGTCGTGCTGGTTCACGGCGGCCCCGGGAGCTTTGACCATTCGTATTTCAAGCCGGACTTCGCTCGGCTTGCGCCGCATGCGCAGGTTGTCTACGTCGATCTGCGAGGGCACGGGCGATCGGAGTGGGGCGACGCAGCCGCGTGGAGCTTCGAGGACTGTGCGGACGACGTCCGCGTCTTCTGTGACGCGATCGGCATCGCCAGACCGATCGTCTTCGGACATTCGATGGGCGGACCGATCGTTCTGCTCTACGGTGCGCGCCATCCGGGACACGCGTCTGGGCTGATCGTCCAATCGGGTTTCGCGCGGTGGGACGCGCATCGGCTCGTGGAGGGCTTTCGCCGCGTGGCGGGCGACGAAGTGGCGGAGATCGCGAGCCGCAGCTTCGCAGGTGAGGAGGTGCCCGAGGAGGAATGGGCTCGCGTCTTTGCGGCCTTCGGCCGTCGCCAACCGGACGAGCAGCAAAGAGCTCGCACGCCCCAGAATCTCGAGCTCAACAGGCATGGCATGGACCTCATCCGCCGACTCGACATCGTCGATCAACTCAGCCGTGTCGAGGCTCCGACGCTCGTCTGCGTCGGGCAGCTCGACCCCGTCACACCGGTCGCCGCCGCGGAAGAGGTCGTCGGCGCTCTGCCCGAAGGCATCCCGCGGCTCGAGGTGATCGACGGAGCGGGCCACTTCACGTGGATGGACGACCCGGACCGCTTCTGGCCGACGATCATCGAGTTCGTCGACGGCACGAGCGACCGCGAACGCGTCGAGTCGTAAGCGCTCGACAACCCGATGGACACGTTTGCGGCGTTCGACGCAGCCGGGCGGCCGCAGGTCCTCTACGTGATGCTCTGGGGGCTCCCGCGACGCGACGAGTGAGCCGCGGGAGCGGCTCCTGCCACGAGCACGCACATCAGCGGGACGGAATCGTCGTCGGCCAAGTCCCTGCTCCTGGTGCAGCGAGCGCCAGGTCGGGAACGCCAGGGCGTGGCCGATCGCGGCGCGCGTCCGGCCCGCTGCGCGCCCACGCAGGCCGCGGCCCGCCATCAGGATGTCCTGGACGGTGCGCAGGTAGCCGTAGAAGTCGGCGAGCCGGCGCTGGACGACCGGGACGACGGGCTCGTCGCGCAGCAGGCTCTCGTACATGCCGCGGGTGCGTCCGTAGAAGGCGTACAGCTCGCGTAGCGCGACCTCGGTGCGCGCTGCCGGGTCCTCGATCGCTGCCCAGGCGTGCGGGTCGGGGGGTGGGTTCGCCGCGCGCCAGTGGGACGAGCAGGCCGCGAAGAGCGCGTCCTCGTCCGGGAAGTGGCGGTACACGGTCGAGCGGCGCACCCCTGCACGCTCGGCGATGGCGCTGATCGAGGTCCGCGCGGGGCCGAGCTCCTCGTGCAGTTCGACCGCGCTCTCGGTGATCCGCTCGCGCGTCTGCTCCTCGAGCACGGCACGACGCTTCATCCGGTATGGGCGCTTTTGATCGGACATGAGTGTCTCATCATATTGACAAACGCTGCTCCGTGCTCTATTAATTCGTGCGACACTACTGTCCAATCAAAGGAGTACCCATGGAAGCGACAGCTACAAGCGTGAAGATCGTCGGCCCGACGGACGGGGCGGAGGGGTTCCTCGGGAGCATCGGAGTGCGCTTCATGATCGACGGGTCCGAGGCGGGTGAGCGCTTCTCGCTCGTCGAGCACCCGATGTCCCCACGCGCGCTCGCGGCGCCGCTGCACCTGCACACGCGCGAGGACGAGTACAGCTACGTCCTGGAGGGGCGCATGGGCGCGTTGCTGGGCGACGACGTCGTCGAGGCCGGGCCAGGTGACCTCGTGTTCAAGCCGCGCAACCAGTGGCACACGTTCTGGAACGCGGGCGACGAGCCGTGCCGGATCCTCGAGATCATCTCGCCGGCCGGTTTCGAGCGCTTCTTCCAGGAGCTCGTTGCCATGGGCGGCGTTGTCCAGGCGGACCCCGAGGCGGTTGCGCAGCTGTCGGAGCGCTACGGCTTCGAGATGCAACCGGAGACCGTGCCCGAGCTGCTCGAGCGCTTCGGCCTACAGCTGGGCGAGCACCTCGCCGGCGGCTGGACGCCGTGACGTCGGCGTTGGCCAGCTAGCGGCCGCTGCGCCGCCGGGCGGGCGCTGCCGACGACGCCGGCGCCGGCGCACAGACGAAGCCCGCGTGAGGGGGTTTCTTGCCTGCCGTGTCGTCTCAGCTCCGAGGACCCGGGGACCGACAGGGCATGTCGTCGGCCTGGTCAGCCGAGCGACGGACGAAGCCACGCGCGCGCGGGCCGCGGAACAGGCGTGCGCGCAACCCTCTCGACGGCGCGCGCGACGGCGTCCGTCGGGCAGGTCACGACCTCGGCGTCCGAGCCGTCGAGGTGCAGGACGATCACGGCCCCGTGGTCGGCGAGCACGTGCGCGCGCGTGCCGATCTCGTGGATCTGGCGGCCGGCGCGCACCTCCCTCAGCAAGAACACCGTCTCGCCCGGTGCAAACCGCTCGCCGTTTTCCCTCATACCGTACGAGACGTCGAGGGCACGTCATCGGTTTCCGCTCCGAACGATTTCCTTACGCGACGCCGCCGGGCCTGAATCAGTCCGAGGCAGGCGATCGGCACTCGAGCATGTAGCCGTGGCGGCACGGGTCAGACACTCTTGGCGTCCGACGCCGGCGTACGCAGCCGCGCCTCCATCCGGTCGAAGAACCCGGCCCAGCCGT
Source organism: uncultured Actinomycetes bacterium (assembly GCA_963839755.1). Classification (GTDB taxonomy): domain Bacteria; phylum Actinomycetota; class Thermoleophilia; order Gaiellales; family Gaiellaceae; genus Gaiella. Next base: position 460,803 of record CAWIVU010000006.1, read on the forward strand.
CCTTCGTGCGGTCGTACTCCTCGGGCCGCATGTGCCCGCGCTGCTCGAAGAGCATCTCGGTGCGCCCAGAGCCGAGGTCGTTCAGGACGACCGTCACGAGCTCGTGGACCTCGTCCGGCCGGTTCGAGAACGTCAGCACCAGGCGCTCCCGCGCGACCACCTCGACGTACTCGCCGTTCCACCGGATCACGCGGCGGTCCGGGCCGAAGAACATCGTCGCCCGCCACGCGCCGCCCGGCCGCACGTCCATCGTGACCGTCTCGAGAGGGACCTCCGCCTCGGGCCCGCCGAACCAGTCGGCGAAGCGCTCGGGCTCCGTCCACTCCTGCCAGACGCGCTCGCGCGGCGCGTCGAACACGCGCCTGATCGTGATGCCGTACTCAGTCACGGAGCCGCCGGTCGAGGTCGTCGAAGCTGTCCATCCAGAACGAGCGGTACCGCTCGAGCCACTGCGCAGCATCGCCGAGCGCCTGACCTCGAAGCCGCGACGGGCGGAGCTGTGCTGCTCGGCTGCGCTCGATCAGCCCGGCGCGCTCGAGCACGCCAAGGTGCTTCGACACCGCCTGGACGGTCATCGGAAACGGCTCGGCGAGCTCGTTGACGGTGGCCTCGCCGGCGGCGAGCCGTTCGAGGATCGCCCGCCGCGTCGGATCCCCTAGCGCGGCGAAGGTCGCGCTCAGCTGATCAACCATATGGTTGAATACGGTACTCGGACTTCCGGACGAAGTCCAGAACGAAAGGAGAACCCTGATGGGAAGGATCGTCGTGACCGAGTACATCTCCGTCGACGGGGTCGTGGAGGCGCCGAGCGGAACAGAGGAGTTCGAGCGGATCGGCTGGGCGGACGACGTCTCACGCGGGCCCGAGGGCGACTCGTTCAAGGTCGAGGAGACGATGGCCTCGGACGCATTACTCCTAGGCCGCGTGACCTACGACGGTTTCGCGCCGGTGTGGCCACTCGTCGAGGGCGAGTTCGCGGAGAAGTTCAACACGATGCCGAAGTACGTGATCTCGTCCACCCTGGAGGACCCCGAGTGGAACAACACCACCGTGCTGCGAGGTGACGTGCTCGAAGAGGTGACCAAGGTCAAGGAGAAGCACGAGGGCGACATCGTCGTGCACGGAAGCCCGCAGCTCGCGCAGACCCTGATCGAGCACGACCTCGTGGACGAGCTTCGGCTGATGGTCTACCCGGTCATCGTCGGCGCCGGCAAGCGGCTCTTCGGTGAGACAGCCGACAAGAAGAACCTGCGCCTCGTCGAGACGAAGACGTTCAACGACGGGGTCCACGTCCTTGTCTATCGCCCGCCGAATCGTTAGAGGCGACGCCCCTACGTAAGGGCGAGGAGTCGGCGTGTTCGGGCGGCAACTGCCGTCACAACCAAGACGAAGACTGGCCGGGCCGGTCTACTGGATCGCGTAGACTTCGGCGCCGTTGATCGAGCAGGTCGCCGATTTACCTTCAGGAACGCTCGGCTTTCGCGCCTCCGGCGAGATCACCAGCGACGAGTACCGGAAGATGATGGAGCCGATCTACGCGGTGCTCGAGCGCGGTGAGAAGTTGAACGTCTATTTCGAGCTCGGGGACGACTTTCACGGGCTCGACTTGGGCGCGCTCTGGCAGGACGTGAAGGCGGCTGGCTCGGTCGGATTGAAGCACCGCTCTTCATGGCAGCGGATGGCGCTTGTCACGGACAAGGACTGGGTCAGGCACGGCGCCAGCGCGTTCGGCTGGCTGGCTCCCGGCGAATTGCGGCTATTCGAGCTATCGGAGCGTGACAAGGCCCGAGCCTGGCTGGCCGAGACCTCGTCCGGCTAGAGGTCAATCGCGGCCACGCGAACCAAGCCGCTGCGGGCCACCACGACTAGACCTGGGAGGCGAACATGACGACCGACTTCACACAGCCCGAACAGCCTGCGGCCGGGACGCCGGACTTGCCGCCGCAGGGTGAAGGCGCAAAGCGGAAGCGCCCCGTGGGATGGATGCTTCCTCGCCGTCCTGGCCATCGCGGCCGCAGTCGGACTCGGCGTCTGGGCGCTGTTGCTCAACGACGACTTGAACGACACCGAGCAGCAACTCGAAGCCCAGACCGCGGCGGCGGAGTCCGCTTCCGCCGAGGCCGAAGGTCGTATCGCCGATGCCCGTGCGCGCATCCAGGCGGCGCTCGACGACGTTGCCGGCGTTGTGGTCGTCAGCGACGAGGACGTGGCCGAGGCGGAGCAAGCCGCCGCCGACGCCGAGCAGAGCGTGGCAGAGGCGCAAGCGGCGGCGGACCAGGCGCAAAGCGAAGTCGAGCAGGCGCGCGCCGAGCGCGAGTTGGCCCGAGCCGAGGCGGAACAGGCGCGTGCTGAAGCTGCGCAAGCCGAGCTGTGCGCGGACGCCTCGCTCGCAGCGACGCAGGCGCTGGCCGAGAGCGACGACGCGGCCGACGCATACGAGGCGGCTGCATCCAGGGCAGAGACGGCCGCGAGCGCCTGCTCATGAGGCGTTCGACGGCGGGGGCACGGATACGCCTCGCCTTGCGACCGCTCGATCGTTGGAGCCTGCGTACCTGACCAAGAGGCCACCTGGCCTCGTCGTGTGGAACGCGTGCTCAGTAAGCTCGCCGCCAAACAACGAAAGGGGTTCGAGATGGAGCGTGGCAGGCTTCTCAAGTTCGGCGGCCTTGCGGCCGGCGTGATCTTGATCCTCTTCGGCCTCGGATCGCTCTGGCTCAGCATCGATTCGCGCATGACCGTGCAGGACGAGCTTTCGGCGGAGAAGATCGTCGGCTCGCCCGACATGAGCCCCGAGGGGATCGCGCCAGCGTGCAGGAGGCAGGGCTCGAGGAGCGTCGAGATCCCCGACTGCGATGTCGCGGAGGAGGAGATCGACACGGGCGAGGAGGCCCGCTGCTTCTCGCAGTACATGCGCATCCATGCGCTCGAGTCGTCGGCGGGACTCACGTATGCAGAGATGGGACGCTTCGTGTCCGCGGACGATCCGAGCAATCCCGCGGGGACGAGCGACGAAGCTGCGGCGCTGAAAGACGAGGACGGCAAGCCGGTCGCAAACGCCGCCCGCAACACGTGGGTGACCGAGACCGCGCTCTCGACCGCGCTCAACATGTCCTACATGGCTGAGCAGATCTCGCTGTTCGGCATCGTCGTCGGGATCGCGCTCATGCTCGCCGGGATCGGGTTCCTGATCCTCGCGCTCGCCGTCTTCGGCAGGCACACGAGGCCGCAACCGCGTAGACGCTCCCGCGATCTGATGGGCTCTCCGCGTCGGCGGAGCGGAGAGCCCGAGCGTCGCCGGTCGGCGCCGACACGCGTTCAGGAACAGCTTTCCAATCCGTATCCGGGCGTGCCCACACCGACGGGGCAATCAGGCGGTGGGCATGGTCTGCGGCGGGGGATCTCGCCCGTAGTTCCCCGTGCCGCGGGTCGTGGAATCTCCCGACGCGCATGGATCTGTGGCTGTGCGAGCCTCGACGCGGGAAAGGAAGGAGACGAAGGATGCGTGCTAGAGCTGAGCACCCGGGTTCGCCGCTCGACAGACCTCGAATCACCATCCTGCCGACATCCAATCTCGGCCGGTGGGCAGTTGGCCTCGCCGCCGCGTTCTTCCCGCTCGTGTTCGCCGCGAGCGTTGTGCCGAGCGGAGCAGCGTTCGGCTTTGCCTTCGGCGTAACGGGAGGAGTCGCCGCGCTTGTGGCGATCGTGCGGGACCGGGAGCGTGCGGTGACCGTGTTCGCCGCTCTGGCACCCGTTGCCATCGCCGTCGCCTTCCTGCTCGCGCAGGTGATCACCGGCAGCCTCTAGAGTGTCGCTTGCCGCATGCGTCTCGTTCGCGCATGCGTGCGAGGGGGTGACCTGCGTTTCCTGCGGCAGCTTCGCTCGAAGCGCGGCCGGACGCGCGTCTGAGCGCCGACGGCTACCGCCTCTCCCGGCTCTCATGAGATAGATCCGCGGGAGCGCCGAAACCTTGATGGCACGTCCTGCGCGGTGCCATAGGATCGCGCTGTGCCGTTCACGCTCAGGAACCTCAAGGAGGATCTGGAGGACATCGGATCCAGGTTCGACGGCGCGCCGGACCTCGAGTTCCGCTTGGCGACCGAGGCGCTCGAGCTCGAGCGATCCGGCCTGAGCTACCAGCGCGTCCCGCCCGGCTATCGCTTCCCGTACGGCCACACGCACAGGAAGCAGGAGGAGGTGTACGTGGTCCTGCGCGGGAGCGGGCGGATGAAGGTCGACGACGAGATCGTCGAGCTCAAGGAGTGGGACGCGGTGCGCGTCCCGCCCGGTACGTGGCGAGGCTACGAGGCCGGGCCGGAGGGCCTCGAGATCCTCGTCGTCGGCGCGCCCAGTCTCGGCGAGGCTCGGCGCGAAGACGTCGAGGGCGAGCGCGACTGGTGGGCTGACTAGTAGAGCTGTCCGGAGGTTTTGATCGTTAGGCCGCGAGTCGGAGGTCGGGCTCGCGGTCGGCGGTCTTCGCGAGAGCCGGAGGCGTGCAACGCTCGCGCACGTCCTCACCCAGGTCGCCTGAACCTCGGTCACGATCTGACATCCGTCTGAAACGCGGCTTTGAGGCGTCTCCTCACGGGCGATCGCAAGCGACCCCCGACTTGGATAGCTGTCGGTCAGCACTCTTGGCGCGGCGGTACGGCGAGACATGCTGAGGAGCGCCGACCCGCCGGCATCGGGCCGGCCAGGATCAGTCTTTTCGCCGCAGCGTTCGGAGGACCGCGTCGAGCAGGAGCTTCGTCCTGGCTCATGTGCGCGGCGTAGTGGTCGGCCTCCTCGAGCACGACGAGCTCCGCCCGCGGAATCTCCTCCGCCGCCCGGTGCGCCCCTTCGAGAAAGTCGACATCGGCGACGCCCAGGAAGATGAGACACGGGCTCTGCCACCGCCCGAGGTCGTCTGTGATCGCTCGCTCTGCGCGCGCCGCGCTCCATGCGGCCTCAACGGCGAGGGGATCGTTGTCCAGCCATCGCGCCCTCTGAGGTTCGGGGAACTGGACCTCCCAGAAGTGCTCGAACGCCCGCACCATCGGCTCCATACTTCCGACTCGCGGGACGCGGCCAGCCCCTCGGTGACGATCCGAACAAGCGGGGTGTCGGGCCACGCGTAGGGCTGGTTCCCGCCGATCACGAGCGAGCGCACGCGCTCGGGTGCGTGCTCGCCGATCCCGAAACAGAGCCGACCTCCCCACGACTTCCCGATGAAGTGGGCACGCTCGATTCCGAGGCGATCGAGGACCGCAACCGCATCCGCGACACGAAGCTGCATCGCGTAGGCGGCACGGTCGTGGGGTTTGCTGCTGCGACCGAGACCCCGGTGGTCTGCGAAGACGAGTCGAAACTCGTCCCGCGGCAGCGCCCGGGCGATCTCGGACTCGCGTAGATCCTGGACCTTGTCCAGCAGCCCGCCGTAAAGGACGACCGGAGCGCCATCCCCGCCATCGTCCTCGAAGTACAGTCGGGCTCCGTCCCGGCCGTTGGTGGCGTAGGACATGGCTCATCCCACCTTCGCACAACGGGAGCGCTACACGAAAGCGTCCACGCCTGAACCGTGTGGAGTGTCGTGCTGGTTCGCGGAGGATCGGCCGGCGTCTACAGCTTCGGGCGCCACCTCCGCAGACTCACTGTTATCTGTGAGCTGTGAGGCCTGAGAGCGAGGCTCGCTCTCGCGCAGGTCTCGCGGGAGTACCCCGTACCGGCACCAAGGCCGGAGCACATAGGCCGAGACCCGGCTTGGACAGGCTGTTCGCCGTTTTCAGCACCGACGCCGCTTGTTGGCACAGGACCCGGGCGCCCTAGCCAAGATGGCTTGAGGAGCAACGCACGTTCCGCGTCGAGCGAGATACAGTCCCGGCCGGCACTAACCGAGCGGAGAGGAGAGTCCTTTGAGGAAGCACTTCTTCTTGCTTGCTCTTGCTGCGCTGGTGGCGGTCGTGGTTTCCGTTCCGACCGCGACGACTGCCGTGGGCACCGACTCGAGCGCGTTGCGGAACGCGGTGACGGTGAACGGCATCCTGGCGCACCAGAGCGCATTCCAGACCATTGCGAACCAGAACGGCGGTACGCGGGCTGCCGGCACGCCGGGGTACGACGCGTCGCTGGCCTACGTGAAGGGGAAGCTCGAGGCGACGGGCTATTTCAACGTGGTCGTGCAGAACTTCTTGTTCGACTCGTTCCGCGAGCTGGCGACTCCGGTGTTCCAGCGGATCTCGCCTTCGCCGCGGGACTTCGTCGCGAACGAGGAGTTCATCACGATGAGCTACTCCGACACCGGTGATGTCACCGGGGCGTTGGTGGCCACGAACGACATCGTCATTCCGCCGGGCGCGCAGGCGAGCACCTCGAACAGCGGGTGCGAGGCGGCAGACTTCGCGCCTGCATCGCCGACGGCACCGCAGGTGGCGCTGATCCAACGGGGCACCTGCGACTTCTTCGTCAAGGCGGAGAACGCGCAGGCGGCCGGGTACGACGCCGCGATCATCTTCAACGAAGGCCAACCGGACCGTTCGGAGACGCTCGCAGGCACGCTCACGGCGGACGACACTTCGACGATCCCCGTGATCGGCACGAGCTTCGCGATCGGCGAGGAGCTGTACAACCAGGTTCGGGCGGGCACCGTCGTCGTCCGCGTGGCGACCACGACGGAGATCATCTTCGATGTCCCCACAGCCAACCTGCTTGCAACGACGAAGACCGGCCGTACCGACCGGCAGGTCGTCGTCGGGGCGCACCTCGACTCGGTGCCGGAAGGTCCCGGCATCAACGACAACGGCTCGGGCAGTTCGCAGAACCTCGAGATCGCGCTGCAGATGGCCCGGCTCGGCACCGTGCCGACGAACCAGGTCGTCTTCGCGTTCTGGGGAGCCGAGGAGTCCGGCCTGATCGGGTCGCAGTTCTACGTGGACTCGTTGACGGCGCGGCAGGTGAAGAACACGGCGGTCAACCTGAACTTCGACATGGTCGGCTCGCCGAACTTCGTCCGCTTCGTGTACGACGGCGACGCCTCCGACACGGACTCGCTTGCTTCGACCGGCTCCGGGGTCGTGGAGGACGTGTTCCTCGACTACTTCGCGGCGCAGGGGCTCGCGACCGAGCCGACAGCGTTCGACGGGCGCTCGGACTACGACGCCTTCATCAGCGTCGGGATCCCGGCCGGAGGCCTGTTCACAGGCGCCGAGGGAATCAAGACGGCGGGAGAAGCTGCCGTCTACGGCGGCACGGCCGGCGTCGCCTATGACCCCTGCTACCACCTGGCCTGCGACACGATCGCCAATCTCTCGAACACGGCGCTCGACCAGATGTCGGACGCCGCAGCACACACCACGCTCGTCTTCGCCCAGACGACGTCGGCGATCGAGGGCACCGATAAGGGCAAGGCCAAGGGCAACGACAAGAAGACCGAGTTCCAGGGCTCGAAGCTGAAGCGCTAGAGACCAGATCGGCTGAAGGGCGGTCGCAACGGCCGCCCTTCGGCCGAGGACCGCACCCTCGACGGCACCGCCCGAGAGCGAGGCCCGGAGCGCTTTCCAGCCCTTCCCGCGGACCCCTGGGTGGACGGCGTAGCCGGGCGACGAGCGCCCCTCGCCCCCGGTCACCAGCCGCTCATCAGGTACACGCTCGCGATGGGGATCGGCTCAGTGGTTGGAGAGAGAACCCTCGCGTGGGCCACCGTTCGGGAACGTCCCCGAGGTTGCGGCAGTTAGCGTTAACGGCCGTGCGGGAGGGCCTGGGACAGCTTGTCCTTCGCGAGATCGAAGATCGCGATCTCGGCGTGCTGTTCGAGCACTGGACGGATCGCGACGCGATACGGATGGCCGCGTTCACTTCGCCGGATCAGAATGATCGAACCGCCTTCGAGCGACGGTGGGCGCGGCTGAGGAGCGACGTGTCTACGACGAACAGGGTCGTCGAGATCGACGGTCGAGTTGTGGGTCAGATTGCGAGCTTCGACTTGGAGGGTCACCGCGAGGTCACCTATTGGATAGGCCGTGAAGATTGGGGTCGCGGCATTGCCACGCGTGCCCTGCAAGAGTTCTTGCAGCTGGAGGCAACCCGTCCGCTTTACGCTGGCGCTGCGAGCGACAACGTCGCGTCGATTCGCGTGTTGATGAAGTGCGGTTTTCTTATCGTGGGCGAGGGGCGCGGGTTCGCTCATGGGCGCAACGAGGAAACGGACGAGGTCGTCCTCCGACTCGATGCATGACCCCAACTGCCCTCGGTTGGACGAGCGTGCTGTCGCTAGAGCGCAGTCGGAGATAAACGCAACTCTGTAGTGGCGGCGCCGATCCCAGGCGCGGTGGACACGGCCAGGGAAGGTGTCCGGGATAATCGGCGAGATGAGTCCGAGCCGCGGTGGGTACGTCGTGCTTCAACGAGTGCGAGGTGATGCCTGGCGGGTGCTGGGAGACGTGGATCGACAGCCAGGACTGTCGGCTCGCAAGTCGCGTGCCCAAGCGGTGCGGGACGCGCTCGGGCGCGAACCTACCAGCGAAGAAGTCTTCGCCGTGTTGCCTCGGAGCGAGTGGCGGCTCGCGCTCGACCACTAACGCGGTCGAGGGTTATCGCTGCTCCGTAGGTGGAGAGAGAACCCTCGCCTTGGCCAGCGTTGAGCGTCGGCTACGAGACCCTCGGCCGCCCCAGCGTTCAGGAATGTTCCCCGGAGATGGCGCTCTAAGATAGAGGGGGTGTCGCTGCCCGTGACGCTTCCCCTCATCGACCACTTGGCCTTGCGAGTACGTGACGTGAGACGCAGCCGCACCTTCTACGAGCGGGCCCTCGAGCCGTTCGGAGTGAAGGTGGTGGAGAGCTCGCAGGGGCCCGGGTTTGCCATCGAGGGCGGTGGAGACTTCTGGATCGGGGAAGGGGAACCCCCGGCCGCGCCCGTTCATGTGGCCTTCGCCGCAGCCGACCGAGCAACCGTTGACAAGTTCCACCGCGCCGCTGTCGAAGCAGGCGGCCGCGACAACGGCGCGCCGGGCCTTCGCCCGCAATACCACGCCGGGTATTACGCAGCGTTCGTCATTGACCCGGACGGGAACAACGTCGAAGCGGTCTTCCACGGAGACCGCCAGCTGCCAGCCGCGTGACGCTCGCTTGGCGAGCGTGCGTCGCTTGGAAGTTCAGGTCCGGCGCGAAGAGAATGCGGCGAAAGCCGCCAAGGCAGACCACACAGCCGAGACGTAGTTGAGTTCCTGCCCAGCACCAGGGCTTTCGGGGATAAACACAACTCTGTAGTCACCCGCCAGATCAGCCCTAGCCGACCCGGCGGCTTGAGCAGGGATTTCCGCGAGAGCCCTTTGACGGACTCGAACCGTCGACCCCCTCCTTACCATGGAGGCTTCGGCGTCCGGCCGGGGGTCGAAGGAAGGCCGCTCGCCGCTTTCGGCGTCATCCGTCCGGTGTTCGGCGGTCGCCAGCCGCTCGATTCCGAGCTTGGGCGGCGAAACGAGCACTCTTGATGCCCTATGCGCCCGCGGCTTTCCGGCGCCGCCCGCGCCGCTTCACCTGCCGTCCACCGAGCTTCTCCGCTTTCGGCATTTGTGACATCGAGAGCCGACGCGGCTGGCTCGCCGGCTGCACGACGAATCCGAGCGGCGCGCCTGGCTGACGAGGTTGCCGACGATCGTAGGTGTAGGTCGTGTCCTGCAGTGGGGCACCGGACGGGTCCCAGCCCGGAGCTCGCCGAACGCCTCGAAGACTGCTGCCGACGTGACGTCAAGGTGCTCGGCTTCGAGTTCGACGAGCGCGAGACGATCATCCGCGCCCTGGACGACGCTCCGCCCGGGCTGGAGGAGCTCCGCGCCGTGCTCCTTCAAGAGCAGGTCGGGCGTCTCGAGCAGGGGCTGCAATAGCCTGAACTCAGGTCCGCGACCATCAGGCATTGAAGCCACGCACCGCGGCGCAATCGATCCGGTGTCGCAGTATTGCGGGGGTGTTCGGCGTGGGCGTACGCTCGCGGTTCCCGATCGAGGAGGAGAAGCCCGATGCCCTTCGCGGTTCTTCAGGAGTTCAAGATCGAGAGTGACAACCGCTCCACCACGAACTACGACTCGGTCAGCCAACACATTGGGATGGACACGAACCCTCCGGACGGAATGATCATTCACACAGCGGGATGGGATGAGGAGGGCCACGTCTTTCGGATCTTCGAGGTGTGGGAGACCCAGGAGGACTCGGCCCGGTTCCGGCGCGAGCGGCTGCAGCCCGCGTTTGAGGGAAAGCTGGGAGCCGACAACAACGTCCGTCCCGATCGCGATGCGTCCTACGAGCTGCACAACCTGATTTCCCGCGGGTAGACCAAAGAGCTTCGCGCCGATCCGGACACCGCGGAGTCGCGCGGGCCTGCCAATCGAGAAATCTCGTAGCGGCGCGGCCCAGCGACGATCCGTGGCTCTGTGGCCGAGAACAACTCGTTCGCCCTGACCCTCGTCAGGGTCGGCCCCGATCTGCCCTACGTCGAGGCGGACTCGTACGAGTACGGGGGCGTCGGCCTCCCCGACGTAGGCGAGACAATCAGGTCAAGGCGTAAGGGCGGCCAAGGTTCTAGCGGCTGGGCGAACGCATGGCCCGCCTTGTCTCGATCCGCCACTCTCGCGCCACAGTTCGCGGCGGTAGTGTCGTCGTCGTGTTGCTGACGGGGGTCCCGCTCTCGCCGTCGCTTGTGCTGGAGCTCGCCGACCTGCTGCACGACGAGCAACTCGCAGGTCGACTCCGCGACGCCCACAAGCGGCGCGTCATCGCGTTCGCCCTCGAGCCCGACGAGGCGGACGCGATTCTGCTCGTCCTCGACGACCCGCGGCCCGGGTTCGAGGAGTTGCGCAGCGTCCTGCTCCGCGAGATCGCAACCCGACCCGCCGAAGGGCACTAGTCTCATGCCTCATCTTCCGACGCTTCGTTTCTTCGTTTGTTTCGTTAGGCGTAGCTACCTGTGCGATGAGTCCGCCACCGCTCGATAGCCCTCCATGATCCGTGGGTTCCCATTCAGGATCTGCACCGACAGTGATTCGTCTTGCATGTCCCCATGAGGTATTCGTCGAGGAAACCCACCATGGCGACGGAGCGCGTCCACTGCCGCCTTGCGTCGTCGCGCCTTACGCCCTGGCCATGACGTTCTTTCGCGACGTCAGGGCTGAAGCCGGCGAAGACGGGCTGTTCGGGACCGCTGGGTGAAACGGCCTACGATCCTCGCGCTCTGAGAAGGAGGCTCGCAGGGCAGACGACAGGCGTCGGCGCGACCACGGCATCGAGTCCGACGTAGGCTTTGTGGGCTCGTGATCCGGGACGACAGCCTCCCACCCGAACCTGTCCGGGTACGGGACGCCGACGCCGCCCGGGAATCGCAGCTAAGTTGGTGGGTGCGCGTTGGTTGTCTTTGACGCCGTCGAGGGTTTGTAGGTTCCTCTTCGATTGTCACCCCCGGCCTGAGCGCAGCAGAGGGTTCGTTCGGACTCCCTGTCCTGCACGGAATGAAGGAGCACCCCATGTTTGCGACCATTCGCCGTTACGACGGTGTGGACCAGAATCGCTCGGCCGAGTTGACTCGCAAGGTCAACGAGACCCTCCTCCCCAAGCTGAACAAGCTCCCGGGGTTTGCGGGCTACTACCTGATCGAGGCCGGGAACGGCGTCTTCAGCTCGCTCAGCCTTTTCGAGACGCCTGAGCAGGGCATGGAGTCGACGAAGGCCTCCGCCACCTGGTTGCGCGACGAAAAGCTCGACACGGTGATCCCCAACGAGCCGAAGATCACGAGCGGCAAGGTCGTCGTTCACGGCGACCGCGTCCCGGTCGCCGCGTAGCTCGACCGCACCGCATTCGACGACATGAGGGCCCGGCTTGCCGGGCCCTCTCTCGTTTGCCGCGCGCTGCCAGCGCGGGGCGCACGGACGGTCAAACCGCGCCTCGTACGGAAATCTTCCGGCCGGCCCGAGGTAGCGAACCGCCCGTGCGCGCGAGCTAACGCGCCGTCTCGTCGACCGTCCATTTGCCGTCGACCTCCCGCCGGAGGACGTTCCCGCAGTTGGGACAGCGCCGCTGGGTCGCTTGGCGGACTGGCTCGCCCGGGGCGCTGATCGCGGATTCGACGCGCGTCCCGCACTTCGGACAGGCGTCACTGTCACCGTCCTTCTCTGAGGTGCTCACGTCTTGTCCTTCTCTAGAGGTGCTCACGTCTTGGAAACGTACCCAGCGGTCTCAAGCGGCGTCCGGGTGGAGAGTCGATCGGAGCTACACGATCCAAGATTTGCTAGCTGCCGACTAAAATTATGTGATACTATTATTGTCTAACCGATAGGAGCTGAGGTCTATGACCACTCTCGTCCGCTTTCGCGAGCCGCTACGCAACGTCGCCATGAATGGCGAGTTCGAGCGGCTGATCCAGACCATCGTCGATTCGCCCGCCCGTGCCGCCGCTCTCTCCAACCGACGCCTGGACACCTCCGCTTGACGTCTGGGAGACCGAGGGCGAGCTCGTGTACGCGTTCGATCTCCCCGGCATACCGGAGGAGAAGATCGACGTCGAGCTCGAGGACAGCACCCTGACGGTCAGCGGCTCGCGTGAGCGCACCGAGATGGAGGATGGGCGCTTCTTCCGCTACGAGCGCCCCTTCGGAGAGTTCACGCGCTCGGTCGCTCTGCCCGAGGGGACTGACGACGTCGAGGCCCGAGCGCACTACGGCAACGGCGTGCTCGAAGTCCACGTCGAGAAGCGCGAACAGTCCAAACCCCGCCAGATCCCGGTCACGACGACCGTCGAGGTCGGTTCCACCGACTAGCCTCCACTCACGCCACGACTACGAGAGGCGGCCGTCAGGCCGCCTCTCGGCGAGTTCATGTAACTCAGCGGCCTGGTGCCTCTGAGAACGCTCCTGACCTACCGGACACTGCATGGCCTGCGGAAGAGCGCTCTGCCCTGCGGCACTTCGGTCGTGCTGACCGCTTCCGCTACGGCGTCGCGCCGCCCTCGTCTTCCCAGCCTTGTAGCGCGGTCGATCCCGTCAGGCCGTTCGTCGCTTCGACGTCTTCGGGCGACGGTTCGACTGCTCGCAAGCGCTTGTACGCGCCATACGCCACTATCGCCTTGAGATCATGTCTGCGGCTCCCTGGAGAGTAGGCCGCGCGAAACCTCTGCCAATCAAGCCCATCCGGTACCTGCGCGCTGCTCTCGCGGGCGGATCCGACCGCCTTCGTCACCTCGAGCTTCCTTCGGTGCGTGAGGCCGGCGCCGTGTTCACGTCTGCACCTCTCCGGCGATCCTCACCCGCAGAGCCCGAACACGAAGCGACCTATACCGCGGCGCCAGCCGAAAGCCGGTGCGCCAGGCTGCGGCGACGACGAAGATCGACCCGCCGACGAGCATCCCCAGCGTGTGGACTGCGACGGCGACGCCGACGGCCTCGGAGACCCCGACTCCGGACGCGATCAGCACGGCAGCTCCGGCCCCGGCCTGCATGGCCGCACCTCCAGGGCCGACAGGCAGCGCCGCAGCTGCCGAGCTCGTACAGAGGAAGAGGAGCGCGAGCGTGAACGAGAAGCCGACCCCGAGCGCACCGAGGACGAGGAGAAGCCCCACGACCCGGGTGAGCCATGATGCCGACACGAGTGCCCACGCTCGCGATGCGTCTTGCAATGACGCCATGTGCGGACGCAGCCAGCGGCTGAGCCGGAAGCGACCAAGCCTCTTGCTCCGGGCCATCCGCGGCAGCGCGAGGATCAGCGCTGCGGCTGCGAAGCCGACGACGGCGAGGAGAGCGAGACCAAGGCGTACTCCGAGTGAGTGGCCCGGAAGGATGGCAGCAGCGAGAGCGAGCGGCGCCAACGCGGCACTGTCGATCAGTCCGAGCATGAAGAGGGAGAGGCAGAGCGTCCGCACGCCTGCCGGACAACCCCTGAAGCGGCGGACGATCGCGATCCGGACGACATCGTCGAACCTCCCGGGCAGCGCAAGCGCGGTGATGGAGGCGCCCCCGTTCGCAGCCGCGAGCGCGAGCGCCTGCGGACGCTCGTGTGCCAGCGAAGAGCTGTCGCCACCCGTACGCCTTGAACACGTAGCCAAGCAGGGAGAGAGCGCCTGCGGCAACGAGGAGCGCCGAGGGTGGCCGAGAGAGAGCGGCCAGGGTGTCCCGGCTAAGTGCCAGGCGGCCACCACCGCGAGAACCATTGCGAGAACCCCCGACCCCGACCGAGCACGAGTCTGCCGCTCCGGATCGAGCACCGCGCACGGCGCGATGCGAGAACGATCGCGATCAGCAGAAGCAGGCTCAGTTACCGGTGCCACCGCCGATGCCGACGACAGATCCTCGACGACGACAACGTGTTCCACTTGAGCGCCGGTCTCGTCCCTCGGCGATCAGTGCCACGTCTCGGCCGGAGCCCAGCTGGCGAACCTGTACGAGCGCTCTCCGAGCCACATCTCCACGGACCCCGACGCGCGCCTGGTCGAGCCAGCGTTCGACGGCGTCCAGGACACGCAGGATCGCCGGGTCCGGCTCCCGGTCGATCAGCACGTCGACTTCCCGCCGCTCACCTCGAAGCGAGACATGCTCGGAGCCGAAGGCGACGGTCAGCCGATCGGCAAGCGCGGTCGCGCTTGTGGCGTCCGGTACCACGATCCGCAGCTCCATCAGATCCTCCCTCGCGTTGCGGCGCCGACCAAGGGCTAGAGCCGGCTGGAAGCCGTTCCGACCCGGTTGCTGAGGGTGGATCTCGCGGAGACGAGCTCTGCGCCCCGCTGAACGCTGCGAGTCGATCGTTGCGACTCGCACAAACGAGTCTAACACGCAGCCGACGCTGTCAGCGGGCGTGATCTACTGGGCCACCGGCGCTAGAATCGACTTTCTGGCACTTGCTCCTCAGCCGCTGAGCGATGCGGAGATCTCGCCCCTCCGCGTGCTGATCGCCAACGAGCGGAGGGACCGGCTGGAGCTGCTCGCCCAGGTCGTGGCAGGACTCGGTCACGAGGTGATCGCCCGCGAGATCGACGTCAAGGAGGTCGGCCCGGTGACTGCGCGCGAGCATCCCGACGTCGCGCTCGTCGGTCTTGGTCTGAGCTCCGACGCATGCGCTCGAGCTGATCGCGGAGATCGTCCACACATCGGCATGTCCCGTGATCGCCCTGCTCTCGGCCAGGGATCCCGCTTACATCCACGAGGCGGCAAGGCGCGGCGTCTTCGCCTACATCGTCGATGCCGACGCCGAGGAGCTGCAGAGCGCGATCGACATCACCCTGCAGCGCTTCGCGGAGTATCACAACCTGCAGGGAGCGTTCGGCCGCCGGGCGGTGATCGAGCAGGCGAAGGGCATCTTGATGGCATGCCACGCGATCGACCAAGAGCGTGCGTTCGAGATGCTCCGCTCCCATTCGCAACGCAATGGACGGAAGCTGATCGACGTGGCGGAGGCAGTCGTCGAAAGTCATCTCCTGTTGCTGCGGCGGCGGTGCCCGCGACATTCGCCGAAGCACGCATGGACTAGCGGTGCCGAAGTATCTTCCTGCCGGATGCGGGTTGGCAACGACTTCCATCGGAGTTGCCGCCAGGCCCAACTCGTCCTCGAGCAGGCCGCGCACAACGTCCCCGACGAGTGCGGAACCGGCATGCCATGAGTTCGCGAGGCAGACAACTGGCGCGTCGTGGATTCGGATCACGCGCTGCGCTGCTGCGCAGCCGAGGCCGGCGCCGTCATGGCCGAGCACACGGCTGCACGACCGGTCGTGGAGCTGCCGGCCGAGCCCCATTCCGTGCATCGTGGCGCCGACGAAGCTGGTAAGCCCTTGCGGCGAGGGCGTGAAAGCCCGGAGAGCGGACGGCGGCGGAGCGCGAATCGACCCGCCACGGCCGAGTCTGGTTCCTGTTGGCCGGTGCTGGACCCTTACTCCCCAGATCGCTGATCCGCCCCCCGGGCCGAGGGCGGGGGCGGAAACCTCGTGGAGCGTCCGCAGAGCCCCTGCGACTCGACCGTCGACCCCCTCTTACCATGGAGGACTCGGGGCGTCCGCGCGGGACACGCGGTCGCTGGCGAGCAGTTTCGCCCGCAGATCGGTCCAGTCCAGGCGTCGAGGATGCGTCGCGAGGCGTCGCGCGTGTCGTTTCTGATGTGTCCGTTTTGTGTCCGCGGCTAGTTGCTGAGTAGGCAGCGCTGACGCGTCGGCGCCGCGTCGCGGTTACGCGTCTGAAACTGCGCTGAAACGTCGGCTGGTTACACATCCTCCCGAGTCGCCGTATCGTTCCGGCACAGCCCCGAAAGCGAGGATGCGCACGTGCAAGTGAGCGACGACCCGCGGGTCGGCACCGAGCTCGCCGGCTACCGGATCGAGTCGCTGCTGGGCTTGGGCGGCATGAGCGTCGTCTACCTGGCCGAGGATCTGCGGCTCAAGCGGAAGGTTGCGCTCAAGCTGCTCGCTGCGAGCCTCGCCGAGGACGAGTCGTTCCGTGACCGCTTCCTGCGCGAGTCGGAGCTCGCCGCGTCGATCGACCATCCGAACATCATCCCGATCTACGAGGCTGGGACGACCGAGGACCTCCTCTTCATCGCCATGCGCTACGTCGAGGGGCGTGACCTGAAAGAGCGCCTCCAACGCGGCCGTCTGGACCCGGCGGACGCGATCGGCATCCTCGCGCAGGTGGCGAGCGCCCTGGATGCGGCCCATGCGCGAGGTCTCGTGCATCGTGACGTGAAGCCCTCCAACGTGCTGCTCGACACGGGCGCCCGCCCCGACGGCTCCGACCACGTCTACCTGGCGGACTTCGGCATCACGAGGCGGGTCTCCGAGGAGACCGGAATCGGCGACGACGGCCACCTCATGGGCACCATCGACTACGTCGCCCCCGAGCAGATCGCCGGTGAGGAGATCGACGGGCGGGCGGACGTCTACTCGCTCGGCTGCGTGCTCTACGAGTGCCTCGTCGGGCAGCCGCCGTTTCGGCGCGACTCGGACGTCGCGGTCGTGTTCGCGCACCTCGACGCGGAGTCGCCGGCGCCGAGCGCCGAGCGGCCGGAGTTGCCGGCGGCGCTCGACGCCGTGATCGCCAGGGCGCTGGCGAAGGAGCCGGAGCAGCGCTACTCGAGCTGCCGCGAGCTCGCCCGGGCGGCGCTCGCGGTCGCGGTCGACGAGGCGAGCCGCCGGCTCGTCGACGTCGCCTCCCGTGCCGCCGCCGGCCGGAGCGACCTGAGCGAGGTCGAGGCCGAGCTGACCGGCAAGGTGATCGACCTCCAGCTCGTGCGCGAGCAAGCGCGGGCTCTCTCGGGCCCGCACACCCCGGCCCGCGTGGCGGCCGAGGGGATCTGTCCGTTCAAGGGTCTCGCAAGCTTCGAGCCGGTCGATGCCGACTACTTCTTCGGCCGCGAGCGGCTCGTCGCCGAGCTCGTCGCCCGCCTCGTCGGCGCCGGCTTCCTCGGCATCGTCGGCCCGTCGGGCAGCGGCAAGTCGTCGGTCCTCCGCGCCGGTCTTCTCCCGGCCCTCGCCGGAGGAGTCCTGCCGGGCAGCGAGGGCTGGCGGCGTCTGCTGCTGCGTCCCGGCGAGCGGCCGCTGGACGAGCTTCGCCGCGTGCTCGTGTCGGGAGCGAAGGATCCTCTCGCCGAGGCCCTCGACGCGCTGCCCGGCAACGCGACGCCTCCTCCTCGCCGTCGACCAGTTCGAGGAGCTGTTCACCGCCTGCCGCTCCGACGCCGAGCGCGCCGCCTTCGCCGACACGCTTGCCCGCGCGGCCGCTGATCCGGAGGGTCGAGCGGTCGTCGTGGTTGCGCTGCGTGCCGACTTCTACGGGCGCTTCGCCGCCTATCCGGGACTCGCCGAGCTGCTGGGCGCGAACCACGTGCTGGTCGGGCCGATGCAGGCTTCGGAGCTACGGCGCGCCGTCGAGCTGCCCGCAGGCCGGGTGGGGCTGCGGGTGGAGCCGGAGCTGGCCGACGCATTGGTCGACGACGTGGAGGGCGAGCCGGGCGCGCTGCCGTTGCTGTCCACTGCCCTGCTCGAGCTCTGGCAGAAGCGGCAGGACAACGCCCTTACCCTGGCCGCCTACCGCGAGTCCGGCGGCGTGCACGGCGCCGTCGCGCGGCTGGCCGAGGGCACCTACGCTCGCGTCCCCGACGAGCGTAGGCAGCTCGTGCGCGCCATCATGCTGCGCCTGGTCGGAGAGGGCGAGGGCGACGCGCCGGTGCGTCGCCGCGCTCCACTCGGGGAGCTCGACCTGGAGCGCAACGAGGACGTGGCCGACGTGCTCGCGACGCTGGCCGACAGCCGGCTCGTCACCGTGTCGGAAGGAAGCGTCGAGGTCGCCCACGAGGCACTGCTGCGCGAATGGCCGCGCCTGCGCGAGTGGATCGAAGAGGACACCGAAGGGCGCCGGCTTCGCCGTCACATCACCCAGGCGGCCACCGAATGGGCCGCAGCAGGGCGCGATCGGGGCGAGCTCTACCGCGGTGCCCGCCTTGCTGCCGCCCTCGACTGGACCGCCGATCACGCGCTCGACGTCAACGAGCTCGAGCGCGAGTTCGTCACCGAGAGCCGCGAGGCATCCGAGAAGGAAACCAAACGCGTCAGGCGCACCAATCGGCGCCTGCGCGCGCTGCTCGCCGGGGTCGCGGTCTTGCTGGTGGCCGCGGTCGCCGGCGGGGTCTTCGCCGCCATCCAGCGCAGTGAAGCCCAAGACGCGGAGACGGCTCAGTTCGTCCAGCGACTCGGCGCCCAGGCACTCGTCGAAGAGGACCTCGACCTCTCGCTCCTGCTCGCCCGCCAGGCAGTCGCGATCGACGACTCGCCGCAGACCCGTGGCTACCTGCTCGCTGCGCTCCGGCGTAGCCCTGCGGCGATCGGGATCATGCACGGTCACGGTGACGTGCTCAGGGGTATCGCCGTCAGTCCCGACGGGAAGACGCTGGCCGTGGAGGGTGGCGGCGATGGGGTCCTCTTCTTCGATGCCAGGACCTACGCGCAGATTGGGGACCCGCTGCCGCTGAAGGACTCCGGCCTGGCGAGCCTTGCGTACAGCCCCGACGGGCGAACCCTCGCGGTTGGCAGCGAACGCAGGCTTCGCCTCATCGACGCGCGAACGCGTAAGCAGCTGGCCGAGGCAGCCGTCGACGGAGCCGCCAGTCCGCCTGGCCTTCACGAAAGACGGGTCGCAGCTCGTCGTCGTCGTCGCGCCCGGTTCCTCCGTACATGACCTCGGCGGAGCCGATGCGGAGATAACTGTCCGAGACGCCGCCACGCTCAAGTCGATCGGTCGCTCGATCCAGCCGGACGCCTTCGTCGGCGCGTACGTCGGCTTCTGGTACGCGTCTCCTCAGTTTTCCCTCACACCGGACGACCGCTTCCTCATGACCGCGTCCGAGGATGGTGAGCTGGTGTGGTGGGATCTCCGGAGCCGCAAGCAGACGCGGACGTTGAGGATCGAGACCGGCCTGCACGCGCTCGCCGTCAGCCCGGACGGTCTCACCGCGGCGGTCGGCATCAAGCACGGGGTGCAGCTCGTCGACGTCCGTTCCGGAACCGTGCGAACGGCAGCCAGCGATTCCGCGGGGAGCCCGAGCTGGGTGCTCTTCAGCCCGGACGGGAAGATGGTCGTGGCGGCAAACCGCGACAAGACGGTCACTCGCTGGGACGTCGAGTCGGCGACACCCCTCGAGACGCTTCGGGGCCACTCGAACTTCGTGCAGCAGCCGGTCTTCAGTCCCGACGGGGAGACGCTCTACACCGTGAGTCACGACGGCACGGCTATCGCCTGGGATCTTACGGGCGATCGGAGGCTCGGCCGACCTTTCCCGTTCACGCACGACCGGACGTTCTCCACGACCGGATTCGACGGCCACCCGGGGAGGCTCAGCCCCGATGGCCGGCTGATCGCGGTCGGCCTCAAGGAGCAGGGCGTCGCGCTCTGGGACGCGCGCAAGCTCACGCCGGTCGGGGCGCCCCTTCTCGACACTTGGGGCGAGGTCAAGTCGCTCGCCTTCTCACCGGATGGGCGAACGCTGGCGGCCGTCGCCGAGCACACGCTCACGCTCTGGAATGTCCGCTCGCGATCGCCCCTCAGCGAGCCGCTCTACGCAGGGAGCCCGTCAATCGTGCTCTCCGTCGGCTTTAGCCCGGACGGAGCGACACTCGCGACGGCGAGCGCCGACCTCGGCCTGAAGTTCTGGGACGCGACGACCGGCGAAAGTCTCGATAGCCCCGGTTTCGGTGGAGGCGCGAGCGACGTTGCCTTCAGCGCCGACGGTGCGATGATCGCATCCGTCCGCGAGGCCGAGAGAGGCGCGGAGGTCTGGGATACGGCCACGGGCACGTCGATCGCCACGTTCGACGGCGCGGGAGACTTTGACTCGTCCGTCGCGCTCAGCCCCGACGGACACCTCCTGGCGGTCGGTGGCTTCGGCAGGGTCGTACGTGTATGGGACGTTCGCTCCCGGAAGCTCGTCCATGAGCTCGACCAGGGCGGCAACGGCGCGTTCACCCTCGAGTTCAGCCCGGATGGCCGGACACTCGCAATCTCGGGATTCGAGCCCGCGGCGTCTCTCTGGGACGTAGCGAGCGGTATTCAGATCGGCCCGACGCTCACCGCCGGGGATCGCAGGACGATGATCGATCTCTCGGCCGACGGACGCCAGATGTTGGAGGTTCACGGCAATGGCCAAGGGGCTGTCTGGGACGTGGACCCCGAGTCCTGGAAGCGCCGCGCATGCGACCTCGCCAACCGCACGCTGACACGCGAGGAGTGGGAGGAGTTTCTCCCCGGACGACCGTACGAGCCGGCCTGCGCGAGCTGAGTCCGACTCTGGGTCGAATCGACCAGGTGAAGCGCATGACGCAGCCGGTAGACAAGCCGCCGGGGCGTAGACCGCGGCGGACGAGCAGAGTGGGCGCGGTGGCCTCTCGGGCGAGCCTGAGGCGGG
>CAWIVU010000007.1:0-95989 GCA_963839755.1 uncultured Actinomycetes bacterium
AGGCGGCGCCTGCGACCGCCGCTACGACGGAGCGGCCGGCGGACTGATCGCGAACACGTCGCCGCGGTCGGTCTCGTCGAGCCAGTTCGCGGCGACGCCGATCCTGTAGGTCGCATCGGGCGGCGGGTCCGGATCGAGGTACCGGCGCTCGCGCGTCGTGTCCAGCGTCTCTGAGCGTAGCTCGCACTGGTCGACGCTCCGGGGCTCGCACACCATGTCCGGGAACCCACCGGCGGGCGAAGCACGGTAGACGCGGTAGAACGTCTCCGCGCGCCGCGTCGAGTCGGTCCAGACGAGCTCGTTACCGTCGGCCGTCCGGCGCACGTCGAGCGATACGACGCTCGGATCGGCGGGAACTGCGTTGAAGTCGACGATCAGTGTGTCGGAGACGTAGGGCGGGGGCGGTGTCGGATTCGCCTCCACGTGTTTCGGCGTCGAGGTGAGGAGGACGACGATCGGGACCGCCCCCAGCACGACCACGAGAGCGGCAGTCAGGCGCAGGCCGGGCCGGCGCGGCGGCATCGGCGCCAGATGCGTCCCCAGGCGGCCGACGAACGTGGGGACGAGGAGCGGAATCGCGGCGGCGAGGAGGGCGAAGGCGGGCAGCCCCGGCATCACGAGGCGCCAGAAGCTGCCGGACTCGATGGTCGCGACGCTTGCCGAGCCCTTGAGGACGACGTAGCCGAGAAGCCAACCGAGCAGCAGGCCGGCCGCCGGAACCGAGCGTCGCGCCAGTGCGAGCGCCCCTGCGAGCGGCAGCCATTGGATGACCCGTCCGCTCCACGTGAACTCGCGCAGGTTGGACATGTTCTGCTTCCACGTCTCCGCATCGAGATGCACTGTCCGCTCGAACCATGACGCCGCGAGGACGGGGTCGCCTGATCCCGCGGCGAGCGTGACGGTGCCCTGCGTGAAGAGCGGGACCTGACCTGTCCCCTTGTCCTTCCAGATCGTGAGCGCGACGAGCGCGGGCGCCAGTGCGAGCGCGAAGAGGACGATATGCCGCCAACGCCGGGCGAGGACGAAGGCGAGGGCGGGGCCGGCGAGGAAGACGACGTTGGCCGGCTTGATCGCGAGCGCGACACCGGCGAACGTCCCGGCGAGGACCGCCTCGCGGTGCGCCCCGGCCTCCAGCGCGCGTACGGTCAAGGCCGCGGCGACGAGGACCGCCACGACCGACGGGAAATCCGCTTGCTGCGTGAGCCCGAGCGCCTGCGGCAGGACCTGGTCGACCCAGCTGTCGTGGTATCGCTGCACGAAGTACGGGATCGCCACGAATGGAGCCGCGACGAACACTGCGGCGCACCAGAGCCCGGCGAGGCGCCCGGCGAGGCGCGCACCGATGTCGTACACGGCGAGCGTGGCGATCGGGCCCAGCACACAGACCTGCAGGATCGTCGTCAGCGGGAGGAGCTCGATCGAGCTCGAGCCCGTGATCCACGTCAGCGGCGCCATGAGAAGCGGCCAGCCGTAGCTCGGGAAGGCCCATTCGATCTGGCCCTGGCCGAGCATCCAGCCCGCTGTGACGAGCCAGATCTGGTCGCCGCCCTGATACGTCAGCCAGCCGTTGTGGTTGATCGAGAAGAACAGCGCGACCGTCGCGAGTATCTGGACAACGACGATCATCGCGAGCGCAAGTCGCGCGTGGCGCGTCAACGCGTCGGCGGCCCTCCCGATCACCGTCAGCACGGGGCGGGGATGCGCCGCGGCGGTCGCCTGGCTCATCCCTGCGCGCGATACCAGGCCACGGTCCGCGCGATTCCCTCGCGAAGCGGAACAGCGGCCCGAAACCCGAACAGCTCCTCTGCCCGCGTCGTGTCGAGAGAGCGTCGGGGCTGACCGTTCGGCATCGAGCTGTCCCAGTGGATCTGCCCCGTGAAGCCCACAGCTTCCGCGACGAGCTCGGCCGTCGCCTTGATCGACGTCTCGACACCCGTTCCCAGGTTGACCGGCTCCGGGCCGTCGTATCGCTCCGCCGCCAGGGCAAGGCCCTCGACGCAGTCGTCGACGTACAGGTACTCGCGCGTCGGGGAGCCGTCGCCCCAGAGGACGATCTCCTCAGGGCTCTCGATCATCTTCCGGATCAGGGCCGGGATCACGTGAGAGGTCTCGAGGTCGAAGTTGTCGCCTGGTCCGTAGAGGTTCGTCGGCAGCAGGAAGATCGCATTCGTGCCGTACTGCTCCCGATAGGCCTGCGCTCCGACGAGCACGGTTTTCTTCGCGACGCCGTACGGCGCGTTGGTCTCCTCCGGATAGCCGTTCCAGAGGTCGCCTTCCCGGAACGGCACGGGTGTGTGCTTGGGATACGCGCAGAGCGTGCCTGCGATCACCAGCTTCGGCGTCTCGTGCAGCCGCGCCTGCTCGAGGAGGTGCGCGCCCATCATGAGGTTCGCGAACCAGTAGCGGCCGGGGTTGGCCCGGTTCGCGCCGATCCCTCCGACCTCACCGGCGAGGTGAAAGACGAGCTCGGGCACGGCGTCGTCGAACACGCGCGCCGTGTCCTCCATCGACGTGAGGTCGTAGTCGCGGCGTCGGGCTGAAAAGACTTCGTGGCCGTCGCGCTCGAGACGCTCGACGAGCCGGGAGCCCAGGAAGCCACCGCCTCCCGTGACGAGGACGCGCACGACCGAACGCTAGCGAGGGCCGCTCAACCCGTCGCGAGCTGCGGTGCGCCGGTGGGAAGCCAGTCGACGCGACCGATCCATCGATCTCGATTCTCCGCGTACCAACGGATGGTGCGGAGGACGCCTTCCTCCCAGCTGACCTTCGGCTGCCAGCCGGTCTCGAGCGTGAGCTTCTCGTGCCCGACACGGAGCGCCATGACGTCGCTCGAGCCGGGTCGCTTGCGTCCCTCGGCGGTGACGATGTGTCGGTCGTCGGGCCAGAGCCCGTGCTCGACTCCGGTCCTGATGATCAGGTCGGCCCAGTCGGCCATGGAGATGTTCGCGCCCTGTCCGTAGACGTAGACGTCGCCCGGCTTGCCGTGCGCCGCGACGGTGAGATGGCCGCGCACGCCGTCCGTGCAGAAGCAGAAGTCGCGGAGGGGATCGAGCGCGCCGAGCTCGATCTCGGGACGGGTGAGCGCCTGCGTGATGATCGTGCCGGTCACGTAGCGAGGGTTCTGGCGCGGCCCGTAGTTGTTGAACATGCGGGTCACGACGCCCGGCAGCCCGTACGCGTCGTAGTAGTTCATCGTCAGGAAGTCGGCGGCGACTTTCGCCGTCGCGTAGATCGACTTGGGGTTGATCGGCGAGCGCTCGTGGAGGATCAGCGCGCCGTCCTCGTCGAAGGTGTGGTGGTCGGAGACGTCGACGCGGACGTTCCCGTACTCCTCTGACGTCCCGGCCGTGTCGAACTTCTCGAGCTCGAGGCCCCAGTCGACGATCGACTGGAGGAGGTTGAGCGTGCCGACCGTGTTGGCCATCACCGTCTCGTACGGCCGGTGCCAGGACTCGCCGACGTGCGCCTGGGCCCCGAGGTGGAAGACGTACGGCCGATCCGGCGTGTCGCGGAGCTCCCGGACGAGGTAGTCGATCGACGTGCGGTCGGTCAGGTCGGCGAAGTGCACCTTCAGCCCGTAGCGCAGGTGCCCGATGTTGTTGAGGGCGCCGCTCGACGTGGCGCGAACGAAGGCGTGGACGTTCGCGCCCAGCGCGACGAGCGCCTCGGTGAGGTGCGACCCCATGAACCCGTCGGCACCCGTCACGAGCACCGTGCGGCCGCCGTAGACGTCGGCGAACTCGCCGCGGAGAGCCTCGAGGTCGTTCTCGCTCCAGATCGTGTCGGCCGTCATGGGTCGTGTGACGCGAACCGTAGGCTTCCGCGTCGGTGGGCAAGCGTACCGCCTCCACGGGACTGGGGTCGCTCGCGTCGGGCGCGGTGACCGCGCTCGCGATCGCCGTCCAGTCGGGGCTCGCAGCGGTCGTCGGTGTGATCATCGCCCGCGAGCTCGGGCGGACGGCCGAGACGGACGGGTTCTTCGCGGCGTACGCAGTGTTCGTTGTGCTCGTCCTCGCCGCGACCGCGGTGCGCGTCACACTGCTGCCGCCCCTCGCCCGCGCCCGCGCCGAGCGGCGCCTCTCCGCGGAGACCATGGCGTACTCGATTACGATCGGTGTCGTCGCGTTGCCGCTGCTCGTCGTCGCGGTGCTCGCTGCGCGGCCGATCGCGGACGTTCTCACCGGCGAGGGCCCATCCGTGGCTGTCGACGCGGCTGCGGCCGCGCTTCCGTGGATGGTCGTCGCGGGGCTCGGCCAGTTCACCGCGGCGCTGCTCGCAAGCACCTTCGCCGCGCTCGACGACTACGTCGTGCCCGCCCTCGGCTACATCCTGGGCAGCGTCGCCGGGCTTGCCCTGATCCTCCTCACGATCGACGACTACGGGACTGAGGCCGTCGCCTGGGGAATGGCCCTCAACGCGTCGTTTGCGACGGTCGTTTCGGCGGCGTGGCTCTGGCGCCGGGCCCGCGCTGAGCGGATGCCCGCGTCTGCAGCCCGCGCCAGACTTGGCAGTACGGGGGCGCGGATCGTCGAGCTCGCGACCGGCGCGACGCTCCCGTTCGCGCTGCAGGCGACGTACCTGGTGTGTCTTCCGTTCGCCGCCCGCGAGGGTGTCGGCGCGGTCACTAGCTTCGGCTACGCGTACCTCATCGCAGCAGCTGTCGTGGGGATCACGGCCTCCTCGCTCGGTCTCGTGACGTCGGTTCCTATGACCAGGGTCGGCCTGTCGCCCCATGGCGTCGCCCGCCACGTCGATGCCTCGTCGTGGCTTGCGCTCCTGGCGGTCGGTGCCACAACCGCGATCTTCGCGATCGCGGGAGAGCAGCTCGCCGGGCGCGTCCTCGGCGCGGCATACAGCGACGCGGTCGGGGCCGAGATCGCGGAGTTGGTCGTCGCGCTGGCGCCGTACATGGTCGTGTCCGTCGTGCTCTCGGTCACCTTCCCGCTCGTGTTCGTCGCCGGTCTCGGTCGTCGCCTACCGCTCGTCGGCCTCGTCGTGGTCGCGGTCCACGTGCCCGTCGCGATCGTCGGGCAGCGCCTCGGCGGGCTCTGGGGCCTGGCTCTCGCGCTCGCGGTCACGAATGCGCTCGCGGCAACGTGGCTGCTCCACCTCCTCCACGCGTTCGTGCCGACCGTCCGCGGGCTCGCTGCGGCCGTGGCCGTCGTCGTCGTCGTGTTCGGCGCCGCGTTCGCGCCGGCGACGCTCGTCGACAGCGCCGTGCTCGCCGTGGCTCTCGGCCTCGCGCTCGCAGCTGTCCTCGTTGCAGTTGCACGCCCGAGAGGGCTCGTCGCGGCGTGGCGCTACCTCCGGGAGCTCGCGTGACAGCGCGGGTCGGGATCGTCGTGCTGACCTGGAACGGTCGCGAGGACACGCTCGACTGCCTGCGCTCCCTTGCGGACGCAACCTATCCTTCGCTGTTCGTCGTCCTCGTGGACAACAACTCGGCCGACGGCACGTGCGAGGCAGTGGGCGAGGCTTTCCCAGACGTCCATGTGATCCCTCTCGACGAGAACCGCGGATTCGCGGGCGGCGTCAACGTGGGGCTGCGCACTGCACTTGCCGCCGGAGCAGAGCATGTCCTGCTCCTCAACAACGACGCGAAGGTCGAGCCGGGCTTCCTCGAGCCACTCGTCGAGGCTCTGGAACGAAATCCCCGAGCGGCCGCGGCGTGCTCCCAGATCGTCTTCCTCGATCGGCCCGACGTGATCTGGTACGCGGGCGCGACGTTCCGGCGATCCCGCGGCCACCACGGCCGGCATACGGGCTACGGGGACCGCCGCCTTCGACCCGAGACTCCCGCCGTTCGAGACCGACCGCGCGTGTGGCGGCGCGATGCTCGCCCGGTCGAGCGCTCTTGCCGACCTCGGCGGTCTCGACGAGTCGCTGTTCGCGTATGCCGAGGACGTTGACTGGTCGCTCCGGGCGGCGAGCCGCGGTCACACGATCCTCGTCGTGCCGGCGAGCGTCGTTCGACATTCCGTCTCGGCGTCCTCGGGTGGGACGTCCTCGCCCGACCCCCTGTACTACGGCCTGCGCAACGGGCTGGTCGTCGCCGAGCGGTGGGCGCCGCTCGGCACTGCTCGGACGTGGCTGAGGCGCGGCGAGGCGGTCGCCGCGTACGTCGTGCAGGCCGCGTCGTCCGGCAACGTCCGAGCGAGGGTCCGCGCCGTCCGCGACGGGTGGCGCGACTTCCGTGCGGGGCGGCTCGGGCAGAGGCCTGCTCCCACGTGAGCGGCCGGGACCGAAGGGCGACGTCGTCCGCACGGTCCTTCGCCGTCGGTAGCCTGCAGCCGTGCGGGACGTCGTCAAGCGCTCGATCGCGCGGGGAGCACGCACGACCCCCGGGAAGCACGTCGTGCACGCCGCGACCCGGGCCGACGTCCGCGCGGAGCGATTCCCAGAGGTACGTGACTGGCCCGAGTCGGTCGAGGGCTTCGAGGACCTCGTGTTCCTCTTCACGAGCAGCCAGCTCAACCACGGCGTCGCGTCACTCCGGTTCGACGAGGCGGCGCTTCTCTTTCGCCTCGTCCGTCGACTCGAAGCCCGACGGATCGTCGAGATCGGGCGATTCAAGGGCGGGAGCACGGTCGTGATCGCGTCGGCGATGACACCCGGGGCCCGCTTGCTGTCACTCGACCTTCACGTCCCACAGCCCGGGAACGTCGATGGCGCGCAACTCGATCGAGAGCTTGCGGAGGCACTCGAGCGGCTCGCGCTGGCGGAGCGTGTCGACCTCCAGGTCGCGGACTCCCGGACGGTCGAGCTTCCCGAACCGGGTCTCGACCTGCTGTTCGTCGACGGCGATCACTCGTACGAGGGCTCGGCAGGGGACTTGACGAGATGGGCGCCGCTCCTGCGCGTGGGTGGTCACCTCGTGGCCCACGACGCGGTCGACACGGGGGGTTACGGCACCACGTATCCCGGTGTCTCACGCGCGTTTCGCGAGCTCGTCGACGCCGGCGGCTTCGAGCGACTGCCCGACGTCGGCACGATGGCCCACGCAGTGCGGTCGAGCCCGTGACCGTGCGCAACCGCGCGCTGATCACCGGCATCGGCGGCCAGGATGGCTCGCTCCTCGCTTCGCTCCTTCTCGAGCACGGGTACGAGGTGACCGGAATCGTCCGCCGTGAGCCCTCCGCCTACGCGGAGACGCTCGCTCCGTTCGAGGACCGGATCGAGCTCGTGCGCGCCGACCTCCTCCACCACACGTCGCTCGTCCAGGCCCTGCAGGCAACCCGACCCACCGAGGTCTACAACCTGGCCGCCCCCTCGTTCGTCCCGCGATCGTGGGACGAGCCGATCCGCACGGCCGAGTTCGCGGCGGTCGGTGCGACGGCGATGCTCGAGGCGATCCGCGAGGTCGACTCCTCGATCCGCTTCTACCAGGCCTCGTCGAGCGAGATCTTCGGCGAGCCGCACGAGACACCGCAGACCGAGCTGACGGCGCCGAGACCGCTGACGCCGTACGGCGTCGCCAAGGCGTACGCGCACTTCATCGCAGGGAGCTACCGCAAGCGCTACGGCATGTTCACGTGTTGCGGGATCCTCTACAACCACGAGTCGCCGCTCCGGCCGGTGGATTTCCTGCCGCGCAAGGTCGCGCAGGCGGCGGCGGCGATCTCGCTCGGTCTCGAGGACGAGCTCCTGCTCGGTGACCTTTCGGCGCGGCGCGACTGGGGCTACGCGGGCGACTACGTCCGCGCGATGTGGCTGATGCTCCAGCACGACGAGCCCGGGGACTACATCGTCGCGACCGGGGTCTCTCGGTCGGTCGAGGAGCTCGTCGCCTACGCCTTCGGAGCGGTGTCCCTCGACTGGCGCGAGCACGTGCGCTCGGACCCGTCGCTCTACCGCGGGGCCGCAGAGCTCCACGATCTCGTCGGCGACAACTCCAAGGCCCGCAGGGTGCTCGGCTGGTCGCCGGAGGTGAGCTTCGAGGAGCTGATGCGCCTCATGGTCGAGGCCGACCTCGCGCGACTTCAGACTCCCGCCGCCAGCTCGTAGACCCGGTCGTGGGCGCGCCCCGTCGCGTCCCACGTGAAGCCCGCGGCGCGCTCGAGGCCGAGCGCGGACAACTCGGCGGCCCGGTCGAGCGCCTCGACGACACCGTCGGCGATCGCCGTGACGTCGGTCGGATCGAAGAGAACCGCGGCCGTTCCGACGACCTCGGGAAGCGATCCGGCGCTCGAAGTCGCCACCGGGCAGCCGCAGGCCATGGCCTCGATCGGGGGCAGCCCGAATCCCTCGTAGAGGCTGGGAAACACGAGCGCAGCCGCGCGGCGGTACAGCGCGACCAGCTCGTCCGTCGAGACGCCGCCCTGCGCCTCGACGCCGTCCGGTAAGCGGGTCGCGTCGTGCCCGACTCCGGTGAGGACGAGTCGGAGGTCGGGGCGCTCGTGCCGAAGCAGCGCGAACGCCTCGAAGAGCCGCTCGTGGTTCTTGTGTGGCCACGGCCGTGCGGGGTAGAGGAGGAACGGCTCGCGCCGCGTTTCGGCGTCGGGACGGAAGCGCTGGGGGTCGACGCCCAGGTGCACCGCATGAACGCGCTCCGAAGCGATGCCGAGTCGCTCGACCACGCGTTCCTTCACCCAATCGCTGATCACCACCACCTGGTCGGCTCTCCGGGCCGCCCGGTCGTAGGCGAGCCTGCGGAAGAGCCGCTCGCCGCGCGGGAACAGCTCCGGGAGGTCCAGGTGCTGCGTGTCGAGCAGCGTCAACACGGTCGGACGGCGGGCGGGCGGCACGGGGACGGTGAGCGGGTAGTGGACGACGTCGGCCTCTTCGAGACGGCGCCGGAGCGCCCCCGGACGCAGCCGGGCGGTCGTCATCGCCCGCAGCCTGCCGGCGATGGTCGTCGAAGCCCGGTACCCCGTCGCCACCGTCGTCCGCAGGCCGCCGCCCGCGTCGGTTGCAAGCGTCGGGACGAGGGCCTCGTAGTCGTGCCTCCCGACCCGGGCCAACGATCGCGCGAGCTCGCGCGCGTACGTCTCGCTGCCACCCGAGATCCCGGGGACGAGGGTGAGCAGGCTGAGCGCGACGCGCGTCACGCTCGGGGTTCCAGCCTCAGGACCGTGCCGCCGACGATTGCGCTCGCAACCGGCGACGAGCAGGGCCATTTCGAATGCAGGACGAGCGTCCCGAGCCCGAGCAGAACGGCGGCCGCCGTCCCGTACCCGGGAACGAGCCGATCCGCGGCGAAGCGCACGACGAGCGACTTCACGAGCGCGAGATGGGCCGTCTCGTTGCAGCGACCGGGCTGGAAAATCAGCCCCGCTGCGAGGGCCACGAGGCCGATCGCGGCGTAGCCCGCCACGCGTCGTCCCGAGGCTCCACCCACCCGGCGACCTTACGCCACGGCCTGTACGACCGACGTGGCGATCTCACGGCCCGCGGAATCCCGCTTGCGAACAAGCCGGGGATACACTGCCGCGATGCCCGACGAGGCGATGGACAACGGTTTCCCGTCCACCGACGAGGTCGACGTCGAGGCCCTCTTCGTGGAGTTGCGCGAGGAGATTCGCCGGTCGGGCGCCGACCCCGGAGCAGCCGGGGAGCCCGACGACCGTCACGCCGCGCGTGCCGAGGCGGAGCGCCTGTGGCCCGTCTCCGCGGACAGGGCGCTGCGGCTGCGCCCCGGTGTCCGGGGAGGGGTCGGCACGCCGGTGAAGGCAGTCCTCCGGAAGTCGATGCGGTGGTACGTCGAGCCCCTCGCTTACGACCAGCGATCGTTCAACGCGGCGGCGCTCCGGCTCGTCGACGACCTCGAGCAGCGCGTCGCTGCGCTCGAAGCCGAGGTGGCGCGGCTCCGCGCAGCGGAGACGCGCTAGGCAGCGCATGCGCATCGCGGTTCTCCGGCCGCAGGTCCCGTTCACGCGCGGCGGCGCCGAGATCGTCACCGACGAGCTCGTCGCGGAGCTCCGGGACCGAGGGCACGAAGCGGACCTCGTCTCGGTGCCGTTCAAGTGGTACCCGGGGGCGCGGGTGCTGACGCAGGCGTTCCTCTGGCGGCTCGTCGATCTGAGCGAGGTCGACGGGCAGAAGGTCGACATGGTGGTGGCGACGAAGTTCCCCTCCTACGTCGTGCGGCATGAAGAGAAACGCGTCTGGCTCGTGCATCAGTTCCGGCAGGCATACGAGCTCGACGGGACCGACCTGGGCCAGTTCGGCCCCTCGGCCGAGGATCGTGCGCTGCGGCGGCAGGTGCAGGCGCTCGACCGTACGACGCTGGGCGAGGCCACACGCCTGTTTGCGATCTCCGGGAACGTCGCCGGGCGGCTCGAGCGGTCGACCGGCCTCGTGGCCGAGGTGCTGCCGCCCCCGCCCCAGGCGCTGCCTTATCGGTCTGCCGCCTCACTCGGCTTCGTCCTGTCGGCGAGCCGCCTCGATCGGGCCAAGCGCATCGACCTGTTGCTCGAGGCCGCCGCGCTCCGGTCGGGCTTCGACGTCGTGATCGTCTCGGACGGGCCCGATCGAAGCCGGCTCGAGGGGATTGCGCGCGACCGCGGCCTCGACGGCCGGGTGCGCTTCGAGGGCCGTGTCGACGCAGAGCGGCTCGCCGAGCTCTACGCGACGTGCTCGGCGCTCTACTACGCCCCCGTCGACGAGGACTACGGCATGGGGCCGTACGAGGCCTTCCTGTCGTCGAAGCCCGTGATCACGACCAGCGACGCCGGAGGGCCGCTCGATGTCGTCCACGACCGGCGCACGGGGCTCGTCGTCGCTCCGGCGCCGGCCGAGATCGGCGACGCAGCCGCGTGGCTCACCGCGCACGAGGAGGAGGCCGGTGTCCTCGGCAAGGCGGGCAAGGCTGTCGCCCTCGAGGTGACCTGGGATCGCGCGATCGCGAGGCTGCTGTCGTGAAGGTCGCGTACTTCTCGCCGATGTCGCCGGAGACGTCGGGGATCGCCGACTACTCGGAGCTGCTCGTTCCGGCGCTGCGCGAGCACGTCGACGTGGACGTCGTGAAGCGCGGCACGAAACGCCCGCCGCGCGACGCGGATCTTTGCGTTTACCATATAGGAAACAATCCGGATGCGCACGACTGGATCCTCGACGCGCTTCGTCGCACGCCGGGCCTCGTCGTCCTGCACGACTTCGTGCTCCACCACCTCGTCGCGGGCGTGACGATCGGCCGGCGCGACGGTCACGGATACCTGGATGCCATGGAGCGCGAGCACGGTGTGGTCGGCCGTCTCCTCGCCCACGGAGTGCTCGACAAGCGGATTCCGCCACTCTGGGAGGCCCGGCCCGAGGACTTTCCGCTCGCCGGCGAGGTGCTCTCGCTTGCGACCGGCCTCGTCGTCCACTCGCGCTATGTCGAGGAGCGGGCGCGCGCCGCAGGCTTTGCGCGACCGATCGCGCGCGTGCCGCATCCCGCCTGGCCGGCGCCGGACGTCCCGGGGGCCGACATCGACGCGGCGCCACTCGTCGGCGCGTTCGGGAACGTCAACGCGTCGAAGCGCGTCCCGCAGCTTCTCGAGGCGTTCGCTCGCCTGCGCGCCGAGCATCCCGCGGCGCGTCTCCTGCTCGTCGGCGCCACATCGCCGGGATTCGACCTCGAGCGCCGGCTGCAGCGTCTCGGCCTCGACGACGAGGGAATCGTCCGTGAGGGCAGGGTCGACGAGCGGCGCCTCTGGGCGCTGATGAAGGCGTGCGACGTCCACGTCAGCCTCCGCTCACCGACGATGGGCGAGACCTCGGGCACGGCCATCCGCGCGCTGACGCTGGGCAAGCCTCTCGTCGTGAGCGACGTCGGCTGGTTCGCCGAGCTTCCCGACGACGTCGCGCTCAAGGTCCCCGTCGGCACCGACGAAGCGCTGGACCTCGCGGCCGCCCTGCGAGCTGCTGGCCGAGCGCCCCGACGCGCGCGAGGCGATGGGCGCGGCGGCCGGCGCGCTCGCGGGGCGCGACCACGACCTCGCCGGCGTCGCCGAGCGTCAGGCGGCGGCGTTCGAGTGGATCGCGGGCGGCGCGGACGTCTCGGACGAGGTTCTGCGCGAGGTCACCGGCGCCGCCGCAGACGTCGGAATCGCGCCGGGCACCCCAGAGGCTTCGGAGATCGCCAGGCGCCTCTCCGAGGTCGACCTCGGTGGGTAAGCCTCTCCGCGAGCGCCTCGGTCGCGTACCGGACTGGGGATGGCTCGCGGCGATCGTCACGGTCTCGGCCACAGCACGCGTCTGGCTCGGCTTCGACATGCCGGCGCCGTTCATCTTCGTCGACGAGCTGATCTATTCGGAGCTCGCCCGGAGCCTTGCGGACACCGGATCGTTCGCGGTGCGCGGCGTCCCGACGAGCGGCTACAGCGTCCTGTACCCGGCGCTGATCTCGCCGGCGTACTGGCTGCTCGACAGCCTGGAGGACGCCTATGCCGCCGCGAAGGCAACGAACGCGATCGTGATGTCTCTCGCGGCGATCCCCGCGTGGCTGCTCGCGCGACGGGTCGTCGGCCGGTGGCTCGCGTTGCTTGCCGCAGCTCTCGCGGTCGCCCTGCCGTCGATGGCGTACTCGGCGACGCTCGTGACCGAGACGCTCTTCTATCCGCTCGCGCTCCTGTTCGCGTGGGCTCTCGTTCGGGTGCTCGAGCGGCCGACCTGGGGGCGAGTCGCGGTGCTCGGCCTCACGCTCGGCGCGGCCTTCGCGACCCGCTCGCAGGCACTCGGATTCGTGGGTGCGATCGTGCTGGCGCCGCTCGTCCTCGCGCTCCTACGGCGAGATGCGCGAGCGATCCGCCCCTTCCTCCCGCTGTTCGGAGGCATCGTCGGGCTCGGGTTGCTCGTGATCGGCGTCCAGCTTGCCCGCGGGCGCGCGGTCTCCGACCTCCTCGGCGCGTACAGCATCGTCGGCGAAGGCGGGTACGACGTCGACCAGGCGCTCCGCTTCTGGCTCTGGCACGTCGAGGAGCTCGCCCTCTATGTCGGGATCGTGCCGGTCGTGGCGCTCGTCGTCCTGCTTGCTCGTGCGGGGAAGCTCCCCGCCCGGCTCGACGAGCACCTCGCGGCGACGATCGCGCTCGTCGTCACCTCGACGCTCGTGGTGGCGACGTTCGCGTCTCGTTTCGCACCCGACCGCATCCAGGACCGGTACCTGTTCTTCCTCACTCCGCTGCTCGTCGTCGCGCTCCTGGCCTGGGTCGAGCTCGGGGCGCCGAGGTCGCGGCATCGCGCTCGGCGTGGGCGCGCTCGTTGCGATCGGTCTCGTTGTCGCGTTCCCGTACGTCCGGTTCATCGGGGAGCCGGCGAAGTCGGACACGCTCGGGCTCCTGCCGCTCTGGTCCGTCAACGAGCACCTGCTCGGCGATTCGTACCGGCTCACGGTGCTCGTCGGCGCAGCCCTGCTCGTGGGGCTCATGGTGCTCGTGCCCGCCCGCCTGGCGGTCGCAGTGCCGGTGCTGCTGCTCGTGCTCTTCGTCGCGCTCTCGCGGCCCGTCTGGTCCGGGCCGCAGGGCGTGCTTCGCTCGGGCGAGGGAGCGCTCTTCCAGGGGATCCGCGGCGCCGACCGCGGCTGGATCGACGGCGCGCTACCGGCGGGCGAGGAGGCCGTCGTTCTCTGGACCGGACGCGCCGATCGCTTCACCGTGAACCAGAACGAGTTCTTCAACCGGCAGGTGGGAGACGTCTACTACACGTCGGCGCCCACCCCCGGCGGTCTCGGCGAGACCGCTGTGAAGATCGACCCCCGCGACGGAACGGTGACGACGGCCGACGGCTCGCCGATCGACGCGCCCTACGCGATGCTGGACGGGTCGGTGATCCCGGACGGCGAGATCGTGGCGCGTGACGACCTCCTCGGGACGACGCTGTGGCGCCTCACCGGGCCCCTCGCGTCGACGACCAGGGTGTCCGGGCTCTACCCGAACGACACATGGTCGGGACCGCGCGCATCGTGGTCGAGGCTTCGCTGCATGGGCGGCGAGCTGCTCGTGGCCCTCCACTCCGACCCGACGCTCTTCGCGGGCCGCTCGACCGACGTGCTCGCGACGGTGGCGGGTCGCCCCGTCGCACGGGTCCAGGTACCCCCCGACGACACGGTCACCCTGCGGGTTCCGCTCACCTCGGTCGACGGAACTTGTGTCGTCCGGTTCGACGTCTCGCCCACCCTCGTCCCTGCCGAGGTTGTGCCGGGCAGCACCGACGACCGCGAGCTCGGCGTCCACTTCGACTCCTTCCTCCACGAGCAGCCGGCATGAGGATCGTCGTCGACGTCTCGCCGCTGTCCCATCCGCGGACCGGGATCGGGAACTACATCCGCGGCGCGCTGTCCGGGATGGCGGCGGCGTCGGGAGGCAGTCACGAGCTCGTTGCCTTCGGGCCGACGAGCCTCCGCGGCCCGGACGCGATCCGGGATGCCCTCCGCGGGCTTCCGGTCGCGTCCAAGCTCGTGCGGCTACCCGCCTCACATGCAGTCCGGACGGCGTGGAGCCGTCTCGGCCGACCGCCCGTCGAGCGATTCGTGGGCGACCTCGACGCGTTCGTCTTCAGCGAGTGGATGTACCCGGCGCAGCGGGCAGGCGCCCGCGCGACCGTGTTCCACGACCTCGTCCCGCTTCACCATCCCGAGTGGTGCACTGCAAGGACCGTGTCGATGCACACGAGGAAGGCCCGTCACGCCGCGGCGACCTGCGACGTCGTGTTCGCCAACTCACAGTTCACGGCGAACGACCTCGTCGAGGTCCTCGGGATCGATGAGGAACGGATCGTGCTGGCGCCGCCGGGCCTGGTGGACGGGCTCGGGCCCGACGGGAACGCGGCGGACCTCGGCGGCCCGGCGATTCTCGCGCTCGGGACGATCGAGCCGCGCAAGAACCTCGCACGGCTCGTCGAGGCGTGGCGGCTCCTCGCCGGGGAGCTCGGGCTTGTCCTCGTGGGTGGGGAGGGGTGGGGAGACCGGCCCGATCTCGCCGACCCGCGGATCCGCCGCCTCGGGTACGTGCCCGACGAGGAGATCGCGCGCCTGTACCGCGGCGCTGCCGTGTACGTGTACCCGTCGCTGTTCGAGGGGTTCGGGATGCCGATCGTCGAGTCGATGGCATGCGGCACACCTGTCGTTGCGTCCGCGCACGCGTCGCTCGACGAGGCGTGCGGTGACGCCGCGATCCGGGTGGACCCGCTCGACGCCTCGGCGATCGCGGCGGGGATCCGAGAGGCGGTAGAGCGACGGGACGAGCTCGTCTCGGCGGGGCTCGAGCACGCGGCGCGCTTCTCGTGGCCGCGGACCGGTGCCACGATGCTCGCCGCTCTGGAGGCACGTGCATGACGGGCACCCGACGTCCGGAGGAGGTCGCCGTCGTGGTTCGCCGACCGGGGGCGGCGGATACCGAGTACCTCGTGCTCCTCCGCTCGCCGGACAAGCTCGGCTACTGGCATCTCGTGGCGGGAGGCGTGGAGTGGGACGAGGCGCCGGCCGCCGCGGCCTCACGGGAGCTCGAGGAGGAGACCGGGCTCGTCGCCGAGCCCGTCGCCCTCGGCGGCCCGCTGGACTACGACGTCACCGGCGACCCCGAGTCGGTCCGGGAGCGCTTCGTCCCCGGGACGACGACGATCACCGTGTGGCCGTTCGTCGCGGACGCCGCTCCCGGCTGGGAGCCGGTTCTCGACGACGAGCACGTCGAGCACCGCTGGCTCGGCGCCGACGACGCGATCTCGCTGCTCCACTACCCGGAGCCCCGCGACGCGATACGGAGGGCAGCCGGAAGGTGAGGGTCGCGATCGACACGACACCGCTCGTGCAGACGCGCGCCGGAACCGCACGCCACGTGCTCGGGCTTCTGCGCGAGCTCGACGGCCGGCCGGGTCTCGAGCTCGTGGGCCTGGCGTCGGGCGGCTCGGGGCGGCTCGCGACACTGCGGCGCGACGCGCTCTGGTACCCGTTCCGCCTGGGCCACGCCTCCGCACGCGTCGACGTCCTCCACTGCACGACGTTCCGCGCTCCCGTCTCGCCGCGGGCGCCGCTCGTCGTCACCGTCCACGATCTCGCGGTCCTCCGCCATCCGGAGGCATTCCCGCGCTGGCACCGGACGACCGGCGCTCTCGCGCTGCGTGCGGGCGTGCGCGCGGCCGACGCGGTCGTCGCCGTCTCGGCGTTCACGCGCGACGAGCTCGTCGAGCTGCTGGGGGTCCCGGTCGAGCGGATCCGCGTCGTCCCGAACGGCGTCGACGCCGTCTTCGCGCCGGACGGCCCAGCCGTCGACGGCGACTACGTCCTTGCCGTCGGCACGCTCGAGCCGCGGAAGAATCTCGCCGTCGCCGTCGAGGCCGCGCGACTTGCGGATGTCGAGCTGCGGGTCGCGGGGGCGGCCGGTTGGGGTGGCGTCGCCGCGGAGGGCTGGGTCGGCGAGCCCACCGACGAGGAGCTGGCGGCGCTGATGCGCGGCGCGCGCTGCCTCGTCTATCCGTCGCTCTACGAGGGCTTCGGCATCCCGGTGCTCGAGGCGATGGCGTGCGGCACCCCTGTCGTGACGAGTCGCGGCGGCGCGACGGAGGAGGTCGCGGGAGGCGCCGCGGTGCTCGTCGACCCGCGTGAGCCCGCGTCGATAGCCGCGGGGATCGACGAGGCGGGTCGGCGACGCGACGCGTTCGTCGAGCTCGGATTGGCCCGCGCCTCGATGTTCACGTGGCGCCGTTCTGCGGACGTCGTCGAGGATCTCTGGCGGGAGCTCGCGTGAGCCTCGTCGTGGTCGATGCAGACGTGCTCGGTCGGCAGCGGACCGGCGACGAGACGTACGTCTTGAACCTGCTGCGCACCTTGCCGAAGCCGGCTGCCGACGCGGGGCTTCGACTCGCGGCCGCGACGCGCCGGCCCGACCTCGTCCCATCCGGAGTCGAGGCGCTCGAGCTGGCCACGCGCTCGCAAGAGCTCCGCATGGCATGGACGCTGCCGCGCCTGCTCCGCCGGCTCGGCGCCGATCTCGTGCACACCCAGTACGCGCTGCCGCTCCACTGCCCCTGTCCGGCGGTCGTCACGATCCACGACCTCTCGTTCGAGCACGGCCTGATGGGTCGGCGCGACCGGTTCGTCTTCCAGCGGGTCGTGCCCCACGCCGCACGAGCGGCTGCCCGCATCCTGACCGTCTCCGAGCGAACGAAGCGGGAGATCCTGGAGCGGTACGACCTGGCTCCCGAGCGCGTCGTCGTGACGGCGAACGGCGTCGACCCCGCGTTCCGTCCGGGCGACGGAGGCTCGGCGTCGCATGACGCGACGTACGCCCTCGCCGTCGGTGCGATCCAGGAGCGGAAGAACCAGCGCGCGGCGCTCGCCGCTGCCCGGGAGGTCGGCGTCGAGTTCGTCGTCGTCGGGCCGACGAAGGACCAGCGTGTGGCGGAGGAGCTGCGATCGGGCGGT
The DNA here is from genome assembly GCA_963839755.1 of uncultured Actinomycetes bacterium. Lineage (GTDB taxonomy): Bacteria > Actinomycetota > Thermoleophilia > Gaiellales > Gaiellaceae > Gaiella. Next base: position 17,339 of record CAWIVU010000007.1, read on the forward strand.
GCGCGACTCGAGGGCTACGTCTCGACATCGCGCCTGGCGGAGCTCTACCGCGGCGCCGCGTGCCTCGTTCAGCCGTCGCGTCACGAGGGGTTCGGGCTGCCGGTGGTCGAGGCGATGGCCTCTGGGACACCGGTCGTCACGGTTCAGGACCCGGCGCTCGTCGAGGTCGCGGGAGGCGCGGCTGTCGTCGTTCCGGAGGCGTCGCTCGCCGACGGTATCCGGCAAGCAATCGCCGAACGGGGGCGCCTCCGAGCCGCGGGGCTCGAGCGTGCGAGGGCGTTCAGCTGGGAGGCGACCGCCGCCGCGACGGTTCGCGTCTACCTCGAGGCTCTCGGTCGATGAGCGTCTCGGGGATCGTCGTCTCGCACGGGCACGCACGCGAGCTCGAGACGCTGCTGCCCCTTCTCCGGCCGCAGGTCGACGAGCTCGTCGTCGTCGCCAACACGCCCGGTTCCGTGCCCGGTGCCATCCCGGGGCCTTTGCGCGTCCTCGAGAATCCTCGTCCCCGCCGCCTCGCCGAGAACGTCAACCTCGGCACGGCCGCGACGAGTGGGAAATGGGTGCTGTTCGCGAACCCGGACGTGGTGCCCGACAGCGGTGCCGTCGCCTCCCTCGTCGCGTTTGCCGAGACCCGGGAGCGGTGCGGCGTCGCCGGCCCCCGGACCCTCTGGCCCGACGGCACGTGGCAACCTACGCGCCGTCGGTTTCCCACCGTGCGGGGGACGCTGGTGCGCCGGACTCCGCTCCGCCGTCTCTTCCCGCCCCTCGAACGGCAGCGCGACCACTACCTGCTGGACGAGGACGTCGATGCGCCGGCCGAGGCCGACTGGCTGCTCGGCGCATTCCTGCTCATGCGCCGCGTGATGCTCGACGAGCTCGGCGGCTGGGACGAGGGATACCGGCACTACGTCGAGGACATCGACCTCTGCTACCGCGCGATGCGGGCGGGGTGGGAGCGGTGGTACGTCCCGGTCGCCCGTGTCACGCACGACTGGGCCCAGGTCACCGACCGGAGCTTCGTCTCGCGGCACACGCTCTGGCACGCGAGCAGCATGGCCCGCTTCGTGCGAGAGCATCCCGAGACGCTCACGCGCCTGTGAGCAAGGCGGATCAGTACGCGCGCAAGGCGGCGGACTGGTCCGACGCCGAGTACGCGGACGCGCGTGCGTACCTCGAGCACCGAGCGGGCATCGTCGCGACGCTCGGTGCTCCGCTGGAGCCGGGCGACGAGGTGCTCGACCTCGCGTGCGGCGACGGCGGCCTCGGCGCGTTCCTCGTCGAGCGAGGGCTTCGCTACTCGGGCGTCGACGCGGAGCCCGCGATGGTCGACGCCGCTCGTCGTCGTCTCGGCGGGCGTGCCACGATCGTGCAGGGCGACCTGAACCACTTCGAGCCCGATCGACCGGTCGCGGCCACGACGGTGTTCCGCGCGATCTACTACGCGCAGGATCGCACGGCCTTCTTCGAGCGCGTCGCGGCGTACACCGAGCGAAAGCTCGTCTTCGACCTCAATCCGCGCCAGTACGCCGTGTCGGACGTCCTGGCCGACCTCCGCGCGGCAGGGTTCGGCCATACCTAGCTGCGACCGTTCTTCGTCCCCCAGACGCAGCGGCTTCCGGGACCCGCAATCGGCCTGCTGAAGGCTGCGGAGCGCTCCGGGCCACTCGCCCGGCTCGCGCTGCGCGTGCGCTTCACCTATATCGTCGCGGCGCTCCGCTCGCGCTAGGACGGCACGACGCCGAACGAGACGCGCGCGCCGAGGGCGCGGCGCTCGAAGTCCGAGCGCTCGGGATCCACCAACGCCGGGACGAACGTCTCCATCTCGACCTCGACGCGCCAGGGCACGTCCGGCGTAGGCAGCGGCACCGTCCGGACGGCGCAGCCGGGGACGTAGAGAGTCTCCGACGCGGTCTCGCGCGCGATCGCGGGTTGCTTGTCAGAACCACGGCCGAGCTCGCCGATCCTGACCCGCGCGACGCCCGGAAGGCGAACGCCCTTGGGGCAGAAGGTCTCGCGCGAGAGCGTCACGACCGCGGTGCCGGTCCCTCCGCTGGAGACGTCGAAGCGGTTGTAGGCGCCCCTTGCCGGCTCCGTCGGGTCGCCGGAGTCCCCTCGGATCCACCCGTCCTCGGTGATCCCGGTCTCGTTCGACCGGAGCCGGATCGGCCCGTCCAGACGCACGAGCGTGGCGCCGGCGGCGTCGTTGCGTGCGACCTGCGGCCCGACAACGTCGACGCCGTTCGCCGCCAGGACGAAGTCGGTCTCCGGGTCGGGGGACAGTGTCCCGTCGATGTCTTCGAGATCGGGCGTCAGCGTGTCGCCGGGTCCCGGGCCGGTCCCGTCGACGCTCCACACCTTGGTGATCGACCGGTTCCAGAACTCCGTCAGGTTCGACCCGATCGCTTCCATCTGCTGACCCAGCACGACGACGCTTCCATCCCCGGCGGCGCGGTCGATCCAGTCGTTCGGCTTCGGGAGGTTCCTCTCGACGCGTGCGCTGAAGTCGTGCTCGCCGATCGAGGCGTAGACCTCGGCGGTGACGTTCCAGAGGAGCAGGATTCCTGCGGTCGCGGCGGCGAGCGGCCCGGCGACGTTCGCGAGCCTGGCGCGCAGCGGCGTGCCGAGGACGAGCAGCAGCACGACAAAGGCCAGCGTCAGAGCCTGGACACCGTTCTCGATGCGGCCCAGCGGCCAGGCCAACTCACGGTTGGCCAGCGCGAGGATCGCGAGGCCGTGGGCCTCGTAGTAGGGAAAGCTGTCGAGGCCGCGCTCGATGGGGACCCACACGATCATGCCGAGCACGACGGCGCCCGAGACGACCACTGCCCAGACCGGCGCCGCCGCGCGCTCGAGGAGGTACGCGGTCGCGACGAAGGCGAGCGGCGTCAGGTAGACGAGGTTTCGCTCGACGATGACGCTCGAGAACGTCGTCGAGAGGTACGCGCCCTTGATCGCCGCGTACCAGCCGAAGCTCACGACGGCGCCGGCCGCGACGACGACGAACGCGCGGACGCCGGGTCGCTCGCGCTCCGCACGCGGCACGGCCAGCATCGCGAGGAGCGCAATCGCCGGCAGCACGCCGACCCCGATCGCGAACGCTCCGCCAGCCCAGCTTCCGTACTCGACCATCCTGCCCTTCCAGAGCGTCGTCGCCTCCTCCCACTCGTGCGACCGATGCCCGAGGAACGCGACGATTGCGATCACGGCGCCGATGCCCAGCACGACCGCGCCGACCCAGTCCCAGCCTGTCCACGACGCGCGCCAGCGCCGCATGACATCCGACCGCCAACCGAGCACGAGGAGCCCGATCGCGAGCGTGCCGAGCAGCGCAGCGAGTTGCGAGCGGATGAGTACGGCGAGGAGGCATGCCGCGCAGGCGAGCGCGAGCGGCCATCGCTGTGGCCGGTCGATCGCGCGGGCGAGAAGCCACAGCGCGAGCGTCGCGGCCGGGTACGCCCATGGCTCTTCGACGAGGATCGGCGAGTACGAGAGCGCGGGCGCGGCGATCGTCGCGACTGCGGCGAAGTAGGCCCAGCCCGGTGAGACGACGCGCCGTGCGAGCAGGTAGGCGGGGAAGATCGCAGAGGCCATCACGAACGCCTGGACGGTCTTGATCGACTCGTACGCAGCCGCGACCGGGCTCAACCACCAGAACGGCGCCGTCAGCCACGGGACGAGGCTCGTGAAGCCGTACGGATCGCCCCGTCGTGCCGGCGAGCCGGTGTCCGCGATGGCGCGGGAGATCTGCGTCGTCTCGAGCTCGTCGCTGAAGATCGTCGGCGTCTCGCGCCGCCACGCTTGCCATGCGTAGATCGTCGCCAGGAACAGGTACGCGCCGACGAGGGGCACGAGGCTCTCGACCCGCGCGCGCACGTCGGGCTTCGCGCTCGCGCGCGCGAGCGGCGGGGCCGTGACCTCTGCGCTCACTCGGCGATCGCTCGTGTCGGCGCGGGGGCGGGCTGCGGGCGCTCTCGAACGACCCGGTGAACGACGCCGGCCGCCTCGCATGAGCGCGCGAGCCTGTCGAGCTGCTCGGGCGGGGCGTCGGGGATGCTGACCACGAGCTCGTCCGCCCGTGTGGACTCGATTGCGATCTCGACGGCGTCGGTCGTCCCGAGCACCGGCACGCCCTGCACCCGGCGGCGGCGAAGCCGCGGGTTGTCGTCGAGGAAGCCCACGACGTGGACGTCGGGCGCCCCACGAGCGTCGCGAACGAATCCGCGGCCCGCCTGTCCCGCCCCGACCACGAGGATCCGGCGCCGACCGTCGTCGGGCCCGCCGCCCACCTCCGGCACGAGCCGGACGAACCAGCGGGAGACGCTTGCGAGTGATGCGGCGATCACGCCGTAGACCAGGAAAACGGCGACGGGGAAGTCCCCGAGGTCGCGGATCGCGACGACGATCCCGAACGCGGCGAGTGTTGCGAAGCCGGACGCGAGCGCGATCGAGAGAAGGTCTCGCACCGTCGCGTAGCGCCACGCGCGCCGGTAGATGCCGAACAGGACGTACGCGACGTACGTCGTCCCGAGGAGGATCGGCAGTACGGCGAGGAATGTTCCTCGCTGAAGCTCTGTCCCGCGGCCGTCGACGAACAGCAGGTACGTGCCGAGGAACGTCGCGGTCACGAGCGTGGAGTCCACGAGCAGCTCGACGAGGCGTCGTGGCTGGACGACGATCGCGTGGCGGAGCCTCGTGTCGCCGGAACGGCCCCGTCGCGCCTCCTCGGAGAGCTCCGCGAGGAACCCTCCGAACTGGACGAGCAGCGCGAAGGTCACGAGCACGCCGAGCGCCGTGAGCGCGGGGCGGTCGAGGACGTTGTAGGCGACGGATGTCGCCCCGAGCGCGACGGCGATGAGGGCGAGCAGCGCCACGGCCTTCGTCTCGGAGAGCCCGTAGTACACGAGCCGGTGCGACGTGTGATCCTTGCCGCCCTGCGTCACGGGCCGTCTCTCGGCGAGGCGCCTGATGGTGACGAGCGTCGTGTCGAGGATCGGGATCGCGAGCACCAGCAAGGGCAGGAGCATCGTCGCCACCGTGGTTCCTGCCGTCGTCCAGCTCGATGCAAGCCCGAGCGCGGCGAGGAGGAAGCCGAGCACCTGGCTGCCCGCATCGCCCATGAAGACGTGCGCGCCGCCGCCTGGTCGCAGGTTGAAGGGCAGGAAGCCCAGACAGGCGAACGCGAGCGAGAGCGCCAGCACCAGCACGAGGTCGTTCTCGTGCACGGTCGCAGCGTCGACGGCGAAGTACAGGCAGGCGACGGCCGCCAACGTCGCGGCGAGGCCGTCCATGTTGTCGAGCAGGTTGAACGCGTTCGTGATCCCGACGAGCCAGAAGAGCGCGATCACCACGCCGAGGGCGTCGTTCGAGACGAGCTCCACCCGCAAGCCTGCGGCGATGGCGATTGCGGCCGCGGAGAACTGCACCGCGAGCTTCGCAACCGGGCTCATGTGCCGGATGTCGTCGACGAGGCCTGCGGCGAAGAGCAGCGCGGATCCGCCGAGGATCCCCGCGAGCTCCCACGACGGCTCGAGGGCGCCGGCGAGGAGGGCGACGACCGCTCCGGCCGCCACTCCGGCGGCGATCCCGACGCCGCCGAACGTGGGTGTCGAGCGGTCGTGCCATCGCTCCCCCGTCGGGTGCGCGACGAGGCGCCCCCCCACGGACGGAGAGCGGAGAAGGGCCCAGAGCACGAAGGATGCGACGGGCAGCGCGACGACCGTGACGGCTGCACTCACGGCCGATAAGGGTAGTCCCCGCTGCCGTCGTCGGTTGTACGGGATTCGGCGGCCGTGCAGTCATGCGCACCCGCGTCCCTACAATCGCGCGGTGCACGTCTACGGCGACATGCTGCGCTATCGAGAGCTCTTCGGCAGCCTTTTCCGCCGCGATCTCCGTGCGAAGTACAAGGGCTCGGTGCTGGGACTCGCGTGGACGCTCGCGCTCCCGCTCGCGCTGATGCTCGTCTACCTCGTCGTCTTCTCCGTGTTGTGGCGCGCCGAGGCCACGGATCTCGACGAGTACTGGCTGTTCCTGCTCTGCGGCCTCCCGCCGTGGGTGTTCCTCGCCGCGTCGCTGCAGACCGGCGCCCGGAGCCTCGTCGAGAACGCTCCGCTGATTCGCAAGGTGCGCTTCCCGCGGCAGCTCGTGCCGCTGTCCGCGGTCGCCACGCAGCTCGTCGCCTTCGCGGTGATGACGGTGATCGTGCTCGGGCTCGCGCTCTGGTTCCGCCCCGAGAGCCGCGACACCGCGTGGCTCGCGCTCCCCATCGCGGCGGTGATCGTGCTCTTCGTCGGCGGGCTGACGCTTGCCGTGGCCGCACTCAATGCCGTATTCCGCGACGTCGAGTTCGTCGTCGCGGCCGTGCTGCTGCCGTGGTTCTTCCTGACTCCGGTGCTCTACCAGCTCGAGGACCTGCCCGGCGCCGAGTCGAGGCCGTGGCTCGTCGACCTGATCCACTGGGGGAACCCGATCACACCCGCGATCGAGGCCTATCGGACGCCGCTCTACACGGGTGAGCTGCCGCCGGCGGCCGACACCGCCTATCTCTGCATTGCCGCGCTCGTCGCGCTCCTGCTCGGCGCGCTCGTGTTCAACGCAGTCGACGACCGGATCGCGTCGGAAGCGTGACGACCGCACGCCCCTCGAAGAGCCCTTCACCGTCGTAGGACGGAAGGCCGTCGGTGGCGCCCGCCTCCAGGCCCTCGACGAGCGATGGAAGGAGCAGCGGCGCGTCGAGACGTGGGTTGCGTCCGCCCGGGGCCCATCGCCGAAGCGTCCGCGCGGCCCTGCGGCGCTCGAGCGCCCCGCCGGTGGGGACGAGGGCGGGGCCGACGGCGCGCCACCCCTCCGCATGGGCGTCGAGGAGCCGTCGCGACCAGTCCGGCGCAGGGGCCGCGCCCGACACGAGATGCGCAGTCGCCGCGGGTCGCTCGTCGACCAGCGGCTCCTCCTGAGCAGCGAGGGCGGCCTCCGTCTGCGGGTCGGGCCCCCCGTGCACCACGACGGCGAGGCGTCGCTCGCGAATCAACGGCTCGACGTCGAGCTCGACGTCGAGCGTCGCGACGCCGACCTCGGAGAGCCAGAACCGGTGCTCCTCGACGAGGTCGAAGCGGAGGACATAGCGACCAGGGGGGCGCGGCGCGTCGACGCGGACGTCCACGTCGACCGTCTCTCCCGGCGCGACCGGCCGCGGGAACGGCGTCCGCAGGCCGTCCCACCAGATCGCATTCCCACGTCTGTCGAGCCAGTGGTACGACAGCTGGAGGCCGTCCTTGCCGTGCGACCGCCAGGTTGCGGAGCCCCCGTTCTCGAGCACGAGCCGCGCCGTCGTCCGGGCGCCCGCCTGCTGCGGCGCGAGCGTCCAATCCCGCCAGAGCGGTGCGAGGGGATCCACGCGGCCCGAGTGTAGTGCCGCACGGAAGGCGGCTACGCTCAGGTCGTGAGCGAGCCTCTCCTCGTCCGCGCCGCGCGACGCGAGAGCGTCGAGCGGACGCCGGCGTGGTTCATGCGCCAGGCCGGCCGTTCGCTGCCCGAGTACCGTGCGATCCGCGGGCGCCACTCGTTCTTCGAGGTGGCGAACGAGCCCGAGCTGTGCGCCGAGGTGACGCTCCAGCCGGTGCGACGGCACGATGTCGATGCGGCCGTCATGTTCGCGGACATCATGACCCCCGTCCTCGGGATGGGCGTCGACGTCGACCTCGTCGAGGGTGTTGGCCCCGTCGTCGAGCGGCCGATCAGAACCGCGGCCGATGTCGACCGCCTGCGCATGCCGGAGCCGGAGGACGCGTTCGCAGCGGTGCTCGAGGCCGTTCGGCTCGTGCGCTCCGAGCTCCCCGCGGAGAAGGCGGTGGTCGGCTTCTGCGGCGGGCCGTTCACCGTGGCCGGGTATCTCGTCGAGGGACGGCCCAGCCGCGAGCTGCCGCTGACGAAGGCGCTCATGCTCTCCGAGCCCGCGACATGGGACGCGCTGATGTCGAAGCTCGCGGATGTGTTCGCGTCGTACGTCGTTGCGAAGGTCCACGCCGGGGCCGACGTCGTCCAGCTCTTCGACTCGTGGGTCGGGACGCTCTCGCCCGCCCTCTACCGCGCGCGGGTTCAGCCGTGGAGCGCGCAGATCCTCGCGGCCGTGGACGTGCCGACGATCCATTTCGGGACCGGCGCCGCGCATCTCCTCACCGACCTCGCGGCGGCAGGCGGTGACGTCATCGGCCTCGACTGGCGGCTTCCGCTCGACGAAGGCTGGGCCCTCGTGCCCGACCGCGGCGTGCAGGGCAACCTCGATCCGGCCGTGCTCGCAGCGCCGTGGGACGTGGTCGAGCGCGAGGCGGTCGACGTGCTCGCGCGGGCTGCCGGACGTCCGGGGCACATCTTCAACCTCGGCCACGGCGTGCTCCCCGAGACCGACCCGGATCGGCTCACGCGGCTCGTCCAGCTCGTGCGCGAGCGGACGGAGGCGGGCGTCGTCGCATGAACCCGGCAGTGGTTCTGATGGCGTACGGCTCGCCCGACAGGCTGTCCGACGTGCCTGCCTACTACGCGGACATCCGCGGCGGTCGCCCGATCCGGCCCGAGTTGCTCGACGACCTCGTCGCGCGCTACCGGGCTTTGGGCATCGACGACTCGGACGGCCCGTCGCCGCTCAACGCGATCACCGAGGAGACACGGGATGCCCTCGAGCGGGAGCTCGGGATCCCCGTCTTCACCGGGATGCGCCACTGGGACCCGAGGATCGCCGCGGCGGCGGAGGCCGCGATCGAGCTCGGCCACGACACGGTCGTCGGCCTCGTGCTCGCGCCGCACTGGTCGACGCTCTCGATCGCGAAGTACGAGCAGCTCTTCGAGGACGCGATCGCCGGCCGGGCCGAGACCCGGTTCGTTCGCGAGTGGGGCAGCGATCCCGAGTTCGTCGCGCTGCTGGTGCGTCGCGTTCGCGCCGCACTGGGTGAGCGCCTCGCCCATGTGATCTTCACCGCACACTCGCTTCCGGAGCGCATCCTCGAGTCGGGTGACACCTATAGGGACAAGCTGCGCGAGACCTCAGACCTAGTGGCCGACGCCGCAGGCGTCGGCAACCACTGGTCGTTCGCGTTTCAGAGCGAGTCGCCGACGGGCGAGCCGTGGCTCGGCCCGGACATCCTCGACCACCTCGGTACGCTCGAGGCGCAGGGAGTCTCGTCCGTGCTCGTCTGTCCCGTCGGGTTCGTCTCCGAGCACCTCGAGATCCGGTGGGACCTCGACGTCGAGGCAGCTCGCCGCGCAGACGCGCTCGGCCTGCGCTTCGCGCGCATCGAGATGCCGAACGCCGATCCCGACCTGATCGACGTGCTCGCCGGCATCGTCCGCCGCGAGCTCGCGGCCGTCGCGGCCTAGGGCAGAGATGCGGGCCGCCGGCGAGATCCACGTCGAGAGCGTCTCCCGGCGGTTCGTCGTGCGGGCCCGCGAGACGCACACGCTGAAGGAGCTTCTCGTCGCGCGAGGGCGGACGGGCGCACAGGAGGTCTGGGCCGTGCGCGACGTATCCGTCGCGATCGCGCCGGGAGAGTCCGTCGGGCTCGTCGGACGCAACGGGTCCGGGAAGTCGACCCTGCTTCGGCTCATCGCGGGGATCATCAGGCCGACCGAGGGACGCGTCGTCACCGGTGGACGTGTCGGGTCGCTGCTCGAGCTCGGCGCGGGGTTCCACCCGGACTTCACGGGGCGCGAGAACGTCGAGCTCAACGGCATGCTTCAGGGGCTCACGCGTGCGCGGATCCGAGAGCGCTTCGACGAGATCGTCGGGTTCGCCGAGCTCGAGCACGCGATCGACCGGCCCGTCCGCACCTACTCGTCGGGCATGACGATGCGGCTCGGGTTCTCGATCGCGGCGTTCCTGGAGGCCGACGTGCTCCTCCTCGACGAGGTCTTCGCGGTGGGGGACGAGAGCTTCCAGCGGAAGTGCTTCGGCGTGATCGCAGCGTTCAAGGAGCGTGGCGGCACGATCCTCTTCGTCTCCCATGACGCGTCCGCGGTCGAGCGGCTCTGCGACCGCGCGGTGCTGCTGCGCGAAGGCAGGCTCGCGTTCGACGGGCCCGTCCACGAGGCGATCACCCGCTACCGGCGGGCGCTCGCCGACGACGGCGAGTCGCCGGAGCAGGCGAGCGTGCCCGCGGGGACCGGCGAGGCGCGCTTCGCGATCGCACGCCTCGTCGCTGCGGACGGCGAGCCTCGCAGTCGCTTTCTCGCAGGCGAGCCGTTTGGTCTCGAGGTGACGCTCGACGGGTCGGTCGAGGCGCCGTCGCTGCACCTCGAGGTTCGAGACGGATCGGGGTTGCTCGTCGCCGAGGAGATCGTCGACACGCGTTCGCTCGGCTGGAACGGAAGCGGCGACGGCCTCTCGTTGCGGCTGGACGTAGCGGCGCCGCCGCTCCAGTTCGGTCGGTTCGACGTCGGCCTCGCGCTCATCGGGGACGACGGCCGCCTTCTCGATCGCCTTCCGCGCGCCATCCCGCTTCTGGTCTACCCGGACGGCGAGGGCCGCGGGCTCGTCAGACTCGAAGGAACCTGGCGGCTCGACGCGAAGGATGCAGGCCCATGAGCTACAAGACCTGCCCGGACTGGCCCGCCCTGATGGAGCTTGCGCCGGCCCTCCAGTTCAAGCACATGACCGTCCGCGAGGCGCAGCTGCCGTTCGAGATCGTCGGCAAGATCCCGGAGGGCGTGTCGCTCGACGAGGTCGAGATCTGCTGCGACGCCGATCACCACGTCCTCAACGCCGCCCACACACACCAGGATGTCGTCGCGGCCCTCACGGGCACGCACTGGTTCGAGGTTCAGGAGTGGGCGTCCACCGGGCCGGGCGCCGACTCAGGTGTCGCCCCGCACGCAGCCTGACGCGCGACCCGTCTCTCCTTCGCGCGCACGTACGCTCGACGCGTGCTCGCCATCATTCCGTTCCGCGCGGGTGGCAAGAGCCGCCTCCCGCCGGAGATCCGCACCGAGGTCGCGCTCGCGATGCTCGGCGACGTCGTCGAGGCGGCGGCGGTCGTCGGCGAGGTTCGTGTCGTCACCGACGATGCGGCGGGCAGGCTCGTTGCCGCGGAGCTGGGCGCGGAAGTGGTGGACGATCCGGGCGGAGGCCAGGGCGCCGCAGTCTCGGCGGGGCTCGCCGGCGTCGAGGGCGTCTGCCTCGTGGTCAACGCCGACCTGCCGCGCATGCGCCCGTCGGATCTCAACGCGCTCGCGGTGCCGCCGCGCCTCGGCCGGGTCGCTCTCGTCGAGGCCGCCGACGGGACGACGAACGCGCTCGGCCTGCCGCTGGCCGAGGTGTTCCAGCCGCTCTACGGCGCCGGCAGCGCGGGTCAGTTCCGCGCGCACGCCGTCGCCCTCGACCTTCCCTTCGAAGACCTCGCTCTGCCCAATCTCGTCGAGGACGTCGACACGCTCGCCGACCTCGAACGAGTCGGCGTCCGGGCAGGGCAGCGGACGCGGGCGATCATGGAGGCGATCGCGCGGTGAAGGTCGTGTGCCTCTCGGGGGGCGTTGGCGGCGCAAAGCTGGCTGCGGGGCTCTACGACGTTCTCGCACCGGGCGACCTGACGGTGATCGGCAATGTCGGGGACGACGTCGAGGTGCTCGGCCTCCATGTCTCTCCCGACCTCGACTCGGTCCTCTACTCCCTTGCCGGGTTGAACGACGACGAGCGCGGCTGGGGTCGCGCCGGCGAGACCTGGCGCACGCTCGAATCGGCGAAGGAGTGGGGCGGCGAGGGCTGGTTCATGCTCGGTGACCTCGATCTCGGGCTCCATCTCGTGCGCACGCAGGCACTCCGGTCCGGCATGCCGCTGTCCGTCGTGACACGACGCCTCGTGGAGGCAGTGGGTCTCCACGCCCACCTGATCCCGGCGACCGATGACGAGCTCCGCACACGCGTCGCGACGCCCGCGGGAGCGTTCTCCTTCCAGGAGTGGTTCGTCGCCAGGAGGCACGAGGACGACGTGGACCAGGTCGACGTGACGGGCGCGGCCGAGGCCAGCCCTGCACCCGGCGTGCTCGAGGCGCTGGCAGACGCCGACGCGATCGTCGTGGCGCCGAGCAACCCGTACGTCTCGGTCGGGCCGATCCTCGCCGTCGCGGCGATCCGAGAGGCGCTCGCGTCGCGACGCGTCCGGTGCGTCGCGCGTGAGCCCGCTCATCGGTGGCCGCGCGGTGAAGGGCCCCCTCGACCGTATGCTCACGCGGATGGCAGGCGGCACGACCCCCGCCCACGTCGCGGGATGCTACGACGGGCTGATCGACGCACTCGTCGTCGACACGGCTGACATGCCCGCGGACGGTGAGGTGCCGTTGATTGCGACTCGGACGCTGATGACGGACAGGGCTGCCGCGCGGCGGCTCGCCGAGGTGGTCCTCGAGGCGGTCTCGTGAAGGTTGCCCTCCTCGGTGGGACGGGAAGCTTCGGCACCGCGCTCGCCCGGCGCCTCGCCGAGGCGGGATACGAGGTCGTCATCGGCTCGCGCGACGCCGAACGCGCACGTGCTGCGGCCGCCGAGCTCACCGTGGAGGGAGCAACCAACGCGGATGCGGTCCGTGCTGCGGACCTCGTCGTCGTCGCGACGAAGGCGGAGGCGGCGCTGGACACCGCCGCAGAGCTTCGAGAGGCGATCGGGACGACGCCCGTTCTCTCGGTCGCGGCAGAGCTGGCGTTCACGCCCAACGGGGTCGTGCCCACCACCGAGGCGACGTCGATCGCCGTCCGACTTCAGGCGATTCTCGACGGGCCGGTCGTGGCGGGCCTGCATTCCCTCGCGGCGCGCAATCTCGGCGCGGACGAGGCGCCCGACGAGGACGTGCTGGTCTGCGGCGATGACGCGGAGGCCAAGGCAATTGTGCTCGAGCTCGCCGAGCGAATGACCGCGGGACGCGCGATCGACTGCGGACCGCTCGCGAGCGCCCGCGCGCTCGAGGGGCTCACCGCAGTGATCGTGAACGTGAACAGGCGCTACAAGGCGCATGCCGGCGTTCGCATCACCGGCGTCGCCTGAGGCCCGTCCGAGCCTGTGGCGAGTCACCAGGAAGGCGGGTCGCCTCACGAGGTCCGCGTGATCGCGCTCGAGGGACTGCCGGAGCTCCAGGCAGGCGACGACCTCGCGGTTCTCGTCCACGAGGCGGCCGAGCGCGTCGGCGGGCTCGCGGACGCAGACATCGTCGTCGTCGCGCAAAAGGCCGTCTCGAAGGTCGAGGGGAGAGTTGTCCGGCTCGCAGACGTCGAGCCGAGCGACGCTGCCCATGAGCTCGCCGGCCCGGACGGCGATCCACGGCACGTGGAAGTGATCCTCCGCGAGAGCAGTGACGTCATCCGCTCCCGGCCGCCGCTCGTGATCGCGGAGACACCGCATGGCTTCGTCTGCGCCTCGGCGGGAGTCGACGCGTCGAACACGCCCGGGGACGATATGGTCGTCCTCCTGCCGATCGACCCGGACGCCTCCGCACGTCGGCTGCGGGCGCGCCTTCGCGAGCTGGGCGACGCAGACGTGGGCGTGATCGTGAGCGACTCCTTCGGGCGCGCGTGGCGTCAGGGAACGACGGACGTCGCGCTCGGGGTCTCCGGCATCGCTCCGCTCCGCGACCTGCGGGGAACGAGGGATGCGCGAGGGCGCGAGCTCCGCACGACCCAGATCGCCACAGCCGACGAGCTTGCCGCCGCCGCCGAGCTCGTGATGGGGAAGGCGCGCCAGGTTCCCGCGGCGATCGTCCGGGGCGTCGATGCCCGCGGCGAGGGAAGCGCGTCGGAGCTGGTGATGCCGCGCGAGCGCGATCTGTTTCGCTGAGGACGTTATGGACGACCGCGGTAGAGTGCCGCCATGCGCAGGTACGCGATCTGGGGCACGGCGACCTCGCCTGCGCACGAGGCCTGGGTGAGGTCGGTGGGAGCCGCGTTCGAGGCCGACGGGTTCGTCCTCGTCGACGACATTGCGGACGCCGACTTCGTGCTCAACATGTTCGACGCCGAGCAGCCCAAGGCGTTTCGGCGCCAGTCGCGCGGCACCTACTCGGCCTCGTTCTACGAGCTCGACGAGGCGCCCGACGACGTGCTCAAGACGAGCTACCCGATGCTCGTACGCACGCTGGCGAACGTCGTCGTCCTCCACGTGCCGGGCGTGGGAGTGTGGTTCACGACGATGGAGCGCGGCACGTATCGGATCTCTGACGACCCGGCCGAGGTGTTCGAGCGGCTCGCGCCGCTCGCGAAGTCGAAGCTCGTGATCGACAACGATTTCGTCCCCGATCTCGAGCCGGAGCTCTGGGACGGCGACGAGGTCACCGCGGACATCGGAGCCGCCGGGAAGCGCATGCAGGAGCTCGACCTGCTGCCCGCGCCGTTCCCCGTCCACGAGTTCCTCGACGAGCGCGACCTGCGCCACGTGATGCGGCTCTACCAGGTCGGCGGTCTCTCCTACGGGAACCTCTCCGCGCGCAAGGACGCAACGCGCTTCTGGATGAGCGCGAGCGGCGTCGACAAGTCGCAGCTCGAGGTCGCGGGCCGGGACATCCTGCTGGTCACCGGCTACGACGAGGCCAACGCGAGGATGCGGATCAGCGTCCCGCCGGGCATCGAGCCACGCCGGGTATCGGTGGACGCGATCGAGCACTGGATGATCTACCAGGCACACCCCGACGTCGGCGCGATCCTCCACGTCCATGCCTGGATGGAGGGCATTGCGGCGACCGACATCAACTACCCGTGCGGGACGCAGGAGCTCGCGGAGTCGGTCGCAGACCTGATCGACCGGGAGCCCGACGCGGCGCACGCCGTCATCGGGCTTCGCAACCACGGCATCACCGCGACGGGCGACAGCCTGACGGAGATCCTCGACCGCATCGAGTCGAGCATCCTCCGCCAGGTGCCGATGACCTGAGGTCTCAGTCGGAGGTCTGACCTCTGACGACGCGCCAGATCGTCAGCACCGCGAGCAGCGGCACGATCACGAGGTCGTTGACGAGGCACCAGACGCACCACGCCTCGATCGCGAATGCCTGCACGGCCACGAGGTAGACGGCGAACCCGACGGCCGAGAGCGCGATCGCAGCGGCCAGCGTCCGCGCGAGCTCGCTGTCCCAGGCGACGAGCCCGAGAACGACGAGGTAAGCGAGGAGGCCGAGTAGGGCGACCGGAATGCCCACGATCTCGGCGTACGACGACTCCTGAACTGCTTCGCAGCCTCCGCCGCCGGTGCAGATGAGCGCGGCCGGTCGGTAGTGAACGTACGTCAGGTACCCGGCGACCGCTGTGCCGGCGAGCGCCGTCGCGGCCACGCCGAGCCGGAGCAGGCGGTCGTCCACCGCAGGATCAGCCGGCGAGCGCGTCGTCGAGGATCTCGCGGAACTCCTCGATCGCGAACGAGCTGGGTCGCACCTCGTACGGCTCGCCGTCGCCGACCTGGACGTAGAACCACGGTGTGCCCGGAACCTCCCGCTGCTCCGCCTCGGACGCCATCGCGTTGGCCTGTTGCAGCGCCGCGGGGCCGTCGGCATCCGCGCTGAGCTTCGCCCAGTCGAGCTGCAGCTCACCGGCGATGCGCTCGAGCAGCTCGTCCGTGACCCAGCCCGAGTTCTCCTCGCCCTGGTTCGCGTAGAGGGCGTCGGCGAACTGCCAGAGCTTCCCCTGGTCCCCGGCGGCGATGACGTGCAGAAGCGCCTTCTCGGAGTCCGGTCCCAGGAACGCCAGCCCGACGAAGCGGAGCTTCACCTCGCCCGGCCGCACGTACTCCTCGACGATGCCCGGGAATCCCTCGACCTGGTATTGCCTGCAGACAGGGCACTGGAGATCCTCGAACTGGATGAGCGTGACGGTCGCGTCCTCGGATCCCAGGACTGCACGCTCCTGGGGGATCCCGTCGAGCAGCGTCGACGGTGCGACCGTCGTCGTCGAGGTCGTGTCGCCGCCGTCGTCCCCGCCGCGCAGGAGGAGGCTCGCGCCGACGAGCGCAATGACGACAACCGCGGCAGCGCCCGCCGCGATCAGGAGATTCCGGTTGCCGCCTCGCTTGGAGGGCGGCGCTGTTCGTGGCTTGGGAGGCATCGCGTCAGTCTGCCTGCGCTCGGCTCGGCGTCAGCGAGTCAACGTGACAGGGACGCGGAAGACATGGAGCGGTCGCCCGTCCTCGGCGGACGACTCGAACGCGACGATAGTCACCTGCCCTTCGGCGTCCGGAAGCGCGAGCTCGGTGTCGAACGTGCCTCTCGTTCCGGTCCCGGACGTCGCCGTCGTGAACGTCTCCAGGAGCACCTCGTCGGCAGCGTCGCGCACCTCGAGCGAGACCGTCGCCTCGAACACGTTCGCGGTGCCGCGCAACCGAATCGGGCTCGACACTTCGTCGCCGGGGAGCGGCGACTCGACGAGGATCTGCGGCGTCTGATCCTCGATCGCACGGCGTCCGATCGGCGGATCGACGACGACGCCTTCTCCGCCGATCGTGTCGGTGGCCTCGCCGTCGAGCCTGAACGCAACGCGCTCGATCGTCGGGAAGCGCGTCAACGTCGCGACGATCTGCGCGACGCGGCCGCTCATCGACGCGCTTCCGCCCCCGTCGTCGAACGCACCCGACAGGTCGACGGTTGCCACGCCGTCGGCGACTGAAAGGTCGAGAAGTGCCGTATCCGCCGGGATCGCGCTCGCGAGGCCGGCCGCGCGCTCCTCCGTCGTCGGCCCGTCGAGCAGGGCGTCGAGCGACGCCCGCGCCACGGCGGGTGTCCTCTCGACCGTTCGCCGCACCGGGACGATCTTTCCGTCGCGGAGGTGATACGCGGCGACGGACATCGTCTCCGGGCTCGTCGTCTCCGGCGTCGTGTCGGTTGTCGGCGCACTCGTGGTGGGCGTCGCAGGCTCGTCGCCGTTGCACCCGGCCGCGACGAAACCCAGCGCCGCTGCGAGCAGCGCGGGGAGGACGACACGTGAGAATCCGTTCACGAGGGCATCCTGCACGCCGGTTGTTCGGAAATCAGTCGATCGCCTCGCGCGCAAGCGCCGCGAGCGTGCGTCCCACGACAGGCGCGAACTTGAAGCCATGGCCCGAGCACGCCGAGCCGACGACGACGCGCCCGTGTCGCTCCAGGACGAACCCCTCGTCAGCGGTGTTCGTATAGAGGCACGTCTCGGCGCGGCGAGCGTCGCCAAGGCCCTCGTACCGGGACGCAGCCCAGGATGCGACCCACGACGCGACGTGGTCGTCCGACATCGGCGCATCGTCAGGATCCGCCACCGGCCCGGAGTGGTGAAGTCCAGCCTTCAGGCCGACGCCGGGCGCTCCGAGCGCATACGCGGACTGTCCGACGCGAGTGATTCCGCCCGCTCCGTGTTCAGGAGTGCGGCTGTAGTCGATCAGAGCCGGGAGCGTTCCGGCGTTCTCGAGGTCGAGGTAGACGACGGTCTCACGCGTTGGCACGACCGCGAGCTCGATGCCGACGTGCGCGAGGAGCTTCGGGGCCCAGGCGCCCGCTGCGACCACGACCGCTCGCGCCGACAAGTCGCCGCTGTCGAGCGTCAGCCGGACACCTCTCGGCTCGAGCGCGAGTGCGCGCACCGGTGAGCGCTCGCGGATCTCCACGCCGCCGTCGGCGGCCGCAGAGACGAGCGCGGCGTGCGCACGATCGGCAAGGGTGACTCCGCCCTCCCGCTGGTAGACGGCCGTCTCGTGCGCGTCGAGGAAGAGGGGCCACCGAGCGCCCACCTCGTCCGCGCTGAGCGTCTCGAACGGGACCCCGCAGGCGGCGAACGCTCGAGCCGTCTCGGTCGCGACGGGCCCGATGTCGAGCGACCCCGTCCGATCGATCAGGGTCTGGCCGGACGTCTCCTCGAGCTCACGCCACGCCGTCGAAGCGGCCTGCGCCAGGCGCACGAACCGCTCGTCCGGGTAGTTGAGCCGGAAGATCCTGGAGGTTCCGTGGCTCGAGCCGTACGCATGGCCGAGCTCGAACTGCTCCAGGAGGACGACCGCGCCGCTGCCGCCCGCGAGCGCTCTCGCAGTGGCCGCACCGACGATCCCGCCACCCACGACGACGATGTCGGCGTCGCGGATCATGCGAGAATCCTACGAATCGGCGCGGGTCAGCGAGCAGTACGCGCTCGCGCCGCACGTGAGGCGGCGCGCGACAGCGCCTGGTACGCACGGGCGACATCCGAACCGCTGGCCGTCTCCTCCGCTGCCTCCACGGCCCGAACCGCTTCCGAGACCGTCGGGTCGATCGGCTCGCGACCGTATGCGAGCTCGGCCTCCCCTATCCCGATACGTCGCGCGAGCTGCCGCAGGACCTGCAACGACGGGATCCGCTCGCCGCGCTCGATGCGCGAGATGTACGCAGCGCTGCAGCCCGGGAACGCGAGCTCACGCTGACTCATCCCGGCCGCCTCGCGCGCTGCGTGCAGGCGTCGTCCCACAGCGATCGGGTCGTCGTAGTGGGGCGTCCTCGGACGCTTGAGGACCACACCACATGATCGCACGGTGCACAAGAGATCGAGCGCGGCAGCCTCCAGCAGCGATTACACCCGGGGTTACACCCGCCGAGGAATGGATCGATTACGTCCGATTGCGCACACGGGCTGCTGTTCGGTCCAATCGCGCTTGAACGCGCCGTGTAGCGTGTCGCGCGCTCGGGTCGACGCCGCAGCCATTGGTCCCCCCCGAGCACAGCGAGGTCGCGCTTCGGCGGGCGGGCAGAACTAGCCCGCCCGCCCCGCTTCACATCAGCTCAGTGCGGGCACTGCGGCTTCGCAGAAGTCGTCGTCCCGACCGGTCGAGCCCTTCACCATCTCGTCGGCAAGAAACACGTCGTCGGACGGATCGGTAGGCGTGCCACCGTGGTCGACGAGGATCTCGACCCGAATCTGACCCGGGTTCCTGCCGATCGCCTTGCCGTCCGGTCCGTAAAAGACGTCGTTGCCGGTCGCAAGGGCGAGAATCGTCAGCGTGCCATCGCCGTTGTCGGTCACGCGTATGTCCTTCCTGAGGACACTGCTTTCGAGTGTGACGGTCTTGCCGTTGGCACGGTTCGTGAACGTCACGGTCGTGCTGATGTGCTCGAGGAAGTAGGCCAGTCCATCAGGCCCATGCGCAACTACGAGGAGGCTGGCGTCCTCGACAAACGTCCCGTCCACCGTGAGGCCGGCGCCGCAGAAGTCTTCTTCGACGAAGGTGCCCTCGTTATGGAAGCGCTCTTTGAAGGGTGGCTGTGCCGCAGCACCAGCGGCCAGCATGGCTGCCGCTGTTACAGCCAGCGCCAGAAGCGCGCTGAGCCGAAGCTTGCGTGAGTGTCTCATCGCCCCTCCCTCGGGATGTGAAACACGCAGTTCAGTCCTGAGTCGCAGCCGATTGTCGACGACGGCTATCTCGAAGTCAACGGGCGGCTGCGGCCATGAACACGCCCATCACTCGAACGAGGGACGGAAGAATCGCGACCATGACGAGGACCACCACCGCACCCGAGAGCTTCGCTGACCGATCGCCAACGTGAGGTCGTGGCGCTCATCGCGGCCGGGTGCTCGAACGACGAGGTGGGACGCTCTCTCGGGATCTCCGCCCGGACGGCGAAAGCGCACAGCGATGCACTTCGCCTGAAGCTCGGCGTCGCACGCCGTCGGCAGATTCCAGCGGCGTACCGCCTGCTGACGGGCGAAGACCCGTACGTGCCTCGCCTCGTCAGGCTCCGTTCCCCACGGAGCCGCTGACGGCAAGCGCCCGCGGCCCGCCCAAGCCGACGTGGCCGTCACCGCTCGTGCGCTGGTAGCGGCCAGCCCGGTATCTCAGGCGGCGCCCACTGCTAGCCCTCGCGCCGGGGACTCGACAGCCTCGAGCACCGAAGGTTGACCGGGACGGAACTCCTCGCTTCTTGCAGTCTTGTAACCGTCGGCGCTTGACGCAAGAATCGCCTCGAAGGCTGCTACCACGCTGGTGTCGAATTGGTTCTCGACTGCCTGGGCGAGGCGCATTCGCGCCACACGCGGCGCCATGGCCTCACGGTACGGCCTGTTCGAAGTCATCGCGTTGTACGCGTCTGCGACAGCAATGATGCGGGAGAGTAGAGGAATCTCATCACCATGGATTCCATCCGGATAACCCTCGCCGTCGATGCGCTCATGGTGGTGTCGAACGACTGTTGCGATGTCGTCGTAAGCCGCGACCTCTCGAAGAATCCGTTCGCCGATGACTGAATGCTCTTGCATCTGGCGGCGCTCCTCAAGCGTTAGCGGGCCATTCTTGCCCAGGAGCGTCACAGGCAGACCAACCTTTCCAATGTCGTGAACCAGACCGCAGAGGAATGCACGATCGCAATCTGCAGCAGATAGGTCCATCCGCTGTGCAATGTCTCGACAGTAGATCGCCACGGCCCTGGAATGCCCGGCTGTGTACGCGTCACTCGCCTCAAGTGCCGTCACGAGTGCGACAGCGAAAGAGACGTTGGCGTCCTCTAGTCGTTCGCTGAGGCTACGTTGATTCTGATACATGCCAAAGAGTCTCTGTGCGGCCAGTGCGGGGATGAAAAACAGAGGCGCCGTCCACGGAGAGATCTCGTCGTAGGCGAGTACCAGTACTGCGACAACCGGCGCGTACGCCGGGATCGACGTTAGTAGGATCGGCGCCAGGCTCCTGATCGTCGTCAGAAATCCACGACCGCGGATGCGGGCGGTAACAGCAGTTGAAGCGATGTCGAGGCTCTCGGCGACGATTGCGGCGATGAGCGTCGCCGTCAGGAAGGCCCCGAACCCGCTGTTCGTGGCCTCAAGAACGGCTTGAGCGGCAAGGCCTGCCGCCGCTCCCGTTATGAACCGCGTGCTGGTGTATGTCGCCCATTTGAGACGAGGCGCGCGCGCTGGGTCACGACGGCTGAGTAGCTCTGCGTCCCCGAGCATTGAAGCCGCATTGACCACTGCCCCCGCAAGTGGCCCGAACAGGACGGCAGCGAAAGAGGGTGGGTAGCAGGGCAATCGACATTTGGGTTGTGCGCGTAACCCAGACGCCGCTCCTCTCAGCGATCGCATTCACGATGGCTAGCGCGAGGACGGTCCACGTGTCGCCCAGGTCGTAACCGCTTCCGATGAGTGCCACCGCGCAACACACAGCAGCGAGCGCCACAGCCGCTACGTACATCCGAGTCTGTGCTTGTGTCGCAGCGCTCAAAGTTGCGCTATCCCCCAAACGGGTTATACGATCCCATCGCCGTCAGTTCCCAATCGTAGGAGCAAACTAATGCGCCGGACGCTTCGGCGGATCGTGTTTCGCGTCAATGTGATGAGCGGCGCGAAGGACTGGTAGCCGTCGGATCCTCGTTTCTGGACACCTGACGGGCATCCCTCCTTTGGGGGATCCCGGCCGAAATCAGAAGTGAGGGTGTGAGCGGTGATACTCACGCAATGAGCCCACGCCGGAAGCCAACGGCTACGGCGTGGGCTCTACTTCGTGCTTGAAGCTTCGCGAGCAGATGGCGCACGTGCGACTTCACCGTCTCCTCGGAGAGGAAGAGGTGCTGGCCGATCTCTCGGTTCACGAGGCCGTCGGCGACGAGCTGGAGCACCTCGATCTCGCGCGCCGTGGGCTCCTGCTCGAGCTCTCGCAGCGCGGGCGGTGGGGTGAACGGGATCACCGACCCGGGACGCGCGGAGTTCCTTCGCGCCGCAGCCGCCTCGAACCGGCGGCTGTGATCGCGATACCGGTTGAGGATCTCCCTCCGCTCCGCGGCGTCCACATCTTGGCTATCGGCCGTCACCGAATCGCGCTTTAGGGGGATCTGTACCTCGAACGGGGGAACCCCTACGTGGGTGGCGGCTCGAGTGGCGGCGGAACGTGCGATTCGTCGAGCGCCGCATCGAGAACCGGCTCCCGGTCGACCGGCTTGATCGCTCCGGCGCGGATCTGCTCAACGAAGTGGCAAGCGACCAGGGAGCCGTCGAGGGGACGCAGCAGCGGCTCCTCGTCGCGACAGCGCGTCTCCTGGACGAAGGGGCAGCGCGTGTGGAAGCGGCACGCAGCCGGCGGGTTCGCCGGGCTCGGCAGATCGCCCTGCACACGGATCGCGCGGCGCGTCCGCTCGATCTCCGGATCCGGGATCGGGATCGCGGAGAGGAGCGTCAGCGTGTACGGATGAAGCGGGTTGTCGTAGAGATCGTCGGCCGGGGCGACCTCCACGATCTTGCCGAGGTACATCACGGCGATCCGGTTCGAGATGTGCCGCACGACCGCGAGGTCGTGCGCGATGAAGAGATAGGTCAGCCCGAACTCCTCCTGCAGGCTCTCGAGCAGGTTGACGATCTGCGCCTGGATCGAGACGTCGAGCGCCGACACGGGCTCGTCGCAGACGACGAGCGACGGGTTGAGCGCGAGCGCCCGCGCGAGCCCGACCCGCTGGCGCTGGCCGCCCGAGAACTCGTGCGGGTACCGGTTCGCAGCATCGGGCGGAAGGCCGACGACGTCGAGGATCTCGCGCACGCGTGCATCGGCCTCGGCGCCGCGGGCGATCCCGTGGACGCGAAGCGGCTCGCCGATCGTCCTCCCGACGGAGTGCCTCGGATTCAGGGACGAGTATGGATCCTGGAAGACCATCTGCATCCGCCGGCGCAACGGACGGAGCGCCGAGTCCGAGAGGTGCGTGACGTCGACGCCCTCGAACACCACGCGCCCGCCGGTGGGCTCGTAGAGCCGGAGCATTGCCCGCCCGACCGTCGACTTTCCGCACCCGGACTCCCCGACGAGGCCCAGTGTCTCGCCGCGCGCGATCGTCAGGCTCACGCCGTCGACGGCCTTGACATCACCGACGTGCCGGTCCAGGAGGACTCCTTGCTTGATCGGGAACCAGACCCGCAGGTCGTCGAGCTCGACCAGGGGCCCGTCCCCGTTGGTGGCGCTCATGCCGCCTCGCCTCCGAGGCGCGTGCGGCGCCACTCGTCCGCCGCCGCAGGGTTGAAGCACGCCGCGCGTTGCCCGGTGTCGAGGCGACGGAGCTCGGGAAGCTCGTTGGTGCATCTGTCGATGCGGTAGCGGCAGCGGGTGGCAAACGGGCAAGAATCGGGCTCGCTGAGCATGTTCCGCGGGGCGCCGGGGATCGGGCGCAGCGGCTGCTTTCGACCGGTGTCGAGGCGTGGCACGCTCTGGAGCAGCCCGAGCGTGTACGGGTGCCTCGGAGAGGCGAACAGCTCCGTGGCGCTCCCCTCCTCGACGAGCGTGCCCGCGTACATCACCTGGACCCGCTCGCACATTCCGGCCACGACGCCCAGGTCGTGCGTGATGAGGACGAGCGACGTCCCGCGCTCCGCGATCAGCTCGCGTAGCAGGTCGAGGATCTGTGCCTGGATGGTGACGTCGAGCGCGGTCGTCGGCTCGTCGGCGATCAGGAGCTTCGGCTCGCAGGCGAGCGCCATGGCGATCATGACGCGCTGGCGCATGCCGCCCGAGAACTGGTGCGGGTAGTTCCGAAGGCGATCCGACGCGCTCGGGATGCCGACCTGGTCGAGAAGCTCGACGGCGCGCTTCCTCGCTGCCTTGCGATCGAGGTCGAGGTGCTCCAGGATCGCCTCCCGAAGCTGCGTACCGACGGTCAGCACCGGGTTCAGGCTCGTCATCGGGTCCTGGAAGATCATTGCGATCTCCTTGCCCCGGACACGCCGCCACGCATGCTCGGAGAGGCCGATCAGCTCGCGGCCCTGGAGCTTGATGCTCCCCGACGGGATGCGGGCCGCACGCGGCAGAATCCCCATCGTTGCGAGCGCGGTCACGCTCTTCCCGCAGCCCGACTCGCCCACGAGCCCGAGCGTTTCGCCGGGCCGCACCTCGAACGAGATGCCGTTCACCGCGTGCACAGGGCCTCGCCGCGTCCAGAAGCGGACACGCAGGTCATCAACGGCAAGAAGCGGCGTCTCACTCATGTACGCCCCCGTAGCTTCGGGTCGAGCCCTTCTCGGAGCGCATCGCCGATCAGGTTGAAGCCCATCACGGCGATCACGATCGCGAGGCCGGGGAAGATCGCCAGGAACGGCGCCGTCTGCAGGTAGCGCACGGTGCCCGTCGAGCATCGTGCCCCACTCGGGCGTCGCGGGATCCTGGGGGCCAAGGCCCAGGAACCCGAGCCCTGCGGCGTCGATGATCGCCGTGGCGAGCGCGAGCGTCGCCGCGACGATCACAGGCGAGATCGCGTTGGGGATGATGTGGGAGGCGAGCACCTTCCTCGATGGGACACCCACGGCACGCGCAGCCAGGACGTAGTCGTTATCTCGCTGGGCGAGGATCGAGCCGCGCATCAGGCGCGTGAAGATCGGGATGTTGACGACCCCGATCGCGATCATCACCTGGAGGAGCCCTCCCGACCCGAACAGCGCAACGATCCCGATCGCCATCAGGAAGCCCGGGATCGCCAGCATGACGTCCATGAACCGCATGATCAGCCCGTCCGTGCGGCGGAAGTAGCCGGCGATCGAGCCGAGCAGCAGGCCGGCCGACAGACCGACGGTGACCGCCACGACGCCGATCAACAGCGAGTACCTGGCTCCGTAGATGAGCCGCGACAGCTCGTCCCGGCCGAGGTCGTCCTGACCGAGGAGGTGCTCGCGCGACGGGCCGGGACAGCAGCCCTGTGCGAGCGCGCCGAGATCCTGCTCGATCGGGTCATAGGGAGCGAGCCACGGCGCGAAGATCGCGGTGAACACGAATCCACCGACCAGGACGAAGCCGACGATCGCGCCGGGATTGCGCACGAGGCGATGCAGCGCGTCGCGCCACAACCCTCCGCCCGTCGGCTCGAGCTCGAGCTCCCGGCCCTCAATCTCGGCGATCGACATCGGCTAGCGGCCCGCCAGTCTGATGCGCGGGTTGAGCAGCCCGTACGAGATGTCGACGAGCAGGTTCACGAGCACGACGATGAACGCGACGAACAGCACACCGCCCTGGATCACCGGGTAGTCGCGGTTCTCGATCGCCGCCTGCAGCCACGTGCCGATCCCGGGGAAGGCGAAGACCGTCTCCGTGAGGATCGCGCCCGAGAGCAGCAAGCCCACCTGGAGGCCGATGATGGTCGAGATCGGGAAGCATCGCGTTCCGGAGCACATGCCGCGTGTCGACCGCGCGGCTCGAGATGCCCTTCGCTCGCGCGGTCCGGACGTAGTCCTCGTTCTGCACGTCGAGCACGGAGGCGCGGGTGATGCGGGCGATGATCGCGAGCGGGATCGACCCGAGCGCGATCGCCGGCAGGATCAGATGCTTGACGGCATCCCAGGCCGCCTCCCAGTTGCGGGTGATGATCCCGTCGAGCACGTAGAAGTTCGTCGGGTGCTCGGCGTCGATGAGGACGTCCTGTCGGCCGACGCTGGGGAGCCAGCCGAGCTCCACCGCGAACACCCACTTGAGGATGAGCGCCAGGAAGAAGATCGGGATCGAGACCCCGATCAGTGAGAGGAACAGGCTCGCGTGGTCGACCGAGCTGCCGTGGCGTTTCGCCGCCAGGAACCCGAGCGGGATGCCGATGAAGGTCGCGAAGAGCATTGCGCCGATCGCGAGCTCGATGGTCGCCGGGAACCGCTCGGTGATCTCCTCTGTGATCGGCCGACGGGACGCGATGCTCGTCCCGAAGTCACCCGAGCCGATCGTCTGCAGGTAGCGCCAGTACTGCTCGTAGAACGGATCGTCGAGGCCGTACTGGTCGCGGACCTGGGCGATCGACTCGTCGGTGGCCCGCTCGCCGAGCAGCGCTTCCGCCGGTGACCCGGGGAGCGCCCGGATCCAGATGAAGACGAGTAGGGAAAGGCCGATGAGGATCGGCACGAGCAGCAGAAGCCGGCGGACGGCGAAGCGGAGCATGGTGCGCCCCTACCTCGTCGTCCGCCGGCCTGCTGTCACGTTGTGTCCGCTCCTCCTACCCGACGAAGCGAACGGTTGCGAACGACTCCAGCGAGACCGGGCTCGGCTTGTAGCCGATCACGTTCCGCTGGAATCCCAGTGCAGGCTTCGTGTGCACGTATGGCACACCCGGGAGGAAGTTCATGATCGCCCGGTTCGCCTGCTCGTACATCGCCTTCCGCTTTGCAGCGTTCGGCTCGGCGACGGCCTTGTTGAGCAGCGCGAAGAGCGCGGGGTTCTTGAAGCCCCACTGGCCCTGCTCCGTGCGGAAGAACGTCCCGATGAAGTTGTCCGGGTCACCGTAGTCGCCCGTCCAACCGATCAGGTTGAGCGCCCCCGCCGTTCCGGCGTTGACACGGCCGACGTAGTCCGGCCGCCACGGTGCGCTCTTCGGAATCACCTTGAAGCCCGAATTGTTCAGGCTCGCGGCGAACGCCTGGAAGTTCTTGGCCGGGTCCGGCATGTACGGACGCGAGACGTCCGTCGGGTACCAGAACTCGACCTCGACGGGCAGCGTCAGCCCTGCCTGCTGGAGGAGCTGCTTCGCCCGGGTCGGGTTGTACGGGTACTTCTTGACGTTCTTCGCGTACCCGAGCACCTGCGGCGGCATGAACTCGTGAGCCACCTCGCCCCGCCCCGCGTAGAACGCCTTGACGACGCCCGCCCGGTCGAGCCCGTGTGCGACGGCCTGGCGCACGAGCGGGTTGTCGAACGGCTTCACCTTCTGGTTGATCGTCACGTAGGCGACGTTGAAGGCCGGCCGATCGAGCACCTTCAGCTTGCTGTTCTGCTTGATCGTCGGGATGTCCTGGGGCTCGACGAGGTCGTAGCCCTGGATCTCACCGGTCTGGAGCGCCTGCAGTCGTGCGGCGTTGTCCGGGATCGCCCGGAAGATCACGCGCCGCAGGATCGCCTTGCGACCCCAGTACTGGTCGTTGCGCACGATCACGAGCCGGTCGCCGATCCGCCACGACTCGAGCTTGAACGTCCCCGGTGCCCACGGCCTGGCCGCCCGGCACGCCGTACTGGCCGGTCGGCGTGAAGACGCCGTCCTTCGAGAGCGTCCCCTTGTTCGCGCCGTAGCGCGCCATCGCCGTCGGGCTCTGGATGTGGAACGCGGTGAGCGACAACGCCCCGAGGAACGCTGCGTTCGGACGGCGAAGCGTGATCACCGCGGTCGAGTCGCCGACAGCCCGGCAGCTCCGGTAGAGCGGGGAGTTCGTGAGGCCACTGGCCGCCTTCTTGTAGCCCCCGAAGACCGTGTAGTAGTAGTACGAGGTCGAGTCGGACGCGAACGGGCCGGTGAAGTTGTACCACCGGTCGAAGTTCGCGCAGACCGCGCGGGCGTTGAACGGCGTTCCGTCGTGGAACCGCACGCCGTTGCGCAGCCTGAACGTCCAGGTGCGCCCCCCGTTGCGTCGCCCGCCACGACCGGGCGAGCTTCGGCACGATCGTCGTCGTCCCCGGCGCCAACGACACGAGCCCCTCGGTGATCTGATCGATCACACGCAGCGACTCACCGTCGGAGACGACGGCGCCGTCGAGCGAGGTCGGCTCAGCGGCCGTCCCGAACACGAGCGTGTCACCACCCGAGGCATTCGAGCGGCTGTTTGCCGCGAGCGTCGCAGCGGTCGCCGTAAGGGCGAAAACCGTTACGGCGAGCAGCACCTTCCATCCCTTGCGCATCGCTCTCCTTTTCTGACAGCTATTCCCTCGCCGGTAGACCCCGTGCGAGGCCGCCGAACAGTATGACCGCGAAATGGAAAAAGAGTTGACGGGAGCAGGAGTCTGCCCCCGAAGGGGTCTGACGCCCGTGACGCTCCCGTCTCGGCCATGCGTCGCGGGGGACAGGCTCCTGCGCTGGGACGTGGGCTGTGCCCGCCCCCTGGACGTGGGCTTGCCCGCGTCTGTTCGTAGCGCCCTACCGCCGGGACGCGGTCAGAGACCACGTCCCGTGACGTCCCGCGTCGTGCGACGGCTACGCGGCCAGGCCGGCGAGCTCGCGCAGCGCGGCGAGCCGACTCAGCGCCTGACCCTCGAGCTGGCGAACCCGCTCGCGCGTCAGGTCGAGCTCGTGGCCGATCGCCTCGAGCGTCCACGGCTCGCCCTCGAAGCCGAATCGCAGCTCGAGGATCCGTCGCTCCCGCTCGGGGAGCGCGTCGAGCGCCCGCCGAACACCCTGCCGGCGCAGCGACTCTTCCGCCTCGTCGAACGGGTCGGCGGCCTCGCGGTCGGCGAACAGGTCGCCGAGCTCACCCTCGTCGTCCGATCCGACGGACTGGTTCAGCGAGACCGACGCGTGGGCGGCGCTCATCGCCTCCTCGACGTGCTGGATCGGCAGCCCGGTCGCTTCCGCGAGCTCTTCCTTCGTCGCCTCGCGGCCGAGCTCGACCTCGAGACGGCGTGCAGCACGGGAGAGCTTCTGCTGACGCTCGACGACGTGCACGGGCACCCGGATCGTGCGCGCGTGGTTCGCGACCGCGCGCTGCACGGACTGGCGGATCCACCACGTCGCGTAGGTCGAGAACTTGAAGCCGCGGCGCCAGTCGAACTTCTCGACGGCACGGTTCAGCCCGAGCGTGCCCTCCTGGATGAGGTCGAGGAACGGGACGCCGAGCCCCCGGTAGCCCTTTGCGATCGACACGACAAGTCGAAGGTTCGACTCGATCATGTGGCGCTTCGCGACGGGGTCTCCGCGCTCGATCCGCTTCGCGAGCTGCACCTCCTGCGCCGCGTTCAGCAGCTTGTGGCGACCGACGTCGGCGAGGAAGAGCTGCAGCGAGTCGGCGGCGCCCGAAAGGGTCTCGCTCGCCCAGACGGCGGCCTCGGCCGCCTCCTTCGCCTTCTCCTCCTCGCTCTGGGTGGGCGCGCCGACCTCGAGGCCCATCGCCTCGAGCTCGCGCGTCACCTGCTCGAGCTCCTCGGTGCCGAGCTCGTTCTCGGCGACGAACGCCTCGAGCTCGGCGGGCTCGACCCAGCCGCGCTCCTCGGAGCGCTCGACGATGCCCTTCAGCTGGTCGGTTTCGAACAGTTCGATGAGCTGGTTCTGCGTCAAGCCTGTGTATCAGTCCTTTCGCGCGTCTTCCGGCGGAGCACAATCACCCTTCACTCTATGTGCGATTCTCTGGTTCTTCCACGGGTTCCAGTCGGCAAACCGTGTCACAAGCCCGGAACGCGTGCGTTCAGTGTCGTATTCCAACGATGGTGACGGTGTGCGCCAATGCGGGCAACCGTACTTTTGTGATGGTACGACGCATGGCGGACGCGCCGAGTTAGAGGCTAGCGACGCGCGCGCGAGCGGTTGCGGGGCTTCGAGGGCCCCTTCGCGCGGCGCTCCGCGAGCAGCTCGAGCGCGCGTTCGATGGTCAATCCTTCCGGGTCGTCGCCCTTGCGGAGGCTCGCGTTCGTCTCTCCGTCCGTCACATACGGGCCGAACTGGCCGTCCTTGACGACGAGCGGCTTGCCGCTTTCCGGGTCGGGCCCGAGCTCCTTGAGCGGCGGCTTCGGCGCCCCGCGTCCGCGCCGCTGCTTCGGCTGGGCGAGAATCGCCTCCGCCTGGTCGACCGTGAGCGTGAGGAGCTGCTCCTCCGACTCGAGCGAGCGCGTCTCCGGGCCCTTCTTGACGAACGGCCCGTAGCGCCCGTTGGAGACGAGGATCTCCTCGCCGTCCGATCCGGGCAGCGTCCGTGGGAGCGTGAGGAGCTCGACGGCCTCGTCGAGCGTGATCGCGTCCAGCGACATCGAGGAGAAGAGCGACGCGGTGCGAGGCTTCCCGTCCTCCCCTTCGGGCAGGACTTCGGTGACGTACGGCCCGTAGCGCCCGTCCTTCGCGGCGATCTCGCGACCCGTCTCCGGGTGCGTCCCGAGCGTGCGCTCCGCTCCCGATGGCTGCGCGAGGAGCTCCTCGGCGCGCTCCGGGGTGAGCTCGTCGGGCGCCAGGTCCTCCGGCAGGCTCGCGCGCTGCTCGCCGCGCTCGAGATACGGCCCGTAGCGGCCGACACGGGCGACGATGTCCGTCCCCGGAATCGCGATCGAGTTCACCTCGCGCGCGTCGATTCCCTCGAGGTGGTCGGTGACGAGTGCGTGGAGGCCCGGATCGCCGTCGCCGAAGTAGAAGCGCTTGAGCCAATCGACGCGCTCCTCGTTGCCCGCCGCGATCCGGTCGAGGTCGTCCTCGAGGCGCGCAGTGAAGTCGTAGTCGACGAGCTGGTCGAAATGCCGCTCCAGCAGCTGGGTGACCGCGAACGCGAGGAACGTCGGGACGAGGGCTGTGCCCTTCTTGTAGACGTAGCCGCGATCGAGGATCGTGCCCATGATCGACGCGTACGTCGAGGGGCGGCCGATGCCGCGCTCCTCGAGGGCCTTGACGAGGCTTGCCTCGGTGTAGCGCGCAGGCGGGCTCGTCTCGTGGCCGTGAGGCTCGAGGGCCGACGCCTCGAGCGACTGGCCCACCGTGAGGTGCGGTAGTCGACGCTCTTCGTCGTCCTCCGTGGGCTCGTCACGGCCCGACTCGTAGGCCTTCAGGAAGCCGGGGAACGTGATGACCGTGCCGCTGGCCCGGAACGTCGTGGCGACGCCTGCCGCTGTCGTCGCGCCCAGCTCGATCGACACCGTCTGGCCGCTCGCGTCCTTCATCTGAGACGCCACGGTGCGCTTGAAGACCAGGTCGTAGAGCGACAGCTCGTCGCGCGACAGCTCGCCGCGGAGCTCTTCGGGCGTCCGAAAGACGTCGCCGGCCGGACGGATCGCCTCGTGTGCCTCCTGGGCGTTCGCGACGGCTCGCTCGTAGCGTCGCGGCTCGGCGGGCACCGTCTCCGGCCCGTAGACGCGTGCTGCGTGGGCGCGGGCGGCCTTCAGGGCGGCGTCGGAGAGCGTCACCGAGTCGGTGCGCATGTACGTGATGTGGCCGTTCTCGTAGAGCCGCTGCGCGAGGCGCATTGTCGTCTGCGACGAGAACCGCAGCTTGCGGCTCGCCTCCTGCTGGAGCGTCGACGTCCGGAACGGCGCGGCGGGACGCCGTGTGTACGGCTTCTCGTCGACCTTCTCGACGGTGAACGACCGTCCCTCGAGGTCGGCGGCGATCGATCGCGCGGCGTCTTCGTCGAGCACGAGCACGGCGGCGGTCGTCGGCGCGCCGTCCTCGCCGAAATCGCGCCCCTGAGCGACGCGCTTGCCGTCGACGGCCAGCAGGCGGGCGTCGAACGAGCCGGGATCGAACGTCCCGAGGATGTCCCAGTACGCCGCGGCGACGAACCGCATGCGCTCGCGCTCGCGATCGACGACGAGCCTCGTCGCGACGGATTGCACGCGACCCGCCGAGAGTCGCGGCATGACCTTCTTCCAGAGGACCGGCGAGACCTCGAACCCGTAGAGGCGATCGAGGATCCGCCGGGTCTCCTGCGCGTCGACGAGGCGCTCGTCGATCTCGCGCGTCTCGTCGAGGGCCCGCTGGATGGCGTCCTTCGTGATCTCGTGGAACACCATGCGACGCACCGGGACCTTCGGGTTCAGCACCTCCTTGAGGTGCCACGCGATCGCCTCGCCCTCGCGATCCTCGTCCGTCGCGAGCAACAGCTCGTCGGAATCCTTCAGCTTCTTCTTGAGGTCCGTCACGACGCGCTTCTTGTCGGCGTCGACGATGTAGAGAGGGTCGAAGCCCTGCTCGACGTCCACGCCGAGCTTGCCGTACCGCTCGCGCTTCTCCTTCGGGACGTCCGAGGCGCGCTCCGGGAGGTCGCGGATGTGGCCGATGCTCGACTCGACGACGAAGTCGCGGCCGAGGTAGCCGGCGATCGTCCGCGCCTTGGCGGGTGACTCGACGATGACGAGGCGGGTCATGGACGTGACAGGGTAACCATGAGCTTCGGCGGCGCTTCTGCGTCGGGGCGACGTATCCTGCGCGCCCATGGCGCGGAGTCCAAGGCCGAGCGCGCTCTACCACGCCATCGCGTTGCTCAGCTGGCCGGCGTTGCGTATCGCCTTTCGGCTGCGTTGGACGGGCCGCGAGCACGTCCCGGACGGGGGCTGCGTGCTCGCGGCGAATCACTGGTCGAACTTCGACCCGTGGCCGCTGGGCATCCCGCTCTACCCACACCGATACCTCCGCTTCATGGCGAAGAAGGAGCTCTACTGGCGCCCGCTGAGATGGGTCGTCGACGCCGGTGGCGGCTTTCCCGTGGATCGGGGCAAGCGCGACCAGCAGGCGATCGACACGGCTGTCGAGCTGTGCCGCGCAGGGCACGCCGTGGTGATGTTCCCCGAGGGGACACGCCGTTCGAAGGGCCTTCGCAAGCGCTACGAGGCGCGCTGGCACACCGGCGCGGCACGGATTGCGCTCTCGGCCGGCGTGCCGCTCGTCCCGGCCGGGATCTCGGGTACGGAGCGCCTGAAGCGGCTCGGTCCGCTGCGCGTCGCGTACGGCCCGCCGATCGAGACGGGCGACCTCGTTGGGCTGGAGGACGCGGAAGCCGCCTCGGTGGCGACCGAACGCCTGCGCGAGGCGATCACGGCGCTCGAAGCGAGCGTCGGCTCGGTGCCGCCGGAGGACTCGTGAACGGTGTCCGACCTCAGTCGAACACCTGCTCCGGCGGGTGCGCTGTGTGGAAGAGCAGGTGTCGGACTGAAGTCCGACACCGGGGGCGAGCATGAGCGCTCCGCTGCTCGTGGTCGACGGCGACTCGTTTGCTCACCGGGCCTTCCACGCGCTGCCGCGCTCGATCAGGCGTGCCGACGGCAAGCCCGGGAACCTGCTCACGGGCTTCACCAACATGCTGCTCCGCCTCTGGGAGGCGGAGCAGCCTCGTGCCGTGGTCGTCGGCTGGGACACGCTCTTCGTCCCGACTTACCGGCACGAGCTCCTGCCCGGCTACCAGGCCGGCCGGGAGTTCGACCCCGAGCTGCTCGAGCAGCTCGATCTCGCGCCGGGCCTCCTCGAGGCAGCGGGGGTCGTCTGCGGCAAGGCGGCGGGATTCGAGGCGGACGACTTCCTCGGCGCAGCGGTCGCCGCCGAGCGAGCTCGCGGCGGCACCTCGCTCGTCGCGACGTCCGACCGGGACGCGTTCCAGCTCGTCGCGGACGACGTCACGATCCTCCAACCCGTCCGCGGTGTCAGCGAGATCGCGCGCATCGGGCCCGCCGAGGTCCGCGAGCGCTACGGCGTCGAGCCCGAGCAGGTCCCGGACTTCATCGCTCTGCGGGGCGATCCCTCCGACAAGATCCCGGGCGCACGCGGCGTCGGAGAGAAAACCGCGGCCTCGCTTCTCTCGCAGTACGGAACGCTCGACGCGCTGCTCGAGGCCGGTCGGTTCGCGGCGGAGGCGGAGGCGCTGCGCGCATATCGACGGATCGCGACCTTCGACGTCGAGGCGCCGCTGCCGCCGCTTCCCGAGCGCGGCCCCGACTGGGAGGGAGGGGCGGTCGCTGCGGAGGAGCTCGGGCTCGGGCGACTCGCCGGCAGGCTGCGGGAGGCTGCATCGACCTGATCTCGCACCCGGCGCTCGGTCGCCTCCATCCGACCAGCCGGCACCACCATCCCGAGCGCGAGGAGCGGCTCGCCCTTCTGCTCGAGTCCCTCGGCCCAGCCCGCACGGGTCGGCCGGCGACGAGGGAGCAGGTCGAGCGCGTCCACCAGTTGGGGTACCTCGACATGCTCGCTGGGCTCACGGAGGAGGGATGGCTCGACGGCGACACGATCGCCGGGCCGACCACGCTCGAGGCGGCGCTGCTCGCCGCCGGCTGCGCGGTCGAGGCTGCGGAGGCCGGAGGCTTCGCGCTCGTGCGGCCGCCGGGCCACCACGCGCTCCCCGATCGGGCGATGGGGTTCTGCTTCGTCGGGAACGCCGCCGTCGCGGCGCGCCACGCCCAGGACGCCCTCGGCTGCGCACGGGTAGCGATCGTCGACTGGGACGTGCATCACGGGAACGGGACCGAGGCGATCTTCCGCGGCGACGACTCGGTCCTGTTCGTGTCGATCCACCAGTGGCCGTTCTATCCCGGCACGGGAGGCCCGGGGACGAGCGACGAGACCACGCTCAACGTCCCGCTCGCAGCGGGGTCCGGAGACGCGGAGTACCTCGCCGCGTTCACCGAGCTCGTCGAGCCGTCCGTCCGCCGGTTCGACCCCGACCTCGTTCTCGTCTCGGCGGGCTTCGACGCCCACGTGGACGATCCGCTCGCCCACATGGAGCTGACGGAGCGCGGGTTCGAGGAGCTTGCCCGCCGCTCGGCGCAGCTCGCGCCACGGGTGGGAGCCGTGCTCGAAGGCGGCTACAACCTGAGGACGCTCCCTCGGCTCGTCGAGGCGGCGCTCCGCGGCTTCGCAGCCGCGTAGGTCGAGCTACCTCGCCTCGCGTGCGCGGGGCACGACGAGCCCGGAAGCGGCGTTCTCGGTCGTCGGCGCGTACGCAGCCGCGGCGCTGCTCCTGGCGCGCGCCCTGATCACCAGACGCGACGCGTGACAGCTCCGGCGCCCGGCTAGGCTCCGCGCCGTGCCGGACGAGCAGCGAATCCGCGAGGCGATCGCCGGGGCCGAACGCCACCTCAACGCGTGGCACGGCGGCCCGACGCTCCGCGAGAAGCTCACCGTGCTCGCAGACCGGACCGGCGAGGACGAGCGGATGGACCACTACGGCCGCGGGGAGCGCATCGAGCGCCTCGAGCGCCGGATCGCCGAGCTCCTGGGCAAGGAAGCGGCCGTCTTCATGCCGAGCGGGACGATGGCTCAGCCGATCGCGCTCCGGGTCTGGAGCGAGCGCCGCGGCGTCCGCACCGTTGCCTTCCACCCGACGTGCCATCTCGAGCTCCACGAGGAGCGCGCGTACGAGCGTCTCCACGGTCTCGGCGCACGACTCGTCGGCGACCCGCACCGGTTGATCCGGCTCGAGGACCTCGAATCGATCCGCGAGCCCGTCGCGGCACTCCTGCTCGAGCTGCCGCAACGCGAGATCGGCGGCTTACTCCCGGAGTGGGACGAGCTCGGCGCGCAGACCGAGTGGGCGCGAGCACGCGGGATCGCGCTGCACCTCGACGGGGCGCGCTTCTGGGAGGCGGTGCCGTACTACGAGTGCTCCCACGCGGAGCTCGCCGGTCTGTTCGACAGCGTCTACGTGTCGTTCTACAAAGGTCTCGGCGCGCTCGCCGGGGCTGCCCTCGCGGGTGACGCCGACCTCGTCGCCGAGGCGCGCATCTGGCAGCGCCGCCAGGGCGGCAACCTCGTGACCATGCACCCGTTCGTCGTCTCGGTCGAGGCGGCGCTCGACGAGCGCCTCGAGGGCGCTCCACGGTTCCTCGCGCACGCCCGGGCGCTCGCGACCGCCCTCGCAACCGTCGACGGGATCGAGGTCGTGCCGAATCCGCCTCAGACGGCCATGTTCCACCTCCTGCTCCGCGGCGATCGCGAGCGGCTCTCGGACGCCGCGCTCTCGGTGGCGGAGGAGCGGAAGGTCTTCGTCTTCGGCGACCCGAGCACGACGACGTCGCCGAGCTGGCAGAAGCTCGAGGTGATGGTCGGTGAGCCAACACTCTCGCTCGACCCCGAGGAGCTGCGAGACCTCTTCGCGGAGATCCTCTCCCGCGCGGCAGGCTGATCAGCCGGCGAGCTCGAGCCTAGGGCTCGCCGTCCCAGTAGTCGAGCTGCTCGCCGGGACGAATCATGAGGAGGCGCTTGCCCTTCGCGTCGCGCGCGCCGACCTTGCCGCTGTCCGGGTACTCGACGAGCTCGGGCGCGATCATCGTCGAGAGGATCAGCACCCTCACCGGAGCATCGGATTGATTGCTCACCTGGTGGGCGCCGGCGGGACCACGCGGGAAGCAGACCGTGTCGCCTTCGCGTAGCTCCTGCTCCCCGTCGGAGGTGCGAAGCGTCGGGCGCCCGCGAACGACGACGAGCCACTCCTCGTTCGCATGGTGGAGGTGGTACGGCCAGGACTTCTCGCCGGGGTCGAGCTCGTAGAGGCTTCCTCCCATCAGCTCGGCGCCGAGTCGCATGCCCACATGCGCGTCGCGAATGCGGTAGCCGTCACGCTCGCCGTGCAGGTCCCACTCGTCTCCCAAGAGGTTGAAGACCTCCACGCCGTCAGCCTAGACCGTGGTGTAGGTTCGTGAGCCCTTGGCCGGCGAACGCGAGATCCTGACCTGGGAGCTCTTCGGAGAGGCGTCGCGCGACCTCGCCCAGCTCGTCGCGGACGACGGATACGACCCCGAGATGATCCTCTCGATCGCGCGTGGTGGGCTGCTCGTCGGCGGCACGCTTGGCTACGCGCTCGGCGTGAAGAACGTCTACACGATGAACGTCGAGTTCTACACGGGTGTCGACGAGCGGCTCGAGGTGCCGCGCATCCTCCCGCCCGCGCCCGATTTCGTCGATCTCGACGAGGCCCGGATCCTGATCGCGGACGACGTCGCCGATACCGGCCAGACACTCCGCAGCGTTCAGGAGTTCTGCGCCGGCAAGGTCGGGGAGGTGCGGGTCGCGGTGCTGTACGAGAAGCCGAGCTCGCTCGTCGAGTGCGACTACGTCTGGCGGCGCACCGACCGTTGGATCAACTTCCCGTGGAGCGACAAGGAGCCCGTCGTTCCGCGGCTGGGCATCGCCAGCGACGCCTGAGCTTCCGAACCCCGCCCCGGAGAGCGTCCGCGCGCTCCGATGAGTTCCGCTGCTCCCGGCGGTCTCAGCACTGACACCGGGTCCTGCCGCTTCGCGCCTGAGAAGGCGTTCGGAGGGGTATGGGTCACGTCGTACAGGTGGATCGCAGCCCGTCCACACGACCAAAGGAGGCACCATGGCGCGCTACGTCGACGGATTCGTCATTCCGCTCCCGAAGAAGAATCTCGATGCCT
This sequence comes from uncultured Actinomycetes bacterium, assembly GCA_963839755.1. Taxonomy (GTDB): domain Bacteria; phylum Actinomycetota; class Thermoleophilia; order Gaiellales; family Gaiellaceae; genus Gaiella. The sequence goes on from CAWIVU010000007.1 coordinate 54,025, forward strand.
ACCGCCGTCTGGCGCGCAAGTCGGGAAAGATCTGGCGCGAGCACGGTGCGCTCGAGTACCGCGAATGCGTCGCCGACGACGTGCCGGTCGGCGAGGTCACGTCCTTCCCGAAGGGTGTTCAGGCGAAGCGCGGCGAGATCGTCGTCTTCTCGTGGATCGTCTACAAGTCGCGCGCGCATCGCGACCGTGTCAACGCAAAGGTCCTGAAGGATCCGAGGATCGCGGACATGATGGGCCCGAAGGCGATGCCCTTCGACTCGAAGCGCATGATCTACGGCGGCTTCGAGGTGATCGTCGACGAGTGAGCCGGCGCCCTTCCTACCGGCTGTCCTCAGTCGGCTGCGGTACCGCGTCCGGACGGTCGAGGAAGAAGACCGTGATCTCCTCGTAGTCCTGCTCCCCGACGTTGACCCCGCGATGAATGCTCTCGCCGGGCTCGTCCCAGTCGACCTGCCCCGGCGTCACCTCGAACCGCTGGCTCCGGCCGTCGCGATACTCGATCGCGAGAGCATCGCCGTGAAGCACCACCGTCACCCGATGGAACGGGTCGCGGTGCCAGGGCATGGCCTCGCCGGGCGCGAGGCGCAAGCGACGGACGAGGGTCGTACCGCGCTGGAAGAGTCTCTCCTCCGACATCGTGGGGCCTCCGGCTGGTCCAGGATCTCACAGGTCCCGACGCATCCTGTGGCACGGCGCGGACGGGGGTCGACCCGGAATCGACGGTGACCGGTGCGCGTTGGAGGCTGAGCCTCACCGCCCAACGGCAGCCGCTACGCCTGGTACGGCACGATGTTCTGGTTCAGCCTGAAGAAGTTCGTCGGGTCGTACCTGCGCTTGAGCTCGACCAGCCGGTCGTACTTCTCGGCGCCGTAGGCCTGTCGGACGCGGTCGGGCCCTTCGTCGCCCAGGAAGTTGACGTAGACGCGGTCGCGCGCGTGCGGCTGCAGGGCGTCGAAGAAATCGCGCGCCCAGGCGGTGTGCCGGTCGCCCTCTGGGTCGTCTTCGGTCCAGACGGCGTTGATGACGACGTTGTGCGCGGCGTCGCGCTGGCCGAAGGCGGTTGCGTCCTCCGGCACGCGACCGAGCGCCCCGCCGAGCTGGAGGATGATGGTGTACGAGCGTGGCGACGTGATCCGCGAGGTGTGGTCGATGAGTGTGTCGATCGCCCCGTCGGCCAACGGCGGTAGCTCGACGGACTTCCAGTAGCGGTGCCAGCCGTGCGGCACCAACGGGTCGAGCATCGACTGCAGCGCCAGGTACGGCTTTGGCTCGAGCCGATCGGCGATCGGGCTGCCGAACTCTTTCAGAGGCCGGACGACCTCGGCCCCGTCTTCAGGCGCCCCGGCGTAGCACGCGCCCACCATGACTATCGGCTTGCCGTGCACGTCCTCGGGCAGGAACGCCAGTGGCGGCGCGAGCTCGAGCTCGAAGATCGTCGTGAGCTCGTCGGGCGCGGCGGCCGCGAGCTCGCGATAGAACCGCAGCACCGCCGGCGCGTCTTCGAGCGGGTAGAAGATCGGCCCGGCGAGCACGATCGGCCCGACGGCGTGTAGTCGGAATTCGAACGACGTGACGATGCCGAAGTTGCCGCCGCCGCCGCGCACTCCCCAGAACAGATCGGGGTTCTCGTTCTCGCTCGCGGTGACCAGCTCGCCATCCGCGGTGACGAGGTCGACGGAGAGCAGGTTGTCGACCGTCGCCCCGTACTTGCGCATCAACCAGCCGATCCCGCCACCCAGGGTAAGCCCCGAAACGCCCGTGTGGCTCACGATTCCACCCACCGTCGCAAGCCCGAAGAGCTGGGTCTCGCGGTCGAGCTCGCCCCACAGCACGCCTGCTTCGGCGCGCGCCGTCCTGGCGTTGTGGGTCGACGTGAATGCCTTTCATCGGCGACAAGTCGATGACGAGGCCGCCGTCGCACAGCGCGTGACCGCCGACCCCGTGGCCACCTGAGCGGACCGCCACGAGCAGATCACGCTCGCGTGCGAAGCGCACCGCGGCGACGACGTCGGCGACGCCGGCGCAGCGCGCGATGTAGGCGGGGCGGCGGTCGATCGCGCCGTTCCAGATCCTGCGCGCGGCGTCGTATCCCGGATCCGCAGGTGCAAGCAGCTCTCCGCGCAACGAGCTGCCCAACTCGTCGGGCTTCACCGTCGCCGGTGGGGGTGCCTGGATGGCGCTCATCGTCGTCCTCCCAGTGTTGCGTGACCGCTTCGAGCGTCGCCGTCATGACGCTCGACAGGATGAATCTGCACTCGAACGGCAACCCGCCGGCGACACGCTGCGCCGATGGGCGAGCCGTGCGGCTCGATTTCGGCGGGCTCGACCTCGGTCGTAGCCGGTGCGGTAGCCATGCCACGACGATAGGGCCCTCGCCTCGCCGAACCAGACCGACATTCGAACCAACCGGTTCGACTTTCGAACCAACCAGTTCGACTTTCGAACCTGTGCCGGGAGCGCCGCTAGCATGACGCGCGACGATGCGCAGCTACGCGCAGTACTGCCCCGTCGCCAAGGCTAGTGAGGTTCTCGGCGACCGCTGGACGCTATTGATCGTGCGCGAGATGCTCGGCGGGGCCAGGGGATTCAACGAGCTGCAACGCGGTTTGCCGGGGATCTCCCGCTCGGTTCTGACCGACCGCCTACGCGCGCTCGAGCGCACCGAGATCGTCGAGCGGAGGACCGGCCCGAAGGGCAGGACCCTCGAGTACGGGTTGACGCCTGCGGGCCGCGACCTCAAGCCCGTCGTGCAGGCGATCGGCGAGTGGGGCGCGACCTGGTCGTTCACGGAGCCCCGTCTCGAGGAGCTCGATCCCGACCTGCTCATCGTCTGGATGGCCCGCCACGTCGACCGCGAGCAGCTTCCCCCCAACCGAACCGTGGTCAAGTTCGACTTTCGCGATCCCGCCAGGCGCTACTGGATGGTGCTCGAGCCGTCCGAGGTCTCGGTATGCCTGCAGCATCCCGGCTTCGACGTCGATCTCGCAGTCACCGCAGACACCGCCGCGTTCTACCGCGTCTATCTGGGCCAGGCCGAGCTGGGCGGCGCGATACGGGCACACGAGGTCACGATGGCCGGCCCTACAGCGCTCCAGCGCGGGTTCGGCCGCTGGTTTGCCGGGAGCGACTTCGCCCCTGCCAGCCGCTCCGCCCACAAGCGGCGCAGGGCTGCGTCACGCCCCGCCAGCCTCCCCAGGGTGCGAATCGCCGACTGACGCCGAGCCCGCCGACCTTCCTCGTCACACCGCGGCCAAAATAGAAAATCCCTGCAAATACAGGGATTTTCCGTAGCAGGCCTGTAAGCCGGATTCTGTCGTGGATGGCCATCCATCTAGGCCTCCGGTTCCCCGGAGGCTCGAGCGGCGTACCCGGTCCCTCGGCGGGCCGCGTCAACGGGACCTGCTTCGCCTTGCACCGGACGGGGTTTGGCGAGCCATCGCGTCACCACGATGCTGGTGGGCTCTTACCCCACCGTTTCACCCTTACCGGGCGTGGCCCGGCGGTCTGCTTTCTGTTCCACTTTCCGTCGGCTTTCGCCGCCTGGGATTTCCCCAGCGTCCTTGCCCTTTGGTGTCCGGACTTTCCTCGGACGACCGAGGCCGCCCGCGGCCATCCGGCCTGCTCTCCAATTGTACGTCGCCCGCAGTGCGCGTGGGCTTGCAGAGCCACGCGGAGAGTGCTCTAACGGGGAGCCTGGGCACGCGGCGGAAATGTGCTTCGTCGCGGCCCCTACGACGCGCTCGAGGCATCCGCGCGGGGCAACACCACCTCCGGCAACGCCCTTCCGTCGGCCAGCAGCGAGCGACATTCCGGGCAGGCGAGCACACCGCGGAGTCGCATGACGAACTCACCGCAGCAGAGGCACTCCAGGCTCGCGCCACGGGAGAGCGCGAGCAGCTCCTGGTCGAGCGTCCGCGCGAGCGATGTGACGACGGCGCTCATCGCAGGCTCCGGAACACCCCCACGACCTTGCCGAGGATCCGCACGTGGTCCGCGTAGATCGGCTCGAGCGACGCGTTCTCGGGCTGCAGCCGGACGCGCCCGTCGGCCTCGCGATAGAAGGTCTTCACCGTCGCCTCGTCGGCCGCTTCGTCGTCGCCGGCGAGCGCGACCACGATGTCGCCGTTCGAGGCGTCGTCGCGGCGTTGGACGACGATTGTGTCGCCGTCGAGGATGCCGGCGTCGACCATCGAGTCGCCGTGGATCGTGAGCAGGAAGTCCGCCCCGCGGCCGATCGATTCCGGCACCGCCACGACGTCCTCGACGTTCTCCTCGGCCAGCAGTGGAGAGCCGGCCGCGACGCGCCCGAGAAGCGGCAGATGCGGCACGTCGGACACTGCCTGGGCCTCGACCCGCCGGTGGCCGGTGAGCTCGATCGCGCGAGGCTTCGTCGGGTCGCGCTTGATGAGCCCGACGCGCTCGAGGTTCGCAAGATGTGCGTGAACCGTCGACGGCGACGCGAGCCCGACCTCCTCGCCGATCTCGCGCACGGTGGGTGGATAGCCGTGGTCGTCGACGTAGGCGACGAGGAACTGCCAGATCTCCTGTTGACGTGCGGTGAGAGCGGTCTCGGCCGGCACGGGTTGCCTCCTGCTCGGGGTCGACGAACGTATGTTCGTCAGGAAGGGTACGGATCCTTCCGGACGGCGTCAATATGAGATCCCGAAGCCGGCCCGGGCTGACCGGAGCCCTACGCCGTCGCCGTCGCCTTGTGCAGGGTCCAGCCGAACCGTGCGCCCGGGATCCCCGGAAGCGCACGGAGCGCTGCGACGCCGGCCCCGAGCTCCGCTGCCGTGGCCTGCGACACCTCCGCGAGAGCTGCGAGGGTGCTCTCGACGACCGAGGCGGCGTAGTCGGCCTGGCGCGCCAGCTCGTCACCCGTGAAGTCGAGCCGGCGCTCGCCCGGGTCGACCTCGGCAAACCCCGCCTCGGCAATCCAGCCGGCGAGGTGCGTGCCGGTGTCGCTCCGTCCGGCGGCGTCCATCGCGCCTGCGACGGCGACGAACAGGGCGTCGAGCACGTCGCTGGCAGGCGACGACCATACGGTGTTGTAGTCGACCTCGATCGCAGTGAGCGCACCGCCGGGCACGAGCACCCGCCGAGCCTCACGGAGCGCCGCGACCGGCTCGGGCACGTGCTCGAGAAACCACATCATCCACACGTGGTCGAACGACGCGTCCGCGTAGGGAAGCTCGAGCGCGTCGGCCCGGCGGAGGTCGGCTCGCAGCCCGAGGTCGGCGAGATGCACACGGGCGACGTCGAGTTGACGTTCCTCGATGTCGATACCGGCCAGCTCGATGCCGGGAAAGGCCTCCCCGAGGACTCCGAGCACCGCGCCGACGCCGCACCCGACCTCGAGCAGGCGCGTCCCGGGCGACAGCGTGGTCCCGGAGAGGATCAGGTCGTCGCGCCAGTGCTCGGCCTGCCGAATCAGGCGCTGCTGCTCCTCCGTCGCGTAGCCGTGGACGTATCGCTCGGTCATCTCCCAGCGCTCACGCTACGCGGACGGGCCCGTGACGGGCCCGTCCTGCAAGTGCGCTGGAGAGGACTTGAACCTCCACGACCGCAATGGCCACCAGGCCCTCAACCTGGCGCGTCTACCAATTCCGCCACCAGCGCGTGGACACGAGATGATAGCGACCCGCCGACCGGCGGCCTCGGCGCTCGCTCGCTACTCGAGCACGCGGTACAGCACCACCGTGTTGATCGTGAACAGGATCGCCACGGCCACGGTGAGGCGCGTCAGGTTCTTCTCGACGATGTGCGTGCCGCCCTGCGACGTGGGGGTGAAGCCGATCCCCCCGAAGCCCGCCTCGCGGCCCGAGTGCATGAGCACGAGCCCGACGAGCCCGGCGCCGAGGACCACCTGGAGGACGGCGAAGACGGAAACCATCGCGGCCGCATGGTACCGGCGGTCGAGCTTCTCTAGGCTCCCGGCATGCCGGCGGGCGACGAGGCGCGCGCGAGGATCCAGCGGTTGCTCGTGACGGGCGACAACCGGTTGAAGCAGGGTGTCGCGCCCGAGAAGGTGCGCGAGAGCTACGAGCAGGCGCTCGAGGCCGCGCGCGAGGCAGGGCTCGAGGATGCAGTGAGGCCACTCGTGGAGCTCAGGCTGGCCGACCTGGACGCACGCGCCGACGGCTGATCAGGGCTGACAACAGCCGACGGGTGCGCAAGACTTCCGACGTTCCGACCTCGATCAAGGGAGCCGTCCATGGAGAAGATGCAGAGGTACCTCGCGGAGGTGCTCGGCACCTTCGCGCTCGTCGGCGTCGGCTCGTTCGCGATCGTCTCGTTCAACGTCGGCGGGCAGGCGTTCGGCGGGGCAGGGATCGTCTCGATCGCGCTGGGTTTCGGCCTCGCGCTCCTGATCGGGCTCTACGCCTTCGGTGAGGTGTCAGGCGGGCACTTCAACCCGGTCGTGTCGCTCGCCATGTTTCTCGACCGAAGGTTGCCGTTCGACGACATGATCGGGTACTGGATCGCGCAGCTCGTCGGAGCAATCCTCGCCTCGATCGTCGTCCTCATCGCCTACGACGACGCCGTCGTCGCCACCACGACCACGCAGGCGAGTGACACGTGGGCCGCGATCGTCGTCGAGATCGTGCTCAGTGCGCTCTTCATCGCGGTCATCCTCCATTCGACGGTCAGCGAACGCACGAGCGGGACGGCGCTCCTCGCGATCCCGCTGACGCTCGTCGCGATCCACGTCGCCGCGATCCCGATCAGCGGCGCCTCCGTCAACCCGGCGCGGAGCCTCGGGCCGGCGCTGGTCGGCACGGAGTTCAACGACATCTGGATCTACCTGATCGCGCCGCCGATCGGCGCGATCCTCGGCTGGATCGCGTACAGGGTCGTCGTTCGCGGGGACACGAACTTCCGCGACGACATCGATGCCATGCGGCGCCGCCCGGCGACGCCGGAAGTCGCCGACCCGACGCCGCCTCCGGGCAGAGCGCCGGACGCCTGACGGCGTCCTAGGAAGCGCGATCGGGGCGCCCTTCGGCGGCGGGCGCCCCGGCCGCGCGTTGCAGCAGCGCTTCGATGCGCTCGACCTGCAGGGCCACGTCGTGCGCCTCCGCAGCGGCGCGCGCCGCCAGGTTCGGCCTGTGTAGGGCCGCCGCCGTCGTGAGCCCGTCGGCGAGCGCCTGCTCGTCTTCGGGGTCGACGAGCACACCCGCCTCGGCCGGCACGAACTCGGGCGGCCCGCCGACGCGGGTCGCGACGACCGAGCGCCCGCACGCCATCGCCTCCAACGTCGCGAGCCCGAACGGCTCGACGAGGCTCGGCTGACAGACGACGTCGGCGGCCGCGAGCCACCGTGGGACATCCTCGTGGGAGACGGGGCCAACGACCTGTACTCCGGGTCGGCCCTCGAGCTTCCCGCTCAGCGGTCCGCCACCGACGAAGGCGAGCGACCCCTCTCCGTGGCGTGCAAAGGCGCGGGCGAGGCGGACGACGTTCTTGCGCTCGGTGAGCGCCCCGAGACAGAGGAACGCCGTCCCGTCCGGCCGCCAGCCGAGCTCGGTCCGCGCCGTGGCGTCGTCTGCCGGAGCGAAGCGCTCGAGGTCGACGCCGCAGTCGATCACCGTGGTCTTGCCCGACGCCTCGGGAACCACCGCCTCGAGCCGGCCGCGAAGCCAATCCGACACCGAGATCACGCCTGTAGCCCGCCGGACGGCGAGCCGGGTCGCCATCCGGATGGCGGTCGACTGCTCGGCATTCGCCACGTCCTGTCCGTGCGCGGTCAGGACGACGGGCGCCCGTCCCGCGAGCGTGGCAAGCAGGCCTGCTGGAACGAGGAAGTGCGCGTAGACGACGTCCGGCCCGAACTGCCGCGCCGTCCGGGTGACGTCCCACGCGAGCGCGAGGTGTCGGCTCGGCCCCCCGCGGCGGTCGACGACCGCTCGGGCGAGCTCATGCCCCCGTGCGGCGAGCCTGCGCTCCAGGTCGGCCACGAACGTGCCGAGGTCGGGCGCCGACGGTCCCGGGTACATCTGCGAGACGAGCAGGATGCGCAAGCGCCGTCAGCCGCGTGTGACCTGCAGCACACCGAGGCACATCTCGTCGGTGGAGCCCTCGCCCCACAGCACGTAGCGCGGCTCGCCCGTGCGGAGCGTTGGGTCGTGCCTGCACGTGACCCGAAGGACGTCCCCTGCCGCGGCGCGGACCGGTCGCTGGAGGACGTACGAGGCCTGCCAGTGGAAGCTCCATTGCGGGATCTCGAGCAACAACCGCTCCCTCGGAGTGCCGGGGTTCAGCTCGACGCGGATCGACCGTCCGAGCAGATGCATGTGACCCGCGACGGCGTGGATCGTCGTCGGCGCCGTGACGGGGCGGTCGCACGAGGTCATCGGTCGCGCGATCGGCCGCGCCGCGTCCTTGCCGCAGAGGAGCAGCAGGCCCGTGGGCACGAGCGCCGCTTCGTTCCCGAACCGGCGAGCCTGATCGAACACGGCCGCCGTGCGATCGCACAACTCCCCGTGCTCGCCCGGCCGACACCCGAGCTCGACCGGCGCCGGGAGGAGAACCGTCTGGAGTGGCGTCAAGTCGCGGCTCGCGGGCGCCGTGGTGAGGACAGCGCGGGAACGATCCGGCCGTGTTCCGTTCAGGAGGTTGTAGTGGACCTGCATCACGATCCGGCTGCCCGCCGGAAGCGAGATGCCGGTGCCGTCGCGAAGTCGGTCACCGCCCCAACCCGGCGCCCATGCGGCGATCCAGCCCGCGTCGTCGAGGAAGCCGCGCGGATTCGCCGTTCCCGCTCCCACCCCCGGGCCGCCGAAGCATGTCCATCCGGCCCCGGGCGCCCGACGGTCGAGCGACGCAGCCTCTGCGACCGACCCCGGCCCGATCCGGTAGAGGATCACGTGGTGGACCAGCGATGCGGCGCCCGGCTCGATCCGCGCCGACGTGACGAACCGGTCGCCCGCGAGCTTGGGATCGAGGAGGAAGCAGCGGTAATCGTCCGTCGCGCCCCGGGCCGCCGAGGGCCGATAGGACGTCGCCATCTCGAGCTCGAGCCGGGACTCGCCGGCGCGTAGCGCAATGGTCGCGCCGGGGGCGGTCCCGACGGGAGTGCCGCGGCGTGCGCCGCCCGGGCGCACCAGCTGTGACCTGGCCCACCTGACGAGCGTCGCGCGTTCCCGGGTGTCGAGCGTTCGACGAGCCTGACCGACGTAGTGCGGCGACGAGGCGCTCGGCGGCCACGGCGGCATGCGGCGACCCTCCACGGCCGCGACGACGAGTGCCGCGCGACTCGCGAGGTCGCGCTCGGTACGGAAGGCGAACGGCGCGATCCCGCCGTCCCGGTGGCACCCCGCGCACGTCTCCCGGACGATCGGCGCGACGTCCTTCGCGAAATCCGGTGTGGCCGTGTTCGCGGCCGGCGCCGTGTCACCGCCCAGCGAGAGGGCAAGGAGAGTCGCAGCCACGAGCATCGCGACGAGACCCAGGACGGCGAGGCGGCCCACTCTGCTCATCGGGCAAGCGTACGTGCCTCAGGTCGCTGCCTCAGGCCATGCCCCAGGCGACGCGCTCAGCGCGCGTCGTACGTGCCCCACAGCGCGCGCAGCGCGCCGCAGAGCTCGCCGATCGTGGCGCGGACCGCGAGCGCTTCGCGGAGGACAGGCAGGAGGTTCTCGTCGGTCTCGGCGACGCGGCACACCTCGGCGACCGCCGCCTCGACCGCTGCGGCGTCGCGACGGGCGCGCAGCGCCTGCGTTCGGTCGCGCTGCGCCCGCTCGATCGCGGGATCGAGCCGGTGGAGCTCGACGCGCTCTGGCTCGTCGGTCGTGAAGCGGTTGACCCCGACGATCGGGCGCTCGCCGCTCTCGACGTCCCGTTGCCAGCGAAACGCCGACTCCTCGATCTGCTCCTGCACCCAGCCCGCCTCGATCGCCGCGACCGCGCCGCCGAGCTCGTCGATCCGCTCGATCAGCTCCGTCGCCAGGCGCTCGAGCTCGTCGGTCAGGGCCTCGACGAACCACGAGCCGCCGAGCGGGTCGGCCGTGTCGGTCGTCCCGGCTTCGTGCATCAGGATCTGCTGGGTTCGGAGCGCGAGGGTCGCGGCTCGCTCGGTCGGCAGCGCGAGCGCCTCGTCGAAGCCGTTCGTGTGGATCGACTGGGCGCCGCCGTAGATCGCCGAAAGCGCCTGAGCGGCGACGCGCACGAGGTTGTTCTCGGGCTGCTGGGCGGTGAGCGTCGAGCCGCCGGTCTGGGCGTGGAACCGCAGCGCCTGCGCCCTCGCGCTCGTTGCGCCGAACCGGTCGCGCATGATCGCCGCCCACAGGCGCCGGGCGGCCCGGAACTTTGCGACCTCCTGGAGCACGTGGTTGTGCGCGTTGAAGAAGAAGGAGAGCCGTGCGCCGAACTCGTCGGGCGAGAGACCGGCCGCGACCGCCGCCTCGCAATACGCGATCCCGTTCGCCAGCGTGAAGGCGAGCTCCTGGGCGGCCGTCGACCCGGCCTCCCGGATGTGGTAGCCGGAGATCGAGATCGTGTTCCAGCTCGGGACACGCTCGGCGCAGTAGGCGAACAGGTCGGTCGTCAGCCGCATCGACGGACGCGGCGGGAAGATGTAGTTGCCCCGCGCGACGTACTCCTTCAAGACGTCGTTCTGCACCGTCCCGCGAAGCGCATTACCGCCGATCCCCTGCTCGGCTGCGACGAGCTCGTAGCAGAGCAGCAGCAGCGCTGCCGGCGCGTTGATCGTCATCGACGTCGAGACCTCTGCGAGAGGGATGCCGCGCAGGAGGCGTTCCATGTCCTCGACCGAGTCGATTGCGACCCCTGTCCGGCCGACCTCGCCTTCGGCGACCGGGTCGTCCGAGTCGTAGCCGAGCTGCGTCGGGAGGTCGAACGCGACGGAAAGCCCCGTCTGCCCGCGGTGGAGCAACGTGTGGAACCTCGCATTCGTTTCCTCGGCAGACCCGAAGCCCGCGTACTGGCGCATCGTCCACGGGCGGCCGCGGTACATGTCGGCGTACGGGCCCCGGGTGAACGGGAACGAGCCCGGCAGGTCCGCGGCGCCTGTCGCGTCGCCCTGCCCGTAGACGGGCTTCACCTCGATGCCCGATTCGGTTACACGTCGGTCGGGCGTGATCGCCACGGTGGTGATCCTATGCCCGGCGGGGCGCGTGCTCGCGGGAGCCCAGCTAGAGCGAGCCGCCGGCGCGCGCGACGGCGTCGAGCGCGATGCGGCGCCCGGTCTCGACGTGCCGGGCGATCGCCGCTCGTGCCGCCGCAGCGTCCCTGGCCTCGAGGCCCTCGACGATCGCGCGGTGCTCGGTGACGAGGTACGCGCCGCGTTCGACGGTGCCACCGCGAATCAGCTGCATCATCAGGTTCACCGACAGCTCGCGATAGAAGCGCGAGAGCAGCCCATTCCCCGCGAGATCGACCTGCGTCTCGTGGAACGCGGCGTTCGCTGCGTCCCACTCCTCGTGCGAGAGCGCCTCGGCCGTCGCGTCGAGCCTGACCCGAAGCTCCGCGAGCTGCTCGTCGGTCGCCGTCTCGACCGCGACGTCGGCCGCGTGTGACTCCATTGCGAGCCGGACGTCGTAGCCCTCGAGCAGCGCGCGAGTGGTGACGGGAGTGACGAAATAGCCGCGCCGGGCCTTGACCGTCAGGAGCCCCTCCGACACGAGCCGCGTCAGCGCGTGGTGCACCGGGCTGCGCGAGACGCCGAGCTCGGCGGCGAGCTCGTGAAGGCTCAGCTTGTCGCCCGGGCCGTGCTCCCGCGCGAGAATCCGGCGCCTGAGCCGGTCGTAGACCTGCTCGTTCAGGTTCGCGCGCGGGATGAGGGTCGTCACGCCCGCAGATGTAACATGACAGCGGCCCCGATCGGCAACCGCTGGATACGCTCAACGGCGTGAGGGTCGGCGTGAAGCTGTTTGCCGCGCTGCGTGAGCAGGCGGGGGTGCGAGAGCGTGATCTGGACCTGGCCGACGGCGCGCGGGTCGGTGACGTGTGGCCTGCGCTCGGGCTCGGGGAGGAGCCGGCGGGCCTCGTCTACGCCGTGAACCGAAGCTACGTCGACCGGAGCGCGGAACTGGCCGACGGCGACGAGGTCGCCGTCATCCCGCCCGTCTCCGGGGGCGACTTCCGGCTCTCCGAGGCGCCGCTCTCGCTCGAGCGCGTCGCGGCCGAGGTCGCGTCCGACGACGCGGGGGCGATCGCGACCTTCGTCGGGACGACCCGCTCGCGCTCGCGGGGCCGCGACGTCGTCCGCCTCGAGTACGAGGCCTACGAGGGGATGGCCGAAGCGGAGATGGAACGGATCGCAGCGGGGCTTCGCGAGCGCCACGACATCGTCGACGTCGCGATCCATCACCGGGTGGGATCGGTGGAGATCGGCGAGACGAGCGTCGTGATCGCCGTCTCGGCCGCCCACCGAGCGGCCGCGCTCGAGGCGTGCCGCGAGGCGATCGACACGCTCAAGCAGACCGTGCCGCTCTGGAAGAAGGAGCTTTACGTCGGCGGCGAGGAGTGGATCGGACAGGGTTCCTGACCGCGTCAGGAACCCTCGAAGTGCAAGGGGACTGACCCCGTAGGGTCTGTCCGCTGCGACGGGTTGCACGGGGCGGGGCGCCGTGGGGAGAGGCACCTAGGGCCAGTCCTACTGGCCGCGTTTGACGCGCGAAGATGTGAGAGGGTACTCTCGAGAGATGTCTCTCACAAATCCCTACGGCGATGTCGAGCTCGCGCACCCGCAGGCGATGCGGGCGCTCGCTCACCCCGTCCGTCTTGCGATTCTCAGCCGCCTGCAGCGCCACGGCCCCTCGACTGCGTCACGGCTCTCGCCCGAGGTCGGCGCCACGCCGTCGGTCACGAGCTGGCACCTCCGGCACCTCGCGACGTTCGGCCTCGTCCGCGACGCCGAGCGGGGGGAGGACGCGCGCGAGCGCTGGTGGGAAGCCGCCGGTCGCGGGTTTCGCTTCGTCGCGCCCGACGACCCGCACGACGTGGAGGGCCAGGCGGCGTACCGGGCGCTCACGCAGCAGATGTTCCTCCAGGCGGACGAGCTGCCAAGGAGATGGCTCGCCGATGTCGAGGAGCGTCTGCCGCCGCGTTGGCGAAAGAGCAGCGGCCTCTCGAACACCCGGATCGTCGTGGGGGCGGCGGAGCTGGCCGCGCTCGAGAGGTCGATCGAGGAGCTGCTCGCGCCATTCGTGCAGCGCAGTGCCGAGGATGCCCCGCGCGGCAGCCGGGGCGTGCGGTTCCTGCGCTATGTGCTGCCCGAGCAGTCCGCGCAGGACAGGTCGCGGCAGGAGAGCTCGTGACGTCTCCCTCGGCGCCGTCCGGCCGCTCGCTCTGGCACGACCGCCGGTTCCGCACGTTCTGGATCGGCGAGACGCTCTCGCAGTTCGGCGACCGGATCTCCGAGCTCGCGCTGCCGCTGATCGCCGTGGTGCTCCTCGACGCGAGCGCGACCGAGATCGGGCTGCTCACGGCTGCCGTCTGGGCGCCCAACCTGTTGTCGCTTTTCGTCGGCAGTTGGGTCGACCAGCGGGAGCAGAAGCGGCCGCTTCTGATCGGAGCGGACCTCGGCCGGGCGCTCGTGCTGGCCAGCGTGCCCGTCGCGTATGCCGTCGACGCCCTCACGCTCGCGCACCTGTTCGTCGTCGCGCTTCTCGCCGGGATCGGCCAGGTCTTCTTCTCGACGTCGTATCAGCCGTTCTTCGTCAGCCTGGTCGATCGCAGCCGGTACCTGGAGGCCAACTCCAAGCTGAGCGCCTCCCGCTCCGTCTCGTTCGTCGCCGGGCCGGCAGTCGGCGGCGCGCTCGTTCAGCTTCTCACTGCCCCCGTCGCGGTCCTCGTCGACGCGCTGACGTTCGTCGCGTCGGCGGTGCAGATCGCCCGTGTCCGCGTGGAGGAGCGGCCGGTCGAGTCGACCGCGGAGCCGCTCCTCCGCCGGGCGCTCGACGGCCTGCGCATCGTCCTGCGGCACCCGTACCTGCGGGCGAGCCTCGGGTGCGCCACGACGCTCAACTTCTTCACGTTCATCGCCCAGGCGCTCCTCGTCCTCTTTGCGAGCCGCACGCTGGGCCTCTCGGCGGGCGTGATCGGGCTCGCGTTCGGAATCGGCGCCCTCGGCGGGTTGCTCGGGGCCGTGCTGGCGCCGCGACTGGCCCACCGGTTCGGGGTCGGCCCGATCATCGTCGTGGGTGCGATCCTGTTCCCTGCGCCGATCGCGTTCCTCGCGCTCGCCGGTGGCCCGGACTGGGTGGCGGCGTTGGTGCTCGGCGCGGTCGAGTTCGTCTCGGCACTCGGGGTGATGCTGTTCGACGTCAACCTCAACGCGCTCCAGACGACCGTCACACCCGACGCCGTTCGCGCCCGTGTGAGCGGCGCGTTCACGACGATCAACTACGGCATCCGCCCGCTCGGCGCAGTCGTCGGCGGAGCGCTCGGCACACACCTGGGGATCCGCGAGACGATGGTGATCGCCGCAGTCGGCGGCGTCCTCGCCGCCCTCTGGCTCGTGCCGTCGCCGATCCCGCGTGTCCAGAGGCTCGACGGGCTGGAGCCGCCCGCGCCCGTTAGCGTGTAGGAGCCGTGCCCGACCCACATCCAAGCCGACCGGGCCACCGGGCCCGGAGCGCCGCGCGCGGATGAGCGAGCGCTACGACAGGGACCTCGAGCCCGTCACGGCGCCGGAGCCGGCGACGCTGCCGAGCGAGCACCACCGCGATCGGCGCTCGCTGCTCGCGAGGCTGCTCGCGCCGCTCGTCGTCCTCCTCGGCGTCATGCTCAAGTTCGGCGCTTTCGTCCTCAAGTTCTTCGGGATCTTCCTCGCCGTCGGCGGGTACGCGCTCATCTGGGGCTGGAAGTTCGGGGTCGGCGTCGTGCTCCTCATCCTCGCGCACGAGCTGGGCCACTACGTGGAGGCCAAGCGGGCAGGGCTCGATCCGCAGCTGCCGGTGTTCATCCCGTTCCTCGGGGCGTACGTCGCGCTGCGCAACATGCGCTTCGACCCGTGGCTCAACGCGCGCGTCTCGCTCGCAGGGCCGGTCGCCGGCGGTCTCGCGGCGATCGCATGTCTCGTCGCGGCCGTCGCGATCGACTCCGACCTGCTGCGCGCGCTCGCGTACGCCGGCTTTCTCCTGAACCTGATCAACCTCGCGCCGATCGCGTTCCTCGACGGAGCGCACGTCCTCCGCTCGTGGCGCGTGCTGCGTGCAGGCGGCGGGCGGCAGAGCCCCGGTGAGGCGCGGAGGCTCGGCCATGTCGTCGCGGTTGCGTCGGTCGTGACGATTGCCGTGCTCATCCTCGGCATGATCGCCGCCCACGTGCCGCAGGACCGCCTGTGAGCAATCGCAGCGGTGAGTTCGACAAGCAGCTGCTGCGGCGAACCGAGGAGAACCTGGCCGGCGACGTCTCGCTGATCGCATCGGAGTTCCTGGCCGGATTCCAGGCGGTCCAGAAAATCGACCGGCCTGCGGTCTCGATCTTCGGCTCGGCCCGGGTCGGCGAGGAGTCACCCACCTACGAGGCGGCGAGGCACACCGCACGCCTCTTCGCCGAGGCGGGCCTTGCCGTGGTCACGGGGGGCGGGCCCGGCGTCATGGAAGCCGCCAACCGCGGCGCGAAGGAAGCGGGTGGCCTGTCTGTCGGGTTCAACATCGTGCTGCCCCACGAGCAGGGGCTCAACGCCTACTGCGACATCGGGGTCACCTTCAAGCACTTCTACGCCCGCAAGACGATGTTCGTGAAAGCGGCCGAGGGCTTCGTGATCTTCCCCGGCGGCTTCGGGACGATGGACGAGCTGTTCGAGGCGTTGACGCTCATCCAGACGGAGACGATCGGCTCGTTCCCCGTCGTGCTCTTCGACTCCGACTACTGGGACGAGATGCTCGAGTGGGTGCGCGAGGAGATGCTCAGCAACGGGCTCGTGTCTCCGGGCGACCTCGAGCTCCTGTACGTGACCGACGATCCCGCCGAGGCCGTGGCGCGGGTCGTCGCCATGGTCGGCGAGCGCCGTGCGGAGGGCTCCACGTGAGCCTCGACGACGCCGTCGCGGCGATCGTCGCGCGCACCGACCTTCGGCCCGAGGTCGGCGTCGTCCTCGGGAGCGGGCTCGGCGGGTTCGCGGACGCGGTCGACGACGCGGTCGAGATCCCGTACGGCGAGATCCCGGGCTGGCCGGTCTCGACCGCCGTTGGCCATTCCGGGACGCTCGTGATCGGCAGCTTCAGCGGGGTGCCCGTGGCCGTGATGAAGGGCCGCGCGCACCTGTACGAGGGTCATCCTCCACCGACCGTCGTCTTCGGCGTCCGCGTGCTCGGCCGCCTCGGGGTCTCGAGCCTCGTGCTCACGAACGCCTGCGGTGCGCTCGACGCCGCCGTCACCCCGGGAACCCTTGTCGCCATCTCCGACCACCTGAACCTGCAGGGCTCGTCGCCGCTCGTCGGGCCGAACGACGACACGCTCGGGCCGCGCTTCCCCGACATGTCCGACGCCTACGACCCGGCCTACCGGTCGCTGGCGCACGCCGCAGCCGGGCGACTCGGGCTGACCCTCGGCGAGGGCGTCTACGCGGCATGGCTCGGCCCGGCCTTCGAGACGCCGGCCGAGATCCGCATGCTGCGGACGCTCGGAGCCGACCTCGTGGGCATGTCGACCGTGCCGGAGGTGCTGGCCGCGCGGCACATGGGCATCCGCTGCCTCGCGCTCTCCTGCGTGACCAACGCGGCCGCCGGTGTCCTGCCCGAGCCGATCGACCACGAGCGTGTCCTGGAGGTCGGCGCGCGGGCCGCGGGCGACCTCGTCGCGCTCCTGCGCGAGGTCGTTCCGGCGCTTCGCGCTTCGTAGACTTCGTCATGTGACGCTGCGCGACCTCCCGTCGGTCGACCGGCTGCTCGGCGACGAGGTCCTCGCCGCTGCGCCGCGCTCGCTCGCGACGGCCGCCGCCCGCAGCGCGCTGGAGCGCGCGCGAGAGACGATCCGTGCCGGCGGCGATCCCGGCGATCCGGTCGTGGCAGCGCGCGCCGAGCTCGAGCGGCTTCGGGCGCCCTCGCTCCGGCGCGTGCTCAACGCAACAGGGGTGATCGTGCACACGAACCTCGGGCGGGCGCCGCTCGCGTCGAGCGCGCTCGAGCGCGTCGCAGAAGTAGGGCGCGGCTACTCGAACCTCGAGCTCGACCTCGGCGCCGGCGAGCGCGGGTCGAGGCAGGAGCACGTCGTCGACGCGCTGCGACGTCTGACCGGCGCGGAGGGCGCGCTCGTCGTCAACAACAACGCCGCAGCGGTGCTGCTCGCGCTGGCCGCGCTGGCCGAGGGGCGCGAGGTCGTCGTGTCGCGCGGGGAGCTCGTCGAGATCGGCGACGGGTTCCGGATCCCCGAGGTGCTCGCTCGCTCGGGTGCGCGGATGATCGAGGTCGGCACGACGAACCGGACGAGAGCCGAGGACTACGAACGCGCGATCGGCCCGGAGACGGCTGCGCTGCTCCGCGTGCACCAGTCGAACTACCGCATCGTCGGGTTCACGGCCGCCGTCTCGACGCAGGAGCTGGCGCGGATCGCAGCGCGAGCAGGACTCCCGCTGGTCGACGACCTGGGCTCCGGCGCCCTGCTCGACGTCGGGGACGAGCCGACGGCTGCGGCCAGCCTCGCCGCGGGCGCGGACCTCGTCTGCTTCTCGGGCGACAAGCTCCTGGGCGGGCCGCAGGCCGGCATCCTCGTGGGGCGCGGCGAGCTGATCGAGCGACTGCGCCGCCATCCGCTCCAGCGGGCACTTCGTGCCGACAAGCTGACGCTCGCCGCCCTCGAGGGAACGCTCGCTCTGCTGAGCGACCCGGAGCGAGCGCGTCACGAGATCCCCGTGCTGCGCATGCTCGACGAGCAGCCCGAAGTCGTGCGCGCGCGAGCCGAGCGGCTCGCGGGGCTCATCGGCGGCGAGGTCGAGCAGACCGTCGCGCGCGTCGGGGGCGGCGCGCTGCCCCTCGCGGAGCTCCCGAGCTTCGCGTGCGCGATCGAGGAGACGCTCGCTGCCCCTCTGCGGCTCGGGGAGCCCCCGGTCGTCGGCGTCGTCCGCGACGGCCGCCTCCTGCTCGACGCGCGCACGCTGTCCGACGACGAGGTCGACGAGGCCGCTCGCGCCGTCCTGCGGGCTCGCCGGGCGATCGCCAACGCGTCCTAGTGCCGCTGACGGTCGGCACGGCGGGGCACGTCGACCACGGCAAGACGACGCTCGTCCGCGCGCTCACCGGCAAGGACACCGACCGACTTCCCGAGGAGCAGGCCCGCGGGATCTCGATCGACCTCGGGTACGCGCCGCTCGAGCTCCCGAACGGCCTCGTGCTGTCGCTCGTCGACGTCCCCGGGCACGAGCGGTTCGTACGCACGATGGTCGCCGGGGCGACGGGCATCGACCTCTTCCTCCTCGTTGTCGACGCGGCCGAGGGCGCCCGCCCGCAGACCCACGAGCATCTCGCGATCCTGAGGCTCCTCGGGGTCGAGCACGGCGTCGTGGCCGTGACCAAGGCCGACGCGGTGGACTCGGAGACGCTCGAGCTGGCCGTGGAAGAGGCCCGCGAGCTCGTCCCGGGCGCGCCGGTCGTCGCGGTGAGCGGCGTCACCGGAGCGGGGATCGACGAGCTGCGCAACGCACTCGAGTCAGTCGCGCAGGACACGAGTCAACGTCGTGCCGACTACGCGACTCGCCTGTACGTCGACCGCGTGTTCACGCTGCGTGGGATCGGCACCGTCGTCACCGGGACGCTCTGGTCGGGCGCGATCGGGGAGGGAGACCATCTGCGCCTCGAGCCGTCTGGGCGGGACGTCCGTGTCCGCTCGGTGCAGGTACACGACACGGCCGTGGAACGAGCCGAGGCAGGCCAGCGTGTCGCCGTCAGCCTTCCGGGGATCGAGCGCTCGGAGGTCAAGCGCGGTGAGGCGCTCGTCGCGCCGGGCGCGTTCCCTCGCTCGTATCGGCTCGAGGTCACGCTCAGCGAGCTCGAGCCCATTCCCGACGGCACCCGGCTGTCCGTGCACCACGGCACGGCGCGGATCCCGGCACGCGTCGTGCGCGTCGGGGACGACCACGCCCAGCTGCGCCTGGCAGCACCGGTCGTCGCCGCGCGCGGCGATCGCGTCGTCCTCCGGCAGGAGACGACCGTCGCCGGCGCCGTGGTGCTCGATCCGTCGCCGCCGCGCCGGGTCGACAGCGAGCGCGACCGCCTGCTCGAGAAGGGCGATCCCGCGTCGATCGTTCGCGCGCTCGTCCACGAGCCCATGGGCCTGGAGGCGCTCGCCGCTCGCGCGCTGCTCGGGCGAGCGGAACTCGAGGAAGGGCTCGACGCCGTCCGTGTCATGGACGGCTGGGCGTTCTCGGACGCGTGGCTCGAGGAAACCGGCGCCCTGGTCGAGGAGCGGCTCCGGTCGCGCGCCGAGAGCTCTCCACTCGATCCGGGCGTGCCGCTCGGCGAGCTGCTGCCCACCGAGCCGTGGGCTGCGGCCGTCCTGGAGCTCCTTCCCGTCGAGCGCCGCGGTCCCAAGGCGTATCTGCCGGGGGCCGCAGCTTCGCTCGGGGCGCGTGCCGCCGCCGCGTCCGAGTTGGAAGCCGGGCTCGACGCCGCCGGTCTCGCGGCGACGAAGGTCGACGATCCGGAGCTGGCCCGGTTCCTCGAGACCTCGGGCCGCCTCGTCCGGCTCGGCGACGGCTTCGCCGTCTCTGCCGGGGCGTACGAGGTCGCAAGGGACCTCGTCTCGACCGAGGCCGCCGCGGCGGGCGAGATCACGCTCGCGCGCTTCCGCGACCTGGCGGGCGTCGGCCGCCGCGACGCGCAGCTCCTGCTCGAGCGCATGGACGGTGACGGGGTCACGCGCCGGGTGGGCGACCGCCGGGTGCTGCGTCGGTCGCCACGCGCGTAGTTCTGCGCATGCTCTTGCCCGGCTGCGGGTATGCGCCTCGAAACGAGGACAAAGGAGGGCTCGATGGCAGGCAAGGCCGACTTCACCGAGGAAGAGTGGGATCAGCTGCGGAAGGGTGCGACCGGGGCAGGCATGCTCGTGTCCGTCAGCGACCGGAGCTTCTTCGACACGTTCAAGGAGGCATCGTCGCTCGCGAAGTACCTCAAGGGCTCGCGCGACGACGACAGCCAGCTCCTCCGTGACCTCGCCTCCGAAGGTGGCACCGGCTTCGGCATGGTCGCCTCGCCCGACGAGGTCGAGAACGGGACGATCGAAGCGCTGCACGCCGCGGTTGCCACGCTGCAAGCGAAGGCGCCCGACGAACTGGAGGGCTATCGCGCGTTCGTCCTCGAGCTCGCCGAGTCGGTCGGCAGGGCCGCCGGCGGCGGAGACCAGGTAGAGGCGGCGACGGTCGAGAAGATCCGGGCGGCGCTCGGCTAACCCGCCGGCGCCTCGTAGGAGCGCGGCGCCCATTCCGGCTCCCGGTCGGTCCCCACGCCCTCCGCGATCCGGTTGATGTAGTTGAAGTAGGCGATCACCTGGATCGCGTCGTGGATCGCCGCGTCGTCGAGCCCGTGCGCCCTGAGGGCCTCCACGTCCTCGGCGCCCACCGTGGACGGCATCAGCGTCAGCTTCCGCGCGTAGTCGCAGAGGGCGCGCGTGCGGTCGTCGAGGTCAGCTCGGCGGTAGTCGTGCTCGACGTGGGTGGCAAGCTCGTCTGGGGCGCCCTCGTCACGGAGGTCGTCGGCGTGGGAGCGCCGTCAGTAGTAACACTCGTTCGCTGCGGAGACAACAGTCGCCAGCAGCTCCCGCTCCTGCCGCGTCAGCCCGGACGGCCCGAACATGATCGCCTTGTAGAGCTCCATCGAGCGGCTCAGCACCGCCGGGTTGAGGCTCATCGAGCGGACGATGTTGAAGACCTTGCCGGCGCGCTCGACCGCAGCCTCGTACTGCTCGGCGAGCAGCCCCTCGGCGTCCTCGGGGTCGATCAGGCGGATGTGCGGCACGGGCCGATTCTGTCGGACACGCCGGGTCACGTGCTACGTGTCATCTGTGGAAACAACGGTCGACCGGACTGCGGTGCTCCTCGCGCTCAACACGCGGTTCGGGCACGAGTCGTTCCGGCCGGGCCAGCAGCGAGTCGTCGAGACGCTGCTCGAGGGCCGCTCGGCGCTCGCCGTGTTCCCCACCGGGGCGGGCAAGAGCCTCTGCTACCAGCTACCGGGCGTGCTGCTCGACGGCGTGACGGTCGTCGTCTCACCGCTGATCGCACTCATGAAGAACCAGATCGACGCCCTTGTCCGTCAGGGCGTCGGGGCGGCGCGCCTCGACTCCAGCCTGGGCCCGGAGGAGGCGCGTGAGGTCTCGCAACGGCTCCGGGACGGAGGCGTGGAGATTCTCTACGTCGCGCCGGAGCGCTTCAACAACGAGCGCTTCGTCGCACAACTCGAACGGACGAGGATCGCGCTCTTCGCGGTCGACGAGGCGCATTGCATCTCCGAGTGGGGCCACAACTTCCGCCCGGACTACCTCAAGCTCGCCACATACGCCCGCGACCTCGGCGCCGAGCGCGTGCTCGCGCTGACCGCCACGGCGACGCCCGCGGTCGTGAGCGACATCTGCGCCGGGTTCCGGATCGAGCCCGGGGACGCGATCGTGACGGGCTTCTATCGACCGAACCTGACGCTTCTGACGACGCCGGCCGAAGCGGGCGATCGGGATCAGCTCCTGATCGACAGGTTGCGGGCGCGACCGTCGGGCACGACGATCGTCTACGTCACGTTGCAGCGAGAGGCGGTCCGGGTGGCGGCGCTGCTTCGCGGAGCCGGGCTGCCCGCGCGTGCGTACCACGCCGGCATGGCCACCGATGAGAGGACCGCCGTCCAGGACTGGTGGACGGAGTCGGATCGCAACGTCGTGGTGGCGACGATCGCGTTCGGGATGGGCATCGACAAGGCCGACGTCCGCTACGTCTACCACCTCAACCTGCCGAAGGGGCTCGAGTCGTATTCGCAGGAGATCGGACGCGCCGGCCGCGACGGCGCTCCCGGCATCTGCGAGCTGTTCGCCTGCGGCGACGACGTCCCGACCCTCGAGAACTTCGCCTACGGCGACACGCCCACGCGCGAGGTCATTACGACGCTCGTCGAGGAGGTCTTCGCCAACGAGACGGGCAGGCCGTTCGCCGTCTCGGAGTACGAGCTGTCGGGGCGGCTCGACGTGCGACCGCTCGTCCTCCGGACGATCCTGACCTACCTCGAGCTCGAAGGGCTCCTCCGGCAGGGGACGCCGTTCTACGCGGGATACTCCATCCGCCCGGTCGCGGGCTCGTTCGAGGACGTGTTCGCGCGGTTCGACGAAGGGCGCGCCGACTTTCTCCGCCGACTCGTCGCGAGCGGCACGTCCGGGCGCAGCTGGACGAAGCTCGACCCCGATGCCGCGGCGCACCAGCTGGGCGAGAACCGTGATCGAATCGTCGCTGCACTCGGGCACCTCGAGGAGCGGCAGCTGATCGAGGTGCAAGCTGCGGGTGTGCATCAGCGCTACACGGTTCTCGACCGACCCGGCTCGATGGACGGGCTCGTCGAACGGCTCGCCGAGCGCTTCGAGCGTCGCGAGCAGGCCGAGACGGACCGCATCCAGCGCGTCGTGGCGCTCGTCACGCACGCCGGCTGCCAGGTGAACGAGCTCGTCCGCTACTTCGGCGACGTCCGCGACGAGCCATGCGGCCACTGCAGCTTCTGTCTCGACGGCGTGGCGCAGCGCCTGCCGCCTTCGGCTGCCGTCCCACCGGTCGGCGAGATCGTCGACGCGCAGGCGCTCGCGGCGCTCGCGACCGCGCATCCCGAAGCGCTCGAGACACCGCGCCAGCGCGCGCGCTTCCTCTGCGGCATCACGAGCCCGGCGACGACCCGGGCGAGGCTGACCCGCGAGTCGGTCTTCGGGTCGCTCGCCGACCGGCGCTTCGCCGACGTCCTCGCGTGGTGCGAGCCCGAGGCACGGTAGGCCGACCGCGTCCCGAGCTCGCCGGCGCGGCGCGAGGGTAGCCTCAGCCGCGGAGCGGCATGGGCCCGGTGGCCCAGCAGGTCTTCAAAACCTGTGCGGTGTGGTAGCCCCACGCTCGGTCGGTTCGACTCCGGCGCCGCTCCGTTAAGCCGTTCTCGGTGCGCGGACGAGCCTCGCGGCACGTCGCCCATTGCTGTTAGAAGCGGAGGACGCGAGCGCTCGAGACCGCTCCGAGCCGCCTGTCAAGGTGTCGGACGGTGGCGCGGATGTGGCGAGAGGGCTGCGAGGTCGAGATGGCGTCTCTGGTCTCGTAACGCCGGGGGGCTCCTGCCTCTGGTCGGTCACTTGCTCTAGCGGTTGACCAGGAGGCGAACAAGGATCTGCGCTGAACGCCGTCGCTCCGGCGTTCTCGAGGGTGCAAGTCTGTCTCTGCAAGCAGGGTGCAAACGTGCGCACTCGCCAGTGTGGTCAGGAGACGAAGAGCGGGGTCATGCGGGCTCGCTCGACGAGCGCGTCAACCGCGCCCTGGTCGGGTGGGCCTGAGAAGCGCTCGGCTGCGTCGAGCACGCGGGGAAGAAACGCCCGGTCTCCCACCGTGTTCAGGAACACGTTCTCGTGACCGAGGACGAATGCAACGGCGACGTCGATCTCGTCCCGGTTGGTGAGAGGCTCGTACCAGGTCGCAGCCGTCGGACCGGTGCTTCCCCACGGCCCGCGCGTGATCGCCTTGATGGTCTGCAGCGCGACGTTCCGTTCCGCACATACCCGCGCGAGCGCGTCGAAATCTTGCCTGTAGACCGGATCGCGGAGCGCGACGGGGTTCAACGGCGCGAGCACGGCGTCGAACGGGAAGACGTCGAGTGCGCGGCGGTGCTGGTGGGCGACCGTCAGGCCGTGGCCGGTGACGCCGACGAAGCGGACGAGCCCCTCGTCGCGGGCCTCCAGCACTGCCTCGAGGGCCCCGCCGTGACCGAGCGCCTGCTCCCACTCGCCGGGATGGACGAGGTTGTGCAGCTGGATCAGGTCGACCGAGGCGACACCCATCCGGTCGAGCGAGCGGTGGATGGAGTCGCGCGCCGCGGCGCGCGATCGATCGCCGGTCTTCGTCGCGAGAAAGAATGCGTCGCGGTGCTCCGCGAGCCAAGGCCGCAGCTGATCCTCCGAGTCCCCATAGCTCGCTGCAGTGTCGATGTGGTTGACGCCGTGCTCGAGCAGCAGTTCGAGGACCGCGCTCGACTCGGCCGGTGTCGTCCCGCTGAGCGCTACGGCGCCGAACACGATCCGCGAGCTCATGTGTCCGGTACGACCGAACGGGATCCTCGGAATGGTCACCCTGAACGAGCATACGCTCGCCGCAGAGTGCACCTCGACGCGACCGCAGGGACGACGACGCGTCGACGCGGCACACGGCTGCTCTCCATGGCGGCGGCTCGCACGCGCATGCGCGCAAGGAAGCGCAGGCGAAATCGCTCGTGAGGGAGTTACCTGGGGCTAGGTATCACGCGCATGCGCGCGAGGAAGTATCCGATGGGGCCATTGAGGGCGTGTCTGTCCCGGGCCTCGGCGCATGAGCGAGCCCGACGCCCATGAGCCTGGCCTTCCTGCTCTTCGCTGGCGCGCTCTGACCGTCCTAGACTCAGCTCATGACGGCGACATTTCACGCCGGCTCGCTCGAATGCCGCCTGATCGTCGACGGCGGCGGATCGTTGCCGGCGGACGTTGCCTTTGCGACAGCGCCCGCCGACGAGCTCGCGGCCTCGCTTGACGGAGCAGACCGCGTCACCGGCCCGTACAACTGCCTGCTGGTGTTTTCAAGCGAGGGCGTGGTCCTCGTCGATGCCGGGATCGGGCCGTACGAGCATCCCCTCGGCGGCAGCGGCGGACGGCTGGAGGTCGCAGTTCGCGAGCAGGGCGTCACTGTCGATGATGTCGAGGTGGTCGACCTGACCCACGGTCATCTCGATCATGTCGGCGGTCTCTGCGTCGACGGACGGCCGCGCTTCGGGCACGCACGCCATCTGATCTCGCGCCTCGAATGGGAGCTCTGGACGGACGAGGCGGCGCTCGACGCGATGCCACAGGCCGTCGCAAGGGTCGCGCGCGAACAGCTGTCGCCGCTCGAGCTTGCCGGGCTGGTCGAGCTGGTCGAAGGTGAGTTGGACGTTACTCCCGGCGTGCGGCTGCTACCCGCCCCCGGTCACTCGCCACCGGCACTCCGTCGTGCGTCAGCTGCTCGGCCGCGACTCGGGCCTGCTTACCTGGCAGTCCGAGCGTCTCCCCGCTCGGCAGTGTGTTGCTCGACCCTCGGGCATTCGCCGTCGGACTCCATTCGCGGGTGGCCGCGGGCGTTGGTGCGATCATGTTCGCGATGGCCGACACCGCGTTGTCGCCACTCGAACGAGCCCGGGGAGCCGCCACTGCGCATCGGTGGTCCGACGCGTACAAGCTCTTCCGCCTCGCCGACCGCGAGGAGGCACTGGGTGGACGCGACCTCGAGCTCCTCGCGGACACCGCCTGGACCACCAGCCTGAGCGAGTCGATTCGCGCGCGCGAGCGCGCGTACACGAGCTACTTCACGGACGGTTGCGCCGACGCCGCTGCGAGGGTCGCCCTCCGCCTGTCCCGCGAGACCGGCCTTCGTGGCCAGGAGGCGGTCTCACGGGCGTGGCTCGCGCGGGCGGAGCGTCTGCTCGCCGACCTGCCGGAGAGTCGGTCGCACGGCTACCTTGCGCTCGCGCACGGGCTGCGTGCCGCATCGCCCGAGGAGGCGATCGGCTTCATCTCTACGGCGGTCGAGCTCGGTCGTCGCCACGGGGACCGCGATCTCGAGCTGCTGGCGCAGCAGGAGCTCGGCGCCGCGTACGTCCGCGCGGGGCACGTCGCCGACGGTCTCGCGCTCGTGGACGACGCAGCCTGCGTGGCGCTCGCCGGCGAGCCGTCCCCGATCGCTGCCGGCACCATCTACTGCGCGACGATCGCGCTCTACCGCGACCTCGGCGACCTGCGACGCGCCGCCGAGTGGGCGGAGCGAACGCTCGAGTGGTGCGAGGTGGAGTCGCTGAGCGGCTTTCCCGGCATCTGTCGCATCCAGCGGGCGGAGATCCTCCGTGAGCGGGGTGACCTCGAGACGGCGGAGGCCGAGGCACGAAGGGCGTGTGCGCACCTCGAGCGATTCAACGGAGGAGCCAACGCCCGCCCGGTCGCGGAGGCGTTCTACGCCCTTGGTGAGATCCGGCTCGTTACCGGCGATTTCACGTCTGCCGAAGAGGCTTTTGCGCAGGCGTTGTCATTCGATCGCAACCCTGTGCCCGGCCTCGCACTGCTTCGTGCTCGACGCGGCAACGTCCCTGGTGCGGTGACCGCGATCGACGCGGCCCTACGCGAGGCGGCCACGCCCGCCGCACGGGTGCACTTGCTCGACGCAGGGGTCGAGATCTCGATCGCGGCAGGGGATCTCGAGCGTGCAGCGTCACGCACGATCGAGCTGGAGCAGGTCGCGGACACGTTGGGCACCGAGGCAGCACGCGCGGCGGCTCTCGTCGCGCGCAGCCGCATCGGTCTCGCGGCTGGGGACGCCGCTGCCGCGACCTCGTCGCTGGAAGAAGCGCTCGCACTGCCGTGGCTTCGCGACGTTCCCTACGAGGCAGCGCGAGCCCGCGCGCTCCTCGGCGTCGCTCGTCGCCTGGGCGGCGATGCGGAGGGAGGCGCGCTTGAGCTCCGGGCCGCGCACTCGACCTTCGAGCGACTTGGCGCGAAATGGGATGCCGCGCGGGTCGAGACGCTGCTGGCGGAAGGACACGCAGTGGCCGAGCGACGTGTCCAGACGTTCATGTTCACCGACATGGGCAACTCGACGGCGCTGGCCGAGGCGATCGGAGACCAAGCCTGGCACGACCTCGTCCGCTGGCACGACCACGCGCTTCGCCGGCTCTTCGAGAGCCATGGAGGAGAGGAGGTCGACCATGCAGGCGATGGTTTCTTCGTCGCCTTTCCCGAGGCCCTCGCGGCGCTCGAGTGCGCTCGGGCGATCCAAAGCATGCTCTCGGAGCACCGCCGCCTGCACGGCTTCGCGCCGGCGGTGCGAATCGGGATGCACGTCGCCGAGGCGACGCGGGCAGGCACCGCATACCGTGGGCGCGGCGTGCACGAAGCAGCGAGGATCGCAGCACTCGCAGAACCGGGCGCGATTCTCGCAAGCCGCGGGACACTCGAGGCGGCCGGCCTGCGAGCGACGGACCTTCGCTCGGTGACGCTGAAGGGAATCGCGGCTCCGGCCGAGGTCGGTGCACCGCGCTGGCCCGACGAGACACGACAGGCATGACCGCGTCCGGTTCAGCGCTCTTCCGAACACGGGTGACGGATCTGCTCGGCATCTCCGAGCCAATCCTGCAGTCGGGAATGGGGCGGGTCGCCGGGCCGGAGCTGGCCGCAGCCGTCTGCAACGCCGGAGGGCTGGGGATCCTGGCCGGGCTCCGACTCGACGGCGAGCAGCTGCGTTCGCAGATCCGTACCCTCCGCGAGCTAACCGACCGGCCGTTCGGAGTCAACCTGTGGCTCCACCCCGACGTCGAGTCGCCGCTCGACACAGACGAGATCCCAGACGAGATCGTTGGCGCGGTGCAGGCCACGCTGAACGAGTTCCGCGAGGAGCTCGGCCTGCCGCCGCGAGCCGAGCGTCCGCAGAGGCTCCCCGACGTCGTCAGTGAGGCATTCGAGACCATCCTCGAGGAGCGCGTGCCCGTCTGGAGCATCACCCTCGGCGATCCCGGCGAGACTCGCGTCCGCCGCTGCCACGAGCGCGGAATCAAGGTCGTCGCGATGACTGCGACCGTGGCGGGCGCCCGCACGCTCGTCGCCTCCGGCGTCGACGTGATCGTCGCCCAGGGTTGGGAGGCAGGCGGCCATCGCTCGTCGTGGCCGCGCTCGGGCGGGCCCGAAGCCGACGGGGTCGGGACGCTCGCCCTCGTACCTCAGATCGTCGACGAGGTCCCCGTTCCCGTGGTCGCGGCCGGCGGGATCGCCGATGGACGCGGGCTCCTCGCGGCGCTCGCCCTTGGGGCGTCCGGCGTGCTGCTCGGAACGCGGTTCGTCGCGACGCGGGAGTCGCTCGCCCCGGATTTCTGGAAGCGGTCGCTTGTCGCGCGACCGAGCGCCCGGACGACCGTCACCACCGCCTTCACCGGGTTGCCCGCCCGTGTCGTGCGCAACACCTTCGTGGACGCATACGCGGCCCGGGCCGCGCCGACACTGCCGGCGCTCCTGCAGTACGACGCCGCACGGGACATCGTGGAAGACGCCGCGCGGCGCGGCGACGGCGACTACTTCCCCCGGTACGCGGGTGAGAGCCTCGGGCTCATCCACGATCTGCCGAGCGCAGCTGACGTTGTGCAGCGCCTCATGGAGGAGGCCGTGGCGGCGCTCGCGCGGCTGGTGGGCAGCGAGGAGCCCGAGCGATGATCGCTAGCGAGGTTGTGCGAGCGGCGCGCGGTATCTCGAGCGCTCCCACTGCTTGCGCGTCATTTCGAACTCCACCTCACCCTGTCCGACGCCTTCCGCCGGCGCGGTCATGGACGTTGGGAAGGTCCGCACGTAGGTCAGACCGATCCGCTCCATGACGGCCCGCGAGGCGGTGTTGACGGTCAACGTCTGGGCAATGATCCGGTCGAGCCTGATGTCATCAAAGCCGTAGCGCATCAGTTCGCGCGATCCCTCGGAGGCAAGGCCCCTGCGCCAGTGACGCCGCAGCAATCGGTAGCCCAGATCCGCCACGTCCCTATCGTCGGGTTGGTCGGGGCCGTGTGCGGGCTGAAGGGTCCACCAGCCGACGAACTCGTCGTCGACGAGGCCGACCCAGAAGCCGAGCCCGTCCACCTTCTGCGCAGCTGCCATCCGCGTTGCATGGCTGGATTCGACCTCGTCGCGAGTGCTCGCCCGACCGCCGAGGTAGCGCATCACTTCCGGATCGGAGTCGAGCTCGGCCTCCCACTCGAGGTGCCCGTCGGCGAGCGGCACCAGGGTAATCCGTTCGGTGTGCAGGATCTGCTGGGGCATGGGGCGGTGATCCGAGACACGACCCGATCGCGACGAACTATCGCGCCGCGTAGTCGAGCTCGAGGAACTCGCTCACTTCGGGTACCCAGCGCTCCTCCACGAAGCGAACGTGACCGGGGTGCTCGTTGTAGCGATCGTAGGCTGCTCGATCTGCGAACTCCATCAGGATTCCGAAGCGGTAGCCGTTCTTCGCGCTGACCTCGTCCAGCAACTCGAACGCCTCGACGCCCGGAATGGTTGCGAGGTGCGCCGCCGCGTGCAGGAAGTCACGCTCTTCCGCCGATCCGTCCTCATGGACGAGCGTGAACGCGACGGTATGTCGGATGCGGTTGGCGACCATTCGCGGAGACTACTGCCCGGTCGAGGGTCCTTCCGGCACGCCGGCCACCTGACAGAGTCCACGGTCTCGGCTCGCTGCGTACGTCCATCTGCCGCGTCTGGAGACGGAGGGATTCTCGGTTCGACTCGAGTTCGTCTCCGTGACTCCCGGAGATGTCTCGGTGGCCTCCCGCGGTCTTCCGTTGATTCACGACGCGTCAGCCGGCCCTCTGGGCCGGGCCGCCCGCTCTCGCCTCACGGAAGGCCGGGGACGGCTCTCCACGGTGGTGGCTCACATGCGCACGCGCGAGGAAGCGCCCGAGGCAGGGGTGTCCGTCCGAAACGATCTAGGCCTGCGAGTTGAATGTCCTCGCCAATCCGCGGGGTTGACCCAGCTCCCGCGCTGCTATCGACGGAGGTTTCGAGCCAGGCGACTCGGGGTATGCCGGTTACGCGCGTTGGTTGTCTTTGACGGCGTTGAGGGTTCGTACGTTCCTCTTCGATTGTCACCCCCGACCTGAGCGCAGCAGAGGGTTCGTTCGGACTCCCTGTCCTGTAGGAAAGAAGGAGCCTCACATGTTTGCGATCATTCGTCGTTACGACGGCGTGGACCAGAATCGGTCGGCCGAGCTGACCCGCAACGTCAACGAGACGCTCGTCCCGAAGCTGGAGAAGCTCTCCGGGTTCGCGGGCTACTGGCTGATCGAGGCCGGCAACGGCGTCTTCAGCTCGCTCAGCCTCTTCGAGACTCCTGAGCAGGCCAAGGAGTCGACGATGATCGTCGCCGATTGGATGCGCGACGAGAAGCTCGACACCGCGATCCCCAACGAGCCCAAGATCACGAGCGGCAAGGTCGTCGCTCACAGCAACCGCGTTCTGGTCGCCTCGTAACTCGACCGCACCGCGTTCGGACGAGAAGGGCCCGCTTGCCGGGCCCTTCTCTCGTTGCGTCCTGTCGACCGCGCTGCGTGGGAGCGCACGTCCGAGGGCGCGTCGAGCAGCAAGACAATTGGGGTGCGCGAGCGTCCCCTCGCCTGACAACAAGCTAGAACGGGCCCGACTGTGGCAAACGTTGTGGCGCGTCCACCGCAACACCCGACAAGACCAGCGTTCGTCGGGCATTGGGCGCCCTGTGTCTCCAGGACTTCAAAACCTGTGCGGTGTGGTAGCCCCACGCTCGGTCGGTTCGACTCCGGCGCCGCTCCGTAAAGCCGATCTTGGCGTCCCGACGGGGCTGGAACTGTGCCGGGACGCTGGCCCGGCTCGAGCGAAAAGACCGGTCGAGGCCGCTCGGAGCCGCCTTGCGCGGTGGCTGACTG
Source organism: uncultured Actinomycetes bacterium (assembly GCA_963839755.1). Lineage (GTDB taxonomy): Bacteria > Actinomycetota > Thermoleophilia > Gaiellales > Gaiellaceae > Gaiella. The sequence continues at coordinate 84,630 of CAWIVU010000007.1, forward strand.
TGGCGGGAATGTGGCACTGGTGTGCCCGCCGTCCCTACGCGCATGCTCGACCACGATGCGAACAAGGAGTTGCGCTGAGGCCCCGCTGCTACGGGGAAAGCCCCTCCTATGTTCCCCAGGTTGCTAACGACCGGCAACGCGTGGGGGTCGCCCTCCGCGACCCTCACGGTCCAACCGCGGTGTGCCCAGACGGCCGCCCTCGCCCGGTCTACCGGCCGAAAGAAACGGAAACGCGTCGACGTGCCGCTATATAGGCACCGCCATGCGCCGTAGGTCTGGACTGGGCCAGCTTTCACGAATGTCACTCGAGGCCTGACAGTTCGACCACGCGGCGATTTAGTCTTCGATCTGCGCCGTTTCGTTTCCCTGCAGTGCATCGAGTGCGGCTCGCATGGCCTCGAACTTCTCGGGCGAATGACCGACCCAGTCGACAAGCTCGCCAACAACTCGCAACGGCTCGCGGCTACGGAAGGACCGCGTTGGATTCCCCGGGAACTTCTTGTCGGTCACATTCGGGTCGTCCTCGAACTCCCCGATTGGCTCGACGATGTAAATGCGCCCGCGGCCCTCACCGCTGGCAAGCTCAGCGCCCCAGACCGCGGCGTCGAGAGTTGCGGTGAAGTAGACATAATTCATCACCCGGCCGGCCTCGAAATTCGATTCGCGTCCCGAGACCAGCAGATCGCCCACCGCGAGGTCAACCTTCGTACCGTGCAGGTAGACGCCCGCCTCGTACACCTCGAACGCCACCGGCTCCCGCAAGGCGCTCATGCGACGATGCTAGCGCGACACAACAGCGGCGACTCCACACAGCCGCGCGCCGTTCCTCGCCTTGACATCCGAGGCCAGCAGCGGCTGCCTCGACCGTCCACGATGAGACGACGAACAAGAACGACGACTCCGCGGTGGTCAGACCGCCTGCCCGAGCGAGGCGATCTGGTCGCGAACGCGTTGGGCGCAGGGTAGGCAGCCCTTTCGCTCGAAGAGGGCGAGGGATCGTTCGAGCGCTGCACGCGCCTCGTCGATCCGTCCGGCGCGCTCGAGCACGGTGGCGAGGTCTTCATGCGTGTTCGCCTGGAGCCAGACGCTGTCTGTGCGGGTCTCGGCGGTGGCGACTGCCGTGCGCCGCAAGGGCCTCGGCCTGCTCGAGCTCACCTCGTTGGGCTAGCAGGAGCGCCTCGGCGGAAGCGGCATCCGCCCGAATGCCGGAACCACCGCGCGGAGGGACGCCCCGAGCCTCTTCGAGGAGTCGCTCAGCCTCGTCGAAGCGGCGAGGTAGCAGAGCTGGCGTGCGAGACGCGCCTTGGCCCCCGCCGTCACGCCGGGGGCCGGGGTGGTGACCTCGATCTCTTCGGCGAGGTACCGGCATGTGCGCTCCCGGTCGCCTTCGATCTCCGCGATCAACGAGAGGAACCGCCAGACGTCCTGAGAGGTGTTGCCGGTCACCTCGCGCAGGTGGTTCACCCGCGCCTCGGCGAGCGGCCACGCCTCGTCGAAGCGACCGAGCATCGCGAGCAGCGCCGCCCGCGGGAAGGCCCGGGAACCCGGGGGCCGCCAGGCGGCGAGCTCGTCCATCATCCGCGTCGCTTCGTCGGCAGGCGTCGGGCCACCGATCAGCGCCGACATCCTCACCGACGTCTCAGACCGCGAATAGCCGGCCAGACGCCAGTAACGCAGCGCCTGGAGTGAAGCCTCGAGGCTGGCGGCGTGCTGCATGCGGAAGCCCGCGGCACCGTCGAGCAGGTCCCAGAGGAACGCAAGCCGACGTGGATCGCCCCGTTCTTCCTCGAAGGGAAGCGCCGCACGGCAGAGCGCGATCAGTTCGTCGATCGTGTCGGGCTCCCCCAGGACGTTGCGCAGAAAGAGGGCCAGCGCACGCCCGAGCATCGCCCCGGACGGGTCGCCAACGGACTCGGCGCGTTCGGTGACCGCTTCCGCCGTCTCGAGCGCCGCCAGCGGATCGCTGGCCCCCTGTGCCATCCCGGACTCGAGTTCAAGCGTGACGTCGGTCTCGTGCGGTCGGACGAGCTCGGCCGCCCGGGCGAGCAGCGCGGCCCCGGTTCGGTAGTCCTGGCGATCGATCGCGCGGCTGCCGGCGGTCGCGAGCCGCGTGGCGGCCCGGTTGGCGAGCTCGGGGTCCGGCTGCCCGAGCTCTGCCTGGAGCGGGCCGCCTGCCCGAGGTGGTAGCCGACGATCTCGTCGCGCTCGACCAGGCCGTCGCCGTGACCGTCGAGCCAGCTGGCGAAGCGGGCGTGAGCTCGGCGCGGACCGCCTTGGGGAGCGCGTCGTAGGCGGCGTCGCGGATCAGCAGGTGGCGGAAGCGGTAGCCGTCATCGCCGACGAGCTGGGCGCGGTCGGGGCGGACGAGCTGGTGGCGAACGAGCGCGGCGAGGCGGGTCGTGACCTGCGTCTCCTCGGGGGCCAGCGCCTGCACCGCGCCGCGATGGAAGACCTCGCCCTCGATCGAGCCTCGCTCGAGCACGCGCCGCTCCGCCTCGTCGAGCTGGTCGAGCCGGGTTGCGAGCAGCGCCTTCAGCGTGGGCGGCACGTCGACCTCCTCGTTCCCGGCGGCCATCGCGAGCATCTCCGAGATGAAGAGCGGGTTGCCGGCCGCAGCGTGGGCGATCCGCTCGCGCAACTCCGCGGAGACGGCGTCCCCGATCAGCTCGTCCGCGTCTTCCGGAGCCAGCGGTTCCAGCCGCAGCGTTCCCGGCCAGCCGGGGCGCCGTTCGACGAGCTCCGGCCGAGCCATGCACAGGAGTAGCAGCGGTGCGCCCGCCGAGAGGAGCGCCGTCGACTCGACCAGATCGAGGAACGTCTCGTCACCCCACTGGATGTCGTCGACGACCACGATCAGCGGCGCCTGCTCCTCGAGCAACTTGCGGAACGCCCAGGCGATCTCGTCTCCGCTCGTCCCGACGTCCGACTCGCCCAGAAGCGAACCGATCGCCGCCGCCGCGACCGGATCCGACGGCATCGCCGCGAGCTGCTTCACCACCTCGACCACCGGCCAGTACGTGATCCCGTCCCCATACGGCAGACAGCGCCCGCGCACGACGCGACCCTCCATCGTGGCGAGCGCCTCGGCGACCAACCGCGACTTCCCCACACCGGCGTCGCCGACGACCGTCGCGAGCTCGCAGCGCGCCTCTTTCTGCGCTCGCTTCCACGCATCGGCGATCTGCGCGAGCTCCGGCTCGCGGCCGACGAACCGCGCCGCGTGGCTTCGCTCCGGCGCGCCCAGCAGGAGACGAGCCGGAAAGCCGGCACCGGGGCCAACTTCCCTTTCAACGTGAGCGGCTCCACCGGCTCCGCCACCACGGCGTCGTGTACGAGCGCATGCGTCGCTATGCCGATCAGCACCTCGCCCGGCGCGGCGGCCTGCTCCAGTCGCGCGGCGACGTTGACCGCATCGCCCGTCGCGAGCCGCTCCTTGGTGCCGGTTACGACCTCGCCCGTCATGACGCCGATTCGTCCCTCGAGCCCGAGCTGGGGAGCGCGTCACGCATCTCGACGGCCGCCCGCACGCGCGCAGCGCGTCGTCCTCGTGTGCCATCGGGATCCCGAAGACGGCCATCACTGCGTCGCCGATGAACTTCTCGACGGTTCCGCCGTGGCGCCCCACGATCGCCGACATCCGTTCGAAGTACTGGGCGAGGAGTGAACGGAGCCGTTCGGGGTCGAGCGTCTCGCCGAGTGCGGTCGAGCCCGCGAGGTCGCAGAACAGGACGGTTACGGTCTTGCGCTGCTCGTGGCTGACTGCGGCAACGGACTCGGCGCCGCACTCGGGGCAGAACCTGAACGCCGTTTCCGCCTCGAAGCCGCACCGCAGACAGACAGGCACGCAGCCAGTCTAGGGCCGGACGGCGGCGGCCCTTCAAGGTGCTCCAGGTCGCACGAACCTGTGCATGGTGAGCGCCCACGCCGCGTCCGTACGGGGTCCGCGGGGCCTCACGACGTTCGCGCCACATGCGCCCGCCACAGTCCAGGCCTTTCGGCGGGCGTTCCGCGGCGGCCGGATTCGGGTCAAGCCAAGGTCCTGCCGGTGCGCAGGTAGCGGTCGAGGAGTCCGGCGGCTTCCTGCTCGTTGCCGGGCAAATCAGGTGGCCATAGGGGGTCAAGCGTGATCTGGATGGAGGTTCGGCGCCACGCACCTGCGGTCGGGAGGCGTTGCCGAGGCTCGTTGTATCATTCTATAAATCTTTCAACTTTAGAAGATTTATGTAACCATCCTCTGGTGCCATCGAACATCCGTCCTATCTACGAAGTGAAGGCGGGCCTGTTCCGCGTGTTGGGACATCCGGCGCGCGTTCGGATCATCGAGCTGTTGCGTGAAGGGGAGCGGTCGGTCGGCGCTCTCCAGGAGGGACTGGGGCTCGAGTCGGGGGCGACGTCCCAGCATCTGGCTGCGCTCCGTCGGGTGGGGCTCGTGGAGTCGCGGCGTGAGGGAACGAGCGTCTACTACCGAGCATCGGATGAACGGGTCTTCGAGCTTCTGGAGGCTGGCCGGGCGCTCGTGACGCGCCAGCTCGAGGAGCAGCAGTCGATGCTGAGGGAGCTCGCCGGCCCGTGAGCTTCGCGGTTGTGCTGCTCCTCGGCGTCGGAGCGGTCGGTGCCGGGAGTCTCGTGGCACTGGCTCGGCGGACGTTCGCGGTGGGGATCTGGCTGCAGGCGGCGGGCTGCACCCTCCTCGCGGTCGGCGGCCTGTGGTCGCTCGCGGCCGGTGAGGTCGCCGGGAAGGCCTTCACGAGCTCGTTCGACCCCCGCATCGGGGTCGATGGGCTATCGGGTCTGTTTCTCGGTGTGCTCGGCGTCTGCGGCGCCGCGGCGCTGGTGTTCGCCGGTCGATACCTGGAGCCGTCGGGCCGTGGCCGGGCGATCGCCTCGCTGACGGGGCTGTTCGTGTCGGTGCAGCTCCTCGTGCTGGTGGCCCGCGACCCGCTGACCTTCCTCCTCGGCTGGGAGGCAATGACGTTGGTGCCTGCGGCCGTGATCCTCGTCGGCCGCGCCGATGAGGCTGCGCGGCGCACCGTGTTCTTCTATGTCGCGCTGACGCACCTGGCGGGCGTCGGAACATGGGTGGCGGTGCTGCTTCTGGCCCGCGAAGGCGCGATCGGGGACGCCGACGGTGATGACGTCGGGGTCCAGCGTGCAGATCGCGGTCGCGCTCGCCGCGCTGGTCGGCATGGGCGCGAAAGCGGGGTTGATGCCGCTGCACGTCTGGCTGCCCCTCGCGCATCCGATCGCACCGGCGCCGGTATCGGCGTTGATGAGCGGCGTGATGATCAAGATCGCGATCTACGGGCTCGTTCGCGTGCTCGTCGACTGGCTCGGAGTCCTTCCCGAGTGGCTCGGCGTTCTCGTGCTCGGCCTCGGTGCGCTGTCGGCGGTCGGCGGGGTGGTCTACGCGTTGTTCCAGCACGAGCTGAAGCGGCTGCTCGCCTTTCACTCGATCGAGAACATCGGGATCATCGTCCTCGGTCTCGGTGCGTGCCTGGTGCTGCGGGCACGGGGCGCGGACGAGTGGGCGGCGTTCGCATTGGCGGCCGCACTGCTGCACACCGTCAACCACGCAGTGTTCAAGTCACTGCTGTTCCTCGGCGCCGGCTCGTTCGAGAGGGCCGTGGGCTCGCTGGAGCTCGACCGGCTGGGGGGCCTGATCCGGCGGATGCCGTGGACGGCGGCGGCGTTTCTCGTCGGCGCAGTCGCGATCGCCGGTCTGCCGCCGCTCAATGGATTCGCGTCGGAGTGGGTCACGCTGCAAGGGCTCCTCCGGGTGCCGATGTACGGCGGGATCGCGGACGGCACGGCGGGCGCGCTCGCGCTCGCGGCGCTCGCAGCGACAGCGGCGCTCGCCGCGCTGTGCTTCGTCAAGGTCGTCGGGCTCGTGCTGCTCGGCCCTCCGCGCCGAGACGTCGTTGCTCACGCCGAGGAGGCCCCCGTCCCGATGCGGGTCGCCGTCGTCGGCCTTGCAGCGGGGTGCGTGGTCCTCGGGCTTGCCCCGGGGCTGCTCTTCGGCTCGCTCGTCGGCCTTGCGCCCTGGGCGGACGAGACGCCGACGACGGTCGGCCTGGAGCTTCCAGGGACGGGGTCGCTTCCGACGGGCGGGATCGCGCTGGTCCTCGGCGCGGTCGTCGTCGCGCTCGTCGCGCTTCGGGGGCGGCGAGTGGCGGCGCCCGCGCCGACCTGGGCATGCGGCCAGCGCGTCGAGCGCTCGCTCGACTGGACGAGCGCCGGGTTTACGAAGCCGCTGCGGCTCGTGCTCGAGAACGTCCTGCGTCCAGAGCGGGAGATCGTGGTGCGGGCCGAGGGAGGGATCGTCCAGGAGGTCACCTACGAGGGACACGTTCCGCACCTGTTCGAGGACCGTCTGTACCGGCCCGTCACGGCCCTGGCGATGTGGGGCGCCCACCACGCACGACGGACGCAGAGCGGACGGCTCGGAACGTACGTCGGCTACCTGATCGCGCTCGTCCTCGTCGTCCTTGCCGCCGCGAAGCTGGGGGTGATCGGGTGAGCGGTCAGGCGGCCGCGGCGACGGTCGCCCAGGTGGTGGGCGGGGTTGCCCTCGCTCCGCTCCTGCCGGGGCTCGTGCAGAACTGGAAGGCGCGCCTTCAAGGCCGGCGGGGCCCGTCGCCGCTGCAGCCCTACCGTGACCTCCGTCGGTTGTGGGGCAAGAGCGCCGTGGACGTGGAGGGAGCCGGGTTCGTCTACCGCTTCGCGCCGGCGGTCGCCGCCGCGAGCCTCGCCGCGGCCGTGCTGCTGGTGCCAGTGACCTCCGACGTGCCCGATCTCGGCGTCGGCAGGGACGCGCTCGTGCTCGCCGGGCTGCTTGCCCTGGCGCGGTTCGCCGTCGCCGCCTCGGCCTGGGAGGTTGCGAACGGGTTTGCGCTGATGGGCGCGAGCCGCGATCTGACGATTGCGGTCTTCGTCGAGGCCGCCCTGGTGCTCGCGCTCGCCGTCGCAGCACTCGTCTCGGGCACCACCGATCTCGTGGAGATGATCGGCGGCACCGCCGGTACCGGCGCCTGGACGGATCCGGCGCTCGCGCTCGGCGCGGTCGCGTTCGCGCTGGTCGTCGTCGCCGAGACGGGACGGCAGCCGGTGGACAATCCCGACACCCATCTCGAGCTCACGATGATCCACGAGGGCCCGCTGCTCGAGTACGCCGGACGCGACCTGGCGCTGCTGCAGTGGGCTGCGGCCGCCCGTCACTGGCTCGTGCTCGTGCTCGCCGCCCAGCTGTTCCTCCCGCATCCGACCGACCCCGTGCAGCAGCTAGCGCTGCTGCCGTTCGTCCTCGTGCTGCTCTGCGCGGCGCTGGCGCTGACCGAGACGCTCGTCGCCAAGATGCGGATCCTCCTCGCTCCGAGGCTTCTCGGGGTCGCCGCAGTCGTCGCGCTGCTCGGCGTCGTCACCTGGCTCGTGGAGGCGGCGTGACCGGCACGCTCGCCTGGGCAGTGGTCGCGCTCGGCATCGGCGTGGTCGTCGTCCGGCGACGCTCCGTCGCGGTCGGGCTCGTCACGACCCAGGCGCTGCTGCTGGCCGCCGTCGCGATCGCGGATGCCTCGTCCGCCGACGAGGTGGCCGCCGCGGTCGCGCTCGCCGTGCGCGGGGTCGCTCTCGCATCCCTCTTCCTCGTGATCGTCGCGCGGACACGCGAGCCGCGCCCGGTGCGCGCCGGTGTCGCTCCGCTCGCGCGTGCCGGGCTCGCGGTCGGGCTGGCGCTCGCCCTCACGTGGCTCGTGCCGCAGATCGGCCTCGAGTCCGGGGAGTCGGAGCGGGCGATGCTCGCGCTGGTCGCGTTCGGCACCGCGGTCGTCGCGACCCGACGCGCGACGCTGCACCAGCTCCTCGGCATCGTGATGGTCGAGAACGGGCTCGTGCTCGGGGCGATCGCGCTTCCCGGCGGCGCGTCGCTTGCGATCGAGCTGGGGGTCGCGCTCGACCTGACGCTCATCGCGATCGTCGCGATGGTGTTCCACGAGCGGATCTTCGCCGAGTTCGGCTCGGGCGACACGGCCGTGCTGGAGACCCTGCGTGACTAGCCGCGAGACGATCGCGCTCCTCGCCGTCGGCCTTCCGTCCCTCACGGCGATCCTGGTCGCCGTTGCGCCGCGCCGCGCGGTCCAGCCGGTCGCACTGACCGGGCTCGGCCTCGCGGGTGTCGCCGCCATCGTGCTCTCGATCGTGGCGCTCGCGGATCCCGGGCGGCTCGAGGTGTCCGACTGGGTCGTGATCGACGCGGCGGGCGGGCTGATGGTCGGCGTGGTCGGGCTCGTCGCTCTCGCGAGCGCGATCGCCTCGCCGGCGTACCTCGACACCGCTCCGTCGGGGCTCTTCGGCGCCACGAACGGTCCTCGTGCCTACTACGCCGCGTTGGCGGCATTCGTCGCCGTGCTCACAGCGGTCCCGCTGGCCGGCAATCTCGGCGCGGCGTGGCTGCTGGTCGAGGCGACGACGGCCGCCTCGGCGATCCTCGTGGGGCTGAGCGGCAAGCCGCGCGCGCTCGAGGCCGGCTGGAAGTACCTGCTCCTCACCTCGCTCGGGCTCGGCTTCTCCCTGCTCGGGATCGTGCTGCTGGCGTCGGTCACGCCGGGCGGGACGCTCGAGCTGCTGTCGTGGCGCTCGCTGTCCGCCGACGTGCCGGCAGGGGAGACCACGCTGGTCGCATTCCTGCTCGTTCTCGTCGGGCTCGCGGCCAAGATCGGCTGGGCGCCGGTGCACAACTGGCTGCCCGACGCTCACTCCGAGGCGCCGCCGCCCGTGTCCGCACTGCTCTCCGCCGCGCTCCTGCCCGCCGTGCTGCTCGTCGCCTGGCGCGTCGAGCGCGCGCTCGAGCCCGCGGTCGGAGCCGACACGGGGCGCGTCGTGCTGATGGGCTTCGGACTCCTGTCGTTGGCCGTCGCCGTCCCGTTCCTGTGGCGGCCGCTCGCCTGGAAGCGGCTGCTCGCCTACTCGAGCCTCGAGCACATGGGCGTGATCGCACTCGGGGTCGGATTCGCGACGCCGATCGCGCTCGCCGGCGTCGCGGTGCACATCGTCGGGCATGCGGTCGCGAAGGCACTCGGCTTCTACGCCGCGACGCCGCTGCTCGGGCACGAGCCACGCTCGGCCGGCCACGCCGTCACAGGCATCGCGCGCACCCAGCCGGCCCTCGGCACGACAATGGGCCTCTCGCTCGGGACGCTCGCCGGGCTGCCGCCGTCCCCGCTCTTCCTCAGCGAGATCCTCATCATCGCCGGCGGCTTCGAGGCGGGACACCCGTGGGCGGCAGCGGGAGCAGCGGTCCTGCTCGCGCTGGGGTTCGTCGGCCTGGCCCACGCCCTGGTTGAGACGACGGGAGGCAGCACGCGCCGTCGCGAGCGCGCCGAGGCGCCCGGGCTCCGCGCAGTGATGGGCCTCTCCGCAGCTGCGAGCCTGATCCTGCTCGTGCTCGCCGGCGCCGCGTTCTGGCTGCCGGACACCGACATCGTCGAGGCGCTCGTCAAGGGGCTCGGGTGACCGTCCACGCAGCCCTCTCGTACCGCGAGGCCGTGCAGGAGGCCCTCGCAGGCGGCTCCCGCTTCGCCGGGCTCTACGCCTCGGAAGGCGGAGCCGTCGTTCGGGCTGCGCTCGTCGCGCCGGACGGCACCGTCGCGATCGAGTCCGTCGCGGCCCGAGCCGGCGTGGTGCCGACGATCGTCGATCTCGCGCCGGCCGCCGGCTGGGACGAGCGCGAGGCACACGACCTCTACGGCGTCCACTTCGACGGCCACGAGCCGTTGCGGCCACTCGTCGAGCACGATCCGCGTGCTCGCCCACTGGACGGTGCCCGTACGCGGCAAGGACGTCTATCAGGTCGCGGTCGGCCCGATCCATGCCGGGGTCATCGAGTCGGGCCACTTCCGCTTCCACGTCGTCGGCGACAGGATCCTCCACCTCGACGCGCGCCTCTTCTACAAGCACCGCGGCCTCGAGCGGGCCGCCGAGGGAGCACCCTCGCGGACGGGGCCCGCTACGTCGGTCGCGCCTGCGCCGCCTGCGCGGTCGCGAACGGCCTCGCCTACGCCCACGCATGCGAGGCGGCCCTCGGGCTCGCGCCGACACGGGAGCTCGCCCGCGCACGGACGATCCTGCTCGAGCTCGAGCGTCTCTGGAGCCACCTCAACGACATCGCCGCCGTCTGCGCCGGTGTCGGCCTCGCCGCGGGCAACAACCACTTCGCGGCGCTCACCGAACGCGCGCGCCGACTGAACGCGGTCCTGACAGGGCACCGCTTCCTGTTCGGCACGATCGAGCTCGGCGGCAGCTCGCTCGAGCTGGACGCCGACACCGTGCGACACGCCCACGAGGAGCTCGACGCGATTCGCGCCGCGACGGAACGTGGCTGGCGCGAGCTCCAGTTCAACGCCTCGTTCCAGGATCGGCTCCCGGACATCGGGGTGCTCCGACCCGACGACGTCGAACGGCTCGGCACTGTCGGGCCGGCGGCACGCGCAGCCGGTGTCGCCGTCGACGTCCGCGAGCACAGTCTTCGCATGGAGTACCCGGACTTCGAGCCACGCACCCCCGACCGGTCGGACGGGGACGTCCGCGCCCGGCTCGACCAGCGCATCCTCGAGCTGCGCCAGACGCTCGATCTCCTCGACCGGCTCCTCGACGGGCCCGTCAGGCCGACCGGCTCGACGCCGACCGGGCCGAAGGCGGCGTGCGCCGAAGGGCTCGTCGAATCCGCGCGGGGTGCGACGCTCTGCATCGTCGAGCGCGACGGCGACCAACTGACACGCGTCCATCTACGCACCGGCGCGTACGCGAACTGGCCGTCGGTCGCCTACGCCGCCTCGGACAACCTGCTCCCCGACTTCCCGCTCATCAACAAGAGCTTCGAGCTCTGCTACGCCTGCGCCGACCGCTGATGCTGACCCTGCTCCGCGACCTCCGACGACTCCGCCGCGCTGCTGCGCTTCCGCGGCCCGATCACGGCCGCAGCCTCGCGATCCGTCACGTCGATGCGGGCTCCTGCAACGGGTGCGAGCACGAGCTGACCCTCGCCTCGAGCCCGTACTACGACCTCCAACGGTTCGGGCTCGGCATCGTCGCGTCGCCGCGACACGCCGATCTGCTGCTCGTGACCGGGCCGGTCACCACCCGCATGCGCGAGCCGCTCCTCACCGCCTACGAGGCGATGCCGGAGCCGCGTCTGGTCGCTGCGCTCGGCGACTGCGCCCTCGGTTGTCACCTCCTCGGCACACCCGAGGCCCTCGTCGGGCCAGTCGACACGCGTGCTCCCCGTCGATCTGCGTATCCCGGGCTGCCCGCCGACACCCGAAGCGATCGCGACGGCGCTGCTGGAGCTCGTCGACCGCACCTCCGGCTGA
>CAWIVU010000008.1:0-406499 GCA_963839755.1 uncultured Actinomycetes bacterium
AGGCGCATGCTGTCTGCTTGGGCGGCATGACAGACAAGACGCCGGGCGACCGTGGAGGAAACGAATGTCCACATCAGCCGTAGATCTTGGTGCAGGCGACGAGCGCGTGAGAGGCGAGCGCGTGCATCGTGTGGGGATCGATGAGACAAAGGCCGCGTTCAAGACGACCGGAGTTCGTCGCCTACCTGGCTACGATCGCGGGCGTTCTGATCGCGTCAGCGGTAGACGACTCCATTGATGCGCGATTGGCTTGGATCCTCGTAGCGGCTCTTGGCATCGGGTACATGCTGAGTCGCGGGCTTGCGAAGTCGGGAGCCAATCACCGCGAAGGGTCAGACACGGTTTGACCAATGGTCGTGGCGGCTTGGTGCTCGTGTGCATCAAGCCGCCCACTTCCTTCGTGCGGGCACCGACGGCCTAGCGCTCCGGCGAAGCCGTGCGGCGTGGCATCGACGGTCCGCGGCGGGCGGCTCAGGAAACGCAGGAAGCCTCTTCAGCGAGGCAGAACGACGGACTCAAAACTCTCGCCTCGTCGCTCCCACCATCGCGCGAAATTCTCCGCCGCTGCATGGTCGTGGGCTAACACCTTGTAGTGAACTTGGTGACCACCGCTCACGGTGTATCGCACCGTCCATGTGGTCGTGCTGTTCGCCCGGCCCGATCTCTGGGGGATCAAGGGCCTAACTAGTTCTCGATGACTGTCGTCGTCGCTTCACCTTCCGCGAATCAAGGAAACCACGCTGGGCGCTCCCACGGACACTGGACATTCGTCCAGACGGGGCCTAACCTGGGCTCATTCGATTTCGGGGTTTGGGCGCAGCGTCGTCCGAATCCCCCAGACGTCCCGCAGCAGCTCGTTCTTCGTGAAGACCCGGCGCGGGTCGCTCGCGAGCTTCGCTGCGAGCTCGAACTCACGGCCCGAGAGCCGGACGGCGATGTCGCCGACCCGCACCTGTCTCGCGCCGATGGTCCACGACGAGCGGGCCGGCTTCGACGACGTCCGCCTGCCCGAGCGTCGAGCGGCGAAGAAGCGCGCGAACCCGTGCGAGCAGCTCGAGGTACACGTCGCGGGCAACCGCGTCGTCCGCCCCGCTCTCGAGGGCACGCACGCGAACGATCGGGTCCGCACCCGGCTCGGTGAGAACGATCACGGGCTCGTTTCGACCCCAGGGACTCAGCCGTTCTTGAACGCGCCGTACACGGCGATCAGGCCTTCGCGCCAGAAACAGTCGGGGTGTGGGAACCCGGCGTCCGCGATGAGGTTTAGCTCGTCTGGAAGAGAGACGTAGAAGTCCTCTTCGGCCCATTGCGCGAAGTGGGCGGCCCCCTCCTCAGCAGAGATGCCGTGTTGCCCCATGTGCGCGAAGAGGTCCTCGACCATCCGATCTCGCTCGGGGCCTTCCTCGTAGACGAGAGCGTCGGCGACGCATACGAGACCGCCGGGCTCGAGGGCTGAGAGGATTGATCGATAGAGCTCGCGCTTCTCATCGTGAGTCGCAACGTGGTGGAGCGCGAGCGAGGCGACGACGGCATGGCAGGGCGTGAGCTCGTCCTCAAACCGTCCATCTCGCAGCTCGTAGCGGCCGACGTGATCGGCACATCGTGTCGCGGCGACCTCGAGCATGTTGGGATCGACGTCGACGAGCTCGACGCGAACTGTCGGGAGCGCATCGAGGATTGCGGCGGCGAGACTTCCGGTCCCGGCTCCGAGGTCGACGACAAGGCCTTCAGGCGGGACATGGCCGTCGAGCCAGTGGACGACGGTCGCGAGCATGCGTTCGTAGTGGGGGATGAACTCGCGGATTGTCCTGTCGTAGTCGTCGGCGGCGACGCCGAGGTGACCGGCGACGCGGTGCTGCTCAGCCATCGGCTGAGAATACGCCCGCGCTGGGTTCATCGCGGCGCGGATTTTCGGTGGAACTCTATTGGGTGCTTCTAACCGGGACGTTGCGATCCCACGTCCTCCCCGGCTCACCCGATCGCAGACCACGACACAGATCGGGCTCGCTCGCGATGACCACGTCCGGGAGGAAGGGCTCCGCGAGGTCGAGCGCACGCGCCGTCCACGCCGCCTCGAACACCGTGAACGATGTCGCGAAGCGCCTAGCCCTTCTGGGCTTTGACGCACTGACCGAAGTTCTTGTAGTCCTGCGCGAACTTCGTCGCGTTCTCGGTCTGCTGCTTTTTGCAGGCTGCCGTGGCCTTCGCCTCGGCTGCGTCCTCAGCCGCGTCCTCGCGCTTGTCAGCCTTCGCTTTAGCGGTCGCAGAGACGCACTTGCCGTACGCGTTCTTCTTGTTCTTATTCGTACCGTACTGCGTCTGGAAGGCCTCGACGCCCTTCGAGTCGCGCACCGCCTTGCAGTACTTCGCCGCGTTCTTGAAATCAGCCGGAACCGGATCAGCCGCAAACGCTGCTGGCACGATCATGACGGCAACCAACACACACACCACTGCCAATCGCTTCACGTGGAACCCCCTCATCGACGCAGCGGTGCCGGTGTGGCCCGCCGCCAAATGATGAGATGCCTAGCGCAGGAGCGCAACCCCCGGGACGCCCTCCGTACCGTCTGAGCGCCGGCCCCTGTGGGCAGCATCTACCACGTCTACCTCATCCTTCATGGCTGCATGTGGCTTCTCAAGCCGCGCCTTGGTCATCAGGACATCGGTCCCCAGTTCCGTACGCGCATCCACGGCACGGATGACGGTGTGGCGCTAGAGCGCAACCCGATGGGCGAAGCGGTCGGGGTGTGCGGGTTCAGCACCTTCAAGGTCTCGTGGCCCAGGTTCGTCGTGACCGCGCTCAGTGTCGCCTGGGGCGGCGGCACCGGCTGCCACGATATCCCCGTCGGCGAGGGGGTCGCCTGGGAGGGACGCTTCGTCTGGCGGCCACGTGAAGGGCGACGCGCTGCCCGATGGGAGCCGGTGCTTACGCGGTCATCACCGCCGCTCCGCCGTTAGCGGACAGTGCAGAGTTCCCTGCGTCAGCGCGTCGACCAACTCTCGCGCCTTCGGGGTGGGGATCATCTTGCCGTCGTGGATCGTGGCGAGCCCCTGGTTGGTCATCCACCGCTCGAGCTCGGCCGGTGCGAGGCGGGCTCGGTTGATTCCGCCGGCGCGATCGAGCAACTCGGCCGCCGTCATCGCCTCGCCGCTCACGGGGGCGAGTGTTCCAGCCGGCCTGCGGTGTTGTCCAGCGAGACGCGGCTGGCGGATCCGGCCTTGCCGTCAGTTCGAGGCACTGCTTTGGATGCGCAATAGTCGACTCGTTCTACAACCGGGCTACAGGCCTGCGGCTTTCTCCTCTAGACGAGACCTTCGCGCTGCCGCCAGACGTGTTCGCGCAGGTCACCGCCGACTTACGGCGATCTCATCCAGAAGTAGCCACGTTCGCCCGTTCTGGGGCGGCGGGGGTGCAGCAAACGAAGGCCCGTTCCGTCGGGCCGGATCGTGAACGCACCGGATTGCCCGTTCACGCTGCCGTCGCACAGGATCTCCCCTGTCGTCGCCCAGGCGGGGTCGGTGCAGCCCTCGATCAACCGGTGGTCGTTGCTGCCGTCGGCATTCACGATCCAGGTGTCTTCGCCGTCTGTCATATGCCAGTGGCTCTTTGTCCGGCGACCACGAGGGCCGTCCGGTCTGTTTATTCAGGATCAGGTGGTTGCGGAAGCCGTCTGGGCGCATCGCCCAGATGCTGCCGACGAAGTGTGTGTAGGGGATTCGGTGGTAGGCGATCCAGTCTGTCGACGACCAGTCCGGATTCTCGCCGCCCGCGTTGCCGCTGCCGCATGGGATGAGAGGGCGTGGTTTGCCTCCGTTGATCTCAGCGCGGTAGATGCCGAACGTCTGGGGGTCAACGCTCTCGTCCCGATCCGCACCAGGCGGCGAATGCGAGTGTGCGGCCGTCTGGCGACCAGGTGGGGCTCGAGAGTCGGACGCTCGTGTATCCGGGAATGCCCGGACCGATGATCTTCCGCTTGCGCGTCCCGTCCGGACGCATGAGATAGATCCAGAAGCGCCGTGCGTAGGCCACCTGCCGGAAGTTCGGGGAAGACAGTGCCAATCCAGCACTGTTGAGCCGCGAAATCAGCCGCCGCTGATCGGTCCCGTTGGTGTTCACCGCCCACAGCGCCCAGCGGCCTGGGAACGGGTTTCTATAGAAGCCGATCCGGTTCGGTTCGAGCGCTCCTCCCTGCTCGACACCGGTGCGCGCGGAGCCTGTAGCAGCCCCGCAACCAGGGCCAATACCACGGGCGCGATGAACCTCTTTCCCCACACGCGCGCAGTATCGGACGCGCAGCCAACTTGGCTAGCGGCATGTCATCGACCGCGCGACGTCACGAGGTTACAACCCTTCGCGCTGCCGCCAGACGTGCTCCTGTAGCAGCGTCGCCCGCAGCTCCAGCATCTCCTCGGGGCACTCCTCAAGCACACGCAGGATCGCCTCCCGGTCGCTGGCTCCCAGCGCCACGATCCGGGCTTCGCGGTCATAAGCACGTTCGAGTATCTCGGCGGTCTCGACGAGCGCGGCTTTGCGGAGGCTGGCGGCGGGACCAAGGACGGCCTTGTCGTCTACCGGGATGCCGGCGAGCCCCACTAGATGCCGACCGTACACATGTTCGTGTCCGACCGCAGCAGGTTCGGTGATGTTCCGATCCGGCACCGGTCCGGCACGGGTAGTCCTTTGGACGCTACTGGCGCGAGCGACACCGCATGGTTGAGCCAAATCGCGCTTCGCTCGATCCTTGCACCGCTGCGAACAGAATCTCTGATTCTCGGCTCGAGCCTCATAGGCCGCCCGCAATACACGCAGACCCTCTACCGAACGACACCGACGCTGGTAGCGGTGACCCCCGCTCGGAAAGCGCTTCGAGCGACAGCCGGCACAGTAGAGCTGATTGCCATGAACCGCGGGTATAGTTGCCCACAACGACTACAGGGCTTCATTGCGAGGCGATTCGAGGGAAACCCGTTTCCTATTTGGAAACATCGGGGAGGGATTTTTCTCTGCGGCGGTGGGCACGGGTTCGTCGCCTAAAAATGCGGGGGAAGGTGGTAGCGTCGCCGGTGGTGCAGGTCGATCTGGTCGACTTCATCACGATCCGACGCGGGACACCGAACGTGCAATGGCGCGGTATCGCGACGTCCTGGGACTGCCTAAGAGTGAAGTGACGGACGGCGAACTGAAACGCCGAACGTAACCCTGAGGTTCGGAGCCGGAGAACGAGACGATCTGCCTTCCACTCCAAACACGGCAGGGCTTCCGCGATCCGTGTATCGGACGTTTCCCCGGCGCGGACGGAACTGGAGGCGAAGGGCGTCCAGTTCATCGCCGAAACCTGGGATTCGGTGTCTGCCGCTTCGCTGCGTTCCGCGACCTGGACGGAAATACGACCATCCCGCATCGCCGGTAGGCGCCGAATATTTCGCGCGAGTCCGGTGAGACCGCATGGAATAGGGATCGCGCAGGCGATAGAACTGCGCGAGAGACTCGCCGGGGGAAGGCACTGAGCCTCTCGCGCAGCAACCCGAGCCGGCGCAGGCCCCCGCCTGCGCAGGAGTGCCGCCATCTACCCCCTCAAGGTGGCGGGTGATTGGGCCACCTTGTTGCCGCGGGTGTTCCGGCAGCTGAGCTCGCATGGGCCACGCTAGGTGTGGGCGGTGGGGGCGGAAGGACACGTTTCGGTCAATTCGGTTGTTCAGGGCTCGCGCCGTTCGAGGAGCGCGGCGACGGGGCAGTCGGGGTGGTGCCAGAAGGGTGACGCTTACCAGGCCGAGCTCGGGTGTGCGGCGTCGCGATACGGCTGGGAACTGCGGTGTCTAGTCCGACCAGCCGATATCGGATGGTGAGGGCGTGCCCGCATGCCCTCCAAACACGAGCAGCAGCGTGACGAGGACGACGTAGGCGGCCAGGAGCCACAGCCAGAACTTCAATGCGGCGTGGCCGCCGATGCGATTCGTAAGCCTCTCGATGCGCACCGCTCACAAACGATACGCCCTTACTGTCGGGCGGGTCATCTGTCCTCGAGGAGCTTAGCAACGGGACAGTCGGGCAGGTGCAGAATGTGATCGTCGGGACGGCGAGCTCGGATGCGGGACGACGACGGTCTGGCGCCGCAGGCGCCGCACACACCGGTGATCCAGGCTGCGTTTGGGATCGCGTTCGCGTTCTTCGAGTCTTCGTCGTCGTCGTCTTGGATGACGGGAAGGCCGACGAGAATCGGCGGGCGCTTGAGTGTCCCGGGAACGCGAGCGGTCACCTGATCGTGAACTCGGCCGGGAAGTACCGTCGGATGACGGTGCTCGAGCGGCTGGCGACGTGCTCGCGGTACGCGCGGTCGAGCGCGCTTTCCTGGGCGTCTGCGACGAGCTGCTCGATGTCGTCGTCGTGGAAGGTGGTTTCTGGAAAGCACCTCGCTTGGGTGCCTGGGCGGCGGTGGCAGGTACCTCGAGGTGTCGATTCCGGCTCGCTCGAGCTTTCGCTTCGCCTCCTCGGTAGCGCATCCGTCGGTCGAGGTCGATCTCGGTGTCGAGGACGTCCATCCGGGCTCGCGCCTGCGGGCTCGCCGGACTTGTCGTTGAGCAGGTACCAGAGCTTCGTCGCTGCGGTCCGTCGTTCTCCATCCACTCAGGCTTGGGCTTCGGTGCGTTGCGCCGCCGCTCACGTTCGGCCTGCTGCTGCTCGAGCTCGGCCCGGGTCCTGTGGGCCGCTGGCCGGCCTCTCCAGCCAGACGATGTTGCCGCTCGCATCAAAAACAGGCGGCGGCCCCGCAGCGTTGGGGGTTCTCGTCTACATGGCCGCGGACTACTTGGTAAAGGTCGCCGCTGGCGGTGTGCTCGAACCTGCGAACCGTGCGAACCGGAGCTCGTCGAGTTCGATCTCCGGCAGGCCACTCTTCAGCGGGTCTGGGCCTCCTGGTAGCGGCGGATCTCCTCGGCGGTCTCGCGGTAGGGCCTGGAGACGTTGCTCCTCGGTGCCCTCGACTATATCGCCGGCTGGTGCAGTCGATGACGGGGCGGATGACTGTTCGCAGGCTCATGGGTTCTCCTCGGGGATGGGGCGGGTAACCGCGAGATACGCGCTGACGGCGCGACGGAGCTCGGCACTGAGCGAGCGACTCGGCGCGGGCACGTCGGATCAGCTCGTCCTTCTGCTGCTCCTGATTACTGCGGACACGATCACTTTGCCCGGAGCCTAGCGTTGTCGTCATAGACAAAGCTTATATCTAGACGCGGATGTCATAAGCAAATACGCTCGGCCGGTGCCGCTGCCGCTGCCTCAGGTTCGGAGACCGTCAGCGGATGATCGAGGAGCAGCGCCGGACTCTCGACCGGATCCTGGCCGAGGTTGGCGAGGAAGCGCCTGTGTGGTTGGGGGTGCGAGACAGCGGCCGGCGATCCGAGAAGGCTCCGGGGATGCCGCCGTCGGGAGGGGCTGCGGTGGCGCCATTTTCGGCACGTACCGCTCAGGGCGCTGATCGCTAGGGAGTCGCGGCGGCGGGGGGGCTAGAGACGCATTGCGCGGTCGGCGTAGACCGGAAGAACCTGCTGATCCATGCGCCCGCGCCGACGATGGCCGCGAGGCCCAGAGCGATAGCGTTGGTCGGGACGCATGCTCGACATGCGTTGCAACAGACGGCGGCCATCGGTGCTTGGTCGCCGAGTTTCGCTGCCGCCTGATTGATGCGCCCTGTCGCGATCGTCTTCACGGCCTGAGTGTAGTGCGGGTCGTGGCTGATCCGGACGATGTCCGCCGCTTACTTCAAATAGTTGCGAGCGAGTCCTCGCGGGGCTGGAGACCTTCGCGCTGTCGCCAGAGGTGCTCCCTGCCAAACTCCCGGTGCCATTCGACCTGGTACTTCCGCTCCCGCTGCCACGCGATCAGCGTCGGGATGCCTCGCCAGGCGAGCCACAGCAACAGCACGATGATCGGGGTCGAGGCGACGAGCAGATCCGTGAGTGTCATGTCCCGATCGACGATACGGCCGCTCAGACGCCCTGCCGTTGACCAAAATGGGTCAACTAGAGCCCTTCGCGCTTGCGCCAGACGTGCTCTTGCAGCAGCGTCGCCCGCAACTCGAGCATCTCCTCGGGGCATTCTTCGAGCACGCGCAGGATCGCTTCCCGGTCCCAGACGTCGAGCGCCACGATCCGGTCTTCGCGGTCGTAGGCGCGTTCGCGACATCCC
The DNA here is from genome assembly GCA_963839755.1 of uncultured Actinomycetes bacterium. Classification (GTDB taxonomy): domain Bacteria; phylum Actinomycetota; class Thermoleophilia; order Gaiellales; family Gaiellaceae; genus Gaiella. The sequence goes on from CAWIVU010000008.1 coordinate 8,186, forward strand.
GCCGGCGCCGCGCTCGCAGGAGTAGCGCCTGGGATTTAGGCCGCAGCGCCAAGTCTCCCGGACGATTCAGCTACGGCCTAGGATCGACGGATCGAGTTTGCGGAAGAAGCCGTCTATCACGTGCTAGTCGCTGCCCCGCTCCCTTTGATCGTCAGCGTCCTCGCCTTCCGCGTTCACGCTCCCGCGATTCGCGTGATGCTTCTTGCTGCGAGCGTCTTCTTGTTCGTCGTGGTCTTCTGGCTGTCGTACTTCCTCTTCTGCGTCGGTTGCACCTAGCACCGTGCAACCCAGGTAGCGCCCCGCAGTCTCGGCCGCAAATCGCTCAGGCGGCGAGCACGGCGAGGCGCTCCTCGATCCGCGCCTGGAGCTCGAGCAGCTGACGCTCCTCCTCGCGCAGCTGCTCGTCCTCGGGAACGCAGGCGCCGCGCCTCGCGGACGGCGTCGACGGCGTCCTCGATCAGGGCGTGGTGCCGCTTGCTCCTCTGGCAGTCACAGAGGGTCATTGGCTGCGGTGCAGACACGGAGGGTCGATTCTGCAGACACGGCTCCCGAAGTATCGCCAAGAGGGCAAACAAGAACCCGCCGTTTCCAGCGGGTTTCTGAGTGGAGCGTGCCGGGCTCGAACCGGCGACCCCCAGCTTGCAAAGCTGGTGCTCTCCCAACTGAGCTAACGCCCCGGGACTTCAAGTGTAGAGCTCAAACGCGGCGATCGCGGGCGGCGTGCTGCTCGCTCCGGGACGTGGCCTCTTGCGCGTCCTGCTCCCTCCGCAGTCGCTCGGGCTGCGGCCTGAAGCCAGCGCCGCGCGCAGGACTAGCCGGCAGGTTTCCGCGTGCCTTCTTGCTCGAGCTTCCGGAAACCGCCGCTGAAGCCCCGCGTCTGCTCGACCGCCAGGCGCTGCGTCTCGAGTCGCCGTAGGCGCGACTCGAGCTCCTGGAAGTCCGGTCCGCCCCAACCATCCTCTCGCTCGTCCAGCTCCCGCTCGCGCTGTGCGAGGAGCTGCTCGCGAGCCGTGATCGCATCACTGTGGTCCGCGAGCTCACGGCGCGTGCGGAGGAACGCCTCCTCCGCCGCTCGTAGCTCGTCGATGCGTGCCTCGATCTGCGCGAGCCTCACCGCGTCGGGATCCGGTGGGATCCGCTCGCGCTCCTCGATCGTCCGCTCTCTGGCCGCGAGCTCGCGCTCACGTGCGGCCAGAGCCAGCTCCCGCTCGCCGACAGCCGCCTCGCGGGCGGCGATCCCCTCGTCGCCCGAGCCGTTGGCTGCTGCAGCAGCCGCTACCGCGGACTCCCGTGTTGCGAGCGCACGCTCGCGCTCCGCGAGCGCAGCTGCGCGCGCTGCGAGCCGGTCCGCATCCGGGTCACCGACCGCGGGAAGCGTCACGGTCGGTGACGCGCCTGCTGCAACCTGCGCGAGCGCTGCGCGGAGCTCGTTCTCACGCTCCTGGACAGCCCGCACGCGCTCGGCGAGCTGCCGCTTCAGATCCTCGAGCGCGGCGCGCTGCTCGGCAAGCGCCCGCCGCTCGTCGGCGACGGGATCCTCGTTGTCGACCTTTCGTCCGAGCACGGCCACATGGTACGGGCAAGCGGCCGTATTCCCTGCTTCGAGCGCCGGGCTCTACGCGGCGCGCTCGAGTCGCTCTTCGGCGCGGGCCCGTCGGACGATGTCGTCGCGCTCCCCGAAACGGATCCTGGCCCGCTCCGCGCGATGCTGTTCCCACAGCTCGTGGAGCCGGACGTCGAGTGCCTTGATCTCGTCGACCACCGCCGGATCGCGACCCTCGGAGAGAGAGTTCCAGAGCTCCACGCGCCGCGCACTGAGCGCGTCGATCTCGTCGTGGATTCGAGGGATGATGTTCATGCAATGAGTCAACGAACGACGGCACTACCCCATTCCCCGCACCGATAATCGATTAGACCTCGCTCAGCGGCGCGCGAAGAGAAAGACGGCGATCACGATCGCGCCCACTGCGACGGCGAGCCAGGTCAGGATCTCGAGAGCCGTCGTCACTCGTAGCCCAGCTCGGCGAGCCTGTCCTCGTCGAGCCCGAAGTAGTGGCCGAGCTCGTGTAGCACGGTGACGCGGATCTCCTCGCGGAGCTCGTCCTCGTCGGGGAAGTCCGCCTCGAGCGGCCGGCGGTAGATCGCGATCCGGTTCGGGAGCTCGCCCGGCGCTGGACCTCCCTCGGTCAGAGGCACCCCGTCGAACAGCCCGTAGAGGTCGGGCTCCTCGAGGTTCTCGTCCTCGACGACGATCGCGACGTTGCGGAGTGCCGACGCGAGGTGGGGCGGGAGGGTGTCGAGCGCCGAGCGAACGACGTCCTGGAACGACATCAGCGCACCGTGAGCGCGAGCACGGCCTTGTACGCGTGCAGGCGATTCTCGGCCTGGTCCCAGACGAGCGAGCGGTCGCCGTAGAGGACGTCGCCGGTGATCTCCTCGCCGACGTGAGCAGGAAGACAGTGCATCGCCACCGCGTCCGGCCCGGCGAGCGCCAGCTTCTCTGCGTCGAGGCGAAACGCGTCGAGGTCGCGCAGCCGCTGGTCGCGCTCGGCATCCTGGCCCATGCTCACCCAGACGTCGGTGTAGAGAACCTGTGCGCCGCGAACCCCCTCGAGCGGATCGGCGACGACGTCGATGCTCCCGCCGCTCGGCTCAGCGTCCTCCCGGCACGAGGTGACGATCGCCGGGTCGGGAAGGTAGCCCTCGGGGCAGGCGGCGACGAGTCGCATTCCCGTCCGCGCCGCGATCCGCATCAGCGAGTGGCAGACGTTGTTCCCATCGCCGAGGTACGCCACGCGCGTGCCTTCGAGCGTGCCGAACCGCTCGCGAATCGTCATCGCGTCAGCCAGCGCCTGGAGGGGATGGGCCGCGTCCGTCAGGCCGTTGACGATCGGGATCGTTGCGTGCTCTGCGAACTCGTCGACCTCCGCCTGCTCGAACGTGCGGATGAGGATGGCGCTCAGGAAGCGGGACAGGACGAGGGCCGTGTCGCGCGTCGACTCGCCGCGGGCGAGCTGGAGGTCCGCGGCGGGCACGTAGAGAGCCATCCCGCCGAGCTCGGCGATCCCGACCTCGGAGCTGATCCGGGTGCGCGTCGAGGGCTTGCGGAAGATGAGCCCGACCGTTCGGCCGGGGAGGATGCGGAGCTCCTTCCGACGCGCGCGTTCGACCTTCAGCTCGTCGGCGAGATCGAGCGCCAGGCGCAGCTCGTCGGCGCTCCAGTCGGAGACGCGCGTGAAGCTACGGCCTTTGAGCGTGTCCGGGATGCCCGGCATGCGCAGATGCTACTTTGTGCCTGACTTGACAGCAATACGCTTAGATAATATACTGGGTCAGACAGTAGAGATGCGTAAGGAGGTAGCGACCTGATGAGTACTCTTGTTCGCTGGGAACCGTTTCGCGAGCTCGCCCAGCTCCAGGGTGAGATGGGACGTCTCTTCAACGCCTTCAACGGCGCCGACGCGCGGTCGGGCCAGAGCTGGGTGCCGACGCTCGACGTGTGGGAGACCGACAACGAGCTCGTCTATGCGTTCGATCTGCCCGGTCTCGAGGAGGAAAGGATCTCGATCGAGGTCCAGGACGACACGCTCACCGTGTCGGGGACACGGGAACGGACGACCGAGGAGCAGGGCGACCGCTTCTTCCGTTACGAGCGCCGCCACGGCAGCTTCGCGCGTGCCGTCGGTCTCCCGGCAGGGGTCGACGAGGGCAAGATCTCGGCCTCGTACGTGAACGGCGTCCTCGAGGTTCACGTTCCGAAGCCGGAGGAGGCGAAGCCGCGACGGATCCAGCTCGGTGCGGGTCACGTCGACGTCGAGGCAGGGGCGAGCGCGTCCTGAGGACCCGCGCTCGGCGGCACATCGGAGGCGGCTCTCGGGCCGCCTCCGATCGTTAGAGTCCCGCCGATGTCGCGGTTCACGGATGCGCTCAACGAGCAGATCGCCTACGAGTTCGGCGCCTCGCAGCAGTACACCGCGATCGCCGTCCACTACGACGCGCAGACGCTGCCGCAGCTCGCGGCCCACTTCTACCGGCAGGCGCTGGAGGAGCGGAACCACGCGATGATGATGGTGCAGTACCTGCTCGACGCCGACGAGCAGGTCGTGATCCCGGCTGTCGAGGCCCCGCAGGTGCGCTTCGAGGACCTCGTCGCGCCGGTCCAGCTGGCCCTCGACCAGGAGCGGCGCGTCACCGGCCAGATCCAGCAGCTCGCCCTCACCGCCCGCGAGGACGGAGATCTCGTCGCGGAGCAGTTCATGCACTGGTTCCTGCAGGAGCAGCGTGAGGAGGTCTCGTCGATGTCCTCGCTGCTCGACGTCGTGTCGCGGTCGAAGGACAACGTCATGCACGTCGAGGACTTCCTCGCCCGTGAGGCCGGTGGCGAGAACCCGCTCGAGGCAGGCGCTCCGCCGGCCGCGGGCGGCACGCTCTGAGCCGGTGCGGACGCTGATCGTCCGCACCGAGCGGCAGAGCCAGCTCCTCGACATCACGCGCCTCGTCCAGGACGCCGTGGCCGGCCGGGCGGGGTCGGCCGTCCTCGTCTACGTGCCGCACACCACCGCCGGCGTCACGATCAACGAGCACGCCGACCCGATGGTCGCCCGGGACTTCGAGATGGCGCTCGAGCGGATCGTCCCCGAGGACTGGGGCTGGCAGCATGTCGAGGAGGGCGAGGAGAATGCGCCCACGCATATCCGCGCGTCGCTCATGGGCCCGAGCGTGGTGGTGCCGCTGCGCGAGGACGGGACGCTCGCGTTGGGGACGTGGCAGGGGATCTTCTTCTGCGAGCTCGACGGTCCGCGTGAGCGGTCGGTGCACGTCTCTGTGCTCGCGTAGCGCTCGACGGACATGGCCTCCGGGGCCACGTGACGGCCACCGCTACCCCACATCGGCTCGCACTGCGCTGGCTTGTCTTTGGTCCCGCAAACCCTCGTGGCGCCTCGTTGAGAGGGCAGGGCGGTCGTCAGCGGCGACGAGGGCGGGCCGACCGCACCACGCCGACACGGCTACCCTCGGCCCGTGGCTGCGCCGGTTCGCAAGGGAGAAGAGGTCGAGGTGCGCATCGACTCGCTCGCCTACGGCGGCAACGGGGTCGGGCGCGTCGACGGCTTCGTCGTCTTCGTGCGCGGCGGGCTGCCGGGCGACCTCGTGCGCGCCCGTGCGACGAAAGTGAAGCGCGGCTTCGCGGAGGCGACCCGCACGGCGCTCCTCGAGCCAGGCCCCGATCGCGTCGAGGCGCCGTGCCGCCACTTCGGGATCTGCGGCGGCTGCCGGTTCCAGGACTACGCCTACGAGCACCAGACGCAGGCGAAGGAACAGCAGGTGCGTGACGCGCTCACGCGGCTCGGCGGGTTCGCCGAGCCGCCTGTCGCGCCGATCGTTCCAGCTCGCTCCGTCTACGGGTACCGCAACAAGCTGGAGTACTCGTTCGCACCCGGCCCGGACGGGCTCGTGCTCGGTTTCCATCGAGCGGGCCGTTGGGACGAGGTGATCGACGTCGAGGAATGCCTCCTCACGACGGACGTCGGGAACGCGATCCGCGAGGCGGCAAAGGAGTGGGCCCGGGCCGAGGGGCTCGAGCCGTACGACCAGGACACGCAGACGGGCTATCTGCGGCATCTCGTCGTCCGCGAGGGGCGAAACACGGGCCAGGCGCTCGTGCTTCTCGTCACCGCGCCCGGCGATCGATTCGACGCGGATTTCCTGATCGAGACGCTCACCCGGATCCCCGAGGTGCGGTCGATCCACTGGGCGGTCAACGACCAGCCCTCCGAGATCACCAATCTGCCGACTCGCCTTCTGTGGGGCGCGGAGTGGATCGAGGAGGAGCTGCTCGGCGTGCGGTTCCGTGTCAGGCCGAACGCGTTTCTCCAGACGAACACGGAGATGGCCGAGACGCTCTACGAGCTGGCCCGCGATGCCGCCGGTCTCACCGGCGGTGAGGTCGTGTACGACCTCTACTGCGGCACCGGAACCATCGGGCTGACGCTCGCCCGCGACGCGGCCTCCGTCTGGGGCGTCGAGATCTCCGAGGAGTCGGTCGCGTGCGCGATCGAGAACACGCAGGTGAACGGGGTGGACAACGCCTTCTTCTTCGCGGGGAACGTCGGGCAGTCACTGGAGGAGCTCAGAGATCGCGCCGGCCCACCCGACGTCGTCGTCGTCGATCCGCCGCGCGCCGGCCTCGCGGGCAAGGCGCTCCGCCGCACGGGCGCCTTGCAGGCCGGTCGGATCGCCTACGTCTCGTGCAACCCGACCACGCTCGCCTCCGACCTCGCCGTTCTTCGTGACGAGTACGGCTACGAGCTCGTGCGCTGCACCCCCGTCGACATGTTCCCGCACACACCGCACATCGAGAGCGTCTCGCTCCTCCGGTTCTGCGGCAATACTTCCGATGAGGGGACGGAAGACGGTCCCGCCGCGGCGGGGGCGACCGACTAGACGAAGGTGGATGCATGACCGGACGGAAGCTTGCAGTGCTGCTCCTCGTTGCACTCGCGCTGCTTACGGGAGGCTGCGGGGGCGACGACGGCGGGGACGGGGCTGCCGGGACGACCGACACAGCGGTCGTGGAGGACAGCGACACGACCACCACGACCGACGACGACGCTGCCGCGACGACGGATGACGACGACACGGCGACAACGGACGACGACGGGGTCCTCGAAGGCGAGTGCGCCGAGTTCGCGGGCCTGTCCGCGAAGCTCCAGCAGGCGCTCGGCGGATCGAGCGGCGACCTCGGCTCGGCCTCGGAGGTCTTCGACGAGCTCGCCGATCAGGTGCCCGAGGAGATCAGGGAAGACTACGAAGTGCTGGCGGCGAACTTCCAGGAGCTCGCAGAGGCGCTCCGGGACGTCGACCTGACGAGCGGGACGCCGAGCCCCGAAGATCTGGCGAAGCTGCAGCAGCTGTCGCAGAACCTCGACACGCCCGAGGTGCGGCAGGCGACCGAGAACATCGAGAAGTGGGCCGAGGAGAACTGCTGACGTAGGACGCGGCTGCGCCGTCCCACCAGGCTCAGGGCGCCGGGGCGTGGCTCTCGCCACGCCCCGGCGGCTTTCTCAGCGCACGCCACAACAGGTCGACGTTCGGCAGGACGAAGCCGAGCGCGATCGCCGGCAGCCCGGGCAGGCCGTTCAGGTCGAGGACGTAGGTCGCCACGAACGTCGCCGCGAGAAACGCCGTCATGCAGCACCACGTCGCCGCCACCCGCAGGCCGAAACGAGCGGCTGTCGCGAGGAAGAGGGCGAAGAAGAGCACGTCCGGCGGGCCGAGGCGCGCCGCCGCGTCCTCTCCCGGCAGGGCAAACGCGACCGCGATCAACTCGAAGAGGCCGGGCTCCTCCTCGACGACGACCTTCGTCGGGCCCCGGTACACGGACGCGATGTCGACCCACGGGACGACCGCCGCCACCAGGACGACCCACGAGAGGGCCTCGAACAGCTGCAGGAACCAGAAGCCGGCGATCGTGAACGCGACGAGCTTGGCGACGTTGAACGCGGCGTCGAGGCCGGCGAGGTGGAGGAGCACTGCGAGCGCTCCTGTGGCAAGCCCGACCGGAAGGAGGCCGTGCGCATCTGCGAACGGAAGCAGGAGCCAGACGACGGCATACGTCGCGGGAACGAGCACGAGTGCGACGAGCGCGACGTCCCAGCCGTCGGGGATCGCGGGGAGCTCGATCGCGAGGGCGTCCCACGCGCAGAGCGCCGCGAGCAGACCGGCGAGCGCCGCCGCCCGCGCATCGAGCCTCAGTACGGAGGAAGCTCGGCCCACCATGTGCCGAGCGCCTTGAAGGCTGCCCAGAATCGCGTCTTCGCGTCCTGCTCGTCGAGCGACTCGTCGATGTCCGGCGTCACGAGCGCCTCGATCGTCGGGGTGAAACGCTGGAGCTCGCCGGCACGCTCGACGTCGAGTGTCGACGCAAGTGGGAACGCAAGCTCGTCGAGAAAGGCCACGGTCTCGGCGCCCATCGCCACGACGAGCCTCGGCTGCACGATGTGCAGCTCGCGCGTCAGCCAGGCGCGCGCCTCGGACGGGGCTTCGGTGCCGAACTTGAGACAGTTGGTGCCGTACACGGCGAGCGGGTCGACATCGAGGCGCTGGAGGGACTTGAGCAACGCCTGCCCGGCTCTGCCGAAGAACGCGACTCCCTCGTGGATCTCGCTCTGGGTCGGGCGGTACTTCAACAGGAAGATGTCACCGAGCGGATGGCCGCTGCCGAGCACCGGCACGTGGAGCTCGTCGCCGAGCGCAAGGAGCTCGTCGCCGAGCTCGTTGATCTCGGCGATCGCCCGACGGAGGTATCGCTCCTGGATCTCGTCGGCGTTGTCCCGCTTCGCGGGAGAACGCCTAGATGTGCTCGCCGGCCGCTGCTCAGGGCTCGGCATCGCTTCTCTCATTCGGGGGCGCTAAGCGTGCTTCCTCTAGCGCGGCGACGGGGTCAGCTCGACCCCGCGACCCTTTCCTTCACCTGCGCGACCCACTTGAGCGACTGGAGGTACGCGAGAGACTTCGGCCGCCGCAGCACCGTCGCCGTCCGGAGTGAGACGAGGAACTCCTCGGCGCCCTCGAACCGGCGCATGCGCAGCGCTCCCGTTCCGACGCCCTGCAGGACATGCGCGTCCGAGCCGGCGCCGGCGAGCAGCCCGTACTTGCGCGCGAAGCGCAGCGCCTCGTCGTTGTAGGCGTCGAAGAGAAGTCGCGCGTTGTAGACCTCGAGCACGTCGATCTCCGGAAGGTGGTGATGGAGCGTCGCGGGTGACGGGATCGCGTGCATTCGGTCGAAGGGGTGGGGGACGTAGACGACGCCTTCCTGCTCGCGAATCGCGGAGATCGTGTCGGTGAACGACATGCCACGCGGGATCTCCTCGCGGAGGAACAGCCCGATCACCTCGCCGTCGCGGTCGGTCTTCACCTCCTCGCCGGGAATCACGATCAGGTCACGTCCGCGCGCGAGCTCGACCGTCTCGAGCGCGCCGCCCAGCACGTTGTGGTCGGTGACCGCGATCGCGCCGAGCCCTTCGCTCTCCGCATGCTCGACGAGCTCGGCCGGGTCGATCGAGCAGTCGTGCGAGTGGCTCGTGTGCATGTGGAGGTCGGCGACGATCCAGTCACGGTCGGCGAGCGGCTCGGTCTCGTGGCGGCGGCTCGGCAGGCGCCGTCGTCGCGCGTCGGCGTAGAGGGTCTCGAGGCGTTCGGCGACGTCGGCGAACGTCTCATCCGCCACTGCCGCCCGACGGGCGGCGGCGTCCCTCTCGCGCGCGCGCTCGTCCTCACCGAAACGCAGCAGCGCGGCCGTCGCGAGCTCCGGCTGCGTGGCGACGTCGGGCGGTTCGACGATCGCGCATCCGGCGGCCGCCGCCTCGAGCCTCAGCCGACGCAGGCCATCCGGTGAGGGGACGACGATCGACGCGGACCGCAGGAGCTCGGCACGCGCGGCCCCGGTGACGCCGGTGCGCACGTGGACGCGGTCGCGAAGCCGGAGCGGGATCGACGGACGGGCGGCGAGGCGGGCCGTGCGGAGCACGATTGCCTCCCAGCCGTCGAGGTCTCGCAGGGCGCGGAGCGCGGCGCGGACGACGGCGAGCCCGCCGGCCGAGGTCTCGACGACGATCGCGCTTCGCCTTCGCGGTGGGCTCGAAGAGCGCGAGGTCGACGCCCGCGGGAACGACGGTGTACGAGCCTGCGAAGCGCTCAGCCGCTCGGGCGGCAACGTTCTCCTCGGTCGCGACAGGGTGTCGATGCGGGCGAGGAGCCGGTCACGTTGGTTTCGCCGGGGCGGGAAGCTGATCCGCTCCGGGTCGACGAACGTCGCGGCGGTGGTCGTCTCGGCCTCGAGCAGTGCGACATACGAGAGGCCGGGGACGCCCGGATCGAATCCGTGCACGACGTCGAAGTCGCCCAGGCGCAGTGCGGTCAGGACGCTCGCCCGCACGCCGATCTGCGCACCGACCGTCGATCGCGGCGAGACGGGCACCGCCCGCGAGAGGGCGACGACCCCGTCGAGCTCGCCGCTCTGCAGCGCACGTCGTCCGGCGAGGAGGTCCGCCGAGCGAGACGACGGCGCGAGCACGACGACGGTATGGCCGCGTCCCCGCAGAGCATCGGCGACGCCGGCGACATGCTCGTTCGTGTCGTGTGGCACCGACCACGCATGCGGTGTCACGAGGCAGATGCGAAGCGCCACGGGGAACCGATTGTAGGCGTGAGGGCCCGCTTCGCCTTGCAGCGGGCTAGAGCCGCTTCAGCATCTCGTGCTGGCGGACGGTGGCGCTTCCGCCGAGCTCGGCGAGCACCGCGCCCGCCGGATGGCCCGTCGGCAGGTTGAGGATGCTGAGCGTCTCGCCCAGCGATGCCGCCCCCGTGATGAGCTCTCGAAGGGGCTCTGCCGCGCCCGCCAGCTGCACGACGCCGACGCGACCGCCGACCAGCCGGACGACGGCGGCTGCGCCGTCGACCATCAGCCCGCGCGGATCGGTGGCCTTCGCCAGCGAGGCGTCGTCGCGTTGCCACGGCTCTCGCTCGGACCGATGCACTCGGATCCACGCGTGCGCCTCGGCTGCATCGACTTCGGGCGCCTCGCCCTCGCCGCCCTCCAGCGACCAGACCTCGACGTCGCGAACGGTCTCGTACCCGAGCCGCTCGTAGAGCGCGATCGCCTGGGTGTTCTCGACGATGACCTCCAACCAGACCTGCTCGACCCCCCGTGCGCGTGCCTCGTCGTGGACAGCGTCCATCAGCGCCCGGCCGGTCCCGCGTCGGCGCTCGCCGGGCACGACGCCGACACCGCCGATCCAGGCGTCTCGCCCGCGAACGCCGAGGTTTGCGAGCCCGACACGCTCGCCGTCGCGAACGGCGATCAGCGACGCCGCGCGGTCGAGGTCGTACGTGTCCGTGAGGAACCGAACGGCCTGCGCATCGACGGTGAACGGCACCAGGTAGCCCGCGTACGACGCCGTGAAGAGCTCGGCCAGCTCCTCGTCGGAGAGGTCGCCGGCCGAGTGCAGCTCGCACGCCCACGGCCGCGAGGGTAGCGGGGAGTGCGGGTGTCGGCCGAGTCCGACACCCGCCCTGGTGCTCGACGCCGCCGTAGCGGCCTTCGCCTTCTTCTCCGACTTGCGCGCGTTCTGCTTGATGAACCGCTCGGTGTTGTCGTGCGCTTCGCTGTCCACGATCTGGACGGGCGGCGACTTCATCAGGTAGCTCGACGGCGCCTCGAGCGCGCCCGAGATCCCGTTGTTGAGCGCCAGCTTCGCCATCCGGACGGCGTCGATCACGATCCCGGCCGAGTTCGGCGAGTCCCAGACCTCGAGCTTGAGCTCGATGTTGAGCGGCACGTCGCCGAACGAGGAGCCCTCCATGCGGATGTAGGCCCACTTGCGGTCGGTCAGCCAGGGCACGTAGTCCGACGGGCCGACGTGGACGTTACCCTCGCCGATCTCGTAGTCGAGCATCGACGTGACGGCGTTCGTCTTCGAGATCTTCTTCGACTCGAGCCGCTCGCGCTCCAGCATGTTGCGGAAGTCGGAGTTGCCGCCGACGTTGAGCTGCATCGTCCGGTCGAGGTGGACGCCGCGGTCCTGGAAGAGGGTCGTCAGGACGCGATGCGAGATCGTCGCGCCGACCTGCGACTTGATGTCGTCGCCGATGATCGGCACGCCGGCCTCCTCGAAGCGCTTCTGCCAGTACGGCTCGCGCGCGAGGAACACCGGCATGCAGTTCACCATCGCGAAGCCGGCCTCGAGGATCTGCTCGGCGTACCACTTCGTCGCGGCCTCGGAGCCGACCGGGAGGTAGTTGACGACGACGTCGGTGCCGGTCTCGCGGAGGATCTTGACGATGTCCGCGGTCTCGCCCGGCGCCTTCTCGACGACCTGGGCGAGGTACTTGCCGATGCCGTCGTGCGTCATGCCGCGGGAGACCTTGACGCCGGTCTTCGGGACGTTCGCGAACTTGATCGTGTCGTTCGGGTGGGCCCAGATCGCGTCCGAGAGGTCCTCGCCGACCTTGCCCTTGACGACGTCGAACGCGGCGGTGAACTCGATGTCCGAGATGTGATAGCCGCCGAGGTCGACGTGCATGAGGCCGGGGACGCTTTCGTCGGGCTTCGCGTCCTTGTAGTACTCGACGCCCTGGAGGAGGGAGTTGGCGCAGTTGCCGACGCCGATGAGCGCGACGCGCACCTTGTCCTTCGTGCGGGCGCCGTTCTTCGAGCCGTTGGTCTCGGCCATGGTGTCCTTTCGATTGCTCACTCGTGGGATGCCGAGCCCGTCGGTGAGCGCGGCGAGGATGACGTCGTTCGCGTTGGCCCCCGTGCGGGCTGCCTCGGCATGGATCTCGTCCTTCAGCTCCTGCGGGACGCGGAGGAGCAGGACGGGGCTCGAGCCTGCTAGCACTTTGCGTCGCCGGCCGCTCGGCTCGTATCGAACGCCAAAGTCCTGGGCGAGGATGCCAGCGGCAACGTCGTTGACGTTGGACCCCCGCCGAGCGGTCTCGCGGACGAGCGCTTCCTTCAAGGGGGCGGGCATCCTGACCAGGATGCTCGATCGCTGTGTTTTGCTAGCAGACAAAGTGCTATCACCTTACCAGAACTGCGTTGCTGCGATCAGCACGTCCGGTCGCAGGCAGGACTCTGGACGACCACCGTCCTAGGGCTCTCCGCCGAGAACGGCCAGACCGCCCGTCCGAGGGTGCCCGGCGTGTTCGAGCACGCTCCCAGTCGACGCGCTTCGTTGGCTCCCGCGCTCAGAATGGAGCATCAAATCATCACGATGAGATATGCTTTGATGTATGCGGACGACGCTGACGCTCGACGACGACGTTGCGGTCCGGCTGGACCGGCTCCGACGAGGCGGACGGACGATGAAGGAGGTGGTCAACGAGGCCCTTCGAGCGGGCCTGGATCGCCTCGAGGGCGACCGCACGCCGAAGCGGCGCCAGTACACGACGCCGGTCGACCTCGGGCCGCCACTCGTCGATGTGACCGACGTCTCCGAGGTCCTGGATCTCCTCGACGAGGACGAGTGGAGGTCGAAGCTCCACTGATCCTCGTCGACGCGAACCTGTTGATCTACGCGTTCGACCGGCGAGTTGCGGAGCACGAGCGAGCACGGTCGTGGCTCGACGAGGTGCTGTCGGGAGGCGCACGGGTCGGGCTGCCGTGGGAGAGCTTGCTCGCGTTCCTGCGGATCACGACCAACGCGCGCCTGTTCGCCCGTCCGGCCCGGATGACCGTCGCGTGGCGTCAGGTCGAGGGGTGGTTGGCGTCACCTGCGGCCTGGGTCCCGCAACCGACGGAGCGCCACACGGAAACCCTGGGAACGTTGCTGGCTCTCGTCGGCGCCGGCGGAGGCGACGTCCACGACGCCCATCTTGCTGCGATCGCGCTGCAGCACGGGCTGACCGTGTGCTCGGCCGACAGCGACTTCACGAGGTTCCCGGGCGTTCGCTGGGAGAACCCGCTCGCGGCGTCCTGAGGCTCAGTTGATCTTGCAGAGCGGGTCGGGCCCGAGCACCGCGCGCTGATCGGTGTTCGCCTGCGCGTCGCGCGCGGCGTCGTAGGCGCGCGGGCGCTGGTCCTTCCCACATCACGTCTGGCGTGACGCCGGGGCCGATCACGGTGGCCCGGTACTTCTTGCCGGCACCGATCGGATGTCGGCCGTGCGGGTAGAACCCGTAACAGAACGCTCCGGTCGGCTTGTGCGTCAGGAAGCTGTTCTCGCGCTTCCAGCCGGCGCCGTAGGAGCTCCCGAACGTGTCGACGAAGATGTTCCTCCCGTACGTGTCGAGGGGAACGCCGAAGCGGGTCGACTTGAAGCCGAACACGCCGCCGCCGTTGTAGGTCAGGCGGCCGTAGAGGTGGTGGAAGCGGCGGTACGACCAGTCGGTCCAGATCTCGAGCACCGGGAACGCCGCCGGACCAGTGCGATAGGCGCAGCTCCCAGGCGGCGCGGTCGCCCGTCGCCGGAACGCCGTAGTTCGGGAGCATCCGCTGCCACGCCTGCAGCCCCCAGTGCGTGCCGTCCGGCGCCGTGCACGCGGCGACCTTCCAGGCGAGCGGCGGGCCCTTGTACGCCCCGCAGACGTTGGGCCCGATCGACCCTCCGTGCTGGAGCTTGAACGCGACCTGCGGCTGCGCCTGGCTCGGCGGGCGCGCGTTCACCGCGCCGAAGGCGAGGAGCTGCCGCGACTGGCCTTCGGAGCGGAACGAGATGAGTGCCCTGCCCTGCGCGTCGGCCTGCAGCCTGACGGCCGTGGCGTTGCGTGCGATCAACTCCGAGGCCTCCGCCGACGCGACCGGGAGGCCGGCGAGCACCGTCACGCATGCCGCGACGACGGCTCGACGACGGGGAATCGCGAATCCGATCGCCATCTCTCGCTTCCTCCCGTGCATTGGAATAGTCGCGCCTGACGGGCGACTGACGCTCCGCCATTCTGTCACCGGCTCGGCCAGCGGCCAACTCGGCGTCCTTTCGTCTGCGTCAGCCTCCCTCCACTGCCTCGATGATTCGCCTTGCGGGATCGGCAGGCGTCCGCGACGCCGTCCAGGTGCGGGTCGAACAGGTCGCGTCGCGCGGTGAACGCGAGCTGGGTCTCGGACGCCGCAGCGGGCGCGACGCTACGCCGCAGGCTCGGCGAGCTCGCGCAGCTGCCGCCGCACGAAGAGGATGCGCTGGGCGACCGTGAGCCAGGCCAGCGCGGCGAGCACGTAGATCGGCCACTGCAGCCAGCCCCACGGCGCGAAGAAGAGACCGACCGCGATGAGCACGACCCGCTCGACGCGCGACCCGAAGCCGACGTCACCGCGCAGGCCGAGCGCCTCCGCCTTGGCGCGCGTGTACGAGACGAGGAACGAGCCGATCACCGCCGCGAAGGCGGCGACGAGCGCGATCTCGTTGTCTTCGCGCATGAACGTGAGCCCGATGGCCGCGAGCATGGCAGCCTCGCCGAGACGGTCGAACGTCGAGTCGAGGAAGGCGCCGAACACCGTCCCCTTGCTGGCCGCGCGGGCGAGTGCGCCGTCGAGGATGTCCGCGATCGACCCGACGACGAACAGGAAGCCGCCGAGCCAGAAGAAGAGCTTCTCGTTGCGGTCTTCGAACCCGACGAGCACGGCGCCCGCAAGGCACAGCGAGACACCGGCGAGCGTGAGCATGTCGGGCGTCAGCTTCGTCTTCGCGACGCCGCGCATCGAGCGGTGCAGGATCTCGCGCGCCGCCTGGGTGTACTCCTGCTTGACGCGATCCAGCTGGCTGACCCGCTGCGGGTCAGACGGTTCGCTCACGCAGCGGCGCCGGTGAGCACCCGGCGGAGCCGCCCACGGAAGAGGATCACGGCCACGAGGAGCGCGACCGCAAAGCCGGCGAGACAGTCGAGCCAGAAGTGGTTCCCGGTGCCCATCACCGCGAACGTCACCCAGGCGGGCCAGGCGAGCCAGAGCACGCGGGCGAGGGTCGACCGGCAGACAGAGGCCATGACGATGCCGACGATCAGCGCGTCCATCGCGTGGAGGCTCGGCATCGCCGCGTACTGGTTGGACGCGAATGCGATCAGGCCGCTGTCGTGGGTGACCGAGCCGGACTCGAGAAGCGTGTCGGAGAATCCCCACTCGGGAAACATCCGGGGCGGTGCCGTGGGCATCAGGACGTACCCGAGGAGCCCGACGAGGTTCGCGCCGATCAGCCAGTTGCGGAAGTCGGCGAACCGCTCGTGGTGGCGGAAGTAGACCCAGAGGAGCGTGACTCCGACGACGGCGAACTGCGAGAGCCAGTACGTGTACGAGGTCGCGACGACGAGGAGCTGCGACTGCTCGACGAAGTTCTGGACACCGGGCTCGACCAGTGCCTGGAGCTTGTTCTCGGCCTCGATCACGAGCGTGCCGTTCCAGAAGGCTTCGGCAACGCCGCGGTCCGCGGCGCCGCGCGCCACCTGGTAGGCGGCGTAGAAGCCGAACCAGACCGCGACCTGAAGGGCGAGGTGCGCCCATCCGCGCGGCAGCCGGCGTGCCTCCGCGTAGCTCGTCACCTTGTGTCGATTCTATCCAGGCGAGACGCTGGTCTAACCGATGTAGGTTGCCACGACCGGCGAGTCAGGGAGGAGACGGCATGGAGCGGTTCACGATCAAGCACGACGAGGAGCTCGAACGCGCATACGGCAAGTGGGTGCTCGTGCGCCGTTCGATCGGCGTCAGCTCCTTCGGGCTCAACGCCGTCGAGCTCCCGCCGGGCGAGTCGATCCCCGAGCACGACGAGACGAACCGCGGGCACGAGGAGGTGTTCCTCGTTCTCGAGGGTGAGGCGACGATCGCCGTGGACGGCGTCGACCATCCGCTCCGAGCGGGCTCGTTCGCGCGGCTCGCCCCCGAGCCGAAGCGGACGGTGCGGAACGACAGCGCGTCGGTCGCCCGCGTGCTCATCATCTCCGCACCGGTCGCGAGCGGGTACGAGCCCATGGAGTGGGCGTAGAAGAGGAGCGGTCGCGCGATGTCCGACGTCAGTCGGACATCGACTCCTACCCGCCGATGTAGCTCATCTCGATGCGCGGCAACTCGGCCGTCCGCTCGGTGCGGATCTCCGAGTAGCGATCCGTGCGCTTGGTCCACACCGCGGCGACCGCATCGCGCAACTCGTCGTCGGTCGCGCCCGACCGCAGGATCGCCCGCAGGTCGGTGCCGCGGACGGCGAAGAGACAGGTGTAGAGCTTTCCCTCGGCTGAGATTCGCGCACGGGTGCAGTCGCCGCAGAACGGCTGCGTCACGGAGGAGATGACGCCGATCTCGCCGGCGCCGTCGCGGTAGCGCCAACGCTGCGCGACCTCGCCGCGGTAGGCGGCCTCGACCGGCTCGAGCGGGAACACGGCGTCGATCCGCTCGACGATCTCCGCGGCGGGAACGACGTCGTCGAGCCGCCAGCCGTTCGTCGTGCCGACGTCCATGTACTCGATGAAGCGAAGCGCATACCCGGTCCCCCGGAAATGGCGTGCCATATCGACGACGCCCGCATCGTTGACCCCGCGCTTCACGACGGCGTTCACCTTCACCGGAAGACCGACGGAGGCAGCGGCCTCGATGCCCTCCAGCACGCGGGTGACGGGGAAGTCGACGTCGTTCATCGCCCGGAAGGTCGCGTCGTCGAGCGAGTCGAGGCTGACGTTGACGCGGTCGAGCCCTGCATCGCGGAGCGCCTGTGCCTTCCGGGCGAGGAGCGAGGCGTTCGTCGTCAGGGTGAGATCGAGGCCGTCGATCCGGGCGAGCCGGCCGACGAGGTGCTCGATCTCCTTCCGCAGGAGCGGCTCGCCGCCCGTCAGGCGGATCTTCTCGACGCCCAACGCGGCGAACGCCTGTGCGACGCGTTCGAGCTCCTCGAAGGTGAGGAGCTCCTTCCGGTCCATGAAGCGGTAGTCGTGTCCGAAGACCGACTTCGGCATGCAGTACTGGCAGCGGAAGTTGCAGCGATCGGTGACCGAGATGCGCAGGTCGCGGACCGGCCGGCCGAGGGTGTCGAGCGGGTGCACACCCAGAGGGTACTGAGACGGACCCACCGTCCCGCAGTGCGATCGGGTCCCTACGGTGGCGGGCGCGTCATCGGGGTCTGAACAAGCGATCGGATGAAGGGCGCCCTCACCGTCAAGTAGGGACGTGGGCTCGGCCCGCGTCCCCTGCGCAGTGCCGGACGGTGGGACGCGGCTGAAAGCCACGTCCCGGAGTGCGGCGGATAGCGTTGCCCGATGCGGCGGCCCGGCGCTCCTCTGCTCGCCCTCGTCGCGGTCACCGCGATCTGGGGCTACACCTTCGTACCCGTGCAGAAGGCGGTTGCGGTGTACCCGCTGTTCGCCTTCCTCGCCGTCCGGTTCGCGATCTCGACCGCGACCCTCGCTCCGTTCGCCTGGACGCCGCTCCGCGCACTCCCGCGGGCCGGTTGGGCGGCCGGGCTCGGCGCCGGCACGCTTCTCGCCACCGCGTATGGGCTGCAGACGGCGGGGCTCGAGCTGACGACCGTCACGAGCACCGGCTTCATCACCGGGCTCTACGTCGTCTTCACGCCGCTCATCGCGCTCGCCGCCTTCCGGACGCCCGTACCCGCGCCCGTCTGGGTGGGCGTCGTGCTCTCGCTCGCCGGGCTGCTGCTCCTGAGCGGCGCCCCGGGCGGCTCGTGGGTCGGGAACGCACTCGTCCTCGGGAACGCCGTCGCGCAATCGCTCCAGATCGTCGCGATGGAGCGGTTCGCGCCGCGGTACGACGCTCGCGCGCTGACGTTCCTCCAGATGAGCGTGGCGTTCGCCGGGTTCACCGTGATCGCGGTCGCGGCGGGTCAGGTCGAGGCGCCGCCCGACGCGCAGACCTGGTACGCGCTCGTCGTCACCGGCGTCTTCGCGGGGGCGCTCGGCTATCTGGTGGCGACGTGGGTGCAGTCGCGGACGACCGCGGCCCGCGCGGCGCTCGTCTTCACGCTCGAGGCGCCCTTCGCGGCGCTGTTCGGCGTGCTGCTCCTCTCCGAGCGCCTCGGCTGGGCCGGCTGGACCGGCTGCGCCGTGATGCTCGCCGGGATCATCCTCGCGGAGCCGGCGGCCGCGTCCGTGCTGCGCCGCCTCGTCCCGGCGCGCGCGTAGTGGACGCCGTCGCTCTCGCGCTCGTCTCGGCGGCGTTCTTCGGCGCGATGCCGGTCGCCGTGCGCTTCGCGCTCGTTCCGCCCCTCGTGCCTGCCGCGGTCGCCGCGCTCTTCATGCAGGTGGCGACCTTCGTCATCCTCTGCGTGGCGGCCGCGATCCAGGGCGGCGTCACGTTCCACGGTCTCGTGCCGTTCCTCCTCGCCGGCGCCATCGCTCCCGGCATCTCGAACCTCTTCATCACCGTGGCGATCCGGGAGGCCGGCTCGTCCCGCGCGTCGGTCGCGTTCGGCACGGCCCCGCTCTTCGCGGTGACGCTCGCCGTCCTCGTGTTCGGCGAGCGGCCCGGGGCGGCCGTGATCGTCGGGGCGTTGCTGATCGTGGCCGGCGGCGTCGCCCTGGCACTCGAGCCCGAGCGCCCGCTCCACGTTCGCCGGATCGGCATCGTGCTCGCGCTCGTCGGTGCGGCGCTGTTCGCGCTTCGCGACAACCTCGTGCGCGAGCTCTCGCTGGACACCGATGTCCCGTCGATGACGGCGGGCGCAGCAACACTCGCCGCCGGGCTCGTGGTGACGTCGCTCGTCGCTCTTGCGCGCCACAACCGCGTCGTGTGGCCGTCCCGTGTGGTCGCCCGCTGGCTGCTCCCGGGCGCGTTCGTCGGGCTTTCGTACGTCGCCTTGTTCGAGGCCTTCTACCGGGGCACCGTGTCCGTCGTGGCGCCGATCGTGGCGACCGAGTCGCTGTTCGGCGTCGCCTTCTCCGCGCTTCTCCTGCGTCGCACCGAGCTCGTCGGTCTGCGACTCGTGCTGGGCGCCGTCCTCGTGGTCCTGGGCGGAGCCCTGATCGCGGTCTACCGCTGAAGCGGGGGAGGGGAGGCTCCGGAGAGCCTCCCCTCCCGCCGATGTCACTGCTCGAAGACCTGCAGCTCGGCCGCGCGAACGCGTGTCCCGTTCACGTTGAAGCCGGGCAGCGTGTTCTCGTCGCAGTCCGTCGAGTTGGCCGGATCGTCGTCCTGGTCGCCCTGGTACGCCGGGCCCCCCGTGCACTGGTTGGTCACGACCCGCAGGCGGATGTGCGTCGCCTTCGTCTGCGGGACGTCGAACGAGCGAATGATCAGCTCCGGAGCGCGCGGCCGCGGCACCCCGGACGGGAACGCGTCCTCGGCGCTCGTGAAGATCCGCGTGAACTGCGAGTCCTGCGAGCAGTTCACCGCTCCCTTCGCCTCGCACGCCCAGATCTCGAACTGCCGGAGGGCCGTGAAGCGGTTCTGGCCGCCCGGGTCGTTCGCATCGTTCGTGTTGACCCGCAGCATGGCGCTGACCTGGACGCGGCGGACCTGGTGCGACGCCTGCGACGGGTCGAGTCGGACCGTGACCTGCTTCCCGAGCACCGCGCCCGCGAGCGAGGCCCAGTTCGTCGCCTCGGTGTCGTCGATCAGCGCGCCGAGGTTGACGCCGTCGCCCGACGCGGTGGCACCGCTCGAGCTCGAAGCGACGTTGCGGGACATGTTGACCGGCATGTCGCGCACCTGCCCGGGGTTGAGCGAGAACGTGAACCGCTTCGAGCCGAAGCCGTTCCCGCGGGCCACGAACTCGTACGACCCGGGCACGATCTCGAACGTGTCCCCGAGCGGCGTGGCCGGGTCGGTGTCCGCGATCGGCGTGACCGCGGCTTCGTAGCGCCCGACGAAGAGCTGCACCGGGCTCCCGTCCGCCTGGCCGACGGCCTTGAACGTGACCGTGGCGTTGTCGGCGTGCGGCGACTCGAAGCTCGGCGTCGGGTCGAACGTGGCCGTGCTCGCGCTCGCCGCTCCCGCGCCGAGCCCACGCCGTGCGAACGCGTTCCAGAGGAGCGCCTGGTGCGCCCCGCCGAAACGGATCATGTCGGCCGCGAGCAGCGCGTCTCGGGCGTCGACCATGCTGACGGTGCCGGTCGCCATCAGCAGGAAGGCGTCGAAGTAGAGCTGCGCCCAGCGCCGGTTGCCCGGGCACTGTGTGACGGGCGTCGTGCCCGCGACACATGACTCCTGGAGGGCGATGTTCGTCGCCGGGAACGACCCGTTGTACTGCGCGATCATCGCCTGGCGGATGTCGAAGTTCGTCGCCGACCAGATCTCGCCGTCGGCGTGCACCTGCGTGCGCTGTGTGCAGGTGCCCGTCTGGTTGCAGGCGAAGTCGTAGCCGACGTCCGAGTAGTTGAGCGGGCTCGCGTTCATCGCGTAGTTGCGGATGCCCGCGACCTTGTCACCGGTGGCGTAGGGGCCCACTGCGAACGGGTTCTCGTCCGCGATCGGGACGAGCCCCTGCGAGTTGAGGAACTCGGCCGCCGAGAGGTCGGACCAGCTCTCGCCCATCGCCTGGGCCTGGTTCCCCGACAGGTTCGTGTTCGGGCCGCCGACCATCCGGTTCGAGATCAGGTGCCCGTACTCGTGCGCGATCACGGACATGTCGTAGTCGCCGTCGACGCACGGCGAGTAGAACGTGGTCGGGATCGGCTGCCAGAGGAACATGTTCGTGACGGGCACGAGGCCCTCGGCAGGCGTGAACTGGTTCGCGTTGTCGCGAGAGGCGAACCCGGGAGGCCCGCCGACGACGCCGCCGGCCTGCGCGTTGCCGTGCTCCGGGTCGCCCTGCAACCCGCCCTTGCCGAAGTTGAACGCCTGCGCGTTGAACGTCGTCTCCGTGAACCCGAGGTGGTACGACCAGTCGTGCATGCGGTTGTGCATCGCGTGCAGGTTCGCGCGGGCCGCATCGATGTCGTTCTTCTCCGGCGACGTGAACACGGCCGGGTTGCAGCGCTCCTCGAACCACTGGTTCGTCCACGGGTAGACGTAGTCGCGCGTGGCGAGACGCGAGGGAGTGATGCCCTGTGCGTTGCCGACGTTCGTGTTCCACTTCTCGGTCGCCCGGGCGTTGTTGCCGCGCGTCTGGAACGTCGGACGACCGCGTGGCCGCGTCGACGTCCCAGGGCTGCGGCGACGCGCTGTTCGAGACCGCCTTCTGACACCCGGGCGGAGGCGCCGCGAGGTTCCAGCACCAGAGCTCGCGGGTGTCGGTCGAGGAATGGTCGAGCGGAGGCGAGGCCGGGAAGACCTTCCAGGCCGGGTTGTCCGCGGCGTGGTCGACGATCCCGTCGCGGACGAGCAGCGCTCCGCTCTCGGCGTCGACGTAGCTCATCGCCCCGAGCTCCTCGGGAACGTCCATCAGGAGCACCTCGTAGGACTGCCGAACGCCGTCCGTGGGTGTCGGCACCGCGACGAGGCGTGCACGCGCGGGCTCGGTGTAGCCCTCGACGTCCATCACCGTCCAGCCGTTCTCGGTGCGGACGTTCGAGATCGTGCCCGCCGGCTGTCCGGCGGCCTGCGCGGCGGCGCGGACGGCGGCGTCCGCCGTGAGTGCGACGGAGCCGGTGAGCTGTGTGTCCGTCGTCAGCGAGGACGACAGGAACGCGACCTTGCCGTCGACCACGCCGACCGAGACGAGACCGTCGCGACCCGCGTCGAGCCCGCCGAACGTCTGGCGGAAGAGGACGGCGCTGCCGGGGCCGAGCTTCGGCGCGTTGACGAGCTCGAGCGCGGCGAGCTGGCTCTCCGAGAGGCCGAGCAGCTCCCGGTTTGCGCTCAGGTACGCGCGGGCGGCCGCGACGTCGTCGGCCGGGAGGCCGGTGGCGAGGTACGCGCCCGGGTCGGAAAGCGCCTCGGGCGCGCCGAACTTGTTGAACCGCGCCTCGGAGCCGGGCTTGACGTTGCTGCGCTGCCCGTCGGACGGAGCCTTGCGGCCCCTGCGGTTGTCGACGTTCGGGTGAGCTTTCTCCTCACCCTGGATGTTGGGCGGTCCGGCTGCGCTCGATCCCGATGCGGCCGACGACACGGCTGCGGTCACGAGCACCAGGACGGCGAGCCCGGCGGCCGGAAACAGCGAGCGGCCGCGGGCCTTGCGAGGAGGCAGGTGCATGGCGATCCCCCTTCTTGGGTTGTAGCTCCCCTTTTGCTCTTTCGGCGAGCCGAGTATTAACCCGGAGCTCGGGAGGGTCAAGCCACGCGGCAGGGGATCGCCGCGTCGAGGCGGCCGCTTGGCGGCCGCCCCGACGTGTTGCGCATGTCAGCGCACGCGGTTGAAGTAGTGCTTGCGCGCGTAGCGGGCGACCTTCCTGCCGATCACCGCGCCCTGGACGTCGGCGGTGCGGAAGTGGATCCCGCCCCAGACCCGTGCGTCGATGACCTCCTGCAGTGCGTCCGAGAAGCTGTCGAAGTGACGGGTCTCCCTGGGGTCTCCGACCGGGAAGCGGCCCGAGTGCATGTCGAACCCGATCTTGTCCTTGCCGAAGAACTCCCGCAGCGTGTTGAGCACGGAACCGCTCACGCAGCCGTGTCCCGACGGATGGTCCGGGGAACGGCGGTGTCGCGAGCGGCGGCGTGGTCGGCGTGGACGGGTGGAACAGCGGCTCCCAGCTCGGGTCGGCCACGGTGTCCGGGTTGCCGTCGGTCGCCGCCTCCTGGATCGCTGCCCTCGGGCGCCAGAAGTGCCAGTGCCACTTGTCGTTCCAGCAGCTGATCGCACCGTCGGCCGCGGCGAGGTTCACCATCGCCAGCAGGCGTGCCTCGTCGACGACGTCGAGCTGCCGGGCCGCCGAGAGCTCCCGGGTGAGCCGGTTGTAGAGCACGGCGGGCGGGAACTGCCAGAAGATCGCGCGCGGCCGTCTGATCCGCGGTTCTCGTCGTGCTGTTCAGCGCGCCGAGCGTCTTCACCTCGTCGAACTCCTTCGCGTACTTCTTGCTCGTGAGCGCGTTGGGGCCCTTCGAGCGGAACTGCGAGGGGCTTTCGATCAGGAACGGCCTCGCGTTCCCGACCGAGGCGTCCGGGTCGAGCGCAGTCGGTGTCACCGGCCTCCAGTCGCCCGGGTCGGGGCCGATCACGAGGCTGAAGTCGAACGGATCGAAGTACCCGTCGTTCCCGCGGGCCGCGAGCATGGCCGCGGCGGCCGCTTCGCCGGCGCGGACGCCTTCCGTGCTCGACCAGCCCGTCCGGGACGCCCTCGAGCGTCGTCTTGTACGCCGTGTCGAGGCCCGCCACCTGGGCGGGCGCGACGAGCTCGACGAGCACGTGGTGGGCTGCCGTGGCGACGGCCGCGTCCGCCGATGCCCACGGCTGCACGGCGACGGCCTTGACGTTCAGCAGGTACGGCTGGTGGCCGCGGTCGATCGCATTGACGGCGTCGTAGACCGCGCCCTGGACCATCGCGATTCCCCGCGTCTGCCCATGAGCTGTCGGTCTGAGCGTGATCGCGTGGTTCTGCGCGATCACGTTCCAGTCGTTCAGCACGTCGGCCTGCGCGACCGCCGGGGCCATGAGAGCCGCGGCGGTGACGGCGCAGACGACAAACGTGCGCCTGATGTGACGGAACATGGTGCCCCCTGTGTCGATTCGTTCCAGCATCCGCCGCGACACGGGTCGCGTCCATGTGAAATTCGCCACATGTTGTGTCGCGGACGCGACACGACACGCGGCTCGAAAGCCGCGGAGGCAGACGGTCTGTGAAGGCTCGAGATCGCGTCGCGCAGCAGATCCCGACCGACACTCTCGAGGCAGGTCGCGAGCGGTCATAAATCTGCTAATCTCTGACTCAGATTTTCTGCATGGAACGTACGCTGCGAAAGGAGCGACAAACACATCATGGCAAAGACCATCGGCATCGACCTCGGCACGACCAACTCCTGCATGGCCGTGCTCGAGGGCGGCGAGCCGACCGTCATCCCGAACGCCGAGGGCGGTCGCACGACGCCGTCCGTCGTCGCGTTTGCGAAGGACGGCCAGCGGCTCGTCGGAGCGCCCGCACGGCGCCAGCAGGTGACGAACCCCGAGAACACGATCTTCTCGATCAAGCGCTTCATGGGGCGCAAGTGGGACGAGGTCTCCGAGGAGATGACGATCGTCCCGTACGCGGTCGAGAAGGGCGAGAACGGCGACGCGCGCGTCGCGGTTGAGGGCAAGCAGTACGCGCCGCCCGAGATCAGCGCGATGATCCTCCAGAAGCTGCGCGCCGACGCCGAGGCGTTCCTCGGCGAGACGGTCTCCGACGCGGTGATAACCGTGCCCGCGTACTTCAACAACGCACAGCGCGAGGCGACGAAAGACGCCGGCAAGATCGCCGGCCTGAACGTGCTGCGGATCGTCAACGAGCCCACCGCGGCGGCGCTCGCTTACGGCCTCGACAAGGAGGCCACCGACCAGGTGATCCTCGTCTTCGACCTCGGCGGTGGGACGTTCGACGTCTCGGTGCTCGAGCTCGGCGAGGGCGTGTTCGAGGTGAAGTCGACGAACGGCGACAACCACCTTGGCGGCGACAACTTCGACAAGGCGATCGTCGACTGGATGGCCGCCGAGTTCAAGAAGGACCAGGGCATCGACCTCTCGCAGGACAAGATGGCGCTGCAGCGGCTCTACGAGGCCGCCGAGAAGGCGAAGATCGAGCTGTCGTCGACGATGACGACGCAGATCAACCTGCCGTTCATCACCGCGACGCCCGAGGGCCCGAAGCACCTCGACCTGCAGCTCACCCGCGCGAAGCTCCAGGAGCTGACGCACGAGCTGCTCGAGCGGACCGTCGGCCCGACGAAGCAGGCGCTGGCGGACGCGGGCCTCGAGGCCTCGGGGATCGAGCACGTCGTGCTCGTCGGCGGCATGACCCGCATGCCGGCGGTGCAGGAGAAGGTGAAGGAGCTGATCGGCAAGGACCCGCACAAGGGCGTCAACCCGGACGAGGTCGTCGCCGTCGGCGCCGCGATCCAGGCCGGCGTCCTGAAGGGCGACGTCAAGGACGTGCTCCTGCTCGACGTGACACCGCTCTCGCTCGGGATCGAGACGAAGGGCGGCGTCATGACGAAGCTGATCGAGCGGAATACGACGATCCCCACGCGCAAGGCGGAGACGTTCTCGACGGCGGAGGACAACCAGCCGTCGGTCGAGATCCACGTCCTGCAGGGCGAGTCGGAGATGGCGACGTTCAACAAGACGCTCGGCAAGTTCCAGCTCGTCGGGATCCCGCCGGCGCCGCGCGGCATGCCGCAGATCGAGGTGTCCTTCGACATCGACGCGAACGGGATCATCCATGTCAACGCGAAGGATCTCGGCACGGGGAACGAGCAGCAGATCCGGATAGAGGGCGGCTCCGGCCTCTCGGAGGATGAGGTCTCGCGCATGGTCTCCGAGGCCGAGTCCCACGCAGACGAGGCTCGGACGCTCAAGGAGCTCGCCGACACGAAGAACCTCGGCGAGACGCTTGCCTACCAGACCGAGAAGGCGCTCACGGAGCATCGCGACAAGCTCGACGGGTCCGACGCCGGCACGATCGAGGGCCGGATCATGGAGCTCCGCCAGGCGCTCGAGACGAACGACGTCGCCGAGATCCGCTCGAAGACGCAGGCGCTCGAGGAGGCAGCGCAGCCCCTCGCACAGGCGGTCTACGCCCAGGCGAGCCAGCAGGCCGGCTCCTCGACGCCCGCTGGGGACGGCGGCGCCGCCGCCGACACCGAGGAGGTCGTGGAGGACGCCGACTACGAGGTCATCGACGAGGACGAGACGGCCAGGACGTCGTGAGCGAGCGTCAGGACATCGTCGAGCCGACGGACGGGGACGGCGAGCAGGGCTCGCCGTCCCCGGACGAGCTGGCGGCGGCATCGGAGGCTTCCACGCTCGACGCCCAGGAGCTGCTCGCGCGGCTCCAGGACGCCGAGCGCGACCACGAGAAGGTCATGGACGACCTGCGGCGCGTCGCCGCGGACTTCGACAACTACCGCAAGCGCGTCGCACGGGAGCAGTCCCAGCTCTACGCCCGAGCGGGCGAGCGGGTCGTCGCGAAGCTCCTGCCGGTGCTCGACGACCTCGAGCGCGCGCTCGACGCGGCGGAGCACCACGAGGAGGCCAAGGTCCTCGAGGGCGTCCGGATGACGAAGGACGCGCTCGCCGGTGTGCTCGCCTCGGAGGGCGTCGAGGTGATCGACGCCGAGGGGCCGTTCGATCCGCATGTCCACGAGGCTCTCCTGACGCAGCCCGCCGACGGGGTCGAGCCCGGGCAGGTGATCCAGGTCGTCCAGCGTGGCTATCGGATGGGTGACGTCGTGCTGCGGCCGGCACGGGTGGTGGTGGCGGAGTAATGGCGCCGCGGAACCCGTACGAGGTCCTCGGCGTGTCGAAGACCGCAACGGACGACGAGATCAAGAAGGCGTACCGCAAGCTCGCGCGCGAGCTGCACCCGGACCGCAACCCGGGCGACGCGACCGCGGAGGAGCGGTTCAAGGACGTGCAGGCCGCCTACGACATCCTCTCCGACGCGGAGAAGCGAAAGGCGTACGACCGCTTCGGGGCGGACGGCCCCGCCGGGGGGTTCGGGCCTGGCGGCGTTCGCTTCGAGGACGTCGACCTCGGCGACCTGTCGGACATCCTCGGCGGCTTCGGCTCCTTCTTCGGTCGAGGCCAGCGTGCCGGTCGACCGCGGCCCGAGCGCGGCGCCGATCTCGAGTCGCGCATTCGGATCTCCTTCGAGGACGCGCTCGCGGGTGTTCAGATCCGCGTTCCGGTGGAGGTCGAGACCGCCTGCCACGTCTGTGGCGGCAGCGGCGCCGAGCCCGGAACCGCGCCGCGCACGTGCCCGGATTGCAACGGGAGCGGCGTGATCTCCGACAGTCAGGGGCTCTTCGCGCTCTCGCATCCGTGCCAGCGCTGCCGCGGGAACGGCGTGATCGTGGACACGCCGTGCAAGAACTGCCGCGGGGCGGGGAGCGAGCGCGTTACGCGCCGCTACCAGGTCAAGGTCCCGCCGGGGGCGAAGGACGGCACGCGCATCCGGCTCAAGGGCAAGGGCGAGCCGGGGCGGAACGGCGGCCCGGCCGGAGACCTGTTCGTCCGTGTTCAGGTCGACCCGTCGCCACTGTACGAGCGCCGCGGCGCCGACCTCGTTCTCGACGTGCCCGTGACCTATCCCGAGGCGGCCCTCGGAGCGACCGTCCAGATCCCGACGCCGCAGGGCCCCGTCGCGCTCAAGGTGCCGTCCGGCTCGGAGAGCGGGAAGCTCCTGCGCGTCAAGGGTCGCGGGGCGCCGAAGCTGAACGGCGGCGGCAAGGGCGACCTGCTCGCACGCTTGCGCGTGACCGTTCCGGGCAAGCTGAACAAGGCCGAGCGGGAGGCGCTCGAGGCGTACCAGCGTGTCGCGCGCGAGCAGCCGCGCGAGACCTTCACGAGGACGTCCTGATGCCCGATCGCCCGCGCTACATGATCTCGATCGCCGCCGAGCTCGCAGGGCTCCATCCGCAGACGCTGCGGATGTACGAGGCCCGCGGGCTCGTCCACCCGGCCCGCACGCCGGGCGGCACACGGCTTTACTCGGAGAACGACGTGAAGCGGCTGCGGCTCATCCAGCGCCTCACGACGGAGCTCCGGCTCAACCTCGCGGGCGTCGAGCACGTGCTCCGGCTCGAGGACGAGCTTCGCCGTCTGAGGGCGCGCATGGGCCAGCTCGAGCGCGAGCTCCGGGACGAGATTCAGACAACGCACAAGCAGTACCGGCGCGAGGTCGTGCTGTATCGCCAGCCACAGCCTCCGGCCACGAGGAACTGAGAGGGTCACATGGACTTCAACAAATTGACGGTCAAGAGCGGGGAGGCAGTCGCGGGCGCGCAGGAGCTCGCGCGTCGCGTCGGGAATCCCGAGGTCACACCGGACCACCTGACGATCGCGCTGCTCGACCAGGAGCTGCCTCGCACGCTCCTGGAGCGTGCAAGCGCGGATCCGGCGACGCTGCGCACCGAGGCCGAGGCTCGATCTGGCTCAGCAGCCGTCGATTTCGGGCGGTGGTGCGCAGCCCGTCGCGTCAGCCGCCTTCCGGGCGCTTCTCGACAAGGCTTTCGCGGAAGCGAAAGCGCTGGGCGACGAGTTCGTCTCGGTGGAGCATCTGCTGCTCGCGCTCGATATCGCGCCGCGCGACGCGCTGCTCGCCGCGCTCAAGGACGTGCGCGGCGGCCAGCGCGTGACGTCTCAGGATCCAGAAGGCTCGTACCAGGCGCTCGAGAAGTACGGCCGCGACCTCACGGCGCTGGCCGAGCAGGGGAAGCTCGACCCCGTGATCGGCCGCGACGAGGAGATTCGTCGCACGATCCAGGTGCTCTCGCGCCGCACGAAGAACAACCCGGTGCTGATCGGTGAGCCGGGAGTGGGAAAGACGGCGATCGCCGAGGGGCTCGCCCAGCGGATCGTCGCCGGCGACGTCCCCTCCGGGCTCGAGGGAAAGCGCGTGTGGGCGCTCGACGTCGGCGCGCTCGTCGCCGGCGCGAAGTATCGCGGCGAGTTCGAGGAGCGGCTCAAGGCGGTGCTCCAGGAGATCACCGCGAGCGAGGGCCAGATCGTCCTGTTCATCGACGAGCTCCACACGATCGTCGGCGCGGGCGCCGCCGAGGGCGCCGTCTCGGCGGGCAACCTGCTCAAGCCGATGCTCGCCCGCGGTGAGCTGCGCGCCGTTGGAGCCACCACGCTCGACGAATATCGCTCGCACATCGAGAAGGACCCCGCGCTCGAACGACGCTTCCAGCCGGTCTTCATCGGCGAGCCGTCCGTGGCGGACACGATCGGCATCCTGCGCGGGCTCAAGGAGCGCTACGAGGCGCACCACGGCGTCCGGATCCGCGACGCTGCCCTGGTCGCTGCGGCGGTCCTCTCCGACCGCTACATCTCCGACCGCTTCCTGCCCGACAAGGCGATCGACCTCGTCGACGAATCGGCCTCGCGCCTGCGGATGGAGATCGACTCCTCGCCCGTCGAGCTCGACGAGGCCGAGCGGCGCGTGACACAGCTCGAGATCGAGCTCGCCGCGATGGCGAAGGAGGATCCCGCTACGCGGGATCCACTGGAACGGCAGCTTGCCGAGGCCAAGTCGCGGCGCGACGAGCTCGGCGCCAGGTGGGCGATCGAGAAGGACGCACTGGACAGGGTGAAGGACATCACCAGGCAGGTCGACGAGCTGAGAATGGAGGCCGACCGCGAGGAGCGCCTCGGGAACCTCGCGCGGGTCGCCGAGATCCGCTACGGGTTGCTTCCCCAGCTGGAGCAGGAGCTAGCGCATCGGGCGCAGCCCGATGCGCCGATGGTCAAGGAGGAGGTCGACGAGGACGACATCGCGGCCGTCGTCGCGCAGTGGACCGGGATCCCGACCGACCGGCTGCTGGAGGGCGAGGTCGAGAAGCTCGTCCACATGGAGGAGCGCCTCCACGAGCGGGTCGTCGGCCAGGACGCGGCCATCGAGGCCGTCTCGAACGCGCTCCGCCGCGCGCGGTCCGGGCTCCAGGACCCGAACCGGCCGATCGGCTCGTTCGTGTTCCTCGGCCCGACCGGCGTCGGGAAGACCGAGCTTGCCCGCGCGTTGGCCGAGTTCATGTTCGACGACGAGCGCGCGATGGTGCGGCTCGACATGTCGGAGTACCAGGAGAAGCACACCGTCTCGCGGCTCGTGGGCGCGCCTCCGGGCTACGTCGGCTACGAGGAGGGCGGCCAGCTGACCGAGGCCGTCCGACGGCGGCCGTACTCAGTAATCCTCCTCGACGAGATCGAGAAGGCGCACTGCGAGGTGTTCGACATTCTGCTCCAGCTGCTCGACGACGGGCGCCTGACCGACGGTCACGGCCGCACGGTCGACTTCCGCAACACCGTCGTGATCATGACGTCGAACATCCGCTCGGCTGAGGACATGGCCGAGCGCTTCCGGCCCGAGTTCCTGAACCGGATCGACGAGATCGTCGTCTTCGAGGCGCTGACGCGCGAGCAGCTCGGCTCGATCGTCGAGCTGCAGCTCGCCCGGCTCAACGAGCGGCTGGCCGAGCGAGGCCTCGCGCTCGAGCTGACCGAGGGCGCCCGCGAGCTGATCGCGGAGGCAGGCTGGGATCCGGCGTACGGCGCCCGCCCGCTGAAGCGTGCGATCCAGCGGCTCCTCGAGAACCCGCTCGCACTCCGGCTGCTCGAGGGTGAGTTCGAAGCGGGCGACTCGATCCGCGCCTACGCCGAGCTCGGCGAGATCCGGTTCGCGCGGGCCGAGGTGTCCGAGCAGGTAACGGCGGCCTAGTCTGCTTCGGCCATCGTGCGGAGGCCCGCGAAACCGTCGCGCACGCTCCCGCGTACTTCGGACAGAGGCTTCGATGGAAGGAGGACGGATGAGCCGACGAGTGCTCGTCCTGTGCGGCGCCCTCGCGACTGCGCTTGCCGGCTTGGTGGTCGGCCTTGCCGCGGCCGCCGATGACGACTACGGCTACGGGCCGGGGCCGACGACAACCACCACGACCGCGCCGACCACGACGACGTCGGAGGCAGTCTCCTTCGGTCGACCCTGTCCGCGCGGGCGGAGGTGCCGCGACCGGACACTCCGGCCGGGGCCGCAGGGAATCTCACTGCGACAGTCACCGAGAGGCGAGGCAAGGCGACGATCCGCTGGACGCTGACGTTCCGGCGGCTGAGCGGTACCGCAGTTGCGGCGCACATCCACCGTGGCGCGCCCGGAGTGGCCGGGCCTGTCGTCGTTCCGCTTTGCGGGCCGTGCCGGAACGGGCAGAACGGCAGGCGTGTCGTCGACGAGGACGTCGCGGCGCCGTTCACGCGCGGCGGCTACTACGTCAACGTGCACACGGCGAAGAACGCCGCCGGCGAGATCCGCGGGCAGCTGAGGCGCGTCGGCCGCTGAGCGACCTGGGCCGTGCGGCCCGTCAGCCGAGGTCGCGGAGGGCGTCCTCGATCCGCTCGAGCATCTGCTCGATCGCGTCGAGGGCGTCGTCGAGGCTCTCGCGCGCGTCGCCCACTGCCTCGTCGACCTGTGGCTCGAGGTCGTCCCGCGCCTGCTCGAGCTGGTCACGCGCCTCCTCGAGCTCCTCGCGTGTGGACTCCTCGAGCGCGTCGGCGGCCTCACCCGCTTCGTCCAGCACCTCCTCCACGTCGTCCGAGACATCGTCGCGAATCTCGTCGAACGACTCCTCGAGGTCGGCGCGAGCGTCGTCGAGCCGCTCCTCTGCCTCGGTGCGGACCGACTCGACCGCCTCGGACAGATCGGAATCCTCGCCGCAGCCCGCGGTGCCGATGGCGAGCGCGAGCGCGGCAACAGCTGTGACGAGCGTCCGCCGACGGCGCATGCTCGTACCGTATCGCGGTTGCTGCGGAAGACGAAAGGACGCGGCGGCCGTAGGATCGTCGGTCCCCCGTGGCAGCCCACGAGCACTCGTCGCCCGTCCTCCTCGTCGCCGCGACCGACCGCGAGCTCTGCGGGGTCGATGGGCTCGTCTGCGGCGTGGGCCCGGTGGAGGCCGCCGCCGTGACGGCGCGGGCGCTCGCGCTCAGATCCTTCGCTGCGGTCCTGCACGTCGGTGTCGCGGGCGCCCGCGGCGTCGCTCCCGGCTCGCTCGTCGTCGGGACCGAAGCCGTGTACTGCGACCTGTCCGCCGAGTGGCCGGTGGTCGACCGGGTTCAGCCCGACCCTGCGCTCGTCGTCGCCGCTCTCGGTGCGATCCCGGGCGCGCGTCTCGGCGGCGATCCACACGTCGGCGGCCGTCGGGGGAGCGTGTGACACCGTGCTGCAAGGGTTGCTCGTCGAGGCGATGGAGGGGTTCGGCGTCCTGCGCGCAGCGGAGCGGGCCGGCGTCCCGGCCGTCGAGGTGAGGGCGGTCTCGAACGAGATCGGCGAGGCGGATCGCTCCCGCTGGGACCTCGCTGGTGCGCTGCGCACCCTCGAGCAGGCGTTGCCGCCGGTCGTCGACGCGGTCCGGCGCGCCGTCGCGCGCTGAGCGTCTCTAGGATAGCGCGCGTTCGTGAGATAGCGTGCCTCGCGTGGTAGCGACGGGGGCGGCGGTCGGGACGACCCTGCTCGTCGCCTACACTATTGCGGGGGATGTTCACCATTGCGCTCACCGAGGCTGTCGTCGGTGAGCGCGTAAGCCTCTCTCGAGCGCCACGGTAGTGATCCCGCGGTCGGCCGGCGCGGCGAACATCTCGTCGAAGAACAGCACGATCTCGTAGCCGGCCACGAGGCCGGCGGAGCGCTCTCGAGGCACGTTCGTCTCCGTCGAGGGGGCGTCACCCTAGGTCTGGGCCGCGGTTACCGTGTGGCCGTGCCAGCTCGCGCGACCAACGCCTGCCGCCGCCTCTGCCGCCCGCCTCACGGACCGTCGGCCAGGTCGTCGCGGAGGGGATCGCGCTCTACCGGCAGAGCTTCTGGCGCGCGCTCGTCCTCGGCATCCCGGTCGCGGTCGCCGACCAGCTGATAGTCGATCGTCCGGTCGGCGAGCGGATCGTGCTGCTGATCGCGGCGTCGCCGGCGTTCAGCCTCGCGTACGCGGCCGCCTGCGCGATGCGTCAGGAGGAGCAGCCGCCATGGCGGGTGTGGGCGCTCGCCGTCGGCGTGGGCGTCCTCACGTTCCTGCCGGCGGCGGCGCTGTTCTCGTGGTTCGCGATCGCCGCGGTGCTCTGGCTCGGGATCGCCGGGCACGCCGTCCCCGCCGTGATGGCCGAGCGTGTCGGCTTCGTCGGCGCGCTCAGGCGGACCGTCGAGCTCGGGCGAGCGGACTACATCCACGCCGCGGGATCGTTCGCCACGCTCGTGCTGCTGTTCGTCCTCACCCGCCTCGCGCTCGGCCTCGTGCTCTCGAGCCAGGCGGACGCGACGGTGCGCGTCTCGATCTTCCTCGCCGACCTCGTGATCTCCCCGCTTCTCTACCTCGGCGCCGCGATCGTCTACGTCGACCTCGTCGCTCGCGTCGGCCTCTCACGAGACGACCGCCGCCGGCTTCGCCAGGCCGCATTGGGAACGCGTCGCCCGGCGAAGTAGGCTCGGGTCCCCGACGCGAGGAGGCGAGCGACCGTGCCGACCTACCTGATGCTCACGAGCCTGACCGAGAAGGGAACCCAGACCCTGAACATGAACCCCGCGCGCCTGCGTGAGGTGAACCGCGACGTGGAGGAGCTCGGCGCGCGCGTCCTTCACCAGTGGGCGTCGCTCGGCGTGTACGACTTCGTCAACGTCGTGGAGGCGCCCGACGAGCTGACCATGGCGAACCTGTCCGTCAAGCTCGGCGCCCGCGGGAGCGTGAAGTTCGAGACGCTTCCCCTCATTCCGGTCGACGAGCTGTTGAAGGTGCTCGAGGGGTAGTCGTGCACGACCCGACCGGGCGTCTCGCTCGGGCGTGTGCGAGTCGCCCATGGCGCACGCTCTCGATCTGGGGCGTCGTCCTCGTCGTCTCGATCGGCGCGATCGGCGGGCTGCTGGGCGACGCGCTGACGACCGACTCGGAGATGACCAACGACCCGGAGTCGTACCGTGCGTACGAGCTGATCGGGGACCACTTCCCGCCGAGCGACGACGTCGTGCACGAGCTCGTGGTCGTCCGCTCGACGACCGTCAACGTGAACGACCCTGCCTTCCGCGCGAAGGTCGACGCGCTGGCGAGCGCGATCGAGGACACCGGGGCCGTCCTCCCGGTTCGCACGTGGTACAGCACGAACGACCCGGCGCTCGTCGCGCCCGAGAGGCGCGCCACCGTCATCCCGATCGGCCTCACCGGCGACCGGGAGGCGAGCGTCGAGCGCGTGATCGAGGTCGTCGACGACGCCGAGGGCGACGGCTTCGACACCGCCATCACCGGCGAGTTCACCGCGGATCGGGACTTCTCGACCCTCTCGGAGGAGGACCTGCAGAAGGGCGAGCTGGAGTTCGGCCTGCCGGTCGCGCTGATCGTCCTGCTCCTCGTCTTCGGGGCGGTCGTCGCGGGGTTGCTGCCGGTGCTCGTCGCGCTCGTCTCGATCATCGTCGCGCTCGGTCTCACCGCGCTCCTGGGCCAGGCGTTCGATCTCTCCGTCTTCGTCGTGAACATGATCTCGGGGATGGGCCTCGCCCTCGGGATCGACTACTCGCTGTTCGTCGTCTCGCGGTACCGGGAGGAGCGCCGCCTCGGGCAGGAAAAGCTCGATGCGATCGGCATCCTCGGGTCGACGACGAGCCGTGCCGTGCTGTTCAGCGGAACCGCGTTCGTGCTGGCGATGGTCGGGATGGTGCTCGTCCCGGACACGATCCTCCGCAGCCTGGCCGCCGGGGCGATCCTCGTCGGGATCGTCACCGTCGCCGCGGCGCTGACGCTGCTGCCGGCGGTGCTGTCGCTGCTGGGCGACCGGGTCAACGCCCTGCGAATCCCGTGGCTCGGCCGGCGGATCGAGGCGAGTGCGGGGGCAGAGGGCCGGGTCTGGTCGCGCGTCGTCCGCTTTGTCACGCGCGCCCCCGTCCTCGCCACCGCGCTCTCGGCCGGGGCGCTCCTCCTCGTGGCGGTTCCGGTCCTCGGTATCGAGACCGGGCTGACCGGGGTTCGCGACCTCCCCGACCGGTTCGCCGCGAAACAGGGGTTCTCGCTGCTCGAGGAGGAGTTCGGAGTCGGAACCGTCGACACCGTCGAGATCGTCGTCCGCGGCAACGTGACAGCCGGGAGCGAGGTGTCGCGGCGCGTGCAGCGGGTCGCAGGTCTGCTGGGCGACGATCCGACGTACCGCAATCCGGAGGTCACGACGAGCCCGGACGGCGAGGTCGCGATCGTCGAGGCCCTGATCGTGGGCGACAGTCGCGACGAGCGGGCGCTGCAGTCCGTGGAGCGTCTCCGGGCGGAGGTGTTGCCGGAGGCGTTCGCGGGCGTCGACGCCGACGTGCTCGTCACCGGTGAGACGGCTGAGGTGATCGACTACCGCGCGCTGACCGACCGCTGGCTGCCGATCGTGTTCTTCTTCGTTCTCGCGCTGACCTTCGTCCTGCTGACGGTGGCGTTCCGCTCGATCGTGCTCGCCGCGGTGGCGATCGGGCTGAACCTGCTGTCTGTGGGCGCCGCCTACGGCCTGATCGTCCTCGTCTTCCTCGAGGGCGTCGGCCGTGACCTGCTCGGATTCACCGAGGTCGAGGTGATCGCGGCCTGGCTGCCGCTCTTCCTCTTCGCCGTGCTGTTCGGGCTCTCGATGGACTACACCGTGTTCCTGCTGAGTCGGATCAGAGAGCGCTACGGTCAGGGCGTTCCGACGATCGACGCGGTTGCGCAGAGTGTCGCGTCGACCGCACGGCTCATCACCGGCGCGGCGCTGATCATCATCGCCGTGTTCGTCGGCTTCGCGGCCGGCGACCAGGTCGAGTTCCAGCAGATGGGCTTCGGCGTTGCGGTCTCGCTCCTGATCGACGCGACCGTCGTGCGCCTGGTGCTGCTGCCCGCGGTGCTCGCGATGCTGGGCGACCGGGCGTGGTATCTGCCCGGCTGGCTCGAGTGGCTGCCGCACGTCGAGATCGAGGGGCGCCGCTAGGCGCGCGCGGCTATCGGTCCGCGAGCACCTCGTCGATCACCCCTCGCGCGTTCGTCCGCCACCCGAAGCGACGGCTGGCGCGGTCTGGTTCCTCTCCGACCCTGGCGTGCGTGATCAGCGCCTTCCACAGCGCCCATCCACGACCGCGCGCCCATGTTCCTTCGTCGAGGCGAAGCCGGTCACGGAAGGCTGCTCGGCTCTCGCCGTGGAGGAGCGTCCACGCGATCGCGAGATCACAGGCGGGGTCACCGACCGCGGAGCAGCCGAAATCGATGACCGCGCTCAGGCGGCCGTCGACGACCAGCAGGTTCGCGGCCGTGACGTCTCCATGCACCCACATCCGGCGCCCGTCCCACTGCGCCGCGAGCGCTTCCTCCCACACCAGGGTGGCGGCCCGGGTGTCGATCCGGCCCTCGAGCGCCGACAGCGTCGCCCGCGTCTCGGCGTCGTAGGTCGCGAGCGGTCCGCCTCGGTAGAAGCTGTGCTCGCCGGCCACAGGGCCGTTCGTGGGATCGACCCGGTAGAGGGCGGCGAGGAACTCCGCGAGGTCTCGCGCGAACCGCTCGAGGTCGGCGATTCGGTCGACCGCCGCGGGCTCGCCTTCGAGCCACCCGTACACGGACCACGGTCTCGCGAACCCGTGCCCGGGCAGGCCGAGCGCCACCGGCCGAGGGATCGGAAGCGGGAGCAGCGGAGCGAGTATCGGCAACCACCGCTGTTCCTTCTCCACCTGCGGCACGTACCGGTCGGCGCTCGGCAGTCGGACCGACAGGTCGTCGCCGAGTCGGAACGTCGTGTTGTCCCATCCGTCGAGCTCGACCCGGCTCACCGGGAGATCCGCCCACTGCGGGAACTGATCCGCGATCAAAGCCGCGACGAGCCTCGGCGTGATCGCCGCTTTGTCCATCGAGCTACGTCAGGGCGAGGAACCCGGTCGTTCGCGGTGTCACCGTGAGGGGGCTCGCGGGCAGCCCTGCGGCGGGCTCGGTCGCGTTGTAGCCGCCGGGCGCGACGTCGTTCGGCGTGTCCGGGTGGAAGAGCGCGGCGAGCAGCTGGATGTGGCCGCGGCCGATGGAGAGCTCCCACTGCCCGCCGCCGTACGCCCCGATCCCTTGCGCCTCGCAGTACTCGTAGGTCGCGAACAGCCGCTCGATCGTGCCGAAGCGGGACGGCTTGACGTTC
Organism: uncultured Actinomycetes bacterium; assembly: GCA_963839755.1. GTDB lineage: Bacteria > Actinomycetota > Thermoleophilia > Gaiellales > Gaiellaceae > Gaiella. The sequence continues at coordinate 45,313 of CAWIVU010000008.1, forward strand.
ACGGTTCGGGGTGGCCAGCGGAGCGCCTCGATGTCCTCGACCGAGTGGATGACGGCGTCCCACGTGACGCGGTCGGCGACGGGGTCGAGGAGCGCCTCGGTCTCCGGCGTGAGCGCGGGGTCCTCGAGCCACGCGTCCGGGAACGACTCGATCACGCGGCGATAGAGCTCCGGGTCGGGCGGGTTGTCGACGACGGTGCCGGTGTACTGGCCTTTGAGATCGATCGAGTCGACGCAGCCGAGCTCCCGGAGCTCGCCGTAGATCTCGTCGGTCCAGTCCGGTCGTGCGTCGAGCTTGAAGCGCAGCGTGGGGTACAGGCCGAGGAAGGCGCGGAGCCGATCCGTCGAGGGCGGGTCGCCCAGGCCTCCGGAGGCGACGAACGTGACCGGCCTCGGCTCGCGCCCGACGGCGTCGCCGAGCGCTCGATCCGCCTGTCGGAGTGCGAGATCGAGAGCCGCGCTCTCGAAAGCCCAGCGGCGGTAGTCGATGTACGCGTGCCGCTCGGGGTCGTTCTCGAACAGCGGCAGCGTGTCGAGGTGGCGTGAGAACGAGTCGATCGTCCACTCGCCGGCGAGTGGGAGGACAGCCCCACGTGCCTGCTGGGCGTCTTGCTCCCCGCCGTCGTACGTCACGTCCTCGCCCAGGCCCTCCTCGCCGGCGCCCACCAGCCGCACCACTGTCGTCTTGCGCGTGAACTCCGGGCTGACGACGTACTCGTGCCCGTCGAGGTCGTAGCTCTCGACGACGAGCGGCAGCTCCCGGACGCTGTCGTAGAGGCTCACAGGCGCACGTAGGCGTCCGCGATCTCGGCGGCGAGCCCCGCGTTGGCGACGATCAGGTCGCGGTTGACGCGGCGGGTCTCTCCAGACGAGCGTTCGTGGAGGGCGGCGAGGACGTACGGCGTCACGGCCTGGCCGACGATACCCCGGTCGTGCGCCTCGGCGACGATCTCCTCGATGAGCGCACCGACGTCGAGGCTCTCGTCGGGCGGCCGGCCCACGAGGACACCGTTGCCACCGAGCCGCCAGTGCGCGTCGGCGACGCGCGCCGCCTCCACGGGGCTCTCCACCCGGGCCGAGACGGGCGGCCCGCCCTCCGCGGCGTAGAAGAGCGGCAGCGTGTCGACCCGGTAGCCGAGGACGGGGACGCCGAGCGTCTCGAGCAGCTCGCTCGTCGCGCCGACGTCGAGCAGCGATTTCACTCCCGAGGAGACGATCAGGGCGGGGACCCGCGCACAGGCGCCGAGGTCGGCGGAGACGTCGGGCGGCGTCGGGAAGCCACGGTGCACGCCGCCGAGCCCACCGGTCCCCATGAAGCGGATGCCGACCGCCTGGGCGACGGCGAGCGTGCCGCCGACCGTCGTGGCGCCGAGCGCTCCCTGCACCGCGCAGACCGCGAGGTCGCGAGGGCCGAGCTTGCGTGCGCCCGGCTCGTAGCGTGCGAGCTCGTCCTCGGTGAGACCGATCACGATCCGGCCGTCGAGCACGCCGATGGTGGCTGGAGTCGCGCCGGCGGCGCGAACAGCGGCTTCGCTGGCGAGCCCGACCTCGACGCCGCTCGGGGCGGGGAAGCCGTGTGCGACGAGCGTCGTCTCGAGCGCGACGACAGCGCGCTCCTCGGAGAGGGCGGACTGGACCTCGTCGCTGACGCGGATCAGGTGCTCCACGGAGGCGCAGCGTAGATGGGTCAGCCCAGCCGCACGATGTGCCTGCGCGTCAACCGAAGATCATGCGCCTCGTCGCGTGTCGAGCACGGAGCGGGCTTCCGTCGAGCCCTCGACCAGGATGGGCACGGGAGGTGGTCCAGCACGGCGTACGCTCGCCCGCATCCGGAGACCCGTCGTTTGTCTGGGGGCGGATCGGTGGCGGCGGTCGTGGCGTGGAGCGCCGCCAGCGTCCACAACTACCCGCGGCTGTACCCGCTCCCGCGCCGAGAACGCGTCGTCAACCACCCCCAGGGGCACCCCCGTGCCCTGCTGTCACGCTATCGGGTCCATCGGCACAGATGTGTGCCGCCTTTGTGCCGACTCTGTGACGGCGTGCGTGGCACCGAGGCGTAGCGCTCAGCACCCACCGCGGTTCCGGCCTGGAGCGACCACCTGTTCATGGCACCGAGCAACCCGCGATTCGCCGGGGTGTCCGCGTGGTTCACGCCGGCGCCGCAAGGCATCAGGTAGCGGCGTCCGCGTGGTTCACCGGGCCGCAGGCGATCAGGCAGCCGAGCCCGCGTCGTTCACCTCGGAGCTACGGGCGATTCACGACAAGGCGCCTGCGTGGCTCACGCTGGGGACCGTCCGCAATTCAGGCCCGAGGTCAGCCGAGGTCACGGCATGGAGCCCATGCGCTGCACGCACCGCGCCGCGGCCTCGAGCGCGAGATCAGGGCCACCCACGATCCAGCCCGCCGCGAGCGCGTCGCCGGCGCCGGTCGTGTCGACGACCTCCTGCACCGGCAGCGCGGCACGCTCGTCGCCGTCGAACGAGCACCCGCGCGCGCCGTGCTTCAGGATCCACTCGGCGTCCGCAAGCCTCCCTCCGAACACGCGGTCCTCGTCCTCGTTCGCGAACACCGCGTCGGGAGCGAGCGACTCGACGAGCGCCCGAAAACGGTCGGCCCCGTTGTCGCGGATCGCGCTCCACGACGAGAGGTCGACGCTCACCTTCGCGCCCATCTGTCGCGCCAGCTCCACCGCCCTGACGGCGGCGTGCGCGACGGGCTCCGCGAGAAGCGCGTACCCGGACACGTGCAGGTGGTCGCAGGCGAGCCATTCGGGTCGCAGCTCGGCCGGCACCAGCCGCACGGCGGCGCCGCGATCGGGGAACATCGATCGCTCGCCCCGGCCCTCGACGAGAGACACGACGATGCCGGTTCCCTCCGGCTCGACCGGGCCGACGAGCTCGACGCCGAGCCCGACGAGCCGCTCGGCGACGAGCCTGCCCGACGGGTCGTCGCCGCGCTTGCCCAGCCAGCGGGACTCGGCGCCCAACGCTGCCGCCCAGGCTGCGACGTTCGCCCCCTGCCCGCCGGCCGAGAGCATGATCCGCGCGGGCGTGTCTGCGGCGTGTGCGATGTCGGTGGCGACCCGCACGACGACGTCGAGCGCCAGATCACCGAGCGAGACGACCCGCATGGCCTAGGATCGTCTCATGGTTCGCGACGACGAGCCGCGTGAGAGCCGGCGGCGCGATCGGGCGCGGTCGTTCGTCCTCGGGGGCGTGATCGGCGCCTCCGCGGTGGCCGCCGGTCTGCGACGCGCTCGACGGCGGCGCAAGCGGCCGGTGCAGGCAGGGCTTGCGGCGTTCGAGAGTGCCCCGTGCTACCGGGAGTTGCTCGAGCGCGAGCGCAGAGACGGGCCGTAGCCGCGTAGCTCGCGCGCGGCAAGGACGACCGTCCGCAGGTTGACGTCCGAGTCGCCGATGCCGAGCGACCGCCCGACGAGCAGGGCACGCGCCGAGAGGTAGAGGAACGCCTCCGGAGTCACGGTCGCCTCACGTGAGCGAAGAACGAGGAACGGGCCGAACGCGCGTGCCTCGAAGGCTTCGGCGGGGTCGGGGAGCCGATGCTCGATCTCGAGTCGCCGGTGGATGTTGTTCCGTTCGCTCGCGTCGAGCACCCAGACGCCACGGCCGAGCGGTGCAGCGCGTTCGATCACGCGGAGCGCCAGCCGGTCGTCCGCTCGGGGAACGACCGTCGCCGGAAAGGCGGCGCCGCCTCGCTCCCATGCGCCGAGATAGAGCGGCTCGTAGCCGAACAGCACGTCGTCGGGGCGGCTCGTGGTCGCGATCCACGCTTCGGCATCGGCTCGAGCTGCCTGGCGCGCATCGGGCTCCCACTCGAAGAGCGGGGGAGTGCGCTGCCATGCCCACCCGACCTCGGCGACCAGGAGGAGTGCGACCCCGACCACAGCCACAGCAGGCCAGCGTCGGGCGAGCCCGACGGCAGCCGCGGCGACCGCGATCGCCAGGAACGGTGCGAGGAAGATGAGGTGCCTCGACTCGGGCGCTGCCGATCCGCCGAGCTTTGCGACGAGGAACGCGAATGCCGTCGTGCCGAATAGGCAGAGCGTGAGCGTCCGCCCGCGTCGGCTCAACAGGGCGACGCCGACGCCGGCCGCGACGAGGACGCCGAGAGTCACGGGCCAAAACCCCGCAGTTGCATCCCCGGCCGACCGCCAGAGGTAGCGCATGACAGTGCCCGGGCCACCCAGCTTCTCGCCGCCGCCGCCGACCCCCACGTCGAACCTGCCGGCCAGGACGAGGTCGGTGAGCCAGAACGGAATCCCCAGCACCGCGACAGCAGCGCCCGCAAGGACAGCGTCCCAGAGCCGCTCGCGCGCGGCGACGAGAACGTAGACGGCCTGTCCGGCGAGGAGCAGGAGACCGTACGGATGCGCTGCGACCATCGCGAGCGACGCCGCGACCCATACGGCCCAGCGGGCCCACCCGCTGCGCTCGAGAGCCCGGAGCAGCGCAAGTGTGCACACGAGCGACAGGAACAAAAAGAGGCTGTACATCCGGCCGTACACGCCGTGGAAGAGGAACAGCCAGCTCGGTGCGACGAGCAACACGGCGACGAGCCCGACCCGCGGGCCGCCGAGGCGCCGACCGAGGGCCGCGACGAGCGGCAGGCTCGCGATCGCGAAGGCCGCCGAGACGATCCGCAGGCCCCCGAGCCCGAACCCGAGGTGCGCCACCCCCCAGGCGAGCAAGAAGTGAAGCGGCGCTCCGCCCCGTTCCTGGGTGACGTGCTCGATGACGCCGGGCAGGGAGTCGCGGCCGACGAACAGTGCGAGCGTCTCGTCCTCGTGGGGCGGCCAGGCCATGAGCTGATGGAGGAGGAAGGCGCCCGCCGCGACTGCGACTCCACCGGCGCCGAGCCACATCCAGTCACGACCGACGCGGGCGGCGACCGTGGGCGCCGACGCGCCCGCCCCCGATTCCAGACTCGCCTCGATCCCTTGCGCCATGGTGGTTTCCGTCATCCTCGCTGCTAGATTGGCCGACCATGCCGATCTACGAGTACCGCTGCCCGAACGGCCATACGTTCGAGGTCTTTCAGCGGATGAGCGACCCGCCCGTCAGCGCGTGCGAAACGTGCGGGGCGAGCCCCGTGGAGAAGCTGCTGTTCCCGGTCGCCGTGCACTTCAAGGGCTCGGGGTTCTACTCGACGGACTACGGTCGCGGCGGCCGCAAGGCGGCGAAGGACGGCGATTCGGCCGCGTCTTCGGACGGCGCCGGGAAGACCGAGAAGCCCGCGCCTGTCGCCGAGACGAAGAAGACTGACACGAAGTCGTCCGACTCATAGCCGCCGCCCTCACGCGCGCCGCTCGCCCACGAGGCAGCCCGGCGCATACGGCAGGCCGCGCGGAGGTGGGAGCGGGGCCGAGCGCCCAGTGAACATGGCCACGGTCGCGACGTTGTCCTCGGTGCCGAGGATGACCGACTCGCCGCCGACCGTCGCCGGATCACCGCCGAGCCGGCAGTGGAGCGCGCGTCCCGTGTCGGCCCGGAAGTACGCCCAGCCGAGCTGCATGAGCTGCCAGGCGCTGAGGTCCGTCGCCAGCGGCGCCACGAGGTCGTCCCCGACGAACGGGAGCCGTGCCGTGGTGCCGAGGCTCGTCACCTTGTCGAGCGTCGCCTCGACGACCTGTTGCTGGCGACGCGACCGCGCGAAGTCCGTCTCGCTCGGGTCGAGCAGATTCCGCCGGATGCGCGAATAGACGAGCGCGCGCCTGCCGTCCATGTGCTGCGTCCCGCGCTCGAACCTCCACCCCTGCCATTGCGCACATCGCTGCGCCGTGGCGTACGGGCAATCGAACCGATTGGACCGGATCGGGCGCGCGACAGCGACGTCGATTCCCCCGACTGCGTCGATGAGCTCCTCGAAGCGGTCGAAGTCGACGAAGGCGACGTGGTTGACGTCGAGGCCGGTGAGGTCCCGGACAGTGCGCAGCGCGAGCGCCGGGCCGCCGATCTGGTTCGCGGCGTTGATCTTCGCGACGCCCACCTCGGGAACCTCGACCTGGAGGTCGCGAGGGATCGAGAGAAATGCGAGCCGCCGCTTCCCGGGGTCGGTGCGGATGAGCATGATCGAATCCGAGCGATTGGCGCCCTCGCGTCCCGGCCGGACGCCGCCGTCGGTGCCGAGCACCAGGATCGTCGTCGGCGTCGAGACGAGCAGCCCGTCGGCGTCGGCGAGCTGCCGCCGCACGCCGGCCGGCACACGGTCGCCTGCCTCCGAGACTCCACGTGCGATGGCGAGGTAGCTCGTGACGCCCCAGGTGACGAGCAACGCCACGAGCAGCAGGAGGCCGAGAAGGATCCAGCGCTTCGTTCGTCGGGGACGTCGAGGCTGGCCGCCGGGCGTGGACGGCTTCGCTCCGTCGCTTCGCGACGGCGCCGGTGACGTCCGAGCTAGCGGCACCCGCCCCTTGGCCCGGCCGCCCCGGTAGACCCGGTACGGCTTGTCCTGAGCGGGCATGAGGCCGGGTATGGTAGCCGCGCGGTGGCGCCCGACCGAGTCATCGGAGTCGACGTCGGCGGGACCAAGATCCTCGCCGGGACCGTCGCGCGTGACGGCTCAGTCGGGCGGATGACGGAGGTCCCGACACCCACCACCGGGCAGGCGCAGCTGCTCGCCGAGCTCGAGGCGACGGTGGAGGGCTTGCTGGCGGACGGGGCCGGAGCGATCGGCGTCGGTGTGCCGATGAACCTCGATCGTGACACCGGGATCGCGTACCACGCCGTCAACCTGCCGCTCGAGTCGCTCGATCTCGCAGGTCACCTGCGCGACCGCTTCTCGCTCCCGGTCGGCGTCGAGAACGACGGCAACGCGATGGCGCTCGCCGAGTGGCGCCTCGGCGCCGGACGCGGGACGACAAACCTGATCGTGCTCGGGCTCGGCACCGGAGTGGGCGGCGGTGTGGTGATCGACGGGAGTCTCTATCGTGGGTGGGCGGAGCTCGGGCACATCGTGGTCGACGCCGACGGCCCTCCCTGTCAGGGGCATTGCCACGGTCGCGGCCACCTCGAAGGGTTCGTCACCGGGGAGGCCGCCGAGCGGGTCGCGATCGGGCTGTGGGGCAAGGGCGCAGACGCGCGCCGGCTCCTCGCCGCTGCGTCCTCGGGTGACACCGCCGCGCGGGCGGAGACGGATCGCATCGGCCACTATCTCGGCGTCGCGATCGGCTCCCTCGCGAACATCTTCGCGCCGGAGCTCGTCGTGGTCGGCGGCGGATTCGGCATTGCGGCGTGGGAGCTGCTTCGTGAGCCGACGCTCGCGGCCGCGCGGCGCGAGGCTCTCGAGCCCGCGGACGAGACGCTTCGCATCGTCCCTGCGGAGCTCGGCGACGACGCGGGTCTCGTGGGCGCGGGCCTCGTCGCCTTCGAGGCCCTCGACGGGATTCGGTGAGCGGACATGCCGCTTCTCGTCTGTGCGACGCCGATCGGCAACCTGGGCGACGTGACGCAGCGGGTCCTCGACGCTCTGCGTGAGGCGGATGCCGTCCTGTGCGAGGACACGCGGCGGACGCAGATTCTGCTCGACCGCTACGAGATCCGCGCGAGACGCCTCGTCAGCCTCCACCAACACAACGAGGCGCGGCGCGTCGCAGAGCTCATACCGCGACTGTCCGCGGGCGAGACGCACGCGCTCGTCTCCGATGCAGGGCTGCCGGGCGTCAACGATCCCGGTGCCCGCCTCGTCGAGGCGGCCGTCGCGGAGGGGATCCCCGTCGCCGTCCTTCCAGGCCCGAGCGCCGTCGAGACCGCGCTCGTTGCGAGCGGGATCGATGCCCGGGAATACCGCTTCCTCGGCTACCTGCCGCGCCGGGACGCGGAGCTCGACACGCTCTGGGGGCAGTCTCGTACCTGGTCGTATTCCGCGGTCGCGTTCGAGTCCCCGCGGAGGCTGCCGCGCTCGCTCGCCCGCCTCGCGCTGGCCGATCCTGACCGGTCCGTCGCGGTGTGCCGCGAGTTGACGAAGCTCCACGAGGAGGTCGCGCGCGGAACCGCGTCGGAGCTCGCCAGTCGCTTCGCCGAGCCGACCCGTGGCGAGGTGACGGTCGTCGTCGCTCCCGGGCTCGAGCGCGGCGGGTCGCTCGACGAGGCTGTCGAAGCGGTCGACGATCTCGTCGACGCCGGCGCATCCCGTCGTGCCGCAGTCGATGTGGTCGCACGTCTGGCACGCGTCTCGCGGAACGAGCTCTACCGCACGACGCACGCGCGACCCGATTGACGTCGTCCGGAGGCCGCGCTACCCTTCCAATCCCGCGTTGCCCGCGCAGAGAACGAAGGAGGTGTCACGTGCACCGTCTTTTCGTGATCGGCGCTTCGGTGCTCGCCGCTCTGACGCTCTGCGGCCCAGCGACAGGCTGGTCGTGGCCCGCAGACGGCGACGTCGTCCGCCCGTTCAGCCTTGGCGGCGATGTCTACGCGGCCGGTCAGCACCGCGGTGTCGACGTCAGAGGCGCAGACGGCTCACCCGTCCGCGCGCCTGCGTCCGGGACCGTGAGCTTTGCCGGCTCGCTCCCGACCCACGGCCGCGGCGTCACGATCCTCACGGCCGACGGCTATGCCGTCACCCTCGTCCATCTCGGCTCGATCGACGTCGAGAAGGGCGCGTCGGTCGCCGAGGGCGACACCGTCGGGACGATGGGCTGGAGCGGCACGCCGGAGCACACGGTCCCCACCGTCCACCTCGGTATCCGCCGGGCGGACGAGGAAGAGGGCTACGTCGACCCGCTCGGCCTGCTGCCCGCTCGGCCCGTTCCCGAGGCGCCGCCGGCGCCCGCTCCCGTGCCCGCTCCGGCCCCTGTCGCTGTTCCTCCGCCCGTGGCCGCTCCGGCGCCCGTCGTCGCTGCGCCGCCGCCGACAGCTGTCGCCCCACCGCCTGCGGCGGCGCCACCAGCTCGGCCTCCGGCGCCGGCGGCGCCGGCAGCTCCCGCGCACGTTCAGGCGCCATCCGCGTCGTCCTCCGCTCCGGCGCCCACGCCGGCGTCCTCGGGGGCGGCGCCGCCGGTAGGGCCGCCGGCGCCCGCCGGGTCGTCGCCTGCATCGTCGCCCGGGCTCTTGGCCCCGCCCGTCGACGGCAAGGCCGCCTCTGCGCCCAGCCCGGTGCCCACGGCGGCGGCACCGATCGATGTGACGCCGTCGACGTCGGCTCGAACCAACCCTGTCGCTTCGATCGTCGGCGCGGAGGGATCGTCGGACGTCGCAGCTATCACGCCCGCCCCCGAAAGCCACGGTCGTCGGAGCGACCGCGTGGCGGCCGATCGCGGCGTCTTCCCGACACCACGCGGCGGGAGGGAGGAAACGCTGCCGGGCACGTCTCGCGCAGTCGCCGCCCCGATCGACAAAGGCCGGGTCGCGCCGATCGCCGCCGTCGTGTCCGAGCGGGTGGCCGTGGCGCCGAGCGACGCTCGGGTGGCCAACGCGACGGGCGACGGCGCCGTAGCTGCCGGCAACACGGCCGCGAGGAATGGCGCCGGTACCGGGCGCCGGGCCGCCTCGGGTCGAGTCGCTTCTCCGGGTCGCCGGCCGGACGCTCCGGCCGAGCCCTCGCGTACGGCGGTCCGCGCACCGTCGGCGGAGGTCGTCGCGACGGCATTCATCGGGGGTGGCGCGCCACTCGGGCCACTCGTCGCGGCGTTCGCCCTCGGCTGCGTTGTCGCCGTCGAGTGCCTGCGGAGGGCCGCCCGTAGAATCGATCGCGATGGAGCGCTACTACGTCACGACGCCGATCTACTACGTGAACTCGACCCCGCACATCGGTCACGCGTACACGACGGTCGCCGCCGACGTGTTCGCGCGCCATCAGCGGCAGCGCGGGCGTGAGACGTTCCTCCTCACCGGAGTGGACGAGCACGCCTCGAAGGTCGCGCGCGTCGCCGCCGAACAGGGACTCGAGCCGCAGGAGTACGCCGACCAGATCGTCGAGTCGTGGCGGGCGCTCCCCGCCCGCCTCGACGTCTCCAACGACTTCTTCATCCGGACCAGCGACGACGGTCACAAGCGGTTCGTCCAGGGGTTCCTACAGCAGATCCGCGACAACGGACGCGACGACATCTACCAGGACGTCTACGCGGGCCTCTACTGCGTCGGCTGCGAGGCCTTCAAGACGGAGGAGGAGCTCGTCGACGGGAAGTGCCCGGAGCACGACGTCGAGCCCGAGTGGATCGAGGAGCGAAACTGGTTCTTCCGGCTCTCCGCATACCAGGAGCGCCTCCTGTCCCTCTATGACGAGCGGCCGGACTTCGTCCTCCCCGGGTTTCGGGCCAACGAGGCCCGGGCGTTCGTCGCCGGGGGCCTCCAGGACTTCTCGATCAGCCGTGCCGGGCAGCCGTGGGGGATCCCGATCCCCTGGGACCCCGACCAGGTCGCGTACGTCTGGGCGGATGCGCTCGTCAATTACCTGAGCGCGCTCACCTACGCGCGACCGGGCGAGAACCTCGTCCCCCGGTTCTGGCCGGTCGTCCGGCACCTGCTGGCGAAGGACATTCTCCGCTTCCACTGCGTCTACTGGCCTGCGATGCTGCTCGCCGCCGGGGTACGAGGTCCCGCGCCAGCTGTTCGTGCACGGGTACCTGCTGCTGAACGACAGGAAGATCTCGAAGTCGCTCGGCAACGTCGTCGACCCACTCGACCTGATCGACGTCTACGGCGTCGATGCGGTGCGCTTCTGGTGCGCCCGGTCGGTGTCCTTCGGCCAGGACGGGGTCGCCTCGATCGAAAGCCTCCGCGAGCGCTACGAGCGTGAGCTCGGCAACGACCTCGGCAACCTCGTCTCGCGTGTCACCGCGATGATCGCCCGCTACCGCGGCGGGGCGCTCGCAGCCGTTCCGTCGAGCGACTCCGAGGTCGGCGGGTTCCTGGCGCCGCTCGCGGAGGACGTCGCGGCGAGGCTGGACACCTTCGACCTCACCGGCGCCCTCGAGCGGATCTGGGAAGTCGTCCGCGGGCTCAACCGACACGTCGAGGCGACCGCGCCCTGGCAGCTCGCGAAGGACGAGGCCCGGGCAGCCGAGCTCGACCGCGTCCTGTACGACCTCGCCGACGGCCTGCGTGCCGTGGCGGTCGCGCTGGCGGCGTACCTCCCCGGGACGTCGGAGCGGATCCTCGACGCGCTCCGCCAGCCTGTCGAGCTCGACTGGAGCGAGGTCGCGTACGGCAGGTCGCGCGCCGGTCGACGGCATCGAGCCCGCCTCGCCGCTCTTCCCCCGCGTCGAGGCGCCGACGCTCGCTGCGTGACGCGTCGCGCGGGCCGGCGTAGGCCGACCCGGCCCTGGGCGCGCGCGGGCGGCCGGCGTGTGCGCCGCGTCTCCGCCGGGTCGTGAGCACGACACGGGAGAAGATCCTCGTCGCGGTCGCGTGGCCCTACGCCAACGGGCCGCGGCACATCGGCCACGTCGCGGGCTTCGGCGTGCCGTCGGACATCTTCGCGCGCTACCACCGGCTGAAGGGCAGCGACGTGCTCATGGTCAGCGGCACGGACGAGCACGGCACGCCGATCATGGTCGCGGCCGACCGCGAAGGCGTGTCCCCCCGCGAGCTCGCCGACCGGAACAGCGAGATCATCCGCGATGACCTTCGCCGGCTGGGGCTCTCGTACGACCTGTTCACGCGGACGACCACGTCGAATCACCACGCGGTCGTCCGCGACGTCTTTCGCACGCTATGGGAGCGAGGCGCGATCATCGAGGAGACGACAGTCGGCGCGTTCTCCGCGGCGACGGGCCGCACGCTTCCCGACCGGTACATCGAAGGGACGTGCCCGATCTGCGGCTTCCCCGAGGCGCGGGGAGACCAGTGCGACAACTGCGGCAACCAGCTCGACCCCGCCGACCTCATCGAGCCACGCTCGAAGATCGACGGCGAGCCGCCGGTCTTCAGGGAAACCTCCCACCTGTTCCTCGACCTGCCGGCGTTCGCGGAGCGGCTCGCGAGCTGGATCGAGGGGCAGGATCACTGGCGTCAGAACGTCCGTCGCTTCTCACTGCAGCTCGTCAAGGAGCTTCGCCGCCGGCCGGTGACGCGCGACCTCGACTGGGGAGTGCGCATCCCGGTGCCGGGGTTCGAGGAGCGAGACGACAAGCGGATCTACGTCTGGTTCGACGCCGTCGTCGGCTACCTGTCCGCCTCCGTCGAGTGGGCGGCCAACCGTGGGACACCCGATGCCTGGCGCGAGTGGTGGCAGAGCCCGGATGCGCGGCACTACTACTTCATGGGCAAGGACAACATCGTCTTCCACAGCGTCATCTGGCCGAGCGAGCTGATGGGGTACGGCGAGCGGCGGCGAGCTCGGCGCAGGCCGGGGCGACCTCCAGTTGCCGTACGACATCGTCTCGAGCGAGTTCCTGACGATGGAGGGGCGCCAGTTCTCGACGAGCCGCGACGTCGTGATCTACGTCGGCGAGGTGCTCGACCGCTACTCGGCGGACGCGCTCCGCTACTACCTCACGGCGGCGGGACCCGAGACGCAGGACACGGACTTCACGTGGGCGGAGTTCGTCCGGCGGAACAACGACGAGCTCGTCGCGAACTGGGGCAACCTCGTCAACCGCGTGCTGACGAGCGCGTTCCGGACCTACGGCAAGGTCCCCGACCCGGGCGCGCTCACCGACGCCGACCGTGGGATGCTCGCGGACGTCGAGGCAGGCTTCGGCCCGATCGGACGTCTCATCGAGCAGGCCCGGCTCAAGGCGGCGCTCGGTGAGGTCATGCACCTCGCGACGAGCGTCAACCGCTACGTCAGCGACCAGGCGCCCTGGGCGTCGCTCGAGTCCGACCCCGCTCGCGCGGCGACGATCCTCCACGTCGCGCTGCGTTGCATCGACAGCCTCAAGGTGCTGTTCACGCCGTTTCTCCCGTTCAGCTCGCAGCGATTGCACGAGCTGCTCGGACACGAGGGCTGGCTCGCAGGGCCGCTCGAGATCCGCGAGGTGACGGAGCCCGACGGCTCGTCGCACGCGATTCTCGGTGGGGACTACGCCTCGTGGATCGGCGCCTGGGCGCCCTCGGCGCTCCCCGCAGGCCAGGCTCTGCGGGCGCCCGAGCCGCTCTTCCCGAAGCTCGATCCCGTCACCGTCGTGGCCGACGAGCTCGCGCGGCTGGAGGCGCGCGCAGCCGGCCGATGATCGACACGCATGCGCATCTCGACGCCGTCAGCGACGCGCCGAGCGATGTGCTCGAACGTGCCCGCGCGGCCGGGGTCGTGCGCGTCGTGACGATCGGGACAGGGATCGAATCGTGCCGCAGTGCGCTCGAGATAGCAGAGTCGGAGGCCGGAGTCGTCGCCGCGCTCGGCATCGATCCACACCGTGCCGCCACGCCCGAGGCCGCGCGCGTAGAGGAGCTTCGTGAGCTTCTCGGGCATCCTCGGGCAGTCGCAGTCGGCGAGACAGGCCTCGACGGTCACCACGGCGCCGACACGTTGCGCGAGCAGCGAATCCTCTTCGATGCGCAGCTCGCGCTCGCGGACGATCTCGACCTGCCGATCGTGATCCACAGCCGCGCGGCAAGCGCCGAGACGGCGGCCGCCCTGGCGCCGTTCGAGGGCACGGTCGTCCTTCACTGCTTCTCCGAGCCGGAGCTCCTCGAGACGGCGCTCGAGCGCCGCTACTACGTCTCGTTCGCCGGCAATGTCACCTACCCGAAGGCCGACGAGCTTCGCGCGGCCGCAGCTCGTGTGCCCGTCGATCGGCTGCTCGCCGAGACCGATAGCCCGTACCTCGCTCCGCAGCCGGTGCGTGGGCGGCCGAACGAGCCGATGCACGTCAGGCACACCGTCGCCGCGCTCGCTGACGTCCGTGGGATGAGGATCGAGGAGCTCGAGGCCCGGATCGACGATAACGCCGACGCCGCTTTTCGGTTGGAGGGCCGGTGACGCCCGTCAGGCCCAAGAAGGCGCTCGGGCAGCACTTTCTCGTCGATCGGAACGTGCTGGGCGTCATCGAGCGGCTCGCCGGGCTCACTCCGACCGACGTCGTGCTCGAGGTGGGGCCGGGCCTCGGTGTCCTGACGACCTTCCTCGCCGACAGGGTGCAGCACGTCCACGCCGTCGAGCTCGATCGCTCGCTCGACGACGAGCTCCGCGCGGTACTCGCCGACCGGTCGAACGTCGCCGTCGTCTTCGCCGATGCCATGGCCGTCGACATCGGCCTGCTCGACCCGTCGCCGATGAAGCTCGTCGCCAACCTCCCGTACAACGTCGCCACGCCGCTCGTCGCCGAGTCGCTGACCGCGGGCGGCCCCATCCAGTCCTGGTGCGTGATGGTGCAGCGCGAGGTCGCCGAGCGGTTCTTCGCCCAGCCGGGGACGAAGGCGTACGGCGCCGTCTCCGTGCTCGTGCGGCTCCACGCGCGGCGCACCGGCTTCCATCCCGTGTCACGGACCGTGTTTCGTCCGCCGCCCAACGTCGACTCGGCGCTCGTCGCGTTCGAGCGAATCCCGGCCCCTGCGGATGCCGGGCGGGTGCTGCGCATCGTGAGCGCATCGTTCGCGCACCGCCGGAAGACCCTGGCAAACGCGCTGGCGCTCGCCGGCGTCGCGCGACGCGAGGCGGCCGTCGAGGCGCTCGTCGCCATCGGTCGCGCTCCCGACGTCCGCGCGGAAGCCCTCCAGCCCGAGGAGTTCGTCCAGCTCGCGGAAGCCCTCCCGGCATGAGCGAATGGCGAACGCGGGACGCTCCCGCGAAGCTCAATCTGGCGCTCGTCGTCGGGCCGCGGCGAGCGGATGGCAAGCACGAGGTGGTGACGATCCTCGAGCGGTTGTCGCTGCGTGACACCGTTGCCGTCCGGCGCGCCGAGGCCACCGAGGTGAAAGGGTTCGACGACGACACGCTCGTCCGCGCGGCGCTCGAAGGTTTGGCCGAGCTGTCCGACGGTGAGCCGCGCTTCGAGGCTCGTATCGAGAAGCACATTCCGGTCGCGGCCGGTCTCGGTGGCGGCTCGAGCGACGCCGCCGCGGCGCTCGAGCTCGCGAACGGGCTCCTCGACGCGCCGGTCGACCCCGTGCAGCTGCACCGGCTCGCCGCCTCCCTCGGCGCCGATGTCCCGTTCTTCCTCCAGGAAGGTGCGCAGCTCGCGACGGGGGACGGGACCACGCTCGGCCGCATCGAGCTCCCGCGCGACTACGTCGTGCTGCTCGCGCTGCCCGGCGGGGTGACGAAGCGCTCCACCAGCGACGTCTACGCAGCGTTCGACCTCCGCTCGGGAGAGCATGGCTTCGAGGACCGCCGCGCGACGCTCCTCGCCGCGATCGACGAATTGACGAACGCGCGCAGTCTCGTTGTGCTTCCGCGAAACGACCTCGCCGCGTCGCCGCTCAGCGACGAGCTCGTCGGTCTCGGCGCCTTCCGCTCGGACGTGACCGGGGCGGGGCCGGTCGTCTACGGACTGTTCGACACCGAGCCCGCGGCCGCTGCCGCGGCGGCGGCGCTCACCGGTCGCGCGCGCATCTGGATCGCGTTTCCCGGCTGATACCTTCGTCTCATGGCCAGCCAGGTCTTGATCGAGCACGGCGAGAGTCGCCTGGCGCGGCGTGCTCGTCAGAACCGCGTCAAGGTCGCTCTCGCGATCGCGGCGCTCGAGGGCATCCTCGTGCTCGTCGGCGCGATCCCGTGGTGGTTCGTCGTCCTTCTCGCGCTCGTCGCCCTCGTCGCGTATGCCGGGTGGGGCAGGGAGCACGAGAGCCCCGATGTCCGGATCGTCACGTGGACGGCGGCGGTGTCGCAGCTTCTGGTCGTGCTCGTGCCCGTCGTCGCGGGGGCGCTCGTCGTGCTGGCAGCACTCGCCGTCGTCGTCGTCGCAGCGGTGGCGCTGGCCGCCCTCGTGCTCGACCGCCGGTAGCGCGGGGCTGCCCGGCGACCCGGGGGTAGACTGCGCTTCCTTCGCGCTGGGGCGTGGCCAAGCGGTAAGGCAACGGGTTTTGGTCCCGTGATCCCAGGTTCGAATCCTGGCGCCCCAGCCATCCATCGATCACCGTGACGACGCCGACGAGACTCGCTGCAGTAGTGATGGCCGGAGGCCTCGGGACGCGCATGCGCTCCTCGCTCGCCAAGCACCTCCATCCGATCCTCGGCAGGCGCATGGTCGACTGGGTGGTCGAGGCGGCCCGTCCGCTCGGCGTTGCGCCACTGGTCGTCGTTGCGTCGCCGGACACCGCGAGCGCCTTCACCGGCCTCGAGGTCGCCGTCCAGGAGCGCCCGCTCGGCACGGGCGATGCCGTGCGCTCGGCACGGGAAGCCGTCGGCGACGCGGACGAGGTCCTCGTGCTCTCCGGCGACACGCCGCTTCTGACCACCGAGCTCCTCGACGCCCTGCTCGAGGCACACAGGGCGTCGGGCGCGGCTGCGACCGTTCTCTCGTTCGAGCCCGACGACATGCTGAGCTACGGCCGGGTGATCAGGTCGTCCGACGGCGACCTCCTCGCAATCGTCGAGGCGGCCGATGCGACACCCGAACAGCTCGAGGTGCGGGAGGCGAACTCCTCGATCTACGTGTTTCGGACGGAGGCGCTCTGGCCGGCACTCGAGGCGCTGAGCCCGGCCAACGCACAGGGCGAGCTGTACCTCACGGACGCCGTGCGCGGCATCGTCGAGACCGGCGCTCGCGTCGGCGTGTACGCCGCACCCGATCCGGCGGAGACGGAAGGCGTCAACACGCGGGTCGAGCTCGCGGTCGCGGCCGGCGCGCTGCGCGACCGGATCAACCGCGCCCACATGCTCGCGGGCGTGACGATCGTCGATCCCGCTTCGACGTGGATCGACCCGACCGTCGCGCTCGAGCCGGATTCGGTGGTGCACCCGTTCACCGTCCTGCGAGGCATGACGACGGTTGCCGCCGAGGCCCAGATCGGTCCGCACGTCGTCGCCGTCGACGCCGCGATCGGACCCGGAGCGCTCGTGGGGCCCTTCTGTTACCTTCGCCCCGGCACCGTGCTCGGAGCATCCTCCAAGGCAGGCACGTTCGTCGAGCTGAAGAACACGCAGCTCGGGGAGGGCACCAAGGTGCCGCACTTGTCGTACATGGGCGACGCGGAGATCGGCGACCGCACGAACGTCGGCGCGGGAGCGATCACGGTCAACCTGCCCCACGACGGCGGGGCGAAGCAGCGAACCGAGATCGGCCGTGACGTCAGGGTCGGTGTAGACACTGTGCTCGTTGCGCCGGTCACTCTCGGAGACGACGCGTGGACAGCCGCAGGCTCGGTCGTAACCGACGACGTCCCGGACAACGCCCTCGTCGGGTTCCCGCCCAGACAGGTCGTCAAGGAGGGCCGTGGTGGACGCAGGAACGATTGAGCAGACGCTGCCCGGGCTCGAGCAGGCGACGCTGGAGCCGGGATTGAAGCCCGGCCACGCCATCCCGCTCACGCCACAGAAGCGGCTGATGGTCTTCTCCGGGCGCTCGCATCCCGCGCTGGCCGAGCGGATCGGCGAGCGGCTCGGCGTCGACCTCGGCGAGATCGAGCTGAAGACGTTCGCGAACGGCGAGACGTACTGCCGCTACGGCGAGTCCATCCGCGGCGCAGACGTCTTCCTCGTCCAGACCGGGTGTCCACCGGTGGACCAGCATCTGATGGAGCTGCTGCTGATGATCCAGGCCGCGAAGCTCGCCTCGGCGAAGCGGATCACCGCGGTGATCCCGTGGTTCCCGTACTCGCGCCAGGATCGCAAGGCGAAGCCGCGCGAGCCGATCTCCGGGCGACTCGTCGCCGACATGCTCCAGCTGTCGGGCGTCGACCGGCTCCTGACGATGGACCTCCACGCCGGCCAGATCCAGGGGTTCTTCACGATCCCGGTCGACCACATGACCGCACAGCAGCTCTTCGCCCGCCACTTCCGCGACCTCGGCTTCAGCGGCGACGGCATCGTCTCGGTGGCGCCCGACGCCGGCCGTGCCAAGGTCGCCGTCCGCTTCGCGGAGATGCTCGAGGCCGAGTTCGCGGTCATGCACAAGACGCGGCCGGGGCACGAGCAGGCATCGGTCACCGAGGTGACCGGCCGTGTGCGCGACAAGGTCTGCATCGTCGGGGACGACGTGACGACGACCGGCGGGACGTTGATCGCCGGCGCCCGGGCGCTTCGCGAGCACGGCGCGCGCGAGGTGTGGGTGTACGTCACCCACGCGCTGTTGAGCAGCGAGGGACTGCAGCACCTTGCCGGCGCCGAGGACATCACCGGGATCGTCGTGACGGACACCGTCCCCATCGATCCTCGCGAGAAGCCCGAGAACCTGACGGTGCTGACGGTCTCGGCCCTCCTGGCCGAGACGATCATGAACGTCTTCGCCGACGAGTCGGTATCGGCGATCTTCGGCGGCGAGAACCAGCTGTTCTGACGAGGTTTGGCGGCGCTCCGGACGGAGAGGCTCCGCGTATGGACGCCGCTGCAGTCACGATCTTCGTCATCGCGATCGTCATAGTCGGCGCCATCGCGCTTCGCGAGCTCGGCCGGCGACGCTAGCCGCGAGTCGGCTGGCGTCGACCGTCGTCCCGCAACCTAGTGAGCTTGCGACGGCTGCTTGGTAGCGTCGCGCTCGTGCGCCCAGGCGGTCAGATCGACGGCTCGACGGTCGCGCGGGCAGGCACGCAGATCGTGAGCCCGGTCGAGCATCCGCCACCGCCGTACGTGATCCGCACCGAGCGGCTGACGATCCGCTGCTGGGAGCCCCGCGACGCGCCGCTTCTCAAGGACGCCCTCGACACGAGCCTCGACCACCTCCGCCCGTGGATGCCCTGGGCGGCGGACGAGCCTAAGCCCCTCGAGGAGAAGGCCGAGCTCCTCCGCTCGTTCCGCGGGCAGTTCGACCTCGGCGAGAACTTCATCTACGGGCTCTTCGTACGCGACGAGAGCGAGGTGGTGGGCGGCGCCGGCCTCCACGCGAGGATCGGCGCCGATGCGCTCGAGATCGGCTACTGGCTCCGCGCCTCGCAGGTGCGGCGCGGCCTCGCCCGCGAGGCCACGGCAGCGTTGACCAAAGTGGGGTTCCGGGTCTGCGGCGTCGACCGCATCGAGATCCGCGTGGACCCCGCAAACGAGGCAAGCCAGCGCATCCCGCGCGCACTCGGGTACACGCAGGAGGCGACGCTTCGCCGCCGTCTCCCGTCGGCCGCGGGCCAGGCGCCTCGCGACGCCGTCGTCTTCACGCTTTTCGCCGACGAGCTCGACGGCTCACCTGTCGCCGGAACCGTGGTGGAGGCGTACGACGTCCTCGGTCGCAGCATCGAGCTCTGAGCTACGGCCGCGCGGCGAGAAGATCCTCGACGACCTCACCGAACCGCAGGACGAGCGAGAGGTGCCCTTCCTCCTCGAGGAGCCTTCCGCGGGCGCCGTGCACGTTGCCTGCCAGCCACTCGCCGTGTGCGTAGGGAACCATCGCGTCCTGGCGGCCCTGCCAGACGGTCACGGGAACGGAGATCTCGTCGAGCGAGAACCCCCAGTCCCGGGTGAACGCAAGATCGTCGTCGAACCAGCCCCAGACTCCGGTGGAGAGAGCAGCTCGGAACACCGCGGCGAGGAAGTCCGCAAGCCTGCCGTCGAGCGCCTGCCGATCGACAGCCGTCACAAGCCCGCCGAGCGCGTCGGCGAGAGTGTCGCCGTGCTGGTTCCGAACGAGCTCGGCAGCCCGTCCGAGGAACTCCTCGAGTGCCTCGGGGCCTTCGAGCGCGGCGCCGAACTCGTCGCGGTTCTCGTCCGCCATCCCGTCCAGCCAGTCGAGCCCGTCCGCGGTACAGGGCGCCACACCGGCAAGGGTCGCAGCGGACACGACCAGCTCGGGGAGGAGCGCGGCGCACGCGATGGCGTGTGGCCCACCTCCCGACCAGCCGACGACATGAAGCCGTTCGACGTCGAGCCCGCGGGCGAGGGCGGCGACGTCCTCGACACAGCTCGCGACAGATCGACCCGGTCGACGAGTCGAGCCCGCGTACCCCGGTCGCGAGTAGGTGACGAACCTCAGGCCTCGATCGACAACCTCGGCGACCATCGGCTCGTAGGGGACACCTGCGCCGGGCGTTCCGACCTCGAGGAGTACTGCCGCCGAGGGGCCCTCGGTCGTCCAGCCCTCGAGCCGACGCCCATCGGCGAGAGCGAGCGTGAAGTCGCGGCCCTCGGGCACGTCGCGATGGTACTGCGTGGCCTCCGCTACCATGGTGCGCCGATGTCGAGCGATCGCGTCACGTTGCAGGTCGTGGAGCGGCCGGCCGATCAGGTCGGCTCGCGTCGCGTGCGCCGCCTCCGCCGCGAGGGGATGA
The DNA here is from genome assembly GCA_963839755.1 of uncultured Actinomycetes bacterium. GTDB lineage: Bacteria > Actinomycetota > Thermoleophilia > Gaiellales > Gaiellaceae > Gaiella. Next base: position 65,564 of record CAWIVU010000008.1, read on the forward strand.
TTCCGGGCGTGCTCTACGGCAAGGGTCACGCACGCGCGATCCTCGTCGGCGAGCGCGAGCTCAGGACGGTCCTCACCGGGCCGTCGGGGCTGCATGCGATCGTCGACGTGGTCGTCGAAGGGCAGAAGACGCCACACCACGCGGTGCTCAAGGAGTACCAACGCCATCCGATCCGCGGGACGCTGACGCACGTCGACTTCCACGAGGTGCGCCTCGACCGCGCGATCCAGGCGACGGTCAGCGTGCACTTCGTCGGCGAGTCGCCCGGCGCCAAGCAGGGCGGCGTCGTGCAGCAGGTCGCGCGCGAGCTGCGCGTCGAGGCGCTGCCAACTGCGGTGCCCGAGCACATCGAGGCGGACATCTCTGAGCTCGAGATCGGTGGAACCGTGCGGGTCGCCGACCTTTCCGCCATCGAGGGTGTCGCGTTCCTCGACGATCCCGAGACCGTGCTTGCGAGCTGCTCGATCCCGCGTGGGATCACCGAGCTCGAGGAGGCGGAGGCCGCCGAGGGCGAGGAGGGCGAGGAGGCGGAAGGCGAGGCTGCCGAGGGCGAGCCGTCTGCCGACGCCTCGGGCGAGGGCTCCGAGACCGACGCGGAGTGAGCCGTGCGCCTCTTCCGCCGGGGAGAGGTCGGGGCATCGGTGGATCTGCTCGTCGCCGGGCTCGGCAACCCAGGGCCTGAGCACGCCCGCGACCGTCACAACGTCGGGTGGATCGTCGTCGACGAGCTCGCGCGACGGCAGGGGGGCTCGTTCAAGGGCAAGTTCCGCGGGCGGTTGGCGGACGTGCGTGTCGGCGATGCCAAGCTCGTGCTGCTCAAGCCCGAGACCTACATGAACGAGTCAGGAGCGTCGATCCAGGCTGCGGCCGCGTTCTACAAGCTGCCGCCTCACCAGGTGCTCGTCGTGCACGACGAGGTCGACCTCGAGGTCGGGCGTCTCCAGGCGAGGCTCGGGGGTGGCCTGGCGGGACACAACGGGCTGCGTTCGATCGCGCAGCGGCTCGGGTCGCAGGAGTTCCTGCGCCTCCGCGTCGGCGTCGGGCGGCCCGGTCGCGGGGACCCGCGTCCTGTCGCCGACTATGTGCTGTCGCCGTTCGCGCCGGAGGACGACGGCGACGCGATCGTCGGGCGTGCCTGCGATGCGGTCGAGACACTCGTCGGCGAAGGGCTCGACGAGACCCAGCGCCGCTTCAACTGAGGGCGTTTGCGCCTTCGACTGAGGTGTCCCCGTCTTCGACCGCGCGTCCGCGAGTTCGACGGTGGCGTGCGCGACGTGGTCTGAAGGCGTGCGCGCCTTCGACTGGTGCATCCGTGTCTTCGACTTACGTACGTGCGCAACTTCGACTTGAGGCGTCGGCGCCGCCAACTGAAGGCGTGCGGAACATCGAGTGAGTGCGTACGCGACCTCCGCCGAGCGCGTCCCGCGAGTTCAGCTGAGGGCGTGCGCGCCTTGGACGGAGTGCGTGCGGCCTTCGACTGAAGCGTCCGCGCCGCCAGAAGGCGTGCCCAACATCGACGGCGTCCCGCGAGTTCAGCCGATGCGGCGCCCGCCGAGCTCAGCCGACGGCGTGCGCGCCGTCGACTGAAGGCGTTCGCGCCTCTACCGAGGCGTCCGCGCCGCTTTGGCTGATGCCCTCCGCGATCTCACCCTGAATGCGCTCGCGTTGATGCCAGAGCGCTCGTCGAGTCGCGCTCGTCGGGTCGGCGCGTCGACACATTTCTGGCACGGTCCCGTGCCCCATTCGTCACGAAATTCTCGCTAGCGTGACTGAAGGGCACCGGGGGTGCCCTTGGGGGCATGTACGGGGACGGCGGCCGGGCCAAGGAGTCTGAGCGCCGGCTTGAGGCAAGGCGACGATTCGCGTGATTTGCGCGCGAGCACGTGGACGTCTCGGACGAGGTCACACACCTCGCGAACGGCGTGGATCGAGCCGGGCCGATCTCGCTGCCTTCCGCCCGGACGACCGAGGCAGCGTGGGAAGCCACGGTTACGATGGGCCGGCGGGGCGCGATCCCCGTCGAACCGCATGGACCCGGCCGCCACCCGCACCCACACCGTACCGCTCGCCGCCTTCGTCGACGAGCTCCGAGGGCACGAGCGCTTTCAGGCGTTCGCGCGGGCGCTACCGACCCGGGCTCGCGTCTCCGAGCCGGTGCTGCCGCTGCTCCTCGCAGCGCTCCACGAGGAGCTGGGCCGCGGGTTGCTCGTTCTCCTCCCGGAGGACGCCGACGCGCGCGACGCGGCGGACGGCGCGGGCTGGTTCATCGGCGCCGAGAACGTCGCGCTGCTTCCCGGACGCGGCGTCGCGCACGACTCCGGCCTCGTGCCGCCGCCCCACCTCGTGGGCGAGCGGTACCGGGCGCTCGACGTCCTCGCGGCGGGAGGGTTGGTGTGCGCCTCGGCTTCGGCGCTCGCCGAAGGAATGGCCCCCGTTGAGGCTCGCCCGACCCCGTTGGAGCTCACGATCGGCGACGAGCCCGGCGTCGACGGCCTGGCGGAGCACCTCGCGCTGGCGGGCTACGAACGGGTGGAGCGTGTCGACGAGCGCGGTCAGTTCGCAGTCCGAGGCGGGATCGTGGACGTATTCCCGTCGACCGGCCGAGAACCGCTCCGCATCGAGCTTTTCGGTGACGAGATCGAGCAGGTTCGCGCGTTCTCGCCGTTCACGCAACGGGCGCTCCATGCCGCAGATCAGGTCGTCGTGTATCCAGCCGCGGAGCGTCGCGCCGATCTCCTCGCCGACGAGCCGGACGACGAGCCGGTCGCGCCGACGGATCTCGTCCCGCCCGTCGACGGAGCGCCGGATCTCGTCTGGCAACCCGACGATGTGCGCCGCGTCTGGGACGAGGAGGGCTTGCGGCCTCTTCCGCTCGACGGCGCGACGGAGCTCGATCCGTTTCCGCAGGGTCAGCCACACCGGTTCGAGGCACAGCGTCCCGCAGTAGCGGCGCGAGGGATCGCCGAGGCGGAGAACGAGCTGCAGGGCTTCGTTCGCGCGGGGAACCGTGTCGTCGTCACGTTCGCCCACCGCGGAGAGGCGGAACGCCAGAAGGCGCTCCTCCGCAAGGTCGACGCGCCGCTCCTCGGCGCGGGTGAGCCGCTCCCGCGCGACCACGAGCTGCGGTTCGCCGTTGCTCCGGCACGGCGCGGGTTCGTGTGGCGTGAGCTCGGGCTCGTCCTGCTGCCCGACACGCAGGTCTTCCGGAAAAAGCCGCCCCGGGCCGACGGCAGGCTCGGGCGCGCGCTCGCGAGCTTCGCCGAGCTTCGCGTCGGCGATCACGTCGTCCACGAGGATCACGGCATCGGGAAGCTGCTCGGCTTCGACACGAAGGAGGTCGCAGGCGTCACGCGCGACTACCTCCACCTCGCGTTCCGCGGCGAGGATCGGCTGTTCGTCCCGCACGAGCAGGTCGGGAAGCTCTCGCGCTACATCGGGGCCGACGCGACCGCGCCCAGTCTCTCGAAGCTCGGAGGCAAGGCGTGGCAGAACCTCAAGGCCCGTGCGCGCGCTTCCGTGCAGGAGCTCGCGGGCGAGTTGCTCCAGCTCTACGCGCAGCGGCAACGCGCCTCAGGCACGGCGTTCGAGGTCGAGAGCGACTGGCTGGAGCGGCTCGAGGCGTCGTTCCCCTACCGCGAGACCGACGACCAGCAGCGGGCGATCGAGGCGGTCAAGGAAGACCTGGAGTCGCCGCAGCCGATGGACCGCCTCGTGTGCGGGGACGTCGGCTTCGGCAAGACCGAGGTCGCAGTCCGCGCCGCCTTCGCCGTCGCTGTCGGCGGGAAACAGGTGCTCTTGCTCTGCCCGACGACGATCCTGGCCGAGCAGCACTGGAACACGTTTCGCGAGCGCTACAGGGACTTTCCGATCCGGGTGGAGATGGTGTCGCGCTTCCGCAAGCCCTCCGAGGTCAAGGCGGTGCTCCGCGAGTTCGCCGAGGGGAAGGTCGACGTGCTCGTCGGCACCCACCGGATCCTCTCGCGTGACGTCATCCCGAGGCAGCTGGGGCTCGTCGTCGTGGACGAGGAGCAGCGCTTCGGCGTCCGCCAGAAGGAGCTCCTGCGGTCGCTGCGGCTCGAGGTCGACGTGCTCTCCCTCTCGGCCACGCCGATCCCCCGCACGCTCCACATGTCCCTCTCCGGGCTGCGGGACATCTCGATCATCGAGACGCCGCCCGAGGGTCGCCGGCCGATCCGCACGACCGTCGGCGAGATCGACGACGACCTGATCAAGCTCGCGCTCGACCGCGAGCACGCCCGTGAAGGCCAGTCGTTCTACCTCCACAACCGCGTCGAGACGATCGACGAGGCCGCCGAGAAGCTGCAGCAGCTCTGCCCCGACCTCCGCTTCCTCGTCGCGCACGGACAGATGGCCGAGCGGGAGCTCGAGGAGCGGATGCACGCGTTCCTGGCCGGCGACGCAGACGTCCTCGTCTCCACGACGATCATCGAATCGGGGCTCGACATCCCCCAGGCGAACACGCTGGTGGTCGAGCGGGCGGACACCCTCGGGCTCGCGCAGCTCTACCAGATCCGCGGCCGGGTGGGCCGCTCAGACGTGACCGCGCACGCGTACCTGTTCTATCCCGATTCGAGGGAGCTGACCCCCGAGGCTCGCGCACGGCTGGCGACCCTGGCCGACCACACCGAGCTCGGCGCCGGCTTCCAGATCGCGATGCGGGACCTGGAGATCCGCGGCGCCGGCGACTTGCTCGGGGCCGAGCAGTCAGGCCACGTCGCCGCGCTGGGGTTCGAGCTCTACGTCGAGATGCTGAACGAAGCGGTGGCCGAGCTCACGGGTCAGAAGCGGATTGTCGCGAGGCCCGTCCGGATCGACGCGCGTGTCGATGCGTACGTGCCGGCCTCCTACATCCAGGCGGAGGCGCTCAAGATCGATCTCCACCGGCGGATCGCGCTCTCCGAGCACGACGACGAGCTGCGCGAGCTGCGCGCCGCCACCGAGGACCGCTACGGGCCGCTTCCCGAGCCCGTCGAGAACCTGTTCCGCATCCAGGAGGCGCGGCTTGCGGTGGCACTGGTCGGAGCGGACTACCTCGTGTTCCGCGGCGGGCGCGCGACGGTGGGGCCGGTCGGGCTCGCCGCTTCGGAGCTGCGCTCGCTGCGGGCGATCTCGGAGACGGCCGTCTACACGTCCGCGCGCCAGGAGGTGTCCCTACGCACCGAGGGGCTCGACGGTGCGCTCGGCCTGACCGCTGCTATCGTTGCCGCGCGCCGGGCTGCCTGAGCACACGCGATCCGACCGTGCGCCTGCCCCGAATCATTTCCCGAACACAGCGCAACCAGTCCCTAACACCGCATCGCCTATAACGAGGTCTCCATGAAGCGCTCACTCCTGCTCGCCGCCGCCGCCCTGGCCGCACTCACTCTCGTCGCCGCCGGATGCGGCGACTCCGACGAGGTTCCGGCTGATGCCGTCGCCGTCGTCGACGGCACCGCGATCACGAAGGAGTCGCTCGACGAGCTCCTCGCGCGCGCCAAGACGTCCTACACGCAGCAGAAGCGGGAGTTCCCGAAGGCCGGCACCCCCGAGTACCAGTCGCTGCAGAACCAGGCGGTCGCATACCTCGTACAGCGCGAGGAGTACTCGCGCGAGGCCGAGGATCTCGGTGTCGAGGTGACCGATGCGCAGATCGCAAAGAAGATCGAAGAGGTCAAGAAGCAGTTCTTCGGAAACGACGAGAAGAAGTTCGAGGCGGGGCTGAAGCAGCAGGGCTATACCCTCGCGGCGCTCCGCGAGGACATCCAGGCGCAGCTGATCTCCGAGAAGATCTACGAGGACGTCACGAAGGCCGTCAAGATCTCGGACGCCGACCTCCAGAAGTACTACGACGAGAACAAGGATCGCTACTCCGTCGCAGAGTCACGCGCCGTGCGCCACATCCTCGTGAAGACGAAGGCAGAGGCCGACCGCATCCACTCGCAGCTCGAATCGGGCGGCAACTTCGCCGCGCTTGCCAAGGCGAGCTCCCTCGACCCGGGCTCCAAGGACCAGGGCGGCAAGCTGACCGTCTCGCGCGGCCAGACGGTCGCGCCGTTCGACAAGGCCGCGTTCACGCTCGAGACCAACCAGCTCTCGCAGCCCGTGAAGACGGAGTTCGGCTACCACCTGATCCAGCCGCTCGCGGCGGTCAAGGCCGGCTCGGTCACGCCCTTCGCCGAGGTCAAGGCCCAGATCCGCACGCAGCTCCTCGAGGAGCGCAAGAGCGCCGCGGTGAATGACTGGGCGGCTGACATCCAGAAGGAATACGAGGGCAAGGTCACGTACGCGGCGGGCTTCGAGCCGCCCGACACCTCGACCACCGGCGAAGAGACCGAGACCACCGCCGGCGGGTAGCGCCCGCGTGGACAGCGCCCGCGAGGACGAGAGCGCGGACGCGCCGCTCGGCGAGCTTCGAGCGCTGACCCGGCGCCTGCGCGCCGAATGCCCGTGGGACCGCGAGCAAACGGCTCGCACGATCGTGCCCCACACCGTCGAAGAGGCGTACGAGGTCGCCGACGCCGCCTTCGCCGACGACCCGGCGAAGCTCCACGACGAGCTCGGCGACCTGCTCTTCCAGGTCTACTTCCTCTCGCTCCTGCTCGAGGAGCAGGGAGACGGCGATCTCGACAGCGTCGCCCGCTCGGTGCACGCCAAGCTCGTCCGCCGCCACCCGCATGTGTTCGGGGAGGCCGAAGCCCGCACCGCGGGCCGCGTGCGTGAGCGCTGGGAGGCGCTCAAGACCGAGGCGGAGGGTCGCACCGGGATCTTCCACGACGTGCCCGGGTCGCTCCCTGCGCTCCTGCTCGCGCGCAAGGTGCAACGGCGGGCTGCGGCGGTCGGGTACGACTGGCCGGACCTCGAAGGCCCCCTCGAGAAGCTGCGCGAGGAGCTCGAGGAGCTGCTGGCGGAGGTCGCGCGCACGGGTCGGCCTGCGGCCGAGACCGAGCCTGACGCGCGGGTCGAGGCGGAGCTCGGCGACCTTCTCTTCACCGTCGTCAACGTTGCGCGATTCGTGAACGTCGATCCGGAGCTCGCCCTTCGAGCGGCGACGAGTCGGTCGCGTGAGCGCATCGAGCTTGCCGAGCGGCTCGCGGCGGAGGCGGGGGAGACCTGGGCGGAGCTCGACCTGGACGGGCAGGAACGCTGGTACCAGCGGGCGAAGGCCGTCCTCGGCTTCACCGAAAACGGCTAGAAGAGCCCCCCTTCCAATGTCTGTCTAGTGTTCTGCGGCGTGAGCCGGAGAACATCGTGAGCGAGATCGTCCACGTGCACGGTCGCCAGGTCCTCGACTCGCGGGGGAACCCGACGGTCGAGGTCGAGATCGGGCTCGAGTCCGGCGCCTTCGGTCTCGCCGCGGTCCCGTCCGGCGCCTCGACCGGCGAGCACGAGGCCGTCGAGCTGCGCGACGGTGGCGACGACTGGCTCGGCAAAGGCGTCACGCGCGCCGTTGCTCACGTCGACGGCGAGATCGCCGATGCCCTCGTCGGGCTCGACGCGGCCGACCAGCGGGGCGTCGACCGGGCTCTCATCGCGCTCGACGGGACTCGGACGAAGGCGCGGCTCGGCGCGAACGCGATCCTCGGCGCCTCGCTCGCCGTCGCGAAGGCCTCGGCGGTCGAGGCCGGCGTGCCGCTCTACCGTTGGGTAGGGGGCGTCAACGCGCACGTCCTGCCGGTCCCGCTGCTGAACGTCGTCAACGGCGGCGCCCACGCGCAGAACACGCTCGACTTCCAGGAGTTCATGCTCGTCCCCGCCGGCGCCGAGAGCTTCTCCGAGGCGATCAGGATCGGCGCCGAGTCGTACCAGCACTTGAAGAAGCTCCTCGCCGAGCGCGGTCTCTCGACAGCGGTCGGCGACGAAGGGGGGTTCGCACCGGACTTCGCGTCTGCGTACGAGGCATGCGAGGCGATCCTCGAGGCCGCGGAACGAGCGGGGCACCGCGACAAGGTCGCGCTTGCGCTCGACCCGGCGACGAGCGAGCTCCATTCGGACGGCGCCTACCGGCTCGAGCGACAGGGCGGGACGCTCGACACCGCGGGGATGATCGACTTGTGGGCGGACCTCTGCGACCGGTTCCCGATCGTGTCGATCGAGGACGGGCTCGGCGAGTCGGACTGGTCGGGCTGGCAGACGCTGACCGATCGGCTCGGCGCTCGCGTACAGCTCGTCGGCGACGACCTGTTCGTGACGAACGTGGACTTCCTCCGCCGCGGAATCGAGGAACGTGTCGGCAACGCCATCCTCGTCAAGGTCAACCAGATTGGGACGCTCACCGAGACGCTCGACGCCGTCCAGCTCGCCCACACGAGCGGGTACCGGGCGATTATCTCGCACCGCTCCGGCGAGACCGAGGACGCCACGATCGCGGATCTCGCGGTCGCGACGAACGCCGGTCAGATCAAGACGGGCGCGACCGCGCGCTCGGATCGCGTCGCGAAGTACAACCAGCTCCTGCGGATCGAGGAGGAGCTCGGGGACGATGCTTCGTACCCCGGCTGGTCGGCCTTTCCGCGGACGACGAGCTGACGGCGGCGGTCTACGCTGAGTGCGGTGACCACCCACACGCGTCGTACGAAGATCGTCGCGACGATGGGCCCCGCGTCGGCGAACCCGGAGTCGATCGCGGCGCTCATCGAGGCGGGCATGGACGGCGCGCGCCTCAATCTCTCGCACGGGACGCAGGAGGACCACGCACGCACAGCCGAGCTCGTCCGCAAGGCCGAGGAGGACGTCGGCCGCTCGATCGCGTTGATCGCCGACCTCCAGGGACCGAAGCTGCGGATCGGCGACATATCCGCAGACGTCGAGCTCGAAGCCGGCGACTCCGTCGTGATCGCAGGCGAGGACGTCGCCCGTGGCGACGACCTGCCCGTTGCGCCGGCGGTGCTCGGCGCGGTGCTGCGGCCTGGCAACGATGTCCTGATCGACGACGGCCACGTCCGACTTCGCGTCGAGAGCGTCGATCGCGGACGCCTCCGCTGTGAGGTCGTCGTCGGCGGAACCGTCCGTGCCAACAAGGGCGTCAACCTACCCGGCATCCCGCTTCCGATCCCGTCGTTGACGGCGAAGGACCTCGACGACCTGGAGTTCGCGCTTGCGACCGGCGTTGACTACGTCGCGCTCTCATTCGTTCGCTCCGCGGCGGATGTGAAGGCGCTCTGTACCCTGATCGAGGCGCGCGGCTCGCATGCGTGGGTGATCGCGAAGATCGAGAAAGCCGAAGCGGTCGCCGCGCTCGACGAGATTCTCGCGGAGGCCCACGGGGTGATGGTGGCGCGCGGCGACCTCGGCGTCGAGATCGGCGCAGCCGAGGTGCCGCTGCTCCAGAAGCGGATCATCCTCCACGCTCTGGAGCGCGGGAAGCCGGTGATCACGGCGACGCAGATGCTCGAGTCGATGATCTCGTCCCCCGAGCCGACTCGGGCGGAGGCCTCGGACGTCGCGAACGCCATCCTCGACGGCACCTCCGCGCTGATGCTGTCCGGTGAGACCGCCGTCGGCGAGTATCCCGTCGAGGCGGTGACGGTGATGGATCGGATCGCGCTCGCGGTCGAGCCGAGCCTCGACTACCGCCACGAGATTCCGCTCGCGAGCGAGGAGCCGACGATCGGCCAGGCGATGTCGAACGCGGCCTGCGACGTCGCCGAGGCGCTCTCCGCGCAGGCGATCCTCGTTCCGACGTTCACGGGTCGTACGGCTTCCGCCGTCGCCCGACTTCGGCCGAAGCGCGCGATCGTCGCGCTCACTCACAAGCCCGAATCGCTCCGTCACATGGCGCTCGAGTGGGGTGTCACGCCGGTCTGGATTCCGGAGATGGACGACGTCGAGGACCTGTGGGACAGGTCCGTCGAGGCGGCGCGCGACGCCGGTGTCGTCGCGACCGGCGAGCGCGTCGTGATCACGGCCGGGACGGCGGTCAACATTCCCGGCTCGACGAACGTCATCAAGGTCGACGTCGCCTGACCACCTGTGACGTCGGCCAGGCGCCGACAACCGAGGCCCCGAACGTCAGCCAAGCCGCACACCCCGAAACGTTCGACAAGGACCTCGACAGCTACCCGAGAGACGTCGCGGAGGCCTCGACAACCACCCCCAAGGGCACCCCCGGTGCCCTGATGACACGCTATCGAGGAATCCGTCACGCGTGAGTCACGACTCTGTGCCGACCTTGTGACGTGTGCCGAAGGAGCGGGCCGACTGTGTGACAGATAGCGACCGGGCGAGCCGACCATGTGACGCACGTCGAAAGGGCGCGCGCCGACTGTGTGACGTGTGCCGAAGGGGGCGGGCCGACTGTCGGACGTACGCCGAGAGAGGCGGGCCACTCTGTGACCCGCGCCGAAGCGGCGGGCCAACTTTGCGGCGGGCGCCGAAGGGGCGCGAACGTCGTGACACGTACCGAAGGGCCCGGCTCACTTCGTGGCGTGCGCCGAAGGGGCGACGGCCATCGCGGCGAAGGGTGCGCCGTGAGACGCGCGCGCCGGAAAAGGTCGACGAGGAGATCGGTACGGAGGCGTCCGCTGCCTCGGTGGCGTCGGCTGCCTCCATGGCTTCTGCCAGTCCTCGTCGTCGGGGCGGTCGGGTTCCTCTACATCCGGCCCATCACGTCGTACATGGAGACGCGCGACCAGCTCACGGAGCGGCGTGCCGAGGTGGCAACCCTTCGCGCCGAACGCGCGCGCGTCACCGCGCGCCTCGAGCGGGCGACGAGCCTGGACGAGCTCGCGCGCGCAGCTCGCAGGATCGGCTACATCCGCCCCGACGAGCACCTCTTCATCGTCAAGGGCACCGCTGCCTGGTCGCGCGCGCACCGCTGAACGCGCCGCGACACGAGATCGAGACGTGCCGCTACGGTCAGCGCGTGGACGATCGCGCCGTCGTCGCGCTCCAGCTCGGCCGTGAGCCGCGGGCCTTCCGGCGCGTCGTCGACCGCTGCCCATGGGGTCGGCCGGCCGTCACGGAGCAGTACCCGTACAGCGCGGACGGAGCGCCCTTCCCGACGACGTACTACCTGACCTGCCGGCACCTCGTCGCGGCGGTCTCGCGCCTCGAGGCGGCCGGCGGTGTCGAGCGGTGGACAGCGGCGCTCGGCGCGGACCCCGCGCTGCGCGCCGACCTCGCGCGGGCAACCGACGAGCAGGTGTCGATCCGCAAAGACCTCGCGGGCGCCGAGACCGGCGCGGACGCCGGCGCATCGCTCTCGTTCGGGATCGGGGGCTCGCGGAACCCGGAGGCCCTCAAGTGCCTTCACGCCCACGCCGCCTATGCGCTTGCGCGGCCCGGGTATCGGCTCGGTGAGGCCGTGCTCAGCGAGCTCCCGGAGCGGTGGCCCGCCAGCTGCTGCACGATCCTGCCGTAGCATCGCGCGGATGCTGGCCGTCTCGAGCGCGCGTCGGGAGTGGGGGGACGGGAACCGCCGCTTTCTCGCGGAGGCACGGGACCCGACCCGAGCCGACACGCTGTACCGCCAGGTCGACGCGGTGACGGAGGAGCTCCGGCGGCGGGTCGGCGCGACATTCACGCTCGCGGAGCTGGCCGAGGCGTACGCGGAGTCGGAGCGCTGGGTACTCCAGGCAGTCGAGGAGCGTGCGCCGTCGAGAGGCTGGGCGCGCACCGCGACCCTCGCGGCCGACGCCGCCTTCCACGCCTACAGCCGCGGTGCGCAGGACTACGAGCCGTGAGCGAGGTGGACCGGATGGCGCGCCGTCGTGCTTCCCGAAAGCGACGCTGGCCGCGGATTCTCGCCGCTGTCGCAGGCGCGATCCTTGTGTTCCTGCTGGGGCTCGCCCTCGGCCTCGCCCTCGAGGACCGGCCGGTCCCGGGCGGTACGCAGACGTTCGTCAGGACGCTCGAGCCGCTTCCGCAGACGCCCGGCGGTTGACGAAGGACAGCCCCCTACATCTCTTCGGACGCCTGCAGCAACCCGCCGACGATCACCGTGAGCGCAGCGGCGAGGCTGATCCAGAGCCCGACGCCGCGGCTTGCGAAGAAGAAATCGTCGGGAACGGAGATCACACGGACGAGCACGAAGATCGTCGCGACCGCGCCGAGCGCGATCGTCAGGAGGCTCTGCGGCAGCGCGGCGGGGAGCTCCACGCCGACCTCGCGCAGCGCGATCACGAGCACGACGGCGAGCCCGACGAACAGGATCAGCTTGCCCAGAACCCCGGAGTTCCAGCCGAGCACCGAGATCGTCACGCCCTCGCCTTCGCCCTCCCCGGTGTACCAGCCGGTGAAGGACGAGACTGCGAGCACCACTCCTGCGACCAGCGCAAGGCCGTCGCCGAGCCCGAAGAGCCCGGGGTCGAAGCGCCGTTCCCGCACCATCACCGCGGGAGCCTATATCGCTCGCGTGCAGTCGTCACCGCCAAGCGGCGCTCGTACCTCATATGCTTCGTGGATGGCCGACGAGGGGCGGCAGCCGGCGGGAGACGGTGTCGCGGGAACGATTCGGCGTGACGAAGCGCCTCCGGTCGATCCCGACGCCGTCAGACGCTCGTACCACGTGCATCGGGCGCGCCGCCGCGCCCGGTTCGAGCACCATCGTCGCAGTCGCCGAGCCGGGGCGCGGTTCTGGGTCGTGCTCGCGTTGCTCGTCGCGGCATGCGTCGTCCTCGGACTGACGACGTGGCGCGAGGTCGGCCGGCTGTTCGGCCTCTAGCGCGCCGTGAAAGAACGGATTGCTTCGCCGGGGGCGCGCGTCGTTGCGATCGTGCTCGTCGTTGCGATCGCGATCGCGGTGCCGCCGATCCTCGTCGTGAACGCGCTCCGGGCGCTCGCGACCGACACCTACGTCGAATACGAGCTCGGCCGCGACGGGTTCCCGTCCGACCGTTACGGCATGACGGACAGCGAGCGCGAGGCGCTCGCGCTCGTCGGCCTGCGCTCGATCCAGCCGGGCTCGGATGGGATCGCACTTCTCGAGCGGGCGACGCTGCCCGACGGCTCGCCGGCGTTCGACGAGCGCGAGCTCAGCCACATGGATGACGTTCGGACGCTCTTCGGCGCTGCCCGCCGTGCGCAGCTCGTGGCCCTGCTTGCGATCGCGGTGCTCGCGGTCGCGCTCGCGTGGACGCGCCTGCGGAGTGTCGTGCCGCGTGGGTTGCTCGCAGGCGCGCTCGCGACGCTCGGCATCGCCGTCCTTGCGGTGCCGGTGATCCTGCTCGGCTTCGAGGGGTTCTTCACGCGCTTCCACGAGGTGTTCTTCGAGGGAGACAGCTGGCGCTTCTCGAACACCGACACGCTCATCCGCCTCTATCCGGAGCGCTTCTGGGAGGACGTCTCGCAGCTCGCGGCCTTGATTACCGTCGGCCAGGCGCTCGTTCTCGCGCCCCTCGCATGGCTGTGGCTCCGTGCCGTGAAACGGCGGCACCCGTGATCGAGCTTCGGCGCTCTGAGGGTGCGCCCGTGCTTCGGATCGGCCATCGCGGGGCGGCGCACCTCGCTCCCGAGAACACGCTCGCCTCGCTGCGCGCGGCTGTCTCGCACGGCGTCGATCTCGTCGAGTTCGACGTGCTCGACCTGCCTCGCGGACCACTCGTGCTCGCGCACTCGGACCACCTCGAGGAGGTGAGCCATGGCACGGCTACGGGGTCGGTCCGGTCGCTCACCCTCGAGGAGCTTCGGGAGGTAGCGCCCGCGCTGCCGACCCTCGACGAGGCGCTGGCGTTCTTCGTCGACGAGGCGCCACACGTCGGGCTCCACGTCGACCTGAAGCTCGAGACCAGGCTCGACGAGCTGGCCGCCGCGCTCCGACGCTTCGACCTCGAGCGGCGCACCGTCGTCTCGTCCTTCCACGCACCGAGCCTGCATGCGGTCGCGCGGCATGCGCCGGGCGTCAGGATCGGCTTCACCTATCCGGAGGATCGGTTCGGCGTCTCGCGCCGAAAGAGGCTTCAGCCGATCGTCGGTGTCGGTCTCTCGTCGGCCCGGGCCGTCGTCCCACACATCCTGCCGCGCATGATCCGGCGTGCCGGCGCGAGCGCGCTGATGCTCCAGCATCGCCTCGCGTCGCGGACGGCGGTCGCGCGGGCCCATGCGATCGGCGCGCCGGTCCTCGCCTGGACGGTCGATTCGACGTCGGATCTCGAGCGAGTGCTGTCCGCCGGCGTCGACGGTGTGATCACGAACGACCCGCGCATCTTCGAGACGATCGGCACGTAGCAGAGCTAACGGTTCGTTCACGTTCACCGACCTGGGGCCCGGCTACACTCAACGCGGATGCGCCGCCGGACGCTCGTCACGATTCTTACCTGCTCAGCCGCGCTTTTCGTCGCGCTGGCGGGACCTGCCTGGGCGGACGAGACGACGCCCCCGCCGACGATCACGACGGAGCCGCTGCCGACTGGGCCGAAGCTGATCGAGCCCGGCGTCACGATCGGGGGCATGCTCGTCGGAGGTCTCACCAGGGCCCGAAGCCCGCGCCCTCGTGGAGGAAGAGTTTCGTAGCCCGGTGACGCTCCTCGTGTCACCGGCTCGCAAGCTGCGCGTCGAGCCCTCCGAGTTGGGCGCCGCCCCTCATTTCCTCAAGGCGGTGAAGCTCGCCGTGCGCGTCCGGACACCGGGCTTCGCGGTCCCGCTCCAGGTCGACGTCAAGAAGCCGAAGCTCGAGCGCTATCTCGCCGGCGTGGCCGCCCAGACCGACCGGAAGCCGGTCGATGCCGCGCTCACGCTCAAGGGCTTCAGGCCCGTGGCGCGCAAGTCGAAGTCCGGGCTTCGGCTCAAGCAGGTGATCGCCTTCCAGCGCCTCTCCCTCGCGATCCGCAAGCACGAGCGCGGCCCGTTCGAGCTGCCGTTCGAGCCGCTCCGGCCCGCAGTGACCGAGGACGACCTCGGCAAGGTGATCGTCATCAGGCGGGACTCGAGGACGCTCCTCTACTACAACGGCCTGAAGCTCAAGCGCTCGTTCCGGATCGCGACCGGTCAGTCGTCGTTCCCCACGCCGATCGGCAACTTCGAGATCATCAACATGCAGCGTCACCCCTGGTGGTATCCGCCCGAGGGCTCCGAGTGGGCGGAAGGCCAGGAGCCTGTCCCACCGGGGCCGGGCAACCCGCTCGGAACTCGCTGGATGGGCATCTCGTCGCCGTACGTCGGTATCCACGGGACGCCGAACGCCGCCTCGATCGGCTACTCGGCGTCGCATGGCTGCATCCGCATGCTGATCCCGCAAGTCGAGTGGCTGTTCGAGCAGGTCGAGGTAGGGACGCCCGTGTTCATCGTCCGGGCGTGACCGGAACGGTCCAGCGCGTCGGCCAGGCGGTCGCGCTCGTCGGTGTTGCCGCGCTCCTCGGGCTGCTCGTCTGGAAGGTCGCGTTCGGTGACGAGCAAGGGGCCGCCGACGAGCTCGCGCAGGGGAAGTCCGTGCAGGCCCCCGACTTTGCGCTCGACCGTCTCGACCGAGAGGGCTCTCTCGCTCTCGACGATCTCCGCGGCAAGGCGCTCGTCGTCAACTTCTGGGCGTCCTGGTGCATCCCCTGCCGCGACGAGGCGCCCGTTCTGCAGCAGACCTATGAGCGCTATCGGGACCAGGGGCTGGTCGTATTGGGTGTCGACGTGAACGACTTCCGCCAGGACGCTCGGCGCTTCATGCGTCGCTTCGGGCTCACGTACCCCGTCGTGTACGACGGCAAGGGCTCGACCGTCGGAAAGTGGGGTGTTCGCGGCTTCCCCGAGACGTTCTTCGTCGATCGGTCCGGGAAGCTCGTCGGCGAGCGGATCTCGGGCGCGGTCGACATCGAGCGCAACCGCGACGCCTACGAGCGCGGCGTCGCGCTCGCCCTCGGCTCGAAGCAGTGACCGTGCGCGGCGTCCTCGCGGTCGCATGTGCGGTGTTGATCGCCGCCGGTGGCGCCGCGGGGGCGCCGAGCCCGGCGGACCTCGAGGCGGAGCTGGTCTGCCCCACCTGCGACACGACGCTCGACCAGTCCAATGCTCCCGTCGCGCAGCGGATGAAGCAGATCATCCGGGCGCAGATCGCCGCCGGGCTCACCGAGGCCGAGATCAAGGCGGCGCTCGTCGACCAGTTCGGGCCGGGAGTGCTCGCCGAGCCGCCGAAGTCGGGCTTCGACCTCCTCGCGTGGCTGTTACCGCTCGGACTGCTTGTCTCGGGCGCTGTCGGTGTCGGGCTCGTCGCGTGGGGCTGGTCCCGCCGGCGGGACGACGCCGCCGTCACCGACATGCGCGACGAGCCGATCGAACCGGAGCTCGAGCGACGCCTCGACGCGGAGCTGGAACGATTCGACGCGTGAGGCGAGGTCGGAGTGCAGGTGTCTGACACCGGTCGAGACGCACCGGCGCCTCGACGGGCTCCACGGTGAGCGCGGGCGAGATTCCCGTCGCCCTGCTCGCGGGGTTCCTGTCGTTCCTCGCGCCGTGCGTGCTGCCGCTCGTCCCGGGCTACCTGTCCGCCGTCTCCGCGGTCAGCGCCGAGGAGCTCGGCCGGCCCGGGATGGCGCGGCGCGTCGTCGTCTCTAGCATCCCGTTCGTTCTCGGCTTCACCGCCGTCTTCGTCGCGCTCGGCGTCGGCGCGTCACTCGTCGGCGGAAGCCTGTTCCGCGACCAGTTCCTGCTCGAGCAGATCTCCGGCTTCGTGCTGGTCGTGTTCGGGCTCGCGTTCATGGGCCTGTTGCCGTGGCCCGAGCGCCTCGTCGGCGCGGGGCTCGTCCAGGGTGCCCGGTCGCGCGGGTCGCGTGTTCTGCTGGGCGGCGCCTTCGCGGTCTGCGCCGCTCCGTGCATCGGGCCGGTGCTCGCCGCGATCCTCGTGCTGGCCGGCTCGTCAGAGACGGCACTCGAGGGCGCCGCTCTGCTCGCGGTGTACTCGCTCGGCCTCGCGATCCCGTTCGTGCTCGTCGGCGCCGCGTTCACGCGGATGATGGGCGCGTTCCGCTGGCTGCGCGACCACTACCGCGCGATCCAGTTCGCCGGTGGCCTCGTGATGGTCGCGCTCGGCCTGTTGCTGTTCTTCGGCAAGTTCTACGTGCTGCGCATCTACGTGAACCGCGCGCTCGAGTGGGTCGGCCTCGAGCCGGTCTTCTAGATCCGCACCGGGAGCAGGTCGAGGAGGCCCTCGGACACACGGGCCGACGCCGCCTCGACCTGGCCGAGCACCGAGGCGACGTCGACACCGCGGTGCGCGGGCGCGTACGGGCTCAGGCGGCGGGCCGCCTTCTCGAGCTGCCGCGAGGCGCCGGGCTGGTTCTCCTTCGCAGCGTGGTGCCAGGCCACCGTGACGTGGACGAGACCCTGCAGGAAGTCTCGTTCCGGATCGGCCGTTTCGCGCCACTCGTCCTCCAAGGCCTCGTGCGCGTCGAACCAGCGCTCTGCCCGCATCAGCTCGAGTCCTCGCTCTAGGCTCACACGTGCCCCGCCAACCGTGCTAGAACCACGCCCATGTCGACGATCCTGCTGGTCGGGGTCGACCTCATGTTCCGGTCGAAGCTCGAGGGCCTGCTCTCCGGGTACCGGCTCGTGACGAGCGACAGCGTCGACGCGCCGGACCTCGTGATCTGCGACATCTCGCGGGTCGAGGCGGAGGACGTGGCGGAAGCCTGGCCGGACACGCCGATCGTCGGCTTCACGAACCACACCGACACGCACGGGCTCCAGCGCGCGCATGCGGCCGGCTTCGACCAGGTGATCGTCAAGTCGGCGCTCGTGGAGCGGGCGCGGCAGGTCGTGGACGAACTCGTCGGCGTCGACGCTTGATCGAGTCCGGCGTCGAGCGCCGTTGGTAGGCTCGCTCTCGGGATGACGTACATCATCAGCGAGCCTTGCATCGACATCAAGGACCGCTCTTGCGTGGATGTTTGCCCCGTCGATTGCATCCACGAGTTCGAGCGGATGCTGATCATCGACCCCGAGGAGTGCATCGATTGCGGCGCTTGCGAACCAGAGTGCCCGGTCGAGGCGATCTTCCCCGAGGACGCGTTGCCCGACAAGTGGGACCCGTTCGTGAAGATCAATTACGCGTTCCCGGAGGGCGCAGCCGCAATCGATCCGCTCGTCCAGGCCTACGCCGACGAGCACAACGTCCAGAACCCACCGCTCGAATAGGCGAGCAGCAGGTGTCCTGAAGCTTCAGTCGCGACGCCTCGGACTCACAGCCGCGCTGCGGAGGGCGGGAGCACGAGCCGGATCGTCGTCACGTCACCTTCCCGTAGCGCGGCGAAGCTCCCGTTCAGCTCGGTAGCGCGCTCGGCGAGCCCGTCGATCACCGCCTGACGGCGCTCGGGCGCGCCGTCGTCGGCGACCTCGAGCTCGACGCCGTCCGACGCGGTGCGCCGCAGCGTCACCGAGACCTTCGTCGGCGGGCCGCGACGAACGGCCTGGTCGAGCGACTCGCGGATCACCTGGAAGAGGCTGGAGCGAGCGCCTTCCCCGAGCCCGTCGTCGTCGATCGCGAGCTCGATCGACGCCCCGCGACGTCCGGCCACCCGCTCGGCGAGCTCGCCGACGGCTGCCGCGAGACCGATCTCCTCGAGGGCGACGGGCTCCAGGCCGGCGACGATGCCGCGAAGCTCCTCCGCGGCCTCCCGGGCGACGCTGTGCGCCCGCACGGCGATCCGGCGCCCGCTCTCGAGGTCCCCGGCGTCGAGCGCCTGCACGACCGCGTCGACCATCTGGGAGAGCGCGGCGACGTGTTGGACAGGCCCGTCGTGGAGCTGCTCGGCGATCCGGCGCCGCTCCGCGCGCTCGGCGAGGAGGCGCTCTGCGACGACGTGCTCGCTCAATCGATCATCGCCTCGCGCAGCGCGATGGCGACCGCCTGCGTGCGGGTCTCCGCCTCGAGCTTCGCGAGGATGTGGCGGACGTGGCTCTTCACCGTCTCCTGCGAGATGAAGAGCTGCTGCGCGACGTCCGCGTTGGACATCCCGTCCGCGAGCAGCTGGAGGATCTCGCGCTCTCGCTGCGTGAGGATGTCCCGGCCGTCCTTTCCCGTCGTCAGCGACGGGATGAGGGCCGGGTCGACGAACGTCTCGCCCGCGGCGACCTTCTCGATCGCCTTGAGCAACGTCTCGTGCGGCGCCTCCTTGAGGATGTAGCCACGCGCGCCCGACTCGAGCCCGCGCTGGAGCAGCGCTCGCTCGCTGTACGCCGTGAAGACGAGCACCCGCGCCTCGGGAACGCGCGCCAGGATCTCCTCGGTCGCCTCGATGCCGTCCATCTGCGGCATCCGCAGGTCCATGATCACCACGTCGGGACGACGCCGCTCCGTGAGCGAGACCGCCGTCTCGCCGTCCGGCGCCTCCCCGACGACACGGATGTGCGACGAGCGCAGGAGCGCCAGTCGCAAGCCTTCGCGTACGACCTCGTGGTCGTCCACGATCAGGACGGTGATTTCCCCGTTAGCCGCCACGGGCGGGAGTCTACGAGGCAGGGGGGACGATCCCTCCCGGCGAGTGGCGGCCGGTCACACCGCGAGCGCCAGCTGCTCGGGCTCCGGAGCCGGCTGGATCATCGGACGCCGTGGCCGCGCCGTCTCGCGCGCAAGGGCGCGCACCGTCGAACGGACGGGCTCGATCTCCTTCGTGGAGAGATAGGCGCGGCCCTCGTAGAGCCTCTCGTAGCGGGGAAGCAGCTCGGGCCAGTCGCATGCGAGCGCCTCCAGGAAGTGCTCCCGGGTCCCGGGACGAAGGTAGACGACGTTCGCCCAGATGCCCGTCGCTCCGGCCGCCCGCGCCTCGCGGACGACCTCGGCGAGGAGCTCCGGATCATCGGAGAGCCCGGGGAGGATCGGCGCTAGCGCGACACCGGTGTCGAGGCCCGCCTCCGTGAGGATCCGCACGGTCTCCAGGCGCCGGCGTGGGGGCGCGGTGCCCGGCTCGGTCGTCCGCCAGATGCGCTCGTCGAGCGTGGGCACGGAGAAGCTGACGTGGACGTTCGTTCTCTGTGCGGCCTCGACGAGCACGTCGATGTCGCGTCGGATCATCGGCCCGCGGGTGATGATCGAAAACGGCGTCCGTGCGCGACCGAGCTCCTCGATGCATGCGCGCGTCAGCCGGTAGCGACCCTCCGCGGGCTGGTACGGGTCGGTGGCGGCGCCCACCGCGACGCTCTCGCGCTTCCACGACGGCCGTGCGAGCTCGCGCCGGAGCACGTCCGCGACGTTGACCTTGACGCGGATCGAGCGGCCGTAGCGGTCGTCGGCGGGACGGTCGGCGCGGGCCTCGAAGGCGCGGACGTAACAGAACGTGCAGCGGTGCGCGCACCCGGTGTAGGGGTTGAGCGACCAGTCGAAAGGCATTCCCTTCACCCGGTTGAGGGCCGAACGGCACGGCTCCTCGCGGTACTCGACGCGCATGGTTCAGTATAGAACATACGTTCGCGCACGTCCAGATGCGTGGCGTACGGCAGTGCTCAGGCCGAGGCGCCCTCGACCATGCCCGCGGCGACCGTCTCGTTGGTCGCTTCGTCGACGAGGACGAACGCGCCCGTCGTTCGGTTGACCGCGTACGGATCGACCAGCAGCGGGCCTGCGAGCCGGAGCCGCACGCGCGCCAGGTCGTTGAGGTGGAGCCGTTCGGCCGGGATCTGCTCGAAGGTCTCGACGTCGAGCACCGAGACGACCTCGTCGAGGATCGCGCGCACCCAGCGAGTCGTGTGCTTGATGCCGAGTCGTGCTCCCGCTTGCACGGGGCGCTCGCTCATCCAGCAGATCGTCGCCACGAGCTCACGGGCCGCGACCGGTGGATCGGCCGGATCGCACAGCATGTCCCCGCGCGCGACGTCGATGTGGTCTGCGAGCCGCACGACGACCGACTGGCCCTGCACGGCGACGTCGAGCGGCCCGCCGTGCGTCTCGACGGCGGCGACGGTCGTCCGAAGGTCGGACGGGAGGACCACGACCTCGTCGCCTGCACGCCACTCGCCGCCTGCGACCTGACCGGCGTAGCCGCGGTAGTCGTGGTGCTCGTCCGACATCGGCCGGATCACCCACTGGACGGGGAAGCGGCGATGCGAGGCATCGCGATCCTCCGCGATCTCGATCGTCTCCAGGCGCTCGAGGAACGTGCCGCCGTCCCACCACGGCATGTGGTCGGACGGGTCCACGACATTGTCGCCGGGGAGCGCCGCGATCGGGATCGCGATCTCGTCCCGCACGCCGAGCCGGTCGGACAGCTCGCGGAGCTCGACCTCGATCTCGCGGAAGCGATTCTCCTCGAAGTCGACGAGGTCCATCTTGTTCACCGCGAACACGATGTGCGGGATGCCCAGCGTGGCGGAGATGAACGTGTGGCGCCGCGTCTGCTCGATGACGCCCTTGCGTGCGTCGAGGAGCACCACGGCAACGTCGGCCGTCGAGGCGCCGGTCACCATGTTGCGCGTGTACTGGACGTGGCCGGGCGCGTCTGCGAGCTGGAAGCGGCGCGTGGGCGTGACGAACGAGCGGTACGCGACGTCGATCGTGATGCCCTGCTCCCGCTCGGCGCGGAGGCCGTCCGTCAGCAGCGCGAGGTTGACGTAGCCGTCGCCGCGACGCTCGCTCGTCTCCTCGACGTGCTCGAGCTGATCGGCCATCACCTGCTTCGAGTCGAACAGGAGCCGCCCGATCAGGGTCGACTTGCCGTCGTCCACCGAGCCGCACGTCACGAGCCGCAGGAGCTCGCTGTCGTAGGCACTTTCGCTCAGCGCGAAAGCGCCCCTAGAAGTAGCCGACACGTTTCCGGTCCTCCATCGCGGCTTCGCTCACCTTGTCGTCGGCGCGTGTTTCCCCTCGTTCAGTGACTCGAGTGGCGGCGATCTCGCGTACGACGTCCTCGATCGTCGCGGCACGCGAGCGGACACCACCCGTGCAGGACATGTCCCCGACCGTCCGGAAGCGGACCCATTCGCCGAACGTCTCCTCGTGCGGGTAGCGCTCGACGAACTCGGACGCCGCGTAGAGCATTCCGTCGCGCTCGAAGACCTCGCGCTCGTGCGAGAAGTAGATCGCGGGCAGATCGAGCTCTTCCCGCGCGACGTACTGCCACACGTCGAGCTCCGTCCAGTTGGAGATCGGGAAGACGCGCACCTGCTCGCCCTTGCGGATGCGGCCGTTGTAGAGATTCCAGAGCTCCGGTCGCTGGGCGCGCGGGTCCCACTGGCCGAAGTCGTCGCGGAACGAGAAGATCCGCTCTTTCGCGCGCGAGCGCTCCTCGTCCCGGCGCGCCCCTCCGATCGCCGCGTCGAAGCCGTGCTCGGTCATAGCGTCGAGAAGCGTGGTCGTCTGGAGCTGGTTGCGCGACGCCCGTGGGCCGGTCTGCTCGACGACGCGCCCCTTGTCGATCGACTCCTGCACCGACGCGATCACGAGCCGCTCGCCGAGCTCTGCCACGCGTCGATCGCGGAACGCGATTGCCTCCGGGAAGTTGTGGCCGGTGTCGACGTGCATCAGCGGGAACGGGAAGCGGCCCGGCCGGAACGCCTTCTCTGCGAGGCGGAGAAGGACGATCGAGTCCTTGCCGCCGGAGAAGAGGAGCACCGGCCGCTCGAGCTCCGCGGCGACCTCGCGCATGATGTGGATCGCCTCGGACTCGAGCGCGTCGAGATGGGTGAGGCGAACTGGATCGATCGTGCTCATGACTCGGGTCTCAGGCGTGCAGCCCGCACTCGGTCTTGCCGGTGCCGGCCCAGCGGCCCTCGCGGGATGTTCCCGGGGCCGTGCAGTGCGTGCAGCCGATCGACGCGTATCCGCGCTCGTGGAGCGGGTTCACCGGGAGCTCGCGGTCGTGGACGTACGCCCAGACGTCGTCGTCCGTCCAGTCTGCGAGCGGGCTCGCCTTCCACAGCTCGTGGCGGTCGTCCCACCCGAGCTTGGGCGTGCCGGCACGGCTCGACGACTGGTCGCGCCGGACGCCGGTGATCCAGCCGTCCAGGCCCGACAGGGCCGCGCCGAGCGGGC
Organism: uncultured Actinomycetes bacterium; assembly: GCA_963839755.1. Classification (GTDB taxonomy): domain Bacteria; phylum Actinomycetota; class Thermoleophilia; order Gaiellales; family Gaiellaceae; genus Gaiella. The sequence continues at coordinate 88,446 of CAWIVU010000008.1, forward strand.
CGATCTTGCGGATCGAGCAGCAGAGGTCGGGGTTCCGCTCCCAGAGGCGGTCGCCGTGCGTCGCGGCCTGGCGTCCGAGCGAGGGGCCCTCGAACACCTCGATGCGAACGCCGTAGCGGCGCTCCACCTCGCGCCAGACGTCGTAGGTCTCCGGGAACAGCACGTGTGTGTCGAGCGCGAAGACGCGGGCCTTCGGGTCCTTCTCGAGCAGCATGTCGAGGAGGACGCTCTCCTCCTTCTGGAACGAGCAGGCGAGCGCGACCTCGGGGTGCAGCCTCTCGAGCATCGTCTCGACGACCTCGTCCGCGGTCAGGGCCTCGACGTCGGTCTCGCCGACGAGCTCTGCGACGTGCCGCTCCACCGAGGGAACGGTACCACTCATCACGAATTCTTATGCGAGACATTAGATCGATTGCATGCCTCGTCAAGCACCGCCACGTCCGCTGCGCGAGGTTCTCCGACGCACGCTGCGATCGCCGGCTGCCACGGTGGCGGTGGGCGCCCATCGGTACCTGACACCGTCTTGCCGTCGAGATGGCCGGAACGGACCAGTCCCCTCCGGGCAGGTGCGGCGCGTAGGGTGGACGGGTGGACGAGCTGGCGGGAGGCATCAGGCGCGTCACGCTCCCGCTGCCGGCACGGCCGGGGCACGTGCACGCGTATCTCCTGCCCGGCGAGGACGGTTGGACGCTCGTCGACACCGGGCTCGGCCTCCCCGACGCGAAGGAGCGCTGGGCGGCGGAGCTCGACGAGCTGCCGGGCCCGGTGGCGCGGATCGTCGTCACGCACTTCCACCCAGACCATGTCGGAGCCGCGAAGGACCTCGCCGAGCTGACCGACGCGCCGGTCGCGCAAGGGCGCCTCGACTACGAGCAATGCGTCCTCGTCTGGGGAGGTGGCGACTGGGCGGACGTGCTCGTCGACTGGTTCCACCGGCACGGCGTGCCCGACGAGACGGTCGCCGAGCTGATCGAGCACGGCTCCGTGTATCGGTCCTTCATCCGCTACCAGCCCGATCCCGAGCTGCTCGATGCGGGTGATGCCGTCGACGGGTGGAAGGTCGTGGCCGCTCCGGGCCACGCCGACGGGCAGGTGATGCTGCTGCGCGACGGCATCCTTGTCGCCGCCGACCACCTCCTCGACCGCATCTCGCCGACGGTCGGCCTTTGGCCCCGCAGCCGGCCGGACCCGCTCGGCGACTACCTTGGCGCCCTCGAGGCCACGATCGCGCTCGAGCCGACACTGGCGATCGCGGGGCACGGCGAGCCGATCACCGATCCTTCCGGGCGGGCGCGAGCGCTCGTGAGCGCACCATCGCGATCGGCTCGCGGCAACCGCCGCTGCGCTCGGCGACGAGCCACGCAGCGCATACGACGTCTCGTTCCCGCTCTTCGGCAGCGACCTGAAGCCTTCCGCACGGCGCTTTGCGGTGGCGGAAACGCTCTCCCACCTCGAGCGCCTCGTCCACGAAGGCGGGGCCCGGCGCCACGAGACCGCCGACGGCGTGACCTATACTGCGAGCTGAGTGGACGGCGAGCTACCGCCCAGTACCCGCGCCCCGGGATGCGGGGCACCCATTCTCCCGGTTAGGACGACGCGATGAGCGATATCGCGCGCATTCTCGTCGTGCTGTTCCTGGTGCTCCTGAACGCGATCTTCGTCGCGGCCGAGTATTCACTCATCACCGCTCGCCGGTCCCGTCTCGAGGAGCGAGCGGAGGGCGGGAACCGCGCGGCCCGTACGGCGCTCAGGATGATGGATGACCCGGTCCGGTTCATCTCGACCGTGCAGGTGGGCATCACCGTCGTCGGGATCGCCCTCGGTGCCATCGGCGAGCCGCTCGTCTCCCGGTACTTCGACTTCTTGCCACGCGGCGTCGCGTTCGCGATCTCGTTCGCCATCCTGACCTACCTGAGCGTCACGCTCGGCGAGCTCGTCCCGAAAGCGCTCGCCCTCCAGAAGGCGGAGATCCTGGCTCTTGCGCTGGCCGTTCCGATCGATCTGCTCTCGCGCGCGTTCGCGCCCGTCGTCTGGGTGCTGCAGCACTCGTCGAACGCCGTCCTGCGCGTCTTCGGGATCAAGCCCGCCCCGGCCGGGATGATCGCCTTCACGCGCGAGGACATTCGCCAGTCGGTCGCCGCGGCGGAGGACGTCGGCGAGATCCAGACCGCTGAGGAGGAGATGCTCTACAAGGTCTTCGACTTCGCCGAGAAGGAGGCATCGGACGTCATGGTTCCGCGCCCCGACATCGTGGGACTGTCGATCGACCTGCCGCCCGACGAGGCGTTGCGCCGCGTGCTCGACTCGCCCTACACGCGCTACCCGGTGTACCGCGAATCGCTCGACGACATCGTGGGGATCCTCCACGTGCGCGCGCTCGTCGCCGCGCTCGAGGACCAGGAGATCGCCACAGGAGAGCTCGAGCGGCTCCTCCATACCGCATACGTCGTCCCGGAGACGAAAGACCTCGGGGCGCTGCTCGGGGAGTTCCGCAAGGCGAACCAGCACATGGCGATCGTCGTCGACGAGTACGGGGCGACCGCAGGGATCGTGACGCTCGAGGACATTCTCGAGGAGATCGTCGGGGACATCGAGGACGAGTTCGACCTCCCGGACGAATCGGTCGAGCGTCTCGACGAGACGAGGATCCGCATCTCCGGGTCGTTCACGATCGACGACTTCAACGAGCAGTTCGGCACCCAGATCGACGACGACGACTACCACACGGTGGCCGGCTTCGTGTTCGGCCACATCGGCCGTGCGGCCGACGTCGGAGACGAGGTCGTCGACGAGCGCCTCAGGTTCACCGTGCTCCAGACGAGCGGCTCACGCATCCAGCGGCTCGAGGTCGAGTTCCTCCCTGCTCCGGTCGGGGCGGACGACACGCCCGAAGCCGCCTGAGCTCGTCGCCTCTCAGGCATCGCGACTTCGCGCTGTACGTCTTCGCGACGGTCGCGACGGCGTTCGCGATCGAGATGTCGTTCGTCGCGATCGGGTGGCAGGTCTACGAGATCCACGGCGATCCGCTCGACCTCGGGCTGGTCGGGCTCGCGATGTTCGTTCCGCTCCCGCTCCTCGCTCTCCCCGCCGGCCATCTCGCCGATCGTTACCCGCGACGCACCATCCTGGCGATCTCGGTGGCGGTCGACGCGGCCGTCGCCGTCGGGCTCCTCGCCGTGACCAAGTCGGGCGCGGACGAGACCTGGCCCTTCTTCGTGCTGGCGTTCGGTACGGGCGTCGCGTCCGCCGTGGGCGCACCGGCCGGGCGGGCGATGACACCGTCGCTCGTGCCGCAGGAGATCCTCGTGCGCGCGCTCGCGCAGCGCTCGGTGGCGTTCCAGCTCTCGGTGATCGTGGCGCCGGCGCTCGGAGGGCTCCTGTTCGCAATCCAGCCGGAGCTCGTGTACATCGCGTCGGTCGGGTTCTCGCTCCTGGCGCTGCTTGCCGTGCTCGCGCTGCGCTCGGGGCGGGAGGGGGTCGGCGGCGAGTCTCCCGGCCTGGCGAGCCTGCTCGGCGGCGTTCGGCTCGTCCGGCGCACGCCGGTCCTGTTCGGCGCGATCTCGCTCGATCTGTTCGCCGTGCTGTTCGGCGGGGCTGTCGCGCTGCTGCCCGTGTTCGCGAAGGACATCCTCGAGGTCGGGCCTGCGGGGCTCGGCGTCCTGCGTGCAGCGCCGGCCGTCGGCGCGCTGCTGGCCGCGATCATCCTGGTGCGCAGGCCGATCCACCGGCACGCGGGAGGCACGCTGCTGACGGTCGTCGCGCTCTACGGCGTGACGATGCTGGTCTTCGGGCTCTCGGAGACGATGTGGCTCTCGCTCCTTGCGCTCGCCGCGGGCGGGGCGGTCGACATGGTGAGCATGGTCTTGCGCCAGACGATCCTGCCCCTCGTGACGCCGGACGAGCTCCGCGGCCGAGTGAATGCAGTCGAGATGGTGTTCATCAGCGCGTCGAACGAGCTCGGTGCCTTCGAGTCGGGCGTCGCAGCGGCGCTCGTCGGCGCGGTGCCGGCGGTCGTGATCGGCGGCGTGCTCACGATCGGCGTCGCGGTCGCCTGGACGCGGTTCTTCCCTGACCTTCGCCGCGTCGACCGGCTGGACGAGCTGCGGCCCGCCGAGGTGGCCGTGTCCTGAGCGGCCGTCTTGCCGAACCCGTTGGCACCAGGCACGATGGTCGTGTGGGCTGGACCCAGACAGCGACCACCATCGGCGTGCTCATGGCGGTGATCGGTCTGCAGTCATTCTGGATCGCACGTGCGCTCGACGCGCTGCGAGACGAGATGCATCGCGGCTTCGACCGTCTGGATGCGCGGATCGACCGCATCGAGTCGCGGGAGCCTCCAAGCCTCCGACAGGTCTGATGGTCGAGCCTCAGCGGCGCGCGCGGGCGAGAAGGTCGGCGGCCTCGACGCCGCGGATCGACGCGTCGAGGAGCTCGACGGGATGCAGGGCCGGCAACGGCCTTCCAGCCCGCCCCAGCGCCTGCGAGACCTGGACGAGGCAGCCCGGGTTCGCGCTCGCATATGCGTCGGGCTCGGTCGCGAGCACGTTGGCGGCCTTACGGTCGCCGAGCTCCCGTGCGGCGTCCGGCTGCGTGACGTTGTAGATGCCTGCGGACCCGCAGCAGAGGTCCTGCTCGGCGGGCTCGACGACCACGAGGCCGGGGATCCGCCCGAGGATCGGGCGCCAGGCGGCGGGAAGCCGCTGCGCATGGCGGAGGTGGCACGAGTCCTGGTAGGCGACGGTGAGGTCGAGCGGGCTCAGCTCCGGCAACACCGCATCGGCGAGCGTCTCCGTGACGTCGAGCGCCGGCAGGCCGTGATCCTTGAGGTGCGAGCCGCACCCGGACGCGTTGACGACGATCGTCTCGACCCCGTCGAAGGCTTTCCGAAGGCGCGCGGTGAAGCGCGCCGACTCGTCAGCGCGCCCGGCATGGGCCGAGAGCGCGCCGCAGCACCCCTGCCGGGGCGCCACGACCTCGAAGCCAGCGGCCGCGAGCACCCGTGCCGTTGCGGCGTTGACGTCGCCGAACAGGACCGACTGGACGCACCCCGTCAACAGGCCGACGCGTCGCGCTTGCGGGGAAACGTCGCGAGCCGGAGTCAGCGCGGGCGGACGCTCGCTCGACCGCCAGCGCGGAGCGACGTCGAGCATCGGGCGCGCCCACGAAGGAGACGGGAGCGCCCTCCCCACCGGCGCGAGCCGTAGCGCCCAGCGCATCCGCCGCGGGTGCGGGAGCGTCGCGAACAGCAGCCGCCGTTGCAGCCGCTCGCCCCGCGACCGCGGGTGCTCCGTCTCCACGACGCGCCTGGTCTCCTCGATGAGGCGGTCGTAGAGGACGCCCGAGGGGCAGCTCGAGACGCACGCCATGCAGCCGAGACAGCGGTCGAAGTGCTCGACGACGGTCGGGCTCAGGCGCAACGTCCCCTGCGCCGTCTTCTCCATCAACTGGATGCGGCCGCGCGGCGAGTCCATCTCTTCGTTCCACAGGACGTACGTCGGGCAGGTCGGCAGGCAGAAGCCGCAATGGACGCACGCTCTGGTGAGCTCCTCGATCACGTGAGCACCCCGGCCGGGTCGAAGCGCTGCTTGAGAGCGCGGTGGAGGCGGCGGGCCGCGGCGTCGGGGACGCCGCCGACGCGGTGCGGGACGTAGGCGATCCCGGCCGCGGGGCGCACGACGGCCTCGTCAAGTGTCGAGAGGAGGTTCGCGAGATCGCCGGGCGGAAACGGATGTCGGCCGAGCGCCCGACCCTGGCGCTCGCGCGCCTCGTCCCACACGGTCGTGTCGGACTCGATCGCCGCCGACGAGCGCCTGCGCGGTCTCGAGTCTGAGCGGCGACGGCCCGCGGCGAGCCCTCGAAAAGCACGACGACGCGCCCCGGGTGGAGCACGTCGAGCGCGCTCGGCTGGAGCTGCGATCGCCTCAGCAGGCGCACGACGCACGGTGTGTTGTCGCTTTGGACAACAAGCGCTCCCGAGGCGAGGGGAAGCGGATGGAGCCTGAGCGAGACCCGCGCGATCAGGGCCAGCTTCCCGTCCGAGCCGCAGACGAGCTTCCCGAGGTCGTAGCCCGCGACGTTCTTCACCACCTTGCCGCCGGAGCTCGCGATCGTCCCGTCGCCGAGCACGAGCGTGACTCCGAGGACGAGGTCGCGCGGCGTCCCGAACCGATGGGAAAGGGGACCGGAGAGGCGCTGCGCGAGACACGCGCCGACCGTCGGGTCGCCCGGTGGGTCGAGCGAGAGCCGCTGGCCTTTCTCCGCGAGCGCCTCCCGCAGCGCGGAGAGGCGAATCCCCGCCTCGACGGTGCATGTCAGGTCGCCGGCCTCGTGCTCGAGCACGCGGTCGAGGCCCGCCGTCGAGAGATCGTCGCCGATCCGGAGCGTTCGTCCGCCGGAGCTCGCCTCCTCGAGCAGCGCCGCTGCCTCGTCGAGGCTGGCAGGGCGCATCAGAAACGCTCCGCGAGCCCGAGCCGCTCGAGCGGGTGGCGGCGGTACGGCCCCGGAACCTCGCCGCACAGCCGCGGTGTCGGCAGGACCTTGCCCGGGTTCGCGAGGCCGTGCGGATCGAAGGCGCGCCGGACGCGCTCGAAGACCTCGAGGTCCCGCTCGGAGAACATCGACGGCATCGCGCACGCCTTGTCGACGCCGATCCCGTGCTCGCCGGTGAGCGACCCGCCCTCCTCGACGCATGCCGCGAGAATCTCGTCGGCGAGGATCTTGGCCCGCTCGACCTGTCCCTCCACCGCCGCGTCGTAGAGCACGAGCGGATGGAGGTTGCCGTCACCGGCGTGGAAGACGTTGCCGACCCGCAGGCCGTGCTCAGCCGACAGCTCGTCGATCCGGCGAAGCACCGCCGGCAGCTTCGTGCGCGGCACGACGCCGTCCTGGACGTAGTAGTCGGGGGAGACGCGCCCCATCGCGGCGAACGCGCCCTTGCGTCCCATCCACAGGAGCGCACGCTCGTCCGCATCGCGCGCCGTGCGGATCTCGAACGCGCCGGCCCCACGGCAGAGCGCCTCCACCGCGTCGGTGTCCTCCTCGACCTGCGCGGCGACTCCGTCGAGCTCGACGAGGAGAACGGCGCCCGCGCCCGCCGGATACCCGGGCCGGTACGCGGCCTCGGCGGCCTGCAGCGTGAACGTGTCCATGATCTCCATCGCGGCGGGCAGGATTCCCGCCGCCACGATCCGTGAGACGGCGTCGCCCGCGGCGTCGAGGGACGTGAACGCAGCGAGCTGGGTGACGACCACCTCCGGTTGCCGCACGACCCGAAGGGTCACCTCGACCGCAATGCCCAGCGTTCCCTCGGAGCCGACGATCACGCCGAGCAGGTCGGGGCCGTCGCCCGAATCGATCGCCTTGCCGCCGAGCGTCAGCAGCTCGCCGTCCGGGAGGACGATCCTGGCGCCGGTGACGTGGTTGACCGTGAACCCGTTCTTCAGGCAGTGCGCTCCGCCCGAGTTCTCGGCGAGGTTGCCGCCGATCGTGCACACCTGCTGGCTCGACGGGTCGGGCGCGTAGAAGTACCCCTCCGCGGCAACGGCGCGTGTGACGTCGAGGTTCGTCACGCCCGGCTCGACAATGACCCGCTCACCGGCGAGGTCGACCTCGAGGATGCGGTTCATCCGCGCGACGGAGACGACGATCCCGTCCGCGACCGGGAGCGCTCCGCCGGAGAGGCCGGTGCCGGCGCCGCGCGCGACGAACGGAACCGCGTCACGCGAGCAGAGCCGGAGGACCGCCTGCACGTCTTCCGCCGAGCCTGGCAGCACGACCGCAGCGGGCTGCGCGCGCCATCCCGTCAGCCCGTCGCAGTCGTACGTCGCGAGCTGGTCGGGCTCGGTGACGACGTACGGATCGCCCAGTGCCTCGCGAAGCTCGTCGACGAAGCCGAAGGGAAGCGCCACGGCGCGATCCTACTCCCGCGATGACATCTGACCCGAACAGGATCGATCATCGATGATCGCTGGATTCGTTAGGGTCGCTGCATGACTGTGCCGATCCCGCGACCCGGCAAGATCGTCTGCGTCGGGCTCAACTACAAGGACCATGCCGAGGAGCAAGGAGCGGAGCTCCCGGCCGCGCCGCTCTTCTTCGCGAAGTACCCGACCGCCCTGATCGGGCCGGGTGATCCGATCGTCATCCCCCAGATCGTCACGAAATGCGACTACGAGGCCGAGCTCGGCGTCGTCCTCGGGGCGACGGTCCGAGGCGTCTCCAAGGAGAACGCGCTCGAAGCGGTCGCCGGATACGTCGTCGCGAACGACGTCTCCGCCCGCGACCTCCAGTTCTCGGACGGCCAGTGGACACGAGGCAAGTCCCCGGACACGTTCTGCCCGGTCGGTCCCCTTGTCCCGGCTGCCGAGGTCCCCGATCCACATGCGCTCGGGATCCGCGCGATCCTGAACGGCGAGACGATGCAGGACTCGACGACGGCGAACCTCATCTTCGGGATCGACGAGGTGATCAGCTACGCGTCTCAGACGTCGACGCTCGAGGCCGGTGACCTCATCCTGACGGGGACGCCTGCGGGCGTCGGCGTGTTCCGCGACCCGCCGCGTCTCATGCAGCCGGGCGACGAGATCACGATCGAGATCGACGGGGTCGGGTCGCTCACGAACCCCGTCGTCGGAGGTTGACGGAGGGCCGAACGATGATCGATAGTCGTCGCGGGCCACCACCCCCATGAGCGCCATCTCGAGAACCGTGCTCCGCGAGCAGGTGAAGGACATCCTGCTGCACCGCATCGTGAGCGGCGAGCTGGGGCCGGGCGAGCGCCTCGTCGAGACGCGCATTGCAAGCGAGCTCGGCACGAGTCAGGCGCCCGTCCGCGAGGCTCTTCGCGACCTCGAGCTCCTTCGGCTCGTCGAGTCCGAGCCGTTTCGCGGGGCCCGCGTGCGGGAGTTCGGCGACGACGAGCTGATCGAGGTCTATCCCGTGCGGGCGGTGCTCGAGGAGCTCGCCGCGAAGGAGGCCGCGATCAGGCTGGACGGCAACGTGACGGTGCTCGAGCGCGAGGTGGAGGCGATGCGCGCCGCGGCGCGCCGCGGCGACGTCAACGCTCTGGCCCAGCACGACATCGCCTTCCACCGGCTGATGGTCGAGGCCGCGGGCAATCCGATCCTCGAGCAGTGCTGGAAGACACTCGGCGTCGAAGGGCGCATCACGATCTCGCTGTACGGCACATACGTGGAGCCCGCCGAGGCAGCCGAGCTGCACGTCCCGATTCTCGAGGCGATCCGCTCCGGCAAGCCGGGCGCGGCAGGCCGTGCGGCGCGCAAGCACGTCGAGGCGTTCGCCCGGATCGCCCGGGACCGGGCCAAGAGCGCGGGCCGCTGACTTCCCGCTCGTCGGTCGTCGCGCTCTCGGGGCTGTTCCTCGCGGCGCTGGCGCTTCGCCCGCAGATCGTCGGCGTCGGGCCGTTGATCGACGAGATCCAGGACGATCTCGACGCCTCGCACGCGCTCGCCGGGCTGCTGGGGACGATCCCCGTGCTCTGCATGGGGCTCTTCGCGCCCGTCGCGGCCTACCTCTCGGCCCGGCTCGGGACAGGCCGCGCGATGACGATCGGCCTCGTGTTGATCGGCGTGTTCGGGGTGCTGCGGGCGGTCGTCCCGAGCGCGTGGCTCGTCGTGCTGCTCACCTGGCCGGTCGGCATCGGCATGGGGCTCGGCAACGCGCTCGCGCCGCTGGCGGTGCGCGAGACCGTGCCCGAGCGGCCCGCGACGGGAACGGGCGTCTACACGACCGGCATCCAGATGGGGTCGGCCGTGTCCGCGGCGCTGGTGGTGCCCCTCGCGGCGGTGCTCGGCGGTTGGCGCGGCGCCCTGATCGCCCTGTCGGTCGTGTCGTGCGGGATCGCGGTGGCCTGGGCGCTGCTCCAGCGCGGAGGCCAAGCGCACGTCCGCCCTCCGGCCCTGGTCCCGAAGCTCCCATGGCGCTCCGGGACCGCGTGGCTGCTCGTCGCGATCTTCGCGTCGATGGGGTCGGCGTACTACGGCCTCAACGCGTGGCTACCGGACGCGTACGGCGAGCGCGGCTGGAGCGACGAGTCGGCGGGCGTGCTTCTCGCTGCGATGAATCTCACCGCGATCCCGGCGTCGTTCGTCGTCCCGTGGCTGTCCGATCGGCACGGTGGTCGCAGGCCGTGGCTCGCGGCGATGAGCCTCGTCTTCGTGTCCGGCGGCATCGGCCTCGTCGCGTTCCCCGCCGCGGGGTATGCATGGGCGCTCCTCGCGGGCATCGCCCAGGGCGGCATGTTCGCGCTCGTGATGACGCTTCCGCTCGACCTGGAGAAAGGCCCTGAGCGGGTCGGCGCGCTTGTCGGGATGATGCTGGGACTCGGGTACACGACCGCGGCGATCTCACCCTTCGTCCTCGGCGCCGTCCGCGACGTGACCGGCTCGTTCGACGCCGTGCTGTGGACCTGCGCCGCGTTCCTCGTCCTGCTGGTGCTGCTCGTCCGCCGCCTGCCGGACGGGCGCGCGGCGAGACGGTACGACCCCGCGGTGCCCGGCGCGTAGCGGCGTGACGCGCGAGCTTCTGAATCCACCCTCGGACTCGTCGAAACGCCGGACCAGTCCGGCGTGAGCTACTCGGGGGTTCCGCCTCGCCGAGGCGGATAGACGCGCTCCGCGTACTCCTCGACCATCCGCGCGGCCGAGAAGCGCGGCCCGTTCGTCCGCAGCGAGCGCTTCACCATCTGGAGCCAGCGGCGCGGGATGCCGTCCGCGTCACGGTCGTGGAAGAGCGGGATCACCTGTTGCTCGAGCAGGTCGTAGAGCGCGTGGGCGTGGCGGGCATCCTGTGCCGCCTCGTCCTCGCCTTCGGGGCTGGTTCCGTCGATCTCCCAGCCGTTCTCGCCGTCGTAGCCCTCGACCCACCAACCGTCGAGCACGCTCAGGTTGAGCCCACCGTTTGCCGCGGATTTCATCCCGCTCGTACCGCTCGCCTCGAGTGGCGGTCGGGGCACGTTGAGCCACACGTCGCAGCCGCCGACGATCGGAGCGGCCACCGCGAGGTCGTAGTTCTCGAGGAACGCAACGCGTGAGGTGATACCAACCGCGTTCGAGAGCCCGAAGGCGTCCACGAGCATCTGCTTCGCCTTGTCGTCGAGCGGGTGCGCCTTGCCCGCGACGACCATCTGCAGCGGCGGGCCGTCCGCGAAGATCCTCCGCACGCGCTCGGGGTCGTACGTGAGCAGGAAGAGACGCTTGTACGTCGCGATCCGCCGGGCAAAGCCGAGGGTGAGCGTGTCCTCCGAGAAGGTCTCGGCGACAGCTCGGACGCTCTCCGGATCCTCGCCTCGCAGGAGTCGGTCCTGGACGCTCTTCACCTTCACGTAGTCGACGAGCTGGCGGCGGGCCTCGTTGCGGGCGGCCCAGAGCTCGTCGTCCGGGATCGCCTCGACGGGCGCCCACGTCTCGGCCGCCGAGGCGCGGTCGAGCCAGCCGTCTCCGAGGTGGCGGTCGAGCAGGGCGCGCATCGGCTCGGAGAGGAACGTCGGCAGGTGGACGCCGTTCGTGACGTGCGTGATCGGCACGTCGTCGGCCGGCGCGTCGCCGTACAGCGGACGCCACATCTCGCGGGCGACCTCGCCGTGACGAAGGCTGACGCCGTTCGCGCTCCGCGCGAGCCGGAGGGCGAGCGGCGTCATTCCCGGCCATTCGTCGCTCGTCGCGTGCGTACGGCAGAGCGCGAGAAAACGATCGGTGTCGATCCCGAGCCGCGGCGGGAGGTCGGCGAACGCGTCGGAGAACGAGCCTGTCTCGTACGCCTCGTTGCCGGCGGGCACCGGGGTGTGGGTCGTGAAGACGCAGCGCTCGCGCGCCGACGTCAGTGCGTCGTCGATCGACTCTCCCGCGGCGACCGCCTCGGCGGCGAGCTCGAGCGCGGCCAGCGCGGGGTGGCCCTCGTTGAAATGCAGCACCCCGGGCTCGATCCCGAGCGCACGGAGCGCGCGGAGCGTGCCGATCCCGAGCAGCCCGTACTGCCCGAGCCGCGTCAGGGGATTTCCCTCGTAGAGGCGCGCCGTGATCCAGCGGTCGACGGCGTCGTTCTCGTCGAGCTCCGTGTCGAGCAGGTAGAGCGGGACGCGGCCGATCTCGGCGCGCCAGACGTGGAACGCGACCTCGCGCTCGAAGAACGGGAACGTGAGCCTGAGAGGGGCGCCGTCGGCGCCCGTCACCTGGACGGTCGGCAGGTGCTCCGGGACGATCTGGGTCCAGTACTCGTGCTGGAGCCCGGTGCGATCGACCCGCTGCTGGAAGTAGCCCTTTCGGTAGAGCAGCCCGACGCCGACCATGGGCACGGCGAGGTCGCTCGCCTGCTTGAGAATGTCGCCCGCGAGCGCGCCGAGCCCTCCGGAGTAGATGGGCAGCGAGGGGTGGATGCCGAACTCGGCGCAGACGAAGACGACCGGCCCGCCGAGCCCGTCGATCGGCGTCTCGGGGCCTGCCCGGTGCTCCTCGAGAACTCGCGCCAGCCGCGCGATCCGCTCGCGGACCGCCTCGTCTCCTGCGGCTGCCTCGGCTGCGTGCGGGGGGAGATCCTCGAGCTGGCGAACCGCGTTCCGGCCGTTGATCTCCCAGGCGTGCGGGTCGAGCGAGCGGAAGAGTGCGGGCCCGTCCGGATCCCACGCCCAGCGATAGTCGAGCGCTATCCGGGCGAGCGGCGCCAGCTCGGCGGGCAGGCGCCACGCGAGCTGTGCCGCGCGCTCGTCCGCCTCGCGCGCGCCGGGCAGCGCGGCGATGTCGACCATGCGGGTCGTGCTCACGGGAGTTCAAGCTAGCCGAGCCCTGCGACGACCCGGCGAGGGAACTCGATCAGCTCGACGCCGTGAGGCCGGCCGCCCGACGGAGCCAGTGAGCGGGGTCGGAGGCGTGGTAGACGCGCTCTGCCGGCTCGATCCGGTCGAGGAACGACCGGTAGACGACCGCCTGGCGGACAGCGGCGATCGGCTCGAGCAGCGACGCTGCCCGCTCCGGATCGCTGCCCGGCACGGCGGCATGCCAGAGCCGCGCCCACTCCGCTCGCACGGTTCCGCCCTCGCCCTCGGCGGTCGCGGCGACGAACGCGGCCTGGTCGAGCAGCGGATGGCCGACGCTGCAGTCGCCCCAGTCGAGGAGGACGAGCCTGTCGTCGGTGCCACGCACGTTGCCCGGGTGGAAGTCTCCGTGGACGAGCGTGTCCGGGATCCCGCACGCCGCCACCTCGTCGAGCCGTTGCGGAAGATTGCGCACGAGTGCCTCGAGGACGCGTACGTCGGACGGGTCGAGCTCGTGTGCGGTGCGCGCCACGACGTCCTCGGCGAGCGCCTCGAGCGGCGATAGCCGCCAGTCGGGCGCGCCGAGCGCGAGGAGCTCGTCGGTACGTGATGACCAGTCCGCCTGGAGCGAGACGAGCATCGAGACCATGCGCAGGAGGACGGCGCCCGTCGCGTCGTAGCGGTCCTCGCCGGCGACTTCGGCGAGGAGCACCCGCGGTCCGTCTCGTGCGATCACCGGAGGACCGATCCCGGGGGCCAGCCGCTCCAGCACGCCGCCCTCGTGGGCGAAGAACGGTGGGACAACCTTGAGCCAGGCGGCGCCCCCGTCGACGGGGAGGCGCCAGAGGCTCGACAGGTTCCAGGTTCGGATCTGCCGTGCCTCGGCTATCCGCGGCGTTCCTCGTCCTTCGAGCGCCGCATCCGCCCATGCGAGGTCTGCGGCAGGTCCTCCGGGGCGGGCCCAGGTCATGCGGAGCGGCTCGTCGTCGGTCGGATCGCCGCTCCACGGGCTCAGCGCCATGCGCGGAGCGCGTGAGACCTCGGCGAGGTACGTGACGTGTCCGCCTGCGGTGCCCGACGCGGTCGGCGTCCCGTCCAGGAGGCGGAGCACCGTCACGTCGACTCCGTGCGCCGCCTGAGCTCCCTCGACGACAGGCCATGCCTCCTGCCACCACGGGAACTCCACCTCGAAGGGCGGAAGCGACCCGAGGACAACGCCGTCAGGGAGGCAGAGGACGAGTGTGACCTGACGCGGCGGGTGGCTCACCCCTGGGCCCGGAAGTGCGCGATCGTCGTCGCGATGCCGACGTCGAGCGGCGTGCGCGGGTACGGGCCCACATCGCGGTCGAACCCGATCGCTTCGAGCTCCGCAGGGAAAGGCAGTGGGTCGCCGCTGCAGGTGATCTCGGCATCCGGGACGGCGGAGACGACGGCGAAGACGACCTCGTCGACCGAGGCGGCCGGTCCGGGCGTGTTGTAGACGGTCGCGCCGCGAGTGGCCGCGTCCGCCGCCGTCACGAAGGCGCGGCCGAGGTCGGGCGCGTAGTCGTACTGCGCCGTCCCGGAGAAGCCGATCTCGTACGGCTCGCCGCGGGCCGCTGCGAGCATCGCTGCCGTGGGGCTCGAGGTCAGGCCCTGGTCGCGGCCGGGCCCGTAGACGATGTACGGACGGAGACCGATCGACGGCAGGCCCGCATCGGCCGCGTACACCCGTGCCATGCCCTCGTCGGCGAGCTTCGAGACGCCGTACAGCGTGGCCGGGCTCGTCCCGCCGCTCTCCGGTGCGGGCGAGGGATCGGACGGGCTGTAGACGGCAGCGGAGCTGGCGTACGCGACGCCCGGGATCCGGTCGAGCCGCTTCGAGACCGCCTCGAAGACGTTGACCGTGCCCGCCACGTTGACCTTCATCCCGAGCGGCGGGTCCGCACGGACGAACGGCACCTGGAGCGCTGCGAGATGCACGACGCGGCTGATCTCACGCTCGTCCAGCGTTCGCTCGAGGGTGGCGAGATCGGTGATGTCGGCCGTGACCAGCTCCACGCGGTCGGCGTCGTCCCCGAGGACGAGCTCGAGGCGCGTCGTGTGGGCGCCCAGGTCATAGCCGACGACCTCGGTCCCGTCGTCGAGCGCCGCCCGCGCGACCCACGCGCCGACGCAGCCCAGCACGCCGGTGACGAGGAGGCGCTCCGCCACCTAGAGGCTTGATGTGAGATCGGAGAGGGGTGCGTCCTGGTAGACCGTGACAGCGTCGGTGAAGAACTCGAGGGCTGCGCGGCCCTGTTCGTGCGGGCCGAAGCCCGAGCCCTTGATCCCGCCGAACGGGACGTGGACGTCGGCGCCGGCCGTCTGCGAGTTCACGTGGAGGATCCCGGCCTGGAGCTCCTCCGAGAACCGCTGCACCGCGTGGAGGTCGCGCGTGAAGATCGACGCCGAGAGCCCGAACGGCACCGCGTTGGCGCGCTCGATCGCCTCGTCGAGGGTCGCGTAGCGGTAGAGCGACGTGACCGGGCCGAACACCTCCTCGCACGAGAGGTACGCGTCGTCGGCCACGCCCTCGAAGACCGTCGGCGCGACGACGAACCCGTCTCCGTCGGCGCGCTCGCCGCCCGCGACCACCGTTGCCCCTTCCGCGCGGCCGCGCTCGATCGCCGCCAGCACGTCCTCCATCGGGCCTTCGTTGACGAGCGGCCCGACCTCGATCTCGGGGTCGGACGGATCGCCGACGCGCCCGGACGCGATGCGTGCGAGGAGCTTCTCCCTGAAGGCGTCGTAGACCGTCTCCTGCACGTAGATGCGGCGGGTCGCGGTGCACTTCTGGCCGGCCGACCAGAAGGCTCCCGCGTACGTCGCCTCGACGGCGCGGTCGAGCTCGGCGTCGGCGGTGACGACGAGCGGGTTGTGGCCGCCGAGCTCGAGCTGGACGCGGCACCCGCGCCTGACGGCCTCCTCGCGGACCGCGTGGCCCACCGGCACGGACCCCGTGAACGAGATCGCCCGGACGTCGGGGCTCGACACGAGCTCGGCGCCAACCGTCGAGCCCGCCCCCGTGAGCACGTTGAGCACGCCCGGAGGCAGCCCTGCTTCGGCGAAGCACTCGGCCACGTGCAGCCCGGTGCGCGGCGCCTCGTAGCCCAGCTTGAGGACGACGGTGTTGCCGTGGATGAGCGCCGGCGCGAGCTTCCACACCGGGATCGCGATCGGGAAGTTCCAGGGCGTGATCAGCGCCACGACTCCGACAGGGCGACGCACCGTGTAGAGGCGCTGGAGCGGCGCCGACGCGGCGTACACCTCGCCGATCGGGCGCCACGCCTCGCCTGCGGCGAAGCGGAGGATCGTGGCGGCGCGACCGGCCTCCATGCGCGACTCGCGAAGCGGCTTGCCCATCTCCGCGGTCATGTCCTGCGCGATCCGCTCGGCCCGCGCCTCGATCGCGTCCGCGGCCTTTGCGAAGAATGCAGCGCGGGACGGGGCGGGAAGCGCCGACCAGGTCGGGAACGCCTCTGCCGCGGCGGCGACGGCTGCTCGCGCGTCGTCCGTCCCCGACGCCTGGAAGACGCCCGTCACCTCGGACGGACGCCACGGATTTCGCTTCTCGTACGTCTCTCCGGAGCCGGCGGCGTGCCACTCGCCGTCGACGTAGTTCCGTGCCGGTGTGCGTGTGACGGTCTCGGTCATCGTGGCTCCTTCCGTTCAGACGAGCGTCGAGGCGAGCGCGACGGGATTCACGAGCGTCCCGATCTCGGGGACGTGGATCTCGACGCGGTGCCCCGGGACGAGGCTGAACTCGTCCGGCGGGACGAGCCCCGTTCCCGTGAGGAGGACGGTACCCGGCGCGATCGGGTTGTCGCGCACGAGCCACGAGGTGAGCTCCTCGAAGCTGCGCGTCATCTGGGCGGTCGTGGTGCGATCCTCGTGGAGCACGTCGCCGCGCTCGTCGGTGATTCGCATCAGGATCTCGAAGCCGTGCGGCGCGCTCGCGGGGTGGTAGACGGCCGGGCCGATCGCGCAGGCGCCGGCGTAGACCTTCGCCTGGGCCAGGTAGAGCGGGTTCGCTCCCTCGATCTCGCGCGACGAGACGTCGTTTCCGATCGTGTAGCCGACGATGGCTCCCCTCTGGCCGAGGACGAGTCCGATCTCGGGCTCGGGCACGTTCCAGGTCGAGTCGCCGCGGATCCCGATCGGCGAGCCCGGGCCGACCGTCCTGCGGCACGCAGCGTCCTTGAGGAACAGCTCGGGGCGTGCGGCGGCGTAGACGTCCGCATACACGTCGCGGATCGTGCTCTCCTCCATGCGCGCGTCGCGGCTCCGCTCGTACGTGACACCGGAGCACCAGACCTCCGGCGGGTCGAGTGGGCGCAGAAGCTCGAGACCCTCCGGAAGCTCGAGGATCTCGTTGTCGGTTCGGAAAACCTCGTCGTCGTCGAGCTCGGGGCTCGGATCGGCCAGCACATCGAGGGGATTGGCCGTTCCGCGGACGGCGTGGAACACGCCGCGCTCATCGAGCTCGAGGCCCACCGTGACGCGCTCGTCGGCGTCGATCCAGCGGATGATGCGACGCATCAGTAGACCGCCCGGCCTCCGGAGATGTCGTAGGTCGCGCCGGTCGAGAAGGAGCACTCCTCGCTCGCGAGCCAGCAGACGAGCGCGGCGACCTCGTCCGCGCTACCCATCCTGCCGAGGGGGATCCGCTCCACCATGTAGTCGATGTGGTCGTGCGAGAGCCCGCCGAGGATCGGGGTCTCGATCACCGCGGGCGCGACGCAGTTGACGAGCACGCCGGTGCCCGCCACGTCCTTGCCGATCGACTTCGTCATCGCGATCACCGCCGCCTTGGCCGCGGAGTACGCCGCGGCCATCGGGTTGCCCTCCTTGCCCGCGATCGACGCGACGTTCACGATCCGGCCGTAGCCGCGCTCGACCATGCCGGGCAGGACGGCGCGGTTCGAGAAGAACACGCCGTCGGCGTCGACGGCCATCACCCTTCGCCACTCCTCGTCCGTCACCTCGATCGTGGGGAGCGAGGCTCCGGGGACGCCGGCCGAGCAGACGAGGATGTCGATCGGCCCCAGCTCGTCGTGCGCGCGTGCCACGGCAGCGTCGACGTCGGCCGAGCTCGAGACGTCCCCTCGGAGCGCCAGAACGCCTTCCGGCGGGTCGCCGTCGAGGTCGAGCGAGGCGACCTGCGCCCCCTCGAGGCGGAGGCGCCGCGCCGTCGCGGCGCCAATGCCGCTCGATCCTCCCGTGACCAGAGCAACCCGGCCGGAAAATCGATGATCGTTCGTTTGCGGCACCGCGGAGCTAGCCTACTGTGTGGTCGTGGACCTCGATCCGGTCACCGACTACCCGCTCGGCACCCGCCGTCCCGAGCTCGTGAGAACACCGTCGGGGCTCGGCCTCGACGCCGTCACGCTCCCTGCCGCGCGCGAGGGAACCCTCACCAGCGCCGACACCCGAGCCACCGCGGAGACGCTGTCGCTCCAGGCCGACGTCGCGCGCGCCGCCGGGCGTCCGCAGCTCGCAGACGGGTTGGCACGCGCCTCGGAGCTCACCGTGGTACCGGACGCCGAGCTGCTGGAGATCTACACGGCGCTGCGACCCGGCCGCTCGACGGGCGCCGAGCTCGAGGCCTGGGCGGTGCGTCTCGATCAGCTCGGCGCCGCCGAGACGGCCGCGTTCGTCCGCGAGGCAGCACGCGTCTACGTCGAGCGCGGGCTGGTCGTCGATGGCTGATTCGCCGCGGAGCCGGCGCTTCGTCGCGCGCGAGCAGTCGGCGCTTCGGCGCGAGATGCTCGTCGAGCCCTGGCCCGAGCTGGGGCTCGTCGCCTCCTCGGGGCCCGCCGATCCGGCGCCGGAGCTCGTCGTCGAGGACGGTGTTGTCGTGCGGCTCGACGGCCGTGGAGCGGACGACTTCGACGTCATCGACCGCTTCCTCGTCGCACACGGGCTCGATCTCGATGTGGCGGTCGAGGCGATGGAGCTCCCCGACGAGCGGCTCGCGCGGATGCTCGTCGACATCGACGTGCCGCGCGACGAGCTCGTCAGGCTGGCCCGCGGGCTCACACCGGCCAAGCTGGCGCGAGTCGTCGGGATGCTCGACCCCGTCGAGCTGATGATGGCCCTCAAGAAGCTCCGCGCGCGACGCGATCCGGGGAACCAGGCGCATGTGACGAACCTCAAGGAGAGCCCAGCGCTACTCGCCGCCGACGCGGCGGAGGCCGCTCGCCGCGGCTTCGACGAGCTCGAGACGACGGTGGGGGTCGCGCGCTACGCGCCGCTCAACGCGCTGGCCCTGCTCGTCGGCTCGCAGACCGGTCGGCCCGGAGTGATGACGCAGTGCGCAGTGGAGGAGCGCCGCAATCTCGAGCTCGCGATTCGCGGCCTCGTCACGTACGCGGAGACGCTTTCGGTGTACGGCACGGAGCGGGTCTTCGCGGACGGCGACGACACGCCGTGGTCGAAGGCGTTTCTCGCGTCTGCGTACGCCTCGCGCGGCGTCAAGGTGCGATTCACGTCCGGGACAGGCTCGGAGGCGCTGATGGGGCACGCCGAGGGGCTTTCGATGCTCTATCTCGAGGCGCGGTGCGTCTCGGTCGTACGGGCCGCTGGCGCGCAGGGCGTCCAGAACGGCTCGATCTCCTGCGTCGCGCTCGTGCTGGCGGTCCCGGGTGGGACCCGGGCGATCCTGGCCGAGAACGTCCTCGCCGCCTGGCTCGACCTCGAGGTCGCGTCCGGCAACGACGCGATCGCATCGCACTCGGCGATCCGCAAGACGGCGAAGTTGATGGGGCAATTCCTTCCGGGGACGGATTTCGTCACGTCCGGCTACTCCGTGATGCCCCGCTCCGACAACACGTTCGGCGGGGGCAACTACGACGGCGACGACATCGACGAGTGGCTCACGATCCAGCGCGACTGGCAGGTCGACGGCGGCATCGAGCCGGTGGCCGAGCACGAGGTGCTGCGCGTCCGCGAGCGCGCAGCGAGCGCGGTGCAGGGCGTGTTCGCCGAGCTCGGGCTCCCCCCGGTGACCGATGCGGAGGTCGAGGCCGCGACAACCGGCCATTCGAGCCGGGACGTCCCTGATCGCGACCGGGCGGCCGACGTCGAGGCAGCCGACGAGCTGCTCGAGCGTGGCGTGTCGGCACTCGACGTCGCGCTCGCGCTCGACCGGCGTGGCTTCGAGGACGTCGCCGAGGCGATCGTGGGCATGCTCCGCCAGCGCGTCGCGGCGGACTACCTGCAGACCTCCGCGGTGATCGAGCCCGACGGCCTCGTCCGCTCGGCCGTCAACGATCCGAACGCGTACCTCGGGCCGGGGACGGGGTACCGCCTCGAGGGCGAGCGCTGGGAGCTCCTCCAGGCGCTTCCCCACGTCGTCGATCCGCGCTCGCTCGGCGGCGCTGCCGACGGCACTCCGCCGTTGCTCGAAGAGAATGGAGCTGCGCCCGCGGGAGACGATCCGGCGGAGGTCGTCGTCGCGGTCGGGCCCGCGTTCGCGGACGGCGTCCGCGAGACGATCAACGGGCTACCGCATGTCGACGTCCTCGGCGCCATCGTCGCAGGGGTGCGCGATGCCGGAGGGGCGCCGCGGATCGTCCGCGTCCGCCGCTCGGCAGACGTCGCGTTCATCGGGCACGACGGCGCGCGACTTTCCGGATCCGGCGTGGCGCTCGGCATCCAGTCGAAAGGGACAGCGGTGATCCACCGCGCCGGGCTCCAGCCGCTCGACAACCTCGAGCTCTTCGGAATGAGCCCGCTGTACACGCTCGAGAGCTACCGGGCGATGGGTCGCAACGCGGCCGGCTACGCGCTCGGCCGGCGCGTCGGGCCGGTGCCGACGGAGCTCGACAACTTCGCGCGCGCGAAGCTGATCGTCCGCACCACGCTGCTGCACGCGCAGGAGACCCGCGCTGTCGTCGGGGGCGCGCCGGCGGTCGCAGTGGAGCATCGCGCGTAGCCTGCGGTTCGCGGGACGCGGGCAGAGCTCATGTCCCCCAGCGCTAGTGCTCCCTCAGGCCCGCGGCGCGCTGCTCTGCCGCCAGCCTTTCTTCGGCTTCGGCCTCCTCGCGGAAGAGGCGGACGAGCAGCCAGACGATCGCGGCGAAGAAGACGAGTGCCTGCTCGCTCGACATGAGGATCCCGCCGAGGTTCTGATCCTGCTCGGCGCTGATGCCCCAGAGCCGCTCGGGAAGCGACTCGTAGTAGTCGTAGACGGGCGGTGAGAACGTCAGCGCGAGCCCCAGGAAGGCCGAGAGCACGAAGGCCGCGAAGACGTATCCGATACGCGTCAGAGTGGCCGCCGCGCGCGGTACGTCGCAGATGATCGGCCACCAGAAGAGCAGGCCGATCGCGATCAGAAAGGCGTGCTCGAGCGCGAGGAGATACGGGTTGCGCACCGCGGCGTCGTAGACGGCGCCGAGGTGGACGACGTACCAGCCGACGAGCCAGACCGGCAGCGCGACGGTCGGCCGCGTCAGCACCTCGAACGGCCGTCCGCCGCGCTCCGCCAGGGCAGTGCGCATCGCGGGGGTAAGGCCGATCAACAGGAGCGGCGGCGCCCAGTCGGAGATCATCACGTTCTGGAGCAGGTGGAACAGCACGAGGTACTCGGTCGCGATCGTGCCGAGCGGCGAGTTGAGGGCGCCGACGACGAGCGCGATCCCGCCTGCGAACGATGCTGCGCGCCACCACGGGCCGGGCGAACGACGCCAGGCGCGGACGTAGAGCACGACCGCGACGGCCGCGAGCGCTACGAACAGCGGCTCGAACGAGAACGACCAGGGCGACGGCATCAGGCGGGGTCGGGTGTGAGGCTGCGGGCGCTGCGGGAGCGTCGCGCGATCCGCACGAGGAGCAGGAGCGCGAGGCCAAGCGTCAGCGCCTGCTCGGCCATCATCACGACGCCGGCGAGCTTCTGGTCGGTGAGCGGTGAGAGCCCGAAGAGCCGCTCCGGCTGCTCGACGTAGACGTCGTAGTACGGCTCGAACCCGAAGACGAACACGTAGGCGAGGAGCTGCCCGGCCCAGAACAATCCGACAGCGAGCCCGATCCGCCCGTTGACGCTCAGCCTGCCGTGGCCGGCCGGGTCGATCAGCAGCGTCCAGACGAGCGCGCCGACGACGACGAACGAGAGGTGCTCGAGCCGGTGGACGAGCGGCTGCGTGAGCGCCGCCTCGTACAGCACCGGGATGTGCCACGCGACGAGCACCGCGAGCCAGAGCGGCGCCGCGACGGCCGGCCGCAGCAGGAGCGACACTACGCCGCGCACCCAGCCGGCCCGGGCGAGCGGGGCGAGGAGGTCACGGGGGAGGAAGAACATCGACAGCGGCCCGCGCACCGCGACGAGCGCCAGCGCCACGCCGAGGTCGGCGATCAGGACGTGCTGGAGCATGTGCGCCGACTGGAGGTACTCCTCGGCGATCGCGTCGAGCGGCGAGAGGAGCCCGACGAGCACCACCGCGACCCCGGCGAGGAACAGCGGGATCCGCGTCCAGGGCGCGAGCTCGGGGCGCCGGTCGTGGAGCCGTCGCCAGCCCTGCAGGAAGAACCCGATCGCGACTGCTGCGGCGGCGAGCGCGATCGGGTCGAACGTCCACGCCGTCCAGAGGTCGTCGGTCGCGGTCGCCGCGAGCGCGCTCATCGCCGCCTACGGTAGCCCTGGTGCAAGGTGCCTGGCCGATAGCCAGGCACCTTCGCTATCGCTCGACGTGCAACGAGCCTGCGAGATCGCCGAGCACGAGGTCGCGCTCCCGGTCTGGGATGTGGTCGAGCGGCACGGGGCCGAGAGCCTCGACGAACGTGACCCCGACCGCCGAGTGGAGCTCGTGCTCGATCCCGCGGTTGACGACGCATACGTCTCCCGGGCCGAGCTCCTGCGTCTCGGCGCCGATCGTCATCGTCACCGAGCCCTCCAGGACGAGCATCACCTGCTCGGTGTGCTCGTGGCTGTGCCGGGCGACGGTGGTTCCGGGCGCGTACGTGACACGGCCCAGGAAGACCTGGTCGCCGGCGATCGCCTGGAGCCCTACCCCTTCGAACATGGGGTAGGGCGCACGGCCGTCGAAACTGGCGAACGGCGAGTCCGCCACTAGGCGGGAACCTCGAACGCCATCCCGCCCTGCGAGACGGCGTTCACGGAGAGCTCCGCGTCGAACACGATCCGCTTGCCCTCACGCGTCGGCGCCGCCTTCGCCTCGAGAGCCCGGAGGACCCGCTCGGGCGTGATCGGCAGCTCGGTGACCCACACGCCGACCGCGTCGAAGACCGCGGCTGCGATCGCCGGCGGCTGCGCGTTGTTGGCCATCTCGCCGATTCCCTTCGCGCCGTACGGCCCGTCCGAGGAGGGGTTCTCGATGATGATCGTGTCGATCTTCGGCAGGTCCTCGATGCCCGGCGCGAGGTACGACCCGAACTGGCCGCCACGATGCTCTGCGGAGGGGTAGTACGGGTAGCACGTCTCGAGGACACCGAGGCCGAGGCCCTGCATCGCTCCGCCTTCGATCTGTCCCTCGACGAGCGTCGGGTTGAGCGCCCGGCCGACGTCGTAGACCTGAACGAGGCGCGTGACCTTGACGACGCCGGTCTCCTCGTCGACCCCGACCTCCGCGGCGCACGCGGCGTACGAGATCGCGGAGTGGGGCGGGAGGTCGACCTCGCCCGTCTCCGGGTCGACGATCGCGGCGTACGGTTTCAGCTGCGCGCCGTCCCCGGTGATCAGCTCGCCGTACGTCCATGTCGCCGCGGCCGCGACGTCCGGGACTGCGATCTTCTTCTGCGGCGCGCCCTTCGCCAGCACCTCGCCGTCGACGATCTCGAGGTCGGAGGGGTCGATCTCGAGCTCCTTGCCCGCGATCTCGAGAATCCGCTCGCGCACCCGCACGGCCGCCTTCTCCACAGCCTTGCCGGCCACGAAGGTCGCCCGCGACGCGAAGGTGCCGGTGCAGACCGGAGACGAGTCCGTGTTCGAGTTGTCGTACGTGATCCAGTCGTACGGGACGCCGATCGTCTCGGCCACGATCTGCGACTGGATCGTCTTCGACCCGTTGCCGATGTCGGAGGTGCCCGCGAAGACGTCGATCCGCCCGTCGGGCTTGACCTTGATCCAGGCCTGCGACGGGTCGCCGTTCTGGTTCATTCCCGTGGGGTACTCGATCGCCGCGATCCCGCGGCCGCTCTTGATGGCCATCAGTGGTCCTCCGGATCTGCGAGCTGGCCGACGAGGTGCTCGGGGAGCAGGTCGCCCTCGCGCTTGTCGCGGCCCATCGCCGCGTAGTCGGGCGCGAGGTCGACGTCCATGCCGCCGGCGAGCGCCTTGACGACCGCGACGGTCGAGGGGTCGGTGTAGACGATGCGATTCGGCGAGGTGTCGCCGATGCGGTTCGCGTTCTTCAGGCGAACCTCGTACGGATCGAGCCCGAGCTCGTGCGCGATCCGGCTCATGTGCGTCTCCGTCGCGAACGAGATGGACGTGACTCCGAACCCGCGCATCGCGGTCGTGGGGACGCGGTTCGTGAACACGACGAAGCCGTCGAACTCGAGGTTCGGGATCGTGTACGCGCCCGTGTGGTGGAAGGAGTGCTTCGTCAGGCCGTACGGCGAGAACCGTGCGTACGCGCCCGAGTCGTGAAGCGTCAGCATCTTCCGGCCGAGGATCCAGCCGTCCTTCGTGACGGCGTCGGCGATCTCCATGTGCCAGGGCGCCCGCGTCGAGGAGCAGAGGAACTCCTCCTCCCGGGTCCAGCGCCACTTCACCGGTCGCCCGGACTTCTGCGCCAGGAGCGCGCACATCGTCTCGGACGCGGTGTCGACCTTACCGCCGAAGCCGCCGCCGACCGTGCCGCCGACGACCTTGAGCTTGTTGAGCGGCACCTGCAGGTGCGCCGCGACGACGCCGAGCGAGAAGTAGAGCGCCTGCGTGCAGGAGTAGATCGTCAGCCGGCCGCTGGCCTCGGGCACGGCGAGCGCGACCTGCGTCTCGAGCGGCACGTGCTCGATCGCCGCCGGGCGGTAGACGCCCTGAACGATCACGTCGGCCTTGTCGAACGCCTCCTCGATCGACCCCTTCCGGATCTGACGTCGATCCATCTCGCCTTCGAAGTGCGGGTACCAGTTGCCCCAGTGGTGGATCTTCGGCGCGTCGTCGTCGAATGCGCGGCGGATGTCGAGCAGCGGCGTGCGCTCCTCGAGGTCGAGCGCGATCGCGTCGACGGCCGCGTTCGCAGTCGCCTCGTCCTCGGCGGCGACCAGCGCGATCGGCTGTCCCTTGTACCGCACGTCGTCCTTCGCGAGCAGGGGCTCGTCGGCCGGGATCCCGAGCGCGGAGAGGTGCCCGTACTCGAGGAGCGGGACGTCCTTCCAGGTGATCACCGCGTGAACTCCGGGAATCGCCTCGGCCTTCGCGACGTCGAGGCCCTTGATCTCGGCGCTGTGCAGGGGCGAGCGGAGGGCCTTCGCCCACAGCATCCCGGGGACACGCACGTCGTCGACGTACATCGTCCGACCGGTGACGTGCTCTATCCCGTCGTAGCGCGGGAGCCGTGCGCCTACGGCCTTCACTGGGCACCTCCGAGGTTCGTCATCCCGGCGCTCGCCGCCGTGACGGTCAGGTCGAACTCCTCGCCGCGCGCGGCGGCGGCGACCGCGTCGATGATCTTGACGTAGCCCGTGCAGCGGCAGACGTGGCCGGCGAGCGCTTCCTGGATCGCCTCCGGGTCGTCCGTGCCGCCGCGCCGGACGTACGCCTCGGCGGCGATCAGCATCCCGGACGTGCAGAAACCGCACTGCGCCGCGTAGTGGTGCGTGAACGCCTGCTGCATCGGCGAGAGCGACTCCGGCGCCCCGAGGCCTTCGACCGTCGTCACCTCGTGCCCGTCGATGGCGCCGACCGCTGTCAAACACGACCGCCGCGGCTCGCCGTCGACGAGGACGGTGCAGGCGCCGCAGCCGCCTTGCTCACAGCCCGCCTTGGGGCTGGTGATCCCGAGCTCCTCGCGCAGGACGTCGAGGAGCGTCGTCAGCGGCGCGCTGTCCACCTCGTGCGCGACACCGTTGACGGTCACGTTCATGAGGCCTCCTCGAGCTTGGAGAGGACACGCCGGACGAGCACCGGCAGAGCGCGTGAGCGGTACCACTCCGATGCGAGCGCGTCGTCCCCGAGGGCGACGTCGCCCACAGCCGCGGCACCTGCGGCCGACGGGTCGCCGGCCGCCGCCTCGGCGGAGGGGAGCCGTCGTCCGTGGTCGGCGAGGCCCGTCGCGGCGAGACGGAGCTCGCCGTCCGACGACCGGACGCCCGTGACCGCCAGCACCGTGTACTCGTGCGTGTGCGGGTAGTCGAGCGATGCGAACGCGGACGCAGCCGGCTTCTCGAAGCTGACGTCGAGCAGGAGCCGGCCGTCGCGGCGGTCGAGGAACTCCTCGAGCGGCTCGGAGCGCTCCCCGTCGGCGCCGGCCGACCGGGCGGTGGCGCCGAGCGCGAGGAACGGGCCCTGGAGGTCGCCGCGCGGTGCATCCGCGCCGCGACCGGCACAGAGATTGCCGCCGACCGTGCCCTGCCCGCGGATCTCGAGGTCCGCGACGTTCAACGCGCACTCCGCGAGCGCCGGAACGTCGTCCGCCAGGTCGGTGAGTCGCTCGATCGGCAGCCCCGCGCCGACGACGACGGATGTCCCGTCGGTCTCGATCGTGTCGAGGCCCGCTTCCGAGAGCATCAGCGCCCGGCTCGGTTCGAGCCGCCCGTACGTGATCTCCGGGACGACGATCGTCCCACCCGCGATTACCGTGACCCCCGTCCCGTCCCCGAACTGGGCGACCGCCTCGTCAGGCGACGAGGGGAACAACACCTCGGTGGCTTGCGTCATGGAATAGACCCTTTGCTCGTGGTTCTGCCCGGGGCCGCCAGGCACGTCTCCGCCTTGGACAATCGATTATCGCTTATCAGGACTGCTGCTTGCCGGCAATCCCCCAGTTCTTGGGATCGACCCCCTGGATCACCACCTGGATGTGCGAGGGATCGGCGCCGCTCGTCTCCGCAAGCGCCTGTGTCAGCGCCTCGATCATCTTCGGCACCGATTCCTCGGTGACACGTCGGTCGTAGAGCTTCACCTCGATGAGCGGCATCGCCCCTCCTGTGATCGTCGTTTGCGGTCTCGGCGCGAGTCTTACACGCAAGTCCATCTAGACCGGAGCGTCGACCGCCGCCCGGATCGTCGCTGCCGCGCCCCCGTCGAGCGCTTGCCGCGCCGCCGTTCGCCCGGCCTCGACTGCCCTGTCCAGGGCGCGGAAGTCGCGGAGCGGGATGTCCTGGACCTCGGGGCTGATCACGAGCAGCGCGAGGTCGCGGTTTCGCTCCGCCCGCTCGACGCTGCCGAGCACGGTCGCGCGCGAGAGGGTCTCCATGATCGACGGCAGCGGCGCCTCGTCGCCCTCCGCCGGCTCGAGCCGGCGAACCACGTCGATCGCGACGATCGGGCCCTCGGCCGAGTCGGCCATTGCGTCGACGGGGAGGTTGTTGAGCACACCGCCGTCGACGAGCAGCCGGCCGCCGCGTGGGAGAGGCGGCACGAGGCCGGGGATCGACATGCTGGCGCCCACGGCCTCGACGACGCTGCCACGGCGGTGGACGACCAGGCGGCTGGACAGGAGATCGGCGCTCACGGTGAAGAGCGGCTTCGCGAGCTCCTCGACCGTGAGCTCACCGAACAGCCGGTCGAGCATGCGGCCCGCCTTCCTCGACCGGATCAGCGCGACGCGCGGGATCGTGTAGTCGTTGAACGGCGAGCGACGGACGAGCTCCTCGTGGCACCGGTCGCGGATGTCCTGGGTGCGCCACCCGGCGGCCGCCATCGCCGCGATGAACGAGCCCATCGAGCAGCCGCCGTAGCGGTCGATCTCGATGCCCTCCCGCTCGAGCTCCGCCAGCGCGCCGATGTGCGCGAAGCCGCGCGCGCCGCCGCCCGAGAGCACGATGCCGAGCGCTCGACCGACGATCCGACGCGCGAGCCTGGCAATCCCCGGGTCGGTCGGCTCGGTCGTCGCCAACCGATGGTGCGCACGCGGGGCGACGGCGTCGAGCAGCGCGCGAAGCGTCGGGCCTGCGCTCGGCCCCAGGATGACGAGATCCACCGAGGGTGACGGTGACGAGGGCAACGGGCTCTCCTCGGTCGCCACGAGCAGCATCCGATCCGACTGGCGTGCGCAAAGGTCGCTCCACACGCCGCTCCCGGTCTCGTCGACGAGCAGAACGTGGGCGTGCTCGTCCTCGGCGCGCTCGACTGCTCCCGTGCCCGCTGCGGACGCGTCGAGCACCTCGATCGAGCCGTACCGCTCCAGTGCGCGAGCAAGTGACCCGGCGACCGCGCGAACCGGCACGTTCGACCCCAGCCCGCGGACGGCGATCAGCGCAGGGCGGGTGGGAGGTGCGTCCAGGCCGCCGCTGGCCTGGAGCTGGAGCGCGAGCTCCCGCGCGACTGCGGTTGCGAACAACTGGTCTCGCTCCAGGAGCTCGACGAACGGGCCGCGCGGCAGGCGAAGGAGCGTCGAGTCGCGCACTGCCTGGACGGACGCCGAGCGCGGCGCGCCCGTCAGGAGTGCAAGCTCGCCGATCGACGCACCCGGGCCCAGGACGCGGAGCGTGCGCTCCTCGCTGCCGGATCGCGTGACGGCGCGGAGGCGGCCGCGGACGACGACGTACAGGTCGTCGGCCTCGTCTCCTTCGCGGAGCAGCCAGTCGCCGGCGAGCACCCGGAACGGACGGGCGTCCGCAGCGAGGTCGGCCAGGGCCTCCTCGCTCGCGCCTGCGAGCAGCGGCACGCCTTGAAGCGTCGCCCCCGTGAGGTGCATCGTGCTCACCGTAGCCGCCCTTCGATTGGGCGAGTGTACGACGCGGACGCGGCGAAACGAAGCGGGCCGGGCCGGCACATGCCGGCCCGGCCCGCGAGGCAGGTGACGGCGCCGTTTAGAGGCGGGGCTGATAGTCGCGCCAGCCCTCGCCTTCCGGGCCGTAGTAGCGGCCGAGCTCGTCGCGGCGAGCGTCGTCCGTGATCGTCACCTCGTCCAGCTCGGGAGCGTTCTTGATCTGGTCCTTCGTGCGGTTGACGTAGACGCACTCGTCGTCGCGGTCGATCCGGTCGACCACGCCGGCCGGGAGAACGACCTTGCGCCCGAAGATCCACGGGCCGGTGTCGACGACGATCGAGGCCATGCCGACGTCGTCGGTCGTCTCGTCGATCTTGCCGATTCCACCGTCGAGCGCCTCGACCGAATACCCGACGATCCCCCGCACGTCCCCGAGGTCGCTGCCGTATGTCCAGATGTCGTGCTCGGTGCGCATCACAACCCCTTTCCGACGTTGCTCATGGCTCGGTCGGATACCCGGGTTCCCCGACCGCAAACGCGCGGCGGAATGCGTCGTCTACGCTGCGGTCGATGGGCTTCACGTCGATCGACGAGCTCGAGGGCGCGCTGCGCGACGCCGACTACCTCCCCGACCGCGGGCTTTCCACCGCGCTGTACCTCTCGCTCGCGTTGTCGAAGCCCGTGCTTCTGGAGGGCGAGGCGGGAGTCGGCAAGACAGAGGCGGCGAAGGCGCTCGCGACCGTCCTCGGGGCACGGCTGATCCGCCTGCAGTGCTACGAGGGGCTCGACGTCGCGCACGCGGTCTACGAGTGGAACTACCCGCGTCAGCTCCTCCACATCCGCGCCGCGCAGGAGGGCACGGTCAGCGAGGCCGAGCTGTTCGGCCCCGAGTACCTCATCCGGCGGCCGCTCCTCGAGGCGATCGACTCCGACGAGCCGGTCGTCCTGCTGATCGACGAGGTCGACAGGGCTGACGAGGAGTTCGAGGCGTTCCTCCTCGAGGTGCTCTCGGACTTCCAGATCACGATCCCCGAGATCGGGACGATCGCCGCGCGACGCAGGCCGGCCGTGATCCTCACCTCGAACCGCACGCGCGAGCTCCACGACGCGCTGAAGCGGCGCGCGCTCTTCCACTGGATCGGGCACCCCTCGATCGAGCGCGAGATCGAGATCGTCCGCCTGCGCGTTCCCGGGATCCCGGGGCGGCTCGCCGCGGAGGCAGCCGCGTTCGTCCGCGAGCTCCGCGGGCTCGACCTCGCAAAGCCGCCCGGTGTCGCAGAGACGATCGACTGGGCCATGGCTCTGAACGCGCTAGGCCGGCAGGAGCTCGACGCCGAGGTCGTCGAGCAGACGCTCGGATCGGTCCTGAAGTACCGCGAGGACATCGACGCCGTCCGTGACGAGACACTCGCGCGGCTCGTGGACGAGGCCCGCGCGGCGGCCGCCACCTAGGCTCGCCGTGGCAGCGGGCGACGCCATCGTCGGGCACGTCGTGACCTTCGGGCGCGTGTTGCGCGAGGCCGGCCTCGAGATCGGCCCGGGGCGCGTGGCCGACGCCCTGCGCGCCCTGGACGCAGTCGATCTCGCGCGTCAGGAGGACGTCTACTTCTCCCTGCGGCAGACGCTCGTCTCGCGCCACGACGAGCTCGACCTGTTCGACCGCGCGTACAGCGCGTGGTTCCTGCGAGCGCCCGTGCTGCCGCCGGTCCGCCAGCGATCCTCGACCGAGACGCTGACGCGCGTCGGCGAGGCGCCCGTCGATCGGCTGCGGGCAGGCGACGTCGACGAGCAACCGGGCGACCCGCTGGAGCTCGGGGCCTCGGGACAGGAGCTGCTGCGCGACAAGGACTTCGCCGAGCTCACCGGCGACGAGCTCCGTCGCGTCCGCGAGCTGATCGCTCGCATCGCGCGCATTCGCCCGCAGCGGGTCTCGCGCCGCCGGACGGCGGACGCGCGGGGCGACCGGCTCGACGTCCGGCGGCTGATCCGGCGTTCACTTCGTACCGGCGGAGACCCGCTCGACCGGCCGCTACGGGCGCGCAAGGACGTCCCGCGCAAGCTCGTCGTGCTCTGCGACGTGTCGGGCTCGATGGACAGCTACGCGCGGGCGCTGCTGCTCTTCCTCCACGCCGTCGTCGGCGCGGGACGCGGCGTCGAGGCGTTCGCGTTCGGCACGCGCCTGTCGCGCCTGACGCCCGACCTCGCGACGCGCGATCCCGATGCGGCGCTCGCGCGGTGCACCGAGGCGGTGGTCGACTGGGGGAGCGGCACCCGGATCGGCGCCTCGCTGCGCGAGTTCAACGAGATCTACGGCCGTCGCGCGCTCTCCCGCGGCGCGATCGTCCTGATCGTCTCCGACGGGTGGGAGCGCGAAGACCCCGACCTCGTCGGTCGCGAGATGGCGAAGCTCGCCCGCGCCGCCTACGCAGTGATCTGGGTGAATCCCCTCAAGGGAAATCCCGAGTACCAGCCGCTGGCCGGCGGCATGCGAGCCGCGCTGCCGTACGTCGACCGGTTCCTGCCCGGCCATAATCTGAGGAGTCTCGAGGAGCTGGCGGCCGTGCTCGCCGGTATCGAAAGGAGGCACGCAGCGTGAAGGAGATCCTGCCCGAGGTCGAGGCCTGGCGCGATGCCGGCGAGAAGGTGGTCGTCGCGACCGTGGTCGCAACGCGCCGGTCGGCGCCCCGTCCGGTCGGGACGAGCCTGGCCGTGTCGGAGTCCGGGAAGATGTGCGGCTCCGTCTCCGGCGGCTGCGTCGAGAGCGACGTCTTCGACAACGCGATGGAAGTGATGCGGACCGGCGAGCCGAAGCTCCTCCACTACGGGATCAGCGACGACCTCGCGTGGTCGGTCGGGCTTCCGTGCGGCGGCGAGATCGACGTCTTCGTGGAGACGGTCGAGTGAGCGCAGGTCTGGTCGGCCGGCTGACTGCCCTTCGCGAGAGCGGCGGGCGCGCCGTGCTGTTCACCGTCGTCGAGGGCGACGGGTTGGGCGGCAAGACGCTCGTCGTGGAAGGCGGCGACACCGTAGGCGACGGAGTCCCGCCCGAGGTTCTCGCGCAGTTCGACGAGATCGTGCGCCGCGGGCGGAACAGGCTCGTCGAGACGAACGGATCGAAGGTGTTCGCCGAGTGGTACGGGCCGCCGCCGCGGCTGTTCGTCTACGGCGCGGTCGACACGGCGGAGGCGCTCTGCAGGGGCGCCAAGCTGCTCGGCTGGACGGCGATCGTCGCCGACGCGCGGGGCGCCTTCCTCACGAAGGAGCGCATCCCCTCCGCCGACCAGCTGATCGCGGAGTGGCCCGCGGAGGCGCTGGCCGAGATCGCTCCCGATCACCAGACGGCCGTGGTCGTCCTCACCCACGACGACAAGTTCGACGAGCCGGCGCTCCAGGCGGCCCTCGAGTCGGAGGCCTTCTACATCGGCGCGCTCGGCTCGCGCCGCAACCAGGAGCGCCGCCGGGAGCGGTTGCTCGAGGCGGGCGTCTCCGAAGAAGCTCTTGCGCGGATCCAGGGGCCGTGCGGGCTCGACATCGGCGCCGACACGCAGGCCGAGACGGCGCTCTCGATCCTTGCCGAGATCCTCGCCGTCCGCGCGCATCGGGGAGGGGGGCCGCTCCGCGAGGCGAAGAAGCGCATCCACGTCGAGGTGGCGTAGGCGCTCCCTGGAGGATGCGGCTCGGATTAGGCGGCCGTTAGCTCGCAGTGCGACGATCGTCGCGTGACGTCGCGCAAACGCAGAGGGTCGGGCCTCGCTGGGGTCGTCGCGATCGTCGCGACCGTCGGGTTCACGACGTCGGCTGCCGGGTCAACCCTCGGCACCGGTACCCCCGTCGGAACGATTCTCTACGAGGACACCGGGACCTGTACGTACGATCCCACCGGGGACGGCGCACATCTGAACGAATCGTGTACGACGACCTTGTGGACCGTGGACGCGAGGACGCGATGGCGGCGCCACCTCACGCCCGGCACGGGGGGACGCGATGGCGCCTGGTCGCCCGATGGCCGAGCCGTCCTGTTCGTCTCCTTCCGAGATTTCGAGCTCTGGTCAATGCGCGCCAGCGGCTCGGGGAAGCGGCGTCTGACCCACGGAAGCCACGGCGTCGCCTCTCCATCGTGGTCTCCGGACGGCGGGCGGACGCCCGCTACGGCGCAAGTGGATCGCGTACACCAACGACGATGGTCGGGTGTACGTCGTGCGGCCCGACGGCAGCGGGCGAACGAAGCTCGGCCCCGGAGGAGCGCCGCTCCACTGGCGTCCTGTCGCTTCGTAAGCCGTGAGCGTGCGTCAGCTCAGATACGCCAGCTCTTGCGGCCCGCAATCCAGAGCTGGAACGGCAGGAGGAGCCAGAGCGGCAGCTCACGGAGCGCTGCGGCCCACGAGCTCCCCGGGGGCGACACGGCCCGCACGCGAATGCCGGTCGAGCGGAGCAGCCACCGAAGCGCAGCCTTCGCGCGCGGCGCGTGCCACGACGACGTGACGACGAGCACCTCCTTCGCGCCGACGCGCAGGACGTCGTTCAGCGCATTCGCCATGTTGTCCACGGTCGTGCGGGCATCGGGGTCGACGACCACTTCGCGGGCTGCGCCGCTCCATGCCGCGCGCATCAATTCCGCCTCCGAATGCGTGTCACGCACCCGCGCCCAGCCGGACAGGACGACCACGTCGTCGGAGGTCGTCACCTCGGCCGCGCGAGCGAGCCGCGCCGCGCAGACCGGGTGGAGCTCGCCCCGCCCGCCGTCCGAGTAGCCGAGCACGACGACGAGGCGATCGGTGCTCATTGCAGCGCCTTCCGCGCGCTCACGATCGGCGATGGCGCAGCCAGCGGAAGAACAGCAGCGTGCCCACCACGGTGAGCACGAGCTTGACAGCCTTCTTGCCCTGGAGCTTCGACTCGCCGTGCGCTCGCTCGCGCATGTGCACCGCCACTTCCTCGACACGGAGGCCCGCGCGCTTCAACCGAAGCAGCGCCTCAACCTCCGGCGCGCCGCTCGCGTACGGCTCGGCCATCACGAGCATCGCCTCGCGGTTCACCGCGGCCATCCCGCTCGTCGGGTCGTGGAACGGCCGGCCGAGCCTCAGGTGCATGGCGCGCTGCAGGAGCCCGATCCCGAACCGCCGCGCGGGAGAGGGCGCATACCGGTCGGCGCCGTAGCCGTCTCCCTCCGCGAAGCGTGACCCCACCGCGACGTCGCAGCGGTCCGAGCGGACGAGGTCGAGCAACCGGACGAGCTCGTCGACAGGATGCTGGCCGTCGGCGTCCACGCGACCGCAGTACGCGTAGCCGCGCTCGTGCGCCTGGCGGTAGCCCGCCGCGATCCCTGCCCGTAGCCCCCGGTTTTCGCCGAACGACACGACGAGCGCTCCGCCCGACCGCGCGACGGCGGCGGTCTCGTCAGTCGAGCCGTCGTCGATCACGAGGACGTCGGCGCCCGGGACTCCCGCCTTCAGCTCGGAGAGCACATCCGGCAGGCTCTGCTCCTCGTTCCAGGCGGGGATGAAGACGACGGTGTCGGGGCCGGTCACGTCGGGGAGCGTAGTCGCCGAGCCGAAAGAGCAGGTGTCGGACTGAAGTCCGACACCAAGAGGTTATTGTCGCTCGGACGACGCTGTCACGAAAGGAGAGACGCCGTGCCGGGGATCGACGCGAAGTCGGACGCCATCTACGAGCTCGTCGAGAAGGGATCCGGGGTCGAGCAGGTGGCGACCGGTTTCACCTTCACGGAAGGCCCGATCTGGCACCCGAGGGAGCACTACCTCCTCTTCTCGGACATGCCCGGTGACGTCCGCCGCAAGTTCACGCCTGGGTCGGGGGTCGAGGAGGTCATGCGCCCGTCGAACAAGTGCAACGGCCTCACGTACGACGCCGCCCTGAACCTGCTCGTCTGCGAGCACGTCACGAGCTCGCTCGTCAGCGAGCGGCCGGACGGCACCCGCGCGGCGATCGCGACGCACTTCGAGGGCAAGGAGCTCAACAGCCCCAACGACGTCTTCGTCGGCTCGGACGGCACGATCTACTTCTCCGACCCGTGGTACGGCCGCATGCCCGTGTTCGGAGAGGAGCGCGAGCGCGAGCTCGGCTTCCAGGGGGTCTACAAGCTCCGGCCGGGTGGTGAGCCCGAGCTCGTCGTCGAGCGCGACCTGTACGAGCAGCCGAACGGGATCTGCTTCTCGCCCGACGAGTCGCTCTTCTACGTCAACGACACGCCGGGCGCCTACATCGACGTGTACGACGTCGCGGACGGGTCGCTCGCGAACGGCCGCCGCTTCTTCTCGGGCATCGGCTCCGGGGTCATCGAGGAGGGGATCCCGGACGGGATGAAGTGCGACGAGCGCGGGAACGTCTGGGTCACCGGGCCGGGCGGGATCTGGGTGATCAGCCCGGACGGCGAGCATCTCGGCGTGATCGAGGTGCCGGAGAACACCGGGAACCTCACCTGGGGCGGCGAGGACTGGCGGACGCTGTACATACCGTCGTCGACCTCGCTCTACGCGATCACCACGCTCGTCGGCCCGCGCCGCGAGCCGTACATGGGCTAGGAGGAGTCTCGATGGCCGATTACACGCTCGATCCCGCGCGTTGCGCGCTGCTCGTCCAGGATCTGCAGAACGACGTGATCATCGACGGGGGCGCGTTCGCCGAGTCCGGCTCGCCGCAACACGCGAAGGACCAGAACGTCGTGGAGCACGTCAAGGACCTCGCTGCCTTCTGTCGCGGCAAGGGGATTCCGGTGATCCACGTCTGGTACATCGTCGACGAGGGCGCGCCGGGCCTGAAGGTGAACGCGCCGCTCTTCGAAGGCGTCGCCGGCGGGGCACTCGTGCGCGGAACGTGGGGCGCCGCGCCCGTCGACGGGCTGGAGGCCCAGGACGGGGACTACGTCGTCGAGAAGATGCGGATGTCGGCGTGGCAGGGGACTCGCCTCGAGACCCTTCTCGCGGGACTCGGCAAGGACACGATCATCGTCACGGGCGCCTGGACGAACATGTCGATCGAGCACACGTCGAGGACGGGCGCGGACAAGGGCTACTACATGGTGGTCCCCGAGGACGGCTGCTCGACGATGAACGCCGACTGGCACAACGCGTCGATCAACTTCGCGCTCCAGAACGTCTCGACCGTGACGACGTGCGCGGACGTCAAGGCGGCGCTGGGCGGCTGATCCCGGCCCGAAAACGTCAATGAAGACCCGCGCCGCGCTCTTCCACGCCGTCGGCGAGCCGCTCGAGGTCGTCGAGCTCGACCTGGACGACCCGCGCCCGAACGAGGTCGTCGTCACGATGGCGGCCGTCGGGATCTGCGGCACCGACCTCCACCAGGTGAAGGGTGAGTTCCAGAGGCCGACGCCGATGGTGCTCGGCCACGAGGGCGCCGGGACCGTCGAGGCGGTGGGCGACGCAG
The DNA here is from genome assembly GCA_963839755.1 of uncultured Actinomycetes bacterium. Classification (GTDB taxonomy): domain Bacteria; phylum Actinomycetota; class Thermoleophilia; order Gaiellales; family Gaiellaceae; genus Gaiella. The sequence continues at coordinate 124,470 of CAWIVU010000008.1, forward strand.
TGACGCTCGTGGCGCCGGGCGACGACGTCGTGTTGTCCTGGGCGCCGTCGTGCGGGGCGTGCGCGGGATGCCGCCGCGGTCGTCCCGCGACCTGCGGGCCGCTCAACGCGGCCATCGTCAACGGTACCTTGCCTGATAAGACAACAGGGATGTCATACAGAGGCGAGACGGTCTATCGCGGCACCGCTACCGGCTGCTTCGCCGACCGGGTCGTCGTCTCCGAGCAGGTCGCGCTGCCGCTTCGGGGCGCCGTCCCCTTCGACCAGGCTGCGCTGCTGGGCTGCGCCGCCCTCACCGGCGTCGGCGCGGCCCTCTACGCGGCGCAGGTCGCCGCCGGCTCGTCCGTGCTCGTGATCGGCGCCGGGGGTGTCGGCCAGTTCGTGGTGCAGGGCGCTCGGATCGCCGGCGCCACGACGATCGTCGTCTCCGATCCGGTCGAGGCCCGGCTCGAGGCCGCCCGCCGGGCGGGCGCGACGCACGTCGCGGCGCCGGACGAGCTTCGTGACCTTCTCCGTACGGAGCTTCCCGACGGCGCGGACTACGGGTTCGACGCCGTCGGCGATCCGGCGACGGCCTCGACGGCGCTTCGCTTCACGCGAGACGGAGGGACAGCCGTGATCGTCGGCTTGCCCGCCCAGGGGCTGAGGCTCGACATCGACCCGTTCGAGTTGATTCGGAGAGAGAAGATCCTCACGGGCACGCTCTACGGGTCAGAGGACCCTGCGGTCTCCCTTCCCGCGATGCTCGAGCACGTGCGCGCGGGTCGGCTCGACCTCGCTTCGTCCCTCGGGCCGTCCTTCCCGCTCGACCGGATCGACGAGGCCGTGCAGGCGAGCCTCGCCGGCGAGCCCGGTCGAGTCCTCGTCGTGCCCTGAGGCTATTCGTCGGGCGAGTCGGGAAGGCTCGTCGCGAGCGCCTGGACGACCTCTTCCTGGAGCCACGAGAGCCAGTGGTAGAGAGCGAGGCGCGGCGCGTCGGGATCCGACGTGTCGAAGGGGCCGTAGCTCTCCTCGGTGATGTCGAGCTGCGTTCCGAGCGCGAGACGGAGGCTCTCGAGTGCTCCGAGCCAGGCGCCCAGGTCGTCCTCGGTGAGCGTCTCCGCGTGCGCTGTCCGCTCGAGCTGGTCGAGCGCGCGCAGCTTGCCGTCCAGCAGGCTCGCGCCGACCAGGCGCGCGTACCCGGCGTTTGCCGCGTCGTCGTCGGCGAAGGCGGGCGGAAACAGACGGTAGAGGGTGGGCTCCTCCGCTTCGAGAGCCTCGCGGAGCTGGGCAGGAAGCGCCGCGAGGACGTCGCGCTCGTCCCCGGGAAGGCGCACGCGGAACGTGCCGTTGCGCCTCGTGCTGATTCCGCGGCGCACGCGTAGCTCCACTAGTCCTGCTGCATGGTCGCCCACAGGCCGTGCGCGTGCAGGCGGGAGACGTCGAGCTCGGCCTTCTCGCGCGTCCCCGACGAGACGGTCGCCTTCCCGTCGTTGTGGACCTGCAGCATCAGCTTCGTCGCCTTCGACTTCGAGTAACCGAATAGCCGCTGGAGGACGAACGTCACGTAGCTCATCAGGTTGATCGGGTCGTTCCACACGATCACGACCCACGGGCGATCCTCGACGCGGTCGTCCTCGAACGACGGCTCGCGGATCTCGACTGGCGCCTCGACGACCTGACTCACGGCTCCAGTGTGACCGAGAAACGCTGCTCGGGCGACTACTCGTCGCGCGTGGCCGAGCGCTCGCTCTCCAGGACGGAGTCGTCGCCGCCGGTGTCGTCCTTGGGGCCGGCGGGAGGTGTGGCCACCGCCCTGGCGTCCGAGTACCGCTGGAGGCGCTCGACGATGTCGGGAATCGGGTCGGCGGTCTCATCGGCGTCGTCGTCCTCGTACTCGTCGTGCACATCGCTCTTTCCGAGAAGGCGGGCGAGCCCGCCCGGGGCTTTCGCGCGCGCAGCGGCCTTCTCCTCGGCCGCGCGTCGGCGGGCTTCCTCGCGAGCGGCGGCCTCGTCGCGCTTGCGCTGCTCAGCCTCTTCCTTCGCTCTGCGCTTCGCGGCTTCGGCTTCTTCCTTCTCGCGCCGTTTCGCGGCTTCGGCTTCTTCCTTCTCGCGCCGTTTCGCGGCTTCGGCCTCTTCCTTCTCGCGCCGTTTCGCGGCCTCGGCGTCCGCCTTGGCGCGTTGCTCGGCGGCCTCTGCCTCGAGCTTCGCACGCTCCGCGTCCTCCTTGGCGCGGCGCTTCTCGTCCTCGTCGCGTTGCTTGGCGGCGGCTTTCTCCTCGGCCTCGCGGCGACGCGCCTCCTCGCGGGCGGCGGCCTCGTCGCGCTTGCGCTGCTCAGCCTCTTCCTTCGCTCTGCGCTTCGCGGCTTCGGCCTCCTCCTTCTCGCGCCGCTTCGCGGCTTCGGCCTCGGCCTTCTCGCGGTGCTTCGCGGCCTCCGCCTCTGCCTTGGCGCGCGCCTTCTCCTCCGCCTCCCGACGTTGGGCTTCCTTGGCCTCCTCCTTGCGCCGTGCAGCTTCGGTACGGGCCGCGCGACGGGCCTCCCGGCCGGTGACCGCGCCCGCCTCCGCGTCGCCGGCCTCTGTCACCTCGAGGGCGCGGAGCTCGGCGTCGCGGCGGGCCGACTCCTCCGCTTCCGCCTCGCGTCGGGCCCGCTCCTCGGCCTCGCGATGGGCGGCCTCGGCCGCCTCGGCGATCGCGCGCTCCCTCGCACCCCGGCGCGCGGCGGCTTCCACCTCGAGGCGCGCCGTCTCCTCGGCCTCGACGCGGGCCTGCTCCTCGGCTTCGAGCCGTGCGGCTTCCTCCGCTTCGGCGCGTGCGCGTCTCTCGGCTTCCAGCCGGGCTGCTTCCGCCGCCGCGAGTGCGGCTGCCGCAGCCTCCGCTTCGACTCGCGCAGCTTGCTCTGCGTCGGCCCGGGCACGTTCCTCGGCTTCGAGCCGCGCCGCTTCCTCCGCCGCGCGCGCGGCCTCGGCCTCGGCGGCGAGCCGAGCGGCCTCGGCGGCTTCGGCGCGCGCCCGCTCTTCCGCTTCGCGCCGCGCAGTCTCCTCGGCTTCGAGTCGGGCCGCCTCCTCCGCTGCAGCGAGCGCAGCTGCTGCGGCCTCGGCCTCGAGGCGCGCGGTCTCCTCGGCTTCGGCGCGGGCGCGTTCCTCGGCTTCGAGCCGTGCTGCCTCTTCGGCCGCGGCGAGGGCGGCGGCCTCCGCCTCGAGGCGCGCGGCTCTCCTCCGCTTCGGCGCGGGCGCGTTCCTCGGCTTCGAGCCGTGCTGCCTCTTCGGCCGCGGCGAGGGCGGCGGCCTCGGCCTCGAGGCGTGCCACCTCCTCCGCTTCGGCGCGGGCGCGTTCCGCGGCCTCCCGCCGAGCGCTCTCGGCCGCTGCGAGCGCGGCAGCCTCTGCCTCTGCTTCCCGGCGTGCCGCGTCCTCTGACTCGCGGCGCGCTGCCTCTTCTGCCTTCGCGCGGGCCGCGGCCTCCGCCTCGACGCGTGCCGCCTCCTCCGCTTCGACGCGCGCCCGCTCGGCGGCCTCGTCGGCCCGTGCACGCTCGGGCAACCGGATCACGGTCCCGCCCACGATCGAGTCGGTGTGTGGGCGCTCGCGAAGCTCGGCTCGGCGGATCTTCCCGCTCGCCGTCTTGGGAAGCTCGTCGACGAACTCGATCGCCCGCGGATACTTGTACGGGGCGGTGATCGACTTCACGTGGTCCTGGAGCTCCGCGGCGAGGTCAGGCCCCGCCTCGCTGTCGGCGCGCAGGACGACGAAGGCCTTGACGACCTGGCCGCGATCGGGGTCCGGCACGCCGACCACGGCGCTCTCCGCCACCGCCGGGTGCTCGAGGAGTGCGCTCTCCACCTCGAACGGCCCGATCCGGTAGGCGGCCGACAGGATCACGTCGTCCGAGCGGCCGACGAACCACAGGTATCCGTCTTCGTCGCGCGTCGCACGGTCGCCCGTCACGTACCACGCATCGCGAAAGACGGCCTCGGTCTCGTCCGGCGCGTTCCAGTAGCCGGAGAAGAGCGTGGGCGGCCGGCCGATCAGCGCGATGTCGCCTTCGACACCGGGCGCGCAGACATGGCCGTCGTCGTCGATCACCGCGATGTCGTGGCCGGGGGCGGGGAGCCCCATCGAGCCCGCCCGGACAGGGGTGCCGGGCGCGTTCCCGACGAGAAGTGAGTTCTCGGTCTGGCCGTAGCCGTCGTGGATCGTCAGGCCGATCGTGTCTTGGAATCGCTCGATCACCTCGGGATTCAACGGCTCGCCTGCCGACACTGCGTGTCGAAGCATCGGCAGGTGGGCGACCGCGAGGCTGTCGAGCTTCGCGAGCATCCGGTACTCGGTCGGGGCCTGACAGAGCACCGTCACGCCGAGACGCTCGAGCAACGAGAGACGCTCCTCGGGATCGAAGGCGCCCTCGTGGAGCACGACCTCGGCGCCGTGCGACCACGGCCCGAGAAGGACGTTCCAGATCGACTTCGCCCAGCCCGTCCCTGCCGTGCACCACACGACGTCCTGCTCGCGGACGTCCAGCCAGTAACCGGCCTGCGCCCTCTGGGCCCAGGTGTACGCGTGCGTGTGGACGACGCCTTTCGGGTCCTTCGTCGTACCCGACGTGTAGAGGATCAACGCCGTCTCGCCGGCGGTCGTGTCCTCGGTCGGCGCGCGCGGGACGTAGCGCTGGAGCTCCGCCGTCGCCTCGTCGACGTAGACGACCGCGACCGATCGCTCGACCTGGTTCTTCATCTCCTCGATCTCGGCCTCGCAGGAGCGGTCGGCGACGACCAGCCGGGCCCCCGAGTGCCGGACGCGGAACGCCAGGTCGCGGGCGCGGAGCATGTCGGAGCAGGGCACGGCGACGAGCCCGCCCTTGAGCGCGCCGAGCATCGCCCCGTGCCAGGCGGGGACCTTCCCGAGGACGACGAGGACGCGGTCGCCGCGGTCGAGACGCGTTCGGAGGAGGTGCGCCCAGCGCGCTGCGTCCTTGGCGACCTCGTCGAACGTGCGCCGGTCGACGATCCCCTCGCGGTCGACGTAGGTCAGCGCCTTGCGAAGCGGGTCGCCCGCGAGCTCCTCGATCACGTCGCGCGTGAAGTTGAACCGTGCAGGGACCTCCCAGCCGGGCGCATACGGCCCGGCGTGCGGGGTCTCGAGTCTGCGTTTCCGGCGGAGTGCCACGCTCAGCCCTCGACCGCCTGCGTCTCCCAGCGGGACCGGTAGTCCTCCCGCACGGGCTGGAAGACGTCGAGCACGAGCGCGCCCTCGGGGCCGCAGTAGGCGGAGTGCTCGACCCCGCCCGGCAGCGCGTATCCCTCCATCGGCCCGAGCTCGTGCGCGACGCCGTCGACGACGAGCGCCTGCATCCCGCGCAGCACGAGGCCGAGCTGCTCGTGCGGATGGCTGTGCAGCGGGACGGTCGCTCCCGGCTCGAACTCGATGACGTTCAGCATCGCTCCGTCTCCGAACAGCGGCCTGCCACTGACCCCCTCGGCGAGCTCGAACGCGCGGACGTCGTCGAAGCGGACGAAGACCGGTTCCATGGGCGAGACTCTACTCCGCGTCACTTTCCTCACCCCGCCTCAACCCCTGATCGATCATCGATTCGACAGGACGCCACGCGGTATCGTCCGTGACCGTGGCGACGACCGCTCCACGGCTGCTGCGATCGCAGGCATACGTGGACGGGCGCTGGGTCGACGCCGACGACGAGGCCACCTTTCCGGTCCTGAACCCGGCCACCGGCGCGAGGAAGCCGGGGTTCCACCGGGCGTCTTCTCGGTCGTCACGGGTGACGCATCGGACGCGCCGGTGATCGGCGGCGAGCTGACGTCGAACCCCCTCGTCCGGAAGCTCGGCTTCACGGGATCGACGGAGGTCGGCAAGCTCCTGATGCGTGAGTGTGCGGACCAAGTGAAGGACGTCTCGCTCGAGCTGGGCGGCAATGCCCCATTCATCGTCTTCGACGACGCCGACCTTGAGATCGCGGTCGCATCTGCCCTGCAGGCCAAGTTTCGGAACTCCGGTCAGACGTGCATCTCGGCAAACCGGATGCTCGTCCAGGACGGGATCTACGACGCCGTACGGGCTCGCGGCGTACTACGTGACGAGCAACCTCGCGCGCACGTGGCGCGTGGGGAGGCGCTCGAGTACGGCATCGTCGGCGTGAACACCGGGCTGATCTCCACCGAGGTCGCGCCGTTCGGCGGCGTCAAGGAGTCCGGGATCGGCCGCGAGGGCTCGAGCTACGGGGTCGACGATTGGGTGGAGCTCAAGTACTGGGCGGTGGGAGGCCTGACGGCCTCCCACGAGACGAACTGGAACCTATGAGACTCCCATGCTCCAGCTCGTCTAGCGTCTCTCCCGCAGGGAGCGACGCATGATCGTCGAGCAGCGCGACTACCACGTCTTCACGGGGAAGCTGCCCGAGCTGGTGCGGCTCTACGCGGACGAGGGGATCGTGATCCAGCAGGAGGTGCTCGGCGGGTTCCTCGCCGCGTTCACCACGGACATCGGCGCCCTCTCGACGTACACGTCGATGTGGGGCTACGCGAGCCTCGCCGAGCGGGAGGAGCGTCGCGCTGCGCTGCAGGCTCGCGGCGACTGGCAGGCCTTCCTCGCCCGCATCCAGCCGCTCATCCATACGCAGCAGAACCGGATCCTCGTCCCGACCTCGTTCTCGCCGATCGCCTGATGGGAGCTCTCGAGGGGAAGGTCGCGGTCGTCACGGGCGCCGCCCAGGGAATCGGCAGGGCGATCGCAGACGGTCTCGCCGCGGAGGGCGCGCGCGTGGTCGTCGCCGACCTGCGCGGCGCCGAGGAGGCCGCTGCCGCCTATCCGGACGGGCTCGGGCTGACGGTCGACGTCGCCGACGAGGCGGACGTCGAGCGGATGGTCGCCGAGACGGTGGAGCAGTGCGGCGGGCTCGACGTGCTCGTCAACAACGCAGGTCTCTACGCCTCCCTCGAGATGCGACCGTTCACGGCGATCCCGCTCGACGAGTGGCGACGCGTGATGGACGTCAACGTCGCCTCGATGTTCCTCACCTGTCGCGCCGCGGTGCCCGCGATGCGGGAGCGGGGCGGAGGCACGATCGTCAACATCTCGTCCGGGACGCCGTTCCGTGGGGTGCCGTTCCTCCTGCACTACGTGACGAGCAAGGGCGCCATTGTCGCGTTCACGCGCTCGCTCGCGCGTGAGCTCGGCAACGACGGCATCCGCGTGAACTGCGTCGCACCCGGCTTCACCATGTCCGACGGTGTGAAGGAGCACCCCGAGGTGATCGAGAAGCTGCGCGACGTCTCGGTCGCGGCGCGGACGATCCAGCGCGACCAGGCGCCCGAGGACGTCGTCGGCGCGGTGGTGTACCTCGCGGGCGCGTCCTCCGCCTTCGTGACGGGCCAGACGATCGTGATCGACGGCGGGCAGTACTTCCATTGAGGCTCTCGCTCTACCGCTTCGAGACCGGCGTCGAGACGATCGGCGGCAACAGGGTCGTGTACGACCTCGAGCGCGAGGAGGCAACGTTCGGCGGCGCAACGGTCGAGGGTCGCGCCCTCGTCTGGCAGCTCGACCGGGACGAGGGGGAGGCCGAGGGAGCGCTCCTCTCGCGGGCCGTCCAGCTCGATCCGTTCGCGTCCTGGGTCGCGCGCTGCGACCGGATCGACTTCCCGCTCGGCGGCGTCGCCCACCGACACACGCATCCCGGCCCGGGGATCCGATACCTGCTCCGGGGCGAGCTCGAGATCGAGACCGACGGCCGCTCGACGTTCTACGGCCCGGGTGGGGCGTGGTTCGAGAGCGGGCCGGAGCCCGTCGTCGCGCGCGCCTCGGCGCATCTGGAGACCTCGTTCGTGCGCCTCCTGCTCCTGCCCGCGGAGTGGGCCGGCAAGCGAACGATCCGCTACCTCGACGAGCTCGAACGACACGACGCCCCGGCAGTCCGCGTCGGTCCACCTCGAGCACCCGATCACCGTTCCGCTGTGAGCTCCCGCACGGGCGGGCGGATCCTCGTCGACCAGCTGGCGCTCCACGGCGCCGAGCTGGCGTTCGGCGTTCCCGGCGAGAGCTACATCGACGTCCTCGACGCGCTGCGCGACAGCTCCGTCCGCTTCGTCACCTGCCGTCACGAGGCGGGGGCCGCGAACATGGCTGAGGCCTACGGGAAGCTCACCGGGCAGCCGGGCGTCTGCCTCGTCACGCGCGGTCCCGGGGCGACACAGGCGTCGGTCGGCGTGCACACCGCGTTCCAGGACGCAACCCCTCTCGTCCTCCTCGTCGGCCAGATCCGGCGAGGCGACGTCGGGCGCGAGGCGTTCCAGGAGCTCGACCACCGCCAGGTCTTCGGCTCGTTCGCGAAGTGGGCGGCCCAGATCGATCAGGTCGACCGGATTCCCGAGCTCGTCGCGCGGGCGTTCCGGACCGCGACCTCGGGCCGGCCGGGCCCGGTCGTCCTGGCGCTACCGGAGGACGTGCTCGGCGAGCTCGCGGACGTCGCCGACGCATCCCCCTACGCCGCCGCTCAGGCGGCGCCGTCCCCAGGCGACCTCGAGGCCGTACGCGGGCTGCTGGCCGCGGCCGAGCGTCCTCTCGCAATCGTCGGCGGGCAGCCGTGGACGGCGGACGCGGGCCGGCAGCTCGCCGCCTGGCTCGAGGCGAGCGGCGTGCCCGTCGCCGCTGCGTGGCGCTGCCAGGACTACGTGGACAACGAGGCAGCCGGCTACGCAGGCCACCTCGGACTGGGGCAGGACCCGACGCTCACCGCGCGCCTTCGTGACGCCGACACCCTGCTCGTGGTCGGCGCCCGCCTCGGCGACATCGAGACCGTGGGCTACACGACCGTGACCCCCGGGGACGGGCGCACCGTGATCCACGTCCACCCGGACCCCGCTGAGCTCGGTCGGGTCTACGAGCCGGCACTCGGCATCGTCGCCTCCGGCCCTCGCTTCGCGAGCGCTCTGGGAGAGCTGGATCCCGTCGACGGCCGGGCGCGACAGGAGGACCTCGGCGCCGTCCACTCCGCCTACCTCGCGACACTGGAGGGGCGTCCGCTGCCGGGCGACGTCGAGATGACGCACGTGATGAAGACCCTCCGCGAGCGGCTCCCGGCCGACGCGATCATCGCGAGCGGCGCAGGGAACTTCACGGTCTGGGCGCACCGCTTCTACGTCTTCCGGCACTACCGCACCCAGCTCGCGCCGCTCTCGGGGGCGATGGGGTACGGGCTGCCCGCCGCGATCGCCGCGAAGCTCGTCCATCCCGAGCGCGACGTCGTCTGCATCGCGGGCGACGGCGACTTCCTGATGAGCGTCCCCGAGCTGTCAACCGCGCTGCAGCACGGCGCGCCGATCGTCGTCCTCGTGGTCGACAACGGGATGTTCGGGACGATCCGGATGCATCAGGAGCGTCACTATCCGGGCCGGGTGAGCGGAACCGAGCTCGTGAACCCGGACTTCGCGGCGCTCGGGCGGGCGTTCGGCGGGCACGGCGAACGCGTCGAGCGGAGCGAGGATCTGCCCGCCGCGCTGGATCGCGCGCTCGCCGCAGGCGTGCCCGCGGTGCTCCACCTGCCGGTCGACCCGGAGGCACTGACGCCGCGGCAGACGCTCTCGGAGATCCGCGCGGCGTCGAGCTCGGGGTCTGCGCATGAAGGAGCGTGAAAAACCCGTTGAGCACGGGTTCTTCCCTTTTTCGCGGAAGGCAGTACCATGCGCGGAGGAAATGAGACGGCGAGGGGGAAGATTCCCGGTTGCACTCGCGGCGGCGACAGCCGTCGCCTTCGCCTTGGCCGCGAGCGCGTTGGGCGGCCTGTCCGCGGACGTCGTCCGTGGTGGAGGCGTCGAGCTGACGATCCCGGTGGGCTGGGCAAAGGTGCAGCCCGCGCGCGAGAGCGCCTCCGCCGATCCCCAGACGCTGCTCGTCGTCGGAACCGAGGGTGTCCGCGCGGTGGACAGCGAGTGCCAGGTCTCGTCGTACCGGGTCCCGCCGACCGGCGCGGCCATCGTCGTGATCGGATGGCGTGACTCGATCGGCACCTCGGGCTTCCTTCCGCTCTCCGGGATGAAGCTTCGGCGGGGGACGTTCGAGTGCTTCGCGGGCCGCGGCGCAGTCGCGCAGCTGACGCGGCGCAACCGCGACTTCCAGGTGAACGTGATGGTCGGCGACCGGGCAGAGCCCGAGACGATCGCCGACGCGCTCGAGGCGGCGCGATCGATCGCGCTCGCCCAGCGTCCCTGACGGCCGCTTCGCTGCGCTAGCGTCGAGGAATGGCGACGCGTCGCGAGTTCCGGGTCGACGGCCAGGCAGAGCCGATCTCGCACTTCACCGACGCGGTTCAGGCCGGCGAGCTGCTCTTCGTCAGCGGGATCGTCCCCGTCGACGCGAGCCGCGAGCTCGTCGGGGGCGACGACGTCGCCGCTCAGGCGCGCACGGTCTTCGCCAACATGCGCGAGATCCTGGCCGCGGCCGGCTGCACCTTCGCCGACGTGGTGAAGGTCACCGTCTTCCTGACCGACATCGACGATCGGCCGCTCGTGAACCCCGTGCGTCAGGAGGTGTTCGGCGAGACCCGCCCGGCCTCGACGCTCGTCGAGGTCTCCGCGCTCGTGATCCCGGGGGCGCGCATCGAGGTCGACGCGGTCGCGCTGATCCCGTCGTGAGCCACGATCGCTGGAACGCTGCGATCACGTGGCTCGACGAGCCGCTCCGCGGCGCTCCGGAGGGGCCGCTGGCCGGTCGCACCCTGCTCGTCAAGGATCTGATCGACACCGCGGGGATCCGCACGACCTACGGCTCGCGCATCTACGCCGATCACGTACCGACCCGCAATGCGACGGTGGTCGATCGCGCGCTCGAGGCGGGCGCGACGATCGTCGGGAAGGCGAACCTCGTCGAGTTCGCCTGGGGCGTGCTCGGGACGAACGAGTGGTACGGCACAGTGCACAACCCCGTCCGTCCGGGGCTCACGACAGGCGGCTCCTCGAGCGGCAACGCCGCGGCGATCGCGGCCGGGCTCTGCGACCTGGGAATCGGCACCGACACGGGCTGCTCCGTCCGGCTGCCCGCGGCGGCCTGCGACCTGGTCGGCCTCAAGCCACGCCTCGGGTCGATCCCCATGGACGGCGTCTTCCCGCTCTGCCCGTCGTTCGACACGGTCGGCCCGATGGCCCGGACGGTTGCGGATGTCGCCGCGTTCTGGTCGATTCTCGCCGGCCGGCCCGTTCCCGCGCCCCGACTCCGAGGGTCTGACGGTGGGCCTGCTGCGCCGCGCGCCGGATCTCGCCGACGGGCGCGAGACCGAGCGGAGCGACGCCGCCGAGGAGTGGGTGCCCCGTCTCGAGGCGCTCGGCGCGCGGGTCGTCGAGACGGCCGTTCCCGGCCCGACTCGCGAACACGTGGCCGGTGTTCGAGCACGAGGCGGCTCGTTCGCACGCTGCGACGTTCCCGAGTCGCGCCGACGAGTACGGCAGCGCGATCCGGACGAAGCTCGACAAGGCGCAGCGCGTCGACCCTGACGCAGTGACGGAGGGCTACCGCGCGCTCCTCGCCTGGCGGCAGCTCGTGCCCGACGTCGATCTGTACGTGAGCCCGTGTGTCGCGATCGAATGGCCGCCGGAGGACGCGGACGAGCTCGAGGTCCGCCTGCCGCTCTCGTCGTTCCTGCGCTGGGTGAACCTGCTGGGCTGGGCCGCGCTCGCGGTCGGCAACCTCCAGCTCATCGCGCCGCTCGACGAGACGGTCCTCGCCGCGGGCCTCGCCTGGGAGCGGGGATAGCCGACGACGGCGGAGAGAACGAAGAATCGATAATCGGTGATAACCCGTTGAAAGCGCGTGGGGGCCAGGTTAGGCTTCCCGGCGAGTGATCAACGCGGCTCACACATCGCGTCTGGAGGCGCCTCCGTCCCCGGATACGGTGACCGCCGGGTGACGGAACGCCTTCGACAGCTTCCGCCCTCGCAGGCCCTTCCACTGGGTGTTGCGGGCGCGGCCGTCCTGTTTGCGCTGCTCTACGTGATCGTGATCGCCGACCCGTTGACGGGCGCGACCGGCAACTGGCGGACCACGAACGCCGGCTCCGCGATCGACGATCCGGGGGCGTTCGCCTACACCCTGTTGGACGCGGTCACATTCGCAGGCTTGCTCTTCATCGTCGCGAGCGGGTTCTCGCTCATCTTCGGCCTCATGCGCGTCGTCAACATGGCGCACGGCTCGCTCTACCTCCTCGGCGGCTATGTCGCGTACGAGATCCAGCAGGAGATGACGGGCCAGGGCTTCTCCCTCCAGCCGGCGGAGGTGACGACGTGGGAATGGGTGCTGCCGCTCCTCGTGGCGATGGGAACGATCGCGCTCTTCGGCGTGGCGATCCAGCAGCTGCTCCTCCGGTGGAACCAGGGGCAGGACCTGCGTCAGGCGCTGATCACGATCGCCGTCTCGGTGATCGTCGCCGACCAGGTGATCGCGCACTTCCCGCGTCACGTACCCGAGGGCTCGCAGCAGTTCGGGGGGAACGCGGTGAGCCTCGGCTGGCCGGGCTGGACCAACCGCCTGGTCGACCTCCAGATCTGGGGCGTGGAATACTCGCTGGCGCGCCTGACGATGCTCGCCCTGGGGGTGGCGGTCGGGGTCGCGCTCTGGCTCTGGCTCTATCAGACGAAGACCGGAATGGTCATCCGTGCAGGCGTCGACGACCGGCAGATGACCTCGGCGCTCGGCATCAACATCCAGGTCTTCTTCGCGATCGCGTTCGCCGTCGGTGCCGCTCTCGTCGCAATGGGCGCAGTCGTCCAGAGCTCGCAGGGCAACATCTCGCAGGGTCAAGACGGTGTCTGGCTGCTGAATTCGCTCGTCGTCGTCATCATCGGAGGCATGGGGTCGCTGCTAGGCGCCGTGGCCGGGTCCCTGCTGTTCGGCCTCGTCTCAGCGTTCTCGGTCACGTACCTCCCGATTGCCGGGTCGGACTGCTGCACGCAGTACTCGCCGGTGCTCACGTTCGTGCTGATGGCGCTCGTTCTCGCGTTCAGGCCGCAGGGGCTCTTCGGGAGAGCGGCGTGAGCGTCGACACCACGAAGACCGTCGTCGAGCGGGTGATCGGCGTCGGGGTGCTCGTTCTCGCGCTGCTCGCGCCGATGCTCGTCACCGACTTCTGGATGGACACGGTGCTCACCCAGGCGTTCATCCTCGGCATCGGCGCCGCAAGCCTCGTCTTCCTGTCGGCGTACGGCGGGATGATCTCGCTGGCGCAGGCCGGCCTGATGGGCATCGCCGGCTACGCGCTCGGCAACATGGTCTCGCAGCGGATCCCGGGCGGGGAGACGAAGGGCCTCACGCTCGGCTGGGACCCGACTCTCGCCGTGGTGCTGGCCATCCTGTTCGCGGTCGGGATCGGGTTGATCTTTGGCGCGGTCGCGTCGCGGAGCTTCGGAATCTACTTCCTGATGCTGACGCTCACGTACTCCGTGATCGCGTACCTGTTCGTCAGCCAGGTGACGCAGGTGGGCGGCTTCTCGCCGATTGCCGGAATCGACAGGTACACACCCGGATTTGTCGGCGATGTCGTCAACGACCGGCAACGGCTCTACTACGTCGCCCTCGGCGTCGCCCTCGCCGTCTACGTGCTGATCCGCTACCTCGTGCGGACGCCGTTCGGGATCTCGCTCCAGGGAATCCGGGACGAGCCCCTGCGCATGGCGTCGCTCGGGTACAACGTGGCACTGCACCGGACGCTCGCCTTCGGCATCGGCGCGCTCGTGGCCGCCGTCGGGGGCGTGCTCTTCGCCTGGTGGTCGGGCCAGCTCTCACCCTCCAACATCGGTCTGCAGGCAACGGTCGAGCTCCTCGTGATCGCCGTGATCGGAGGGCTGATCCGCATCGAGGGCGCGTGGCTCGGCGCGTTCGCCTACATCGTGATCAACAACGAGGTGACGAACAGAATCCCATCGGACGGCTTGCCGGTGATCGGCGGCACCTTCAACACGGTCATCGGCCTCATCTTTCTCGGCATTGTCATCGTCTCACCAGATGGGCTGATGGGGATCTGGGACCGTCTCTGGGATCTCGCACGCTCGCGCGAGCCCGAGCGGCCTGCCCCGGAGGCGAGCGTGAGCGCGGCGAGCTGAGCCGAAGATGGGATGAACGGGAGGCGAGAAAGGAGGTTGGCGGCAACTCGATGACGACAGCGACGAGATCCAAGACGATTCTGTGCACCCAACGAAGGAGGAACGGAAGATGAGACGACCACAGGGGCGGGTACTCCGCCTCCTGGCTGCGGTCGGGTTGCTCGCGGTGGCGATCGCCGCGATCACGTCGGCGTCCTCGGCGGCACCTGCGGGGGCTGTGCGCGTGGCGATCATGAGCGACTGCAAGGGGGCATTCGGGTTCGCTCAAGAGCTCGGCATCGGCGGCGCCCAGACGGCCTTCGCCCAGTTCGCGGGCGGAAAGCCGAAGAACAAGAAGAAGCCGTCGGCGGGCATGACGGGCATCAAGGCCGGTGGGAAGACCGTCAACATCGTCGGCTACGGCTGCGGTGACGACACGCCGGCGACGGCGCTCAGGGAGACGCGCCGCCTGATGCAGCAGCTCGACGCGGACGTGCTGGTCGGGCCGCTCTCGGGTGACGAGGCCGTCGCGATCGCGAACTGGGCGAAGCCGCGGCCGACCAAGACCGTGATCATCGGCACCGCCGGGTCGCAGGACCCGACGCTGCAGATCGCGCCCAAGAACGTGTTCCGCTACCACGGCGACGGCGCCCAGTGGAACGCCGGGATCGGAGAGATCGTCTACAAGAAGCTCGGCTGGCGCAGCGCCGCGATCATCATGGACGACTACAGCTTCGGCTGGACGTCCGCGGCCGGCATCATCGCCGACTTCTGCGCGATCGGCGGCAACATCACGAAGCGCGTGTTCCCGCCGCTGAACACGACCGACTACTCGTCGTACGTCCGCCAGCTGCCCCGGCCGGGGGAGGTGGACGGGTACTTCTGGGTCGTCGGCGGTACGGGAACCGGGCCGGCGCTGAAAGCGTTCGAGCAGGCCTACGGCCCGATCAAGCCCACCCAGCACTCCGGGAACCTGTTCCTCTGGTTCCTGACCGGGAAGGACGACGTCGCACCCCGGATGATTGGTGCATATGTCGGCGGCTTCGGAACGGCGCCGGGCCTGAAGACTCGGGCCGTGACCCAGTACCACGGCATCGTCAACAAGTGGTATCCGGGCCAGCCCGCGGACGACGGCTTCTTCTACAACTACTACCAGGCCGCCCGAGGGCTTATCACCGGCCTGAACGCGTCCGGCGGAGCAGTCGGGGCAAGGCTGCAGAATGCCCTCCCGAAAACGCTCTCGGCTCCGTTCGAGCTCTCCGACCGGGGGAACGTCAAGCTCGACGCGAACCGCCAGGCGATCCAGGACCAGTGGCCCGTGCAGATCATCAGGGGGCCCGACGGGGGTCCGGCCGTCACGCTGACGGGGTACGTTCCCAACGTCAACCAGACGTTCGGCGGCCTTTTCAAGAAGACGAGCCCCCCACCCGGCCGCACGCAGCCTCCGTGCGTGAAGAGGAACCTGCCGTGGCAGGGCAAGATCCGCGAGGTCAAGAACGGCGTCGTCACGAACACCGTCATCAAGTGAGGCAGTGACCGACGGCGGAAACAGCGTGGGGGACAGACTCGAGTCTGTCCCCCACACAGATTCCAACGCCGTGCCGACCCTCCGCTTGCGGGGGGTCGGCCGGCGCTTCGGCGGGTTGGTCGCAGTGCGCGACGTCGACCTCGACGTCGCGCAGGGCGAGCGTCGCGCCGTGCTGGGCCCGAACGGCGCGGGCAAGACAACGCTCTTCAATCTCATCTGCGGCGACATGCCCCCTTCTGGTGGCACGATCGAGCTCTACGGCGAGGACGTCACCGGGAGGCCCGCCCGGGCACGCGTCAAGCTCGGGCTTGCCCGGACGTACCAGCAGTCCAGGCACCTTCTCGGTCTGACGGTCGAGGACGCGATCTACCTGTCGATCGTCGGCGTCAAAGGTGGCCGGCTCCGCCCGGTGGTCCTCCCGGGCCGCGACCGGGCGATGCGGGAGCGTGCGCGCGACGCCGCGGGCCGCGTCGCGATCGACCACAGGCTGCGAGTGCGCGTCGGCGATCTCTCGCACGGCGAGCATCGCCAGGTCGCGATCGCGATGGCGCTCGCCGCGGAGCCTCGCGTGCTGATGCTGGACGAGCCGGCCTCGGGCCTCTCCCGTGGCGAGCGCGTCCTTCTCACCGAGCTCCTCGTCGGGCTCGATCCGTCGATCACGCTCGTCCTCATCGAGCACGACATGGACATCGCGCTCCGTGTCGCGACCGACGTGACGATGATGCACGACGGACGCGTGATCGTGGAAGGCACCCCCGACGAGATCCGCGCGAACGAGATGGTGCACGACCTCTACCTCGGCCGGGGCCATCGCGATGAGTGAGCCGGCCGCCGCGCCCTCGGGAACTGTCCAGGCCGAGACGTTGCTCGAGATCGACGGCCTGAGCGCCTTCTACGGGAAGGCGCGGGCGCTCGACGACGTGAACTTCCGCACGGGCCACGGGCTCTATCGCCATCGTCGGCCGCAACGGCATGGGCAAGACGACCCTGTGCAACGCGATCATGGGCATCTCCCCGCCGACGGTGACGGGGTCGATCCGCTTCGCAGGACTCGAGCTCGTCGGCGGTCATTCGCATCGGATCGCCCGGCAGGGGATCGGCTACGTCCCGCAGGGACGGCGCCTCTTCCCGTCGCTGACGGTCGACGAGCACCTCCGGATCGCCTCGCGCAGCGCGAGCGGAGGCGACGGTGGGCGCGAATGGAGCCGTGAGCGCGTCTACGAGCTCTTCCCGCGCCTCGCCGAGCGGAAGCGCAACGGCGGCGCGCAGCTCTCCGGTGGTGAGCAGCAGATGCTCGCAATCGGCCGTGCGCTCGTCACGAACCCCCGGCTGCTCGTCATGGACGAGCCGTCGGAGGGGCTCGCTCCCGCGATCATCGAGAGCATGATCGAGACGTTCCAGCAGCTCGAGCGGGAAGGGCTCGCGATGCTGCTGATCGAGCAGAACCTCGGCGTCGCGACCGCGCTCGCGGAGCGTCAGCTGATCATGGTCGCCGGCACCATCGCAGCCGAGACCACCGCCACGGCGCTCGCCGCGGACCCGGAGCTGCAGCGACGCTACCTCGGCGTGGAGCCCCTCGCCCACTAGGCTTCCCCGCGCTTGCCACCCTGCCGCCCATCGTGATACCCAGGTCCATCCTCGCTGCCGGCGTGGCCGGATGCCTGGCCCTCCTGAGCGGGTGCGGCAGTTCCGGCTCGGCCGGCGACGACATCGCGTTCGTCAGCTCGCGAGACGCCTATTACGCGATCTATCTCATGGCCGCGGACGGATCGGGCCAGGAACGCCTGACGGACGAGGAGGGCGATCCCTCGACTGCCGCGGGAGTCCAGTTCCAGACCGATCCGGCCTGGTCGTTGGACGGGAAGCGGATCGCGTTCGCGAGCGCGCGAGGCGGATCGTTCGACATCTACGTCATGAATGCCGACGGCACCGGCACGACGCGGCTGACGTCCTCGACCGCGAACGACCGAAGCCCCACGTGGTCGCCCGACGGCAGCCGCATCGCGTTCGCGCGGTCGAGCGACGGCGGCCACGTCTGGGTGATGAACGCCGACGGGACGGGCGCGAAACGCCTCACAGACGACCAGGCGGAGGAGGGCGAGCCCTCGTGGTCACCGGACGGACGCTGGATTGCGTACACGCACCGCGCGTCCGGGACCGACTTCCGCGAAGTCTGGGTCGCGCGCCAGGACGGCTCGGCGGGCCGCAGCGTGACGAGCCTGGGGGCCAAGAGCTATGGCCCCGACTGGTCGCCCGACTCGACCCGGCTCGCCTTCTCGGCGGATCAGGACGGCGGGCGCTACGACATCTACACGATTCGCGTCGACGGCTCGGATCTCCGCCGCCCCGTCCGCTCGGCTACCGATGCGTTCGAGCCGGCGTGGTCCCCGGATGGAAGCGAGATCGCCTTCTCGCGCGACGGCGCGATCGTCGCGACGACGCTGGCAGGCGTCGAGCGGCAGCTGACCGACCCGGAAGACAACGACTCCAACCCGGCGTGGAACCCTTCGCCGGAGGCGGGCAAGGAGGAGAGCTGATGCCCACCGTCGTCCTCGTCGGAACGCTCGATACGAAAGGTCGGGAGTACGCGTACCTCGCCGACCGGATCCGCGAGCACGGCGTCGACGTCGTCCTCGTCGACGCCGGGATCGTCGGCGAGCCGCTCGCTTCGCCCGATGTGCCCCGTGAGGAGGTCGCCGCGGCTGCGGGCGCCGATGTCGGCGAGCTGGCACGCGCCGGC
This sequence comes from uncultured Actinomycetes bacterium, assembly GCA_963839755.1. Taxonomy (GTDB): domain Bacteria; phylum Actinomycetota; class Thermoleophilia; order Gaiellales; family Gaiellaceae; genus Gaiella. Next base: position 142,792 of record CAWIVU010000008.1, read on the forward strand.
GATCGAGGCGCCGCCGTGGAGACGATGGCGCGCGGGGCGGCGGAGATCGTGAAGCGGCTCCATGCCGAGGGGCGTCTCGACGCGATCGGCGGTCTCGGCGGGTCAGGCGGCTCCGCGCTCGTGACCCATGCGATGCGCGAGTTGCCGATCGGCGTGCCGAAGCTGATGGTCTCGACCGTCGCCTCCGGCGACACGAGCCCGTACGTCGGCTCGGTGGACGTCACGATGATGTACTCGGTCGTCGACATCGCCGGCGTGAACCGCGTGTCGGCGCGGATCATGGCGAACGCGGCCGGGGCGCTCGCCGGGATGGCTCGCGCCACCGTCCCGCCACTCGGCGACGAGAAGCCGATCGTGGTCGCCTCGATGTTCGGGGTCACGACGCCGGCGGTCACCACCGCGCGGGAGCGCCTCGAGGAGCTCGGCTACGAGGTGCTCGTCTTCCACCAGACCGGCGCGGGCGGCGGCTCGATGGAGAAGCTGCTCGAGGCCGGCTTTGCGGTCGGCTCGCTCGACGTGACGACGACCGAGTTCTGCGACCAGGTCGCCGGCGGTGTGCTCGCCGCCGTTCCGGAGCGGCTCGAGTCGGCCGGCGCGGCCGGGCATCCCGCAGGTCGTCTCGCTCGGCGCGCTCGACATGGTCAACTTCGGGCCGATGGAGTCGGTGCCGGAGCGATACCGCGACCGCAACCTGTACGTCCACAACCCGACGATCACGCTCATGCGGACGACGCCGGACGAGTGTCGCGAGATCGCCGGCATCGTCGCGCGAAAGCTCAATGCGGCGACGGGGCCGACCGTGCTCTTCGTCCCGCTCCGCGGCGTCTCGATGATCGCCACCGAGGGGCAGCCGTTCCACGACCCCGAGGCGGACGAGGCGCTCTTCTCGACTCTGCGCGAGCAGATCGACGCGACGAAGGTCGAGGTGCACGAGCTCGAGCTGGATGTGAACGACGCCGAGTTCGCTCTCGCGATGGCGAACCGCCTGCACGAGCTCATCGAGGCCCGCGTTTGACGGCCGGAAGCGACAGGTTGACGGGAGCCGGTGTCAGGTACCGGTCTTTGTCAAGCGCAAACGGTGTCGATTTCGTGCCGATCGATCCACAGCGCGAGGGCCGCTGCGATCAGGGCAGGGCGGAAGTCGGTGACGAGAAGCGCTGAGTTCACGCGCGACTTGTCGCGCCGCGCGCGATCGGTACCAGGTACCGAATCGTGTCAAGGCTGAACCGTGCGGACTTCGTGCCAGTCCCTCCACATGCCGCGGGAACGCCACCCGCATGACGAGGAGCGAGGCACTCGCGCGCCTCCGCGCCGAGATCGACGCCGGGAAGCCGATCATCGGCGCGGGCGCCGGCACGGGGCTCTCGGCGAAGTGCGCCGAGGCGGGCGGCACCGACCTGATCATCATCTACAACTCGGGCCGCTACCGGATGGCCGGGCGAGGATCGCTCTCGGGCCTCCTCCCCTACGGCGACGCGAACGCGATCGTCGTCGACATGGCGCGCGAGGTTCTGCCCATCGTGGAGGACACGCCGGTGCTCGCGGGGGTCTGCGGCACGGACCCGTTCCGCCTCATGGACGTCTTCCTCGACGAGCTGCAGCGGATCGGATTCAGCGGCGTGCAGAACTTCCCCACCGTCGGCCTGTTCGACGGGACGATCCGGGTGAACCTCGAGGAGACCGGGATGGGATACGGGCTCGAGGTCGACATGATCCGGCTCGCGCGCGAGAAGGACCTGCTCACCGCCCCGTACGTGTTCACCGTCGAGGAAGCAGTTGCCATGGCCGAGGCAGGCGCCGACGTGCTCGTGCCGCACATGGGCCTCACGACGGGCGGTGCGATCGGGGCAGAGACGGCGAAGACGCTCGACGACTGCATCCCGCTGATCCAGGCGATGCACGACGCCGCGAAGGAGGTCAGCCCGGAGGTGATCGTGCTCTGCCACGGCGGGCCGATCGCCGAGCCGGATGACGCCGCGTACGTGCTCGCGAGGACCGAGGGCGTGGTCGGGTTCTTCGGCGCATCGTCGATGGAGCGCCTGCCGACCGAGACCGCGATGACCGACAACATGCGCCGCTTCAAGGCGATCCCCGTCGACTAGAGGAGAACGACGATGAGCCGATTCGTGATGAAGGACGAGGTCGAGACCACAACGTTCGACTGGGGAAGCGCCGGGATGCGCGGCGCTCCGACGTCCACCGGATGCGACACGTACGTCGTCATGGACGTGGAGCTGGCGCCCGGGTTCGCCCACGCGTTCCACAGGCATCCGGACCAGGACGAGATGATCATCGTCAAGGAGGGTCGGATCGTGCAGTGGCTCGATCAGGAGCAGCAGGAGCTCGGCCCCGGCGACTCGGTGCACATCGACCGCGACGTCGTGCACGGCTCCTACAACGACTTCGACGAGCCGGCGCACCTCCAGGTCGTGCTCGCACCCGCGCACGGCGAGGGTGGCTACACCGCCGTCGACGTATCGGCCGACGAGCCCTGGGCCGGGCTGCGGACCGCCTGACCGTGGCGATCCTTCATACGAGCACCTGGAACGACCCCGCAGGTGAGCCTGTCGTCTGCCTGCACGGCGTGACCGCGCACGGCGGGCGATATCGCGATCTTGCCGGCCACCTCGAGAGCAAGCGCGTCGTCGCAGTCGACCTGCGCGGTCACGGTAGGTCGACGTGGGAAGCGCCGTGGACGGTCGAGACGCACCTCGCCGACCTCCTCGAGACGGCGGACTCGCTCGGCATCGGCAGCGCGACCTGGATCGGGCACAGCTACGGCGGCCGGCTCGTCGCCGAGCTCGCCGCGAGGCATTCGGAGCGCGTCGAGCGGGCGGTGCTGCTCGATCCCGCGATGCACGTCGATCCGGCCGTCGCGACGGAGCGTGCGGAAGGGCTCCGAGCGGATCTCTCGTTCGACTCGCCGGACGAGGCGATCGACGCGCGCCTGACGGACGGCACGCTCCTCACGACGCCTCGCTCCGTGCTGCAGGAGGAAGCCGACGCCCACCTCGTTCACAGCCCGGACGGCCGCTGGCGCTGGCGCTACTCGCCGGCCTCGGTGATCGCCGCATGGAGCGTGATGGCGTCGCCGCCGCCCGCCTGGCCGGACTGCCCGACGCTCGTGGTCGTCGGCCTCCGGTCATGGATCCCCAACGAGGTTCCGCGCCTACCGCACCTCACGAGCGTCTCCGTCCCCGGCGGTCACACCGTTCTCTGGGACGACCCCGAGCTCGTCATCGAGGCCGTCGCCGCGTTCCTGACCTGAAGGCCACGCTAGGTCCACCTGAACGGTCTGCGTGCAGACTCGCACGCGGGGGAGAAGGCGGGAGACAAAGCCCGTATCAGCCGTCGCAGAGCGTGGGCCGGGAAACCGGCCCTCGCCCGCCTATACGTGCTCGACGGCGACGAGCCGGTCGTAGGCCGGCAGCGTGAGGAACTCGACGAAGTCGGGCTCGGTGGCGATCCGCTCGAAGATCGCTCGTGCGGCGTCGTAGCCCGCACCGAGCTTCGCGACCTCCTCGTCGGTGATCCGGCGCACGTCCTCCTCGCCCACCCGGTCGTGCCGGAGCCATTGCCAGATCTGCGAGCGCGAGATCTCGGCCGTCGCGGCGTCCTCCATGAGGTTGTTGATCGCGACCGCCCCCGACCCGTTGAGCCAGGCGGCGAGGTACTGAATCCCCACGGAGACGTTGTTGCGGAGCCCCTCCTCGGTCACGTCACCGGGCGTGGCGGCGACGTCGAGCAGATCGGCGGAGCGGATCTCCACGTCGTCGCGCTGCCGCTCGATCTGGTTGGGCCGGTCCCCCAGGACGCGGTCGAAGGACTCCACCGCAACCGGGACGAGGTCGGGGTGGGCGACCCACGTCCCGTCGAATCCCTGTGACGCCTCGCGGTCCTTGTCCTCGCGCACCTTCTCGAGCGCGACGGCGTTCACCGCGGGGTCCCGCCGCGACGGGATGAACGCCGCCATCCCGCCCATCGCGTGGGCGCCGCGTCGGTGGCACGTCTTCACGAGGAGCTCGCAGTAGGAGCGCATGAACGGCACGGCCATCGTCACGGCAGCCCGGTCCGGGAGCACGAACTCCGGGCGGTGCCCGAGCTTCTTGATGACGCTGAAGATGTAGTCCCAGCGCCCTGCGTTGAGGCCGGCCGAGTGCTCGCGGAGCTCGTGGAGGATCTCGTCCATCTCGAACGAGGCGAGGATCGTCTCGATGAGGACGGTGGCCTTGATCGTCCCGCGAGGGACGCCGAGGCGATCCTGCGCGTACACGAAGACGTCGTTCCAGAGCCGCGCCTCGAGGTGCGACTCGAGCTTCGGGAGGTAGAAGTAGCGCCCGTTCCGGCCATGGTTGCGGAGGAAGTAGAGCCCGAAGTCGAACAGCGAGCCGGACATCGGTGAGCCGTCGATCTCGAAATGGCGCTCCTCGAGATGCCAGCCGCGCGGGCGGACGAAGAGCACGGCCACGTCCTCGTTCAGCGTGTACTGCTTCTCGCCGGTGTCGAGCGAGATCGTCCGCTCGAGCGCGTCCGTGAGGTTCCGCTGCCCCTCGATGCAGTTCTCCCACGTCGGCGAGTTCGCGTCCTCGAAGTCGGCCATGAACACTCTTGCGCCCGAGTTGAGGGCGTTGATGACCATCTTCCGGTCGACAGGGCCTGTGATCTCGACGCGACGATCGGCGATCTCGTCCGGGAACGGCGCAACGCTCCAGTCGTCCGCTCGGACGTCGGCCGTCTCGGGCAGGAAGTCGGGCAGCTCGCCGTCCGTGAGCCGTCCGAGCCGCTCGGCCCGCCGAGCGAGCGCCTCGCGCCGGCGCTCGCCGAACTCGCGCTGCAGGTCGGTGAGGAACTCGACCGCGTCCGCCGTCAGCACGTCGCGCGTGTTCATCGAGCGGAGTCTCTCACCTGGGTGATTCTCGCGAAGCGAGGATCACTCGTCGGTGTGGTCCCGCTCGCAGTGCTCGGGGCACGTGCACGGCGCAATCTCGGCACGCGTGACGATCGGCGCCTGCGGCACCCGCGCCGGGCGTGCGGCCGCAGGCTTGACGGGCTTCTCGCGGATGAGCGTCGTCGGCGTCATGCTGCGCTCCTTTCCGGGTGGAACTGCTGCTCCTCGGTGGAACCGGTCAGGGCGAGCGTCGACGAGAGCCCGCCCGAGACCGCCTGCATCACCTGGTCGAAGTACCCGGCGCCGACCTCGCGCTGGTGGCGGGTGGCGGTGTAGCCGGCGTCCTCGAGTGCGAACTCACGCTCCTGCACCTCGACGTACGCAGGCATGGCGTCGGCCCGGTAGCCGCGGGCGAGCTCGAACATCGACAGGTTGAGCGCGTGGAACCCCGCGAGCGTGATGAACTGGAAGCGGTAGCCCATCGCCGCGAGCTCGCGCTGGAACGCCGCGATCTGGCCGTCCGAGAGGTGCTTCCGCCAGTTGAACGACGGCGAGCAGTTGTACGCCAGGAGCTTGCCCGGATAGCGCTCGTGGATGGCGGCGGCGAAGTGCTCGGCCTCGGCCATGTCTGGGGTCGAGGTCTCGCACCAGACGAGGTCCGCGTACGGCGCATAGGCGAGCCCCCGCGCGATCGCCGCGTCGATCCCGTCCAGGATCTGGAAGAAGCCCTCGGGGGTTCGCTCGCCCGTGCAGAACGCGCGGTCGAGCTCGTCGACGTCGCTCGTCAGGAGCGAAGCGGAGAGCGCGTCCGTGCGGGCGACGATCAGCGACGGGACGTCGAGGACGTCCGCGGCGAGCCGGGCGGCGACGAGAGTCCGCACGAACTGGCTCGTGGGCACGAGCACCTTTCCTCCGAGGTGGCCGCACTTCTTCTCGGAGGAGAGCTGGTCCTCGAAGTGGACGGCCGCGGCTCCGGCCTCGATGTAGGACTTCATGAGCTCGAACGCGTTCAGCGGGCCGCCGAACCCGGCCTCCGCGTCGGCGACGATCGGCGCGAGCCAGTAGGTGGCGCCGTCCCCCTCGGCGTGCCCGATCTGGTCGGCTCGCAGCAGCGCGTTGTTGATCCGCCGCGCCAGCGCCGGCCCCGAGTTCGCGGGGTAGAGGCTCTGGTCCGGGTACGTCCCTCCGACGAGGTTCGCGTCCGCTGCGACCTGCCAGCCCGAGAGGTAGATCGCCTCGAGCCCCGCCTTGACCATCTGCACCGCCTGTCCGCCGGTCATGGCGCCGAGGGCCGGCACCCACTCGCGTGTGGCGAGCAGCTCGCGGAGGCGCTCCGCTCCGAGGCGGGCGAGCGTGTGCTCGACGCGCACGGAGCCACGCAGGCGCTCGACGTCCTCGGTGCTGTACGGGCGAACAGGATCCAAGATTTCCATTCTCGGATCCTAGAATGAGAAATATCGCCCTGTCAAGGGCGTATCGCGCTCATTTTGGATCCAAATAAGACCATTCTAGGATGCAAGTCGGGTACGCTTGCATCCCATGAGCCTCGTCTCCACCAAGGCCGACGACATCGCCCGGGAGCTCGAGGACGAGATCGTGTCGGGCGTGATCGCACCGGGCACGGTGCTGCGGCAGGAGACGCTTTCCGAGCGGTTCGAGGTGAGCCGTACGCCCGTCCGCGAAGCGCTTCGGCGGCTCGCGGCACTCGGGCTCGTGTCGTTCGAGCCCAATCGGGGAGTGCGTGTCCGCTCGATCTCGGCGCACGAGCTGCGCGAGGCGTTCCTCGTCCGCGCGGAGCTCGAGGCGCTCGCGACCGAGGTCGCGACCCCGAAGATGACGCCCGACGACCTCGCGGAGCTCGACGCGATGGAGCGCCGCTTCGGCGAGCTGACGCTCGAGCTACGTGCGCAGGCAAGGAGCGGCGCGCCGCGCGACGCGACCCTGTTCGTCGAGTGGATGCAGGCGAACTACGCATTCCACGACGTCATCTACCGCGTCGCCGAGCTCCCGCTCGTCGAGCGGATCGCGAAGGGAGCGCGCCGCACGTTCATCGGTGACCGCGTCTGGCAGGCGCGGGTGGAGCTCGACGAGCTCTACGCCAAGAACGACCTCCAGCACCGCGCCATCCGCGAGGCGATCGCGGCGGGCAGCGCGGTTGCCGCTCGCGCGCTCGCCCGCGAGCACGTCCTCTCCTCGAACCGCCTCATCGAGGTGGTGCTCGAAACGCTGGGCGCGTCGGGGCGCGAGCCCGGGTGGGGAGCGTAGTGCGGTAGCTGCTGGCTCGAGCCAGGCACCCATGGACGTGGGCTACGGCTCAGAACGCCCCGTAGCGCTCGAACGCCTCGAGCGGGGTCATGCCGTCTCGGACCGCGTCACGCACGAGGTTCTCGGTCCCGACCTTCTCCTCCGCGGCGTGCAGCACGTCCTCGGCCATGCCCGCAGGCACGACGACGACGCCGTCCTCGTCGCCCACCACCCAGTCGCCGGGCTCGATCCGCACGGTCCCGATCGTGATCGGCCGCTGCGTTGCGGTTACCTCCCACCGCCACGTGCAGTCCTCCGGCGTGACGAAGCGGGTGAAGACGGGAAAGCCGAGCTCCTCGATCAGTCGCACGTCACGGCAGCCGCCGTCGATCACGCAGCCGGCGACGCCGCGCGAGGCGAGCGACGTGGCGGACAGCTCGCCGAAATGCGCCGATCGCTCGTGGTTGCACTGGTAGACCGCCACATGGCCTGACGGCACGGCGCCGAGCATCGCGAGCGTCTTGCGGATCGTCGCGTCCCAGTCGCCGTGGGCCGAAGGGCCGCCCTCGACCGTGAACGCCGTCCCGGCGACGCGCATGCCGGGCGCGAGCGCCCGGATCGACGGAGGCAGCGTCTGCTCTCGGTGCCCGAGGTCGTCCATGATGTCGACGAGCGCCGCGGTCGGCACCGCTCCGAATCGCTCCCGCATCCGGCCGACCCTATCCGGTGTCAAACCTCAGTCCGACACCTGCTCTCCTGCTCATGTCATGCGACGCTCGAAGAGCGGGTGTCCAACGGAGGTCGGACACCAGTCGGCCTGTCGCTATCGGCCGACGACGACGAGACGGTCGGCGCCGACGTCGCGCACTCGTTTCGGCTCGTCGCCCGGATACTGGACGGCGACGTCGACGCGACTCGCGTTGCCGAGCCCGAAGTGGAGCCGCGGGTCCTCGGAGGAGAGGTAGCTGCTCCCCGCCCGCGCCTCGCGCGTGAGCGTTCTGCCGTCGGGCAGGGTGATCGTCACCCGCGTCCCGGGAACGAAGGGCCGAAGCGCCACTTCGAGCCAGTGGCCCTTGGCGCCGTCGTTTCGGAGGAGCTGGAGCCGCCCGCCGATCGAGCCAACGGCGAGGTCGAGGTCGCCGTCGTTGTCGAAGTCGGCGGCCGCGAGGCCACGGCCGTTGCGGGGGGCGACGGCACCGACCCGGAGCGACCGCACGTCGCCGTTCGCCGTGCTGACGACCTGGAGGCGATCGGCGTTCTCGACGAGGTTCGTCACGGGGATCGCGCCGTTCGCGAGCGCGAGCTCGAGGCTCCCGTCGAGGTCGAGATCCGCCCACATCGCGCCCCAGCCCGTCGAGCGCTGCCCGAGCGCCGCGGAGAAGTCGGGTCGAACGTCGGCGAACGGCCCGACCGCGCGGCTGCGATACGCGGCGTGGAGCTGGCCGCGGGAGTTCGTCACGAAGAGGTCGTCGAGGCCGTCGCCCGAGTAGTCGCCCGCGGCGACGCCCATCCCGGCGTTCGGGTCGTCGACCCGCTCCGCCTTCCCTCGCTCGACGAGACGGAACCCGAGCGGACAGCCGGAGCAGGCGACGTTCAGGTAGAGCCGGTTCGGGTCGAGGTCGTTGGCGACGTAGAGGTCGACGCGGCCGTCGCGGTCGACGTCGGCGAACGACGCGCCGAGACCGTGGTCGAGGCCACGCGGCTCGAGCCCCGCTGCCCGACCGACTTCGCGGAAGACCGGATACCCGCCGTTGTCGCCGACGTTGAGGTAGAGCAGGTCGCGCTCGGCCGAGTGGTCAGCAGGGAAGCCAGACTCGGAGCCGGGAATCGGGGCGTTGACGTCCGTGTAGCCCGACACGAACACGTCGAGCCTCCCGTCGCCGTCGACATCGGCGACGGCGACGCCGGTGTGCCACCCGGGCTTTCGGATCCCGGCGCGCCAGGCGCCTTCCGTGAACCGGCCATGGCCGTCGTTCCAGAGGAGCGCGTCGTAGGCGTCGCGCGCCACGTCGTACCCCGCCGTCGTCACGTAGAGGTCGGTGGCCCCGTTGCCATCGAGGTCCGCGGCCACGCAGCCGCTCCCACGAACGCCCAGGGCGGCGCCCGTGGCGGCGGTCACGTCCCGGAACTGGCCGCGGACGTTCCGGTAGAGGCGGCTCTTCGGGAAAGCTCCTTCGGCCCGGTACCCGGCGGCGTCCGTCTCGGCGTACCCGTTGACGACGTAGAGGTCGAGCCAGCCGTCCTGGTCGTAGTCGATCCAGCAGACTCCGCCGCCCATCATCGCGGTCTCGTCGTGGAACTCTCCGGGAGGGGTGTAGCGGAACGCGCCGTGCCGGAAGTCGAGGCCGACGCTCGGGGCGACGTCGGTCAGCGTGAACGAGGCTCTCGTGGCCGCAACGGGCGTCCCGGCCCGCTGCTCGCCTCGAAGGCCGACGACGAGGAACCGGCCGCCCTGCTCGGCAACCTCGAACGTGCGGACGACGTCGGCCGGCGGGGTCTCCCGGAGCGGCTCGTCTCCCGCGCCGTAGGTCGTCGTGCGCATCGTTCCGTGAAGCGTCGCGAGGACGAGCGGCGGTCCCTGTCCGTCGCCGGGCTCGAGTCGGAGGCGGATCCGGTCCGTCTGGTAGGTGGCGACGTCGACCTCGGCGCCGTGCGACGCGTCGATCCGGCGCCAGAGATCGGCGAGCCAACTGCCGGTCGCCGCCTGGCCCGCCTTCTCGCGATCCCGCGTGCGGAGGGCGTCCGCCGCGACGTCGAGGTCGGTCGCGAGGTCGGCGGCGATCCTTCGTGCCGTCGCGGTATCGACCGGCGCCAACCCTGGCGTCGAGACGACGCTCACCACGGGGACGAGGCTTCCGGGCGCGGCCGCGCCGGCCTGCTCCCCGCGCGCGGGAAGCCCGGCGAGCGCCACCAACGCCATCGCCGCGGTCACGCCGAGCGCCGCGGCGCCGACCCGGGCGGCCGGCGACTGCCGACGAGCCCAGTGCACGACGCCCTCGGCGCGTCGCTCGGCAACCAGCAGGAGAACGGGGCGCGCAGCGCAGACCAGCGCGAGGGCGCCGAGCACCGCGACCTTGTGCGCGAACTCCGTCGTCCACGGCGCCATCAGCAGCACTGCGAGGAACCCGACCGAGACGGCGTACACGCGGCGGCCACCGCCGCTCGAGGGGATGGTGCGCGGGTCGGTGATCATGAAGAACAGGAACACGAGGATCTCGGGCGACGTGACGAGCACCCGCCAGAGCTCCCAGCCGGCGATCGGGCCGAGATGCCAGGCGGCCGTCATCTCGTGGTCGCTGACCGCGAGGACGGCGACCCCCGCTGCGAAGGCCAGCCAGAAGCCGACCGCGATCCCGAGGAGGTGCAGTCGCGCGAGGATCGCGAGCCCGCCGCCGACGATCAGCGCGATCGCGAGTGCGAGCCAGACCGACATCGGGCCCCACCAGAAGGGGAGCGGGTCGGCGCGCTCCGGCCCGAGCAGCAGGAAGCAGAGGACGAGGCCGAAGTTCGACGGGTTGAAGATGTGCCGCCCGCGGAAGGTGATCACGTACTTCGAGAGCAGTGCGACGGCGGCCGTCCCGGCGAAGATCCACCAGCCGTGCAGGCTCCACCAGTCGCCGTGCTCGGTCCCCGGTACGCGGAGCACGAACGCCACGCCGTTCCCGGTCAGGAGCGCGCTCGCAGGCCACATGATCACGCGCTGTCGCCGCAGTGCGATCCCGACCTCGAGGACCGCGCACGTGAGCAGCGAGACGAGGATCTGCGCGATCGAGAGGTTGAAGTCGAACGCCGTCTGCCCGAGGATCTGCAGCGTCACGATCACGCCCGCGAGGTGCAGGCGCGGGTCGCGCAGCGTCGGCAGCAGCACGGGGTACGCCGTGCCGCGGATCCGCACCGTCGGCCGTTCGGAAGCCACTGCGGAGGCGCTCATCGGGCGACCATGCTACGCGCGAAACGGCGCTATCGAGCCCAGAAATCCTCGAACGCGGCGGGGTCCGAAGGGAGCGCGAGGACTTCCTGGACGAGACCTGCGTCGATCCGAAACAGCAGCACCTGGTCGAGGTCGAGCCGTGTCCCGCCGCGCTCCCCCGTCGCGCGGTAGAGGGCCGCCGCCCTGTCGTCAGAGACGAGCACGTCGATCAGCTGCGACCCGTACGTGCCGTTCGTCTCCTTCGGTAGCCGTCCGAGAAAACGGAAGATCTCCTCCCGGCCGCGGAAGGTCCCGGCCATGACGCCCTCGCCGGGGACGACCCATGTCGCGTCGTCCGCGAACACGCCGCGCAGCGCGAAGCCCTGCTTCTGCGCGAAGCCGTCGAAGATCCGACGGACGATCTCCGCGTTCTCAGCCGCTGGAACGGCCCTGCTCCCAGCGGTCGATCAGCCCTTCCACATGGCGGCGCTGCGCCTCGGAGAAGTCGAACCGGGCGATGAGGCGGCGCGCTTCTGCCGGATCGTCGTTCGCCACCGCTGCCTCGAGGTGCTCGCGGAGCGGTGTCGGCTGCCGAAGCTGGCGCCGGAGCCAGCGAAGGAGGCTGACCGAGGCCTGGTCGACGTGAGTCACCACGGTACTACGCTACTTCGGTGGACACCTTCCTCGCCATCGCGAGCCGCCGCGACGAGCGCCGCTACCGTCCCGATCCGCTGCCGGACGACGTCGTCGAGCGAATCCTCGATGCGGGCCGGCTGTCGGGCTCCTCGAAGAACCGCCAGCCGTGGACCTTCGTCGTCCCGACCTCACGTGAGCGTCTCGAGCGGATCGCAGACACGGTCTACGAGCCGACCAACATCCGCTCGGCCGGTCTGGTCGTGGCGATCGTCGTGAAGGGCAAGGGCCCGGTGAGGTTCGACGCGGGTCGCGCGGCCCAGAACATGCTGCTCGCCGCCTGGAACGCCGGTCTCTCGTCCTGCCCGAACGGGATCGCGAACGCCGAGGGGATACGGGTTGCGCTCGACGTGGCCGAGGAGGAGGACGTCGCGATCGTGCTCTCCTTCGGGATCCCCGAGCGGCTCCGTGACGTCACGGCGCGCGGCCCCGAGGAGTGGAGCGCGCGCGCGAACCGCAAGCCCCTCGCCGAGGTCGTCCGGCGCCTTTCTTGAGAGCGGGCGTCGACCTCGGAGGGACGAAGATCCAGGCGGTCGTCGTCGCAGGCGGCGCCCGCGTCCTCGCGACCGCCCGCCGGGACACGCCGACCCGTGGCAGCCCGGAGGCCGTCGCCGCGGAGATCTCCCAGACTGTTCGTGACGCCGCGGGCGAGGCCGGGGTCGCGCCGCGCGAGCTCGAGGGTGTCGGGATCGGCGCCCCCGGAAGCATCGACGCCGCGACGGGGACGGTGCTTCAGGTCCCGAACGTCGAGGGCCTGAACGAGCCGTTCGCGCTCGCGCCTGCGGTCGCCGCCGCGCTCGGGGTGCCGGCCGTGCTCGGGAACGACGTGAGCGTCGCAGTCGAAGCAGAGCGACGCTTCGGGGCGGGCAAGGGGGTGCGATCCTTCCTCGGCGTCTTCTGGGGGACGGGCGTCGGAGGCGGGCTCGTGGTCGACGGCCGCCTGCTGACCGGGCGCGGCTCGGCCGGCGAGATCGGCCACATGTGCGCGAAGCCGGGCGGCCGCCGCTGCAACTGCGGCCTCAAGGGCTGTGTCGAGGCGTACGCCGGGCGCGGGGCGCTCGAGGAGCGGGCACGGAAGGAGTCGCGAAAGCGCGAGACGGTGCTGTTCGACCTCATGCACAAGCGCGGGCGCGACAGGTTGACGAGCGGCATCTGGCTGCGGGCGCTCGAAGCGGGCGACGAGGTCGCCAACGAGCTGCTCGGCGAGGCGGTCGACGCGCTCGGGGTCGGGATCGGCTCGGCCGTCACGCTCCTCGACGTGGATGCCGTCGTGCTCGGCGGTGGGCTCGGCGAGCGGCTCGGCCCCGCCTGGCTGCGTCGCGTCGAGGATGCCGCCCGCGAGCACACGTTCTTTCGCGAGGCGCCCGAGTACCGCCTCGCAGCGCTCGGCGATCTCGGCGGCGCGATCGGCGCGAGCCTCCTCGTTCGATGAGGGCGGTGCTCGTCACCGGCGCCGCCCGTGGGCTGGGTGCTGCGATCTCCGCGCGGCTCGCGGACGACGGCTACGCGGTCGTGGGCGCCGACATCGCGGCCGGCGGCCTTCGGCTCGACGTCCGCGACCCACGGGCATGGGACGAAGCGGGGCACGCGCTCGAGGCCGCGGGTGAGCCGTGGGGCCTCGTCAACTGCGCCGCGCGCACCGTCGTCCGTGACCTCTTCGAGATCGAGCCGGACGAGTGGGACGACGTGCTCGCGACGAACCTCAAGGGGTCGTTCCTCGGGATCCGCGCCGTCGGCCCGTTGCTCGAGAGGGGCGGAGCGGGCCGCATCGTCAACGTCTCGTCGGACTCGGCGCTCAAGGGACGCGGCGTCGTCGGCGCCCACTACGCGGCGTCGAAGGCGGCCCTGATCTCGCTGACGCGCCGTGCCGCGGCCAGGCTGGCGCCGGCGGGGGTCACGGTCAACGCGATCGTCCCAGGGACGATCGACGGCGAGACGGTCCGCGAGCTGGCAGGCGGCGAGCTCGACGCCCTCGCCGCCGAGGCGGCGCTCGGTCGACTCGCCGAGCCGCGGGAGATCGCGGCGCTCGTCGCCTGGCTCGTCTCCGACGAGGCCTCGTACGTCACCGGCTCGGTGCTCGTCGCCGACGGCGGCGCGAGCCTCTAGACGGTCGACCCCGAGTGACGGCTCGACTCGAGCGCGAGAGCAACGACCGCGTCCGGCTCGAGAGACGCGCCTTGGTGCCTCAGCTCTGCGCGGCGCTCGGCGGAGGAGGGCGAGCAGCGTACGCGGCCTCGGACCGCCGAGCGGCAGGGCGGCGCCGCCGTCGTCCACGACCTCGAGCGGCCCCAGCAGCCGGAACTCCATGACCCTTGACCCCCTTCTCCGCCGAGAGGTGGAATCGTACGGTCAGGGGCGGGCGGCGTCCAGAAGCTCGCGGACGAGGGAGGTCACCGCGTCCGACGGCAGCGCGTGGCCACGGGCGATTGGCTCCTCGACGTCGATCTCGGTCGCGAGCCGTTCCACCAGCCGTGCGTGTCGCTCGATCTCGTCGGGCTGGGGCACGCTGTCGATCAGCTCGAACATCTGGTCGAACGCGCCGCAGAGCACGGCCGCGTCGTCCGGGCGCCCGATCGCGAGCGCAAGCTCGGAGGCGTAGCCGACCGCGTACGCCAGGACCTCGCGGTGTCCCAGCCGCTCCGACCACGCGAGCGCTTCGCCGAGACGGCGGGCAGCCTCGGGAAGATCGTCGTTCCGGAGCTCGACGAACGCCATGTTCAGCGTGGTGACAGCGAGCCCGTCCAGGTCTCCGCTCTTCTCGTACAGCTCGAGCGCCGCCTCGGATGCCTCGCGGGCGCGTGCGGGCTGCCCGGTCGCCTGGTAGACGATCGCGAGGTTGCCGAGCACGGTCGCGTTCCCCACGGGGTCGTCGACGTCCGACAGCGCCTCGCGGGCCGACTCGTAGCGCCGCTGTGCCTCGGCAAGGTCGCTCGTCGCGTGGGCCCACGCGCCAAGCTCGAAGTTCGCGCGGGCGATCTCGCGACGATCCCCCAGAGCCTCGATGAGAGGCAGCGCTTCGGTCCAGAGGACGCGCGAGCGCTCGTAGTCGCCGCCGGTGAACGCCATGATCCCCGCCTCGCCGAGCGTGCGCGCCCGGAGGCCGGGATCGACGGAGCCCGAGCGCTCCACCGCAGCCTCGAGTCGACGTCGCCCCTCGACGACGTAGCCGCGCACGCGCCAGAAGTACCGCAGCGCATTCGCGAGCCGCAGCTCACGCTCGACGTCGCCCGTCGCACGCGCATGCTCGAGCGCCGTCCGGTAGTTGTCGTGCTCGAGCTCGATCCGGTCGAGCCACGCGGCGTCCATGTCCCGCTTCCAGTACGGCCCGTCTCCTTCCACCAGCGCGAGGAACCACTCGAGATGACGGTCGCGCAGCTCGCGCTCCTCCTCCGAGCTCCGCAAGGAGCTCGGTCGCGTACTCGCGCACGGTCTCGAGCATGCCGAAGCGCGGCTCGCCCGTCGCTCCGCCGGTGCGCGTCACGAGCGCGGCGTCGAGCAGATCCTCGAGGGCAGAGGGGACGTCGCTGCCTCGAGCGACGGCCTCGACGGCCTCGAGCGACGCCCCGCCGCTGAACGCGCCGAGCGCGCCGAGCACGCGAACCGCATGGGCGTCGAGCAGCTGGACGCTCCAGTCGAGGGTCGCGCGTAGCGAGCGTTGCCGTTCGGGCAGATCGCGGGCGCCTCGTGAGAGCAACGACAGGCGCTCGCCGAGGCGGGCGGCGGTCCCTTCGGCGCCGAGCGTCCGAACGCGAGCGGCGGCGAGCTCGAGCGCGAGCGGAAGCCCGTCGAGAGCTCTGCAGATCCGGGCGATGGCGCCCGCGTTCTCGTCGGTGATCACGAAGTGTGGATCGGCCGCGTGCACGCGCTCGACGTAGAGGCGGACCGCCGCGACGTGCTCGATGCCCTGGGTGGTGTCGGCGCCGAGACTGGGGACGGGCAGCGGCTGCACCGCGTAGACGCGCTCGCGCGTGATACGAAGCGGCGCGCGGCTCGTCGCGATCACGCGAAGCGGATGAGAGGCGTCGAGCAGGCGCGCGACGTCGACCGCAGCGTCGAGCACCTGCTCGAGGTTGTCGAGCACGAGCAGCGTCGGGTGCTCACCCACCGTCGCGGCGACCGTCTCGACGGGATCTCCTCCCGGAGACTCGCTGGCGCCGAGAACGTGAGCGACCGTGGGGACGACGAGCGCCGGATCTGCGACGGCCGAGAGGTCGACGAAGACCGCCCGGCCCTCGGAGGCCATTCCCCGCGCGACCGCGAGCGCGAGCCGGGTCTTCCCCGTTCCGCCGGGGCCGGTGAGCGTCACGAGCCGCGTGTCCGGTCGTCCCAGGAGGCTGGTCACGGCTGCGATCTCGAGCTCGCGGCCGACGAGTGGCGTCGTCTCGACCGGAAGCTCGCCCGACGGGGCCTCTGTCGCGTCCGGTGGACGACGGGTCCAGCGCTGGATCCTGCCGGAGGATCTGCTGCTCGAGCGTGCGCAGCTCGGCCGAGGGCTCGAGGCCGAGCTCGTCGAGGGCAGCGCGGGCAGCGCGGTAGGCGGCGAGCGCATCCGCCTGGCGACCCGCACGGTAGAGGGCGAGCATCTGGTGGGCGCGAAGGCGCTCGCGATGCGGATGGGCCGCAACGAGAGCCTCGAGCTCTGCGGCGAGCGAGTCGTGTCGTCCGGCGGCGAGGTCGGCGGCGATGCGGGCCTCGAGCGCGCCGAGTCGGGCTTCCTCGAGCCGCGCAGCCTCCGCCTGGGCAAACGCCTCGGAGGCGAGGTCGGCGAGCGCCGGCCCGCGCCAGAGCGCAAGCGCCTCGCGCGGCCGACCGTCGGCAACGAGGTGCTCGAAGCGCTCGACGTCGCGCTCGCCCTCCTCGACGCGGAGCATGTAGCCCGGTGCGCGGGTCACGATCCGGTCGGCGCCGAGCGCGTTGCGAAGCGCGTGGACATGTACCTGGAGCGCGTTCGCGGCGCTGGCGGGGGGCGCGTCTCCCCAGATCCCGTCGATCAGCCGGTCGGTCGAGACCGCCTGGTTGGGATGGAGCAGCAGGAGCGCGAGCAGCGCCCGCGGTCGAGCGCCACCGAGCGAGACTTCGGCCCCGTCGTCACCCCGGACTTCCAGGGGGCCAAGCTGCCTGAACTCCATGCCCTCAGGCTTCCTCGACCACTATCCGGCGCATTCTAGGATCGCCGGTCGACCGCGCCGAGACGGTCGAGTGCGAGCCGTGCTGCCTCTTCCTGTCCCAGCATCAGGCCGGCCTCGTAGTGGGCTCGGGCCTCGGCGTCGGGCATGACCGCTCGGATCTTCGCAAGAACGGGCTCGAAGTAGTCCTCGCGCTCCATCTCGAATCGATCGACGCCCATGAGCCGCAGGGTCGCCTCCGCAGCTCCGAGCAGGCGCGCCGCGGTGTCGTGGTCGCCGAAGGCAGCGAGCGTCGCAGCCGTGACGAACAGGTTCGGCGCCAGGCTCTCCAGATCGCCGAGCTCACCCGCGACGGGGAGCGACTGACGGAGGAGGTGGGCAGCAGCAGCGTGTTCGCCTCGTCGTTGCTCGATGTCTGCGAGGACAACGCGTGCGAAGCCGGCGCCTCGAGTGTTGCCGCGCGACGCACGGAGCTCGACGGCCTCGACGGCCGCGGCGCGTGCGCGCTCGAGATTGCCCAGCCGCCGGCCCGACTCAGCAGTCGCCATCAGTGCGATCCCGAGGATGTCGAGTTCACCGCCGTCGCGTAGCACTGGCGCAGCGCGCTCGCAGAGCGTGAGCGAGCGTTCGGGATCACCGCCGGCGTTCGCGATCGACGCGAGCTGGACCAGGGCTTTCGCCTCGAGCAGTGGCTCGTCGACGGCGCCGTACGAGGCCGCAGCTCGCTCGGCGTGCGAGCCCGCGCGACGCAGGTCGCCGCGTATCAACTCGATCACCGACGCGCCCAGCAACGCGTTTGCGGCTTCCAACCGTGGGACTCGCGGGTCGTCCGAGGCGGTTGCGACATCGAGATGGTGATGCGCGTCCTCGACGTACCCCCGCCATCTCCAGTAGCGCCAGATCACAGCGAGAAGCTGAAACTCGGGCTCCACGGCGCTCGTAGCAGTTGCGTGGCGGAGCGCCGCCACGACGTCGGGATAGATCTCGTCGACGATCGCGAGGTCGCCGCGATCGTTCGGGTCATCGCGTCGTGACGTGTCCCACCGACTGACCGTGTCGACGACGTCGGCGAGGTGCCTGTCGCGCGTCTCGGACTCGGCGCCGCTCGCTCCAAGGTCTGCGACCGCGTAGTCGCGAATCGTCTCGAGCATCCGAAAGCGTGGCTCGCCCGACGAATCGGCCTCCGAAATGACGAGAGAGGCGTCGAGGAGCGCCTCCATCGCCCCCGGTACGTCGACGACCCCGTCGCCGACGACGTGCT
The DNA here is from genome assembly GCA_963839755.1 of uncultured Actinomycetes bacterium. Lineage (GTDB taxonomy): Bacteria > Actinomycetota > Thermoleophilia > Gaiellales > Gaiellaceae > Gaiella. The sequence goes on from CAWIVU010000008.1 coordinate 160,914, forward strand.
CGATCGACGCGAGCGACGCAGGCGCCGCAAAGACGCCGACGGCCCCGAACGCCGCTCGGGCGGGCTCGTCGAGCAGGCGGACGCTCCACTCGATCGTCGCACGAAGCGATCGTTGGCGCTCCGCGAGGTCGGGGGCGCGACGGGTGAGCAGCGCCAGCCGCTCGCCGATGCGCTGAGCCATGCCGTCGGGCCCGAGAACCCGGATCCGCGCCGCCGCGAGCTCGATGGCCAGGGGCAGTCCGTCCAGCGCGCGGCAGATCCGTGCGACTGCCTCGGCGTTGTCGTCGCTGAGCTCGAAGCCGGGCATTACGGCCGCCGCTCGTCGAACGAACAAGCGCACCGATTCCACCCCCTCGAGCTCGGAGACCGTCGTCGCGTGCTGCTCCGGAATCCGCAGCGGCGCGACCCGGTACTCATGCTCTGCCGACAAATGCAGCGGCGCTCGACTCGTGACGAGCACGCGAAGCGCCGACCCGGAGCGGAGCAGCCTGCCCACGAGCTCTGCCGCGCCGAGGAGATGCTCGAAGTTGTCGATCACGACGAGTCGATCGAGGTCGGCGACGGATTCCGCGAGCGTCTCCTCGACCGCTCGCCCGGGCTCCTCGTCGATCTCGAGCGCCTTCGCGATCGACGTGGCGACCAGCCCGGGCTCCGAGATGGAGCCGAGCTCGACGACGACGGCGTCGGCGCCGGCGAGCTGTCGGGCAACCGCGAGCGCGAGGCTTGTCTTCCCCGTGCCGCCGGCGCCCGTCAATGTCACGAGCCGCGTGTCGTCGCGTTCCAGCAAGGCGCAGATCGCTGCGACCTCGAGCGCCCGCCCCACGAGCTCGGTACCGGGTGACGGCCGGTCGACGGAGGAACCTCGCGCGGGACGAGAGAGATCGAGCGCCGGGTCCTGGCGAAGGACTTGCTGTTCGAGGGAACGCAGCTCGGCCGAGGGCTCGAGACCGAGGTCGTCCAGCGCCGCGCGGGCCTCGCGGTAGGCGGCGAGCGCGTCGGCCTGCCTGCCCGAGCGGTAGAGGGCGAGCATGTGCTGGGCGCGGAGGCGCTCGCGGTGCGGGTGATCCGCGACGAGCGCGTCCAGCTCGGCGGTCAGTGTTGCGTGGAGGCCGTCTGCGAGGTCGAGGTCGAGACGCGCCTCGAGCGCGCTGAGGCGGGCGTCGTCCAGGCGCGTGGCTTCGGACTGCGCGAAGGACTCGTTCGCGAGGTCGGCGAGCGCGGGGCCGCGCCAGAGCGCGAGCGCCCCCCGAGGGTCATGCGCGGCGAGCAGCCGCTCGAAGCGCTCGGCGTCGAGCTCATCGGCCGCGACGCGGACGAGGTAGCCGGGGGGACGCGTCAGGATCCGGTCCGCGCCGAGCAGGCCTCGGAGCGTATGGACGTGCACCTGGAGCGCGTTCTGGGCGCTCGCAGGCGGAGTCTCGCCCCAAATTCCGTCGATCAGGCGGTCGGTCGAGACGGCCACGTTCGGATGGAGAAGCAGCTGGGCAAGCAGCGCGCGCGGCCGCGGACCGCCGAGCGGTACCGCTACGCCGCCGTCATCGAGCACCTCCAGCGGCCCCAAGAGCCGGAATTCCACGCCTTAAGACCCCCTGCCTGCGCTCCTTAAGCGGAGCTTGGGCGGATCCTAAGCGCCCTCCCCGATGGTGCGTCACGTCAAGTCCAGCCCGAACAAGGAGACGAAGTGATCACCACCGGCCAGTCCATCACGAACAGCGTCACCGGCGAGACTCTCGTGTTCCGCACGACGTCCGCCGACTCGAACGGCGAGCGTGTCGTCGTCGAGACATTCGTCGAGCCGAACGGCGCAGTCGCTGCGGCGCACGTGCACCCCGCCCAGGAGGAGCTCTTCGAGGTTCTCGCCGGCGAGCTGCAGTTCCGCGTCGGCAAGGACACGATCATCGCGAAGCCCGGCGATCGCGTGCTCGTCCCGGCCGGGACGGCGCACCGGTTCGAGAACATCGGCGACGAGACCGCCCACTTCGTGTGCGAGGTCACCCCCGCGCTCGGCTTCGAGCAGCTGATCGAGACGATGTTCTCGCTCGCCGAGGACGGCAAGGTCTCGAAGAAGGGGATGCCCAACCCACTGCGGCTCGCGGTCATCGCCAAGCACCACTTCGACGACGTGCGGCTGCCGTTCCCGCCCGCCTGGCTGCAGCGCCTCGGGCTCGCGTTCGGCGCACCGCTCGGCCGCCTGCTCGGCTACAAGCCGACCTACGAGCCCGCCGCTCCGAAGGCCCCGACCGCCCTCGGCGTCTAGGCCCTCGCAGAGTGAAGAGTCGCCGCGCTCCGCCTCCGGCCCGTCCGCGACATGCGGTCGGGCCGGAGGCCTTCCACACCGGAGGAACCATGAACGCCGATCCGCTCGCATCTACCACGAGGCCTGGGAGCTAGCCATGCGACGCCATGCCCGTCGCACTCTCGTGCGCCTCCTCGGCCGGCTCTTCCGGCCGGTAGGCGACAGCTCCGTTTTCGCACCCGTCTGACATCCACAGGAGGAGACCTTGACAACGACCACACTCGACACCGGCATCTCGATCACGCGGCAGGGTTGGACGAAGCTGCTGCCGCCGCTCGCCGGCCTCGGCCTCGTCGCGGGGCTGATCATGCTGATGGTCTCGCCCGCCAGCGACGACACCGGCGAGAGCCCTGCCGAGGTCGTCGCGTACGCATCCTCTCACGAGGGCTGGAACATCGCGATCCTGCTCTTCGGTCTCGCGTCCGTCGCGCTGGGCGGCATGTTCGTCGCGGGGCTCCATGCCCGCCTCCGCACCGTCGCGACCGAGATCGAGTCGGGCCTCGTGCTGATCGGCGGGATGGCGTTCACGCTGTGCTTCGCGTTCTGCTGGATCATCTGGATGGCGCCGCTCGCCGACATGCCCGGCGACTCGGCTCGGGCGCTCTCCCAGGCCGAGGCCTACCTCGGCTACGACGACGTCGGCTGGTTCCTGCTCGGCGCTGCGGGCGTCGGCGCGGCCCTCATGATCGTCCCCGCATCGCTCGCTGCGATCCGCGCGGGCGTTCCCGCGTGGCTCGGCTGGCTCGGCGTGGTCGCCGGGATCGCATCTCTGGGGACCGTTGCGTTCCTGGGGATGTTCGCCTGGTTGGCGTGGATCGCGGTCGCGTCGATCGTGCTGCTGGTCGCGCGTCGCGCGTAAAAGCTCCGGGGGAGCCGTCGCCGCGCACTAAGGGAGCGCGGCGCGGAGGAAGCGGAGGAGGTTGCCGGCGGTCACGGCGGCAACCTCCTCCTCGTTCCACCCACGCACGCGCAGCCCCTCGAGCAGCGCCGGATACTGGTCGGAGCCCGTGAGGCCTTCGATCCCGAGGCCGGGGGTGAGGCCCGGCGGCATGAGGCCGTCCTTCGGCTCGGGCGGCGGCGGCATCGCCTCCCACAGCCGTTTCGTGAAGTCGCCGCCGAGGCAGACACGGTCGGCGCCCATCACGGCGACGGCATGGTCGAGATGGTCGATCACGCCGTCGATCGTCCGTCGCTCGGGGCCGATTGCGATGGGGTGGAGCATCAGGCCGAACACGCCACCTGCGTCGCGCAGCGAGCGCAGCTGGTCGTCGTCCAGGTTCCGCGGCGTGTCGTAGACGCCGCGGCACCCGCCGTGCGAGCAGAGCACCGGCGCCCCGTCCATCCGCTCGAGGACCTCGGTGAACAGGCCGCGCGATGCGTGTGCGAGGTCGAGGATCACGCCGAGCGAGACGAGCCGGTCGACGAGCTCGCGACCGAGGCGTGAGAGCCCACCGCCGTTCTCGGCGGCGCCGTCCGCGAAGGCGTTGCGCCGGTTCCACGTGAGCCCCGCCATCCGGACGCCGAGCGCATGGAACACGTCGGCCGGCCAGGTCTCGACACCGAAGCACTCGACGCCCTCGAGGGCGAGCACGAGCCCGATCCGCTCGCCGGACTCGACGGCGTCGAGGTCCGACGCAACCGAGACCTGCGCCAGGCGCTCGGGGCTCTCGCGAACGGCGCGGTGGAACGCGGCCACCATCGAGAGCGCCTCTCGCAGCGACCCCTCGGGCTGGACGGTGACGTCGACGTAGATCGGGCACACCTGGAGCGCGACGCCGCCCTGCTCGAGAAGCGGAAGCCAGGTCGAGGCGAACACGTCGCTCTCGCCGAGGCGGCGCTCGCGGTAGGCGAGCTCCATGAGGAGGTCGACGTGGGCGTCGGCGATCACGCGCGGGGACGATAGACGGTGGATTGACACGCGTGGCGCTGCGGCGTTAGTTTGGTCGCCCTCCATACAAAGCCGTATGGAGCTCCCAGTGAAACCGGACGACGCCGACCCACTGCCCCGCCGCGAAGGGGCCCTGCCGACCTTCGACGGCGCCCGCGCACGCCGCGCCGACCAGACGACCGTCCGACGGGCGAACCTGGGCGTCGTCCTCCGTCACATCGCGTCCGCCTCGTCGTGCTCGCGGGCCGACGTCGCCGCCGGCACCGGGCTCACGCGTGGCACCGTCTCCAGCCTCGTCAACGAGCTCCTCGACCTCGAGCTCGTTCGCGAGACGGGCGAGACGACGGCGCCCCGCGGGGTGGGCCGCCCCGGCGTGAGACTCGAGCTCGCCGACGTCCTCGTCGGCGTCGGGCTCGAGGTGAACGTCGACTACGTCGCGGTCTCCGTCGAGGACCTGACGGGCACCGTGCGGTACGAGCGCCGCTCGTACGGCGACAATCGCGGCTCCGACCCCGGGCCCGTGCTCGACCGGCTGGCCGACACCGCCCGCGGGGCGCTGGACGCGACGGCCCGTGAGGGCCTGCGCCCGATCGGGATCTCGGTGGCCGTGCCCGGCCTCGTCGAGGAGGCCTCCGGGACTCTCGTCTTCGCGCCGAACCTGGGCTGGCACGGCATCCCCGTCGGGGACGAGCTCGAAGAGCGTCTCGGCTTGCCCGTCCACGTGGAGAACGAGTCGAACCTCGCTGCGCTCGCCGAGCACTGGACGGGCGCCGCAGTCGGGATCGACGACTTCGTCTGCGTCTTCGGAGAGGTCGGTGTCGGGGGCGGGGTCGTGCTCGGAGGGCGGCTGTTCCGCGGCACGCACGGTTTCGGCGGCGAGTTCGGCCACGTGTCGGTGGACGCGGACGGACGGCGCTGCGCGTGCGGCAGCCGTGGCTGCGTCGAGACGCTCGTGGGTCAGGAGTCGATCGCCGCGGCGGCGGGGATCTCGACCTCCGGCCGAACCCGCAGCCTGAACGACGAGCTCGTGCGGCGGGCCACGGACGGCTCGCAGGACGTCCTGCGAGCGCTGAACGACGCGGGCCGCTGGCTGGGCATCGCGCTCGCGTCGGCGTTCAACGTCCTCGATCTCCAGGCGGTCGTGCTCGGGGGCTGTTTCGGGCCGCTTTCGCCCTGGCTCGCAGACGAGGTTCGGCGGACGCTCGAGGAGCGGTCGCTCGCGGCCCGGTCGGGGTCGTTCGTCGTGCTTCCGTCGGCGTTCGGCGACGGCGCAGCGGTGCGGGGCGCGGCGGCGCTCTCGCTGCGCCGCGTGCTGGAGGCGCCGTGGGCGGTGGAGGCGGCCCGCGCGCGGAACGACGGAACTGGTCTGGCGTCCGTGTCCGGCGAGGCCGGGCGCGAGAAGGAGGTGGCGATCGGGCACCGTTGAGTGTCGAAGGAGGGGTTTGAACAGGCCCGCGGGACCAAGTACCGTGCCCGCGGGAGGAATTGGAGGAATACGAAGGAGGGCACGAGTGAAGAAGCTCATCGTCGCGTTCGCCGTGGCGGACGCTGGCCGTCGGCCTATCGGTCGGCGCGGCATTTGCGGGGAGCGCGAAGTCGAACTGCGACGGATCGTCGGACATGTGCGTCCTGCTGCCCGACCCGAAGTCGTCGGTCCGGTGGGAGACGCAGGATCGCCCGACGTTCATCGCCGCGTTCAAGAAGGCGAAGGTCACGACGTCGATCAACAACGCCGACAATGACGCCCAGAAGCAGCGCTCGCAGGCCGACCAGTGCCTCGCGAACGGTGCGAAGGTCGTCATCCTCGTCTCGCTCGATGCCGGCTCGTCGCTGCGCGATCGAGAGGGCCGCGGTCGCGAAGCAGGCGAAGGTGATCGAGTACGACCGGCAGGTCGGCAAGGGCTCGCCCGCGTCGAATCTACATCTCGTTCGACGGCCGCACCGTCGGCGTCCTGCAGGGCAAGGGCGTCGTCGCAGGGCTCCAAGGGCCAGTGGGAAGTACGGGCAGAAGCCGGTCATCGCGTAGCTCAACGGCGGCCAGACCGACAACAACTCGTTCCTGTTCAAGGCGGGCTACGACTCCGTGCTCGATCCGCTCGATCAAGAGCGGCAAGTTCACGAAGGGCCCGGACCAGGTCGTGCCCGGGCTGGGACAACCAGAAGGCGCGCACGATCTTCGAGCAGATGCTCGTGCTCGACCTCCAACAAGATCGACGCGCGTCGCCGCGGCCAACGACGGCCTCGCGAACGCGGTCGTGACCGCGTTCAAGGCGAAGAAGCTGAAGCCGATCCCGCTGTCCGGGCAGGATGCGACGGCGCAGGGCGTGCAGAACATCATCTCGGGCTGGCAGTCGGTGACCGTGCACAAGGCCGCCAAGATCGAGGCGACGCGCAGCGGCCGCGGTCGGCGGTCGCGCTCTTAAGGGTCAGTAGCCGAAGGCAGACCGGCACGGTGACAACGGCTTCGAAGAAGTGCCGGCGTTCATCGATCCCGCCGATCTCGATCACGAAGGCCAACATCAACCTCCTCTACAGAGACGGACACCTGAAGAGGTCCGAGGTGTGCGCGGGCTCGTACAGGCAGTTCTGCAAGGCCGTGGCTAACCGTCGGGGGCGCCCCGAGCGGGCGCCCTCGACACATCCGACAGGAGATGACCGCGACCGACCGAGACCATCGCCGACCGCCCGCGGCCTCGGTGACGCCGACGCTCGAGGCGCGAGGGTCTACAAGAGCTTCGGGTCGGTCGTCGCGCTCGACCGACGTCGACTTCGAGGTGCGGTCCGGCGAGGTCATGGCGCTCGTCGGCGACAACGGCGCCGGCAAGTCGACGCTGATCAAGTGCATCGCCGGGATCTACTCGATCGACGAGGGCGAGGTGCTGTTCGAGGGGGAGAAGGTCTCGATCTCCGGCCCGAAGGATGCGGCAAAGCTCGGGATCGAGGTCGTCTACCAGGATCTCGCGCTCTGCGACAACCTCGACGTCGTCCAGAACATGTATCTCGGCCGCGAGGTGCGCGACTTCCTCTTCCGGCTCCGGGAACCGGTGATGGAGGCCCGAACCGCGAGACGTGCTGAAGGGCCTGCTCGGTCACGACGATCAGCTCGATCCGGCAGCCGGTGGCGAGCCTGTCCGGCGGCCAGCGCCAGTCGGTCGCGATCGGCCGCGCCGTGATGTGGAACTCACGCATCGTGATCCTCGACGAGCCGACCGCAGCGCTCGGCGTCGCGCAGACGCGCCAGGTGCTCGACCTCGTCCGTCGCCTCGCCGAGCAGGGGCTCGCGGTCGTCCTCATCTCGCACAACCTCCACGACATCTTCGAGGTGGCCGACCGGATCACGGTCCTCCGTCTCGGCAAGAACATCGCCGTCCTCGAGCGCAGCCAGACGACCCAGCAGGAGGTCGTCCACGCGATCACCGCCGGCATCCCCACCAAGGTCGCCGGCATCCGACGGAACGGGCGGTCCGGAGGCATGGCTGAGCGACGTGACGATCGACGTCGGTCCGCCCGAGGAGAGCAACAGCTCGGCAGCCATCGCCCGACGGCGTTGGGAGCGCCTGGAAGGCAGGCGACGTGGGCGTCATGCCCGATCGTCGCTCGGGCTGATCGTGATCGTGGCCTTCTTCTACTGGCAGAACGAGAACTTCCTCACCGCCGGGAACTTCACGAACCTGATGGTGCAGATGGCCGGCCGTGACGACGATCGCGATCGGCGTCGTCTTCGTCCTCCTGCTCGGCGAGATCGATCTCTCGATCGGCTACGTGTCGGGGATCGCGGGCGTCGTCGTCGCGAAGCTCCAGTTCCCCGACGGGAGCTGGGAGACGACGGGTATCGTCGCGATCATCGTCGCGGTGATCGTGACGGCGCTCATCGGCCTCTTCCAGGGCAGCTTCGTCGCGATCATCGGCGTGCCGTCGTTCGTCGTCACGCTGGCCGGGCTGCTCTTCTGGCAGGGCGTGATCCTCTACTCGATCGGCGACCAGGGCGTGATCGTGATCGACGACTCGCACGATCAACAACGTCTCGAACTACTTCTTCTCGGACACGGCCGGGTATCTCATCGCGGCGGTCGCGAGTCGCGCTCTTCGCGGTCATCGACGCTCGCGGGGGTCGTGAGCCGACGGCGGCACGCGATCTTCACCGACAACCTGATCATCGTCGCCCTCAAGCTGATCGGCTGTCATCGCCGTCGTGACTTCGGCGCGATACTGGTGGGCGAACGACGAGCGCGGGTTCCCGGTCGCCTTCTTGCTCGTGATCGTGCTGCTGCTCTTCTGGACCTGGGTCGCGGAGCGGACGACCTTCGGCCGGCACGTCTACGCCGTCGGCGGGAACGCCGAGGCCGCACGCCGCGCCGGGATCAACGTCCGCCGGATCCGGATCCAGGTCTTCATGATCTCCGGGCGCGATGGCCGGGCTCGGCGGCGTGATCTTCGCGTCGCGGCTCAGCTCGGTCGACCTGAATGCCGGCGGCGGCACGATCCTGCTCGACGCGATCTCCGCTGCGGTGATCGGCGGCACGAGCCTCTTCGGCGGTCGCGGCCGCGTGATCAGCGCGCTGATGGGCTCGCTCGTGATCTCGACCGTCGCGAACGGGATCGACCTGCTCGGCTACAGCTCGGCGATCAAGTACATGGTCACCGGCGCGATCCTCCTCGCCGCCGTGACGCTCGACACGGTGTCGCGCCGCAGGCTCGAGCGGGCGGGTCGTTGAGCGCCTTGGCCCGTCGCAGAGCATGAAGGCGATCGTGATCGAGCGGCCGCACGAGGTCGCTCTTCGCGAGCTGGACCGGCCGTCGCCGGGCCCCGGCGACGTGCTCGTCCGCAGCCACGTCGCCGGCATCTGCCGCACCGACCTCGAGATCCTCCACGGCGGCCTGACCGATCCGCGCTGGGTGACCTTCCCGCTCGTGCCGGGGCACGAGTGGAGCGGCACGGTCGAGGAGACAGGCGACGGCGTCACCGGGCTCCCTCCGGGCACACGCGTCGTCTGCGAGGGGATGATCCCGTGCAACCGCTGCCGGCGCTGCAAGGCCGGCGACACGCAGCTGTGCGAGAACTACGACCAGCTCGGGTTCACGCGTGCCGGCGGCTACGGCGAGTACGTCGTCGTCCCGCGCCACGTGGTGCACGTGCTCCCGGACGGTGTCTCGTTCGGCGCCGCGGTGCTCGTCGAGCCAGCCTCGTGCGTCCTCCGCGGCCTCGAGCGCGGACGGCCGCGGCCGGGTGAGGCGATCGGCGTTGTCGGCATCGGCACGCTCGGCTCGCTCGCCCTCACGCTCGCACGTCTCCATTCGCCGGGCGCGCTCGTGGCGTACGGCGCCCGTCCGGCCGAGCTGAGGTTCGCCGAGACGCTCGGCGCGCATGCGACCGTGCACGTGGGCGAGCAGGACCCGGTCGAGGAGACGCGGCGGCTCGTCGGTGGCGGCCTCGACCTCGTGCTCGAGACGGCGGGGTCTGTCGAGGCGGTAGAGCTCGCGACCCGGCTCGTCCGCCCCGGAGGGCGCGTCGTCCTGCTCGGCATCGCCGGCGAGGGAAAGGTGCTCGAGCTACCGGCCGACCGCATCATGTTCGGCGACATGGACGTGATCGGAAGCTGCTCGTACACGACCTCGGCGTGGGGTCGCGTCGTCGACCTCCTCGCGCGCGGCCTCGTGGACTTCGAGCCGCTCGTCACCCATCGCTTCCCTGCCGCGCGCTTCGAGGACGCCTTCGAGGTGCTCGACAATCGGGACGGTGTGGTGGCCAAGGTGCTCCTCGAGCACGTTGTCTGATCAGGCGACGCGCTTCGAGCCCGAGACGGACGCAGCGGTCGTGTCGATCAGGCGCAGCATCGCCCCCTCGGCGGCTGCGCTGTCCCCGGTCCGGATGCCCTCGAGCACGTCGCCGTGGATCGGCAGCGTCTCCTGGGCGACGCCCTTGGTGCGTGTGAAGCTCGCTCTGAAGACCGCGCGCAGCGTGGAGCCGAGGTTCGTGAGCAACTCGTTGTGGCAGCCCTCGAGGATGAGCTCGTGGAAGCGGATGTCGGCCGCGATGTACGCGTCCGCGTCCTGTCCCACTGACTCTTCCATCGCCGAGAACGCCTCCTCGAGCGCCGCGATCTCGTCCTCGGTCGCGCGTGTCGCCGCCAGCGCGGCGACCGCCGGCTCGATCACACGGCGGGTCTCGAACACGTCGAGGTAGAAGTCGTCGCCGGTGTCGGCCTCGAGCCGCCACGCGAGCACGTCCGGGTCGAGGACGTTCCAGTCGCGGCGATCGCGCACGTGCGTGCCCGTCTTGGGACGAGAGGTGATGAGGCCTTTCGCCGCGAGCACCTTGATCGCCTCGCGAACGACCGTGCGGCTGACCTCCTGCTCGTCGAGCCCCGTGATCACGGGATCGCCGGGCTTGAGCTCGCCGCGCAGGATCCGCACGCCGATGTCGTGGACGATCTCACCGTGGAGCCCTCGGCGGGGATACGTCCGGTCTTTCATCATACGATAGGGATATTACTGGACATGCGGAAACCAAGCTGTTACGTTCGCCACGAGTCGATCAGCACTCGACAAAGGAGGGTCAAGTGGAGCTCGACGATTCGCGGGGCGACGAGGCTCCGCAGGTGGACGAGGAGGAGCGCCAAGAGCTCGTGGCGTCGCGTCGCAGCCTGCTCAAGCGCGTGGGGCTCGGGGCGGCAGCGCTCTCGCTTCCCGCGTCGGTGGTCGCCAGCCCGGCCTTCGGGGGGGTGTCCGAGGCACTGGCCTCGCAGGCCTTCATCAAGTCGCACCCGAAGTGGAAGTTCGTGTTCGTCAACCACGTGACGACGAACCCCTTCTTCGTTCCGACGCAGTACGGCGCTGCCGACGCGTGCAACCTGCTCGGCTGCTCGTACCAGTGGACGGGCTCGACCAGCCTCGAGCATCAGCGAGATGGTGAACGCGTTCAACTCCGGCATCAGCGCGAACGCCGACGGCATCGCGGTCTGCCTCGTCGATCTGAAGGCGTTCAACGCACCGACCGACCGGGCGCTCAAGGCGAAGATCCCGGTGCTGTCCTACAACGCCGACGCGCAGAACAACCGCCTCGCCTACATCGGCCAGGACCTGTACCTGTCCGGGTTCGAGATGGGGCGGCGCATCGTCAACCTCGTCAAGTCGGGCGAGGTCGCGCTGTTCATCGCCACGCCGGGGCAGCTCAACATCCAGCCGCGGATCGACGGCGCCCAGGCAGCGATCAAGCAGCTGAGCAAGGGCAAGATCAAGGCCACGGCGATCGCCACCGGCGCCGACCTGAACGGCGAGCTGGCGAAGATCGACGCCTACTACCTCGGGCACAAGGGCCTGAAGGGGATGTTCGCCGTCGACGCCGGCTCGACCCAGGGTGTCGCACAGGTGATGCAGAAGTACGGGCTCGCCAAGAAGGGCGTCAAGGCCGGCGGCTACGACCTGCTGCCGACGATCCTGAAGCTCATCGACACAGGGCACATGCACTTCACGATCGACCAGCAGCCGTACCTCCAGGGCTTCTACCCGGTGATGCAGCTGTTCTGGCTGAAGTACTCCGGCGGGCTCGTGGCGCCGTCGGACACGAACACCGGCATCCTCTTCGTGACGAAGGAGAACGTGAAGCCGTACCTCACGACGAAGACGCGCTACCACGGCAGCTCCAACAAGCAGAAGTACCCCGCGACGCAAGCGTAAGTGGCCGAGGCGGCGACAGAAGCCCCTCCGCCGCAGTCCCCGCCACGCGCCGGCCTCGGCCGGCGCGTGGCGACTGCGTTCGTCCGGCGTCGCGAGGCGAGCATCCTGCTCGTCGCGATCGTGCTGACCGTCTACTTCTCGGTGCGCACCGACGCATTCTTCGGCGCCGACAACGCGCGCGTGATCGCGGAGTTCTCTGCGCCGCTCGCGATCATCGCGGCGGGCCAGGTGATGCTCCTGATCTGCGGCGAGATCGACCTCTCGGTCGGCAACGTGTTCGCCTTCTCTGCCTGGATCTTCTACTTCGCGAACACCGACTGGGACCTCCCGATCGTGCTCGCCGTGGTCGTCGGACTGCTGTCCGGCGCGCTCGTCGGGCTCGTCAACGGGATGATCACCGTGCTCGTCGGGGTGCCCTCGTTCATCACCACGCTGGGGATGATCTTCCTGCTGAACGGGATCACGCTGAACATCTCCGACGGGTTCCCCGTGGAGACGCCGGGGGGCGAGACGTTCTTCCGCTTCTTCGGCGGCTCGCCGTACTCCACCGTGTACTGGGCGCTGGGCGTCGTCATCGTGATGGCGATCTGGCTCGGGCGCACCCGGTGGGGCCTCCACACGGTCGCAACGGGCGGCAACCTGATCGGCGCGAGCGAGAGCGGCGTCAACGTCCGGCGCGTGAAGATCGGCAACTTCGTGATCTGCAGCACCCTCGGCGCGCTGGCCGGGATCCTCGAGGCCACGCGCATCACGTCGATCCAGCCGCTCCAGGGCGGCACGCAGGTGATGTTCTACGCCGTCGCCGCCGCGGTGATCGGCGGCACCTCGCTGTTCGGCGGCTCCGGCACGGTGATCGGCGCGGCCCTCGGCGTTCTCGTCCTGGCCATCCTGAGCCTCGGCTTCACGCTCCAGGGGATCAGCGCCTTCACGTTCGACCTCGTGCTCGGCGCGGCGATCATCGTCTCGATGGCGCTCAACGTGACCCTCGAGCGAGTCCGCCAGTCGGGCCGGCTGGGAGCCTTACCATGAGCGAGGCAGCCGCAGCGGCCGCGGCGCCCGTGGACGTGGGACTGCCCGACGCGATCCGTGTCGAGAACCTCAAGAAGAGCTTCGGCGCGGTCACCGCGCTCGAGGACGTCACGCTCCGGCTCGGGCAGGGCGAGGTGCTCGGCCTGATCGGCGACAACGGGGCCGGCAAGTCGACCCTCGTGAAGATCCTGACGGGGTACCACAAGCCCGACGAGGGCCGGATCTTCGTTCGCGGCGAGGAGGTGCAGCTCCGCTCCGTCACGCACGCCCGCTCGCTCGGGATCGACACCGTCTTCCAGGACCTCGCGCTCGTCCCGGGCATGTCGGTCTACCACAACATGTTCCTGAACCGCGAGGTGACGCGCGGCATCGGGCCGCTGCGCTTCCTCGACAACCGGGCGATGCGGAAGCGCTCGCGCGAGTACCTCGACGACATCGGAGTCCGGATCCCGTCGCTGCACTCCGAGGTCGCGCAGCTCTCCGGGGGTCAGCGCCAGGCGATCGCGATCGCGCGCTCCACCCACTCCGACGCGAAGATCATCCTGCTCGACGAGCCGCTCGCCGCGATGGGAGCGCGCGAAGGGGCTCTGATCATCGAGCTGATCCAGGAGCTGAAGCAGCGCTCCGACGTGTCGATGATCGTCATCGCGCACAACTACGTGCACGTGCTCGAGATGTGCGACCGGGTCAACCTGCTCCGAAACGGCCATATCGTGCTCGACAAGCGCACCGACGAGACCTCGGTCGAGGAGCTGACCGCGATCGTCGCCACGGAGTACCGGGTGCCGAGGTCGGGCTAGGGCTACGGAAGCGCCGCCCGCACGAGCGCGCCGAGCTCGTTCGTGAACTCCGGATACGGGCCGAGCCGCTCGTCGACCCGTTGCGTCAGCGGCCAGAGCTCGGTGGCGCCTGCGGCGAGCTCCTCGCGGACGACCGCCTCGACCTCGTACGTGAACGCGAGCGAGCGCTCCAGGAACGCCTGCGCCTCCGGCGCGTCCATCACCGGGTAGTGCGCGGTGAGAAGGAGCTCCGGCTCGAGCGCGCGGATCTGCCGGATCGTGGCCCGGTACGCCGCCATGTCGTAGACGCGCGGCGGGATCAGCAGCGCCCCGTCATTCGCGTAGATCCCGCGCTCGAGCACTGCGTCGATCACGATCGCCGCGCGGCTGCGGGGGTCCCAGAGGCCGATGTGCCCGAGCGTGTGGCCGGGCAGGTGCAGCACCTCGACGCGCCATCCGTCGCGCGAGCCGGATCGTCTCACCGCCGCGCAGCCCCTCGTCGATCGGCGCGTCGCCGCCGCACAGCGAGACGAGCTCGGCCCGACCGGCCTCGTCCGGCTCGTCGAAGCCGTACGCCTCGTGCCAGAGGTAGTTCTCGGCGACGAGAGCCTTGTTCGACTCGATCCAGCGGCGGTCGAGCTCGTGGCAGGCGAAGCCGCGCGCGCGGATGGAGCTCGCGGAGCGCACGGTTGCCGCCGCAGTGGTCGAGGTCGGCGTGACTGATCAGGACCTCGTCGATTGCGTCGAGGCCGAGCCCGACGGACTCGAGATACGGGGCGAGCGCCTCCGACCGGGGTGAAGGGCATGCCGGTATCGAGGAGCAGCGTGCGTGCCTCGCCGACGAGCACGTACTGCGCCATGAACCGAGCGCCGAGGCTCGACTCGACGCGGTGGATGCCCTGGGCGATCTCCATCGGTCACTGCCTCCTCGGGTCGGGTCGCGAGCCGCGCGTGATCGTGTAGCCCCCGTCGACGCGCAACGATCTCACCGGTGACGTGCGCGGCGGCAGGTGAGAGGAGCCACGCGACCGCGGCGGCGATGTCCGCCGGAGCGGCGAGCCGGCGAAGGGGCGTGTCCGCGACCGCGAGCCCAGGGTCGAGCTCCGTCGGTGTCGTCCCGAAGCCGGGCGCGACGACGTTCGCGCGAACGCCGTGCGGGCCGCCTTCGAGCGCTGCAACCCGGACGAGCGTGTGCAGCGCCATCGCGCCTGCTCCCGCGGCGCCGGCGCCGGGGAACGGCTGGGTGCCGACGACCGACGTCACGGCGACCCAGGCCCCCGCGCCGCGCTCGAGCGCCGCGGCGAGCCACGGCTGCGCCGCGAAGAACGCGTCCGTCGCCCACGCGTCGAACGTGCGCAGCCACGCGTCGGGCTCCGTCGTGGACAGCGGCGCGAGCTCGACCGGCGGCGCGACGGTGACGAGGTGCTCCGCAGCTTCCGTGTCGCCGACGAGCTCGATGCCGTGGGCGGCGAGCTCGCCCTCGAGCGAGTCGGCGGCGCCTCTCAGGAGCACGCGCACGTCAGTACTTCCCGATCACGAGGCCGCCGTCGACGCGGAGGTAGGCGCCCGTGACGATCGTCGAGGTGGCGAGGAAGGCGACTGCCTCGCCGATCTCCGCCGGCTCGGTCGGGCGGTTGCGGAGCGGGATCGACGCCCGCGCCGCGGCACGCTTCTCCTCGGTGTCGAAGTCGGGCGAGACGTCGTTGATGTTCGAGTCGACCCAGCCCGGCCCGACGTGGTTGACGGCGATCCCGTCCGCGCCCCACTCGCGGGCCATCACGCCGACGAGGTGGCCGACGGCGTGCTTCGAGGCGCCGTAGACGCCGAGCGGCGTGAACGGCATCACTGCGTTGACAGATGAGACGACGACGATGCTGCCGCCGTCACCCTGACGTCGCATCTGCGCCGCCGCCGCCCGGCAGCCGTAGAGGACGCCGTGGAGATTGACGCCCATGACGGCGTCCCAGTCGGCCCTCGTGACCTCGACGAGCGGCTGCCAGCGCGCGACGCCGGCGTTCGCGACGAAGACGTCGAGGCGGCCGAGCCGCTCGACCGTCTCGGCCACCATGCGCTCGTTCTCCTCCGGCCGCGAGACGTCGGCGCGGACGAAGATCGCCCGTCGGCCGAGCGCTTCGATCTCCGAGATCCGCCGCTCCGCCTCGTCGTCGTGCGCCGTGTCGTTCACCGCGACGTCGAAGCCGCGCCCGGCCAGGGCGAGCGCGATGCCGCGTCCGATGCCGCGGTCGCGGGCGGCGCCGGTGACGAGCGCGACCGGCAGGTCAGACCACCACCCGAATCTGGCCGTCGTCGGTCACGCGGACCTCGTACGTCCGCAGCCGGATGTCGTCGAACGCGACGCACTGTCCCGTCGGGACGTGGAACTCGAGCGCGTGCCAGGGGCACGTCACGACCTCGTCGTCCCAGATCCACGCGAGCTTCCAGTCCGTCCGTGGCCCCTGGTCGATCGTCCCCGAGACGCCGCCCGCGCAGAGCGGCCCGCGCTGGTGCGGGCAGAGGTTCGGGATGGCGTGGAGCTCGCCGCGGATGTTGAAGACCCCGAGCTCACGGTTTCCGACACGCACGATCCGGTGGCTGCCCGGTGGGATGTCGCGCACGGTTCCGACGAGGTGCTCGACCGGCTCTCGGCTCATGCCGGCGGGTCGAGACCGAAGAACCGCGCGGCGTTCAGCCCCATGATCTTCCGGCGCGCCTCCGGCGCGAACGGCAGCCCGCAGACGAACTGCGTGTGGTCGAAGTCGTGGTGCGGCCAGTCCGAGGCGAAGAGCGCGGTGTTCTCGCCGTCGAACAGCTCGTATTGCTTGACGATGTCGTCGCGGCGCTCGGGCTCCTCGATCGGCTGCGTGCCGTAGAAGAACCGGCGCATGTACTCGCTGGGCCGCTCCTGCAGGATCGGCACCTCGCGACGGCGCTCGATGTACTCCTTGTCGAGCCGGTTGGCGATCCAGGGCACCCAGCCGGTCCCTGCCTCCATGAATGCGAGCCGGACGCCCGGGAAGCGAACCGGCACTCCGGTCTCGAGCATCGAGACGAGGTTGGCCACCATCGCGAGGGGGTGCGCGAGCGAGTGCACCGCGAGCGCGGTGCGGAACTGCTCGAGCTGGAACGGGAAGACGGGGAAGATCGCCTCGACGCTGTGGATCGCCAGCGGCAGGCCCGTCTCCTGCGCGGCGTCGTAGACCGGGTCGTAGAGCTCGTGCCCGTAGAGGATCTTCAGGCCCGAGGCGGGGAGGTAGGCGCAGACGTAGCCGGGCTCGGACGCGTGCCTGCGGATCTCCTCGGCGCCCGCGACCGGATCCTGCGGCGGGATCACGACCGCCCCGCGCAAGGTCGGCTCGTCGCGGAGCCAGCGGTCGGCGAGCCACTGGTTGTACGCCCGTGCGAGCGCGACGGCGAACGCCGGGTCTCGCACCATTGCGAGCGAGAGCAGGTGATCGGGGAAGAGCACGGCCTCGTTCACGTGCAGCGTGTCGAGCTCGCGTCGCATCGTGGCCGCGCTCTCGACCACCTGCGGGCGGTTCGACCCGCCCGGCCACGGGATGCGGAATTCGGCGCGCGGCGACATCGCGGGCAGGTCGAGGTAGCGCTCCTCGACCTTCGCGATCTCACGGAGCGCGACGTCCCACGGCGGTGCGGCGTACTCCGCGAGCTCCGCGGGATCCTCGTGCACGTGGACGTCGGCATCGACGATCCAGATGTCCGCAGGCGTCTCGCGGGCGCGGGCCGCGGCGGTGCGGTTCGCCGTCTCCGTCATCGGCAAAAAATCATATTATAGTCCTGAACCATGAACGCCCTGGCGACCGCACCATCGGGCATCGGATCGTTCCACGTGCATCGCGGGCCACGCCTTCGAAGGATTCGAGCTCCGTCCAGACGGCGACCTCGCGGCGCTGTGCTCCTGCGGCGCCACGCTGGACGTCGCCCGCGCCGTGTTCACGGCGTGCCCTGACTGCCGGGGCGCCGCCGCGTGTGCTCGCTGTGGTGGCAGCGGCGCAGTGGTCGACCATGCGGCTCTCGAATGGCGGCGCCCGGCGACGAGCCCGTGAGCGAGACGCCGACCATGCGGAACGGCGCGAACTTCGGCCGGCGGAACGGTCGTCGCCGCAGCGAGGAGTGGTTCGAGCGCCGCGACCTCGACGGGTTCCTGCACCGCTCCTGGCTCAAGTCGACGGGCGTCGCCGACGAGACGTTCCGCGGCCGGCCGGTGATCGGCATCTGCAACAGCTGGTCGGAGCTCGTCAACTGCAACATCCACCTGCGCGGGCTCGCCGAGTCGGTCAAGCGCGGCGTCCTGCAGGCTGGTGGCTTCCCGATGGAGTTCCCGGTCATGTCGCTCGGCGAGTCGCTGATGAAGCCGACGACGATGCTCTACCGCAACCTGATGGCGATGGACGTCGAGGAGTCCATCCGCTCGTACCCGCTGGACGGCGTCGTCCTCCTCACGGGCTGCGACAAGACGAACCCCGCGAGCATCCTCGGCGCCGCGAGCGCGAACATCCCGAGCATCGTCGTCACCGGAGGCCCGATGCTGAACGGCCACTGGCGAGGGCGCGAGCTCGGCTCCTGCAGCGACTGCTGGCACTACCACGAGGAGCTCCGAGCAGGCCGGATCACCGAGGAGGAGTTCACCGAGATCGAGAACGCGATGTCGCGCTCCAACGGGCACTGCATGACGATGGGAACCGCGTCGACGATGGCCTGCGTGACCGAGGCGCTCGGCCTGACGCTCCCCGGCGGCGCAGCCATCCCTGCGGTCGACTCGCATCGGCGCCGGCTGGCCGAGGCGGCGGGCCGCCAGATCGTCGAGCTCGTGGAGCTCGACCTCAAGCCCTCGGACATCCTGACCCGCGAGGCGTTCGAGAACGCGATCCGCGCCCTCCATGCGATCTCCGGCTCGACGAACGCGATCCTGCACCTGATCGCCTACGCCGGCCGCGTCGGCGTCGACCTGCCGCTCCAGCTGTTCGACGAGCTGTGCGCGACGACGCCCTGGCTCGTCGACCTGAAGCCGGCCGGCCGCTACCTGATGGAGGACTTCTACTACGCAGGAGGGCTGCCGGCGGTGCTGGCGCAGATCTCCGACCTCCTCCACACGGATGCCGTCACCGTGAGCGGGCGGACGCTCGGCGAGAACATCGCAGGCGCCGAGATCGTGAACCCGGACGTGATCCGACCCGCCTCGGACCCGCTCGACCGGGGTGGCGCGCTCGTGGTCCTCTACGGCAGCCTCTGTCCCGACGGCGCCGTCATGAAGATCAGTGCCGCCGATCCCGCGCTGCTGCAGCACGAGGGCCGGGCGCTCGTGTTCGAGGACATCCACGACCTCGCCGCACGCGTGGACGATCCCGGCCTCGACTGCGACGCCACGAGCGTGATGGTGCTGCGGAACGCAGGGCCGGTCGGCGGGCCGGGCATGCCCGAGTGGGGGCACCTGCCGATCCCCGCCAAGCTCCTGAAGCAAGGTGTGAGCGACCTGGTTCGGATCTCCGACGCGCGCATGAGCGGGACGTCCTACGGCGCCGTCGTGCTCCATGTCGCGCCCGAGTCGGCGATCGGCGGGCCGCTCGCGCTGGTCCAGGACGGCGATCTGATCAGGCTCGACGTCGCGGGCAGGCGCCTCGACCTCGTCGTCGACGTGGCGGAGCTCGCAGCACGCCGCGACTCCTGGGAGCCCCCTGTCCGCGCCGACGAGCGCGGGTACCGCAAGCTGCACGGCGACAGCGTGCTGCAGGCCAACCACGGCTGCGACCTCGACTTCCTCCGCGGCAGCTCCGCCGTCGTCGAGGACGCCGTCACGTACCTGTGAGAGCACTCGTCACCGGCGCCCACGGGAAGGTCGGCCGCGCGCTGACCCGGCGGCTCGTCGAGGCGGGCTACGACGTTCGTGCGAGCGACCTGACCCGCCCCGTCTGGGACCGGGTCGACCCTGACGAGCCCGAGGACTACTGGCAAGCGGACCTCACGGACGCGGGCGCGGCATACGCCCTCGCGCGGGACTGCGACGTCGTCGTGCACACCGCGGCGATCCCCCAGCCGATCCACAACCCGCCGCACGTCGTCTTCGGGAACAACATGCTCTCGACGTTCAACATCCTCGAGGCGGCGATCGCGGCCGGCAGTCGTCGCTTCGTCAACTTCTCCTCCGAGACCGTGCCGGGGTTCATCTTCGCCCACCGGCCGTTCCAGCCCGAGTACCTGCCGGTCGACGAGGAGCATCCGGTGCGGCCTCAGGACCCGTACGCGACGGCGAAGTGGTTCGGCGAGCTCCTCTGCGACCGCGCCGTCGAGCGCGCCGACATCCGCTGCACGTCGCTTCGCCCCTGCTGGGTGCAGGACGAGGAGAGCTACGAGCGTAACCTCGGGCCTATCGTGCGTGATCCCGCCGTCACGATCGGCAACTACTGCTCGTACGTCGACGTGCACGATCTCTGCGATGCGGTCGTGCTGGCGATCGACACCGACCTGCCGGGGCACGAGGTGTTCTACGTCGCCTCGCCCGACACGATCGGCGGCCATCCGCTCGAGGCGACGGTGAAGGAGCACTACGACGGCGCCGGGATCGAGTTCCGCCCGGTCGACCGCGTGGACGCCTCGGCGATCTCGTCCGCGAAGGCCGAGCGGCTGCTCGGGTGGAAGCCCACGCGCTCCTGGCGCGACTACCTCGATGACAACGGACGGAGGGTTCGATGAGGACACGCGTGCTCGGCGACGCCGGGCCTGAGCTGACGACCGTCGGCTTCGGCGCCTGGGCGATCGGCGGACCCGGGAAGTTCGGCTGGGGCCCGGTGGACGACGACGAGTCGATCGCCGCGCTCCGACACGCCGTCGAGCGGGGTGTCAACTGGGTCGACACCGCCGCCGTCTACGGGCTCGGACACTCCGAGGAGGTCGTCGGCCGTGCGCTCGAGCCGTATCGCGTCGGCGAGGACGTCTTCGTCTTCACCAAGTGCGGGCGCAACTGGGTGGGCCGACCCGAGGGTGTGATCGAGAACGACTTGCGGCCCGCCTCGATTCGTCAGGAGTGCGAGGACAGCCTGCGCCGGCTCGGCGTGGAGCGCATCGACCTGTACCAGTTCCACTGGCCCGACTGGACGACCGGCACGGCCCTCGAGGAGTCGTGGGGAACGATGGCGGAGCTCGTGGCGGAGGGAAAGGTGCGCTGGGCCGGCGTCTGCAACTTCGACGTCGAGCAGCTCGAGCGCTGCGAGGCGATCCGGCACGTCGACTCCATCCAGCCCCCGCTCTCGCTCCTCCATCGAGGTGCCCGAGGCACGGTGCTGCCGTGGGCGCTCGAGCACGGCAGCGGCGTGATCGTCTACTCGCCCATGGCCTCGGGGATGCTGACCGGCACGTTCGACGCCGCGCGCATCGAGCAGCTCGACCCGGGCGACTGGCGTCATCGCTCACCCGTGTTCTCGGAGCCGCAGCTCTCGCGGAATCTCGAGCTCGTGGAGCGACTCCGCCCGATCGCGGCGAGCCTCGAGACGGCGCTGCCGGCGCTCGTCGTCTCGTGGGCGATCGCCCAGGCCGGGGTGACGGCGGCGATCGTCGGGGCCCGAGCGCCCTGGCACGTCGACGACTGGCTCCCCGCGAGCGACGTCGAGCTCGACACGGCGACGCTCACGGAGATCGACCTGGCCCTCGCCGAGACCGGCGCCGGCAGCGACGATCCGCCGACACCCCCGCCGCACATCCGGCCGCCCGTCTCCGAGGAGGTGACGTCCCGATGAAGACGAGCCTCGGCATCTGGGCCTTCAGCTCGATGGTCACCCGGTTCGTTCCGGGCGGCTACCAGCCGGAGCGTGCGGGCGAGACGACCGCGCAGCGGGTGCGCCGCGCGGTCGAGGGCCTCGGCGACCTGATCGACGACTACGAGTTCCACTACCCCGCCGAGCTCGACTCGGGCAACGTCGACGAGGTGCGCGACGCGCTCGACGGGCACGGGATCTACGCGGTCTGCACGGGGCTGCACCTCGACTCGCGCTTCGGGCGCGGAGGTCTCGTCTCGCCCGATCCCGCGGTTCGCGCCGAGGCGCGCCGGCTGACCCGCGAGACCGCCGAGCTGGCCGGCGCGCTGGGCGCGAACATGATCTGCTGGCCGGGGATCGAAGGCTACAACTACCCGTTCCAGACGCCGTACGCGGAGTCGTGGGAGTGGTTCCTGGACGGGGTCGCGGAGGCAGCGGAGACCTGCGCCGCGCACGGCGTCAAGCTCTTCCTCGAGCACAAGAACTCGGAGCCTGCGATGAAGATCCTGATGCGGAACATCGGGATGACGCTCCACGTGATCCACAAGCTCCGCGAGCGGGGGATCACGAACGTCCAGGTGAACATGGACTGGCAGCACCTGCTCATGAACGGGGAGAGCCTCGGCGAGTACGCCGCGATGCTCGCCGCGGAGGGCCTGCTCGGCCACCAGCACGCGAACTCGGGCTGGGGCACGTTCGACGACGACAACATGGTCGGCGCGACCGCGTTCATGGAAACGCTCGAGCTCGCCGTCGAGCTGCGCCGCGTGGGCTACGGCGAGAACGGGGAGCGGCTCGGGTTCGACCTCTACCCGTACACCGAGGACGCGGTCGCCGCCGTTGCCCGCAGCGTGAAGCAGTGGAACTTCATCTGGGACGTCTCCGGCCGGATCGACGACGCCGCCCTGCGCGAGGCTCAGTCGCGCAAGGACGCCGTGCGCGCCTACGAGCTCGTCTACGCGGCGCTCGGGGCGTGATCGGCCCACCGGCACGGGACCTGGCCCGGGGCGTGGCTCGGGACGTGGCTTCAGCCGCGTCCCGGCCGTAGTGCGCGCCGATCGGGACGCGGGCCAGCCCACGTCCCGGGTGCTGATCGGGCTCGACGTCGGCACGACCGGCGTCAAGGCGATCGCGGTCTCACCCGACGGCGAGGTGCTCGCGCGCGCCACGCAGGGATACGCGCTGTCCACGCCGCGGCCCGGCTGGGCCGAGCAGGACCCCGAGGACTGGTGGCGGGCAGCCGAGGCTACCCTCGCCGAGGTCGCCACGGGCCGCGACGTCGCCGGGATCGGGCTCTCGGGCCAGATGCACGGCCTCGTCGTCCTCGACTCCGCAGGCGACGTGATCCGGCCCGCGATCCTCTGGAACGACCAGCGCACGGCGGTCGAGTGCGCGGAGATCGAGGAACGCGTCGGCGCAGAGCGCCTGATCGAGCTGACCGGGAACCGCGCGCTGACGGGCTTCACCGCCCCGAAGCTCCTTTGGCTTCGCCGCAACGAGCCCGACGCGTACGCGCGGATCGCGCGCGTGATGCTTCCGAAGGACTACGTCCGACTCCGGCTGACGGGCGAATGGGCGATCGACGCGGCCGATGCGTCGGGCACGCTGCTCTTCGACGTCGCGCGGCGCCGCTGGAGCCACGAGGTGCTCGACGCGCTCGAGCTCCCTCACGAATGGCTGCCGCCTGTCCTCGAGTCGCCGGAGGTCTCCGGCGCCTCCGTCGGACTGCTTCCAGGGACGCCGGTTGCCGCCGGGGCCGGCGACCAGCCGGCGGCGGCGCTCGGTGTCGGGATCGATCGGCCGGGGTCGGTCTCGGTCGTGCTCGGCACGTCGGGCGTCGTGCTCGCCGCGCTCCCCGGCTACGCCCACGATCCCGAGGGCCGGGTCCACGCCTTCTGCCACGCGGCGCCCGACACGTGGCAGGCGATGGGGGTGATGCTCTCCGCCGCCGGGTCGCTGGAGTGGTTCCACGAGCGTCTCGCGCCCGAGCGCTCGTTCGATGCGCTCGTCGCGGAGGCCGACGCTTGGGCGCCCGGCGCCGAGGGCCTCCTCTTCGCGCCGTACCTCGCCGGCGAGCGGACCCCGCATGTGGATCCGGACGCGCGCGGCGCCTTCGTCGGCCTCCAGCTTCGCCACGATCGGGGCGCTCTCGTCCGGTCGGTGCTCGAGGGCGTCGCGTTCGGCATGCGCGACGTGCTCGACGCTGTCCGCGCGCTCGGGGTCGACGCGTCTGCCGGACGCGTCTCGGGCGGCGGCGCACGAAGTGCCGCGTGGCTGCGCATCCTGGCGTCGGTGCTGGACATCCCGCTCGATCGCACCGAGTCCGAGGAAGGATCGGCGTTCGGCGCGGCACTGCTCGGAGGCGTCGCCGGCGGGGTCTTCGCCGACGTTCACGAGGCGGTGGCACGCTGTGTTCGCGTCGGCGAGCGGGTCGACCCGGACCCTGCCTGGCGCGAAGCGTACGCCGAGCTGCTACCTCGATACCGCGCCCTCTATCCCGCTACGAAAGGAGTTCTCGCATGAGCGCACTCCGCCTCGGCCTCGTGTCGACCGCGAACATCAACCAGGAGATCCTCGACGCCGCGACCGAGACCGACCGGGTCGACGTGGTCGCGGTCGCGAGCCGCGACGACGCCAAGGGTCGGGCCTATGCGGCCGAGCACGGCATCGAGCGCTCGCACGGATCGTACGACGCGCTCTACGAGGACAACGGCGTCGACGCGGTCTACATCTCCCTCCCGAACGGCATGCACCACGAGTGGACGATGCGGGCGCTCGCGGCGGGCAAGCACGTGCTCTGCGAGAAGCCGTACTCCCGCAACGCGGCCGAGGTCGAGGAGGCGTTCGCAGCCGCCGAGGCCAACGGCCTCGTGCTGACGGAGGCGTTCATGTACCGCCACCATCCGCAGACGGCCAGGGTGCGGGAGCTCGTCGAGGGCGGCGCCGTGGGAAAGCTCTGCACGGTGAAGACGACGTTCTCGTTCCCGCTCGAGGACATGGAGAACGTCCGGGCCTTGCCCGAGCTCGACGGCGGCGCGCTGATGGACGTCGGCTGCTACTGCGTGAGCGGGATCCGTCTTCTCGCCGGCGAGCCGCAGCACGTCAGGGGCGAGCAGGTCACCGGAACGACCGGAGTCGACATGGGCTTCCACGGGACACTCCGATGCGCCGACGACGTCGTCGGGCAGTTCGAGGCGTCGTTCCGCTCGCCGAAGCGGCAGCACATGGAGGCCGTGGGGGAGGACGGTGTCCTCATCGTCGAGGCGCCCTGGCGGATCGACTGGGGTGGAACGGTCACGCTCGCGCGGCGGGCGGGCGGGGAGGAAGCCTCGGAGGTCGAGACGATCCCCGTCGACACCGCCAACTCGTACCGTCTCGAGCTCGAGAACCTCGCGGACGCGATCGAGGGACGCGCGCCGCAGCTCCTCGGACGGGAGGACGCGCTCGGCCAGGCGCGAACGATCGAGGCGCTCTACCGCTCTGCAGCCGAACGGCGCGTCGTCGATACGGCGTAGGCCGGAAATCCGCCTCCGCCGGCGCTGCGTACGACAATGGAAGACGCAATCGACCAAGGAGAGCCATGAGACGCACGCTCGTTGTCGCCGTCGCCGCGGCGTTCCTGCTCACCGCCCTCCCGGCGGTCGCGGCCACCACGCCGAGCTTCAAGGGCTCGGTAGGGCCCGGATTCACGATCTCGATGGCAAAGAAGCCGACGAAGGCCGGGAAGGTCAAGATCGTCGTTTCGGACAAGTCGGACTTCCACAACTTTCACCTGAGCGGTCCCGGGGTCAACGTCAAGACAACTGTCCCCGCGACCGGTTCGAAGACCTTCACGGTCACACTGAAGAAGGGCACCTACCGGTTCGTGTGCGACCCGCACGCGGGCAACATGAAGGGGTCGTTCAAGGTCTCGTAGCGCCTCTGTGGCCCGGACAACGCTTGTGGTGAGTCACCACAAGCGTTGTCCGCTCATGGCCGCCGTGCGGCGTCAGCTGAGGGGCAGGGGCTCGTAGCCGTCCTGCGTGACGCGCCAGGCGGCGAGCTCGTCCAGGCGGACCGAGTAGATGACGTAGGGCTGGCCCTGCCAGAGCCCGATCCGCTCGACGTCCGTGCGTGAGGGTCGCGGCTGCGAAGAGACATGCGAGTGGACGACCGCCTGCTCGACGTCCCGGTCGCCGATGTCCGCCCACGCGACCGGGTCGAGGCGCAACTCGAAGAAGTACGGCGACGGCGACGCGTTCTCCGCCGGGACGTACTCGACCGCGACGTCCCCCTCGAGCAGGAGAAGGCCACACGACTCGTTCGGGAGCTCGGCGCGGGCGTGCTCGGCGATCGCCGACCGCACCGCGGCCGGGATCACCACCAGACGGTGGTCTCCATCGACGCCTCGACATCCTCGTCGGGCGCGTCCCAGAAGTCGGCGCTCAGGTACTTCCAGCCGCCGTCGGCGAGCACCGCGACGACGACGCCCTCGTCGAGCTCGTCGGCGAGGCGCCGTGCCACGTGCAGAACGGCGCCCGACGAGATGCCGCCGAGGATCCCCTCGAGCCGCAGGAGCTCCCGGACGGACGTGACCGACTCCTGGTTCGAGACGAGGACCTTCCGGTCGAGCCGGGTGACATCGAGGATCGGTGGCACGTAGCCGTCGTCGAGCGACCGAAGGCCCATCACGGGGTCGCCCGGCAGCGGCTCCGCCGCGGCCACGACGACGTCCGGGAACGACTCGCGCACCCTGTCGCCGGCGCCCATCAGGGTGCCGCCCGTGCCGAGGCCTGCGACGAGGACGTCGACGCGGTCGAGCGCGGTTGCGATCTCGGCCCCGGTCCCTTCGTAGTGCGCGCGGACGTTGGCCGGGTTCGCGTACTGGAACGGGACGAACCACCGTGGGTCGCTCGCCGCCATCTGGAGCGCGAGGCGCACAGCGCCGTTCGATCCCTCGGCCGCGGGCGACGAGACGATCTCCGCTCCGTAGAGGCGGAGCAGGCGCTTGCGCTCCTCGGTCGCGTTCTCGGGCATCACGCACGTCAGCGGGTAGCCCCGGAGACGCGCGACCATGGCGAGGGCGATGCCGGTGTTGCCCGACGTCGGCTCGAGGAGCGCACGACCCGGCTCGAGCTCTCCGGACGCCTCGGCCGCCTCGATCATCGCCTTCGCGACGCGGTCCTTGATCGATCCGGTGGGGTTCTGGCCCTCGAGCTTCGCGTAGAGGCGCACGTCCGGCTTCGGCGACAGGCGCGGCAGCTCGACGAGCGGCGTCGAGCCGACGAGGTCGAGGACGCTCGCCGCGACGGGGAGTGACCACGGAGGCGAGCTGCCGCCGGCCATCGCGGGGAGGAGGATGACCGTGTCGCCGGAGACAACCGCGGTGTCGAGCCCGTTCAGCGTGCGCACGTCCTCGTTGCCGAGGTAGACGTTGACGAAGGGCGCGACGCCGCCGTTCGCGAGGATCTGCGGGGCGAGGGCGGGGTGGCGGTCGACGAGGTCGTCGAGCACTTCGCGGACGGTGTCTCCGACCGCCTCGACCTGGCGTGCGCCGCCGACCTCGGCCCGCAGCGTGGGGGGAATGCGGACGGTGATCATGCGTGCACCGGCCCACCCGAGCAGAACTCGACGTAGTCGACGTACTCGGTGATCGACGGGTTGTCGCCGCAGACGGGGCACTCCGGGTTACGCCGGATCGAGACCTCGTCCAGGGTCGTGTGGAGCGCGTCGAAGAGGAGCAGGCGGCCGGCGAGCGTCTCGCCTGCGCCGAGGACGATCTTGAGCGCCTCGCTCGCCTGGAGCGAGCCGACGATGCCGGGCAGGACCCCGAGGACGCCGCCCTCCGCGCAGCTCGGCGCGAGCTCGGGCGGCGGGGGAGACGGGTAGAGGCAGCGATAGCACGGTCCGTTGCCTGGATGGAAAACAGTCACCTGTCCTTCGAAGCGGTAGATCGAGCCGTGGACGACCGGGATCCCGTGCCACACCGAGGCGTCGTTGACGAGGTAGCGCGTCGGGAAGTTGTCGGTCCCGTCGACGATCACGTCCCAGCCGTGAGCCAGGATCCGCTCCACGTTCTCCGAGTCGAGCCGCTCCTGGAACGGCACGACGGTCACGTCCGGGTTGAGCGCCTCGATCGTCCGTTGCGCGGAGGCGACCTTCGGCTCTCCGAGCCGCTCGGTCGAATGGACGATCTGCCGCTGGAGGTTCGAGTCGTCGACGACGTCGGGGTCGATGATCCCGAGCGTCCCGACTCCCGCGGCGGCGAGGTACAGCGAGGCCGGCGAGCCGAGGCCGCCGGCGCCGATCAGGAGGACGCGCGACTCGAGCAGCCGCTGCTGGCCCTCCTCGCCGACCTCGGGGATGAGCAGGTGGCGCGCGTAGCGCTTGCGCTGAGCCGGAGCGAGCGCGACAGGGGTCACGAACGGGTAGCCGTTCCGCTTCCAGTCGGCAAAGCCGCCGGCGAGGTTGGCGGCGTTCTCGTAGCCGAGCTCGAGGAGCGTGCGCGTCGCGAACGCCGACCGCGGGCCGCTCTCGCAGTAGACGACGAGCGGGCGCGCCTTGTCGCCGATCAATGCCTCGACTCGCGACTCGAGGTTGTTGCGCGGCAGGTGCACGGCGCCCGGGAGGTGTCCTTCGTCCCACTCGTCGCGCGTCCGGATGTCGACGAAGAGGGGCGTTTCCTCGCTCTCGAGGAGCGCGTGGGCGTCCGGCGTCGAGATCTCGTCGATCTCGGAACGTGCCTGTGCCAGGAGCTCGCGGTACGTCGCCATTACTTTCCGGAATATAGCGGCTCGACCATCGCGCCGTCGACGCGGAAGACCCAGGGGCCGAGCGGCGTCCTGAAGGTATGGAGTGCCGATCGACACACCTGCGCGCGGGTCTCGCGGCTACCGTGGCGCCGTGTCGCCCCGGTCGCGCGTCGTCGCTCTCACCGCCGCAGCGGCCACGGTCGCCACGGTGCTCGTGGTGGGAATCGCCGCGCTCCAGAGCGAGGCGCCGCAGGGCGTGGCCGAAGGACCGAAGCCCCGGCCGGGAGCGCCCCCGTTGACCCTCGAGCTCGGCGTGCGCGCAGACGGCGAGGCCGTCGCGCTGCGTCGTGCGACCCGTCTCTACGCCGACGGCAAGCGCGTGGACGCGGCGCAGGCGTTCGCGCGCTTCGACTCCCTCGAGGCGCGCGTCGGCCAGGCGTTCGCGGCGTGGCCCGAGGGCACCGTCGACCGCCTGAACCGGCTCGCGGGGCTCCATCCGCAGAAGGCGGTCGTCCAGCTCAATCTCGGCGTGGCGCTCTTCTGGGCAGGGCTCGCCGGGTCGGAGGACGCGTGGCGCGCCGCGGCCCAGTCCGAGCCCGACACGCCCTACGCGATCGCGGCGGGGAACCTCCTCCACCCGGAGTACGCGAGGGGGGTGCCGGTCTTCGTGACGACCGTCCCGCTGCCCGGTGGGCTCGACGCGCTGGCTCCCGCCGAGCAGCTCGAGAGCCTGCGCCTGGGCGCCGGGAAGAGCGTCGACGGGAAGCTGCTCTACGGCGTCGCGCTGCAGAGGCTGGGCCGGCAGCGCTCGGCGCAGCGGGTCTTCTCGGCCGCGGCGCGCGAGGCGCCGACGAACGTCGAGGCACAGGTCGCCGCTGCCGTCGGTCGCTTCGACAAGACGCGGCCGGCCGAGGCGTTCTCGCGGCTCGGGCCGCTCGCGCGCAGGTTTCCGGGGCGGGCGACCGTGCGGTTCCACCTCGGCCTCCTGCTCCTCTGGGCGGGCGAGGTGAAGGAGGCGAAGCGCCAGCTGGTGCGGGCGACACGAGCCGAGCCGGGCTCGCCGCTGGCCCGTGAAGCCGATCGGTACCTCGACGAGCTCCGCAAGGCGGGCGTGTGAGATTGGCCGATTTCTTTGACGCGGCACTCGGGCGCGGGCTACCGTGTGCGCGCACGCGACGGAAGGGGCGGTCCTGAGCGAAGCATCTGATTCCCCGGGCTCGGTAGCGGCTTCGGAGGTCGCAGTCGAGTTGGGCGGTGAGGCGACCGCGCTGCTGGAGACCGGCCGCGTCCAGGGCTCGGTCGACGCCGACGCGCTGGCGCTCGCTCTCGACGAGCTCGATCTCGAGCCCGAGCAGCTCGACGCGTTCTACACCGCGCTCGACGAAGAGCAGATCGAGGTCGTCGTCGAGGCCGAAGAGCCGGAGCGCGAGCAGACCTGGGATGCCGAGCCGGAGATCTCGACCGACACCCTGCAGCTGTTCCTCAAGGACATCGGCAAGGTCCCGCTCCTGACGGCAGCCCAGGAGGTCGAGCTGTCGAAGCGGATCGAGCGGGGCGACCACGCTGCGAAGCAGGCGATGGTCGAGGCCAATCTGCGGCTCGTCGTGTCGATCGCGAAGCGGTATCGCAACCAGGGGCTGCCGTTCCTCGACCTGATCCAGGAGGGGACGATCGGGCTCGTGCGCGCTGCCGAGAAGTTCGACTGGCGCAAGGGGTACAAGTTCTCCACGTACGCGACGTGGTGGATCCGTCAGGCGGTCGCGCGCGCGATCGCCGACAAGGGTCGAACGATCCGGATGCCCGTCCACGTCGTCGAGAAGCTCAACAAGATCAACCGCTCGGAGCGGAAGCTCCGCGCCGAGCTCGCACGCGAGCCGACCTCCGGCGAGATCGCGGCCGACCTCGACCTGCCGCTCGAGGAGGTCGAGCACATCAAGCGGAGCGCTCAGACGCCCGTCTCCCTCGAGAAGCCGGTCGGCGACGAGGACGAGTCCGAGTTCGGGCACTTCTTGACGGACCAGTCGGAGCCGCTGCCCGACGAAGCAGCCGAGGTCGCGCTGCGGCGTGACGCGCTGCGCTCGATCCTCGGCGCCCTCTCGCCGCGCGAGCGCCAGGTGCTCGAGCTTCGCTACGGGCTCGACGGCCGGCAGCCGCGGACGCTCGACGAGGTCGGCCGGGCCTTCAACGTGACGCGCGAGCGGATCCGCCAGATCGAGCACCAGAGCCTGAAGAAGCTCCGCGCGCTGGCCGACGCGGCCAGCGTCCGCGACGTCGCCTGACACGGGCGTGGGCTGTGCCCGCGTCCTGCTCGTGGGGGCGGTGCGTGCGGGACGCTGCTAGCAGCCACGTCCGCCGGAGGCGTGTCCATACAATCGCGCGGGTGCTGCCGCCCCACGAGGAGCTCGTCGCCGAGCTCGCCGAGCTGATCGCGATCCCGTCGGTCAGCGCCGACGACGCGCATGCCGCCGACGTCCGGCGCGCCGCCGAGTGGGTCGTCGAGCGCATCCGTCGTGGGGGCGGCACGGCCGAGATCCAGGAGCGGGCCGGACGGCCGCTCGTGCTCGGCGAGGCGCCTGCCTCGACGGGGGCGTCGGCGCCGACCGTCCTCGTTTACGCCCATCTCGACGTGCAGCCACCCGATCCGCTCGACCTCTGGGAGTCCGACCCCTGGGAGCTGGTGGAACGGAACGGCAAGCTCGTGGCGCGCGGCGTCGCCGACGACAAGGCCCACCTCTTCATGCTGCTCCGCGCGACGGAGTTGCTCGCGTCCGCCGGCGAGTTGCCGGTGAACGTCCGGTTCGCGATCGACGCGGAGGAGGAGATCGGCGGTCATTCGGTCGTCGACTGGGTGCACGAGGACACGGGCCCGGCCGACGTCGCAATCGTGCTCGACGGCGGCTATGCGACCGAGACACTGCCGTCGATCTGCATCGCGCTGCGCGGCATCTGTTACTTCCACCTCACGATTCGGACCGGGGAGCGGGACCTCCACTCGGGCATGTTCGGCGGGGCCGCGCTGACGGCGACGCATGCGCTCATGCAGGTGCTCGCGGCGGTCCTCCCCGGCTCGAACGGGCTGCTCCCCGAGCCGCTGCGTGCGGGCATCGTCCCGCCGACCGACGACGAGGTCGCCGGTTGGGCGGCGTTGCCGAGCGGCGGCGAGGTGCTCGCCTCGCAGGGGGCGCGACCGGTGGACTCGTCGGCCGCCGGGGACTTCTACGTCCGGACGACGGCTGAGCCGTCGATCACCGTCAACGGCTTCGAGGGCGGCTCGCCGCGCCTGCAAAAGACGGTGCTGCCGGTGGAGGCGCAGGCGAACCTCTCGATCCGGCTCGCGCCGGGCCAGTCGCCCGCGGCGATCGCGCCGGTCCTCGAGCGGCTGCTCCACGAGGCCGTGCCCGAGGGCGCCAGCCTCGACGTCGAGCTCTGGTCGACCGGTGATCCCGGGTTCGTGGATCCCGCCGCGCCGGCCGTGCGGATCGCGCAGGAGACGTTCGAGCAGGTGCTCGGCACCCGTCCCGTCCTGACACGCTCGGGCGGCTCGATCCCGGTCGTGGCCGCGCTCGGCGCCCGCGGCGTCCCCGCGATCGTGACCGGCTTCACGCGCCCGACGTCGCAGCTGCACTCGCCGAACGAGCACATCCCGGCGACAGCGCTGCGTGACGGCCTCGCGACGACGATCGAGCTGCTCCGGCGGCTCGAGGCCATTGGCTGACGCGCGGTACGCAGGCCCGCTCGCCGAGGAGCTCGCCGAGGAGGTGCTCGAGCGGTTCCTCCGCTACGTGGTGATCGACACCCAGTCGGAGATGGACGCGCCCACGTATCCCTCGACCGCGAAGCAGCTCGACCTGTCGCGGTTGCTCGTCGAGGAGCTCCGGGCGATCGGGCTTGCCGAGGTCGAGCTCACCGAGCCCGGCTACGTCTTCGCGACGGTCCCGGGCACGGTTGCCGGTGGGCCGACGGTAGGTCTGATCGCACACGTCGACACGGCCCCGGACACGCCGGGCACGGGCGTCCGACCAATCGTGCACCGCGCCTGGGCCGGCGAGCCGATCAGGCTTCCAGGTGATCCGTCCCAGGTCCTGGACCCGGCGGACATGCCCGGCCTCGAGGAGCGGCAGGGCCACGATCTCGTGACGAGCGACGGGACGACGCTGCTCGGCGCGGACGACAAGGCGGGCGTCGCGGTGATCGTCTCGGCCGCTGCGCGTCTCGTCCGCGACGACGCGCCGCGCGCCACGGCCCGCCTCGCCTTCACCGTGGACGAGGAGGTCGGCACGGGCACCGACCACTTCGACCTCGACGCCTTCGGCGCCGACTTCGCGTACACGTTCGACGGCTCGGGGATCGGGGAGATCGAGAACGAGTCGTTCTCGGCGTACCAGCTGCGACTCACCGTCGAGGGGATTGGGCTGCATCCGGGAACCGCGAAGGATCGGCTCGTGAACGCCATCAAGCTCCTCGCGGACATCGTCGCGAAGCTCCCGCGCGACGGGCTCTCACCCGAGACGACCGAGGGGCGCGAGGGCTTCATCCATCCGATGCGAATCGCAGGGACCACGACGAGCGCAACGCTCACGATGCTCGCGCGCGATCACGACGACGCGAAGCTCGAGGAGCACGTGGAGCTCGTCCGCGGGCTTGCGACGGAGATCGTCGGCCGCGAGCCGCGCGCCTCGTTCACGCTCGAGGTGAAGGAGCAGTACCGGAACATGCGCAAGGCGCTCGACCGGCGCCCCGACATCGTCGAGGTCGCGGAGGAGGCGATCCGACGCGCCGGCGTGGAGCCGGTGCACACCATCATCCGCGGGGGCACCGACGGCTCACGACTGACCGAGAAGGGACTGCCCACGCCCAACCTCTTCACGGGCGGGCAGAACTACCACTCCGTCCGCGAGTGGGCGTCCGTCCAGGACATGGCCGCGGCTGCCGCGACCTGCGTGGAGCTCGTGCGCCTCTGGGGCGAGCGTTCGCAGTCTGCCTAGAGGCTCATTCGGCATCAGCCGAATGAACCTCGCAGCCGAGCCACTCGTGACCGAAGCGGCGCATCTCGGCGATGATCGGCCCGAGCGCCGCGCCCTTCTCGGTCAGCTCGTACTCGACACGCGGAGGCGATTCCGCGTAGCTCCGTCGCACGACGATCCCTTCGGCCTCGAGCCAGCGCAGACGCTCCGCCAGCGTCCGCGGGCTGATCCGCGCGCAGGCGTGCTCGAGCTCGGTGAAGCGCCGCGGGCCTTCCGAGAGGTCGTGGACGATGAGGACCGTCCATTTCGACCCGACGATCTCGCTCGCCGCGGCGACAGAGCACTGTCCGGCCTGATGGACCGGGAGCATGGTGCGCGTCGTGTCGGCCTTCGTGGCCATGTCCTCAGTGTAGGGCGCTGGCGCTGGGTCGGATATCCGGGGTGCGAGCTGGGGACTCGGTTGCCCGAACCCTCCTGGTCAACTCGCGGAAAGTCTAGTCCCAGGGCGGTGGGTTGTGCACCCAGCGACCACCGACCATCGTCGCGACGACCTGTAGCTCGCGGAGCTCGTCGGGCGGGCACGCGACGGGGTCCCGGTCGAGCACGACGAGATCGGCGAGGAACCCGGGGAGGAGGCGGCCTCTGCGGCGCTCGTCGCCGGTGAGCAGCGCAGGCGCGACGGTCGTCGCGTGGAGCGCCTCCTCGATCGTGAGCGTCTGATCGGGCTTCCAGGCCGGCCGGGCGTCGATTGTCCGGAGAACGCCTGCTGCGATCCCGGCGAGCGGGTCGAGCTCCTCGACGGGCGCATCCGAGCCGTTCGCGACGATCGCGCCGCTCTCGAGGAGGGTCCGGAACGAGTAGGCGCCCTCGAGCCGGTCTCCCCAGAACCTCTCGGCCAGGTCGCGGTCGGACGGGGCGTGACTGAACTGCACCGAGCATGCGACCCCGATCTGCGCGAAGCGAGGCAGATCGGCCGCATCGACGCACTGGGCATGCTCGATGCGTGGACGCAGGCCGATCGGCGCCCAGAGCTCGCGGGTGGACGCGAACGCATCGAGCGCTTCGCGGTTTGCCCGGTCACCGATCGCGTGCACCGCCACCGGCCACCCTGCGGCGGCAGCCGTCCGCACGATCTCGGCGAGCGCCTCTCCGCTCGTGATGCACACGCCGCTACCGTCGAGCATCCAGGCGGTCTGCGACCCGAGCGTGCCGTCCATGAACGCCTTCAGGTAGCCGAGACGGAGGTAGTCGTCGCCGAGCCCTGACCGGAGGCGCAGCTCGGCGAGCTCGGCGACCCGATCGTGGGGAAGCGACTGCCAGACACGCAGCGTCAGGCCGTCGCGACCGTGGATTCGGGCGAAGATCGACTGGGCTCCGAGCCACCCGTCCTTGTCGTGGATCGCGGCGACACCGCGCGCGTTCGCGACCCTGATTCCCTCACGGGTCGCGTCGACGTACTCGTCCTCCGAGATCGTCACGTGACTCTCGCGGAACCGCCACGCCGACTCCTCGCGCAGGATCCCGGTCGGCTCGCCCGCCGTGTCGCGCTCCACGACACCGCCCGGCACGTCGAGGTCGCCGCCGGCGCGGCCGAGCGCCGCGCTGTTGAGCCACAGCGAGTGGTAGTCCTTCGACCAGAGCGCGGCCGGCGTCTCGCCGGTGACCCCGTCGAGCGCCTCGCGCGTCGGATGCTCCTGCCAGAGAGCGTCGCGCCACCCTCGGCCCCGGATCCACTCGCCCTGCCGAGGATGCTCGGCCACGCGTGCGAGCGCCTCCTCGAGGGACCCGACGCCCTCGAGCTGGACGTCCTGTCGCGCGAGCGACCACGTCGGGAAATGGACGTGGGAGTCGCTGAACGCGGGCAGGACGCAGCGCCCGCGTAGATCGACGCGCTCGGGGGTCGGAAGGGCTGTCTCGTGCACGCCCACGCCGCCCACGATGCGGTCGCCGGCGATCGCGAGCGCGGCGGTCGTCGGGAGCGACGGGTCCATCGTCCGCACGATCCCGTTCGAGAGGATCACGCTCGCAGCCTACGTCGCCGGGACTCGTCGCGACTCGTTGCCAACGGTACGATCGGAGGCTCCGAACGGAGGACCGATTGCGCTTCGAGAGCCCGCTGGCGCTCCTCTCGCTCGTGCTGCTTCCGGCGATTGTCGGGGGCTATCTCCTCGCCCGCCGGAGGCGGCCCCGGTACGCCGTGAGCTTCACGAACCTCGACGTCCTCCGTCAGGCTGCGGGGCCTTTCGCCGCGAGGCGTGAGCTCGCGATCGCGGCGCTCGCTCTCGCAAGCCTTGCGCTGTGCCTCGTCGCAGTCGCGCGCCCGCAGGTCTCGCGCGTCGTCCCGGTGGAGAACGCGACCGTCGTCCTCGTCGTGGACACCTCGCGCTCCATGCTCTCGAGCGACGTCGCCCCGACGCGCCTCGGGGCGGCGAAGCAGGCAGCGCATTCGTTCCTCGACCGTGTCCCGGATCGTCTCCGGATCGGCCTGGTGACGTTCGCCGGCGACGTGACCGTCGCCGCGTTCCCGACCCACGACCGCGAGCAGGTTCGCAGCTCGGTCGCCGGGATCACCCGCTGGAATGCAGGAGGCGGAACGGCGATCGGCGACGCGTTGGTGCGAGCGGTCGAGCTCGCGGACGACGCGTTCGCCGAGGGCGGGCGCCCGACGCAGGGCGCCGCGGGCGAGCGCGACCCCGAGAGCCCGGTCACGATCCTCTTCCTGTCGGACGGGCGCCAGAACCGCGGCCTGATCCCGGCCGATCAGGGCGCAGCGGTCGCCAAGCAGGCGGGAATCCCCGTCTTCACCGTCGCGCTCGGGACCGACAGGCCCGACCAGGGCGGCGGGGGCCAGGGAGCGTTCGCCTTCGGCGGCGGCTTCAACCGCGCCCCGGACCGCGAGACGCTGAGGAGGATCGCCACGACCACCGGAGGTGAGTACTTCGCGGCACGCTCGGCCGAAGCCCTCTCCTCGGCATACGACGACCTCGGCTCGCGCCTCGGCCGCGCCGAGCGCCAGACGGAGGTCACGTTCATGTTCGTCGCAGCAGCCGGGCTCGCGCTCGTAGGGGCGGCCGGGTTGGCACGCTTCTGGGCGCCCGGGCTTCCCTGAGCGTCTCTATCCGCTCAGCCCGAGGCACGACGCGACGCGTGTGACGGTGTTGTTCTCCTCGTTCGACTCGGCCACGACCTTCGCGTAGTCGGCGGTGGCCGTGCGAGCCCCTCGCACGCAGGCATACGTGCGTGTCACGGACTGCCCCGGCGGCAGCGCCGGGATCGAGAACGTCCCGATACCCAGAACGGTCACGAGTGACGGGCCGGCAGGTCCTTCGCCGGCGTTTCGGACCGTGACCGTCGTGTCGGTCAGCACGGCGACGAGGTCGGGGAGGGGCGCGACGACGGTCCAGCGCGCCAGCGCCGACTCGCCCGTGTTCCCGGCGGGATCGGTGGCGCGCACCGCGAACGTGTGGTCGTCGGCGCCGACGTCCGGGACGGTATGCGGGCTCGTGCATGAAGCGAACGGGCCGCTGTCGTAGGAGCACGCGAACGTGACCCCCGGCTCGCTCGAGCTGAACGCAAAGGTGGCCGATCGTGACGTCGTCGACGCCGGGGGCGTCTGGGTGAGCGTCACGGTGGGCGGCGTGGTGTCGGGCGGCGGGGTGACCGTCCAGCGTCGTGTCGCGGGAGCGCCGATGTTGCCGGCCGCGTCGGCGCCGCGGACCTCGAACGTGTGCGTCCCGAGCGGGATCGCCTCGAGCGCTCGGGGGCTCGTGCACGGCTGCCAGGCGCCGTCGTCCAGGCGGCACGTGAACGTGACGCGGGGCTCGCTGGCCGAGAACGCGAACGCAGCCGACGTCGAGGCGTCGGCCGCGGCGGGCCCCTGACTGATCGTCACGGTCGGCGCAGTCGTGTCCGGGGGCTGACCCCGCAGGGGTCTGTCCCCAGTGCTGGTCGGAGGCAGCGTTACCTTCGGGACACGCTTCGTTGGGGGCGGTGGCGGCGGCGGAGGTGGTGGCGGCGGTGGCGGCGGGGAGACCGCCGGCTTGGCGTCGGTCGTGGTGACCGCCGTGGTCGGGGGCGGCGGTTGCGTGGTCGGCTTCGGCTTCGGTGCAGGCGTGGCCTTGCGCGCGCCGATCGCGGTCGAGGGCGGCGGAGGGGGCGGCGGCGCGACGGTCGTCGTCGGATCCGGAGCGCTCGTCACCGCCTCCGTCACCGACGGCGTCGGTTGAAGCGCGCTCGTCCGCTCCGGCTCGGCCAGGAGCGCAGCCGCGCCCAGCCCGCCCGCCAGAGTGAGGAGCGCCATTGCGACAACCGCGACCGCCGCGGCGATGCCACGCGGCCGCCGGAGCAGCAAGCCGCGCCGCCCCGCGCCGCTCCAGTAGCCGACCCGCTCGAGGTCGCGCTCGACCGCGGCGCGCGCCTCCTCGACGGGCATGCCGAGCGGTGGCAGGAGCAGTGCGCGGTAGCGGCGCTTCGCCTCGCGCATGTCCGTGAGCGCCGACTGACAGCGTTCGCAGCTTTCGAGGTGCGCGAGCGTCGCCTCGAGCTTCGGGCCTTTGAGCTTCCCGTCGAGGTGCTGCGCGAGGAGCGGCAGGAACGAGCGGCACTCCTCGGGCAGCGAGTCGGGGTCGACCTGCACGAGCCGCAGCTCCGTGCGGAGCCGCTCGCGCGCGCGGAAGACGAGCTGTGCGACAGCGTTCTCGTTGAGCCCGACGAGCTCGCCGATCTCGGCGTAGGAGCGGTCCTCGAGCTCGCAGAGGGCGAGCACCAGCCGCTGACGCGGGTCGAGCCGCCCGTTTGCGATCCGCACCTCCTCCTGCTGGCGGTGCAGGAGGGCGCTCCGCTCGGGGTCGTCCTCGATCGCGGCCGGAATGTCCGGCTCCGGCACCT
Source organism: uncultured Actinomycetes bacterium (assembly GCA_963839755.1). GTDB lineage: Bacteria > Actinomycetota > Thermoleophilia > Gaiellales > Gaiellaceae > Gaiella. Next base: position 198,931 of record CAWIVU010000008.1, read on the forward strand.
CCGCGGTCGGCTCGGCGCGCTTCGTCCGCTCGACCTGCTTGAGGAAGAGGTTCTTCGTCGTCGCGAAGAGGTAAGCGCTGAGGTCGACGGTGTCCGGGTCGAGGCGGTCGAGCGCGGGAAGCGCCCGCACGAACGTCTCCTGAGCGAGGTCGTCGGCGTCGTGGGTGTTGCCCGTCAGGCGGTAGCCGAATGCCCGAAGCCGCGGCTGGTACTCCGCGTAGAGCTCCTCCCAGGCAGCGTGGTCGCGACCCTGGAGCCGCCGCACGAGGCCGGCGTCAGTCCTGGTGGGTGCGGTCGCCATCGTGTGAATCGTGACGTGTTCGGAGGAACTCGTCGAACGCCGCGTGTGCGGCGAGGAGTCGCTCGAGGCCGGCGATGCCCTCGGCGGACCACTCCCGGAGCCACGCGTCGTCGACGGAGAGGAGTGTGATGTCGGTGTCCTGGTTCATGTTCACCTCGAGTGCGAGGCGCCCCACCCCCCGCGGGGCGCCTCGCGGCCACTGATCAGGAAAGGCGGACGTCCACGGTCGCGTAGACGCGGAACTTCAGGTAGTTCGCGGTCGTGTCCCAGACCGGGTAGGCGTCGTGCCCCGCGGGGAGGCCCGTGCCGGGGGCAGCGGGGGTCGGGCCGCCGCCCATCGCGTCGCGGACGTCGAAGTCGAGCGAGGCGGTTGCGTCGAACATGCCCCACGGTCCTGCCTCTGGCGCGCAGTTCTTCAGCTGCACCAGGTCGCACTCGAAGCCGCCGACGGCCAGCTCGAGCGTTCGCCGGCGGTCGATCGACTGCGTGATCATCACGCCCGGGCGACCGGCGCCGTGTGCCCGCGCCGCCACGGTCTCGCCCGAGTCGATCCGATGGAACCCGTGTCCGCCGACGATGTCGTCGCCGGCCCGGTAGTCGAACGAGATCTCGCCGGGGTTCGAGTGCTTGTCGGCGTCGTTGATCACCGTGATCTTGTGGAAGGTGACGACCGCGACTGCGCTGCGCGTGCGGAACGTGCCCTGCTCGAGTCGCGTCCGGCCCTCCGCGTCCGTGGCCTTCGCAGTGACCTGGTAGGTCGTGCCCGTCAGGAGGCGGTCGAAGGTTGCCGTGTGCTCGGTCTTCAGGCTCCCGGTGACGTGCTGGAAGAAGTGGAGCGTCTTGCCCGAGATCGTCTTGACGACCAGGGTCAGCGACATCGTGGCCGGCACCGAGGTGCGCATCTCGAGATGCACGCGCCCGGGCACGCTCGCGTCGTTCGTGAGCAGCGCCTTCTCGATGCACGCGGCCTTGCAACCGAGCCCTGCCGAGAGACCGAGGTCCGGCTGCTCGACCGCGACTTCGACGCGTTTCGTCGCGAACGTCCCGGATCGGGTCTGCGCCTTGCCCGCGATGTCGCGTGCGGACACGACGATGCGATAGGTCGTCTCCGGCTCGAGGCCGGGGAAGAGGACCGTTCGGACCTTCAGGTACGACGCCGCGGAGACGTGCTTCTGGCCCGCGGCGAGGCCGAGCTTGGCATCGAGCTTCGAGACGGCGACCGTGACCGAGGCGGGGACGGACGTCCTCACCTCGACGCTGGCCGACGACGCGGTCGTCGTGACGAGCGCGCTCTCGATGCATGCCACGGCGCAGCCGGGGCCTGTGGTGACGGCGCCGGGGCCTGTGGCAGCCGTGGTGGATGCGGTCAGGGCGAGCCCTGCAACGAGCGATCCGATGAGTGTGGTGAGCGTGCGAGCCATCTCGGTTCTCCTCGGTCAGCGGCGGCTCCGTGCCGCCGTTTCTGAGTGGAGAACCCGCGAGCCCGCGATTCCTTACGCGGATGTCACAGGGGACAGGCCCCTCCGGGTTCGGTCCCCGGAGAGGCAGTCCCCTTTGCCGCCCCCCGACTAGGCCGCGGGCAGGATGTTCTGGGTGAGCCGGAACACGTTGTCCGGGTCGACCGCCGCCTTCACCTGCGCGAGCCGGGTGTAGTTCGGGCCGTACGTCGCCTTCACCCGTGCCTGGCCCTCGTCCATCATGAAGTTGACGTAGGCGCCGCCCGCTGCGTAGGGGTGGAGCGCCTCCCAGTACCCAATCGTCCAGTCCTTGAGCGCCTGCGCCTGTGCCGGGTCGCCGTCCACTCCGATGAACACCTGCGACCAGGTCGCGTCGCGGAAGCTGAAGGCGGTGTCCTCCGACGCAACATCGTGCACCGCTCCGTCGACCGGGTAGAGGTGCGAGCCCGACTTGAACGTCGGCATCTTCGCGTTCCACTCCCGGTTCCGCTCCACCGCCTCGTCGGGGACCTCGCGCACGAAGTCGGCACGCGCGTACCACTGGTCGCCGGGGTGGTAGAGCCCGTCGAAGGCGCCGTTGAGCGCGGCGATCGGCATCCGGCCGACTCCGTGCATCAACGGCTCGGCGATGGAGAGAAACGGCGCCATCGCCTGTTCGGCCTCGTCGTCCGAGGCGTCGATGCACCAGACGATCCCGCACACGAGCCGCATGTGGATCTCCTCCGGGAACGGCTCCGCCGGCGGGATCGTGTGCCAGTTGAAGAATCCCGACACGTTGCGCGGCGCTGACGGGAGCCACTCGCGGTAGGCCTTGAGCAACTCGTCCGAGTCCTCGAGCGCCCAGAACGTCGGCCCGCCGACGATCGTCTCGAGCGGGTGCGCCCGGAAGGTGAACTCGGTGACGACGCCGAAATTGCCTCCGCCGCCGCGGATCGCCCAGAACAGATCGGGGTTCTCGTCGGCGCTCGCCGTCACCTGCGAGCCGTCGGCGAGCACCATCTTTGCCGAGAGCAGGTTGTCGATCGTCAGCCCGTGCCGTCGCGAGAGGTGGCCGTGCCCGCCGCCGAGCGTCAGGCCTGCGACGCCGGTCGACGAGATGATCCCCGTCGGGACGGCGAGATTGTGCGGCTGCGTCGCCGCGTCGACCTCGCTCCACACGCAACCGCCCCCGACGCGCACGGTCTTCGTCGCGGGATCGACGATGACCGACTTCATCGGTGACAGGTCGATGACGACGCCGTCGTCGGAGCTCGCGAGCCCGCCCCAGTTGTGCCCGCCGCCGCGCACGGCGAGCGGCAGGTCGTGGTCGCGCGCGAAGCGAATCGTCGCCGCGACGTCGGCTGCGGTCTCGCACCGCGCGATCACCGCGGGTCGCTTGTCGATCATCGCGTTGAAGAGCGCCCGGGCTTCGTCGTAGCGGGCGTCGTCCGTTCCGATCAGTCGCTCGCCGAACGACGCGAGCTCGTCGCGCGCGCTCTCGAGCGCGGAAACGGTCATGCTCATGCGCATCCCTCCTGAACCGTCGTGGTCTGCGGGAGGGTAGGAAGGTTCGCCGCGCCTGTCATGACCGGTGTTGACCGACTTTCAGCGGCGGCCCCGTGATGCGTCATGATCAGATCTGATCAGATGAGCGTCACGACACCACTTCCCGGCCCGCTCCGGCTGTCGCCTGCGTATGCGTTCGCCGGGCGTGCCCGCGAGCTCGCCGCCTTGCGGGCTCTACTGCCGCGAACGGTCGCCGAGGGTCGTCGCGCAGCGCTCGTTGCCGGTGAAGCCGGGTCGGGCAAGAGCCGGCTCGTCCGCGAGCTCGCCCACGCGGTTGCCGCAGAGGCGACCGTCCTCTACGGCGATTGCGACGGTGTCGTCGGCTCTCCCTACGGGCCGTTCGTGCCGGCGCTCGAGCACCTCGTCGCGCACACCGAGCCGGAGACGTTGCGCCGTCACCTCGGCGCGGGCGGGGGTGAGCTGACGCGGCTTCTGCCCGGCCTTCGCGAGCGGGTCGGCGACCTGCCGCGCTCCGCGGCGGACGCCGACGCCGAGCGTCACCGCTTGCACACGGCCGTCACGGACCTCCTCGTCGGCGTCAGCACCGCGACACCGCTGCTGCTCGTCCTCGAGGACGTGCACTGGGCCGACGCGTCGACGCTCCAGCTGATGCGCCATCTCGTCCGCTCCGGCTCGGAGGCGCGCATGCTGCTCGTGGCCACGTTCCGGGACGTGGAGGCGGACATGCCCGTCGCGGTGTCGGACGCGCTCGTCGACGTCTACCGCTCGGAGGGCGTCGTCCGCGTCCACCTGGGAGGCCTGTCCGAGGACGAGATCGCGGAGTTCGTGCGACTGACGACCGGCGTCGAGGCCGCCGCCGATCTTCGTTCCGCGATCGCCGAGCTCACGGGCGGGAACGCGTTCCTCGTCAACGAGCTCTGGCGCGGGCTGGTCGAGTCGGGGGCGATCGAAGTCGGGCCGATGAGCGCCCGTCTTGCTCGCCCCACCGACGGGCTGCAGGCGCCGACGACGGTCCGCGAGGTGGTGAGCCAGCGGATCGCGCGCCTTTCACCGGACGCGAACGGGCTGCTCGAGCTGGCGGCGGTCGCGGGAGCGGAGTTCGAGCTCGACACGCTGCGGCACGCCGCTGTCGTCAGCGAGGCGGCGCTGCTCGACGCGATCGACGAGTTTCTTCGCAGCGGGCTTGTCGTCGAGGAGCCCGGGCTCGGCCTCGCGTACCGGTTCGCGCACGAGCTCGTCCGCCGCGCGATCGCCGACCGCCTCTCGAGCGCACGGAAGGCGGAGCTCCACCTTCGGGTCGGCGAGGCGCTCGAGCATCGTCGCTCGCAGACGGACAGCCGCGCGGCGCTAGCGGCACTGGCCTATCACTTCGCGGCCGCGGTGCCCGTCGGCGGCGTCGAGCGGGCCGTCGACTACAACGTCCTTGCGGCCGAGTCGGCCGCCGGCGCGCTGGCGTACGACGAGGCGGCGGAGCGCTTCCGGACGGCGCTCGAGCTCGGCCTTCCAGAGGCGCGCGACCGCGCGTCGGTGATGCTGCGGCTCGGCGAGTCGAGCCATCGCGCCGGGCGGGCCGAGGAGGCGCTCAGCGCGTTCACCGAGACCGCAGTGCTGGCCCGCTCGCTCGGCGACCACGAGCTCCTCGCACGCGCGGCGGTCGGGTTCGAGGAGACGTGCTGGCGTCCGGCTATTCACGACGCGGGCGCAGTCGACCTGCTCGAGGAGGCTGCAACGGCGCTCGGGGAGAGCGACTCCGAGCTGCGCGCCCGCGTCCTCGGGGGCCTGGCGCGTGCGCTGGACCTGCGGGGTGAGCGGGAGCGTGCCGCGCTCGCGCGCGACGAGTCGATCGCGATGTCGCGCCGCCGGGGCGACGGGCACAGCCTCGCCGCGACGCTCGCCGGCGCCTACTGGTCTCGCGGCGTCAGCACGACCGACGACGTCCTGCAGATGCTGCTCGAGGCGCGGCAGCTGAGCGAGGAGCTGGGCGACATGGAGGTCCGGGGCGACGCGGCCGCATGGCTCGTGCCGACGTACGTCGTGCTGTGCGACCACGATGCCGCCCGCGATGCGCTCGCGCAGGCCTTCGCGATCACACGGCAGCTGAGTCAGCCGTTCCTGCACCACGTCGCCGAGCACTACGCCGCCGCTCTCGCGCTCTGCGACGGCGATCTGGCCGCTGCGGAGGCCGCGGCACTGCGCTCCTACGAGTGGGGGAGGCTGCTCACGGGTCGCGACGCCTCTGGCACCTACGGGATCCAGATGTTCTCGATCAGGCGCGAGCAGGGCCGCGTTGGAGAGCTCGCGCCGTTCGTACGCCTGCTCGACGACGGCGCGCTCGACGACGCATGGCGCCCCGGGCTCGTCGCGATGCTGGCCGAGCTCGGGATGGAGGACGAGGCGCGCTGGCGCCTGCGGGCGATCCTCGACGACGGCGTGGGATCCCTCCGGACGTCGCTCTGGATCGCCTCCCTCGTCTACCTCGCGGACGCGTGCACGACGCTCGGCGACGTGGATGCAGCAGAGGCGCTCTACCCCGAGCTCGCCGCGCACGCGGGCACGAACGTCATGGTCGGGCATCTCGTCGCCTGCTACGGCTCGATGGATCGCTACCTCGGCTCGATGGCCGCGCTGCTTGGTGACTGGGATCTCGCCGAGTCGCACTACCAGTCGGCGCTCGCGCTCAACACGAGGCTCGGCGCGCGCACGTGGCTCGCGCACACCGCGTACGGGTACGCGCGCATGCTGCTCGCGCGGGACGTCGGCGCCGACCGATCGCAGGCGCGGGCGCAGCTCGGAGTCGCGCTCGGCCTCGCGCGGGCAATCGGTCTCCCCGATCTCGCCCGCCGTGCGGCGGAGCTGGGCGCCGACGACGCTACGCCCAGCGCGCTCCCGGACGGGCTCACGGGTCGAGAGCTCGAGATCCTCGTCGAGCTCGCGCGTGGCTCGTCGAACCGGGAGATCGGGCGCGCGCTGCACATCAGCGAGCACACCGCCGCGAACCACATCCGCTCGATCCTCCGGAAGACCAGCTGCACGAATCGCACGGAGGCAGCCGGCTATGCCCTGAGGCGCGGTCTCGTGCCGGACTGAGAGGAGTACCATCCGCGAATGCCTCTCTACGTCATCGAGCGCACCTTCGCCGACCGCCTCGAGTTGACGAGCGACGACGTCCGGCTCATCGACGACATCAACGGCGACGAGGGCGTCAGCTGGCTCTTCTCGTTCATCTCCGCCGACAAGCTGCGGACGTACTGCCTGTACGAGGCGCCGTCGCCTGACGCGATCTTCGAAGCCGCGCGCCGAGCGAACGTGCCCGCGGACGAGATCGTGGAGGTCACGAAGTTCGTGCCGGCCGAGATGCGCACGAGCTGAGCGGAAGCGCTCGCCATACACTTCGGCGGTGCCCTGGGACGTCCTGAGCGACGAGCAGCGCGAGCTGCGCGACCACGTTCGCACGCTCGCTCGCGAGCGCATCGCGCCGCGCGCGGCGGAGATCGACGCCTCGCACGAGTTCCCGTGGGACGTCGTCGAGCTGTTCCGCGACCAGGGGATCTTCGGCCTCCTCTTCGACGAGGAGCACGGCGGCACCGGCACCGGCACGCTGTTGGCGCTCGTCGCGATCGAGGAGGTCTCGAAGGTCTGCGCGACGAGCGGGCTGATCCTCGCAGTCCAGGAGCTCGGCTCGCTCGGGCTGAAGCTCGGCGGCTCGGACGAGCAACGCGCAGCCTGGCTCCCGCGGCTCGCGTCCGGCGAGGTGCTCGGGGCGTACGCGCTCACCGAGGCCGGCTCCGGATCCGACTCGGCCGCTATGCGCACCACGGCGCGACGCGACGACGGCGAATACGTGCTGGACGGCTCGAAGCGGTTCATCACGAACGCGGGCGTCGCGGGCCTCTACACCGTGTTCGCGAAGACGGACCCCGACCAAGGGCACGACGGGATCTCCGCCTTCCTCGTCGAGGAGGGAACGCCCGGCTTCGAGGTGTCGAGGCTCGAGGAGAAGATGGGGATCTCCGGGTCGACGACGGGGGAGCTCGTCTTCGACGACTGCCGGATCCCGGAGGCCAACCGTCTGGGCGAGGAGGGCACGGGATTCAAGCTCGCGATGCGCATCCTCGACCGCTCGCGGCCCGGCGTGGCGGCGCAGGCACTCGGCATCGCACAGGGCGCCACCGACTACGCGCTCGAGTACGCCCGGACACGCGAGACGATGGGGAAGCCGATCGCGCAGCACCAGCTGATCGCGGCGAAGCTCGCCGACATGGAGACGCAGACCGAGGCGGCGCGCGGGCTCCTCTACCGCTTCGGGCAGATGGCCGACGCCGGCGTCCCCGAGAGCGAGCTCACGAAGGCCTCCGCGATGGCGAAGCTGATGTGCGGCGACGTCGCGATGGAGGTCACGACGGAGGCCGTCCAGATCCTCGGCGGCTACGGCTATGTGAAGGAATACCCCGTCGAGCGGTTCATGCGCGACGCGAAGATCACGCAGATCTACGAGGGCACCCAGGAGGTGCAGCGGCTCGTGATCGCCCGCGAGATGCTCAAGGAGAGCCGCGCCTTCCTGCTCGCCGGCGTCGCCTAGTCGGCTCGCTACCCGGGTCGCCGGACGCCGGCCGAGGCTCCGCTCGTGGCCAGCACGCGGCCGATCCCGCGCACGGCCTGGCGTATGCGGTGCTCGTTCTCGACGAGCGCGAAGCGGACGAAGCCCTCGCCTCCGGGCCCGAACCCGACACCGGGCGAGACCGCGACGCGGCCCTCCCGGGCGAGGAGCTCGGCAAAGCCGAGCGAGCCGAGCTCCGCGAACTGCTCCGGGACGCGCGCCCAGGCGAACATCGTTGCCCGCGGCCGCGGAACGTCCCAGCCGACGCGGGCAAGGCCGTCACACAGCACGTTGCGCCGCGACCGGTAGATCTCGGTGACCTCCCGCGGCGTCTCCGGCGCCTCGTTCAGCGCCGTGATCGCAGCGATCTGGATCGGCTGGAACGTGCCGTAGTCGAGCCACGACTTGAGCCGGCCGAGGGCGCCGACCAGCCGCGCGTTCCCACACAGGAATCCCACCCGCCAGCCTGCCATCGAGAACGACTTGGTGAGCGTGTAGAGCTCGACAGCGACGTCGGATGCGCCCGGTACCTGCAGGATCGACGGCGGCTCGTAGCCGTCGAAGGCGAGATCGGCGTACGCGAAGTCGTGCACGACGACGACGTCGTGCTCCCGCGCCAGGGCAACGACGCGCTCCATGACGTCGAGCTCGACCGTCGCGGTCGTCGGGTTGTGCGGGAACGAGAGGACGATCACCCGCGGTCTCGGCTGCGCCCGCTCCCAGGCCTCCTCGAGGTTGGCGAAGAGGTCCTCGTCGGGGCCCATCGGGACCTGGAAGACGCTCGCGCCCGCGAGCATCGGCCCGTGGATGTGGATCGGGTAGCTCGGCGCCGGGACGATCGCCGCGTCACCGGGCTCGAGGAGCACCCACATGAGGTGCACGAAGCCCTCCTTCGCGCCCATCGTCGTGACGATCTGCGTCTCGGGGTCGAGCTCGACGCCGAAGCGGCGCCGATACAGGTCGGCGCACGCGAGCCGCAGCTTCGGGATGCCCCGTGAGGCGGAGTAACGGTGGTTGTGCGGCTTCGCGGCAGCCTCCTGCAGCTTCGCCACCGCTACCTCCGGTGAGGGCAGGTCGGGATTGCCGAAGCCGAGGTCGACGACGTCCTCGCCGGCGCGTCGCAGCTCGAGCGTCAGGTCGCGGATCGTCGCGAAGACGTAGGGCGGCAGCGAGTCGATCCGGCGGAGATCCATCGTCCTCTGTTCTAGCCGGTGTTGCGGAGCGCCGCCGCGATCCCGGCGATCGAGCGGAGGAGCGGCCGCGTCGCGGTCTCGTCGCCGGCGCGATGGGCGGCGAGAAGCTCCACCTGGATCGCGTTCATCGGGTCGACATAGGGATTGCGGAGGCGGATCGAGCGTTGGAGGACGGGGTGGCGGTCGAGCAGCTCCTCCGACTCGACGATCTGGAGCACCGCATCGACGGTTCGGGCGTGCTCGTCCTCGATCAGATCCCACAGCCGGTCGCGCGCGGGTGTCGCCGGGACGAGGCGCAGGTAGCCGCGGGCGATCTCGATCGACGACTTCGCGAGCGCCATCTCGAGGTTCTCGACGAACGTCCTGAAGAACGGCCAGTCGCGGTACCAACGGCGCAGCTCGCCGAGGAGCCCGTTCGCGGCGCTCTCCGCGAGCGCGGTCCCGCACCCGTACCACGCCGGCAGCAGGCAGCGCGTCTGCGTCCAGGCGAACACCCAGGGGATGGCACGTAGCGCAGCCAGCTCGCCGCGGCCCGATGCGTCCGTCCGCGACGCCGGCCGCGAGCCGATCTCGAGCAGCGCGAGCTCGTCGACCGGTGTGAAGGAGCGGAAGAACGCGGGCAGTTCCTCGTCCTCCCAGACGAGCCCGCGGTACGCGTCCCTCGACGCGGCCGCCATCGACGACATGAGCTGACGCGCGCCGCCGTCCGGCGCCGCCTGCCGTGACGCCGCCGGAGCGGCGGTGAGCAACGTCGCCGCCACGGCGGCTTCGAGATTCCGCTCGGCGAGCCCATGCAGGCCGTACTTGAAGGAGATCGTCTCGCCCTGCTCCGTGAGCCGGAGCCGGCCTGCGACCGCTCCGGCCGGCTGCGCGAGGATCGACGCGTGCGTCGGGCCGCCGCCGCGCCCGGTGCTGCCGCCGCGGCCGTGAAAGAAGGTCAGCTCGACACCCCGGTCGGCGGCGAGCGCGACAAGCGCCTCCTGCGCGGTGTGGATCTCCCATTGCGCGGCCAGCGCGCCGCCGTCCTTCCCCGAGTCCGAGTAGCCGACCATCACCTCCAGCGCGTCACGTGGGCGCCGATCGAGGAGCTCTCCGACGAGGGTGGGAGCAGCGCGGAGATCGTCGATCGTCTCGAGCAGCGGCACGACGTCGACGCGGCACCCCGCGTCGGCGACGAGCCGCTCGGCCGCGAGCACGTCCTCGGCGGAGGAGGTCATCGAGAGGACGAGCCTGCCGATCGCGCGCTCCCCGTAGCGGCGCTGCACCGATGCCGCAGCCTCGAGCGCGGCCACCAGGCGCGGAGCGCCGGCACGCACCTCGGAGACGTGGGCACGCAGGTCGAGCGAGGCGAGATGCAGCCCGAACACGTCGACCCGCGCCCGCAGGTCGGCGAGCGCCCCGTCGGCGATCGCGGCGGCACGGTGCGCACGGAGAGCCGTGTCGATCCGCTCGAGGTCCTCGGCGACGTCGTCGCCGGTTGCGTAGTCGTCATCGCCGAGCCGCTCCCAGACGCGTGTGAGAAAGGCGCGGTACGGCTCGTCCGCCTCGGCGTCGAGCTCCGGCACGGGGCCTGCGACCGTCGAGGACATCCCCCACGCGACGGCAAGCGCACGGACGTCCCGCCTCACGAGGTCGCGCGCGAGCCCGCGCGCCCGTTCCGCCGCCTCGCGCACGGTCTCGGCCCCCGTGTTCGGGTTCCCGTCCATGTCGCCCCCGATCCAGGTGCCGAAGCGAAGCGGCGCCGGTGCGCCCGGGACGGCATGCCGCAGGGCTCGGACGACGGCGGGAACGGCCTGCCAGAGCGACGTCTCGAAGAACCACAGGCCCGACCGGATCTCGTCCACGACGCGCGGGCGGGTCGACCTGACCGGATCCGTCTGCCACAGCGCAGTGATCTCCGCGTGGAGCCCGGCCAGGACGCGCTCGCGCCGGAGCGGCGTCAGCCACGGGTCGTCGAGCGCGCGAAGCCGCCGTGCGATCCGCTGGTGCGCCGCGAGCACGGTGCGCCGCGTCGCCTCGGTCGGGTGCGCGGTGAGCACGGGCTCGACGTGGAGGCTGCCGGCCGCGGCCGCGAGCTGGTCATCGCGAAGTCCCTCTGCCTTCAGCTGCTCGACCGCCTCGGCGATCGACTCCCGGGCGACGGTGCCCTCCCGCTCGTAGTCGCGGAGCCGGCGGACGCGGTGGTGCTGCTCCGCGATGTTCGCGAGCTGGAAGAAGAGCGAGAACGCCGCCAGCACGCGTGCCTGCTCCGCCACGTCGAGCGTCGCCACCGTCGCCTCGAGCTCCGCGTGGTCGCCGCCGTCGCGCGCGTCGCGCGCCAGGCCACGAATCCGCTCCTCGAGGGCGAGGAAGCTCTCCCCGTGCTGCTCCACGAGGACCCGGCCGAGGAGGTCGCCGAGGAGGTGGACGTCGGCACGGAGCCGCTCGTCCGCGGAGGCCTGAGCCGCCATCGCTCAGTTCTACGCGCTCAGGACGGCCGTGGGCGCAAGTGACGCGGCCAGAGCGACGACGTCGCCGACGATGACGAGCGCGGGGCCCGGCAGTCCGGCAGCGCGCTCGGCCAGGGCCGCGAGCGGCGCCGTGACGACCTCCTGGTCGGGCAGGGTGCCGCGGGACACCACCGCAGCGGGGGTGTCGGGCCCCAGGCCGGCGGCGATCAGGCCGTCGGCGAGCTCGGGGAGCCGGGCGAGGCCCATGAAGAGGACGAGCGTTCCCTCGGCGGCCGCGAGGCTTGCGTAGTCGGGCGCCGAGCCGTCGGCGGCGTGCGCGGTTGCGATCGTGACGCGGTCCGAGAGGCCGCGGTGCGTCACGGGAATCCAGGCCGCGCCGGGCACGGCAGCCAGCGACGACACACCCGGGACGACCTCGCAGTCGATCCCCGCCGCCCTCAGCACTTCGACCTCCTCACTACCGCGGCCGAACACGAACGGGTCGCCGCCCTTCAGCCGTACGACGTCGAGCTCGCGACCGAGCTGGACGAGCAGCCGGTCGACCTCGGTCTGCCCGAGCCCGTCGCGGCAGATGCGCAGGGCATCGGCGGGCGCCTCGTCGACCAGCTCTTCCGAGACGAGCCGGTCGTAGACGACGGCATCGCAGGCGCGCAGCCGTTCGAGCCCGCGGACGGTGAGCAGCCCGGGGTCGCCCGGGCCGGCGCCGACGAGCGTGACGCTCAACGAAGCTCCGTGTCGACGAGCTGCTGGAAGTAGTCACGGCGCTCCTCGTAGGTCGGGAAGCGCTGCTTCGCCCACGGGCGCAGGTCGCGCAGCCGGCGGGCGAGTGTCGCGTGCTCGGGCCGCACGACCCGGGCGATGTCGTCGCGCAACCGTTGCGCGAGGGCAGGTGAGGCGCCGCCGGTGGAGATCGCGACGGCGATCGGGTCGACCCGATGGACGGCGGGAAGGATGAAGCTGCAGAGCTCGGGCACGTCGACGACGTTGCAGAGGAGCCCCCGCGCCTCGGCGTCGGCGAACACGCGCGTGTTGACGGAGGTCGTGGACGTGGCGGCGACGACGAGAAAGCGGCCGTCGAGATCGTCGGTGCGGTACGCGCGGCGAACGAGATTCACGTCGAGCCGCTCGAGCTCGACCGCGATCTCGGGCGCGACCACGGTCACGCGCGCGCCGCACGTCAGCAGCCCTTCGACCTTCTCGACGGCGACCGGCCCGCCGCCGACGACCAGCACGTCCCGCCCCTCGAGGTCGAGGCAGGCCATGTAGTAGCGCTTCTCGGCCACGCTCAAGCTTCGACGCTCGCCAGCCGTGCGCCCTGGCGGTCGAGGTGCACCTTCAGCTGGACGCCGCCGGCGGTCACGGTGAGGCTGAACGCACCGGGGCCAACCGCCGTCAGCGAGACGTTCTCCAGCGTTCGTCCCTGGAGCCCGGACAGCGCTTCGCCGACCGCCGCGGCGCTCTGCGTGAGCTCGACCCCGGCGGGCAGCTTGCGGTAGAGGCGGAGGAGCGCCTGCTCACCGCCGGGCCCGTACAGCGCGCGGACGCGGCCCGACTGGAGGGCGATCGTGACGAGCCGCTCGAGCTCGGCGACGTCGTCGGGCTCGACGGCGCCCGCGTTCTCGAGCGTCCCGCGGAGCGAGTCGAGCCGGTCGCGATAGTCGCCTGCCTGCGCCAGCGCGCGCACAGCCTCGACCTCTGCGAGCACGACCTCGCGCTCCTCGCCACGCAACGCCACGGCACTCACGCGTGCGCCTCGTCGCCGAGGATCGCGTGCAGCTCGTGCTCGAAGCCGCCGGTCTCGATCGCGCAGTGCATCCCGCACTCCTTCGGTGCGTCGGACTCCCACCACCAGCGCCCCGCTCGCGTCGGCTCGCCCGGTGCGATCGCGCGCGTGCAGGGTGCGCAGCCGATCGACGTGTAGCCGCGCTCGTACAGCGGATGCACCGGCACGTCGTTCTCCCGGAGGTAGTCCCACACCTCGCCCTCGGTCCACTCGGCCAGCGGGTTGAGCTTCACGATCGCGTCGTGGTCGTGATCGATCTCGACCTTGCGGATGTCGGAGCGCGAGGCCCACTGGTCGCGTCGGAGCCCGGTGACCCACGCGTCGAGGCCAGCGAGCGCGCGGTTGAGCGGCTGCACCTTTCGGACGTTGCAGCACAGGAGGCGCAACTCCACCGACTGACGGAAGAGGTTCGGCCCGTTGCGGTCGACCAGGCGCTGAACCTGCTCGGCCTCGGGCGAGAGAAGCTCCAGGCGCAGCCCCGGGTAGCGCTCGCGCAGCTGCTCGATCAGGTCGAACGTCTCCTGTGGCAGACGGCCCGTGTCGATCGAGAAGACCCGCACCGACGGATCGAGGCTGTACGCCATGTCGATCAGCGCGACGTCGCCCTCCTGGAAGGCTGTCGACAACGCGAGGCCCTCGCCGAAGCGGCCGAGCGCCCACTCCAGGAGCTCCCACGGCTCCTGCCCCTCGAACTCGACCGACAGCTCACCGGCCTCGAGGTCGTCCAACAGCTCGGTGCTGCTCACGCCGCCTCCTCTCTGACGCGGGCCTTCGCCGGCTCGTGGCCCGCGAGCACGCCCAGCTCGTCGTCGTCGACCCGGTCGCAGAACGACCGGAAGTCCTCGCCGTCCCGACGCAGCTCCAGCCAGCCGGCCACGAGCCCCGCCACGAGCTCGTCGAGCTCCTGCGTGGGGACGCGCCGGAAGACGGGGCGGCCGATTGCGGCTCTCGGGCCAAGGGCACCGCGCAGGTAGACGTCGTAGGCCTGCTGGCGCTTGCCCTCGTCGTCGCGGGCGGTCGTCCCCTGGAAGCCGAGGTCGCCGACCCAGTGCTGCGCGCAGGCATGTGGGCAGCCGTCGAGGTGCAGCCGGAGGGGCGCGACGTCGTCACCGAAGCGCTCTTCGAGCGTGTCGACGAGCGCGCCGAGGCGGGTCTTCGTCTCGGTGACGGAGAAGTTGCAGTGCGGCTCGCCCGTGCACGCGATCGAGCCGCCGCGGATCGGGTTCGTGTCGAGCTGCAGGCCGAGCTCGCCGAGGCGCGCGACCGTCTGCTCGGCCGCCGCGTTCGGGACGTTCGCGAGCACGAGGTTCTGCTGACGCGTGACGCGCGCCTCACCGCCGAAGCCGTCGAGGAGCTCGCCGAGCGCGTGCAGCTGCTCGCCGGTGACGAGTCCGAGGTGCACGGGAATCCCGATCGCCGTCAGCCCGTCCTGCTTCTGCGGCTGGACGCCGACGTGGTCGGCGAACTGGCCGTCGAGGGGCGGGAGCGGGAAGTCGGGAAGCGAATAGCCGAGCCGCTTCTCGACCTCGGCGCGCATGCCCTCGGGCCCGATGTCGTCGACCATGAACTTCATCCGCGACTTCACGCGGGAGACGCGGTAGCGGAGGTCCTCGCGCCACGCGTCGAGCAGCGCGCGCAACACGGGGATGGCCTCGTCGGGCCTGACGAAGACCCCGAGGTCGCGCGCAATGCGGGGAACGGACGAGAGGCCGCCGCCGACGAGCACGCCGAAGCCCGGCTGCCCGTCGCGGAGGACGCCGACGAGCGAGATGCAGTTGATCTCCGGCGCGAAGCAGCGGTCGGCGCACGCGCCGATTGCGATCTTGTGCTTGCGGGGAAGGTCGACGTAGTCCGGATGACCCGTGAAGAAGGCATGCGCTTCCTCCACGACCGGCGTGGCATCGAAGAGCTCGTCGTGGGCGATCCCGGCGACCGGGCAGCCGGTGATCGCGCGCACCGCATCGCCGCAGCCGCCGAGGCTCGTCAGCCCGGATGCGTGCAGCTTCTCGAAGACGTCCGGGAGCTCGGCGAGACGTAGGTAGTGCAGCTGGACGTTCTGCCGGGTGGTGAGCTCCGCCTCACCTCTGCCGTGGTCGAGCGAGAGCCGCCCGATCGCCTGCAGCTGCGCTGGAGTCAATCGGCCGGCGGCGAGCTTGATGCGCAACATGAAGGTGCCGACCTTCGGCTTGTCGTGATAGAGGCCCCACCACTTGAGGCGGACGATGTCCTCCTCGGGGACGTCCGCGTAGCCGGCGGCGATCAGCGCGGGGAGCTCGTCGAGCATGCCGAGCGGGCTCTTCTCCCGCTTGAGGCGCTCGACCCCGTTCCGCTTCAGCACGAGCTCGAGCGTGGGGGGCTCGGCGGTTGCTCCGCGTCTGGGTGCGGTGCCTGCCATTCCTCGTGTGCTCCTCTCGGTCGCCGTCCGGCCGTCGCTCGCCCCGGAGGCGCGAAAGGCCTCCGTTCCCGGAGGCCACGAGTGCGACCGCCGGTGGCGATCGCGCGCGGTTGCCATCTACCCGTTCGCCGCTCCGGGTTGGCGGCTCGCGGCTGGACGTCGCACCTGACGGGTCGAGACCCCGGTTGCGGCGGCGTCGTCGGGCCAGATCCCTCGACCGCTCGCGATGGCTAACGCTTCAATACGTATAGCAACGTCACTTCACGAATGCAAGTAACGGATGCGGCTGCTGCTCCGGCGGGTCGGCTGACGGGCACGCCGTGGAGGTCCCGGCGTCAGGCGGCGCCGGCCGCGACCGCCAGCCGCGGCCGCTCGGGGCCGAGCCCGCGCCACGTGCGTCCACTCGAACCGGCTCACGATCCCGTCGACGCACAGAACAACCACCCCCAGGGGCACCCCCGGTGCCCTGATGTCACGCTATCGAGAAACGTGTGACAGCTTCGTCACATCTCTGTGCCAGGAGTGATCGTGCTCGGAAGCTGGATCAGCTCGCCTCGGGCAGACCGGTCGCGGCCTGCTTGCTCTCCCAGTAGCGGTTGAGCGCGCCCTGGACCTTGATGAACCAGACGAAGATCCCCACGATCGGGAGGAGCATCCACAGGCCCGTCCAGCCGGTGAACGGCGCCTCACGGCCATCCGCCGTGAACATCTTCCCGACCTCGGACGGGATGAGGAACCACGTGATCGGCGAGATGAGGATGTAGAAGACGAGCCCGATCACGCCGCCGACGCCGATCCCCGAGTGCTCCTTGACCTCGTCCTGCGTCTTGAAGACCCAGTAGAAGGTGTAGATCCCGAGCGTGACGATCGCGATCAGGATCGCGAACCCGATCCCGCGCGGGTGGCCCAGCGGGCCGCTGGTGGAGGCTTGTGTGCTCATGCCCTGGATTCTCCGTCATCTGGCCGACGCCTGCGGCGCGGGCGTCGGGGGTGTTGCGCGCGGGTAGCGGGCGCGCACGGCGTCGACGTAGCGCGCGAGCGCGTCCGCGGTCGCCGGATCGTGAAGCTCGAGGACGTTTTCCGCGTTTCGCTCGCCGGAGCGCGAGAAGTTGAAGGAGCCGACGAACGAGACGTCGTCGCAGACGACGACCTTGGCGTGCATGAAGTCGTGGACGCCGTCCGGCGACCACGGCGTCGACGGCTTCCCGGCGAACTCCCCCGCGGTGACGATCGTGTGGAGCAGCGGGATCTTCCACGCGCTGACCCCGTTCCGGGCCCACTGCCGGAAGACGTCGTCGGACTGGGTGTCGTCGAGGACGCCCGCGATGTGACAGCGACGCTCGTTGACGACCTCGACCAGCGTGCCGAGGATCGGCCCGGCCGTCAGCACGGGCGATGCGATCCGGATCCGCCTTCGCGCGCGTCCGATGTGCTTCGCGACCCGGTGGGAGAGCGCGTCGCCGTGACCGGGCGTGAACCACGGGCGGGCCGTGATCTCGCCTCCGAGCGCCACTGGCCGGGGCTCGACCCGTCCCGTGCCCTCCACCGCTCCACGCTCCCACAGCTCCTCGAACGCGAGCGTGAAAGCGAATGCGAGCCGCTCTCCTCCGAGCACGCGCACGACGACGTTCTCCTGACGGGTCCAGGAGTCCTCGGTCCAGTTCATCGAGCCGGTCCACACGTCCGAACCGTCGCGGACGCAGAACTTGTGGTGCATCAGGTCGGGGATGCCGGCGATCGCGCGCGTCTCCACGGGGAGCGCTTCGATCGCCTCCGGGCGTGTCTCCGGCGGCGGAGGAACGGGGATCGGGCCGGGGTGCGCGACGTTGTAGAGGAGGCGCACGCGGACGCCACGCTGGTGCGCGGCGAGCAGCGAGGCGAGGACGAGCGCTCCTGCCTCGGTCTCGAGACGGACGTCGTACAGCGCGAGGTCGAGGCTGGTTCTTGCCCCGGCGAGGAATGCCGCGATCTCGGCGGCGACGCGTGTCGCCGGTTGTCCGCCGTCGAACAGCGTGGTCAACTCGAGCGGCGAGTTCACGCGTAGCGCGCGTCGCATCGACGCTTGCGATGCATCACCGAGAGCCATACCTGCCGCGTCACTCCCATTCGACGGCCATCCGCCCGGTCAGGTTCGGAAGCGGCAACGATTCGGCCTCCGCGACGACCGCCTCGCGGGCCGCGGGCGAGAGGCGTTGCCAGGTCCGAATGGTCATCCTCGCGTCGGCGCGACGCCATGTGCCTACGATCTTTCCCTCGACGAGGACGGCGCCCGGCCACACACGCGGTGTCCACAGCTCGAGCCGCCGGCCGGCGTCCGGCACGAGGAGCGCGCGATCCTCTTTCGTGATGCCCTGGGTGTAAGCGTCGCCGCTGGGCAGGAGTCGGGCGGTGGCCGCGGACGCTGGAGGCTCGCGAATGGCGGCTTCGTCCCCACCGAGGATCCAGGAGTCACCCGATGGCGTCCGCACGAGCACCAGCTCGGCGGCGAGATCGTCGAACGCCGAGGCGGCCCTTCGGACTGCGATCCCGGCCCACTCGGCGAACCCGTGCGGCGTCGCCGGACCGAAGATGTGCACGAAGCGGCGCGCCAGCTCGAGCGTCGCCTGCCCAGGATCGATCTCCGGCGGGGGCACCGTCCACACGAGGGGTCGCCGCGCGCCTTCCCAGCGGATCGCGAGCGTGCCGGTCAAGGCGGCGTAGCGGAGGGCGTTCGCATGGACCCCGAGCGCCTCCCCGGCGTCGTCGTATCTCATGCGCGCCCCACCGAGGAGGGCGTGCAGGCGAGCGGCCAGGTCCTCCGCGCGTCGGCGGGTCTTGCCGCTGTCGGGCAGCCTCGCGAGCGTGAACACCGGCAGGTCGCGCGCCGCGACGAGATACACGAGGTAGCGCGGTCCCCACACGTGCACGAGGGAGGAGTCCTCCCAGCTCGACGGCTTTACCCCTTCCACACGAGCGTGGATCGACAGGAGCGCCGCTCTCGGCATGCTGTCCTGGAGGCCCGCCCACGCCGCACGCCGCAACGAGCGTCGCCCCCGCGGCAGCCGTCGATCGAGGGCTCCGACCTGTCGTCGGAACGCAAGGATCTGCGTTCGTGTGACCCTGAGCGGAGCCCCGGTCACCGCGACGGTGGGGCGTCGAACGGCACGGTTCGCGTGATCGCCGGCGACGTCAGCTCGACGGTCGAGCGTGGCACGCAGTCACGATGCAGCCCGCGCTCGCAGCTCGGCCTTGTGCGCCCGCTTCGGCGCCTGTTGTGCCGCCCGTCGAGAGAGAATGGAGGTCGGCATGAAGGCCATTGGGTACGTCCGCGTGTCGCGGGTTAGCAAGAGGAGCGGGGATTCGTTGCTGAGTCCGGAGCTGCAGCGGCAGAGTATCGAGCGCGTCTGCCAGCGGGAGGGGCTCGAGCTGGTGGACGTGCTCGAGGAGCTAGACAAGTCCGGCGGCGACACGGGTCGCCCGCTGTGGAACAAGGCGATCGAGATGGTCGAACGTGGCGAGGCCGGCGCGCTGGTCGTGTGGAACCTGAGCCGGTTCTCGCGCAGCCTCCCCGATGCGCTCGGCGCGATCGCGCGGATTGAGGCCGCTGGAGGGCGCCTGCTGTCGGAGGAGGGTGCCACAGGGAAGCTGGAGCGGAACATCCTTCTAGCCGTCGCCGAGGATTACCGGGACAAGGCGCGAGACTCGTTCCAGCGGGTGGGGGCGAGCGCGATCGAGCGCGGCATCCATTTCGCCTCGCGAGTGCCGACTGGGTACACGCGCGATCCGAAGACGCGGAGGCTCGTGCCAAACGAGATGGCTCCGCTCGTTGTGGGGTTGTTCGAGCGACGAGCGAAGGGGTGGGGCTGGACGCGTCTGGCCCTGTGGTTCATTGAGTTGCTCCTATGTCAAGGCGGGGCTCGCTTTCAGTGTGTTGAAGACGGCGCGGACGATTTGTCGCTTGAGGCAGCGGATCGCTTCGCGGCGGCTCTTGCCCTCCGCGCGTTTGCGTTCGAGATAGGCGCAGGCGCTGGGGTGGTAGCGCGCTTGCGTGATCGCGATCCGATAGAGGGCTGCGTTGAGTTGGCGGTTGCCGCCGCGGTCGAGCCGGTGGCGCTGTACGCGGCCCGAGCTCGCTTCCAAGGGCGCGACGCCGCCATGGCGGGCGAGCTGGGCGTCGCTCTTGAATCGCTCGACGGGCCCGACCTCAGCGAGCAACTTCGCGGCGGTGAGTGCGGCGCAGCCGGGTAGCTCGAGCAGTGCCGGCGCGGTCTCGACGACGCGCCGCTCAAGATCCTCGTCGAGCTCTGTGATTTCACGATTCAGCGAGCGGCAGCGGCCGACGAGCTCGCGTGCGAGCCGGACCTGCAGCTCCTGCTCTTGCCGCCCCAGCCAGCGGCCCACGCGGTCCAGGTGCGAGGAGCGGCCGAGCATCCGCAGCGGCACCACGAAGGTCGGATCGAGCTGATGCAGATGCCAACGCAGCCTTTGCTGCGTCCGCCGCCGCTGGTCGACGAGGTCGTCGCGGTGGTCGACCAGCAGCTTGATCTCCCGGTAGAGGCGCTCGTCTGGCCGCGGGCGGCTGAGATCCGGCTCTCGCAGCGCCGCCCGGGCGATCGCGAGCGCGTCGATCGGGTCCGACTTGCCACGCGTGCGACCTGCGCGGCGCTCCGGGACGGTCAGCTTCGGCGGCACCCGCACCAGCTCCTCACCCGCTCCGAGCAGCTGCCGCTCCAGCCAGCGCGTCAGCTGCCGGCAGTCCTCGACCGCCCACAACCGCTCACCATCGAGCCCCGCGGCCCAGCCGAGCAGCTCGTCGCTCCCGACCAGGATCGTCTTCTCGCCGAGCGGCCTACCGGCCTCGTCGACCGCGACGGCGGTGACCGACTGCTTGTGTACGTCCAGTCCGATCACGATCATCAATATCACCCTCCAAACCGTTGGGGGCGACCGGCGAGCGGACAGACCTCAATCGAGGCGAAAGCCACGCTCCTATCAGGTCACGCTCGACGGTCTCGGGTCGGCGGCGGCGACACAACGCTGGACGGTCAGCCCTCGGGCGACATTCGGAAACGAGTCAGCCGCCGCCGCCCGAGTCTGCGCCGCTCACCGGACGCCACCACGACGTCGAGGATGACATTGAGTTCGGGAATGTCGCCTGAGGACCCTCTCGGCCGCGTGGCGCTTCGGCGACCGCTGCTCGGATGGGTGCGGCACCGTCTGCCCGGATCGCATCACCGTGCGGGATGATTGCCTGCTCGATGGGCGGGTGGGCGATTCTGAGTGGGCACCGCAGGCGGCTGGGTATGGGCCTGATGTTCTATCCGCGCGGTGGCTCGGCGCAGGTTGCCCGGTATCTCTCTGGCGCGCTCTTGGAGTCCGGCTGGGAGATTGTGCTTGCCTCGGGGTCGCTTGGCTCGCCCGGAGAGCGGACGCACGCAGCCACCTTCTTCGAGGGGCTGCAGGTCGAGGCGGCGGACTACACGCCCGCTCTCGAGCGCTTCGAGCGTGGTGAGGATCAGCTGGCCGGGCCGATTCCGTTCCACGGCTCGTTCGAGGATCGGGGGGAAGCCCCGGATCCTGTTTTTGCCGCTCTGAGCCCGGAGCAGGCGGAGGTTCAGGTGTCGGCGTGGGAGGGCGTGCTCGAGCGCGCAGGCTTCGGCGACGTGGACGTGGTTTACCTTCATCACCTGACGCCCATGCACGAGGCCGCTTTCCGGCTTTGTCCCAAGCGCAGCCTCGTCACCCATCTGCACGGCACCGAACTGAGGATGCTCGATCGCATCGAACGCCTCGATGCTATGGCTGTCGCGTTGGACACGAGCCTCGAGGGGCTCGCGGCCGCCGTCGGGTCGGGTGAGGCGGCGCGCCACGGCCGACTGCTTGAAGGGGAGCGCGAGTTGCTGCAGCAGACGAATCTGAGCCGATACCGCTACGGAAAGGACTGGGCCGCGCGCCTCAAGGCGTATGCGCGGCAGAGCCGACGCATCATCTGCATCTCGCCCCACCAAGCGTCCGAGGCCGTTCGTCTCCTAGGCGTCCCCGACGACCTGATCGAGGTGATTCCAAACGGCGTCGATACGGATCTCTTCCACCGCTCGGCTCTAACGCGCGATCAGCGTCTCAGCTTCCTGCGCCACTTGCTCGTCGACGACCCCCAGGGCTGGGACGAAACGGGGCTCCCGGGGAGCATCCGATACCCGTTAAAGGCGTTGGATGCGTTCACAGGCCAAATGGGAGAGCCGCTTCCGGTTCTCCTGTACGTCGGGCGCTACCTCGACTTCAAACGCGTCCCGCTCCTCGTGCGAGCCTACAATCGGGCGCGACCACGCTTCAAGAGCCCGGCACCGCTCTTGATCTGGGGCGGCTCGCCAGGGGAATGGGAGGGCGAACACCCGTACACGGTCGCGAGAGAGCTGGCTGTGGATGGCATCTTCTTCACCGGCTGGCGCGGGCACGACGAACTCCCGCTGGGACTGTCGTGTGCCAACGTCTTCGTCGCCCCTTCGGTCAACGAGCCCTTCGGACTGGTGTTCCTCGAGGCGATGTCATGTGGTTTGCCGGTGATCACGACCACCACCGGCGGCCCCCTCTCCTTCGTCAACACCGTCCCCGGGAAGCCGAACGGCTGGCTCGTCGCCCCGGACGACGTCGATGCCCTTGCCGACGCGCTCGTCAAAGCCGTCAACGATGATGCCGCCAGAAACGAACGGGCCGACCACGCCAAACAGCAGATCCGCGGCAGCTATTCCTGGCGAGCGCTGACAGGGCGCTTCGACGCCCTCTACACAGACCTGCTCGAACGAGCGGCCCCTTGAATCACCGCGACCGTGACGACGAGACGGCAACCAGCTTGACTCGCGTGCGAGTGACCAGCGCGGGTGCTCAGATGCGCGAGACGAGGCTCGCCACGATCTCTGCTGCGGGTTGCACCCGTGTCGCGAGCGCCACGCTCTGCCCCGCCCAGAGCGAGAGTGCCTCGATGTCACCGGTCGTGCTCTCGACCGGCATCGCCGACGAGTAGCGGACGACAGGGTTGCCGGAAGGATCAGTCGCGATCGACTCGCCCTCGCCGGGCCGGTGGCCCGACTCGGGTCGACCGGCGGCGTCCCACCCTTCGGACGTCGGATTGCGCAGAGCGCGGTGCGGCGCGTCCGGCCAGCCGACGTCATAGAGGGTCGCATACCACTCCGCATCCGTCTCTGCCGCCGCGGTGAGCCTCTGCCGATACACCGGGTGCACCGGCGCCTCCTCTGCGAGCAGAAAGCGGGTCCCGAGCCATGCCGCCTGCGCGCCGAGCGCCAGCGCCGCGGCGACGCCACGCGCGTCGCCGATTCCACCCGCGGCGATCACAGGCGTCGGGGCCACAGCATCAACGACCGCCGGTACCAGAGGCATCGTCGCCACCTGGCCCCTCACGTGGCCACCAGCCTCCCAGCCCTGCGCGACGACGACATCGACCCCTGCTGCCACGACCCGCCGCGCCTCCTCGGCGCTTCCAACCGTATGCAGAACGAGACCGCCTGCTGCGTGCACGAGCTCGACGTACGGCGCCGGATCGCCCCACGTGAGCGAGACGATCCGTAACCCGGCCTCGAGCGCCTCGTCGAGCCGTCGGTGCTGATCCCACTCGAGCACGACGTTCCCGCCGAACGGCCGATCCGTCAGCTCACCGATCTGTCGCACGACACCGGCAACATCTGGGATCCATGTGAGCGCGAGCATGCCGAGGGCCCCCGAGTTCGAGACCGCGGCCGCGAGCCGCGGTACCGCCGCCGAGCCGATCGGCGCCTGAACGATCGGATGCTCGATCCCGAGCAGATCCGAAAGCGGTGTAGCACTCACCCCCTCAACGTACAGCGCCACAACGCTGACAACGGAGTCGCCTGCGCGAGCGTGTGGGAATGTCCCTTGAGCAGGCGAGGCCACGGCGTGTCGGGTACGCGATCGCACGCGGTGCCCGCTCGGGTGCCACGGGGTACTTCCGCGCGTAGTCGTGGAGGGTGAGCCTCTCCCGATAGCGGCACGCGACCGTCGTACTGCGCGACCAGCTCAAAGCCGGGTAGGGTTGAGAAGGCATCGCGCGCCGGCCTGGGGGTCGAGCTGCGCGAGGCGGAGCGAGTGCCGGCGTATGGTCGCCCGGCCGTCGCCGCACCGGGTTGGTCATCAGGCGCGTGGTGCTGCTCGTCGAGGGCAGACTGGGGATCGGAGGGCTGGTGGCTGCGAACGGACGTCGGAGGGTGGTGATCACGGGGCTGGGTGCGGTGACGCCGTTAGCCAGCGGCGTTGCGACGAGCTGGGAGCGTCTGATCGGCAGCCGCTCCGCCGCCGGTGCGATTAGTGCCTTTGATGTGAGTGGCTTCCCGGTCCGCTTCGCCTGCGAGGCGAAGGAGTTCGACCCAACCCGGTGGATCGAGTACAGGCAGGCGCGGCGGATGGATCGCTTTGCGCAGCTGGCCGTCGCGGCGGCGCGCCAGGCAGAGTCTGATTCGGGGATCGTGATCGAGAAGGAGTCCGACCGGGTCGGCGCTTCGGTCGCGACGGCGATGGGCGGCTTGAAGTCCTTCGAGGACTGCTGCGACACGCTGATCGAGCGGGGGCCCGACCGCGTCAGTCCGTTCTCGCTGCCGGCGATCATCCCGAACATGGGCGCCGCCTGGGTCTCGATCCAGCTGGGCACGCGCGGCCCGCTCTCGTCGCCCTGCACCGCCTGCGCCGCCTCGCAGATGGCGATCGGCGACGGCCTCGATGCGATCCGGCTCGGCCGCGCCGACGTGATGCTCTGCGGCGGCACCGACGCGGCGATCACGCGTGCCGGGATCGCCGGCTTCTCGGCGATGCGGGCGCTGTCGCGGCGCAACGATGACCCCGCGGCTGCAAGTCGGCCGTTTGACGCCGACCGCGACGGGTTCGTGATGGGCGAGGCGGGTGCGATCCTGGTGCTCGAGGAGCTTGAGCACGCGAAGAAGCGCGAGGCGAGGATCTACGCGGAGCTGCTCGGCTACGGCGTCTCGTCCGACGCCGAGCACATCACCGAGCCCGACCCGACCGGCCAGCATCCGGCGCGAGCGATGAAGATGGCGTTCGCGGACGCCGGGATCAGCCCCGAGGAGATCGACTACATCAACGCGCACGGCACCTCGACGCCGCTCGGCGATGCGAGCGAGACGCGGGTGATCAAGCGGGCGCTGGGCGAGGACAACGCCCGCAAGACGCCGGTCTCCTCGACGAAGGGCGCGACCGGGCACTGCCTCGGCGCCGCCGGCGCCGTCGAGGCGATCTTCTGCACGCTCGCGATCCACGAGGGCGTGCTGCCGCCGACGATCAACTACAACACGCCGGACCCCGAGTGCGACCTCGACTACATCCCCAACGAAGCCCGCGAGGCCGACATCCAGATCGCCGTTTCCAACTCGTTCGGCTTCGGCGGGCACAACGCCTGCGTCGTATTTGGTCGCTTCGTGGGATAGGCACCAGTGGCACCGGGACGCCTACGTCGAGCGGGCGCACACGCAGCGTGGCCCGACCGTCGACAGTTGAGGAAGCCAGCCGCGGGAGGGCGGGGACCGATCGCCACGGCCGCTACTTTGATGTCGTGAGGCTGGCCGTTGGGGACGTGGTCGTGTATTCGTCGCATGGGGCGGGCCGCGTCGCGGCTAGGGGGAAGACTGTGGTTCTCGGTGTGGAGCAGGAGATCGTCGTGTTGGAGTTCGCAGGCGGCCTCTCGGTGACGCTGCCGATGCAGCGGGCACGCGAGCAGCTGCGGCCGCCGGTCAGCGAGGCGGACGTGCGTCGTGTGCAGGAGACGCTGCGCGAGGATGGCGCGCTCAGCGCGGACGTCTGGGTGAAGCGTCTGAAGCTGGGGCAGGCGAAACTGAGGGGCGGCGATCCGCTGGAGCTTGCAGAGGTCGTGCGTGACGGGGCGCGTCGCGAGCGGATGCTGAGCGGGAAGGGCAGCAAGTCGCAGCTGTCGCGGGGCGAAAGGGAGCTCTACCTGAAGTCAAGACAGCTTCTTTCACGAGAGATCGGCCTAGCGCGCGGGCTCGAGCCGGCGGAGGCGGACGCCTGGATCGACGAGCAGCTCACGCCGATCGCCAGCTAGAGCCGAAAGGACCCGCGCTGGGCGCTGATACTGCAACCCCGAGCGAAACGAGTGGCATTTCGCGCTGACCGTGGAAGACGTAGGGCTGTTCCAGCAGCAGCGTAGGTCCTCTGGCAAGAGTACTGGCCCTGCACTTGAACTCTGTTTGCCGAGGCTCCATCGTCTCGCGCGCTAGACGCACGTTGACGGCCTTCGGGGTTTCGGCCAGTGTTCTGGCCGCAGGGCCAGTGCGATCATCCTACTCCTCTTTCTGGACTCGCCAGCGTTTTGGCGAGAGGCCGCGACCAGCGCACAGGACAGCGCATCCGTCCACGGCCTGTACGGTGGGATCGTCCGTTGCCACTCGCCTCGACCGAGGAGGATCGCCATGGCAGGGAAGTCGAAGAAGCATCCTGTGCCCAACCCCGTCTCCCTCGGAACCGGGGCGAAGGCGTCGATGGTCAGCTTGAAGGTGAAGAAGCAGAAGAAGCGGTCGCGCGGGAAGTAGCACGCAGCGGGGACTCCGGCCGACGAAGAGCGGGCGCCGTTGCCGGTGGGCTCGTGGTAGCGCCGCGCGGCCTTCCGGCGGTCAGGCCTTCAGGCGCTCTCTCTTGCGCGGCTCGATCCTCGCGACGCCTGCCGAGGGAGCGAAGATGCTCGTGCGCCCGTCGTCCCACCGGACGCGGAAGCGCGGCGGATCCTGGGCAAGAACCTCTTCGATGACGCCCGCCCGACCCGACTGAGCGGCCCGCTCCGACTCGACGACGATCCTGTCTTTCACGCCCGCGTCCATGGTTCAGCCCTCCTGCGATTCGATCTCGTCGACCGAAGGCTAGCGCGGGTCGCCCGTCTTGATCACCACTGGGCCGCCTCGAGCGAAGCGTCCGTCCCGAACCCGCAGGAGCGCCCGACGAGCCGTGCGCACATCGCCTTCGCCTCCTCGGGCAGCCGCAGCAGAAGTCGAGGAAGCGCGGCGTTGCCCGGGGCCCTCTCCTGACAGCGGACCGAGGGCGTCCTTCCCCACATACGGGTTCTTGCGCGCGTGAACAACGAGTGCTCGCGGTGCACTTGCCTGAGAGGAGAGCCTGCCGGAGCCGTGATTACTCTTCTCCACCGTGCAGGAGGCTGGCGGGGGCGAGCGGAGCGACAGAACACAGGCGGAACTCGGCCGGCTCCTCACCGTCGCCGGAGGCTACCGAGTGCTCGCGAGCGACGGCACGCACCTCGGCTGCTGGACCACGTCCGCTACGTGCGGCACGCCGATCACCCGACGAGATCATCGTCCGCAGTTGCCGTCTCCTCGCGAGGCGGAGGCGTGTCCTCCCCTTCAGCGCGGTGGCGGAAGTCAGACAACGGGAGAGGACGGTTGTGGTGCGCGGCAACCCGCACCGAGCGACACGCGGGCGGCTTCGGCACCGTCCCGTAACTGTCACGGTCTCGCTCGACGGGTTTGGCCACTGGTTGCAGCGGGTAGAAGGATGCAAGCGCGTTGGTTGTCTTTGACGGCGTCGAGGGTTTTGTAGGTTCCTCTTCGATTGTCACCCCCGGCCTGAGCGCAGCAGAGGGTTCGTTCGGACTCCCTGTCCTGTAGGAAAGAAGGAGCCTCACATGTTTGCGATCATTCGTCGTTACGACGGCGTGGACCAGAATCGGTCGGCCGAGCTGACCCGCAACGTCAACCAGACGCTCGTCCCGAAGCTGGAGAAGCTCTCCGGGTTCGCGGGCTACTGGCTGATCGAGGCCGGCAACGGCGCCTTCAGCTCGCTCAGCCTCTTCGAGACTCCTGAGCAGGCCAAGGAGTCGACGATGATCGTCGCCGATTGGATCCGCGACGAGAAGCTCGACACCGCGATCCCCAACGAGCCCAAGATCACGAGCGGCGAGGTCGTCGCTCACAGCGACCGCGTTCTGGTCGCCGCGTAACTCGACGGCACCGCGTTCGGACGAGAAGGGGCCCGACGTGCCGGGCCCCTTCTCTCGTTGCGCCCTGTCGACCGCGCTGCACGGGAGCGCACGTCCGATGGCGCGTCGAGCAGCAGGACAATTGGGTGCGCGAGCGTCCTCTCACCTGAGCGTCAGACAGTCACACTTGTCCCTCTAACCGTGACCGCATCGCGCTCACGCCTCGGCGTGGCGCGGAGACGCGACTCTTTGGCGAGCGACGGGACCCGAACGAGCGACCTCCGGCGTGACAGGCCGGAACGACGCAACCGGCTACAGCCGGCTACGACCCGGAATTAACCGGCCCGACCGTGCCGTGGACGAAGAGCACGGGCTCGCCCGATCCGACCTCAGCACGCGCAGGTGCGCAGCCGGCGCGTGGAGATCGAGGAACCGCTCATCCGGCTCGAGCCCGTAGCGCTGCCACAACCTCCGCTCGGCTTCCAAGTAGCGCTCGGTCCGTGTGCTCGCCGAGCTCGGTGCAATCGCAGTGCTCGCCATGATGTCCTCCCTCCGCTCGGCGTCGACCGCCTTCATTGCGGTCGACGCGCTGATGCAGGAGAAGCTAGGAGCGTCCGGCGTCCCGATCCATCGGGAGTTCTCCCCAGTTGAGAGTCCACAACCGCGGAGTAGGCGGACGCCGATCGGACGGCCCATAGTGTGCGGCGTGGCAGCCGTGCCGGAGGGTGAGGAGCGAGTTCGCACCGCCGAGCTGATCGCGGCGCTCTGCCTCGCGACAGACCTCGGCATGGCGTTTCCGTTCGAGCAGGGGCTGCAGACGACGGTGATCGCGATGCGCCTCGCCAACAGGCTGGACGTCGACCGACCGACCGCATCGGAGACCTACTACGCCTCGCTGCTCTCCCACGCCGGCTGTACGACCGAGGCACATGTCGCCGCCGAGGTCTTCGGCGGCTCGCTGACCACCAGCTTCAACCCGCTCATGTACGGGTCTGCGCGAGAGGTCCTCACGGGGCTACTCCGCGCGCTGCCCGATCCGGGCAGCCCGGTGCTCGTTCGCACGCTTCAAACCGCTCGCCGGCTTCCCAGGATGGCTCGGGAAACGCGTCCCTCAATCAGCGCGGCCTGCGAGGTCGCGGGGATGCTGGCAGATCGAGTCGGCGCTCCCCCTTCCGTGCCGAGGCTCCTGGGCCACCTGACCGAGCGCTGGGACGGGAACGGCCCCCTGCGTCGGGCCAAGGGCGAGCAGATCCCCTTGCCGATGCGGATCGTCCACGTCGCGACGGACGCGGCCTTCCAACGCCTTCTCGGCGGTGCAGAACACGCCCTCCGTCTTCTGCGCGAGCGCTCAGGGCACGCCTTCGACCCGGAAGTAGCACGCTGTCTCATGGAGGAGGCACCGGAGATCCTCGCGCTTGAGGAGGGCGCCTCGGCGTGGGACGAGGTTCTCGCCCTGGAGCCGCCCCGACCGCTCATGCTGGAGGCGCAGGCGCTCGATCGCGCGCTTGCCGCGATGGGGAACTTCGCCGACCTCATCTCGCCGTACCTCGCCGGCCACTCCGCCGGCGTCGCCGAGCTCGCTGCCGCGGCGGCGCGGCTCTGCAGGATCGACGCCGTGGGTGTGACGGCGATCCGGCGGGCGGCGCTTCTCCACGACCTCGGCCGGGTCGCCATCCACGCGCGGATCTGGCAGAAACCCGGGCCGCTGACGGCGGATGAGTGGGAGCAGGTGCGCCTGCACCCTTACCACACCGAGCGCGTCCTCTCGCGCTCGTCGTTTCTCTCCGAACTATCGCGTATCGCGGAGGCGCATCACGAGCGCCTCGACGGATCCGGCTATCACCGGCGGGCGACCGGCGCGGAGCTCGGCGTTCCTGCGCGGCTGCTCGCCGCCGCTGACGCGTACCACGCGATGACCGAGCCACGACCCCATCGTGAGCCGCTTCCGCCCGAGCGGGCGGCGCAGATCCTCGCCGGGGAGGCACGAGCCGGACGACTCGACCCCGATGCCGTCGCCGCGGTGCTCGAGGCCGCGGGCCAGCGAGCGCCGCGCATCGAGCGTCCGGCGGGTCTGACGGAGCGCGAGGTCGAGGTGGTCGCGATGCTCGCCCGCGGACTGCAGACCAAGGAGGTCGCACGGGCGCTCGGAATCTCGGTCAAGACCGCCGACCGCCATATCCAGAACGCCTACCGCAAGATCGGCGTCTCCTCCCGGGCCGCAGCAACGCTGTTCGCGATGGAGCACGGGCTCGTGGCATGGGGAGAACTCCCGATTGTCCGGTCTGCAGCGCACTCCTAGCGTCGATTGCGGCTCGACGGCCGTCGAGCGCGGACACGAAGGAGGACGCCATGAGCACGCATGCCCTCAATCCGGAACGCGAGGCGGTGCTCGCGATCGCCGAGGCGATCGCTCCCACCTGGGAGCGTCGCCGGGCCGACATCGAGGAGGTCGCGACGCCGGTTCGCGAATGGATGCTGCGCGAGCTCCGCCCCAAGGAGGGAGACACGGTGCTTGAGCTCGCCGCCGGGATCGGTGACACCGGGTTCGAGGCCGCCCGGATCATCGGCGACAGCGGCCGCCTGATCACGAGCGACTTCTCGCCCGCGATGCTCGACGCCGCTCGCCGGCGTGGCTCCGAGCTCGGTCTGACGAACGTCGACTACCGGCTGATCGACGCCGAGCGGATCGAACTCGCCGATCATTCGGTCGACGGGGTCCTCTGCCGGTTCGGCTACATGCTGTTGGCCGATCCTTCGGCCGCGTTCGCGGAGACCCGCCGGGTCCTGCGCTCGGGTGGTCGGCTCGCGCTCGCCGTCTGGGGCAGCCTGGAGCAAAACCCGTTCTTCGCGATTATCGGAATCAGCCTCGTACAGCGCGGCCACATTCCGCCGCCCGAGCCCCCGCCTGCTCCGGGCCCGTTCAGCCTGGCGAACGCCGAGCGCCTCGAGGGGTTGTCGCGAGACGCGGGCTTCACCCAGGTGCGCACCGAGGAGGTGCGCGGGCGGTTCATGATCCCGGACGTGGACGAGTACCTGAGCGTGATCGCCGACACCGCCGGTCCGATCGCGCTCGTCCTGCAGGGACTGGCCGAGGCCGAGCGTGCTGAGGTCAGGGCAGATGTCGAGGACTCGCTCAGGCGATACGCAGCCGAGAGCGGCTACGAGTTGCCTTGCGTCGCGCTCTGCGCCGTGGCGAGGTCAGGGCTGCCGATGAGGGTCTGATGAGCAGGGACGGCGATAACTGACCGGAGGTCATAGGTTGCCTGCACAGACGCCGTAACTCGACGCTAAGGCTCCTTGTAGTCCTTCGTCAAAAATCAGCCAGCAGGAATTGTCGATTTGCAGGGCTTTCGAGCGATGAGCTCATCTCCGAGGTTGGTTGAGTGCTGCCCGTCTGCTGCCCGAGATCAGGCAACTCGCGCCTTTTGAGGCAACGAAGCTTGCCGATTTGCAGGGGCTTCAAGAGACGGGAGCGACGGGACTCGAACCCGCGACCTCCGGCGTGACAGTTCTGTCCGACGGTGGTGAACGTCGGTGGCCGGTGGTCAGAAGCTAGGAAACAAGCGCTCCGAGCGAAACTCTCCGGTCGGCATTGGTCAGCGATTGTCGGTGTGATCTGACACGAATCTGACCCACCGCTTGCAGTGAGGCCCCCGGCTGGGCGACATATCTTTGTCACCACTGTGCGCCTCACGGAGCCAAAGGAGCCCGACGTGGAGAAGATCGGTGATTGCGTGTACCACTTGCCGGACATCGTCGGAGGGCCGAGCATGTTGCTTGGCCAGAGGGTCGTTCTCGTCGACACCGGAGTGCCCGACAGCGAGGAAGCGATCCTTGCCGCGGTCGAGGAGATCGGGCGCAGTGCCGCGGATGTCACGGACATCGTGATCACGCATGCCGACGGCGACCATGTGGGATCGCTCTCAGCGCTAGTCGCCCGGACCGGAGCAACGGTATGGGCCGGCGACCACGAGGCAGACGTGATTGAAGGCAAGGCGCCGGCTCGCGGCGGCGACACGAGTCGAACCGCGACAGTCGACCGTCGCTTCGTGCCCGGAGAGACGCTTCCGCTGCAGGGCGGCCTCGAGACGGTCGACACGCACGGCCATACCGCCGGCCACGTGTCCCTCTTCCTACCGGCGGAGCGGATTCTGATCGCAGGCGACGCAATCAACAACGTGGAAGGGCTAGGCGGATCTCGTGAGCAGTTCACGGCCAACGCAGCAGATGCACGCACGGCAGTCTCGACGCTCGCCGCGTTGCGCCCCGACTCCATCGTCTTCGGCCACGGCCCGTCGATCATTGGCGGTGCCGCCGAACAGCTCGAAGAGCTGGATCGCAGCCTCATGTGAGCAGGCACCGCGGCGTGCCCGAACTCGCCGATTCTCGCGTGACCTGAGGCGCGGGATCGCCCACGGATGGAGCCAGCGCCGTACGAGGCAACTAGTCGAAAGCGGCGGGCGACAGCACTCGAACCCGCGACCTCCGGCGTGACAGGCCGCGAGAGGTGTGAACGGTCGCGGACGGGCAGCGACGAACGCCGGATCGTGCATGAATACCAGGCTCACGGTCGACGGGCCGCATCGCCACGCGGGTGCATGCACACCTTGAGCCGGGCGTTCTGGCGTTTTTCTGGCGTCAGATCCAGGTGTGGCAGGCTGCCGCGGTTCGAGTCCTGCACTCGAGTTGTGTTCGCGGGCTCCATGGAGCGCGACCGTCGCCTCGCGCGCGAATTTTCCATACTTCAGGTCGTGACCGAGTACGACCCCGACGCATTCGATGCGTTCGAGGAAGCCGGCTGGACGACGAAGGAGGCCACCGCCTACCACGGGCTCTTGGGGCGCGTGACATCGCAGGTCGCAGAGCCGCTCCTCGATGCGGTGGGCGCCCGCCGGGGGACACGGCTCCTCGATGTCGCGACAGGCCCCGGCTATGTCGCTGCAAGAGCGGCCGAGCGCGGCGCGGAGCCGATTGGCATCGACTTCTCCGACACGATGCTCGCCTATGCACGCGCCCACGTAGCGGGCGTCGAGTTCGTGCACGGAGACGCGACCGCGCTGCCGTTCGGGGACGAGTCGTTCGACGCGGTCGTCGCGGCTTTCGTGCTTCTGCATCTTGGAACTCCTGAGCGAGCGGTCGACGAGGCCGCTCGGGTGCTGCGATCCGGCGGCCGCGCTGCGTTCAGCGTGTGGGACGAGCCGGCGCGAGGTCGCTGGATCGGGATTTTCTTCGAGGCGTTCGTGGCTGCGGGAGCGCGTCCCCCTGCCGATGTTCCCGCGGGACCGAACTTCTTCACGTTCGCAGACGACGCGCAGTTCGCGTCGCTGTTGGAGGGCGCCGGGCTCACCGACGTGACGGTCGATACCGTCGAGTTCGGTCTCGACCTGGCTGATGGCGACGAGCTCTGGGACGGACTTCTCGAGGGGGCCGTGCGGGTTCGCCCGATGATCCTCGGTCAGACGGAGGAGCTGCGGCGTGAGATTCACTCGCGCTTCACCGAGCTTCTCGAGGCATACCGCACG
The DNA here is from genome assembly GCA_963839755.1 of uncultured Actinomycetes bacterium. Taxonomy (GTDB): domain Bacteria; phylum Actinomycetota; class Thermoleophilia; order Gaiellales; family Gaiellaceae; genus Gaiella. The sequence continues at coordinate 232,094 of CAWIVU010000008.1, forward strand.
CAGGATGGCTTCGACATCCCCGTTGCGGTCAAGCTCGCCTCGGGAACGAAAACGTGACGATCTCGCATCGATCGAGGAGTGCCTCGCGCTCAGCGAGGTGCTTGTTGATCAGCGCTTCTACCTTGCTCACCATCGGCGTCCGTTCGTCTCCCGACACCCAGTTGACGAAGTTGTTCTGTCGAGCACGTCCGTCCGTCCGTAGGTGTCGTAGACCGCACCTACGATGGCGCTCGCCAGCTCCCGGTCGCACTCCATGGCCCGCAGAGCGCCCGCGAGCACTTGCTGCCAGTGATAGACCTTGAAGTCGTCTTCGAGCCCCTCACGTCCGGTGACGAGAGTTTCTAGGCTGTCGCCATGGCGGACGACTTCGCGGTCAGGGCGCTCACGCCGGAGACGTGGGACGCGTTCGCGGCGCTGGTGGAGAAGCACAACGGCATCTTCGGGGGCTGCTGGTGTATCTGGTTCCATCCGGACGGACCCGAACGCGGGCAGGGATACGAGGGCAACCGAAGGCTCAAGCGCACGTACGTCGAGCAGGGCCGTGCCCATGCAGCGCTGGTCTTCGACGGCGACCAGGCGGTGGCCTGGTGCCAGTACGGCACGCCGGAGGAGCTGCCGAACATGAAACACCGCAAGGACTACGAGTCCGCCGGCGACCCGCCACCCGACTACCGGCTGACGTGCATCTTCATCGACCGCGACTACCGCAGGAAGGGTTTGACCTCGATCGCCCTCCACGGCGCCCTCGACCTCATCGCGCAGGCCGGCGGCGGGGTGGTCGAGGGCTACCCCCAGGACCTCTTCGACGGCCGCCGGGTCGGCAACTCGTTCCTCTACAACAGCACCCGCGCCCTCTACGAACGTGCCGGCTTCAGCTACGTCCGACCGAAGGGCAAGAACCACACCGTGATGCGTCGGACAGTCGACGCGGGTTGAGGTGGACCCGGCGTCGTAGCCGTGGCGGGCCGACGCCTTCCCGCGGACGTGTGACCCGATCGTCTACCGTCCGTAGTGGCGGGTCCCACGTCCTTAACGGGAGCCGCGCCATCCCCTCAGCGCGTCGCGGCGGACCCGCCTACGAAAGGCGTGAAGCTAGTGCGGGCGGCATCGGCTGGAACGGCAGTATTCCCAGCCGTCCCCCCGCGCCGCCCGCTGTCCGAATCCTGTCGGTGCCGCCGACCTCGTGGGCTAGACGCTGGGCCAGGGATTCGGGTCAGTAGGGCTAGTCCGGATCGTCCCGCCGCGTGGACGCGTCGTCCAGGCCCGGCTACGATCAGTCCGTGGGACGCGGGCTGCTGACGGACGCTGTCACTCGCCTCGCGCTAGTGCGCCCAGCCGCTCGTGGTCGATGGCATGCACCAGCGCGTCTGCGTGACGATGCACGACCTCCCAATCCGATTCTGCGGTGCGCCGGCAGACCCACGTCACGCGAAGCGACCAGTCCTGCTCCGGGAGATCCCCGATCGTCCCGCGCTGTCGTTCGATGACGACGAGGACCGCCAGGTCGCCGGACGTGTAGCTCTCCACGACCTCGACCTGCGCCTCGCCGCCGCGAAAGAACTGTGCTAGAGCATCCAACGCCTCGTCTGAGTCGTCGAATCCTCGCACGGGGTCGCCACCGTACGGCGACATGAGTGTGTAGTCGTGCGCATGCTTGATCCGAGCGGCATAGCCCTCGATATCGCCTGAAATCAGGGCTTGCGCCGCCTCAGCTATCCGTTGAACAAGTGCGGCCAGCTCTTCGTCGGTCACTGTAGACAAGAGCCCACACCTCCCTGGCGTCGGATGCTGCGCATGCTACGGCCACTCGGAGCTCATGACTTCTGCCCGGCCTGCGCCGCAAGGGAGTTCGGATTTCGGCCCGATGTCGCGGCGACGTGGGAGCCGCTCCGCCGTCAGACGACCGAGCTGTCATAGCTCGCCTGCTCGAGGACTGTCCCAAGAGGAGATGCTGGAGCTGCGGGCGACGTTGCTGCAGGAGCACGTCTGGCGGCAGCGCGAAGGACTCGTTGGGTAGATGCCTTTGAGAGACGAACTTGCGATCTCGTTTGATGACCTTTCAGGCCAGCGACTTGGTCATGTGCTGAGCCGTGGCACACCTAGATCAGGGGTCGGGACGGAGAAATCAGGGTGCGGGATCAGGGTGGCGCACCGATGTCTCCGCGGCGCGTCTGCGACAGGCTCAACCCATGTTCGCTCCGCTGCTCAACCGCCTCCCCGCACCGCGCGAAAGCCGCGTCGTGTTTGGCTCGAGCAGGCGCCACCTGGTCTGGGCGGGGCTCGCGGTTCTCTCCGCGGCCGTGCTGTTCGTCGGGCTCGACACGACGATCCTGAACGTGTTGCCGCTCCCCGATCAGCTCGGCGCCGAGGGCTCGGCCCTTCGCTGGATCGAGCGTGCCGAGGCGATCGCGAGCTGGTCGTGGACAGCGACGGTGGAGATCGGTCTCGTCGGGAGCGACCTGCTCATGATGATCCCGCTGAGCATCCCGTCCTTCTCCTCAACATCCGCGTCGGCCGCGCTCTCGATCCTCCGGTCTTGGTAGTCCGAGTCGGTCATGTGGCCGACGCCGGTGCGGCTGGGGCTTTCGGCAACTAGCCGGGACTCGAATGTTCGTGCGCGAACCGGCGAGCACCAGATGTGCGCCACCGACCAAGCCAGACGTCATCGCAGGCCGTTGACCTGTCCCCAAGATCTGTCCCCAGATCGTCGATGTCCCTGCTCTGGGAGCAGAAAGCTCCCACGGGGCCCTCTTCAAGCCGTTTTCCGCGCACTCTCTGGGCGTCCGCAATCATCGAGGCCCTCCGTGTTAAAGAGGTGCTCGGTTGTACCAACCCGGGCAACAAAAACCTCCGTTTTGCGGGGATTTTAGAGCCCTCTGACGGACTCGAACCGTCGACCCCCTCCTTACCATGGAGGATTAACGGTGTGGAGGAGGGCGGAGGAAAAGCGCTTGCTACCTCGTTTTCCCCGCAGCTAAGCCGTTTCGGCTGTCTGGTGCACCCTTCCTCGAAGGGCCCTGAGTCTCCCTGGCGAGCCTCGAACCTGTCCCCAAAATCTGTCCCCAAGATCAGTCGCGGCCTGCAGTCGAGGCCCGGCGTTGAGCCAATCTGAGTTCGCTGCACTGTCTGCATTCGAGGCCCGCGGTGGGCGGTCAATCGTCGAGGCTCGTCCATAGCTGAAGGGCGGCGTATGCACGCCAGGGCCGCCACCGTTGCTGCAGGGCGGCGAGCGAGTGGGGGTCGTCGGGGCGACCCAGAGCCTTGAGTGCGCGGCGAAGGGGGGCGTCGCCTTGCGGGAACGCATCGGGATCGTGGAATCCTCGCATCGCGACGTACGCGGCCGTCCAGAGTCCGATCCCAGGAATAGCGCGTAGCCGGGTGAGCGCCTCCGTCGGGTCTGAGCCGCCGTCGACGCGGACTTCACCGCTCGCGAGGCGGGCGGCGAGTGTCTGCAACGTTTCACGGCGTGGGCCAAGCCCGGCAAGCCCCTCGAGGTCGGCTTCGGCGAGGACAGCCGCGGCCGGGAAACGATGTGTCACCGTTCCGAGCGGCTGGTCCAGCGGCGTACCGAACGTCTCGACGAGACGGGCCGTTCGTGCCCGTGCTGCCTTCGGCGACACGTGCTGGCCGAGCACCGCGCGCAGGGCGAGCTCGTCGCCGTCGACGCAGCCGGGCACTCGCATCCCCGGCCGCGCCCGGACAAGGCCGCCGATCACCTCGTCGCGGCCGAGCGCCTCGGCGATGGCCAGCGGGTCGGCGTCGAGGTCGAGCAAGCGCCGACAGCGTGCAACTGCCGTTCCGAGGTCGCGAAGATCGTCGAGGCGGAGGACGCAGCGGACGGCACGCGCGTCCGGGGTCAGCTCGACGACCCCGGCGCCGTGAGTGAGCGTGAGCGCTCGCCGATAGGTGTCGCCGCTGACCTCTTCGAGACCGGGGACGGCTCGCACTTCGAGGAACCGCAGCAGGGCGTCTCCGTCGAATGGTTCCCGGCAGCTCAGGCGAAGGTCGACGACTCCCAGGGGCCGGGGGCGCGACCCCTTCGATCGGCGCCGCATCTCGCTCGGGGTCGAGGCGAAGACGTCTCTGATCGTGTCGTTGAATTGGCGGACGCTATGGAATCCTGCCGCAAAGGCGGCATCGGCAAAGGGCATGGCGGTCGACTCGATCAGATGCCGGGCGGTGTTGGCGCGCTGGGCGCGCGCGAGTGCGACCGGGGTGGCGCCAACCTGCTCGGCGAGGAGTCGCCGAAGATGGCGTTCGCTGAAGCCCAATCGCCTGGCGAGCCCGGGGACGCCTTCGCGGTCGACGGTGCCGTCCGCAATCAAGCGCATGGCGCGCGCCACCCGGTCGGCGCGCCAGTTCCAATCGGGGGAGCCGGGGGCCGCGTCGGGGCGGCAGCGCTTGCACGCGCGGAAGCCGGCCGACTGCGCGGCCGCCGCCGTCGGGTAGAAGCGGACGTTCGCGCGCTTCGGTTGCCGCGCGGGGCAGCTCGGCCGGCAGTAGAGCCTCGTCGACGTGGCGGCGATGAAGAAGATGCCGTCGTAGCGCGGGTCACGGCTCTCGCTCAGCCGGTAGCAACTCTCGAAGTCCTCGACGATGCTGCTCATCGTCGCATCCGGCGTCGAGCGTACCAGCGGTTTTCGGCCAGCTCGGTGAGTGGCCACTCAGTTGGCCGAATCCCGCCAGTCGCGTCTCGGTAAACGGCGTAGCGTAGAGCTGGATGGCGGAAGGACAGCGCATGAAGGCCAGCACCATCGACGTCGCCGGACTCGACGGCGGCCTCGTCAGGCTGACGTCGGAGCAGCTCGACGAGCTGGATTCGCGAGTCAAGTGTCCCGTGCTTCGCTCGGTGGACGCGGGCTGGGACGAGGCTGTGCTGGTCTGGAACGGCATGGTCGCGAAGGTTCCCGCGCTGGTCCTCCAGCCGACTTCGGCCACCGACGTCGCTGCGGCGGTCGGATTCGCGCGTGACCACGGCTTGTTGCTGAGCATCAAGGGTGGAGGCCACAACATGGCCGGAACCTCGATCGCGGAGCGCGGTTTGACGCTCGACATGTCGCGCCTGCGCGACGTCAGCGTCGACCCGGACGCGAGGCTCGCGCAAGGTCGGCGCTGGCTGTCTGCTCCAGGGCGTCGACCAGGCGACACAGGCGTACGGACTGGCAACGCCGTTGGGCTCCTTCTCCTCCGAGGTCGGGGTCGCCGGTCTGACACTCGGCGGAGGGTTGGGTTACCTGACGCGTCGCTTCGGCTGGACGGCGGACAACCTCGAGGCGGTCGAGATCGTCACCGCGGACGGCCGAGATCCGGACGGCCAGCCGTGACGAGAACCCCGATCTGTTCTGGGCGCTCCGCGGCGGTGGGGGCAACTTCGGCGTCGTCACTCGGTTCACGTTTCGCCTCCACGAGGTCGGACCGATGGTCACCGGCGGCCTCGTCGTCTGGAGCGCCGACCGGGTCGACGACGTGCTCGCCGCCTATCGCGACTTGACCGAAGCCGCACCGCGCGAGTTGACCGCGGCCGTGACCGTGCGCCTCGCACCGCCGGCCCCGTTTCTCCCCGAGGAGTGGCACGGCAGACCCATCATCGGGCTGCTCGTCTGCCACAGCGGCGCGGACGCCCAGGCCGACCTCGTGCCCGTTCGCGCCCTCGGCGAGCCGATCGCCGACCTCGTCACCGAGAAGCCCTACGCCGAGCAGCAGGCGATGCTCGACGGCATGGAACCCAAGGGGAACCACTATTACTGGAAGACCGAGTACCTGGCCGGGCTGTCGAATGGGTTCCTCGACACGTTCCGCGACTGTGCGTTGAAGGTGACGTCCCCGCTGTCGGAGTCGATCGTCATCCACCTGGCGGGCGCGCTGAACGAACGGGCCGACGACGACGGCGCGGTCGGCAACCGGGACGCCCGCTACATGACCGCGTTCGCCGGTCAGTGGCCCGCCGGCGTCCCCGATGACGAGCACGTCGCCTGGGTGCGAGGCGCCTGGAAGAGCGTCCGGCCCTTCTCGACGGGCGGCAACTACCTCAACTTCCAGACCACCGACGAAGACCTGGAGCGCCTCCGCGCGACCTACGGCGCGAACTTCGACCGCCTCGTCGAGGTCAAAGAGAAATACGACCCCGAGAACGTGTTCCGCTCGAACCGGAACATTCGTCCTCGAGCCCGAGTCGTGAAGGTAGGGCCGACATAACCGCGCTACGGGTGTTGATCGTGGGCGGCGGAATTGCCGGTCTCGCGCTGGCCCGCGCCCTGCTTCAGCGCGGCATCACGGCCGAGGTCGTCGAGCGGGTGAACGAGTGGGAGCCCTCGGGTGCCGGCTTGTATCTGCCGGGCAACGCTGTACGGGCATTGCACGAGCTCGGTGTCGGAGCCGCCGTCGCCGCCCGCGCCAACCCGATCGGGCGACAGCGCCTCCTCGACCATCGCGGCCGGCTACTCGCCGAAATCGACGTCGACCGGTTGTGGGACGGGGTCGGCGGCTGCGTGGCGATCCATCGCGGCGGGCTGCATGAGGTGCTGCTCGACGCGACTGCGGCCGTGGAAGTCCGGCTCGGTGTGTCGGTGACCGGCCTGGAGGACGGCGGCGCGCCGCGGGTGACCTTCTCGGACGGCTCGACCGGCACCTACGACCTGGTGGTCGGTGCGGACGGCGTCCATTCGACGGTCCGCAGCCTTGCGCTTGGCGGCCCCGCGCCCGGCTTCGTGGGACAGGCGTCCTGGCGGTTCGTCGTCGACGGCGTCCCCGACATCCGCGACTGGACCGTCATGCTGGGCCGAGGCCGATCGTTCCTCACCGTCTCGTTGGGCAGTGGAGTCGTGTACGTCTACGCAGACGTCAGCACGAACGATTCCGATGGCGTCGCACGCGAGGACTGGCGCGCGTGGTTCGCGGACTTCGCTGAGCCAGTGCCCAGCCTCCTCGCTCGCGCTGCCGAGGCGTACTTCGCGCCGATCGAGGAGGTCGCTCCGCCCGCCTGGACTGCAGGCCGCGTCGTGCTGGTCGGCGATGCCGCCCACGCCAGCTCGCCGAACATGGCACAGGGTGCCGCCATGGCGCTCGAGGATGCACTCGTACTCGCCGAGACGCTCACCGCCGACCGAGTCGCCGATCAGGCGCTCGCCGGCTACGTACAGCGCCGCATGAGTCGGGTGACGTGGGTGCAGGAGCAGACTCATCGCCGCGACCGCACGAGGAACCTGCCCCCGATTGTTCGAAACCTCACTCTGCGCCTCGCCGCCGAGCGCATCTTCAGATCCAACTACGGGCCCCTCCGAGACTTACCGTAGACGGCCGCGCACGCACCAAGCACAGCCGGCAGAGCGAGGGCACTCGCGTCGTGCGGATTGACGACCTGCGGCGTTGCCTAGTTGTTGCCTTCGAACGTCTCGAGCTGACGCCAGAGGATGCTGAGGGACTCGCGGGCTCCTCGTCGACTCCGAGCTTCGCGGGCACCCCGACCACGGCGTCGCCGCCCTTGGGGTGCTGACCACCTTCTACCGCGAACGCAAGCTCAACCCCCGCCCGCGCGTCCACGTGCTCCGCGAGACGGATAGCGCGCTGCTCCTCGACGGAGACCGCGGTTGTGGACCCGGCGCGCCGACTCGCGCGATGAGGTGGTGTATCGAGCGCGCCCGCGAGCGCCCGGGCATGGCTGTCGCCGCCGTCCGCGACTGGCAACTCCTGATCGCCGCGCCCTACGCGCGGCTGGCGGCCGAGGCCGGTCTGATCGGCTTCGCTTGCACGAACTTCATCCCGCTCGTCGCCCCACCCGGCGGCCGGACGCCGGTCCTCGGCACCAACCCCATCGCGTACGGCCTCCCCGCTCGACGCCACCACCCCGTCGTCCTCGACATCGCCACGACCGTCAGCTCGATGCAGAAGGTCCGCCTCGCAGCCCAGCTGGGCATGGCGATGCCGGACGAAGTGATCTTCGATTCAGCCGGGCGCGCGACAACCGATCCGGACGCACTTCTCGCCGGTGGGTTGCTGGCGCCGTTGGGTCACCCGCACGCGCCGCACAAGGGCTTCGGCCTGGCGTTGTTCATCGACGCCCTGAGCGGTGTGCTGAGCGGAAGCGGATTCGCCCAAAGCGTTGGCAACGGGGCGGCGGGAAACTTCCTCTGGGCCCTCGACGTCGAAGCGTTCCTACCGCAGCAAGAGTTCCTGGCGCGGATGGACGCACAGCTCGATCAGATCAAGCAGGGGGAGCGGCTTCCAGGAGTTGACGAACTCGTGCTACCCGGCGAGCGCGGCCAGCGACGGTGGCTGGACCTCACCGCCCGCGGCGTGGTACCCCTGGAGCGAGCGGGTTGGCAGATGATTGAGCAGGCCTGCGAGTCGCTGGGCACTCCACTGCCCACCGTGCTTGCGAACTGAGGCCGTTACCCGGAGCGAGCATCGGTAGTCGTGAGTCCTGCCGCTTCCCTCCAGCGTCGCCGACTTCGGCCGTCGACCTCTCCCTTACGACCGGCAGTAGTAGTCACAGGCGGCAACAGCTTCGGCTCCTTCCGGCTGGGTCGACTTTCTTACGCCCTTCGTTTCAGCCGTCCGTTGGCATGCGGGCCGCGGATGTGGGCGCTCTGTGCTCGGCGACGAGGACGCGGGCCGAGGGAAGGGTCGGCCTTCCCCCGGCTCAGGATCTACGAACAGCTGACGTCCGGATTCCAGGGCGTGAGCAGTCCACTCGGGTTCGGTTTCCAGATCCACGCGTGGAGCGAATAGAACGGGGGCAGCCCGTACCGGTTCGGCTCGTCGGTGAAGTCGAACTCCCGGCCAAAGAGCGAGGGCTTGGCCATGTTGCCCGCCGCCTCCCAGTCCGCCTCGAAAACGATGTACTCGAGCGCGACGAGCTTGTAGGTGCCGTTGTTTCGCTGCTCGTAGACGACCGCCTCCGGCGCAGTGGCGTCGATGACGCCCTGGTCGAGGAGCAGGTCGGGATTGACGAAGTGATCGCCCATCGCGCCCTCGGCGCCGTGGGCGATGCAGGTCGCGCCGCTGAGCTCAGCGACGTGAACGACGTAGCCGGCGTCCTGTGCCTTCTCGAGGTCGTGGAACGCTGCCGTCGCAGACGCTGCCTCGGCCGCCGCAGAACGGTCACTTGACGCTGCCGCGTAACCGGCGATCCCTAGGAGTGGCACAACGCTCAGAACGATGATGATCAGTCGCTTCATGACATCCGCTCCCTTCATCAGACGACTGCCGGCTCGGGGTCCGGACGAACGATGACGGTGTCGGCGACGGGAACGATTTCGTCGACCGGCAGGTCGGCGATCTTCGCGTGACGCCGAATCGCTTCCACATCGGTGGCCTGGTAGATGCAGACGGTTCCCACTGTTCCATCCTCCTCAGCCAGCGCGTAGCTGCGGATCCAGCGGACGGCGTCGGGCGTCTGCTCGTCGCCGACCTGCCTCGAGCGCATCGCCGCCGCCTCGAGTTCCTCCGGCGTCCTCCAGCCGCGGCGGCGCAGGATCGCGTAGGTCTGCATTCGACTACCTCCTCGGTCGGGGGTGTTGCCGAGCGAGGGTGGACCCTAGGAGCGGGCCGCTGGCCGGGCTATCGGGAGTTCTCCCCATGCCACCAGCCCGTGCTCCATCGCGAACAGGGTCGCCGCCGCGCGGGTCGACACGCCGACCTTGCGGTAGCCGTTCTGGATGTGGTGGTCGACAGTCTTGACCCGCGCGCGACACACCACATATTTCATGGCAAGGCCATAGCGCGGCGAAGGTCGCCCACGAGGCGGCGGGAGTACGCTCGCGTCGTGTCGACTGGAGCGTCACAGGGTGGACAGGTCCGAAGCGCGGAGCTGGTCGCGGCGCTGTGTCTGGCGTCGGATCTCGGCATGGGGTTCCCGTTCGAGCACGGCCTGCACAGCACTCTGATCGCGATGCGGCTCGCCGAGCGGCTCGGCGTCGACGGCGAGGACGTCTCGCAGACTTACTACGCCTGCCTCCTCTCTCATTCAGGTTGCACCACGGACGCGCACGTCACCCCGGAGATTTTCGGCGGTTCCCTGACGACTACCTTCCATCCCGTCATGTACGGGTCGGGACGCGAAGTCCTGACCGGGCTCATCCGCACGCTTCCAGACCCGGAGAGCCGGGGGTTGGTGCGTGCTGGCCAGGTCGCCCGTCGGCTGCCGAGGATGGCTCGGGAGATGCGTCCGCACCTCACTGCCACGTGCGAGGTGGCTGGGATGCTTGCGGCTGGGTTGGGTCTTTCAGGGTCGGTGCGAGGCCTGTTCGCGCATCGGTTCGAGCGCTGGGACGGTCACGGACCGCTGGGCCGCGCGAAGGGCGACGAGATCGCGCTGCCGATGCGGATAGTCCATCTCGCGGTGGACGCCGCCTTCCAATACCTGCTCGGGGGCGAGGAACGCGTCGTGCGGCTGGCTCGCGACCGTGCGGGGCACGCCTTCGACCCGGAGGTCGCCGCCTGCCTCGCCGACCATGCCAGGGAGATCCTCGCTTGGGACGAGCACGCCTCGGTCTGGGAAGAGACGCTCTCCTGCGAGCCAGGCCCGCCGCTTTCTCTCGAGAGAGAGGCGCTCGATCGCGCGCTCGCGGCGATGGGCAACTTCGCCGATCTGATCTCGCCGTATCTGGCGGGTCACTCGGCGGCCGTGGCGGAGCTCGCCGCAGCGGCTGCCCAGCGCTGCCGGATGGACGAAGCCGGCGTCGCTGTCCTTCGACATGCCGCTCTCGTCCACGACCTCGGTCGGGTCGCAGTCCCCTCGCGGATCTGGCAGAAGCCCGGACCGCTGAACGCGGACGAGTGGGAGCAGGTCAGGCTGCATCCCTATTACACCGAGCGAGTCCTCGCGCGCTCGGAATTCCTGGCGTCGCTCGCACGCGTTGCCGGAGCCCACCACGAGCGCCTCGACGGCTCCGGCTATCACCGCGGAGTCGCTGGTGCGGAGCTCACGCGGCCGGCCCGCGTGCTGGCTGCCGCTGACGCCTATTGCGCGATGACGGCGTCGCGGCCCTACCGCGAGCCACTGCCGCCCGAGCAGGCGGCGGACGAACTCGCGCGGGAGGCGAGCGCCGGACGGCTCGACGCCGACGCGGTGACCGCGGTCTTGGATGCGGCTGGGCAGGACGTGCCGCGACTCGAGAGACCGGCGGGGCTTACGGAGCGCGAGGCCAGGGTCGTCGGCATGCTCGGTCGCGGCCTGCAGACCAAGGAGATCGCAGCCGCGCTCGGGATCTCGTCCAAGACCGCCGACCGCCACATCCAGAACGCCTACCGCAAGATCGGCGTGTCGACCCGCGCGGCGGCGACCCTGTTCGCGATGGAGCACGGGCTGGTGGCATGGGGAGAACTCCCGATTGCCCGGCCAGCGGCCCGCTCATAGCGTCCTTCTCAGCCGCTTCAGCGAACCAAAGGAGCAGCTATGCGAGGCGATACAGCGCATACCGTCGGAGACGCGGCGGTGAGCTCGTTCGCGGGGGTCCGGACCGCCGATGTCAACGGGGCCGCGCTCGCGTACCGCGAGCAGGGCGGGGGCGAGCCTGTTGTCTTCGTGCACGGCAGTGCCGACGATCTCCGCTCGTGGGATCAGCAGCTCCCGGCGATCGGCGCCTCCTACCGCGCGATCGCCTACAGCCGCCGCTACGCGCGGCCGAATGAGGATATCGAGCCGGACGCGGACAACCAGACGCTCCCGCACGTGGACGACCTGGTCACCTTCCTGCGGGTGATGGACGCCACGCCCGCCCACCTCGTCGGCCATTCGTGGGGCGCGCTCATCTGTCTGCTGACCGCGATTCGGCACCCGCAGGTCGTACGCAGCCTCGTGCTCCAGGAGCCGCCCGTGCTGTCGCTCTTCATGAGCACGCGGCCCCGCCCAACGGAGCTGCTCCGGCTCTTCGTTCGGCGGCCGAGGACCGCGCGGGTGATCCTCAGCTTTGGCGTGAAGACGGCTTTGCCCGCCGAGAGGGCCTTCCGGCAGGGCGACGACGAGGCGGCGCTGCAGGCATATGCCCTTGGTCTGCTCGGCAAGGACACCTGGCAGCGGATTCCGAAGGAGCGCAAGCAGCAGGCGTTTGAGAACGTGCCCTCGCTGCGGGCGCAGGTGCTCGGTGCAGGCTTCCCGCCGCTGAGCGACGACGACGTGCGACGTGTCCAGGCCCCGACCTTGCTCATGACCGGAGCGCGGAGTCCCGCCTATCTGCCACGGCTGACCGACCGCCTGCAGCAGCTGCTGCCGAACGCGGAACGGGTCGAGATCGCGGCAGCGTCGCACCTCATGAACGAGGAGAACCCCGCAGCGGCCAACGAGGCGATCCTCGACTTCCTGTCGCGGGCGGGTCGGCGGAGATAACCGAGATGCGAATCCTCATCGTCGGAGGTGGCATCGCAGGGCTCGCTGTGGCGCGAACGCTCGCCCGTGCGAGCTTCGCGGCCGAAGTGGTCGAAAGGGAGCCCACGTGGGACGGGGGCGGGCTCGGTATCTACCTGCCCGGGAATGCCTCCCGTGCGCTGCGAGGGCTCGGCCTCCAGCAGGCGGTCTTGGAGCGAGGAATCGTGATCGCGCGGCAGCGTGTCAGCGACCACCGCGGCCGGTTGCTCGTCGAGGTCGATCTGGCGGAGCTGTGGGACAGCGTCGGCCTCTGCTTGGCACTCCATCGCGCAGATCTCCATGATGTCCTGCTCGAAGGGGCTCGCGAGGTGCCAATCCGGATGGGAGTCGAGGTTCGTCGGCTTCGCGAGCAAGACGGAGCCGTCACGGCCGAGTTCGGCGATGGGACCGCCGGCGAGTATGACCTCGTGATTGGCGCGGACGGAATTCGCAGCGCCGTTCGCCGGCTCGCCTTCGGTGACGACGCGGCCGCTGAGCCCGTGGGACAGGTGGGATGGCGCTTCATCACCGCCTGCCCGCCTGCGATCACGACCTGGTCGGTGATGCTGGGCCACCGCACGGCCTTTCTCATGATCCCGATCGGGAACGGCAGGGTGTACTGCTACTGCGACGTCGTGTCGTCGTCCAGCACCGAACAGCACGACGAGTTGGGCCAGCTCTTCTCGGGTTTCGCGGCGCCCGTGTCTGAGATCGTCGACTCGGTGGCGGGGCGGGAGGTTGTGCACTGCGCGGCGATCGAGGAGGTCGCGCTCGGCTCGTGGGTGCGCGGGCGAGTGCTGCTGATCGGGGACGCGGCGCATGCGACCTCACCCAACATGGCTGAGGGCGCCGCGATGGCTCTCGAAGACGCGCTCGTGCTTGCCGAGTGCTTGCAGCGATCCGACGTGGTTCCAACCGCCCTGTCGGCGTTCGAGGCCCGTCGCCGGCCGCGAACGGACTGGGTTCGTGCGCAGACGCATCGCCGCGACCGAACTCGCTACCTACCAACGGCGATCCGAAACGCGGTCCTACGCGCCGTCGGCCAAAGGATCTTCCGATCGAACTACCGACCGCTGTTCGACGAGGCCTAAGGAGGCGACGTGGACGAGCATCAGATCCATGTGGCGTTTTCGAACGACGGCACGAAGATCGCGGGACGGGTTCAGGGACAAGGGGCACCGATCGTCCTCGTTCACGGCGGGTTGGGCGATGGCGAGGTCTCGTGGTTCTTCATGCTCCCGTTCCTAGTCGAGCACTTCACGTGCTTCCTGATGAGCACGAGAGGTCGTGGTTTGAGCGGTGATAACGCCGACCATTCGCGTGAACGCCAGTTCGAGGACGTCGCCGCGTTCGTGGAGAGCATCGGCGAACCGGTAGGCGTGTTCGGCCATTCGAGCGGGGCCGTCTGGGCGCTTGGCGGTGCCGCTATCTCCCCGGCTCATGTGCGCGCTCTTGCGCTCTACGAGCCACCGTTCCCAGCGCTCGAGCCGCCTATGAGTGACGAGCAGTATGAGCGGGTCAGGGCGGCAATCACTGAGGGCAGGCTGGCAGATGCCGTGCAAATCACCACGGGCGAGATCGTCGGGCTCAGTGCCGAGGAGCAGGCGCTCTTCTCGGCGCCGGACGTAGCGGAACGCGCCCAGGCGGCCCTTCCCGTGGTCGTCCAGGAACTCCCGGAGGTGAACCGGCCGTTCGAGGACGCTTTGCTCCAGAAGCTCTCGATGCGGGTGCTCGTTCTCCTCGGGGAGCGTTCGCGCGTCGAGTTCAAGCATGCTGCGCGCGACCTCGGCGAGCGGCTCGCCGACGCCCGCTTCGCCGAGATCACCGGCGCTGGCCACGTTGGCCCGCTGACTGCCCCCGAACCCGTCGCCCACGAGCTGGTCGGGTTCTTCAGCAGCTGAGCACGTCGACGCTCGAGGTCGAGTGGAGCGGATCGATGTCGCAGGGCTGACCATCGCTTTCGAGCGGACGGGTCAGGAAACTCAGGCCGGCGATCGCGCGTTCTATTGCGTGACCCGAAATACGGTCACGGTTTCGGACGAAAGCGTGACCGGGATCGAACTGTCTTCCGCGCCATAAGGCGGCCCACGATGCACAACTGAGCCTCGGTTCACCTAGCCGGGACTCGATGCGAGGTGCCTGCACACAGGCAGGCGAGCGCCCGTCGTGCGCCACTCGGCCGACGCCGCGCGAAGCGTCGCTAATGGGAACGCGAAGCCTTCCGGCCGTTGACAGGACTGACACTCCACAGCCTTGCTGCGGCGAGTGGGGCGTCCCCAAAGCCTATCCCCACGAAGCCCTACTCGCACCTCGCGCGCTAGTCCGCGTCACATGACCCTTGTCCAAGCCGTTCTCGGGGCGCGGCGGGCTACTCGACTGGGACCCCCTCCTTCTTACGGAGGTGCTCCGAGGTACCGGGCAGCAGGTCGATTTGCAGGGGCTTTGCAGCCGCGCAGCGAGCTTAATAGCCCTCCCGACGGTAATGCGGAGGTGCTCTGTGGTGCTGTGTTAGACAACAAAAATCCCCGATTTCCGGGGATTTTCCTCTCACTAGAGCCCTCTGACGGACTCGAACCGTCGACCCCCTCCTTACCATGGAGGTGCTCTACCAACTGAGCTAAGAGGGCGAGGCTCGTAGGGTAGCCGGTTCGCGTGCCGCGATCGGGCTCGGCTCGGCGGATGCCGAGCCGAGCCTCGTACGCCTTCAGTACCTAGGGCTTCGGGATCGCGACTGCGTTGTACGTCGCCGTCTCGGGATTGGCTATCCCGAAGCGGGCGTTCGGCAAGTAGAGCCTGTTGCCGAAGGCCGCCACCGTGGTAGGCACGTCGAAGCGCGGGTCCGTCAGTTCGTCGGTGAGGTGGCCCGTCGTGCCCGCGGAATCGAGTTGCACGACGGCGACCTTGTTGTCTCGGTTCTGTACGACGAACAGGGTACGGCCCGAGAGGAGCAACCCGTCGCCGTTCGTGAGCAACGTGGTTCCGAGGTCGACCCGCTTCGCGACACCGGTATCCGGATCGACCCGGAAGAGGAAACCGGTGGGAGACTGGATGGCGAGCAGAGCCTTGCCGTCCGGGGTTCGGGCGATACCGTTGAGGTTGAATCCCGGCTGGTGCCGGTAGTCACCGCCGAGGGGAACCTGAACGACGTCGTTCTGGTCTGGCAGGCTCCCGAACCGGCTCAAGGGAAGCTTGTACAGGAACGGTTGCTGGGAGTCCGTAAACCACGCTGCCTCGGGCGTGAGCACGACGTCGTTGACGAACGTCGGTGAATTGCCGAACGAGTAGCTGGCGAGGATCGTGCCAGTGATCGCATTGACGACGCGCGCGTCGCCACCGCCCCCACCGGCGACGAAGAGCCGGCCGCGGAGGTCGAGCTTCAGGCCGACCGACGGCGTCCCAGGCCCCTGGCTGAACACGGAGCCATCGCCGGTGATGAGGTTCACGCGGTAGATGTCGCCGTCGGCGCGAGAGCCGAAGAAGGCGAACGGGAAGTGATTGATGGCGATGCCCTCGGGAAGCCACCCGTCGGGCAGGGCGATCTCCGTGGGGAAGAGATCGAGGGATTTCGTTGCGCCGGCGGCCTGGCTCGAGCTTGCCGACGGCGCAGCCGCGGCCGGCATGGCGACGACGATCGCCGTTGCAGCAACCACGGCGACGGCTACCGCGATCGTGGATCGGAGACGTCGGGTCATCGTGAATGCGCTCCCTTCTCTCGACTGTCCGATCGGTGCTTCTGGGTACGCCGCTACCCCTTCGGACTACGGACGAACCGCAAGAACGGATGAGTCGTCGGCGTCGAGAAGTGGAGAAACCCGCAGTAAGCCTGGGCGGCTAGGTCTTCGGGTCTTCGTAGACGTCGCGCGCGATCTGCTCGACGAGCCGTCGCGCAGCCGCTTCCTCGGGCGTCTCGCCCGGGATTTCCTCTGCCTCGATGTCCTCCGGCTCGCTCTCGGGCGCAACGGCGACACGACGCACCGAGGCAATGAGCAGCCGCCCGGCCTCCTCGGCGTCGATCACGCCCCGCTCGAAGCGATCGACGATCTCGCGCTCCTCCGGCGAGAGCCGGTCCGTGCGGCCGAGCTTCATGCACCGAGCCTAATCACCGGGGCGGCATCCGCCAACGCGCACCCGTCAGTGCGCGACGACAAGAGCGGGTGTCGTTCTGAGACCGACACACGAGGGCCGGCGGGAACCATGTGGTTCCCGCGCCTATGCAGGGGAGAGGATTCGAACCTCTGAAGGCTGAGCCAGCGGGTTTACAGCCCGCCCCCTTTGGCCACTCGGGAACCCCTGCGGGGACAGCGGATTGTAGCCGGGCGGTCCCTAGACTCATCGGCGTGCAGACGTACGACGCCCTCGTCGTCGGCGCAGGGCCGGCCGGGTCATCGACGGCGATCCACCTGGCGCGCGCCGGGGCGCGCGTGCTTCTGGTCGACAAGGCGCGCTTCCCGCGCGACAAGCCGTGCGGGGGCGGGTTGACAGGTCGCGCGCTGAAGCAGATCCCGGTCGACCCGTCGCCGGTCGTTGAGCGCGACGTCGACCGGTTCGAGCTGCGGCTCCGCTACGGGCCACGGTTCGCACGCAGGCACGACGAGCCGCTGATCCGGATGACCCAGCGCCGCCGGCTCGACCTGTTTCTCGCCGAGCGCGCCGCTCGCGACGGGGCCGAGCTGCGAGACGGTACGGGCGTCGAGGCAATCGAGCCCGAGGGGACGGGCGTCACCGCGCGCGTGGGAGATGAGAGGGTCAGAGCAGACGTGCTCGTCGGGGCGGATGGTGCGAATGGAGTCGTCGCGCGGTCGGTCGGGCTCGGCGACGCGATCGTCCGCGGCGTCGCCCTGGAGGGCAATGTGCCGCTCGACGCGCTCGCACTCGACCTCGAGCGGACAGCGGTGATCGAGCTCGCGGCGCTGCCGGGCGGGTACGGCTGGATCTTCCCGAAGGGCGACCACGCGAACCTCGGGGTCGGCGGGTGGGGGACGGAGGGGCCACGCCTTCGCGGGCACCTGGCGCGCCTCGCGCGTGAGCATGGGCTCGGGGCGGACGCCCTGACGGACGTCCGAGGCCACCGACTGCCCATGCGGCGACTCGGAACGCCGGCGGCGCGTGGTCGGGTGCTCCTCGTCGGCGACGCGGCGGGGCTGGTCGACCCGCTTTCCGGGGACGGGATCTACGAGGCGTTCGTCTCCGCGAGGCTCGCATCCGACGCGATCGTGTCGGGCGACCTGGACGGCTACACAGCGGCGCTGTCGCGTGCCCTCGATCGCCACGCCGCAGCGTCGTGGGCAGCGAAACGGGCCTTCGACCGGCACCCGCGGGCCGTGTTCGCCGCGGCGCGCGCGCCGGGCGTGTTCAAGGTCGTAGCTGGGCTCCTGTGCGGTGACGTGGCCCACCCGGCGGACGCGCACGGTGTCGCGCGGGGGCCTCTGAAGCTGATCGCTCGGCTCGCCGGTTAACGGCGAGGTGCCTGGCTCGAGCCAGGCACCGTCACTACTCCTCGGCCAACGCCTCGGCCAGCAAAGCCGTCGCGTACGCCTGCCAGGCGAGGTCCGGGTCCCCCAGCAGCAACGAGAGCGATTCGCGCGCGCCGCGCAGGCCGGCGACTTCGTCCACGAGCCCAAGCAGGGCGTTGTGGAGCGCTGCTCGCCGCTCCGGTGCGTCGAGGTCGTCGGCGAGCGCGGTCGCGGCCCTTCCGAAGGGGTCGAGCTCCCGCCTCGGGTCGCCGCCCGCGGCGAGGAGCAGCTCGGCGCGGCGCACGGCGGCGTTCAGCTCCTCCTCGTCGACGGGCACCTCGCGACCCGCGAAGAAAGAGAGCATCGTCCATTGCTCGGCCGGCGCCGCGCGCTCGAGCGTCCTGACCCAGTCGCGGATCGTCTGCCGCGCCATGCGCGCGTTCTAGCGCAGTTTCGCGATCAACGCGTTCCAGCGAGCGGGCGTCCCGGCGGACTGGAACCCGGCGACGAACCGGCCCTTGGCGTCGATCAGGATGAACGCGGGCTGGTAGGTCGCGCCGAAGCGCTTCGCGAGGGCGCGCTGCGGGTCGCGAATCGACGGCCACCTCCAGCCGTACCGCCGCACGAACGCACGGGCGCCGTCGGGCGTGTCAGCCGCGTTCAGGCCGAAGAAGTGGAAACGCTTCCCCTGCTTCGAGACCCAACGTGCGTAGGCGACCGCCTCGCTGTTGCAGACGCTTCACCACGACGACCAGACGTTGATCACCACCGGCTTGCCGCGCAGGTCTGCGAGTGCGAGCCGCTTGCCGTCGAGGGTGACACCCGCGATCGGCGGCGCCTTCCTCGGGGGCGTCGCCGCGCTCGCCCAGGGCGAGACGACGGCACCGAGCACGAGTGCCGAGACGAGCAGCGCGAGACCCCTTCGCACGCATGCACCGTAACCGCCGACGCCGCGGCGCGTCCTCGCCCGGCACACGTGTTCGGATTTCGTTCACATCTCGGCGCTCCCGATCAAGGGAGCGCGCTACGCGTCCGATACGAGAACAGATGTCTCGTTCGGCTCTGCATCGGCTCTGCGTCGCCGCCGCCCTCGTCCTGGGCGTGCCAGCGACGGGGCTGGCCGCCGGTCCGAGCGAGGACCTGCCGCTGGCTGCGCCGTCGGCCAAGAGCTGGGCCGCGCCGCAGATCGCGTCGGTCGTGCTCGCGGGCGTGATGGGGCCGGACGTCGCATCCTTCCGGCCCGACGACGCCCTCACCCGCGCCGAGCTCCACGAGGCGCTCCTCGCCCTCGGCAAGTCGCACGCGACGCCCACCGACCCCAACCGCACCGTGACGATGCGCGAGCTCGACGCCCAGCTCGTCGCCGCAGCGGGTCTCATCTCCTCGGCCCGCGTCATCCGGCTCGGGACGCGGGACGCGGGCCTCGAGCCGACCGACATGATCGGCACCGAGACGATCGCGCGGCTGCTCGGCCTGCGTGTGAACCATCCGGTCGGAAGCGAATCGCTCGAGCGAGCGCCGAAAGAGCCCGCCTCGCGGGCGGAGGCCGCGTACTCGCTCGCGAAGCTCAGGCTCCTCGATCCTGCCCGTGTGACGGCGATCCGCGACCTGGTCTCGACGTTCGCCGTGCCAGAGCTCCAGACCTGGCAGCGGCTCGTGCTCACGCGGGCGCTCCGCTTCGTGGGCTTCCCGTACGTCTTCGCTGGGATGTCGGAGAAGACGCAGTCTCTGTGGACCGCGACCGGCAACACGATCACCGCGCCGGGCGGCTTCGACTGCTCGGGTCTGGTGTGGCGTGTCTTCAAGCAGCCCTTCGACGGCGCGACCGCCGTCGGCGACGTCCTCAAGGGCCGTACGACCTACGCCATGAGCGGTGAGGTCGGCAAGGCGCTTCGCTTCGCGCCGACGGCAGCGCAGCCCGGCGACATCCTGTTCTTCGGCTCGCGGGGCCCTCGCTCGAAGCCGTCCGAGGTCGGCCACTCCGGCATCTACGTCGGTAACGGCTGGTTCGTCCACTCGTCGAGCGCCGGCGTGACGCTTCAGCCACTCCAGGGCTGGTATGCAACGACGCTCGCGTGGGCTCGTCGCCCGCTTGCCGAGGCGGGTCTGGCGTCCTAGCGCGACGTGTTCGAGGTCCCTGCGAGCGGGGTAGGCTCGGACCGTGCGCTGGAAGCGGGTTCAGGGACGGGGCGACATGGAGGACCGCCGCGGTCAGGGCGGCGGGCTCGGTGGAGGCGGCTTCCCGATCCCGATGGGGAAGGGGGCCGGCGGCCTCGGGGTGATCATCGCGATCGTCGCCTTCCTGCTGTTCGGCGGCAACGTGATCGGCGGCGGCGGTGCGGACAGCGGCTTCTCGCCCGGCGACCTCGCTCCGGCCGAGCCGGCGCAGCAGGGGGATGCGCCCCAGGGTGAGGACACGGTCTTCGAGTTCACGAAGTTCGTGAGCAAGGACACGCAGGATCTCTGGGCAGGCATCTTCACCAAGGCGAACCGCCAGTACCCGCGTGCCCCGGTCGTCACGTTCACGGGCGGAACCCAGAGCGGCTGCGGGCCGGCGTCGGCCGCGACAGGCCCGTTCTACTGCCCGGCGGACAACAAGGTCTACCTCGATCTCGCGTTCTTCCGGGAGCTCGACCAGCGCTTCGGCGCGCCGGGCGATTTCGCCCAGGCCTACGTGATCTCGCACGAGATCGGCCATCACATCCAGACGGTGCTCGGGATCGAGGGCCAGGTTCGCCGCGACCAGCAGAATGACCCGAGCAACGCGAACCTTTACCTCGTGCGGTTGGAGCTCCAGGCCGACTGCTTCGCGGGCGTCTGGGCCCACTCGGCCTATCAGCGAGGCGCGCTCGAGGAGGGCGACATCGAGGAAGGGCTCGGCGCCGCCGCTGCGGTCGGCGACGACCGCCTTGGCGCGCGCAGCCGCGAGCAGTGGACGCACGGCTCGTCGGCGCTCCGCGCGGAGTGGTTCCGCAAGGGCTTCGAGTCCGGCAACCCGAGCGACTGCGACACCGGCGGGGTCGACATCTAGCGCGTCTGGACAGCGGCCGAGGCCCTGGCCCGTGGTGAGCGGTGTCAGGCATGGGTCGCTGTCAAGTGGCCGTTCGGGACAGGGCTCGGCGTGCCCGCCCGCGGCCGACCTCTGGCTGTCCCTCCGGTCGGCAACTCACCGCCGCGGCCCGCCGAAACCCGCACCGCGATACCCTCCAGGGACACGGATTTCGAGGAGGACGGAGCGATGACGGAGCTTGCCGAGGCCCCCGCAGTCGAGCGCGACGGGGAAATCACGCGGATCCCCCACTGGATCGGCGGCGCCCGGGTCGAGGGGACGTCGGGTCGCAGCGGCCCGGTCTACAACCCGGCGGCCGGCGTGCAGAGCGGGGCGGTCGACCTCGCGTCGGTCGAGGAGGTCGACGCCGCGGTCAGGAGCGCGACGCAAGGCCTTCGAGACATGGCGCTCGACCTCGCTCGCCAAGCGGGCCGAGCTGTTCTTCCGGATCCGCGAGATCTTCCACACGAACCGCGAGGAGATCGCAAAGATCCTCACGCGCGAGCACGGCAAGGTGCTCTCCGACGCCCTCGGCGAGGTGGCCCGCGGGCTCGAGGTGATCGAGTTCGCGTGCGGGATCCCGACGTTGCAGAAGGGCGAGTTCTCCGAGCAGGCCTCGACCGGGATCGACGTCTACTCGATTCGACAGCCGGTCGGTGTCGTGGCGGGCATCACGCCGTTCAACTTTCCCGCCATGGTGCCCATGTGGATGTGGGCACCCGCCCTCGCGTGCGGCAACTGCTTCATCCTCAAGCCCTCCGAGAAGGACCCGTCCGCCTCGCTCCTCACCGCCGAGCTGCTCAAGGAAGCGGGTTTGCCCGACGGCGTCTTCAACGTCGTCCACGGCGACAAGGTTGCGGTGGACGCGATCCTCGAGCACCCCGGGATCAGCGCGGTTTCCTTCGTGGGGTCGACTCCGATCGCTCGCTACATCTACGAGACCGGCACGAAGCACGGCAAGCGCGTACAGGCGCTCGGCGGCGCCAAGAACCACATGATCGTGCTTCCCGATGCGGACATCGAGATGGCGGCCGACGCGGCCGTCTCCGCGGGGTACGGCTCCGCGGGCGAGCGCTGCATGGCCGTCTCGGTGCTCGTCGCCGTGGGCGACGTCGCAGACCCGCTCGTCGCCGCGATCAAGCAGCGGCTACCGAACGTGAAGGTCGGCGACGGGATGGCGCCCGAGAACGAGATGGGCCCGCTGATCACCAGCGCGCACCGCGACAAGGTCGCGTCGTACCTCGATTCCGGCGTCGAGCAGGGAGCGACGGTCGTCGCCGACGGACGCGAGACCGCCCCCGAGGGCGACGGCTTCTTCCTCGGTGTGTCGCTACTCGACAACGTGACGACCGAGATGGACGCCTATCGCGACGAGATCTTCGGCCCGGTGCTGTCCGTCGTTCGGGCGAAGACGTACGACGAAGCCGTCGGCCTCGTCAACGACAACCCGTACGGCAACGGCGTCGCGCTCTTCACGCGGGACGGCGGAGCCGCCCGGCAGTTCCAGTTCGACGTCAGCGCAGGAATGGTCGGGATCAACGTGCCGATCCCCGTGCCGGTCGCGTACTACTCGTTCGGCGGCTGGAAGGCGTCGCTCTTCGGCGATTCGCACGCGTACGGGCCCGAGTCGATCCACTTCTACACCCGTGGGAAGGTCGTGACATCGCGCTGGCCGGATCCGTCGACGAGCAAGGTCGATCTCGGGTTCCCGCAGACGCGCTGAATTCCCAGAGCAAAGAGCAACCGTTTTTCCGATCACCGTTGACCGGTGGTCGGTGCCAGTGCACAATCCTTCGGAGTCGGTCGGGGCGGGACTGCGGCGCCGCCCCGGCCGTCTTGCCATTCGGGTCTGAAGTGACGCTCCTCGTCGAGGGGTTCGACGGGGACGCGATCGCCCTTGCTGGGCTGCTCGCAGCGGAAGGCCATCCGACGACGCTGGCCGCGCCGGGCGCCGCACCGCCGGACGCTCTCGCGCTGCGCTCGTCGGGCGTGGAGGTGCGCGAGCATGTCGACCTCGACGTCGACCTCGACGCCGGCGAGCACGACGAGGCATTCCTCGACGTCTGGACGCCCGAGGTCGCGCCTCGGGTCGCGCGACTCCGCGCGTCGGGTTGCCGCGTCCGGTGCCTCGCCGACCTCGTCCTGGAACGAACGAGCGTCCCGACGATCGGCATCACCGGCACGGCCGGCAAGACGACGACAGCCGCGTTCCTCGTGGAGCTTCTGCGCAAGACCGGCCGTCGGGTCGCCGCGTCTACGACCGCCCGCGCCGGGAACCTCTGGCCGACCGCCGAGCTCCTGGACGTGCCAGACGCAGACGTCGTCGTGCTGGAGCTGACGAGCTCGCACCTCTGCTTCACGACACACAGCCCGACGGTCGCCGTCGTCACGTCATTCTGGCCCGACCACCTCGAGCTCCACGGGTCGCTCGAGCGCTATCGCGCCGCAAAGGAGGCGATCGTCCGCGGTCAGTCGGCGACGGACGCGGCCGTGGTGAACGCTGACGACGAGGACGCCGTCGCGATCGGCTCGCTCTCACCCGGTCGACGGCTCGAGTTCTCTCAGTCGCGCGAGGTCGAGGAGGGCGCCTTCCTCCGCGGCACGGCGCTCGTGCTCCGGACGCCGGACGGGGAGCGCGAGCTCCCGTTACCACCCGGGCTCGACCACCCGCGCCGTCGGGGCGCTGCTCGGCGCGCTCGCGGCTTCGGTCGCCGTCCGCTCGTCGCCCGAGGCGATCGGGCAGCTCCCGCAGCCGCCGTTCCGCATGGCCATGGTCGGCCGGCTCGGCGATACCGAGCTCGTCGACGACGGGATGTCGGCGACGCCGACGAAGACCGTCGCCGCGCTTCGCCCGCGCAGGGCCGGATCGGTCGTGCTCGTCGCAGGGGGTGAGCTCGAGAGCGCCGGCCTGCCGGTCCACGCGTCGCCGCCGGAGCAACGACTGCTCGAGGACGCGTGCGCGGAGGCTCGTCGTACCGCTCGCCTCGTCGTGGTCTTCGGCCCCGCGGCGGAGCGGCTCGCGCCGCTGCTCGGCCCCGACCGGACACTCGTGGCGACGGATCTGCAGGACGCGATCGCCCGGGCGGGCGCACACGTCGGCGGCGCCGAGGCCCTCCTCGTCTCGCCGATGTTCCCGTTGCCGCTCGCGGCGCGCGCGTCGATCGCGGGCCTCCTCCGGGCACTCGCGGAAAGACCGGGAATAGGCAGGACACGATCGTCGTTACTTGCTTAGACAAATATTGTTTGAGCAAGAATAGGAGGACGATCTGATGAGCACAACGATCGAGACCCCAGTCGTGACGGGGACCTGGGCGTCGGACCCGACGCATTCGACGGTCGGTTTCACGGTTCTCTACATGGGTGTCGCTCCGTTCCAGGGCGCGTTCCGCGAGTTCCAGGCGTCGTTCGACGAGCAGGGCATCCGGGGAGTCGCAAGGGTTGCGAGCATCGACGTCGACAACGACGACCTGGCGGCGCACCTCGCGTCGCCCGACTTCTTCGACGCGGCGAACCACCCCGAGTTGTCGTTCGAGGCCGGATCTCTGGAACGCGACGGCGACAGCGTGACGGTCGACGGAATCCTCGAGATCAAGGGGAACCGGGCGCCGATCACGTTGACCGGCACGATGACCGAGCCCGTCTCCGATCCGTGGGGTGGCCGGAAGCTCGGTCTCTCGCTGGCCGGGCGGGTCGACAAGAACGCCGTCGGCCTCACCTGGAACGCCCCGCTTCCCGAAGGCGGCTCGATGCTCGCGAACGAGGTCGAGCTGACCGCGTCCCTCGTGTTCGTCCCGGCCGAGGCGTAGTCGATGCGCATCCTCGGCATCGCGGGCAGCCTGCGCGCCGCGTCGCTCAACCAGCAGCTTCTCCGCCTCGTCGCGGAGGAGCTGCCGGCGGACGTGGAGCTCGACATCTACGACGGCCTCGCCGAGATCCCGCCGTACGACCAGGATCTCGACGACCTCCAATCGGACGAGGTCTTGCGCTTGAAGGACGCCATCGCCGCCGCCGACGCAATCCTCGTCGCGACGCCGGAGTTCAACGGCTCGATCCCCGGCCAGCTGAAGAACGCCTTCGACTGGGTCTCCCGCCCCCGCGCCGAGAATCCGATCCGCTCGAAGCCCGTCGCCGTGATCGGCGCGAGCACGAGCGCGTTCGGCGGCATCTGGGCCCAACGCGAGCTCAAGAAGGTGCTGGGGATCATGGGCGCGAGCGTGCTCGACCTCGAGCTGCCGGTCGCTACGGCCGACCGTCGCCTCGGGGAGCCGGATCCAGAGCTCCGCGCCGAGCTCGGCGTCGTCGTCCGTGAGCTCGTCGATTCAGCGGAGCCGGCGGCGGTCGCGGCGTCGACCGAGGTCGATCCCCGCGCGCTGGCCCACGTCTAGACTCGCGCCGTGCGCGTGACGATGATGCTGGCCGACTTCGCCCAGGTATCGGACGGCAAGCTCACGGTCGTCGGCGGAGGCTGGTCGCTGACGGGCCCCGAAGCAGTGCCGTTCGGCATCGCGATCCTGATCCGGGTCCCGTGGGACCAGGCGAATCAGCGGCATGTGATGCGGCTCGAGCTCCTCGACGCCGACGGGCAGGCGGTCGACATGGACACCGACGACGGCCTGCAACCGGTCGTCTTCTTCGACGACGTGCCGTTCGAGGTCGGGCGTCCGGCGGGGCTCAAGCCGGGCACGCCGCTCGACTTTCCGGTCGCCGTCAACTCGGGCCCCATGCCGCTCGAGCCGGGGAGGTACGAATGGCGGCTGACGATCGACGGCAAGGCCGACGAGGACTGGCGACTACCGTTCTCGGTCCGAGTCGAAGCCGAGGATCCGATCACCTGATCTTCAGTGGGCAGGGCGCGGGCTCCGACCCCGCGCAAGCTGCGTCAGACCCCACGCCGAGACGATCGCCCAGACCAGCTCGAGCAGGAAGAACCCCCACTGCGCCTCACGCCACGCATCGACGGTGAGGATCGCGGAGCCGAGCAGGTTCACGACGAGGTACCAGAGCGACTGCGGATCGAGCACGCGGAACTGGGCGAGCACGAAGCCGCTGAGGATCAGGAGCGCGCCTGCGATCTGGATGAGCTGGTGCACGGACGACCTCCGGAGTGGAGTGTGAACGGTCGCGCCGTCGTCGTGACCGGGTACGGCGCACCTCGTCCGGGGCCTTCAGCCGCCATTCAGGATAGCCCGTGGGGCTACGACCGGAAGAAGCGTCGCCAGAGCGGCTGCTTCACCGGCTGTGGCGCGACCGCGATCCCCGGCTCGATGCCGCGGGCGACGAAGGAGTCATGGACGTCCTGGAATGTGCGCGCCGCGATCGCGTCGCCTCCGCCGATGAACGGCTCCTCCGCCTGAGGGTCGAAGGCGACGAGGCCGGTCGTCTAGATTCGGGCGGTGCAGCGCGCGAAGGAGATGGCGGTGAGCGCGACGCTCTACGGGCGCAGCGCCCTCCGGATCGCGCGACGCCGCCGACGGCTCGGAACGGAGGAGCGGCTGGTGTTCGTCGTGGGCTCGCCGCGGTCGGGGACGACGTTCACCGGAAGCGCGCTCGGCTCGCTTCCGGGCTTCGTCGACCTCGACGAGGTACAGCCGTGGAAGGCGGCCATCCCAGAGCTGATCGACCGCCCGGACGACGACGTGTCTCAGCGACTGCGGGGGATCCTCGAGCGGGTGCGCCGGCTCGGCCTCGCCACGGGCCTCCGCGGCGTCGAGCAGACCCCGGAGACGAGCTTCGTGCTGCGCGCCGCGCTCCAGGCGTACCCCGAGGCGGTGGCCGTCCACGTGATCCGCGACGGCCGCGACGTTGCCACCTCGCTCCTCGAGCGAGGCTGGCTCAGCGCGGAGCGGCAAGGAGCGGACGATGCTCGTATCGCGTTCGGGCCCTACGCACGCTTCTGGGTGGAGCCCGGCCGCGAGGCCGAGTTCTCGCAGGCCACTGACGCGACGCGCGCCGCCTGGGCGTGGCGCCGCTACGTGACGGCGGCCGGGTCCGCCCCGGAACGGACCGTCGAAGTGCGCTACGAGCACCTCGTCGCCGACCCGGCGGGCGCCGCCGCGCCGGTTGCCGCAGAGCTCGGGGTCGAGAGCAGCCTGGTCGCCAAGGCGTTCGGGAAAATCCATGACCGCTCCGCAGGGCGATGGCGCCGCGACCTGTCGCCCGACCAGCTCGCCGACGTCGAGCGCGAGGCCGGCGCGCAGCTCGTCGCGCTGGGTTACGAGCTCAGCTCGACGCCGGTGTAGCCGCGGGGACGACCCCGATCCGCTCGAGCTCGGCGATCACGAGGGCCACCGACTCCTCGGGGGTCAGGGCAATCGTGTCCGCGACCACCTCGGCGTCGTCCGGCTCCTCGTACGGGTCGTCGACGCCGGTGAACTGCGTGATCTCGCCCGCGAACGCCTTCGCGTAGAGGCCCTTCACGTCGCGGCGTGCACACTCTTCGACCGACGCCTTGACCCAGACCTCGACGAACGGCCCCTGCTCCTCGATGAGCGCCCGGACGCGCTTGCGAGTGCCGTCGTACGGGGAGATTGCAGCGACGACGACCGCTGCGCCGTGCCGCGTCAACCGCGAGGCGACCCAGCCGATCCGCTCGATGTTCGTGTCCCGGTCCTCGTGTGAGAACCCGAGCCCTTTCGACAGGTGCGTCCGCACGACGTCGCCGTCCAGGACCTCCACGTGCAGCCCCCGACGCTCCAGCTCGGACGCCACCGCGTGCCCGATCGTCGTTTTCCCGGCCCCCGAGAGCCCCGTCAGCCAGACGGTGAAGCCGTTGTCATCGGGCACGGGCACGGAGCGGAGTGGTAGCAGACGGAGACGAAGGCGAGTGGGTCAGCTCGTCGCGGACGGATGGATGAGAGGAACCGCAGAGGTCCAACCCGTGCGAAGGAGCTCGACGAGGGACGGCGGGGTGACGAGCGTGGCAGTCCCACCGCGCGGGCACGCGATCCTGGGCCCGTATCCCTCGGGCCGCCACCGCAGAAGCTCGGCGCCGATGACGAGGTGCGGCGCGCCGTCATGGAGGACGAAGGCGCCGTCGGGAAGCTCGGCGTGCCGGGCTTCGTGGAGTCGGTGTCCGCGGGTCGCGGGCTCGACCCGCTCCGCGTGGAGCCGCTCGTCGACCGCATCCGCCCCGACGTCGCCGTGGAGCTCGCGCCAGAACGCGGCGAAGCGCGTGTAGTCCCCACGGCGGCAGAGAGCGCAGGGCCGATGGCCCGCGGCGAGCGAAGTCGCCTCGTCCAGGAAGAACAGCTCGGTGAACTTGCCGGGCTGCAGCAGCGCGGCCCGGTGCCAGCCACGGAACTGCAGGCGACACGCAATCCAGCGCTTCACGGCGAAGCGGCGGCGGATGCGACCCGACGCATCGTGGAGGCAGCCGCGGTTCCCGTACACGAGCCCGCGGGCCGGGTGGGCGACGAGCTCTCCCAGCGGCGTCACGCGATTCTGGAGGGCCATTCTCGGGCCGTTCTAGCAGGCCCCGGATGGTGCGTTCACTTGTGCTCGATCCGTTACCCTCACGTAACGGGTGATACGAGGAGGTGTATGGCATTGACGGCTTTCGTGGTCCTTGCGTTCATCGTCTTGATCGGGCCGCTCGCCGTGCTCTACGGCGTGGACTCTCGCGTCGACGAGCGGCGTGACGGTTGGCCGGCCACTCATCGCTGACCGTTGAGGTGTCCAGCTCAGACATGAACGACGACATCGAGTCGCGGTTCACGCGGACGGCTGCCCTGCAGCTTGCAGCCGCCGGCGCCGCCGGGCTTGCGCTCGGCGCACGCCCGGCTCGCGCTGCCCCGGACGCCTCGACGGTCGAGGGCGCCGCCCGCGCGCTCCTCGCGTCGCTGTCACCGGCCGAGCGTGACCGGGCGTCTTTCCCCTTCGCAGGCGCCGAGCGCACGCGCTGGCACTGGACCGTGCCGTCCTCTGTCCCGCGGAACGGTCTTCCGCTCGGAGAGATGTCGGCTGAGCAGCGGAGGCTCGCGCTCGCCTTGTTGCGGTCGAGCAGCTCCGCGTCCGGCTACCGGAAGGCACTCGACATCATGGCCCTGCAGGGCGTGCTGAGACGCATGGGCACCGGCATCGGCGACACCTTCGACCCGAACCGGTACTACGTCTCGGTCTTCGGTCGGCCCGGCGCCGGCGCGTGGGGCTGGCGGCTCGAAGGGCACCATCTCTCCAGGCACTTCACCCTCGCCAAGGGCGCTCTCGTCGCCGAGCCGTTCTTCCTCGGCGCCTGGCCGACCCGTGCGGGGAGCGCGTACCGCTCGGTGGCGCAGGGGTACCGGACGATGCCGCGCGAGGAGGACGCCGCCCGGGAGATCGTCCTCTCGCTCGACGGAGGGCTTCGGCGGCAGGTGGTGTTCTCGTCGGAGTCGCTGACCGACCACGTCACCCAGAACGCCGCACGCGTGAGGCCGATCGACCAGGTGGGCGTTGTTACCGGCGATCTCCCGTCCGGGGCGCAGAGACGCGTGCTCGAGATCCTGCAGACGTACCTCGCGAACCACCCACGCGCGATGGCGCGCGATGCTTTCACGCGAATCGAACGGGCAGGGCTCGCGCGCGTCCGCTTCGGGTGGGCGGGCAGCACGCGCCCCGGCGTGCCGCACTACTACCGGCTGCAGGGCCCGACCTTCCTCCTCGAGTTCGACAACTCCCGGGACAGCGGCACCCACATCCACAGCGTCTGGCGCGACTTCGAGCGCGACTTCGGACGTCACCTGCTCTAGAGAGGGAGGCGAGCCGTGACCGAGTTGCAGCGGTACCTGGCGGAGGAGGTCGCAGAGGACCACGCGGACGGGCTCGTGTCCCGGCGCGAGGCTCTGCGTCGACTCGGGCTTCTCGGGCTGGGCGGAGCCGCAGCCGCGTCGCTGCTCGCAGCAGCGGTGACCGGTGATGCGCGTGCGGTGACGGGCGCCGCGA
The DNA here is from genome assembly GCA_963839755.1 of uncultured Actinomycetes bacterium. Taxonomy (GTDB): domain Bacteria; phylum Actinomycetota; class Thermoleophilia; order Gaiellales; family Gaiellaceae; genus Gaiella. The sequence continues at coordinate 261,858 of CAWIVU010000008.1, forward strand.
AAGCGTCCGGCGCCGCAGCCGTCGAGGCGGCGGCCGTCCCGACCAGGGAGATCACCTTTCGCGGGCCGCGGGGACGGACGCTGATGGGGGCGTGGGCACCCGCCGGCCAGGCTCGCGGCGGCGTGCTCGTGATCCACGAGAACCGAGGGCTCAACGACTCGATTCGATCGATCGCGGGACGCCTGGCCGCGAGCGGCTACTCGTCTCTGGCGATCGACCTGCTCTCCGAGGAGGGCGGCACCGGTGCGTTTGCGGACGAGTTCGAGGCGATGGCTGCGCTCGGAGCGGTCTCGCCCTCACGCTTCGTCGCCGACATGAAGGCGGGCATCACGGAGCTTCGCCGTCGGCTCCCGGGCAAGAAGGTCGCCGCGACCGGCTTCTGCTTCGGCGGTGGTATGACGTGGCTCCTGCTCGCGTCGAAGGAGCCCCGCCTGGCCGCCGCCGTCCCCTTCTACGGTCCTTTCCCGGAGGGCGGCAGCCTCACCGGCACGAAGGCGGCGGTACTCGGCGTGTACGCGGAGCTCGACGCGAGGGTCAATGCGTCACGCGCCTCGGCGCGTGGAGCGCTACGCAAGGCCGGCCTGAAGCACCGGATCGTCACCTTCCCCGGGGTCGACCACGCGTTCTTCAACCCGACCAGCGCACGCTACAACGCCGCCGCCGCCTCATCGGCGTATCGCCAGATGCTGAGCTGGTTCCAGACACACGTCGCTGACGGGGTAGAGCGAGACGAATAGGCTGTCCCACCGGATGCCGGGATGACCGCGGGGACAGACCAGGCGGAGCTCTTCGACCCTCGCGCTCACGAGGCGCTCACGGAGACAGCGTGGGACACGGATCGCGCGGGCGCGGCGATCCGGGAGATCGTGGCCGAGGCAGAGAGAGCGTTCGAGCACGACTCGCTGTGGCCGCCGCATCCGCTCGACGAGGACGACGACGAGCCGCCGCTCGGGCAGGTGGCGTGCCTGTACCTCGGGGCGGCCGGGGTCATCTGGGCGTTGCACGCGCTCGAGCGGGGCGGCGCCGTGGAGCTCGTGCGCGAGTGGGCCGCGGTCGCAGCGAGCCTGCCGGAGCGTTATCGCGCGGCGCCCGACTTCCCGGACGACGGAGTCATTCCATCGTTGTGGTTCGGCGAGGCGGGGATCCTGCTCGTGGCACACGTGCTGGCGCCGAGTCGGTGGCTGGAGGATGAGCTGCTGGAGGCGATTCGCGCGAACGCTGCGAATCCGGCACTCGAGCTGGCGTGGGGATCGCCGGGCACGATGCTGGCCGCGCAGGTGATGCACGAGCGAACGGGCGCACCGGTATGGGCAGAAGCGTGGAACGCGTCCGCCGATTTTCTGTGGGCTGCGTGGGATGGCGAGCTGTGGCGCCAGGATCTCCGTGGTCGGCCTGCTCATGTGCTCGGGCCGGCACACGGGTTCGTCGGCAACGTGCTCGTCCTCGCCCGCGGCGAGCTCCTCGACCGGGAACGCCGGGGCGAGCTCGAGCGACGCACGATCGCTGCGGTCGCGGCGCACGCGCGCCGCGCGGGCGGGTTGGCGCAATGGCCGCCCGCCGTCGAGCCACCACGGCCTGGGGGTCGACCGCAGATGACGAGGACGCAGTGGTGTCACGGCGCACCGGGGATCGTCGCCTCGCTCGCGTCGTTGGCGCCGGACGACGACCAGCTCACCGAGCTGCTCGTGGCAGGCGGCGAGCTCACCTGGCGTGCCGGCCCGTTGAAGAAGGGTGCGAGCCTCTGCCACGGCACGGCCGGGAACGGCTACGCGTTCCTGAAGCTGTTCGAGCGCACAGAGGACGAACGGTGGCTCGACCGGGCGCGCGCGTTCGCGATGCACGCGATCGAGCAGGTGGAGCGCACGAGCGCGCACTATGGTCGCGGACGCCAGTCACTCTGGTCCGGCGATCTGGGCACGGCTCTCTACCTCGACGGCTGTATCACACGCGACCGCGGACTTTCCGACCCTCGACACGTTCTGACCGTTCCGTTCGGCACGCGCCGCAAGGGGTTGGGGTCTGCTACGACTTCCGTATGACCCGGCTGCGCGGAGCGATCGCCGCAGTCCTCGTCGACGGTGTGCGCGCTCGCCGCCGCCGCGACTGCACCCGCCGCGCCCGGGTGTCCCGCGACGACAACGGACGGCTTCGGCCCCTTCGGCCGCGGCTCGCCACCGGTCCGTGCGAGCATCGGTAAGGGGCATGTGCTCAGCGGGGTGATCCTGTCTGCGCTCAACTGCAAGCCGATCCGTGGCGCGCGTGTCGAGCTGTGGCAGGCGAACGCGAGCGGCCGCTACACGCGCGCGTCGAGCGCCACGGTCCTCTCCGACGGGAGCGGCCGCTTCCGGTTCGAGGGCCCCTATCCCGCCGCGTATGGAGGTGGCTCGCCGCACATTCACATGCGCGTGGTCGCGCGCGCGCACGAGGTCCTGCTCACGAGGTACGAGCCCGCCCGCGGTGCGCGTCGAGGATCGGTTCGACTCGTGCTGCTGCCGCAGGCGGTGTAGCTGCCCGGCGTCGGCGCGCGCAGGAGCGCTCAGGACAGCGGGCTGATTGCCTTGACGAGCGCGGTGACGACCTCGTTGACCGGCGCCGTGAGCCCGAGCTCGCGCGCGGCGGGCGGTATCGCGCCGTTGATCACGTCGATCTCGCAGCGGCGCCCGGCCAGGACGTCGAGCAGCATCGACGGCCGGGCGTCGGGGATCTTCTCGCCGAACGCGCGGACGTAGGCGACGGGGTCGTCGAACTCGAGCGTGATCCCGCGTGCGCGGGCGACCTCGTACGCCTCTCGGGCGCAGCTCGACGCGACATGCCAGGCGTGCGGATCGTCGAGTACCTCGCGGATCGTGCGACCGAGGATCGCGCACGTGGCGCTGAAGCAGACGTTGCAGATCAGCTTCTCCCAGACGAGCTGGTCGACGTCGTCGTAGGCCTGGACCCGGAAGCCCGCGTCCGCCCACACCTTCGCGATCCGGTGGATCCGCTCCGTCGCAGGGCCCTGGCGCTCTCCCAGGCGCACGAGCTCCCACCCGTTGTGGTGCACGTGGCCGGGCCCGATGACGGACGCACCGAAGCCGCCGACGACGCCGATCACGACCTTCTCCTCTCCGAGCACGGATGCAACCCGGTCGGCGCTGCCGAGCCCGTTCTGGATCGGCAGCACGACGGTCTCCGGCCCGACGATCGGCTTCGCGGCATGCGCCGCGGGCTCCACGTCCTGTGCTTTCGTCGCGATCACGACCAGGTCGCAGACGCCGACCTCGGCCGGATCCGACGTCGCGTCGAGCCGAACGGTGCGATGCCCGCTCGCCCCTTCGACGGTCAGCCCGGTCGTTCGGATCGCCTCGACGTGCTCGGCCCATACGTCGACCGCCCACACCTCATTGCCCGCATCGCCGAGGATCCCCGCGTACACCGATCCCATGGCGCCGGCCCCGACGATCGCGATCTTCATCGACGACAAACCTAGCCACGTCGTCAGGTCGGCTCCGCCAGTGGCCAGCGATCGTCGACAGCTGGTCATTGTCTCCCGGGGCGACCGGTGGCGGAGCCTGCGGATGAGACGCCTTGTCGCGTTCGCAGCCGGGGCGTAGGGTCACGCTAAGCCGCCGGAGGAGGAAGTCATGCGCCGCAAGAGCCTGCAGTTGTGCGTCGTGCTCGCGACGACAGTCGCACTCGCATTCGGGGTCTCTGCCGCTGCGGACGTGGGAAGCGGCTCGGGGCCGCCGACTTCGGTCGGCACCGGCGGCGCGGCCGCGTCGGTGGAGAGGCTCGCGACGCAGGCGGGAATCGACATCTTGCGTCGTGGCGGCAATGCGGTCGACGCTGCCGTGGCGGCGGCGGCCGTGCTTGGCGTGACCGAGCCGTTCTCGTGCGGAATCGGCGGGGGCGGATTCATGGTCCTCCGTACCGCCGACGGCGCCGTGACGACGATCGACGGTCGCGAGACCGCACCGGCGGCCATGCATCCGATGTCGTTCTGGGAGAACGGCGTCGCCCTGCCGTTCAACGACGCGCGGTACAGCGGGCTCTCCGTCGGAGTTCCCGGCACGGTCGAGACATGGGTCGACGCACTCGAGAAGTTCGGGACGATGTCGCTGGCCGAGGTCTTCGCGCCGGCGATTCACGTCGCGCGTCACGGCTACGTCATCGACCAGGTGTGGTTCGACCAGGCGAATGCGAACCGCGACTGGTTCGACGATATTCCTGCCAGCGCCGCACTCTTCCTCGACGCAGACGGAACGCCGCGCGACGTCGGCACGGTGTTCACGAACCCCGCGCTCGCCGAGACGTACGAGCGGATCGCTCATCTGGGCGCCAAGGGGTTCTACCGCGGAGCGGTCGCGGACGCGCTCGTGGAGGCCGTCCGGAATCCGCCCGTCGGCCCGACTGCGAATCACGTCTGGCGGCCCGGCGTGATGAAGATGCGCGACCTGCATGTCTACGCCGCGCCGGAGCGGGCGCCGACCCACGTGAACTATCGAGGGCTGGACGTGTATTCGATGGGCCCGCCGTCGAGCGGCGGCTCAACAGTCGGTGAAGCCCTGAACATCCTCGAGGGCTTCGAGCTCTCGTCGATGAGCCGCGAAGCAGCCCTGCACCTCTACCTCGAAGCGTCGCGGTACTCGTTCGCAGACCGCAACGCCTATCTCGCGGATCCGGCCTACTTCGACGTTCCGCTGAGCGGTCTGCTCTCCGAAGAGTACGCCGCAACGCGCCGTGCGCTGATCACCGACACGGCAGCGCCGGGCGCGGTTCCACCCGGCGACCCGCACCCCTACGAAGGTGCGGAGACAACGACGCACCTGACGACCTCGGACAGGTCCGGGAACGTGGTCTCGTACACGTTCACGATCGAGTCGACGGGCGGCTCGGGCCTCGTGGTGCCCGGCTTCGGGTTCCTCCTCAACAACGAGCTGACGGACTTCAACTTCGACTCGGCGACCCATCCCAACCGCGTCGAGGGAGGCAAGCGGCCACGCAGCTCGATGGCACCCACCATCGTCACGAGGGAAGGCAAGCCGTTCCTCGCGCTCGGCTCACCGGGCGGCGCGACGATCATCACCACCGTGCTGCAGATCTTGCTCGATCGCATCGACCTCGGCATGACCCTTCCGCAGGCGATCGCCGATCCGCGAGCAAGCCAGCGCAACGCCGTGAACACCGGCGTGGAGCCGGCATTTCTCGCGACTCCGGAGCGGACGGCGCTCGAGGCTCGAGGCCACCACTTCGCCAACGCGGGTGAGATCGGCGCGGCGGCCGGGATCGAGTTCCTTGCCGGGGGCGGCGTGCTCGCCGCCGCGGAACCGGTGCGCCGGGGCGGCGGGAGCGCGATGACAGAGCTCCCCTAGCTACGGCCGGTTCGGGCTTCATCCCCATCGGACGATGCTCCACTGCCGTGGGCGTGACAGTGTCTGCCATGCGTGAGCACGCCTAGCGGAGCGGAGAGTGCGACGGCGCCGGGGCGTGCCGGGCTCGTCCTGATCTCGTTGATTCTGGTCGCCGCGGTCGCCAACCTGAACCTGGCGGTGGCCAACGTCGCGCTGCCGTCGATCGCCAAGGCGTTCGATTCGGGTCAGACGGCGCTCAACCTGATTGCGGTCGGGTACTCCCTCGGGCTCGCTGCGTCGGTCCTCTACTTCGGCGCCCTCGGCGACCGTTACGGGCGCAAGCTGATGCTCATCCTGGGCATGGCTCTCTCGATTCCGGCCTGCCTGCTCGCTGCCTGGGCACCCTCGGACGAGGTGCTCTTCGGGGCGCGTGTGCTCGGCGGGCTTTCCGCCGGCATGGCGTTTCCGACGACGCTCGCCTTGATCACGGCCCTCTGGGCCGGGCCGGGGCGGACGAAGTCGATCGCCCTCTGGTCGGGCATCGGCGGCGCGATCTCCTCTCTCGGCCCCGTGCTCGCGGGCGCGCTGCTCGAGGACTTCTGGTGGGGCTCCGTCTTCCTGGTCACGCTGCCGCTGGCCGTGGTCGCGCTGGTCATGGCGTTCCTCTTCGTGCCGAGCCACGTCAACGAGGGGACGGATCCCGTCGACAATCTGGGTGGGGTCCTGTCCGTCGTGCTGGTCGCGGCGCTCGTCCTTGGCGATCAACTTCGCCGCCCTTCCGAGCAGAGGCGCCCTGACGCTGGGCCTGGCGGCGATCACTGTCGCGGCGCTGATCGCCTTCCTGATCAGACAGCGTCGCGCCGCGAACCCGCTCTACGACCTCGATGTCGCCGGACGGCGCATCTTCTGGGTCGCGGCGTGTGCCGGCGTCATCGTGTTCGGGACGCTGATGGGCGCCATGTACGTGGGCCAGCAGTTCCTGCAGAACGTGCTCGGCTACTCGACCTTCGAAGCCGGCCTGTCGATCCTTCCGGCTGCCGCGCTCATGGTCCTGATCGCGCCGCGGTCGGCCAAGCTCGTCGAAGCGCGGGGCGCCCGGGTCACGCTGCTCACCGGCTACGTCTTCTGCCTGCTCGGCTTCCTGGCGATGCTCCTGCTCTGGAACGAGGGGATCGCGTACTGGAAGGTTGGCCTCGCGTACGCGCTCGTCGGGGCCGGTGTCGGGTTCGCCGGCACGCCCGCCTCGCACTCGCTCACCGGTTCCGTGCCCGTGACGCGCGCGGGCATGGCCTCGGGAACGGCGGACCTCCAGCGTGACCTGGGTGGAGCGATCATGCAGTCGATCCTCGGCGCGCTCCTCGTCGCGGGCTATGCGTCCGCGGTCGGAGCCGCGATCGCCTCCGCGCCGAACGCGACAGCAGATCAGCGAGAGCGTCGAGAGCCAGCTGACCAAGTCCTTCGCGGGCGCGGAGGAGATCGCCGGCCAGTATCCGCAGTACGCGAGCGAGATCACGGCCGGGGCCAAGGCGTCATTCCTCGACGGCGCGGACTGGGCGTACACGGCGGGCATCGTGGCGATCCTGCTCGGTGCCGCGGTCGTCTTCTTCCTCTTCCCGAAGCAGGAGGACGAGGAGCGGTTGCTCGCCCGGTACCACGCCGAGGACACCGGTGCCGCACAGGACATGACGGAGACGCCGCGACCGGGTCCGCTGCAGCCGGCCCGCGAGTAAGACGGTTCGAGGCTGAGCTGGAGCGGCCTTACGCCGTCGCGGCGTCGGTGGCCGCCGAGACGGGCCGTTCGGGCTCCTTGCCCGCTTCGCGGACGAGAGAGATGACAACGGCGCCAACGAGCGCCAGGGCCAGGCCGATACAGGCGACGAAGACGTGCCAGGCCGGTCTGCTCAGCCGCTCCTCGAGCAGGACGATGCCGAGCAGGATGCCGACGACGGGGTTCGCAACCGAGACGGTGGCGACGGACGGCGCCAGGCGCCCGGTGCCGAGCGAGACCTGCTGCAGGACGAAGCCGAGCACGCCCGCGATGGCCAGCACGTACGGCTCCCAGTGGGAAAGCAGTTGGTCGATCCCGGCGTGCAGGTACTCCAGGGTGGGCTTCGTCAGCGCCGCCGAGAGACCGAAGAGGATGCCGGCGACGGTGCCGTATGCGGCGGCCTTCATCACCAGGCTTCCCCGTCCGCCGAACATCAGCAGGACCGTGCAGAGGACGGCCAGGATGGCGATGGCGATCGCCCACTCGGTCCCCGGCGCGTTCTCGCGCCCGCCCGCCGGATCGCCGAAGAGCACGAAGAGCGCCAGACCGAGCACGATCACCGCGGCGCCGATCACCTCGCGGCGCCCGACGTGCTGGCGCGTCAGGAAGTAGCCGAGCGGCAGCGCGAAGACGACTGTGGTGACGAGGAGCGGCTGGATGATCACGAGTCGTCCTCGATCGAGCGCTGCCGCCTGGAACACGTAGCCGGCGAGCAGTGCCAGGGTGCCGACGAGCCACATCGTCTGACCCGCCAGGCGCGCCAGCGACGCGGGGCTGCGAAGCGAGATCTCCGGAAGGTTCAGGGCGCCCTTCTGCTGCAGCGCCGCCGCGAGGGCGAAGAGGAATGCGGCCAGCAGGGCGAGAGCGGACGCCACGTGCGCAGCCTACGGCGTCGCCGATCGTGCCTGCAACGTGCGGCAGACGCATCGTCCGGCGTCGAGGGTCACGACCTCGTCCATCTGGTCGATCCCCTCCGGGCGGTGAGTGATGAGCAGGACGGTGCACTCTCCGGCCGCTTCCAGCACGTCCTCCATCATCGACTGAGCTGTCCCCGGATCGAGGTGCGCGGTCGGCTCACCTGAGGCGCGATCATGTCGTTCTCACGCCTCCGCAGCGTTCGCGTGCTTGCGCGCCGAAGCGCTCGAGGAGGTGGCCTCATCGCGGCCCGGATCGACGTCATCCACACGATTCCCGGCAGGGGACACGATGACCGATCTTGGCGTCGTCGGGGGCAGTGAGCGTTTCCAACGGGAATCTCGAAATCACGGCCAGGTCGTGGCCTCGGCTGCACCTGCTTCGCCTTCGCGGCCCCTCTCTCGTCCGTCGAGCCGTTCCGCGCGCTCCTTGATGCCGCGCAGCATCTTCCGCTCCATGACGAGCGAACCCGGCTCCATCGGCAACATTCCGATCCTGGCGGTCAGTGAAGGAAGCCGGAAGCGGTTGCGGCTGATCAAGCGCGTCGTTCCCTCGTGCTCCTCGAGCACGAAGCTCCAGACCCAGTTGCCGTCCTCGGAGCGCCAGGCGAGCACGCGCTCAGGCTCGACGCGCTCGACTCGCATCCGGTTCGGGCCGTATCCGATCGTGTCCCCGATCTGTGGATGCTGGTAGTCGGGCAGCACGTGGTCGGTGCTGTGCATGTTCAGGCCGAGCAGGTTCTCGATCCAGTCGTAGGTGTATGCGCCGCCGCGCGGCGACGGGCCCATCTGCGCGATCCAGGGCCACACGGCGCTAGGGGGTCCGTCGATCGTGATGGCACGAGTCGCGACGCCGTCCGCTTCTTCGAGCAGCTCGTCACCCGGGAGCCGCGCGTTCGCTTCGGCGTCGGTCGCTCCCCAGCTCAGGATGGGGCGGCGCAGCAGCTTCCAGTAGAGGAGCGCGGCACCGATCGAACCAAGCGCTGCGCCGCCGAGTCTCAGCGAAACTTGCGTCGTCACCTCACGTCACTCCTTCCTTCGCCAGGCTCGGCGCGTCCTGGCGGCGTGCGACCACGATGCCGGCGCGCCAGCCAGGAGCTCTTCCACGAGTCGGCAGCGGGATCGACTCGGCGTCGAGCCCGCTGCGGGCGAGCAGCCACGAGATTGTCGAGTTCGAGTTCCACATCTCGCCGGTGTGCAGCTCGTCGCGTCCCCAGACGCGCATCGGCACCTGTGGCACGAGCTCGACCAGCCGGCGCGCGCACCCGGGATCGTTGCTGAGGCGGTGCGGACTCTCGACGGCCTCGGCGACATCGGGGATGACGCCGTCGCGCCAGCGGCGTAGTTCGTAACGGAAGAGCCGAAAACGTCCCAACGCTCGTGCGCCGACTGGGCCTTCGGCGACGACGCCGCGCTCCGCGCTCTCGCTCCACGCCGGTGCCTGCTCGATCACGAACCGTCCCTCTGGTACGTGGACCTCGAGCGCCGAGTGGTAGAGGTCGCAGCGATCTCGACGGCCCAGCGATGCAGTGATCGCCTCGAAGACCCTCCCGTTCAGGCGTACCGACCGACCGCCGGCACCGAGCGGGAGCCAGTACAGGTCGATTCCCGTGACCGCGGGTGACGGCATCAGTCCTGTCGCCTCGGTCCGAGCAGCGCTCGGTCGAAGAAGCGCCTCCTATCGATCGCTGTTCGACCTTTGAGGGCCGAGGCCGTACTTCGCGACAGCCCATGTGCCGATCGAAGCGAACAGCGCGACGGCGATTCCCGATGGGATGGTCGTGCTGTTCGTTCCTCCACCGGTCGTGGAGACGAAGTCCGGCCCCCAGGCCGCGCTGCAGGCGACGGCGATCCACATCGCTGCGATCGCCAGCGACGCCCACATCTCGCGGACATGGAGTAGCTCGAACCACCTGTGCTCAGGTGTCGAATGAGCAGGGTTTGAGACGCTCGACATGGCACACCTCCTTTCTGAATCGAGGCTGGCAGGTCCGCGACCGGGCGGCATCCGCGAGTAACCGGTAGGAGCTGCCTGAAACTACGTAGCGCGGCGATACCCGACGATACGACGCGGGCGGTCAGCCGATGGCGAACGGCGAAGGTCGCTCGGTGCGTGCTGCGGATTTCCCCGTATCAGAGCGAGCGGCTGACGAGCCGGCGCCTCCTGGCCGAGGGACCGCGCGTGATCGGAGAGCACCTAGACTCGGCACTGGTGTCGGTAGCCGCTGACCGAGTCGACGTCATCCTCCGGGACGGTCGCACGCTCAGGCTGCGACCGCCTGGGCGGGACGACGCGGACTCGCTCCTCGAGTTCTTCGGCTCACTCTCCGAGCGGAGCCGATATCTCCGCTTCCACGGCTTCCCGGCGCTCGGGCCCCAGCTGGTGGAGTCCTTGCTCGAGCCGGACTGGATCGAGCGGGGCGCTCTGCTCGGTGCCTTGAGCACGGACGCCGGCGAGGAGATCGTCGCCGTCGCAAACTACGTTCGGCTTCGCGACCCGGCCATCGCAGAAGCCGCGTTCACCGTCGCCGACGCCCACCAACGGCGTGGAATCGGGACGCGCCTTCTCGAGCGGTTGGCCGACCGTGCGTCGGAGGCCGGTATCGAGCGTCTTGTCGCAGAGGTGATGGCGGAGAACCGAGAAATGCTCGGCGTCTTCGAGGCAGTGGGCTTCGAGCTGACACGGGAGCTGGAGGGCGGCGAGGTCGAGGTGCAGTTCCCGATCGCTCCGACCGAGCGGTATCGAGAGCGTGTCGAGGAGCGCGACCACGCCGCCGTGACCGCGTCCCTCCGACCGTTCTTCGAGCCACGGAGCGTGGCGGTGATCGGCGCCTCGCGGCGACGGGGCTCGATCGGCGGCGAGTTGTTCCGGAACATCCTCGTCGGGGACTTTGCGGGCGCTGCCTACCCCGTGAACCGAGACGGAGAGCCGGTGGCGGGTGTGCGGGCATATCGCTCGGTTGCCGAGATTCCCGACGAGGTCGACGTCGCGGTTGTATCTCTGCCGGCGAGCGCCGTTCTCGAAGCGGTCGAGGAGGCCCTCGAGGCAGGCGTCGAGGCGCTCGTGGTCATCTCGGCCGGGTTCGCCGAGGTCGGCGCCGAAGGTGCCGCGCTGCAGGGCCGCCTTCTCGAGCTGGTGCGGTCTCACGGTGGTCGGCTGATCGGGCCGAACTGCCTCGGGATCGCCGTTGCAGGCGTGTCGCTCAACGCGACGTTCGCCGCTCGCACCCCGGCAAGCGGGAACATCGGGTTCTCGTCGCAGAGCGGCGCCCTCGGCGTTGCCTTTCTCGAAGCGGCGGAGGCGCGTGGGCTGGGTCTCTCGGCGTTCGTCTCGATCGGGAACAAGGCGGACGTGTCGTCGAACGACCTGCTCGAGTGGTGGGAGGACGATCCTCACACAGACGTCGTGCTGCTCTACCTCGAGTCCTTCGGCAACCCTCGTCGGTTCGGGCGGTTGGCCAGGCGGGTCGCGCGTCGGAAGCCGATCCTGTCTCTGAAGAGCGGGACGACCCTGTCAGGGCAGCGCGCCGCGAGCTCGCACACGGCGGCGCTGGCCGGCTCAGACGCGGCCGTCGATGCACTCTTCCACCAGGCGGGTGTGATTCGCGCGACGTCGCTCGAGGAGCTGATCGATGTCGGAGCATTGCTTTCGAGTCAGCCTGAGACAAAGGGCCGGCGCGTCGGCCTCCTCACGAACGCCGGGGGACTGGGGATCCTGTGCGCGGACGTGTGCGACGCTGTCGGGCTCGAGCTGCCCGAGCCGGCCGACGAGACGCGCGCGCAGCTCGCCGTGCTCCTCTCGGCTGAGGCGAGCCTCGCGAATCCCGTCGACATGCTGGGCGGCGCCACGGCCGACACATATGGCAAGGCGCTGGCAGCAATGCTCGGCGATCCGCACCTCGACGCGCTCATCGTGCTGTTCGTGCCAACCGTGACCGCTACCGCCGACGACGTCGCCGTGGCGATTGACCGTGTCGTGGCGGAGTCCGCCGCGGGGAAGCCCGTCCTGGCCGTCGTCATGACTGCGTCGGGGATCCCGGAGCCGCTCCGTCTGGGTCGCGGGCGAGTCGCTGCGTTCGCGTATCCGGAGTCCGCCGCACGAGCGCTCGGGCGAGCGGCGCAACGTGCCGAGTGGCTTCGTCGTCCGCACGGCACCGTTCCGACGATCGCCGGCATCGATCGCCGGGCGGCGGAGGTCATCGTCGAGTCTGCGCTCTCGCGCGGCGACGACGTCTGGCTCGAGGCGGCGGAGGCACGAGCGCTGCTTCTTGCGTACGGGCTTCCGCTCGTCCCGGAGCAAATCGCAGGCAGCGCCGCGGAGGCCGCGGGGGCCGCTCGCGAGCTCGGTTTCCCCGTCGTCGTCAAGACCACACTTGCCGGGGCACACAAGACGGACGTCGGCGGGCTCGCACTCGACCTGGGAGACGAGGACGCCGTCCACGCAGCCGTCGAACGCATCGGTGCGCCCGTTCTCGTCCAGCCGATGGTCAAGGGAAGCGCGGAGCTCCTGGCGGGGATCGTCCAGGACCCGGTCTTCGGTCCGCTCGTCGCCTGCGGCCCCGGTGGGGTGCTCGCGGAGCTCATTGGGGAGGCCGGGTTCCGGATCGCGCCGCTGACCGACCATGACGCCGAGGAGCTCGTGCTCGGCGGGAAGACCGGCCGCCTCGTTGGCGGCTTTCGTGGGGCGCCCGCAGCCGACAGTCGCGCCCTCGTCGACGTCGTGCATCGACTCGCGCGGCTCGGCGAAGACCTGGACGCGGTCACGGAGCTCGACCTCAACCCTGTGATCGCGCAGGTCGACGGTTGCGTCGTCGTCGATTCGCGGGTGCGCGTGCAGCGGCACGAGCGCCTCGCGCGATTGAAGAGCTGGTAGCGGGTCCTCATCCGTAGTTCTCCGCGTCGGATCGGTGGCGACACCGATGCCCCTGCCCGTCTGCGCCGTGAGTCTTGGACAGGAACTTCGACGAGAGGAGGCTCCGATGGCAACCGTCGAGCAGGAGCGATCGACCGAGGCGGGGCGGACACGGACGATGAGAGCGGCGGTCGTCGAGGACTTCACGAGGCCGCTCGTCCTCAAGGACGTGCCCCGCCCGTCGGCGGGCGCAGGCGAGATCGTGGTTCGGGTCGAGACTTCCGGCCTCTGCCACACCGATATCCACGCAGCCCACGGTGACTGGCCCGTCAAGCCGACGCCGCCGTTCATCCCTGGGCACGAGGGCGTCGGAATCGTCGAGGAGGTGGGGGCCGGCGTCACAGAGGTCGCTGTCGGCGACCGAGTCGCAATGCCCTGGCTCGGCTACGCCTGCGGGACGTGCGACTACTGCGTCTCGGGCTGGGAGACACTGTGCCTCGAGCAGCAGAACACGGGCTACTCGATCGACGGCGGCTTCGCCGAGTACGTGAAGGCGAACGGCCGGTACGTCGTGAAGGTGCCGGCGGGAGTCGATCCCGTCGACGCGGCGCCGCTCACCTGCGCGGGAGTGACGACCTACAAGGCGGTCAAGGTCGCCGGGACGCGTCCATCCGACCTCGTCGCGATCTTCGGCGTCGGCGGCCTGGGTCACCTCGCCCTTCAATACGCACGGATCGCGGGCGGCAGCGTCGTGGCCGTCGACCTCCACGAGGAGAAGCTCGAGCTCGCCAGAGAGCTCGGCGCGACGTTCACGGTGAACGCCGCCGAGGAGGACCCCGCGGCCGCGATCCAGCGGCTCGGAGGGGCCGACCAGGCGATCGCGCTGGCCGTGTCGCCGACGGCCTTCGAGCAGGCATACGGCTCGCTTCGGCGTGGCGGGACACTCGTGTTCGTCGGTCTGCCCGCCGAGAACACCATCCAGCTGCCGATCTTCGAGACGGTCCTGAACGGGATCACCGTCGTCGGCTCGATCGTCGGCACGCGCCTCGACCTGCGTGAAGTGTTCGAGCTGCACGCTGCCGGGCTGACGAAGGTCGTGACCGAGGTGCGGCCGCTCAGCAGCGTGAACGACGCGATCGAGGACGTCGACGCGGGCCGCGTTCCTGCCCGCATCGTCTTCGTCCCCTGACGCTCCAGCGCGAGGCGCGGCTCCGGCCGCGCCTCGCGATCATGGCGTTCGAACGGCCGCTTTCTCGCTTCCGCCACGGACGCAAGCAGAGCCGACCGGTCGGCCGATGCGGCATTGCGGCCGCGGAACTAGCTTCGCGCTGAGGACGTGTTCAGGGTCACGGCGGCGCGAACGAGAGCCTTCAGCGCCTCCTCGTCGATCTTCTCGCCCTCGCGGAAGTCGATAGCGCGCCTCGTGTTGCCCTCGAGACTGGAGTTGAAGAGGCCCGCCGGATCCATCAGAGCCGCCCCCTTGGCGAAGGTCATCTTCACGACGCTCTTGTACGTCTCGCCGGTGCAGATCATTCCGTCGTGCGACCACACCGGAACCCCTCTCCATTTCCACTCCTCGACGACCTCGGGATCAGCCTCCTTGACCAGGGCACGGAGCCTGCTGAGCATCTCGCCCCGCCAGTCGTCCAGCTCCTCGATCCTCGCGTCGATCAGCTGAGAAGGAGACGTGCTTTCCTGCGACCCGCTGTTCGTCATGCCCGTTTCTCTTCGGTGGCTCCGAGGCTTGAGAGATCATGGCAGGTGAGGCGCGGGCGGGGCGCTGAACCCAAGTCGTCGCGAGCCAACTCGGGCTCGTCATCCTCGCTCATTCCAGCCTCCTCCAGCCGAGCTAGGGATACGGGCTCCAGCGGATCGAGGCTGCGACGGCTGCGGCGGCGAGGAGCGCGCCGAGCGCTGCGAGCATCCAGGTGATCTCGGTGGGCTGTCGCTGCGTTGCGACCTCTCTCGGAAGCTCGGCGAACACCTCGCGCAGCTGATCCGCGTCCTCGGCCGCGTGGTAGGCGCCGCCGGTTTCCTCGGCAACGGCCATCAGCGTGTCGGTGTCTGCGACGAGGAACCCGCCGAATCCGCCGCCGCCGCCCACACCGAATCCGCGGCCTCCGAAGATCCTGCCGCCGAGCTGTTCGCGTGTGCAGGAGAGCTCTGACGGCTCGGTTGTCCCGAAGCCGATCGTGTAGACACGCACCCGTCGCTCGACAGCGTGGGGCGCAGCGTCGAGCGGCTCGATCCCTCGCGTGTTCCGGCCGTCGGTCAGGAGCACGATGATGTCCGGCACGTAGTCGTCCGACGGGGGCGCCGACGCGGCGGGTGGAGGGGCTGCCGTCGGGGACCTCGCCGAGCGCGTACACGTCGCCGACCGGCTGGACGGCGGGGTTCACCTCGGCGATCGCGTCGAGCCCTTTCAGCATTGCTCCGCCGATCGCGGTGCCGCGGCCGGTCGTGACCGAGTCGATCGTCGCGATGAGCTCCGCGCGTTCGGTTGTCGGCGGAACCGCCAGCTCGGCGAACCCCGAGAAGATGACGAGACCCATGCGCACGTCGTCCGGCTGGTCCTCGACGAACGCGCGGGTTGCCTGCTGGGCGACGACGAGCCGGTTCGGCTTGACGTCGGTCGAGCACATCGAGCCCGAGACATCGAGCGCGAGGATGATCGAGGTCCGCGCGTACGGGACGTCACGCTCCACGTGCGGTCGGCCGGCGGCAAGGCCGAGCGCGACGAGGCTTGCAAGCACGAGGGCGATCGGGAGGTGCCTTTGCCAGCGCTTGCGTCTCGGCAGCACCGAGCGCAGCAGCGCGACGCTCGAGTAGCGGACTGCCTGTCTGCGTCGCCGTCGCATGAGCCACCAGTAGACGGCGAGGAGCAGCGGGACGGCGAGGAGGGAGACGAGCGCGAGAGGCCACGCGAACGACAACTCAGATCACCCGCCCGAACCACGCGATCGAGAGGAGCGACCCGAGGGCGAGCACGAGGCCCCCGGCAGCCGCGAACAGTGCCGTCACTTCGTGCTGGCGCTCGACGCGGGCGAGCGAGAGGTCGACGGACTCGTAGATCCGTTCGAGCGTGGCGGCGTCGCCTGCACGGTTGTAGGTGCCGTCGGTCACGTCGGCGATCGCGGTCAGCTGCTCCTCGTCGAGCGCGGTCGCGACGTTGAACCCGTCGATCTCCACGACCGTCCCCTCCGGCGTCCCGATCCCGATCGCATGGACGCGAACGCCTGCCGAGGACGCGACCTCGGCGAGCTGCATGGGGTCGGGGCGCGACGTGTTCTCGCCGTCCGAGAGCAGCACGATGGCGGACGAGCCGAAGAACCCGATGTCGATGTCGCCGCCTTCGCTCTCCAGTGCGGACTCGTCGATCTGCAGAGGCTTGCCGGCGATCGTACTGAGCGAGGTGAAGAGGCCCTGGCCGAGCGACGTGCCGCCGCTCGCCGAGAGTCGGCGGATCGCCGCGACGACCTGCTCCTTCACGTCGGTCGGCCGCAGCACCGTAAGGGCGCTGTCGCCGAACGCCACGATTCCGATGCGGATCGTGCTCGGCTGTCGCTCGGCGAACGCCGTGGCCGCGGCCTTTGCCGCTCCGATGCGAGTGGGCTCGAGATCGTCCGCCCGCATGCTGTTGGACACGTCGAAGGCGAGGATCACCGTCCCCTCTCGTTGCGGCAGTGCCAGGCTCATCGTCGGCCGGGCAAGCGCGACGCAGACGAGTGCGAGCGCCGACGCGAACAGCGCGAACGGGACGTGCCGTCGCCACCGCAGCCCACGCCGGGACGCCGTGGTCGGCACGAGCCCCTCGGTTGCGAGGCGGTCGGCGCGTCGAGATCGTCGTCGCACGAGCCTCACGTACGCGAGCACCAGGACGGGGACGAGCGCGAGGCTGAGCAGCATCCAGGGCGAGCCGAGCGACATCAGCCGCGGCGCCGCTTCCGTGACTCGACGATCCCGACGAAGGCGGTGACGAGGTCGTCGGCGGTCGAGACCTCGCAGATGTCGACGCCTGCACGGAGGGTCGCGGCGCGCAGCTCCGCCTCGCGGTGCTCCCCGGCCTCCCTCAGCCGAGATCGGAAGTCGTCGTCGCTGGAGTCGACGACGAGCTGCTCGCCGGTCTCGGCGTCCTCGACCACGACCAGCCCCGCGTCCGGGAGCTCGTACTCGCGGGGGTCGACGAGCCGGATCGCGACGACCTCGTGCCGCTCGCTCAGCCGCAACAAGGGCCGCTCCCACCCGGGCGCTGTGATGAAATCGGAGACGAGGACGACGAGGGAACGCCGCCGGATTGTTCGGTGTGCCGTCTCGAGCAGCCTTGTCAGGTCGGTCACCGCTCCGTCCGCCTCGGGTGGCGGCCGCAGGAGGCTTCTCGTGAGCGCGAGCACCTGGTTGCGGCTGCTGCGCGGCGGCAGTGTCTCCTCGAGCTCGTTGTCGAAGAGGATTGCCCCGACCCGGTTGCCGCTCCTCGTGAGAAGCCGCGCGAACGTCGTGGCGAGCTCGCACAGGACGAGCTCCTTCGGCCTGTCGATCGGGCCGAACCCCATCGAGCGCGACCGGTCGAGCAGCAGCCATGCGGTCAGCTCGCGGTCCTCCGCGTACTGGCGGACGAACGGCGTGTCCATGCGTGCCGTCACGTTCCAGTCGATGTGCCGGACGTCGTCCCCGGCCTCGTACTCGCGGAGGTCGAGGAAGTCCATGCCCGCGCCGCGAAAGACCGTGCGGTAGTCCCCCTGCAGGATGCCGTCGAGGCGCCGGATCACCTGCCACTCGAGCCGGTGGAGAAGCTGCTCCGGCGTCGGCGTGCCTACGGGGCCGATGGCGTCCGCGGGTCGCATGGCGCTCAGGAGCGTCCGCCGGCCATCCGCTCGCGTAGTGCGAGCTCGGGAACCGCGACGGCCGTGAGGACGCGGTCGATCACGGAGTCGGCGCTGATCCCGTCGCCGAGTGCCTGGTACGAGAGCACGAGGCGGTGGCGGAGCACGTCATGCGCTATCTCCTGGAGGTCCTGCGCCAGCGCGTACTCCCTCCCACGGACGAGCGCCAGCGCACGGCCGGCGAGGATCATGTTGATCGACGCGCGCGGGCTCGCCCCGTACGTGACGTAGGAAGCCAGCTCGTCGAGACCAACCGAGGTGAGGTCGCGCGTGGCGTTGGAGAGCTTGACGGCGTACTCGACGAGCGCCGGGTCGACGAAGACTGCGTCAGCGGCCCGCTGAAGCGCGACGAGCTGTTCCCCGTCCAGGGCGAGCCCCGCCGGCTCGTAGGCGGCAGTCATGCGCTCGACGATCACGAACTCCTCCGTCGGGCTCGGATAGTCGATCAGCACCTTGAGCATGAAGCGGTCGACCTGCGCCTCCGGCAGCGGGTACGTGCCCTCCGACTCGATCGGGTTCTGTGTCGCCATCACGAGGAACGGATCGGGCAGCCGATGCGTCTCCCGCCCGATGGTGACCTGCCGCTCCTGCATCGCCTCGAGCAGCGCGCTCTGCACCTTCGCGGGAGCACGGTTGATCTCGTCGGCGAGAACGAGGTTCGCGAACACGGGTCCGAGCGAGACCTGGAACTCGCCGAGCTTCTGGTTGAAGACCCGTGTGCCGACGATGTCCGCGGGGACGAGGTCGGGGGTGAACTGGACGCGCTGGAACTCGCCGCCGATGGCCTGCGCGAGCGTCTTCACCGCCATCGTCTTCGCGAGCCCGGGGACGCCCTCGACGAGGAGGTGCCCCCGCGCGAGGAGGGCGACGACCATCCGCTCCAGTAGCGCGTCCTGGCCGACGATCACGCGCTTGACCTCGTAGAGGATCTGTTCGAGGGACGCATCGAGTGTGGGCTGTGGGCTCATGGGCTCCTCTCGTCACTTTGGTGGGGCGTCTGCGGCGCCTCCGGCGGCGCCGATGGGAACCGCGAAGCCGATGCCGGCGAAGTAGCCGTCACGTGAGGGGCCGGCCAGCCCGGTGACGATCCCGATCACCTGGCCCCCACGGTTGAGCAGCGGCCCACCGGAGTTCCCAGGGTTCACTGCCGCGTCGAACTGAATGAGCCCGCGGAGCATCGTCCCGTTCGGCGCCTCAACGGTGCGATCGAGCCCCGAGATGACGCCGGATGACAGCGAGCCCACGAAGCCGAGGGGATGCCCCACCGCGTACGTCTCGTCGCCGATCTGGCCGGCCCCGCCGAGCACCGCGGGGACGATCGGCTGCGGAGGGCGCTCGGGGACGAGCACCGCGATGTCGTTGTCGGGGTCGGCGGAGACGATCTGGCCGCTCGACCGCGTGCCGTCGACGAAGGAGAGCCGGATCGTCGTCGCGCCGTCGACCACGTGCAGCGCCGTGAGGATTGCCCCGCTCGCGTTCACGATCACTCCGGTGCCGAGCCCGCCTTGCGCCCTCGACGACGGCCGCGTCGCCTGGATCTGGACGAGCGACGGCAGGATCTGTTGGTACACGACCGCCGAGGTCGCCGGAGCTGCACGCAGGTCCTCGATCGCCTTCTTGACGACCCCCGACGCGATCGTCCCGACGTCAGCCCGCTCGAGCGCGGGCTCCGACTCTCCCAGCGTGGTGAGGGCGACGACGCCGAGCGCGACGGCCGTCACGAGAGTCGCGGCGATCGCGATCCGCGCGCGACGGCCGACGCGGCCCCGTCGGCCGGGCGGCTCATCGGATGCGGCGGGCGTCGCCTCGCCGGTCTGAGCGCTCGCCGGCACCCTGGTCATGCTAGTGAGCCACGTCGGCGCCGAATCCCAGCAATCCCGAACTTAATCCGGGCTGAACGTCGCCCGGCCGTGCTAGCCGGCGGAGCAGGTAGAGGCGATCGCGCGCCAGAGCCCCTCGTACTCGCGAACGAGCCCTTGCCGGTCGACGGTCAGCTCGGCCTCGAACTCGTCCTGGGTGTAGCGGTACCGGTCCTCCGCGAGCCTGCTGTAGCGCTGCAGTACCCGCTGGACGGTTAGCTCGGGCCAGACCAGCCAGGCGACGTGGATCTCGGCCTCCTCGCCGATCTCGAGAGCGAGGCGTCGGATCGGGAGCGTGTTCGTCGCCGGCGTGAAGCTGAGATCGACGTCGACGCAGTCGCTGTATTCGGGCGGGCGTTCCGTCCCGGCCCACACTCGGCCGAGCTCCGCTAGCTCTCGCTGATGGCCGCCGGCCGTGGCAACCAGCACCTCGACGTCGGTTGTTGCCCACGCCGAGTCGACCGTCACCACATAGCGGAGCTCGATCGGCTGCTTGCGCTCGTGTGTCAGCACCGTCCCGCGCAGGCGCCAGCCGCTGCCCGCGCCTTCGAGGACGCACACCTCGCTGCCTCCGTCGGAAGCCTGCCAGAGGACGGCGGTCACCGGAACCAACAATAGTTCGGGCTTTCGCGGAGCCCCCGCGAACAGGCCCAACGTCACCATGCACGGGAAGGGGGTGGTCGGGTACCTCTCACATGGAGTGTCCGTACATATGTTCGTGTCCGCGACAAGAGCTGCTGTTTCGGATCAAGGATCCAGCAGCTTCTCGACGAAATCGCGTCCTAACCGGATGCGACTGCCGCATCTACCAACGGGAGGCAGCGATGAATTCACGGAGCATGGCCGGATGGATCGGGTTCGCCGGGATCTTGATGGTGCTCCTCGGTGGGCTCAGCTTCTTCCAGGGGCTGATCGCGCTCTTGGAGGACAACTACTACGTCCCTACAGAGGCCGGCTACCTGGTCTTCGACATCACCGCCTGGGGCTGGATCATGCTGATCTGGGGCGTCGTCTTGGCGCTCGTCGGTTTCGCTCTGCTCAACGGCGCGAGCTGGGCGCGGTGGGTGTCAATCCTGCTCGTGAGCATCAACGTGTTCAGCCAGCTGGGCTTTCTCGGCAACACCAACGACCAGGTGTGGCTGCTGATCACGCTGACGCTCAACATCATCATTCTCTACGCGTTGATCGTCCGATGGCACGAGAGCGAGCGGGAGCTACAGACTCGCTGAGAACACCAAGTGCCCCTCCTGTGCGAGGGCAGCCACCAGAGCCGCCCTCGCACGGGAACCGAGAGATCGAGGCCATTCTCGTGTCTCCGGTTGCGTCCCAGGCTGACTCGGTGGACCTGGCCGAGGTCCGCGGCCGCGCTGGCCCTGCTCGAGAGCGCAGGGCCAGCACACCGCTTCGCTCGTGTGGGGTACGTCTTCACGACGGCGTGCCGGCGTGACAGGCCGCGCAGACGCCGACGGCTGACGAGACAAGGCGGCGAATCCAGCATGGACTACAGTCGACGATCGTCGACGTCGACTCCCTGCACGATGTTCCTCGACCACGACACTCAGCCTTCGCAGGCCTGCTCCTCGTAGGCCGTGGTACGAGAGGAGTGCTCGACGACATCGGGATGGGTGCGGTTGAACACGGCTAGATCGTCGGGCGTGCCGTTGAGATAGATGCCCCGAAGGTCGTAGCTGTGCCGCGCCAGGACGTCGCTCCAGCGGGTGCGGAACCATCCGGTATCGGCCTCTACATCGGCGGCGATCGCGACGGGAGCTGCGGCGTCGAGGCCGTCGAGCACCTCGGTGAAGCGGTCGCCGGTGACGAGCTCACGCATGACGTCCGGGTCGAACCGCGAGGCGGCGACCTTGTCGAACTCGCTGATGAGCAGGTTCAGCGCATCGCAGAAGGCCGTGGACCCCGCGCCCACTGCGAAGACGACGTCTGCGGCAGGTGGCGATGGAGCGGTCCCGCAGGTTCTGTCGTCGTAGGCGTATTGGGCCTCCTGGGCACGCTGCGTCTCGACCGGCGGCGCCTGGAAGAGGGCCGCCTGCTCGGCGGCAGTTCCCTCACGCCGCACCCGCTTCAAGTCGAAGTCGTACCGCTCCAGTAGCGGGGTCAGAACGGTGCGGATGTGACCCACCTTGATCGCGACCTCGTCGCGGATCACCCTAGGCGCTTGCTGGAGCATGGTCTCCTCGGTGATGAGGTATGCGTTCCAGAACCTGCGAAGAGCGACCGGGTTGGGCTGGTCGAAGCCCTCGCCACCATCGAGCTCATGCACCTTCCAGGCTCGGTAGGTGTGGCAGTAGGCGCTGTCCGAGCCGGCGATCGGTGTGAGCGCGGGCTCGTTGGCTTCGCCCCTGCTACAGCCGGCCAGCACGGCCAGCCCCAGGATCAGCGGCGCAAGCATCCTGTTCCGACGTCCGTGTCTCATCTCGTCTCGTGTCATGACGAGCTAGCGCACCTGCGTGAACCGGTGCCCGAGAACCACCGCACGCGCCTGACAGGACGCGGACTCTCGCTTCTTGGTGAAGGACACGGTCTTCCCCGACCTCTTCCAGGCGTACGTCCCCGCTCCGGTGCACCCGCTTCCCTGCTCGCGATAGAGGGTGATCGTCTTTGCGGTCGACGTGTACTTGCCGCGCGCAATGGCCTGCCCGTTCACCGCGACCGTGTATGAACCGCCCGGGGCGTATGTCAGCACCCATCTCCCCTTGAGCTGAGCCGGGCTCTTGATCGTCGTCGCATACGTCGCGGAAAACCCGCCGGCCGCGAGTGCGGCCGACGACACCGCGATCGCCGCGGCCACGGCGGCCACGACGACAACGAGTGACCGCCGGCGTTCCAGGTGCAACATCGATTCCTCCTTTGGTTGACCTCTCGCCGAGGCTAGGAGGCGCGTGCCCGGAGCACATCGGCGCCAGCACCAGACGCGACTCGGTGCTGGTACCGAGATCGAGCTATCCGACAGACGCGCGGAGGTACGTCACGACTGCGAGGACACGGCGGTGCGTGTCGCCGTCCTGCGGCAGGTCGAGCTTTCCCAGAATCGAGCGCACGTGCGTCTCGACCGTCTTCTCCGTCAGCCACAGCTCCTTCGCGATGCCCGCGTTCGTCCGGCCCTCGGCCACGAGCCCGAGGACCTCACGCTCGCGAGGCGTGAGCCCGGCGAGAGCATCGTCCCTCCGGGGCGAGAGCAGCTGCTTCACGACCTCGGGATCGAGCGCCGAGCCTCCGTTCGCCACCCGCTCGGCCGCTTCGAGGAACTCGCCCACGTCGAGCACCCGGTCCTTCAAGAGGTAGCCGAAGGCTCCGTCGGAGCTGACGAGCTCGAGCGCGAAGCGGCTCTCGACGTGCTGCGAGAGGACGAGCACCCCGGTGCCGGGATGCGACTTGCGAATCTCGACAGCTGCGCGCATGCCTTCGTCCTCGTAGGTCGGCGGCATGCGGACGTCGACGATCGCAAGGTCGGGATCGTGCTCGGCGACGACCGCGAGAAGCGAATCGGCGTCGCCGACGCGGGCGACGACAGTGTGCCCGGCATCCTCGAGCAGGCCGGCGAGGCCCTCACGGAGAAGGACTGCGTCCTCCGCGATCACGATCCGCATGGGATCGCCACCTCGACGCGCGTCCCGTTCCCGCCCGGGCTCACGATCTCCAGCGTCCCCCCATGCGCGGCGACGCGGTCTCGTAGGCCTGCCAGTCCCGATCCGCGGCGTACGACCGCACCGCCGACGCCGTCGTCCGCGACCGTGACGTGCAGCGTGCCGTTGTCCTGGACCGCGCGAACCGTCACCCTCGACGGCGCACCGTGCTTGACGGCGTTCGTGATGGCCTCGCAGGCCACGAAGTACGCAGCCGCTTCGATGCTCGCCGGCGCACGCTCGCCGCTCGCTTCGACGTCGACAGGGATCGGCGAGGTCCTCGCGAGGTCGCGCAGGGCGGCGGCGAGCCCCTCGTCGAGCCGGGCCGGCCGAACGCCTGCTGCGATCTGACGGAGGTCGGCGATCGCCGCCCCCACCTCGGCGACGATCTGGTCGAGGGCGGGTGAGAGGATCTTCGCGTCGCGCGGCAGGCTCAGCTGGAGTCGTCTGACCTGCACTCCGAGCGAGACGAGGCGCTGCTGGGCCCCGTCGTGCAGGTCACGCTCGAGGCGCCTGCGTTCCTCGTAGCCCGCTTCGACGATGCGCGCGCGCGAGGCCTGAACCTCCGCGAGCTGCAAGCGGACCTCGACGCGCAGCCGAGCGATCTCGATCGAGAGGGCGGCGGCGGCGAGGATGCCGTCGACGAGGTCCCGTCGCTCGAGCAGCGTCGGATCGTGGAGCAATACGGCCGTCGGCGTGTCGTCGCGTTGGATCTCACGGCGAGTTCGCTCGTCCTGCGGAAGCTCGTCCAGCGGCTTTCCGGTCGTATCGGCATACGTGCCCGTCTCGGTCACCCAGAAGAAGAGCTCCGCGAGCGGATCCTGCAAGGCGTCCGCGAGTACGACGCCGATTTCCTCAGGTGCCCGCATGCCGTCGCGAACCTCGTCCTCGAAGGCCCGAACCCGACGAACACCGTCGTACCGAGCCCGGCGGTACCGGCGGTCCACGAGATCCTGGATTCGTGCGCGAAGGGGACGGAACGCCAGTGCGACGACGAGCGTCGCCAGCGCGACGACCCACGCGGAATCGCCACCGACCACGACGCCCAGCCCGATCGTGATGGCCGCGTAGACGGCGAGGAGCAGGAGCGTCAACGTCACGTAGACGAGCGTGCGATTGACAAGGCGCTCGATCGCATACAGCCGGTAGCGCACGATCGCGATCCCGACCGCCGCGACGAACGCGAACTGGGCGACGAGGAGAAGTGCGAACGTCTTGGCACCCCCGCCGCCGAACCAGGTGCTCAGCACGAGGTCGAGCGGGAGGACCAGGGGGATGAGTGAAGCACCCCACACGAGCCACTTCATCTGCAGACGCTCGACGCCGACCGATCGGCGGAAGCGGAGGATGACTGCGAGGGCGCCGGCGAAGATGCTCGCAAGCACGCCGACGGCGAACGGGATCCAGATGCCGGCGTCGATGATGAGCTCTCCGACCGCGTTGCCGAGGAGAGGGTTCGTGACGTCCTCGTTCGGCGGCGGATACGGCTCCGGATCGAACAGCTTCAGTCCGATCGTGAACGCGAAGCTCACGATCGCCATGCCGGCGACCCAGCGCCAGCGGCGCGACAGGAGCCGGCCGTTCGGGAAGACGAACGCGACGGCGAGCGGCCAGGCGAAGAGGATGGGCGGCACGGTTGCCGCCTCGGTTTGGTACGCCCACGCCGCACCGACGAGCTGCTCCGAGGCGATCTGGAGGGCAGGCAGGAGCGCTCCGAGCATGAGGATCCACGCGATGCGGTTACGCGGGAGCTGGAGGGCGATCAGGAGGCCGACGACGGCAGGCGACAGGATCGCGAGCGCGAGGAACGGATAGATCGCGAGTGGAATCCAGTCTTCTTGCTCGGAGGGAACGACCTCCAAGACCTGCAGCAGGCCTATCGTCAACCCGGCGAGCGTCGCGAGTGCGACGCCGCAGGCGAGGATGCGAAGACCGCGCATCCGGACATCATTCGCCTCAACGTCCCCGGCCGCAATCCGTGCCAGCACCGAGATCGAGCTGAGCACTGACGCCTAGTCGAGTCCCACGCTGGCGCCGATGTGCTTCGGCCGCACGCGTCCTAGCGTCCTCGCCATGTTCGAGACCTCCCTCATGCGGCAACCCGAAAGGAGAACGCGATGTTCGGCAGGACTTCATTCGCAATCGTGGCGGCACTCGGTGCGCTGCTCGTCGCAGCGCCGGCTTCCGCGGACAACTGGGGCGCAGATCGGTACGACGACGGTGGAGTGACCGCCATGCTCGACGCGCGAGAGCGCGCGTTCAAGGTGAAGCAGGTCGAGCGATTCGCAGCGGCGCACTCGCCGCGAGAGCCGGTCGTCGACGACCGCTTCGGCATCGACCCGACGAGCAGCCCGTCGCCCGTCGCCGTCGTCCCCAGCGCCCGGGAGCTCGAGTGGCCGCAGATCGGCGTCGGCCTCGCGCTCGGTGTTCTGCTCGGGCTCGGACTGGTGCTTGCCGTACGCATCGTGGACGTCCGCCCGCCGGCAGCGCGCTGACACAACGCCGATCGCGTGGGTGAGTCAAGCAGGCGGTGCCGGTGTCGGCCGGTGCACGCGATCACCGTCAAGAAGACACCGCCTACCGCGCGCAAACCAACGGCAAGGCCGAGCGCTTCATCCGCACGCTGCTGGAGCGCTGGGCGTACGCCTACTCCTACCAACACGAGGCAGAGCGTCTGGGCGCCCTCCGACCGGCACTCGACGTCTCACACCGACAACCTCGTGGGACATACAACTAGCCGCCGGTCAACGCTCTGCACGCCTTCGCGAGCTGTTCCTCGCTGCGGTCGCGCGGCTCGAGAATGACCTCCTCGGTTTCGGGGTTGATCTTGAGTACTCCCGCAAACTCGAACGGCACCTGACCGGTGATCAAGAGAACGAGCGTTCCGTCCGTCTGGATCTGGACGACGTCCGCACCGACGTCGCGGAAGCGAAACGTACGATCACCGGCGGTCGCGGTGAGCCCGACGTTGACGGTATTCACCTGGGGTACCCCGGCTCCCTCACCCGAGAAGACCCGGAGGATGACATGCCCCTGGGCGGTCGTGGTGACCGGAACCCCGCACTCTTCCGTCAAGAACTCGTCGGCGAATGTTTCGTCGACGTTTATCCGCTCGATCGTCGGCGGGGCACCGACGGCGACCCCAGCCCAGACAAGACCAGCCAGAACGAGGACGCTCGATAGCAATGGAACTCGCCTCATGTCTCTCTCCCTTTCTCTTGGTGGAGACGGTGCGGCGTGTCGGCCGCCGCGCTAGATAAGCCCGTGGTTGCGCGCCGTGTAAACGGCCCACGAGGACGTTTCGCGGTACGGCTTCGGGGTGTCGCGGGTCGCCGTTCGCTGTGGAGCGCGACGTTTCGACCGGGGCACGCTGCGAGTGCGTCGATCCGCGGCTTTGCGATCGTGGCGCCTGAGCGCAGGCATGTCTGGGATGTGCCCGTTTTCGCGGCTGCCAAACCTGCGCGCCCCGGAACCAGGCTCCACCGTTATGACCATCGTGAGAACAGGGACGGCGCGCGCTTCTGAGACTCGTGCGCGGCGTCGCTCGGCGAGGTAGCACCGCTTCGCGAAGCCAGGAAGACAGTCACCGTCTTGAAGCTCACGCGTATGGCGCCCGGGCTCAGCAGGCTTCGAAGCAGCTAGGTTCCGTCCGCAGAAAGGAGGCGCTGTGTGGCCAGCTCGGCGCGGCGAGAGAGCGAGGTGACAGAGCGGGCGTCGCCGCCCGACGGCGTGCTCAGGTCGGGCTACGACACCGCCGGCTTCTACGACGAGGCATTCGAGCGGGATGCCGGCGGTGCGGTCGTTCCGCGTCCGCACTACTCCGAGTTGATCGCCCAGATCTCGGCCATGGCGGGCTCAGAGCTTCGGCGCGCCGCGGAGCTCGCCAACCGGTCGTTCCTGCACCGCGGCGTGACGTTCACCGTCTACTCGGACGGTGAGAACGACGCCGCCGAGCGCATCCTGCCGTTCGATCCGATTCCGCGGATCCTGCCTGCGGGCGAATGGGCGATCGTCGAGGCGGGTCTGCGACAGCGCATCAAGGCGCTGAACAGCTTCGTCCACGACGTGTACCACGGGCAGGAGATCCTGCGTGACGGGATCGTGCCGCGCAGGCTCGTCGTCCTCGCTCGGCACTTCCGTCGAGAGGTCGTAGGGATCGACGTTCCCCACGACCAGTACGTCCATGTCGTCGGGAGCGATCTGATTCGCGGCGACGATGGTCGCTGGCTCGTGCTCGAGGACAATCTGCGGACGCCGAGCGGGGTCTCGTACGTGCTCGCCAACCGCCAGATCATGACCCGGACGCTGCCCGACTGGTTCGCCGACCTGGGAGTGCGCTCGGTCGACTCGTACGCGGAGCAGCTGCTCGACAACCTCGTCGGGCTGTCCCCCCGACGGGCCCTTCCCGGCGCGCCCGGCGGGCCCGCGGTGGTCGTGTTGACGCCTGGGATCTACAACTCGGCGTACTTCGAGCACGCCTTCCTCGCCCAGCAGATGGGTGTCGAGCTCGTCGAGGGCCGCGATCTGTTCGTGCTCGAGAACCGGGTCTACATGCGCACGACCACCGGGCGGCGGCAGGTCGACGTCATCTACCGCCGCGTCGACGACGAGTTCCTCGATCCGCTGGCGTTCCGCTCGGAGTCGATGCTCGGCGTCGCGGGGCTGCTCGGAGCCGTCCGGACGGGCAACGTCACGCTCGCCAACGCGATCGGCACAGGCGTCGCCGACGACAAGGTCATCTACCGCTACGTCCCGGAGATCATCCGCTACTACACGGGCGAGGAGCCGATCCTCGACAACGTTCCCACCTACCTGCCAAGCGAGCCGGACGAGCTCGACCACGTTCTCCGCAACCTCGACTCGCTCGTGGTGAAGGCGGCCAACGAGAGCGGCGGCTACGGGATGCTGATCGGCCCGGACGCCGACGAGGCCGAGCTCGCCGACTTCCGCGAGCGGATCGCCGCGCGGCCGAGGGACTACATCGCGCAGCCGGTGATCCGGCTCTCCCGTCACCCCACCTTCGTGGCCGACGAGCAGGGCGAGTCCGGCACTCTCGAGGGGCGCCACGTCGACCTACGGCCGTACGTCCTGAGCGGGGCCGACGGGATCACCGTGCTCCCCGGCGGGCTCAGCCGCGTCGCCCTCGTGAAGGGCTCGCTGGTCGTCAACTCGAGCCAGGGCGGCGGGAGCAAGGACACCTGGGTGCTCCAGTGAGGCTCGCGCAACCATGCTGAGCCGCATGGCGGAGTCGCTGTACTGGATCGGGCGCTACGTCGAGCGGGCGGAGCAGACCGCCCGCCTCACCGAGGTGACGTTCCGGCACACGCTCGTGATGGGGTCGACACGCGAGGCCGAGACGCGGCGCCATCGCCACTGGGCGGCACTGCTCGACATCGTCGGCGAGCGTCCGGCATTCGCACCCGACGATCCGCCCGACGAGCAGAACGTGCCCGGGCATCTGATCTTCTCGTCGGACAACAGAAACTCGATCGTGGAATGCATAGCTCGGGCGCGCGACAACGCTCACACGATGCGCCATCAGATGGCGACCGAGATGTGGGAGGCCCTCAATCGCTTCCATCTCGACATCCAGCGACCGGGTCGGCGTCGCAGCGCGGCCGCGAACGCCGAGCGCACGAGCCGCTTCTGCCGCTCCATCGCCGACTTCAGCCACCTTCTGCAGGGGATCACGGACTCGACGATGCCCCGCGAGGAGGGGTGGTACTTCCTGCAGGCGGGCAAGTTCCTCGAGCGGGCGGAGTGGACCGCGCGCACGGTCGACGTGAACTACAGGCTGCTCGTCGACGGCGACGTCGAGGGCGGCGACCGCCTCGCGCTCGTCGCAGCGGCACGCGACCCCGAGCCCTGGGGCACGCTGCTGCGCTCGCTCTCGGCGTACGAGTCGTACCACCGCATCGAGAGCAGAGGCGTTCGGCCGAGCGCGGTGATCGAGCTGCTGATCCTCTCGGCGGTCCTGCCGCGCTCCGTCCGGTTCTCGATCGGAAAGGTCGACGCGGCGCTCGCCCATATCAGCGAGGAGGCTCCCGGGTACAACGGCTCCGAGCCGATCCCCGGGTCGCCGAGCGGCAGCGAAGCGCGCCGGGAGGCTGGTCGCCTCCATGCGGAGTTCACCTATCAAAGACTCGACGACCTGCTCGAGCGCGGCTTGCATGCGTCGCTCCTGGACATCCAGCGGCGCTGCTACCGGATCGGCGATCGGGTCGAGGACGAGTTCTTCACCCACCGAACGTTGAGGGCACAGGATGCGCTGACGTGAGGTACCGGATCCGGCATCGCACGACCTACCGCTACGAGACCCCGGTCTTCGAGAGCTTCAACGAGGTGCGGCTGCAACCCTTCGCCGGTGCGACGCAGACCCTGCTCGACTTCGATCTGCTGATCGAGCCGCCCGCCACCGTCATCTCGTTTCGCGACTACTACGGGAATGCGGTGCACGACTTCGGAATCCCGTACCTGCACGATCGCCTCGTGATCGAAGCGACGAGCGATGTGGTCACACATGTCGGCGCCGAGGAGCCGCTCAGCGGCCCTGCCGAGGGCGAGCAGGACGAATCGATCGGCCTGCGGGAGCTGGCGGCCGACGAGGCGCTGGTGGACGAGCTCTCCGAGTTCCTCGGAGCGAGCCCCTACGTTCCGCTCGACGACGGAACGGCGGAGCTGGCCGAGGCTGTCGTCGCCGAGGACCCGCAAACGAGCGCGCTCGCGTTCTTCACCCGTGCCGCCGGCCACGTGCGGTCACGGCTCGAGTATCGCATCGGCACGACGACCGTGGAGAGCTCCGTTGCCGAGGTCCTCGCCGGGGGCGTGGGCGTGTGTCAGGACTTCGCACACGTCCTGATCTCGCTCTGCCGCCACGCCGGGCTCCCCGCCCGGTACGTCAGCGGCTATCTCGGCAGCGTCGCGACGGCGGCCGCGTCGCACGCCTGGGTCGAGGCCTACACGCCGCCGTACGGTTGGGTCGGTCTCGACGCGACGCTCGGCGAGCGCTGCACGGGGCGGCACGTCAAGCTCGGGAGCGGGCGTGACTACGCCGACGTCACGGTGCTGCGAGGGACATACCAGGGAGGCGGCGAGGCGGCGCTCGAAGTGGAGGTGACCTGCGAGTCGCTCGGCGAGCTCGGGCCCTCCGCCCAGCCGCAGGTCGAACGTGACGAGCACGTCGGCAGGCTCGTCGCGATCCAGAATCTCGGAGCGATGAGGCAATATCAACGTGGCGCGGTGATGGTCCAGGCGATGGGTGGGATGACGCAGACGCTCACGCTCGACGAGCTGCCGCCGCCGCGTTCGCAGGTCCGCCCGGAGGACGGGCCCCCCAGTCAGCAGCCACAACAGCAGCAACAACAGCTGCCGGGGAGGCGCGCTCGATGAGGCTGCGGCTCGGCTGCCGGTTC
The DNA here is from genome assembly GCA_963839755.1 of uncultured Actinomycetes bacterium. Lineage (GTDB taxonomy): Bacteria > Actinomycetota > Thermoleophilia > Gaiellales > Gaiellaceae > Gaiella. Next base: position 292,514 of record CAWIVU010000008.1, read on the forward strand.
GAGCACGACGCGGCCACCCCCACCGCCGCGATCGTCCTCGTCGAGCCGCATTTCGACGCGGCCGGCGGGATCGTCGCTGAGCGATGGGTCAGCGAGCCGCCCGTCGAGGCGACGGGCTACGTCGACCTGTACGGCAACAGGTGCCGTCGCCTCGTCCTTCCGGAGGGCGTCTCCGCGTTCTCCTACGACGCGCTCGTGACCGTCTCACCTGATCCGGAGGCGCTGCCGGGGCCCGAGGACGTGCAGCATCGCGTCGAGGCGCTGCCCGACGAGCTCCTCCACTGGCTGCTGGCGAGTCGGCTCTGCGAGTCCGACACGCTCTCCGAACAGGCCTGGGAGCTGTTCGGCGGCACGACTCCAGGAGTCGAGCGGGTGCAGGCTGTCTGCGACTGGATCCACGGCAACGTCGAGTACGGGGTCGCGAGCGTGCCGACGACGGCGACGGTCGAGGTCTTCGAGCGAGGTGGGGGCATGTGCCGGGACTTCGCCCATCTGGGCGTGACGTTCTGCCGGGCGCTCGGCATACCCGCCCGATACGTGTTCGGCTACATGCCCGACATCGGGGTTCCGGGGCCGTACCCGCCGATGGATTTCCACGCCTGGTTCGAGGTCTGGCTCGGCTCGCAGTGGTGGACGTTCGACGCCCGCTTCAACGTGCCGCGGATCGGACGGCTGCCGATCGGGCGCGGTCGCGACGCCGTCGACGTCGCCATGGTGACGACCTACGGCGCCGCTACCCTGCGGCGCATGCACGTATGGACGGACGAGGCGCCCGACGACGCCGAGCTTCCTGCCGAGCACGTCGTGGCGGAGACGCACGGCGGTCCGTTGTGAGCGCGCGACGTGGGTGAGTCGCTCGGCGACCTGATCGCCACTCTCGGGTCGATCGACGACGACGAGATCGACTGGCAGAACGTCCGGCAGACCACCGTCCTGATCCAGCAGAGCTTCGCCTACGAGTACCCGGGGCCGATCGCTTCGCTCCGCCATCGCTTGATGGTCGTCCCGCCCGACTACCACGACGACCAGCGGCTCGTGACGCACAAGCTCCGCGTCTCGGGCTGCGACATCGACACCGAACGCTCGTACGACACGTTCGGGAACGTCGTCCTCGACCTGAGCATCGAACAGGTCGAGCGCGAGGTCGAGTTCACGACCTGGGCGGTCGTCGAGCGCGAGACCGCCGTCGACGGCGCGGACACGCCCGACGCGATCACGTTCGACCAGCGCTTCGCCGAGCCCTCGCGCCTGACCCGACCGGACGACCGGTTGCGCGCCGTCGCAGCCGAGCTCCGTGAGACAGGAGCCGAGGGCGTGGAGCTCGCCGAGCTCATCAGCAGGCGCGTGTTCGAGCACTTCGACTACCGCCACGGCGTGACCGCGGTCACGACAACGGCCGCAGAGGCATGGGAAGCCGGGATCGGGGTCTGCCAGGACTATGCACACTGCATGCTGGCGCTCTGCAGGCTCTGCGGGCTGCCGGCCAGGTACGTCTCGGGCCACGTGCTCGGCGACGGAGGCACGCACGCGTGGGTCGAGGTGCTCGTCCAGCATCCTCAGGACTCCGACGCGCTGCGGGCGGTCCCGATCGACCCGACCCACGACCGGCGCGCCGCCCTCCGGTACCTCACCGTCGCCGTCGGGCGCGACTACTGCGACGTGCCGCCGACCTCGGGGACGTTCGAGGCACCGTACGAGGGCGTGCTGACGACGCACAAGCGCGCTGCCGTGACCGGGGTCGAGTACATCAGGCCGCGCCGGACCCGCAGGCCAGGCCCCGTCAGGACGACGTAGCGCCGTTCGTCGCGCGCACGAGCGCCTCGAGCCCGGGCAGGTGGCGCGTACAGAGGGCGGGAAGACCGGCGTGCTCGACCTCGTACACGATCGCCGGGATACCGACCTCGACGAGCCAGTCGTCGAATGCGCCCGGACAGGGGCCGCCCACGTCGTCCACGATCGGGAGGCCGGCCGCCCGGCTCAGCCCGTCGACGATGGCACCGGGGACGTCGCCGCGCGGCAGCAGGAGCTCGAGCGGACTGTGGAGGTCGAGCACGAGCGGCGGGCGCAGGCGCTCGACGAGCCTCATCAGGGCTTGCGTCTCGGGCTCGGACCCGGCGTGCTCGCCGGGTGAGGAGAGATTCGTGCGGTTGGCGACGACGCGTCGCTCGTCCTCGATGCCGGGCGGATACGTGTACGACTCGTCCGACCGCCAGGAGGTGGCGGGGAAGTTGCGGTTGAGATCCACGCCCGCCGCGTTCTGTCGCGTGCCGTTGATCAGCCCGTCGGGGTTGGCGACGGGCACGACCGCCCAGCCGGTGCTCCGTCCGGGGACTCGCTCGAGGAGGCGACGGGCGACCAGGGCGGTCACCGCCTCCTCGCCGTGCTGGGCGGCGACGAGGAGACCTTCCACCGGCCGGTCGGCCGCGGGCAGGAACACACGCAGCGCAACGCCGTCCCGCGAGCGCCCGTACTCCTCGGCTCGCCAGCCGTCGAGGAGGTTTCCCGTCACGTGCGCCACCGTAGCGAGGGAGCTGGGGACGGCGTCCGCGTCCGGTGTGCAGCCGCGGCGATGTGGGGCCCCGGCCCCGACGCACGAGCACATCGCGAGGGGGAGGGAGGCCGGGATGGAGGGCGACCCGTCGGTTCAAGGCGACGCGAGCGGGGTAGCCTCGCCTTATGGAGACAGCGGGCAAGGTTCTGCTCGTGAGCGCGGTCGTCCTCGCTGTCATCGGGCTTGGTGCGCTCGGTCTCGCCAAGCTCGGCGTCGATCGTGTGCCTGGGACGCTCTCGTGGAAGTCGGACAACCTGACGGTTTTCTTCCCGGTCGGACTCATGATTCTCGTGTCCATCATCGGAACGATCGTGCTGAACGTCTTCCTGCGGCGATGACGTACAAGCGTCCCGAACAGGGCCCGAACTGTCGAACGCTTCGCGAGGTGGAGGAAGCAGACCTGGGACGTTCGGAATATCTCCTGACCGACCACCCTGGGACGAGTCGAGTAAGCGTCATCGTCTAGCCAGGGCCGGGTGCCCATCGCAGCGAGAGGCGGAGCTTGTCCCCTCATTCGGGGTCGACCGGGCGGGCGAGCGTGTACGAGGTCGACCGGAACCGGAACACCTGCCAGGTAGATCACGAAGAACACGCGAATTCGCGGGCAGCACCGAGGAGGGCGTAGGGCCCTGCCGTCGGCGGCAGGGCCCTACGCGTTTCGTACTAGGGAAGGAGGGAGTTGTAGCTCGGAGGCGCCGAATCGATCGGTTCGCCACCCGGCCTCGGTCGTGCGGCACACCGACGGTCGCTGTGCCCTCGCAGGTCGCTCCGAACTGGTCGGTGGCCGTGAAATGCACTTGATAGACCCGGCCGTCGCCTGTCCCAGCGCGCTCGGCGCGTACGGCGGCCTCGGCCGATAGTGGGCTCGTCAAGGAGGCATCAGGTTCGGTGTTGCCGTCACCGCCCTCGTTCACGGGTTCGTCCTGGGTTATCCCGTCGATCACCAAGGTGACGGTGCCGCCGATGTCGGGGTCGGTTGCGCCGCTTGCGGTGATCGTGCGTAGCTTGTGGTTCGGCGGCCATAGACTCGTGACATCGAGGACGACGTCTGAGCAGACCGGCGGCAAGTTGATCCATTCCTTCGTCGCCGTATCCATGGCCGTCTCGTCGGGATCCTGGACACCGTCACCGTCCTCGTCGAGGAACGCCGTAATCGTGTCCAGGCCGGGTACGGTCCCCATGTACGTAAACGTCGCCACACCGGCAGAGTTGGTTACCGCCGAGCCGGAGGTCGGGTTGGCGCCCATGACGGTGAATACGACGTTCTCGCCGTCAATGGGGAACGGGCCCGTCAGCGCCGTCGCCGTGACCGTATGCGACGTGCCGATCGAGTTGTCGGCGTCCGCCGGAGTGAGCGTCAATGTAGGCTCGACCTGCTGCGCTCCCGGCTCGCAGTTGTCGTCGGTGAAGACGAACCGGAGCCTGTCGAGGAAGACGGCGGAGTCGAGGATCGAGTCGCCCAGATCCTGGATCCTCAGAACCAGGGTGTTTGTACTCCCGCCCACAACGGGTCCGGCCGCCTCGAGCAAGCCCGTCGTCCCGTCGTACGTCGTTCCCGTATTCGGGTTCGGGTTGGCTGGGTCGAAACCGAAGTTGGTGTTGACGTCGATTGGGTTGCCGTTCGTGTCAAGAGCGATGTTTGATCCGTTCAACAAGGCGGTGAACGTGTCGTTGAACTGCTGCCCGACGAAGTCGGGGAACTCCTCCGAGAAGAACGCGAAGCGAAATAGGAGGCAATCCGATTCCACCGGTGCCGTCAACACGAGCGTGAGCTCGACGAGGTCATTCCCCTGTGCGTTGTTCGACCCGCCGAGCACGAAACTGACGTCGTCACCGGCGCCGCCGCCCCCGAGGGTCTCACTGTTGTTCGTGTCGGGATCATCGGCACTCGCGACAAGACCCGTGGCGAGGATGCCGAAGCTTGTTCCTTCCTGTGGAAACGACAGACCCAATGGGCCTGTATGCGTGCCGGCGCCCTGGGTATCAGACGTACCGAGGCTCGCAGAAACGAGCACTGCGGGATCGATATCCATCGCCGCCGCGATAGCGCTGGGCGGCGCCGGAGCGGCACCAAACGTTGCCGGCGCCCAGACAAGCAAGAGCCCCACAACGACCGTGACAAGCACGAACCGCGCACGGTTCGATCTCATTAGCGTCTCCTCCCTCTGCATTGCCACACTGAGCCGCAGCGGGTGTCCCGGAGGGACTCGTTCGTCCGGTTCGTCGGCGGCGCTCGCGCGCTGAACCAGACCGCGGGTTGCGGTCGCACGACTGCCGCAGGGGACCATGCACGGCAGTTGATGGGAGCCCCCTAGTGGACAAGCGAAGTCAAGCGCCGGTCGGGGCAACTGTCAAGGCAAACGGCTTCCCAACGCATAGGACCCCAAGCGCCGACAGCTTGGAAGCCGACACCAGGCGGGCTCCGGGTCAAACGAACTCGAGTGAGATCGAGGCAGTTCGAGCGCCGTCAAGCGGCGCAAGGCGCGGGCGAACGGCCGCTATGTGCATCTGGTCCGCGCGCGCCTGAAGTCAAAGCTGCTTACCTTTCCGGCGGCGCCCGGCCGGGTGCCGTCTCTCCCGGGAGGGGCGTCGTCAGCGGCGCTCGTCGGACCGAGACCGCGAGGGCGGCCCGCCGCCTTCCGCCACATACGGGAGCAGCGCCATCTCACGTGCGCGCTTGATCGCGACCGCGATCTGCCGCTGATGCCTGCGACACGCACCCGTCATCCGGCGGTTTCGGATCTTGCCTCGCTCGGACAGGTACCGCCGCAGCTGATTGACGTTCTTGTAGTCGACTTCTCGTACCTTGTCCTTGCAAAGGAAGCAAGACTTTCGCTTGAACACCTTCGTCTGTCCGGCACCAGCGCGAGCCGAACGCGATCCGCTCTCACTATCTTTCCTCGGTCTCGACTTCGCGGCCACGGACCAAGCCTACAGCGGTGTGCCCTCGCCTACGCTCGTCCCCCATGAGCAATCTGCTCGCCAAGATCCGCCACTGGCTCCACCTCGATAAGCCGAAGACCTAGCGAACCGCGCAGCAGCGTGCGCGCGTGCGGCGCGAGGGGTGGGGTACCGGTGCCGGCCTCACGTGCGCGCGAGGAACGGTCGAGGCGTTCGGGTCGGCCGCCCGCACCGAAATCTTCCGATCCGGGAGGTCGGCGTTCGAGGAGGACGCCGCATGCGGTGACGTTCGACGTCTCCCAGCGGCATCTGACCGTGCCAAGCGTGCGAGACTCGGCGCGATGGATGCCTGGCTGCCTTACGAGCGCGGCGAGATTGTCAGCGACACGCGGGACGACCACGCGAAGCTGCGCGAGGCGTGGCGTGTCGTGCGTGCTCGCCGCGACGCGGGGTTGCCGGTTGTCAACCTGACGGGGCTCGAGCGTGGGCTCGATCCTGCTGGCGTGGAGCCCGACCTACTCGACGACGAGCTCGCGCCGGCGCTCCTCGGGGAGCGGTTCCGTGAAGTGGCGCTCGAGCACCTTGGCGGCGATCCGGTCGGGGATGAGGCGTTCCTCGCGAACCGCACGACGGCCGGGCTTGTCGCGACGATGCAGACAGTGGTGCCTGTCGGCGGCGTCGTGGTGGGCGTGTCGGCCGGCTATTCGCACCCGGCGGTCGTTCGTTCCGTTCGCCTCGCGCGCGGGAGGTTCGTCGACAGTGTCGGCGCGGACGCGTTCGCGGCGGCACTCGCCACTGAGCCGCGCGCCGACGTGGTGGTCGTGACGCGCCTTGCGGTGACGTATGAGGCGCTGGCGACCGACGAGCTGTCAGCGATCGTCGCCGCCGCACGCGACCGCGAGGTCGTCGTCGTCGCCGACGACGCGGGCGGCGCCCGCGTCGGCCCGGCCTGCCTCGCCCAGCCCCGGACGCTGGAGCTCGGGGTCGATGTCGGTGTGACAGGTCTGGACAAGTACGGTGTCACTGGTCCGCGGCTCGGACTTGTCGCCGGGCGCGCGGAGCTTGTCCACGCGATCCGGGCGCGCGCGATCGAGCTCGGGCTGGAGGCGCGGCCCATGCTGCTCCCCGCAGCGCTGGCGAGCCTCGAGCGCTACCGACCGGAGCGTGTTCGCGAGCTCGTGGCCACGACGCAGGAGCTGGGCGACGCGCTCGAGCGACAGGTCGGCTCGGTCGTTACGCGCACGCCGTTTGCCCTCAAGCTTCGCGGGGAGAGCATTCGTGCGGCCGCGGGCGCGAATGGAATCGCTCCGGTCGAGGCGACCGCGGTGGTCGCGATGCAGCTCCTGCGCGACCACGGGCTTCTCACGGTCCACTTCGCGGCCGTCCCGCCGGGGACGCCCGACCTGCTGCTCAAATTCGTCCCGCCGGAGACGCTCGCGGAGGTCGGGGGTGCCGAGGCGCTCGCAACGGCAATCGCATCGTCGTTCGAGCGTGCCATCGAGACGCTCCGCTCGTCCGACGCCGTGCGCACGCTCCTCTACGGTGGCACGACAGCGGCCGGCTCGTCGCGCCTTAGGGGGTGATCCGACGAGCATGTGACGTGCTGGCACTGGCCCGATCGCGGTCAGGGATGCCCTCGCGCGTGCAGACGACGCTCTTAGATCGTTTGGCTGAACGAGCCGCCGCCGAGGATGCGTGCGGGGCGGTCGCCGAGCCGCGCGCGGAGACCGCGATCGGAGCTGACGAGCCACCACGGACGGTCGAGGTTCGCCGTGAGCTCGACGATGGCGTCGTCCGCATTGCGCGACCCGAGGAGGTCGGGCGCCTGCTCGGGCGGCTCGCCGTCGAAGACGATCAGGAGATCGTGGCCTTCGCGAACGGCCCATTCGCGCGCGCGTTCCACCAGCGCTTCCCGGGAGATGTTCGGCCAGCGGGAGCGACGGACGTTCTCCGCGTCCACGACCACGAGCGCCACAACCGAAGTATCGGCTGTGGGCGCACGGGCAGGATGCTCGTGTGAAGAAGATTGGTTTCTTGTCCTTCGGCCACTGGTCGCGGTCACCGTCGTCGCAGGTGCGTTCCGCGTCCGACGCGCTGACGCAGTCGCTCGAGTTGGCTGTCGCGGCCGAGGAAGTTGGCGCCGATGGTGCCTACTACCGCGTGCACCACTTCGCGCGCCAGCTCGGCTCACCGTTCCCGCTGCTTGCGGCGGTGGGCGCCCGCACGTCGAGGATCGAGATCGGCACCGCGGTCATCGACATGCGCTACGAGAACCCGTTCTACATGGCGGAGGACGCTGGGGCGGCAGACCTCCTGGCCGGTGGCCGGCTGCAGCTCGGCATCAGTCGGGGGTCGCCCGAGCAGGTGATCGACGGTTGGCGCTACTTCGGCTACCAGCCGGCGGAGGGCGAGACCGACGCCGAGATGGCACGGCGCCACGCCGAGGTGTTCCTCGAGCTCCTGAAGGGCGACGGGTTCGCTGAGCCGAGTCCGCGGCCGATGTTCCCGAACCCGCCCGGCCTGCTGCCCATCGAGCCCCATTCGCCGGGATTGCGAGAGCGGATCTGGTGGGGCGCAGCGTCACCGACGACCGCCGCATGGGCGGCCGCGATGGGCATGAATCTGATGAGCTCGACGCTGGTCTTCGACGATGCGAGCGGCGACCCCTTCCACCTCATGCAGGCGCGCCACATCCACGCGTTCCGCGAGGCGTGGCAAGAGGCTGGCCATGAGCGCGAGTCACGCGTCTCTGTCAGCAGGAGCATCTTTGCCCTCGTGAGCGATATGGACCGCGCGTACTTCGGCCAGCGCGACGAGGACGGTGACCACGTCGGGTATATCGACGAGAACACGCGGGCGGTCTTCGGCCGTACCTACGCGGCGGAGCCCGAGGTGCTCGTCGCGCAGCTCGCCCAGGACGAGGCGATCGCGGCGGCCGACACGCTCTTGCTGACCGTGCCGAACCAGCTGGGGGTCGAGTACAACGCGCACGTCATCGAAAGCGTCCTCAAGTACGTCGCGCCGGAACTCGGCTGGCGTTGACCGCGCCGTTGCGGTGACCACCGGCGGCCCTCCGATGGGGCCGTCATCGCGTCGTGTTCGGATCGGTGTGGGGCCGACCGGGCCCCACCGACGTCGTGCCGTCGAGGGGGGTACGAGCACCGACTCGTCGAGTCGGGGGTCAGATCGCGGAGCGACGACGCTCGGACTAGTCCTCCCGCGACCAGTTCCTGGCCCAGGGGCTAGTTCCCGCCGCCGGCGGCGGACGTCAGGATCGACTTTCCTGCGGTGGGGGTGGGAGCGCGCGGCGGCGCGCAGTCCCTGCGGCGGGGGTGGCGGGGGACGTGCGGCGCGTCCCCCGCCAGCAGGCCAGATCTGCCTGGTGACGGGCTGCGATCCTTCGTTTTCAGCCGATGCCGTCCGCAATAGCTTCGCGGGGATGCGTCGGCGCGTGACGACGTTCGGATCGTCGTTCGGCGCACGTCTGTGACGCGGACGTTGCGTCCTAGTACGCGCGGTCCATCAACGCTGTTAGTTCCGTCGTGATCGCCGCGCGCAGGTCTCCGTGCTTGGCGTCGGAGTAGGCGTGGTCTGGCTCGTTCCGTATCTCTTTCGGGTATCGCCAAACAGGTCCGCCGATCCATTCGGCTGGTTCCCAGTCGTAGCGAGCATGGACGTGTCCATGCAGGACGGCGAGAGAATTACCCAGGACTTCGTAGTTGATGCGGCGTAGGCCGTTCCCCTGACAAACGCGCTGGACAGCTTCGCCGATCAGTGACATGTCGAACAGGAACGCCTTCCGTCGTTCCCAGTCCAGGTCACTCAGATGATCGACTGACGGATCGTCTGTGAGGATCAGCGAATAGCCAGGTAGATGCTGCGTGTCGCCGATGACCGCGAAGCCAGTGCGCATCCTCGCCATCACCAGCGGATTCTCGCCGCGATGCGCGGATCCGATCCGATCGTCGCGCCAGTCGTCAGACACAATCCGACCCTATCCCGATGCGCGATCCGGACTAGCCCTCCCGCGTCGAATCCCTAGCCCTGCGTTCAGCCCGCGGGGTCGGCGCCGTCGTCACGATTCGAACCACGGCGGCGGGTCGACTGGAGGGAAACCTATCGGGGGGACCGATGCGGCGGGTTCCCTCCAGCCGACGCCGCCGTACTAGCTTCGCGTCACGGCGTCGTCGTCTAGTTCTTCGCTGTGAGGTGGGCTGCAAGGCCGGTTCCAGGGATTCGGAATGACCGGGGATCCGGTCGCGTCGGCCTTGGGTCGCGTCGCAGTGACTTCGTTCCCGCGCAGGACTGCGGCAGCCTGCGCCCCGTACCACAACTTCGGTCGGGCTCCCCCCGGGGGGAGGGGAAGGGAACGAAGTCAACAGTCACGATACGCCCGGTCAGGCGGAAGGTCGCCCGCGAGACTGTTAAGCGTCAAGAAACAGCCCGAATCGCCGGCGACGACCGGCGCCCGACCAGATCAGGGCAGGCACAGACTTCACCGTCTACCACACCAACCGAGGCGGTCAGGAGACGGTCACCGACCAGCCGGCCCCGACATGGGAGAGCATCGAGCACTTCATCCACGTCGCGCTGAGCCGAGGACGCTGACTCTCGCGTCTCTTCGAGGTCAGGGGTCGAATCGCCTGTCTCGACCCCTGAGCCTCGGGGACAGAAACCTGAGGGCCTGGGACCAAGCCTCACCACGATCACCGCATGCGAGGGGGTGGGTACCCGAGTCACTGTCTCGCGCGTGCGCGTTCCGCGCGAGAGCGCGCGAGGGAGAGAGGTGGGGGTTCCGCGCCCAGGCCCCAGCACCATGATCATCGCGAGGGGGTAGGTACCCTTCGGGCGGGTCACTGTCTCGCGTGGCGCGCGTGTGCGCGGTAGGGAAAGAGATGGACGTCTGCCCCGTGACCCAGGTGGACGGCGGCGAGGTGTCGCCTCGCGGAGAGAGCGGAAGGAGCTGCGTATCACCGACATGGAGGTGCTGACGAGCGCGCCGAAGCTTTCGTTCGATACCGGCGGCGAGTTCATGCGGCAGACGCGTCTGGAGGTCGACGAGTACCTGTCCGATCCTCGTACCCGCGCACGCGGCCGAGCGGCGCTGTATGCCAAAGGCGTCGTCGCGTTCGTCGTGCTGTTCGGCTCGTGGCTGATTCTCGTTCTCGGCCACCCCGGCCTGTGGCTCGGTCTGCTCTGCTTTGGCGGGCTGATTCTCGGGACGTCGCTGATCGCGTTCAGCGTGATGCACGACGCCAATCACGGCGCGTACTTTCGGACACGCCGCCTGAACCATCTGATGGGCTGGACCGCCGATTCGCTGCTTGGGCTCTCGAGCTATGCCTGGCGCGTGAAGCACAACGTCGCCCATCACACGTATACGAACGTGGACGGCTACGACGCCGACATTACGCAGGTGCCCTTCGCAAGGCTGGTGCCGGAACAGCTACCCCGCCCCTGGTACCGGTTGCAGCACTACTACATCTGGGTGCTGTACTGCGTGATGGCGCTCCGCTGGCAGACAATCGGCGATGTCGCCGCATTCGCTCGCGGGCGTATCGGGACGAGCACGCTGCGCATGCCTCGCCGTTGGGATCTCGCCGGCCTCCTGGGCGGGAAGGTGATCTTCGTCGGCTGGGTGATCATCGTGCCGATGCTCGTCTATCCGTGGTGGGCGGTCATCTGCGGCTATCTCGTCTACTCGATGATCGTGAGCCTGATCATGGCTGTGACCTTCCAGCTCGCACACTGCGTCGAGGAGGCCGACTTCGCCTCCGCCGAGCAACTCGCCTCCGAGCGGCGGATCTGGGCGGTACACGAGGTCGAGACGACGGTCGATTTCTGCCCGCGCAACGCTGTCCTCGGCTGGGTGGTGGGAGGCCTCAACTACCAGATCGAGCATCACTTGTTCCCGCGGGTGCCGCACACGCACTACCCGCAGATCGCCAAGATCGTCCAGCGCAACGCTGAGCGTCACGGTGTCCGCTACGTCACCCAGCACTCGTTGCGTGCGGCCCTCGGATCGCACTTCAGGCACCTTCGCACGATGGGACGAAACGGTGTCCCGGTCGCGCTCGACATGGGATGACCCTCCGGGCGGGTGCGCGCGGAGCCCCTACCGGGTCCCCTCAGGCGTGCGGCAATTCCCTGATCGTCATCTGCCAGTGTGCGATGGCGCGGTGGGGAGTTGCACCGTTACGCAGAGCCCGCCGGCAGCCCGGGGGGTGAGGGTGAGGGCTCCGTCGTGTGCTTGGGTGATGCTCTTGACGATCGCGAGGCCGAGGCCGACGCCTGCGTGGTCGGTGCGAATGCGTTTGGTGCCGCGAAGAAACGGCTCGACAAGGGTGGAACCCAACTGTGGGGTGAGCGTCTCGCCGGTGTTCTCGACGGTGAGCACCGCACTCGTGCGGCGAACGCTGGTCGTGACCCACACGGTGCCCTGTTCGGGCAGGTTGTGGACGATCGCGTTCTGCACGAGGTTCGTAGTCAACTGCAGCAGGAGCGCGTGTGAGCCGATGGTGGGGGTCAGGTCGCCGGAGGCCTCGATGGTGAGGCCGCGTTCTTCTGCGAGTGGGAGGAGCGTTTCGACGGCTTCTTCCGCTATCAGGGACAGGTCGACGTGCTCTCGGGTGAAGGACCGTTGGTCGGCGCGGCTGAGCAGGAGCAGTGCTTCAGTGAGGTCGATCGCTCGGGTGTTGACGGCGTGAAGGCGGTCGACGAGTTCGCCGGTGTCGCGGTTCGGATCGTCGCGGGCCACGTCGAGGAGTGTCTGCGTGATCGCCAGCGGGGTGCGCAGTTCGTGGGAGGCGTTGGCTGCGAATCTCCGCTGTTCGGCGACGTGTGCTTCGAGCCGCGCGAGCATGGCGTCGAAGGCGTCGGCGAGCTCGCGGAACTCGTCTTTGCGGCCCGGTAGCCGGATTCGGTGCGAGAGCGATCCGTTGGCGGCCATGCGTGTGGCGTCTGTGATGCGCGTCAGGGGAGTGAGCATCCGGCCGGCGAGAAGCCACCCTCCCAGGAGACCGAACACCAGCAGGAACGCCAGCGCGATGGCCGCGGCTGGAGCGAAATCGCGCAGGAGGAAGGAGCTGTTCCCGGGCACTAAGCCACCGATGGCGCTGATCGCACCGTCGGGTACGTATCGCAGGAGTACCTCGAAAGATTGCCGGCGCTGGCCGGCGAGCCATGCGGCGGCGAGCATCAAGGCACCCGCGAGCATGAGGAAGCCGACGTAGCTGAGGGTGAGTTTGAGGCGAACACTCAAACCAGGGGCTCTATCCACGCTCTCCTCCCTCACGCCCGGTGTCTGGCTGAGTGCTGATGCGGTACCCGACGCCGGCCACGGTGGCGATGATCCAGGGTTCGCCGAGCCGTTTGCGCAGTCCCGAGACCGTGATGCGCACGGCATTGGTGAACGGGTCTGCGTTCTCATCCCACGCCCGTTCCAGTAGCTCTTCGGCGCTGACGACACCGCCTTCGGCAGCGACGAGGACTTCGAGCACTGCGAACTGCTTCCTCGTCAGCGCGACGTAGCGGCCGTCGCGGTAGATCTCTCGGCGGAACGGATCCAGCCGGAGACCTGCGATCTCTCGCACGGGTGGCCTGTGGTGTGCACGTCTGCGGTCGAGCGCTCTGAGCCTGAGCACGAGCTCTCGGAGTTCGAACGGCTTCGTGAGGTAGTCGTCGGCACCGAGCTCGAACCCGGAGGCCTTGTCGTCGAGCCGGTCGGCAGCGGTGAGCATGAGGATCGGCATGCCGCTGCCGGAGGCGACGATGCGTTTGGCGATCTCGTCGCCGGTGGGTCCGGGGATGTCCCGGTCGAGGACGGCGAGGTCGTAGGCGTTGACGCTCAGCAGCTCCAGTGCGGTGTCACCGTCACCCGCGATGTCGGCCGCGATCGCTTCCAGGCGGAGGCCATCGCGGATGGCTTCCGCCATATAGGGCTCGTCCTCGACGAGCAACACACGCATGCCCCGATGCTACGAGCTGGCGCATGTCGTCGGCATATCGAAAACCAGATACGTGCTGGCAACACGGCACTTCCTTGACTGGAGGCATGACCTACGGCAAACGAGCACGAACAACGACCCGTCGGATTCGGATTCGCAGGATTCGTGCCGCCGGCCTGCTGGTCGTCATCGCGGCGATCGCCGCAGCTCTCGGCTCCCAGTTGCTGGCGTCCTCGTCCTCGACGGCCGCATCACCCATCGACGGCCGTCGCAGCGAGCACCGTGGTGCGCGTGGCGACGCTGACGGTGCCGTCGTCGTTCGCAGCGAGCACCGTGGTGCGCTTGGCGAGGCTGACGGTGCTGTCCCCGACGGCACGACGGTCTTCGATGACGAGATTGCAGGTGTAGCCAACCTCGATCCAGCTCTCCTCGGTGCCCTGCGCCAGGCTGCAACTGATGCCGCGGACGACGGGCTCGAGTTCGTCGTCGATAGCGGCTGGCGTTCCCCGGAGTACCAGGAACAACTACTCCACGAGGCGGTCTCGAAGTACGGCTCAGAAAGGAAGCTGCCCGATGGGTGGCCGCCCCCAACACGTCTGGTCACGTGTCCGGGGACGCGGTCGACATTGGGCCCTTCGATGCCAGGGCGTGGCTGTCCGAGCACGGCGCCGAGTACGGGCTGTGCCAGATCTACGCCAACGAACCCTGGCACTACGAACTGCGCCCCGAAGCCATCGATCACGGTTGCCCGCCCATGTACGCCGACCCTACGCACGATCCAAGGAGGCAGCCGTGACCGCCCGGAGCCAGGTCCCACCGTCAGAGAATCGTCCTCGGTTGCCCGCTCAGACCGTGCGTTGCCGCGTCCAGACGTCCAGGCCGACGGCGACGAGCAGGATTGCGCCCATCGTGATCTGCTCGTAGAGCGGGTCGAGCCCGAGCAGGACATACCCGTTTCCGATCAGGGCGATGAAGAGGACACCGACAACGGTGCGCCACACGGCGCCCTCGCCTCCGAGGATGCTCGTGCCGCCGACGACGATGCCGGCGAGAACGGTGAACGCGAGCGTCGTGTCCGCGGTTCCCGCCTGCGCGCTCAGGACTCGCGAGGTGTCGATCACGCCGGCCAGGCCCGCCGCTGCGCCGCTCAGCACGAAGGCCGCGATCCGAACCGCGTCGACCCGCACACCCGCGAGCCTGGCCGCTTCGGCGTTGCCGCCGGCCGCGTACATGTATCGCCCTGCCGTCGTCCGGGCAAGGAGGAGCCCGATCACGACGACGGCGACGGCCATGATCCAGATCGACGTCTTGACGCCCACGAACTCGCTCTGTGCGAGCTTGCCGATGTCCGGCTTCTCGAACAGGACGATGAGCGTGCCTTTCGTGATGAGGCTGGCGCAGCCACCGACGATGAACGCCATGGCCAGCGTCGTGATCAGTGCGTTGATGCGGAGGACGGTGGAGACGATCCCGTTGACCGCCCCGACGAGGACTCCCGCGCCGATCCCGAGCAGGATCGCGACCACCGGATGCGTCGAGAGCGCGAAGTGCGCAGCCACGACCCCTGCGAGCGAGTAGGTCGCGCCGACCGAGAGGTCGATGCCGCCGGCGACGAGCACCAGCGTGCCCGCGGCGGCGATGATCAGGATCGCCGATTGCTGGTCGAGGATGTTGAGGAGGTTGACCTTCGTCGCGAACGCGTCGCTCGTCAGCGAGAGGACGACGAAGAGGATGACGAAGGGGAGAAGGATGCCGGCTCGCCGCAGGCTCTCCACCGTCACGAGCGCCCGTGCGCCGTCGCGCAGCCTGCCGAGCCGGTCCTGGCCCTGCTCCGACCCGACGTCGACGCTCACGCCGCGACGCCTCCCGCGGAGCGATCCGCGAACGCCGCGGTGAGGATCGCCGCCTCGGTCATGGCCTCGCCCGCGAGCTCGGCGGCAAGGCGACCCGCACGCATGACGAGGACCCGGTGCGCGAGCCCGAGGAGCTCCTCGAGCTCGGAGGAGATGAGCACGATCGCCGTGCCTTCCTCGGCGAGCGAGACCAGGAGCTCGTAGATCGCGAGCTTCGCGCCCACGTCGACGCCGCGCGTCGGCTCGTCTGCGAGGAGGACCTGCGGGTCGCGTAACAGCATCCGCGCGAAGAGGACCTTCTGCTGGTTCCCGCCTGACAGGGCGCCGACCGGGGCCGAGTGCGCTGCGCCGCGCACCTGGCAGCGATCGAGGATCCGCGCCGCAGACCGACGCTCGGCCCGGCGGTTGACGACGCCCATCCGGCTGAGCTCGCCGAGTCGCGAGAGCGTGACGTTCTCGACGACGGAGCGGCCGAAGACGAGCCCCTGTTCTCGTCTCGACTCGGGGATCATCGCGAGGCCGGCGTCGAGACTCCGCCGCGGGCTCTTGCCGAGCGGTCGGTCGGGGTGGAGCAGGGCGACGCCCGACGTGATGCGGCTGGCGCCGAAGATCGCGCGGGCGAGCTCGGAGCGACCCGCCCCGACGAGGCCGGCAAGCCCGACGATCTCGCCGGCGCGGACGTCGAAGGAGACGCCGTCGACGCCGGGAGCGCGCAGGTTCTCCACGGCGAGCACGATCGGCGCATCCGGCTTGGCCGGCCGCTTCGGAGGGAACGTGGTCGTGAGCGGCCGCCCCAGCATCGCTTCGACGAGGGTGGCCTCGGTCTCCTCCGCCGTCGGCGAGGTTCGGACGACCTTGCCGTCGCGGAGGACCGTGACCGTGTCCGCGAGCTCGAGGACCTCGCGCAGGAAGTGGGAAATGAGGATGATCGTCGTCTCTCGCCGGGCGAGCGAGCGAACGATGTCGTGCAGCTGGGCCGTCTCGGGCGCGCTCAGAGCCGCCGACGGCTCGTCCATCACGATGATCCGCGCCTCGCGCGAGAGTGCTCGGAGGATCTCGGTCTTCTGCTGCTCCGCCGTTCTCAGCGCGCCGGCACGCGCCTGGCCGGGGAGGTCGAAGCCGGCACGTGCGGCGAGCTCGGCGTAGGCCGCTCGTAGGGCTCGACGCCGGATGAATCCCCGGCGCCGCGGCTCGGCGCCGAGGTAGACGTTCTCCGCCACATTGAGCTGAGGGACGAGCGACGGCTCCTGGGCGATCGCGGCGACTCCGTGCTCGAGCGCCTCGCGGGGCGAGCGGAGGGAGGTCGGAGCCCCGTCGAGGAGCATCCGACCTCCGTCCGGTGACACCACGCCGGCGACGATTCGCCCGAGCGTCGACTTGCCGGCGCCGTTCTCTCCCACGATCGCGTGCACGCTGCCACGGGTGACCTCGAGCGAGACGTCATCGAGAGCACGGACGCCCCCGAAGTGCTTCGAGACATGTTGGAGCTCGAGCTGCGCCACGTCGTGAACTCGACGGCATGGTAGACCGCTCCTATCCGGGCCACTCCGGCGTGAACTTGGACGCGTTCGCCTTCGTGACGATCCCGCCGTTCGGGAGGCCCTTGAGGATGTCGATGCCGCCGCAGTTCGCGTTCCGCCGCACGGCCGCGATCGCGCACTGCATGCCGCGCAGACCCTCGGTGGTCGGGCGCTGCATGACGGTGCCGAACCACCGCCCTGCCTTGACGGCGTTCAGGCCGACCCGCCCGCCGCCGTAGCCGACGAGGACGATGTCGCGCCCCGCCTTGGCCTGCTCCGCGCCCGTGGCGCCCTGATCCGCCCCGACGATGAGGTTGATGTCGGGCTGCGCCTGGAGCATCGTCTGGGCCGCCTTCAGCGCGACCGCGTGCTGGTAGAACGTCTCGCCCTCGGCCACGACCTTGATAGAGGGCACGGACTTGATCACGGCGTCGAAGCCCTTGCGAATCGCAGTGTCGAGCGAGGAGACCTTCACCGAATAGAGGTAGCCGACGTTGCACGGATTGAGGTTGTTCGCCCGGCACGCCGCGACGACGAGAGCTCCCTGCTTGCGTCCGATGTCCGTCTGGATGAAGACGACGTTGCCCGACATGCCGACGACCGGCGGCCTCGCCGTCCCGGGGTTCGTCCCGAGAATCTGGTCGACGTTGACGACCTTGATCCCGCTGCTGATCGCCTTCTTGACGAGCGGTATCAGCTGCGGGCCGAAGATCGGCTGCACGAGGATTGCGTCGTACTGCCTGGACGACGCGATCGTCTGGAACTGTGCGAACTGCTTCTTCGGATCGTTCGCGGCGTCGAAGACCGTCACGGTGGCGTTGTTCTTCTTCGCGACGTCCCTGGCGGCCTTGAGCATCGGCGCGTCGTAGCTGTTGGCGACCGCAAACGAGAGGAACGCCACGCGTGGCCGTTCGCGGCTCGCGCTCGCCCCGCCGGCGAGCCCCGCAGCCGCCACGGCGGCTGTCGCCGCAACGGCGATGATCGCGGTACGGCGACGCCGACCGAGCCTCGGTCTTGCTTTCGACATTGGTCACCCTCCTTCGTCGAGCGAAGGCACGCGACCCGCCGCAGCGGTTGCGGCGCGCCCGGATCCTTCGAAGAGATGTGGAGCGAGCACCAGGATCAGGTGTGTCCAGCGACGTCGAACGTCCGGCACTCGCTGTCCATTGACGTTCAACGCTAGTGCCTGACTCCGTGAGAGTCAAGGACGGTGAGCCGGGTATGGGCAGGCAGCCCGTCTCCTCGCGGCGTCGCGTGCCGCGAGTTGACGCTCACTGGGGGTCTGTGCAGAATCGCTGAACAGGCGCGGGAACGATTCGATTGGAAAGCGACCCCAGGGAGCGTGCATGAACATCGCTTCGCGCGGCGCGACAATGGCGGTCGACTGGGAGCAGCGGATCGACTTCGATCGGCTCCGCCGAACGCGGCTCGCGAAGACCAAGGCCGAGCTCGGCGCGTCGGAGCTCGGCGCGCTTCTCCTCTTCGACCCGAACAACCTCCGATACGTGACGAGCACTGCGATCGGAACGTGGGAGCGTGACAAGAACATCCGCTTCGCGCTCGTGTTCCGCGACGAGGACCCGGTGCTGTGGGACTTCGGCTCGGCCGCCCGCCACCACAAGCTCTACTGCCCTTGGCTTCCCGAGGAGAACTGGCGCGCCTGGGTGTCGCCGATGCGGGGGGCGATGCCGGACGCGACCGGTGTGCCGGACGCCCTGGCCTCGATGGTCCTCCAGGAGCTCCGCGAGCGAGGCCTCGCCGGGGAGCCCGTAGGAATGGACGTGCCTGACGTCACGACGCTGCTCGCGCTCCAGCGCGCCGGCCTTCGGATCGCCGACTCGCAGCCCGTGATGCTCGAGGCGCGAAAGATCAAGACCGAAGACGAGCTCGCACTCCTCGACCACGCGGCCGGGATCGTCGACGCCGTCTACGAGGAGATCTATCGGATGCTGCGCCCCGGCGTGAAGGAGAGCGAGGTCGTCGCCGCGGCGATGAGGCTCCTCTTCGAGCTCGGCTCGGAGCATGTCGAGGCGATCAACGCGATCTCGGGTGATCGCTGCAACCCGCACCCACACACGTTCTCCGACCGCCTCATCCGCCCGGGCGACCAGGCGTTCTTCGACATCATCCACTCGTTCATGGGCTATCGGACGTGCTACTACCGCACGTTCAACGTGGGGTACGCGACACCCGCCCAGCTCGATGCGTACAAGCAGTGCCGTGAGTGGCTCGACGCGGCAATCGAGCTCGTCCGGCCCGGCGTCACGACCGACGAGATCGCCGGGGCGTGGCCGACGGCCGAGGAGATCGGCATGCAGGACGAGCGGGCGGCGTTCGGGCTCCAGTTCGGGCACGGCCTCGGCGTCGGGCTGTACGAGTTCCCGATGATCTCGCGCCTCCACTCGATGGAGGCGCCGGCCGAGCTCGAGGTGGGGATGGTGTTCGCGCTCGAGACGTATTGCCCCGCGAGCGACGGTCGATCGGCGGCCCGCATCGAGGAGGAGGTCGTCGTCACGCCGAGCGGGCCGGAGGTGATCACGCGCTTCCCGGCCGACGAGCTGCTGGTTGCGGGTCGCACCTACGTCCGCGGCGTGGACATCGTCGACGGCCGGGTGGTTCCCGAGGCGCTGGAAGTCCCGTAGTGCCCGGTGGAGCAACGCTCTTCGGCCCGGCGCGGCAGCATCACTGGACGGGGCACTAGGCTCGACCGACGTGGCGACGAACGACGCACAGCCTGTCACCCTCCCCGTCGACGCTCAGACCGCCACCGACCTCTACCGTCGGATGCTCCTCATCCGCGGCTTCGAGGACCGCGTCCAGAGCCTCTTCCTACGGGGCGAGGTCTACGGCACGACGCATCTCTACTCGGGGCAGGAGGCCGTCGCGATCGGGTTCGCCGACGTGCTCCAGGCGAGCGACCGGATCGCCTGTACGTACCGCGGGCACGGGCATCTGCTCGCGATGGGAACAGATCCGACGCAGTTGCTCGCGGAGTTGCTCGGCCGCGCCACGGGCGTCAACGGCGGTCTCGCAGGCTCGATGAACGTCGTCGATCCGGACAACGGTGTGCTGGGCTGCTACGGGATCGTGGGCGGCAGCATCGCCGCGGCCACGGGCGCCGCGATCTCGCTCCGGAGGACGGGCGGAGTGGCGGTCGCCTACTTCGGCGACGGCGCGGCGAACCAGGCGTACTTCTTCGAGTGCCTGAACTTCGCGAAGGTGCTCGGTCTGCCGGTCGTGTTCGTCTGCGAGAACAACCAGTACGGCGAGTACACGCCGACCGACGCCGTGACGCCCGGTGGCATCCTGCCTCGCGCCGCGGTGCTCGAGATCCCGACTCGCACCGTCGACGGGATGGACGTCTGGGCCGTCCGGGACGTGGCTTCCGAGGTCGTCGAGCGTGCCCGGAGCGGTGAGGGGCCTCATTTCGTCGAAGCCGCGACGTACCGCTTCGTCGGCCATTCGCGGAGCGATCCGGGGAAGTACCGCCCGGACGGCGAGCTCGACCGCTGGAAGGAACACGACCCGCTCGTCGTCGCGGCGACTCGATTGCAGGACGAGTGGTCGCTCGACGACGCCCAGCTCGCGGCGCTCGCGCACGACGTCGAGCGGTCGTTGGACGAGATCGAGCGAACGGCGCTCGCGGCGCCGTTTCCCGACCACAGAGAACGAAGCGAGTTCGCCGGAGGTACGGCGGAGGCGCGGACGTGAGCCGGGCAGCCGTGCCGGAGGTCGTCGATGTCGGAATGCCGCGGCTGTCCGACTCGATGGAGGAAGCGACCGTCCTCAGGTGGCTCAAGGCACCAGGCGACGCCGTCGCGCGCGGCGAGCCCCTCGTCGAGGTGGAGACGGACAAGGCGACGGTCGTGTACGAGGCGGAGCTCGACGGCGTCGTCGTGGAGATCGTCGTCGACGAGGGAGGGACGGTTGCGCTCGGTGCGGTGATCGCGCGCGTGCAGCCGTCGGGGGTCGCACCGCCGCCGCTCGCCTCAAGAGCTCCGGCGGAGGCCGAGCCCCGGGCGTCGACGGGGGCGGACGCGAGCGTTGCCGAGGTCGAGCTCCGGGAAGCCGTGCGGCAGGCGCTCGACGAGGAGCTCGAGCGCGACGAGCGGGTCATCTTCTTCGGCGAGGACGTCGCGATCGCAGGTGGTGTCTTCGCCGTCACGCCGGGTCTCTACGAGAAGTACGGCCCGACGCGGGTGTTCGACACGCCGATCTCGGAGCTCGCGATGACGGGAGCCGCCTACGGGGCGGCGATCACCGGGCTGCGACCCGTGCTGGAGATCATGTTCGGCGACTTCCTCGCCCTGTCGATGGACAGCATCGTCAACCAGATGACGAAGCACTGGTTCCTGACCGGCGAGCGGCACGGCTGCCCGGTCGTCATCCGGTCGGTCGTCGGCGCCGGTGGGCGTTTCGGGGCCATCCATTCGCAGATCCCCGCGGCGTGGCTGATGGGTATCACGGGCCTGAAGATCGTCGCTCCCGCAACGCCGGCGGACGCGAAGGGGCTGCTGAAGAGCGCGATTCGAGACGACAATCCCGTCGTCTTCCTCGAGCACAAGCGCCTGTATTCGACGAAGGGGGCGGTCGGTTCGGAGACGGTGCCGCTCGGGCAGGCCCGGGTCGTGCGAGAGGGCGGCGACGTCACGCTCGTCAGCGCGATGAAAGGCGTGCACGACTGCCTCGAGGCGGCCGAGCGGCTCGCGGCCGACGGAGTGAGCGCGGAGGTGGTGGACCTGCGCACGCTCCGGCCCCTCGACCTCGAGACGATCCTCGCCTCGGTCGAGAAGACGAACCGGGTCGCGGTCGTCGAGGAAGGGCCGCTGACGGGCGGCTGGGCGGGCGAAGTGCTCGCGCTCGTCACGGAGAAGGGTCTCGGCGACCTCGACGATGCGTGGCGCATCGCGACGCCCAACTCGCCGATCCCGTACAGCCCGCCGCTCGAGGACGCACACCTGCCCGGAGCCGACCGGATCGCGGCCGAGGTCGTCGGCAGGCGCGGGGGATGATGCGGGCGCCCGGCCGGTCGCTACCCGGTGGTCTCGCCGCGGAGGAGCGCCGCGCGGTCGTCGCCCTTCCGGTTGAGCACCGTCCAGACGGCGACGGCCGGCTCGTTCCCGATCGCCCAGAGGCGATGAGGGCGGTGCGACTCGAAGCTGATCGAGTCACCGGCTTTGAGCGCGTACTCGTCGAACCCGATCCGAACGCCGAGCTTGCCGCTGATCATGTAGCCGTACTCCTTGCCGCCATGCTGCGACAGCGCGTCGGGCGGGCAGGACTCCGATCCGACGGGATAGACGACGTAGACGAAGTCGACCTCGTGGTCGGGCGTCGGGGTCAGGCGTTCCCAACGGACGCCGCCCGCGAGCGTGATGGCCATTCGTTTCTGCCGCGGCTGGACGGGCGTGGAGGGCTGCGAGCCGCCGAGGGCGGCCTCCGCCTCGCTGAAGAGGTCGCCGACGGGCAGGCCGAGCTCGGTCGCGATCGCCCAGAGCGTCGCGACCGACGGCGTCGCGCGGCCCCGCTCGATCTGCGAGATGAGGCTCGGCGACACCTCGATGCGGGCGGCGAGCCGCCGTACCGTCAGCCCCGCTGCCTGACGCTCCTGCCGAATCCTCGCTCCGAGGGTCGCCGGGACGGTGATCTCCGCGTCATTCGACCCGATCGCAGAGCGCACCGGCTCGCTCGCGGCGGGGCGGCTCGCCTGCCGTGCCATGGCGTCACTATACGTCGGTGCCCGGCTCACCTCCCGGGGCCCGATGCGGATCTGTGTAGAGTTGCATCGAACACAGGCGCCGTTTTGCTCAATGAGATCGAACAAACGGGTGATCGTGGCCGCTGACGTCGTCGTGATCGGGGGCACCTCGGGTCTCGGCCGCGCCCTCGCTGCGGCGTACACCTCCCGGGGCGCGCGCGTCACGATCACCGGCCGGGACGAGACGCGGGCGGCAGCCGTCGCGTCCGAGCTCGGCGACGGAGCGCGCGGTGTCGGCATCGACCTTGCCGAGCCGCACTCGATCGCGGCCGGCCTTCGCGACGTCGAGCGCGTCGACCGGCTCGCGATCGTCGCGGTCGAGCGCGATCAGAACTCGGTCGCCGAGTACGCGATCGACGACGCGATTCGGCTCGTCAACCTCAAGCTGGTCGGTTACACCGAGGTCGTCCACCAGCTCACGGGCAGGCTCGCACCCGATGCCTCGATTCTCCTGTTCGGCGGGCTGGCCAAGGACCGGCCGTATCCGGGCTCGACCACGGTGACGACGGTGAACGGGGCGGTCGCGACCCTCATCCGGACGCTGGCCATCGAGCTCGCGCCCGTACGAGTCAACGCGATTCACCCGGGGATCGTCGGCGACACGCCCTTCTGGAGCGGCAAGGAGGAGGCGCTGCAGAACGTTCGCGCCCGCACGCCGACCGGACGCAACGTCGTGACCGCCGAGATCGTCGACGCGTCGCTCTTCCTCCTCGAGAACTCGGCCGTCAACGGTGTGAACCTGGACGTGGACGGCGGGTGGATGATGCTGTGAGGCGGGGTCGCCGGAGACACGACGGGCGATGAGGAGGCGAGCGTGCACCATCTGAAGCGCCGCGAGGAGATCGTCTTCGCAGCGGAGTACGGATCGAACAGCGAGGGGTTTGGGCGGTCGGTGCTCGTCGACGGCTCCAACGGGTCGGTGCACATGGGCCTCGGGCTGTGCCGTCTCGACGACGGCCACGTCGAGGAGCACGTTCACTCCTTCGAGGAGAGCTTCTACGTGCTCGAGGGCATGCCGACGCTCTACCTCGACGGCCGAGGGGTCGTCCTCCTGCCCGGCGCATGCGGCGTCGTGCCCGTCGGCGTGCCGCACGCCTGGCGCCTCGACGACGGAGTGGCGACCTGGATCGAGATGGCGGCGCCGCAGCCGCGTCGTCCGGGGAACGGCCAGACCGATACGTACTTCGTCGGCGGGCCCCCGTCGTCGACGCCGTCCGAGCTCGACGTGCGGGATCCGAGGAATCGGAATCTCTTCCGCCTCGACGACTGGCAGATGGACCTCGACGAGTTGAAGCTCGGAGCCCCGGTCGACCAGCCGACTGTCTCGGCGAGCATGGCGACTGCGCTTCTCGCCTACAGCGGCATCGCCGTGAAGATGCTCGTCGACCAGCGCCTCGACGCCCATCTCCACACCATGTTCATGGTCCAGTACACCCAGACCGGCATGGCGCTCCCGCACGACCACCCCTTCGAGGAGTCGTATTACATGCTCGAAGGAGAGGTGGACGTCGTCGCCGACGACGAGCGCTACACCCTTCGCCCCGGCGATGCCTTCTGGACGGGCGTCGGGTGCATCCACGCCTTCTACAACACGAATGGCAACGGCGTGCGCTGGCTCGAGACGTCGGCACCGGGGCCGCCCGACCGTCATTCGTACCGCTTCAACCGCGACTGGGACTACCTGGTGGCGCGCCTCGAGTCCCAGAAGGATCTCGAGAAGACGACCACGTGATCGAGCCGCCGGGCGTCGCGGTCGGCTTCGCCGGACTCGGCCGGATGGGCACGCCGATGGCGCGCCGGGTGCTCGAGGGTGGGTTCCCGCTGACGGTGTGGAACCGCTCGCCCGAGCCCCTCGACGCCCTCACGTCGGCGGGTGCGCGCGCGGCCGAGACCCCGAGGGCGCTCGCCGAGGGCTCGGAGATCGTCATCACCATGCTCGCCGACGCGGATGCGCTCCGGGCGGTGCTCCACGGTGACGACGGCATCCTCGCCGGCCTGGGCACGGGCTCGATCGTGATCGACACGAGCACGATCGGCCCCACTGCGGCGATCGAGTTCGCGGAGGCGGTGAGCGGGCGCGGCGCCGAGTGGATCGACTCGCCGGTCTCGGGGAGCACCCCGGTCGCCGAGAAGGGCGAGCTGACACTGATGATGGGCGGCGAGCGGGCCGCGATCGACCGCGCGGAGCCGGTGCTCGAGACGCTCTCCCGGAAGCGGTTCCACCTCGGCAGTGCCGGCGCGGGGGCGGCGATGAAGCTGGCGATCAACTCCGTGGTCGCCGTCCTCAACGAGGCGGTTGCCGAGGCCCTCGTGCTGGCCGAGCAGGCGGGGATCCCACCCGAGGCGGCGTACGACGTCCTTGCGGGCGGCGCGGTGGGAGCACCGCTCGTCGCGTACAAGCGCGATGCCTTCCTCCGGCCCGACGAGACCCCGGTTGCCTTCACCGTCGAGCTCATGCGGAAGGACCTGAGGCTCGCCTTCGAGCTCGCCGACCGGCTGGGGGTCGACCTCGCCACCGTCCGCGCGGCTGACGAGGTGCTGCGCCGCGCGAGCGAGCGTGGCCTCGCGGGCGGCGACTTCTCGATCGTCGCCCAGGTGATCCGCGAGGGCGACCGCGCGCGATCGACGTGATCGGCGATCGGAGCTCACGGGTCGTCGAGAGCTCGGCGGCGTATCGACACGTCGAGGAGCTGCTCGCGGCCGAGCGCTGCGTCGTTCTCGACGGTGGCGTCGCCACCGAGCTGCAGCGTGTCCACCCCCTCGAGGGCCAGGCGGGGACACACGCCGAGCTCTGGGGCACGTGGGCCCTCTACCGTGCCCCAGAGGCGGTTCGCGAGGTGCACGAACGGTATGTCGCCGCCGGCTGCCACGTGATCTCGACCAACACGTGGTCGATCCTGTCTGCGCCCGAGGCCGACGCTCACGCCCATCCCGGCTCGGCGGAGCTCGGCCACTGGATGGATGTCGCTCGGCTCGGCATCAGGCTGGCACGGCAGGCGGTCGACGAGGAGGGACGGTCGGGCGAGTGTGCCGTCGCATTCACGATCTCCGAGGAGGTCAACTCGCCCGAGCGGCAGGGCACGATCGAGCTCCTCGCCCGCGTCTTCGAACACGATCCGCCGGACCTCGTCCTGCTCGAGACGCTGACGCTCATCCGCGACCCGGAGACGTTCGAGGTCGTCGAGCGCCTGCTCGAGACCGGGCTCCCGGTCTGGCTCTCGTTTCGTCGCTGCCGTCACGGCGTGTGCGGCGTCTACGGACAGCACTGGGGCCCGCCCGAGGGCGACCTCTTCGGTCGAGCGGCCCGCCGTTTCGAGGAGATCGGGGTCGGTGCGCTCCTCGTCAACTGCCTCCCCGTCGACCACGTGCCCGGAATGCTCTCCTGGCTCCGTGACTTCACACAGCTCCCGCTGGGCGTCTACCCCAACCTCGGCCATCTCGCCGGCCCGCTTTGGAGCTTCGACGACGAGATCGACCCCCGTCGCTACGCCGAGCTCGCGCTCGAGTGGCGCGCGGAGGGCGCGCAGATCGTCGGAGGCTGCTGCGGCACGACTCCCGAGCACGTCGCGTCCGCGGCGCGGGCGCTCGAGGGCACGAAGCCAGGTCGCGAGCGCCCGCCGGTCGCGGTCCCGTACGGCGACGAGCTGGACGCCGAGACGCCGGGGCGAGCGTGGCTCGACGAGCGCGGCCGCGTCCTCTTCCCGCTGCCCTTCCCCGAGCTCGTTGTGGATCCGGGCGTGTTCGTCCCCACCCAGGGAAGCTTCCTCGTCTGGAAGCACCTCTTCGAGCGGGGGATCGGCAAGGGATCGCGGTGCGTCGACGTCGGCTGCGGGTGCGGGATCCTCGCCGTTCAGCTCGCGCTCAACGGCGCCGCCTCGGTGCACGCGATCGACATCGATCGCAACGCGGTCGCGAACACGCTTGCGAACGCATTCCGAAACGGCGTCTCGGACCGGGTCGGCGGGGACACCGCGGACCTCTTCGACTGGGAGCCCGATCAGAGCTTCGACGTCGTCGTCGCGAGCCTCTACCAGCTTCCGGTCGACCCGTTCGACGAGCCGACGGGACATCGACCGCTGGACTACTGGGGCCGCACGATCCTCGACCACTTTCTGCGCCTCCTGCCCAGGCTGCTCGCGCCCGGGGGTACGGCGTACGTGATGCAGCTCTCGATCGTGGGTCAGCTCGCGACGGAGCGACTGCTCGCCGCTGCCGACCTCGACGCGCGGGTCGCCGAGTTCGGCTTCTTCCCCTTCGGGCCACTGTTCGTCTCGAGCAAGCCGCAGATCGAGCGTGTCGAGCAGCTTTCCGACGCCTACCACGTCAGCGTCGGCGACGAGGACGTGATGGTGGCGTACCTGCTCGAGATCTCGCGCCGCGGCGAGTGACGGGCTCGCCGGACGTGGTCCACCGATGCGCGCGAGTCTGTTACGTTCAGTGTGGTTGCACTAGACGCTCAACGGGTTTCAGGCTGGAAAGGAGCCGGCGATGCTGACCGCCACGAAGGACCTGATGCTCCCGACGACCGTGACCGGATCATGGCCGCGCCCGAGGTGGTACACGGGGGGCCTCTTCGAGCGGCCGTACTCGACAGCGTTGTCCGACGTCGATTTCCGCGAGCAGCATCTCGACGCCGTGGCCACGGTGATCTCGGACCAGGAGCTCGCCGGACTGGACATCCTGACGAACGGGGACTACCACCTCGACTTCGACCTGGCGGGCCGTTCGTGGTTCTCGTACCCCAGCGAGCGGCTGAGCGGCGTCTCCGAGTTCGACACCGAGACCACGGCGGGATGGGAGTACCCCATCGGCACGTGGCTCAACGAGATCGTCGGCGGCTGGAAGTACCACGCGATCGTCGACAAGGTCGGCCCGCGGGTGCCGCTCGAGTTCGCCAAGGTGTGGCGCGTCGCGCAGTCGCGGACGGACAGGCCCGTCAAGTTCGGCACCATCGCGGCCGATCTGGCGTCGACGGTGCTCACGGTGAAGACCGACGTCTACGACGACGACAAGCGCGAGCTCATGTGGGACATCGCCACCGTCCTCAACGCAGAGCTCCGGCGGCTGGTGGCGGCCGGCTGCAAGGTCGTCCAGATCGAGGAGCCTGCGATTCACAGCGCCGCAGCCTGGGGCGCCGACGAGTCGACCCTCGATTTCTACGTCGACCTCTTCAACTACACGGTCGAGGGGCTCGAGGCGGAGATCTGGGTCCACACGTGCTGGGGGAACCCGGGCGCGCAGCACTGCTTCCAGCCGACGA
The DNA here is from genome assembly GCA_963839755.1 of uncultured Actinomycetes bacterium. GTDB lineage: Bacteria > Actinomycetota > Thermoleophilia > Gaiellales > Gaiellaceae > Gaiella. The sequence continues at coordinate 320,303 of CAWIVU010000008.1, forward strand.
TCACGTACGAGGCGTCGCTCGAGATCTTCCTGGAGCGCGTCAACGCCGACGTCTGGACGATCGAGTCCAAGCACAACGGGCACCAGCTCCTCCCGCGCTTCGCCCCGTACAAGGGGAAGCTCAACAAGAAGATCGCCGTGGGGATCATCGGCCACCGCGCGCTCCAGGTCGAGACGGTGGACGAAGTCGCGTCCGATATTCGTCTTGCGCTCGAGTACATCGATGCCGAGCAGCTCGTCCTGTCGTCGGACTGCGGGTTCGGGCGACAGGGCGTGCCGCGGCCGATCGCGCTGTACAAGGCCGCAGCCCTCGCGCAGGGCGCCAACATCGTCCGCGCGGAGCTCGGCCTCCCCACGACCGAGGTCCGCGCCGCCGAGCCAGGCCTCCAGATCGACGTGCCGGCGGCCGCCCCGGCGGGCGTCGCCTCCTAGGGTCGCTCGGTCGTGGCACCGGTGGGCGGTGCGCCCCCACACGGGGCGCACTGCGAGCACCGCGGGTAGCCTGCCCGCGGGTCGTGAACGGTCAGGGTGGTCTTCGACCAGTCGCGCCCTCTTGGGTGCTCGTGGAGCGGTGTGCAGGCTCCATGAACATCTTCGGCCAAAAAACCCCTGTAAACAGCGCTCTTGTGCCCAGCTTCGGCCAATGACGTTGCTTGACAGGCGCAGACGTTTAGCAATACCGTACACACGCCTCCGACGACGGGGGTGAGGTCACGGCTGCGAGCGGCCAGGCCGCTCGGGAGGTGATTGCATGCAGCGTCACGTTCTCAGCGGAAAGGGCGGTCGCCGCGCGGCCGTCGCCCTGCTCGCGCTGGGTCTTGCCGTCATCGCGGGCGGCGTCCAGCAGGCTTCGGCACGCAAGGCAGCCCCGGCGCCGATCGTCGTCGGCAGCACGCTGTCGCTGACCGGATCGTTCGCCGCGACCGGGGTCATCCACAAGGCCGCCGGAGAGGCGTTCGTCCAGTGGATCAACGCCAACGGCGGTCTGCTCGGCCGGCCGGTGCAGTGGAAGCTCTACGACGATGAATCGGACCCCGCCAAGGTCACGGCGCTCTATGAGCGGCTGATCGGCCAGGACCGTGTCGACCTGATCATGGGCCCGTACGCGACGCCGAACATCGTTGCGGCACAAGCGGTGGCCGAACGACACGGCTTCGTCCTCCCGAACCACACCGCGGTGCTCACCTATGCGCTGACCTACCGCTGTCAGTTCCCGACCTGGTCGACTGGCGGCAGGCCCAACCTCACGGTGCCGCGGACCGTCTTCACGGCCCTCAAGACAGTACGGCGCCCCCCGCAGCGGATCGCGTTCGTGACGAACACGGGTGGGTCGACCAACTTCATCTCGTACGGGGCTCCGAACTCGAGCGCGGGCGGTGCCGTCGAGGAGGCCAAGAAGGCGGGCTTCAACGTCGTGCTCGACCTCAAGTACCCGCCCACGGTCTCGGACTGGGGCTCGATCGCCGCACAGGTGCGGGCCGCGCAGCCGGACCTCGTCTGGAACAGCGGCCTCGCGCTCGACCCCGTCAACCTGATCCAGGCGATGGACCAGCTCAACTACCGGCCGCCGCAGCTGTTCACGCTCTTCCCCGCGCCCGGGCCTCTCCTCGGGCTCGGCGATCGAGGGAACGGCGTGCTCTCGATCACGCTGTTCGAGCCGAACGGCAAGCTGCTGAAGAAGATGGGCCCAAAGGCGCAGGGCATCGTCGCCCGGTTTGCCCAGCGCGCGGCAGCCAACGGTCTCAACTACCGGGTCTTCGACTCGCAGGCGACCGCGTCGTGGACGGCCTGGGAGGTGCTCGCGGCGGGCGTCCGCGGCGCGCGGAGCCTCGACAACGACCGCATCTGCACGAACCTGCGGGCCAACGGAGCGGAGACGACGTTCGTCGGCAAGCTCAAGTTCAACCCCGCGTTGAACAACTTCTCGGTCGCGCGGAACCTCGTGAAGCAGATCCAGAATCGGCGATGGGTCGTCGTGTGGCCGCCGAACCTCAGGGTTGCGAGGCTGCAAGGCCCTCAGGGCTAGAGCGCTTCCGCCAGAGCGGGGGACGTCGCGTCGGCGGCGTCCCCGCTCCGCGGGATGAGCGATAGCGTCGCGCCGTGAACACCTACCTGCAGGCGGGCGTCTCGGGCGTGATGATCGGTGGGCTCTACGCGGTGATGGCGCTCGGCCTGTCGCTGACCTGGGGGCTCCTCAAGGTCATCAACCTCGCGCACTTCGCGCTGATCCTGCTCGGCGCGTACGTCACGTACCAGCTGACGACCTCGACCGGCGCCGACCCGCTGCTCGCAACGCTGGTTCTCGTGCCCGCGATGTTCGTCCTCGGTGTCGCCGTGCAGTGGTTGATCGAGCGCTTCGAGGTCGACGAGTTCAACTCGCTCCTGCTCAGCTTCGGGCTCTTCATCATCGCGATCCGGCTGATCAACAACATCTGGAGCGCCGACTTTCGCCAGATCGAGGCGGCCGAGAACCCCTACGCCTCACGCGCGCTGTTCGTCGCCGACATCGCCTTTCCCGTCCCGCAGCTCATGGCGCTCGGAGCGGCGCTCGCCTTTGCCGTCGCGACGTTCCTCGTACTCCGTCGAACGTACTTCGGCAAGGCGCTCCGCGCGCTCGCCTACGACCGCGAGATGGCCGCCGCGTTCGGCGTGAACCCGCGCCGGATCGGGATGCTGGCTGCCGGCATGGCGTCGGCAATGGCCGCCGTGGCCGGGGTGCTGATCGGCATCAACCAGGCTGTCTTTCCGCAGCTTGCGTTCGAGTGGGTCGGCCTCATATTCGCCGTCGTCATCCTCGGAGGGATCGGCAACCTGCTCGGGGCGGTCGGGGCGGGCATCCTGATCGGCCTCGTTGCCGGGCTGGTCGGCGTCGCGTGGACACCGCAGGGCGCGCCGCTCGTCGTCTTCGTGCTGCTCATCCTCGCGCTGCTCTTCCGCCCGAACGGGCTCTTCGGTCGGCTCGGCGCGTCATGAAGGTCGGGCAGCTCGTCGGCCTGCTGGCGGTCGTCGCCGCCCTTGCCTTCGTGCCGAACATCCAGGACGCGACCGGGTTCGCACCCTTCTACCTCGTCTACGCGTACTTCGTCTTCTTCTGGATCGCGCAGGCAACGAGCTGGAACATCCTGTCCGGATACACCGGCTACTTCAGCTTTGGGCAGGGAGCGTTCTACGGGCTCGGTGTCTACGTCGCAGCCGATCTGGTGACGCGCGAGGGCGTCAACTACTTCCTGACGATCCCGATCGCAGGCCTCGTCGCAGGCGCCCTCGGCGCCGCGATCGGGGCGCTCGCGTTCCGGCTCGGCTCCTTGCGCGGCGAGATCTTCGCGCTGCTCACGCTCGCCGTCACGTTCACCCTTGCGTCGATCGCGGCGCTCAGCACGTGGGTCGACGGGGGGCAGGGGATCGCGGTTCCGATACCCGACTACCCGGCCTTCCTCGGGGAGTACCAGGACCTCATCTACCGCCTCGGCCTGGCCGTGGCCGCGCTGGCCGTCGTCACGGCGTTTCTGATCCAGGGCTCGCGCTTCGGCTGGGGGCTCTTCTCGATCCGCGACGAGGAGGAGGTTGCCGAGGAGATCGGTGTTCCGACCTTCCGGTACAAGATGCTCGCGATCTCCATCACGGGCTTCCTGGGGGGCCTCTCGGGCGCCGTCGCGGCGCTGCAGATCGGCTACCTGACGCCCGAGGGGGTCTTCTCGCTCAACGTCCCGCTGCTCGTCGTCGTCATGTGCGTGCTGGGCGGGCGGCAGCACTGGCTCGGGCCTGTCATCGGCGCGCTCGTGATCTACAGCCTTCAGGAGCGGCTGACGAACTCCGGCTTCGGCGAGTGGGGGCAGGTGATCCTCGGAGCGATCCTCGTCGTCGTGATCCTCTTCGCCCCGGAAGGCCTGTACGCGCGGCTCCGGGACGACCCCCGGCGCGCCGCTCTCGCCGCCGTGACGCTGGTCGCGACGACCCTCGTCGCCGGCTTCGCCGGTTGGGGAATCGCCACCGACTGGCTCGCGACCGGGCTCGCTGCGGCAACTCTCGTGCTGCTCGTGGGTGGCTCGCGTACGCGGCGAGGCGGTGTAGCGGATCGGCGCGAGCTGGCCTCCCCGCCGATGGGGGACGCAGCGGCTCGATGAGCGCCCCACTTCTCCAGGTCGCGGACGTCCACAAGCGCTTCGGCGGCGTGCGTGCGCTGGCGGGGGTATCGCTCACGGTCGAGCGAGGCGAGATCGTCGGGCTCGTCGGGCCGAACGGGTCCGGGAAGTCGACGCTCATTGCCATCCTCGCCGGAGTCCACTCACCGACTGAGGGCCAGGTGTGGCTCGACGGCCGAAGGGTGGATCGCGTCGCGCCGCACGTGCGCTCCCATCTCGGCGTGGCCAGGACGCATCAGATCCCGAAGCCGTTCGAGTCGATGACGGTCCGCGACAACGTTGCGCTTGCCTGCATGTTCGGACGCCGAAGCGAGGGGCTGGAAGAGGCACGCCGCCGCGCGGACGAATGCCTCGAGGTCGTGGGGCTCGGGGCGCGGGCCGGCGCCCTCCCGCGCGAGGTCAACCTGCACGAGCGCCAGATGCTCGAGCTCGCCCGCGCACTAGCGACCCGGCCAACGCTGCTCCTGCTCGACGAGGTGCTTGCAGGCCTCAACCCCGCTGAGCTCGACGAGGCGCTCGGCGTGCTCCGTCGGATCCACGAGGGCGGTGCCACGATCGTTCTCGTCGAGCACCTGATGCGCGTCGTCACCGGCCTCGCGACCCGCATCGTCGTGCTCGATCGGGGCGTGAAGCTTGCCGACGGCGACCCGCATGCGGTGATGGGTGATCCCGCAGTCCGGCAGGCCTACCTTGGGCGTGAGGCAGTTGCTTGAAATCCGCAAGCTGAGCGCCTACTACGGCGAAGCTCGCGCGCTCCGCGACGTCGACCTGCAGATCTCCGACGGCGAGATCGCGAGCGTCGTCGGCCCGAACGGTGCGGGCAAGAGCACGCTCGTCAAGGCGATTGCCGGGCTACTCAGCGACCGCAGCGGCGAGATCGTCTTCGACGGCGTCGACCTCATGCGACCGCGCGGCCACGAGGTCTGCGAGCACGGGATCGCAATCGTGCCCGAAGGGCGCCGCGTGTTCGCGGGAATGACGGTCCGCGACAACCTCGAGCTGGGCGCGTACCAACGGAGCGCGCGCCCCGAGCGCGACACACGGCTGAGACGAGTGCACGAGTTGTTCCCGATCCTGCGGGAGCGCGGCGACCAGCGAGCCGGGACGCTCAGCGGCGGCGAGCAGCAGATGCTCGCGCTCGGAAGGGCGCTGATGGCCGGCCCACGGCTCCTGCTCCTCGACGAGCCCTCGCTCGGTCTCGCCCCCGTCGTCGTCGACACGCTGTTCGACGTCCTCCAGGAGATCCATGCGGGCGGCGTCTCGATCCTGCTCGTCGAGCAGAACGTGACGCGCGCCCTGGCGATCTCGCAACGCGGCCATCTCCTGAGCGAGGGCACGATCGTGTCGTCGGGTGCGGGGCAGTCGTTGCTGCACGACCCCGAGGTCCAGCGTGTCTGCCTCGGTGTCTGACGGTGGCGCCACCCCGGCCATGACGTGGCGACGTCTGGGGCCGATCGTGATGTCGATGGCCGTGGGGCCGCGATCGGCGCCGGCGGTCGTTCTCCAACGCTGCGTCAGAAGCTCGGCTTCGCCGCCATGTTCACCACGATCAGTAGGAGGAGCACAGTGTCGAAGCGGAAGATCATGAACAGCCGCTTCACGCGCATCGCGACCTCGGGCGAGTCCGGTCCGTGCGTGCGTGCGGCCTCGTCGATGCGGCCGAGCTCCGGGCCGACGAAGCCGACCCCGACCAGCGCCGCGATCGCCCACCCGACGAGCGCAAAGATCACCCAGAACTGGCCCCACTCGAAGTTTCCCTTCTGCATGAGGATGATCCCGAAGACGAGCGTCACGACCAGCGTCGGCGTATAGACCCGGGTCCCGATCCAGGCGCCCATCCTGCCGAGGGCACCGAGCGTCTCCCCCTCGCCGCGCCGCTCGAACACGATCCCGAGCACCGTGAGCGTGACGTCGCCACCGACCCAGATCACGGCAGAAAGGATGTGGATCGCGAGGTACGCGTAGTACGCGGACGGCGCGAGCGCGAGGAACAGGATCGCGCCGGCGAAGAGGAGCACCCCCGCGAGAATCGTGTCGACGCCGAGCCCTCCGAACGGCCGCGGGGCCGGCACCGCTGTAGCGCTCTCCTGCTCCATGGCGCGCGCTAGTAAACGACATGGCGCTGACGGGATCAACCCCGTTGTATCCCGGGGCGCGCACGGGAGCCCGCGCGGCCACCGCCCAACGCCACCCTCGTTCGACCGAGTTCGCGCGGGTGCGCGGCGTAGGAGAGGCGACTTCGAACAGCGCGAGACCGTCCCCACCCCTCACCGTCGCGAGCGCCATTGGCCTGGTCGAAACCTCAGCTGGGACGACCTCAACCTCGTCTTCGCGCTCACAGACGCGATGGCCGTGGTCGACAACGGAGAGGACATGCTCCGGTCAGGGCTCGAGAGCCGGGCGGGTCCCGATGCTCGCGATGACGAAGAGCTGATCGAGTGACCACTCAGCGCAGCGCCATCTCGAACGAGTCGAAGTCCGCCGGCGCGGTCGCCTGCCGACCCGAACCGGAGGCGTAGAGCCCGATTACCGCGCCCGTGAAGTGGTGGCGCCCCGTCGCGGCGTGGATCGTCTCGGCGGACAAAGCCCGTGTCGACACCGTCCCGAGCAGGCTCATCCGGCGACCCGTGCCGCCGAGAAATGTGTACGCAGCCCGTGTCGCCTCGATGCACAACGTCACCGGCCCACGACCGAGCGGCTGGATGCCGAGCATCCTGGCGTGGCCACGATCGACCCGCTCGAGGCACAGCACACGGCCACGCGCCCCTTGCCCCACCAGCAGCGTGACATGGAACTCTTCGTTCGCCCGAACGGCGAGCCCTGCGGACTCCCCATCGCGACCAGGCTCGAATTCGAGCACCGTGCTGACCACGACGTCGAAGTGCTGCTGGCGCCGGCCGACGAAAGTCACCGGCGCGGCGTCGCGCAGCGTGGCGGCCGACCCCCAGAGGCGGAGCCACCCGGGCCGTTCGCCGAGCGAGCGGCTTCCCCGCTCCGGGTTCCGGACCGACACCCATTCCGCGCCGAGACGCGACGCGTCGAAATCGTCGCGGACGACGGCCGGCTCGTGCGCGGGCGATGGGCGCGGTGCGTCCCCGAGCCGCGGCCAGCCGTCCTCGCCCCACGTCAGCGGCGCGACGAAGGTCTCCCTGCCGAGGTGGTGGTGACGTCCGGCGGCCGGACGGATGCCGAGGAACACCGACCACGTGGCTCCGTCCTCGAACTCGACGAGGTCGGCGTGCCCCGTCGCCTGGACGGGGTGGCGTGGACGGTCGCGGTGGCTGAGGAGCGGGCCGTGCGGAGATCGCTCGAAGGGCCCATATGGGCGACGGCTGCGGGCGACGACGACGGAGTGCCCGTAGCTCGTACCGCCCTCGGCGGTGACGAGGTAGTACGAGCCGTCTCGGCGGTAGAGGTGCGGCGCCTCGGGCCAGATCCCGCCCGTTCCCTTCCAGATAACGCGGGGTCTCCGCCGGAGCGAGGCGTCACCGGGCGAGACCGCAAGCTCGCCCTGGTAGACGAACGGGTGGTCGGCGTCCGAGCCAGGGCCGTTCCGTGTGTAGTAGACGCGCCCGCCGATGAACGCAAGCGACGGGTCGATGCCTTCGGCGTCGAGCCAGATGGGGTCCGACCACGGGCCGGCAGGCCGAGCCGCGGTGACGAGGAAGTTGCCGCGCCCGACAAGCGTCGATACGAGGTAGAAGGTGCCGTTGTGGTGGCGCAGGGTGGGGGCGTAGACGCCGCCCGAGCTCCGCACGCCGGCGAGGTCGAGCTGGCTTCGGCGCGTGAGCACGTGCCCGATCTGCCGCCAATCCACGAGGTTGCGGCTCGTGAAGATCGGGATGCCCGGGAAGTACTCGAAGCTGCTCGTGACGAGATAGACGTCGCGACCTACGCGGCACGCGCTGGGGTCGGGGTACATGCCCGGCAGCACGGGATCGTGGTGCTCGGCGGGCAGCGTAGCGGCGCGCGCCGCGACGCTCATCCCTTGACGGCGCCCGAGAGGCCGCCCACAATCCGGCGCTCGGCGAAGAGGAAGAACACGAGCGCGGGCACCATCGACAGGGCAGTGAACGCGAGAATCTTGGCCGTGTCCTGCGTGTATTCGGTCGAGTAGGCGGCGACTCCGAGCGGCAACGTCCACTCGGATTGGTCGTTGAGGACGAGGAGCGGCAGGATGAACAGGTTCCAGCTCGTGACGACCGCGAGGATCGCGACGGTCATCAGCGCGGGGCGCGACAGCGGGAGCACGATCCGCCAGAAGAAGCCGAACTTCGAGCAGCCGTCAATCGCCGCCGCATCCTCGAGATCGGCGGGCACGGCACGCATGAACGGCCGCAGGATGACGATCGTGATCGGGAGCCCGAACGCCGCCTCGGGCAGGGCGACGCCGAGGGCCGTGTCCAGCAGCCCCACCTGGCGCAGGAGAATGTAGAGCGGTAGGATCGCGACGCTGATCGGGAACAGGAGCCCGAGCGTGAACAGCGTGTAGAGCGACTCGCGGCCGCGGAACTCGTAGCGTGACAGCGCGAAGGCGGCAAGTGCGCCGCAGGTGACCACGATGACCGTGGCGATCGCGGCGATCAGGGCGCTGTTCCCGAGCTGGCGCCAGAACCGCTCCGACCCGAGGATGTCTGTGTAGTTCGACGTGATCCACGGGTCCGGCAGGGCGACCGGATCGGCCGCGACGTGACCCGTGGTCCGGAAGCCGCCGAGGACGACGTACACGAGCGGGACAAGCACGATCGCCGCGAGCAGGACGGCGATCGCGTAGACCGGCAGCTGCGCCAGCGCCCGCGAGCGCCGACGCTTGCGCCGTGTCGCGATCCTCGGCGCGGACTCGAGGGAGACGTCCGTCATCCCGCCATCCTCGTCACCGCACCCGCGGTGTCTCGTCGCAGCACGAAGCGCTGGTACGCCAGCGAGATGACGAAGGCGATCAGGAACAGGATCACGGCGATCGCGCTCCCGTACCCGAACTCATAGCGGCGGAAGCCGTGGTCGATCAGGTACGTCGCCATCGTGTTCGAAGCGTCGGCAGGGCCGCCGCCGGTCATGATCCAGATGACATCGAACACCTGAATCGAGCCGATAATCGCTAGGAACGCCCAGATCCGCATCGTCGGCCCGAGCAGCGGCAGCGTCACGTAGCGGATCCGCTGCCAGGCGTTCGCGCCGTCGATCGCCGCCGCCTCGTCGAGCTCACGCGGGATCCCTTGCAGGCCCGCGAGGAGCAGGATGATTCCGAAGCCGAGGTACTTCCAGGTGAGGACGACGAACATCGTGTAGAGCACGACGTCTAGGTCGGCGAGCCAGAGCTGCACGAGCCCGCCCAGCCCGACCGCCTCGAACGTCTGGTCGACGAGCCCGTCCGGCTGCAGGATCAGGAGCCAGATCACCGCCGAGATCGCCTCGGCGAGGACATACGGCGCGAAGAAGATCAGGCGGAAGAGGCTGCGGCCGCGCAGCGGCTGGTTGATGAGCAGGGCCACGGCGAGCGCGAGGGGAAGCTGGATGAGGAGCGAGAGCAAGACGATCGTCGCGTTGTGCTTCATCGCACCGACGAACACCTCGTCCTCGAAGGCGCGCTGGTAGTTGTCGAGCCCGACGAAGTTCGTCAGCTCCTCGAGTCCGTTCCAGTCGAAAAGGCTGTAGCGGACTGCCTGGACGATCGGGAACAAGACGAAGACCGCATAGAGGACGAGCGCCGGCAGGAGGAACAGCGCCAGCTCGATGCGCCCACGCCGTCTGCGGCGCCTAACAGCCGGCCGCAAGGAGGAGCGGCCGGCTGTCGTGGCGTCGCTTGTGGTCAAGCTCTCTTGGCTGCGTCTTGGATGGTTTTGACGACCTGGACCGGCGTCTTAGTGCCCGCCAGCAGGGCCGACACGCCGTCGTTGACAGCCTGCCCGACCTTGTTGCCGTACGCAATGTCGAGGTAGGTCTGGATGAACGACGCCGAGCTGCGGAACTTGAGGAGACCCTTGAGGTTCGGGTCGGTTACGGAGCTCTCGGAGCCCTTTGCGACCGGGAGGCCAATCCCGAGCTTGCCCCAGCGCCTCTGGACACCTGGGCTGACGATGTAGCGGAGGAAGTCGACGCACTGCGGCGGCGCCTTCCACGAGCACGAAAAGCCGTCGCCGCCGCCGAGGGCGGCGTCGGCCTTGCCCTTACCGCCGGTCACCGCCGGGAAGGCAAACCAGCCGAGGTTCTTGCCGAGGCCCTTCTTGTTCGGCGTGAGCCCGTTCATCACGCTCGGGTTCCAGTGCCCCATGAGCTCCATCGCGGCCTTGCCGTTCCCGATCAGCCCGGCGGAGCTCCCCGCACCCTGCTGGGCGGGGGTGCCGAGGAAGCCCTCGTTGAACGGCTCTGCGGCAAGCAGCTGGTCGAGCGCGACGCCGGCCTTGACCCAGCACGGGTCGTTGAACCGGAAGCTCACCTGCGCCCGCTGCATGGTCTGCTGACTGCAGTACCGAACGGCGAGGTAGTCCCACCAGAAGGCGCTCGGCCAGCGGTCCTTCGCGCCGATCGCGATGGGAGTGATGCCCGCTGTCTTCAGCTTCCCGACGGCACCGAGGAACTGCGGCCACGTCCGGGGCGGCGTCGCGATGCCCGCCTGCTTGAACTGCGCCTTGTTGTACCAGAACCCCACGATCCCGAGTGTGTACGGGATCCCGTACTGCTTGCCGTTGTAGCTCCAGCCGGCAGCCGAGCCACCGATGCTCTTGATCCACGGCTTGGAGGCCTTGGTCAAGTCCATGACCTTGCCGGCCTTGACCTGCTCGGCCATCTGCCCGCCGCCCCACTGCTGGAACAGGTCCGGCGGGTCGTCCGACTGTAGGGCGACCGGGATCTTCGTGAGGAACTGCTCGTTCTGCAGCGGCACCACCTCGATCCGCACGCCGGGGTGCTTCGCCTCGTACTCCTTGGCGACCTGCGCCCAGAACCCCTTGCCGGGATCCGTGTTCGCGTTGTGCCACCACGTGATGTTGACTTCCTGGGCAGCGCTCGACCCCGAGGCCGCGACGGCGCTCGCCGACGCAACCACGGCGACAAGGCAGAGCAGCGCCCACAACCTCCGACTCTTCATCGGGCTGCTCCTCTCTCGCAGGTGCGCACCGGCCATGTCCAGCCGTTCTCCGTCGCGGCGGCCGAATGCGTCATCGCGGCGCGAGTCTTACACCCGTCGATCCGTGTGTCAACCGTTATCGACAACGTTTTTGACACCAGTTAGAGTACTCGCGCGATGAAGCCACAGCGCGTAACCATCGGGGACGTTGCGGCCGAGGCGGGCGTCTCGATCGCGACCGTCTCGAAGGTGATCAACGAACGCTGGGGCGTCGCGCAGGACACGTCGGCCCGTGTGCGCGCGGTGATCGACCAGCTCGGCTACGAGTCGAGCCTCGCCGCCCGCAGCATGCGCAGCGCGCAAACCAAGGTGATCGGGGTCGTCGTTACGGACGTCGAGCCGTTCAGCGCCGAACTGCTCAAGGGCGCCGCCCGCGCGCTTCACGGCACGGGATACGACCTCGTGGTGTTCTCGGGCTGCGGGCGCCACGAGGACCAGCTCGGGTGGGAGCGCCGCTACCTCTCACGGGTGAACGGGACGCTGACCGACGGGACGATCCTCGTCACGCCCACGACCGTCGAGGTAACGCCCGGTGCGCCGATCGTCGTCGCCGATCACAACGCGGGTGCATCTGATCTCCCGTCCGTCGACTCGGACAACCTCGCCGGCGCAACGACGGCCACGCGCTACCTGCTCGGCCTCGGCCATCGGCGGATCGCATTCCTCGCAGGACGTCCGGACCTCGAATCCGCCCGTCTGCGCGAGCAGGGCTACCGCCAGGCGCTGACGGAGGCGGGGATCGCGATCGACCCGGATCTGATCCGGGTCGGCGGTTACCAGCCGGACTCGGCGGAGGAGCCCACCCGCGAGCTGCTGCAGCTGTCCGACCGGCCGACGGCGGTGTTCGCCGCGAACGACGTCTCGGCGATCCAGACGATGATCGTTGCCCGCGCGCTGGGTCTCTCGGTGCCGGATGATCTGTCCGTGGTCGGGTTCGACAACGTGCCGGAGTCTGCGCTCTGCGACCCGCCGCTGACTACGATCGACCAGTCGATCCAGCAGATGGGATACGACGCCGTCGGCCTCCTGCTGAGCCTGATCGAGGGCGCGCCGGTCGACACGATGCAGATCACCCTCCCCACGCGCATCGTGGTCAGGGGGTCCTGTCGCCCGCTCCCGGACCGGAGCCGATGACGGCGGTCGGCAGCCTCGAGCCCGTCTACCGCGACCCGACCCGATCGGTCGCGGAGCGCGTCGACGACCTGATCGGCCGGATGACGCCAGCGGAGAAGGTCGCCCAGCTCGGCAGCGCTTGGGTCTTTCAACTGACCGACGGGCCGAGCCTGTCGCCCGAGCACGCACGAGATGTCCTCGTCGAAGGGCTCGGGCAGGTGACGCGCATCTCCGGAGCGAGCGGGCTCGACACCGAGGGCGCGGCGACACTCGCGAACGCAATCCAACGCTTCCTCGTGGAGGAGACGCGCCTCGGCATCCCGGCGATCGTGCACGAGGAGGTCTGCTCCGGCGTGATGGCACGGGGCTCGACCGTCTTCCCACAGGCGATCGGCGTGGCGAGTACATGGGAGCCGGAGCTGGCCGAGGCGATCGCAGACGCGGTCCGCGTCCAGCTGCGCGCAATGGGCGTGCACCAGGGTCTCTCGCCGGTGCTCGACGTCTGCCGCGACCCGCGCTGGGGTCGGACCGAGGAGACGTTCGGCGAGGACCCGCACCTCGTCGCCCGGATGGGCACCGCGTTCGTGCGTGGGCTGCAAGGCCCCGATTTGCGGGAGGGCGTGATCGCAACCGCGAAGCACTTCGTGGGCTACGGCGCATCGGAGGGAGGGCTCAACTGGGCTCCCGCGCATCTTGGCGAGCGAGAGCTCAGGGAGGTCTACCTCCACCCGTTCGAGGCGGCGGTCAAGACAGCGGGTCTTCGGTCGGTGATGAACGCCTACAACGAGCTCGACGGCATCCCGTGCGCCGCGGATCGCCGCCTGCTGACCGACATCCTCCGCGAAGAGTGGGGCTTCACCGGCACGGTCGTGGCGGACTACTTCGCCGTCAGGCAGCTCGCCGACTACCACCGGGTCGCCGCGGGTCCGGAGGAGGCCGCCGCACTGGCCCTCGGCGCCGGTCTCGACGCCGAGCTCCCCAGTAGTGATTGTTTTGGCGCACCGCTGGTGGCTGCGCTCGACGCGGGACGCGTCGGCACGGAAGCCCTCGACGCCGCCGTGCGGCGCGTCCTCTCCGCAAAGTTCGAGCTTGGGCTGTTCGAGGAGCCCTACGTGGACGCCGCGTCAGCCGCGCGCCGGACCGCGACGCCGGAGCACCGGGAGCTCGCGCGCCGCGCGGCAGCGAAGAGCATCGTGCTGCTGCGAAACGTCGGCGTGCTGCCGCTCGCATCCGACGCCGGTACCGTGGCGGTGATCGGCCCGAACGCGAACGAGGCGCGGCACCTGCTCGGCGACTACACCTACCCCGCCCACGTCGAGTCGCTGCTCGAGATGCGGGACAGCGGCCGCAACGTGTTCGGTGTGCCCTTCCGCGACGAGTTGGCGCTCGCCTCCTACGGCGAGGTTGGCTCGCCGACGATCGTGGACGCGCTCCGGGAGCGCCTGGGCGACCGCGTCCGGTTCGCCCCCGGCTGCGATGTTCGCAGCACGTCCCGCGACGGGTTCGACGAGGCTGTCGCCCTCGCCGCCTCCTCGGACGTCGCGGTGCTCGTCCTGGGCGACAAGGCCGGGCTGACGGACGACTCGACCAGCGGCGAGAGTCGCGATCGGGCTTGCCTCGACCTGCCCGGCGTCCAGGAGGAGCTCGCCCGCGAAGTGCTCGCTACGGGCACCCCTGTTGTCCTCGTGCTGGTCACGGGCCGTCCGGCGGGGAGTGCCGCGCTCCACGAAGCGTGTGCCGCGGTGCTCCTTGCGTGGCTGCCCGGCGAGGAAGGCGCAGCCGCGGTCGCCGACGTTCTCCTCGGCGAGGAGAGTCCCGGGGGCAAGCTGCCGATCTCGTACCCTCGGTCGGCCGGCCAGGTGCCCGTCTACTACGGGCACAAGATCTCCGGCGGCCGCTCGCACTGGAAGGGCGACTACGTGGACTTGCCCGCCAGCCCGCTCTACCCGTTCGGCTTCGGCCTCTCCTACACGTCGTTCGCGCTCGCCGATGCGTCGGTGCGGAGCGAGACCGTGAACTGGAACGAGTCGATCGTGGTGGACGTCACCGTCGCCAATACGGGAGGCCGTGTGGGCGACGAGGTCGTGCAGCTGTACATCCGCGACCCGCACGCGACCGTGACCCGGCCGGTCCTGGAGCTGAAGAGTTTCCGGCGCGTCGGGCTCGCCGCCGGCGCCTCGAGCCGACTCACGTTCGATGTCCCCGTCGCGCAGCTCGGCTTCTACGACCGGGACATGACTTACGTGGTCGAGCCGGGGCTGGTCGAGGTGCTTGTCGGCACCTCGTCGGCTGACCTGCAGACAATGGGGGCGGTCACCGTCGTCGCCGACCCGGCCGGTACCCTGCCCGCGAAGGCGTTCGACGGTTCGACGTCGCTCGCCTGAGACGGGGCCTAGTCGATGCCACAGGCAGCAATCCGCCTCGAGAACGTCACAAAGGTGTATCCGAACGGCGTGACGGCAGTCGACGACGTCAGTCTGGAGATCATCGGCTCGGAGTTCATGGTCCTCGTCGGGCCGTCGGGCTGCGGCAAGTCGACGCTCCTGCGGACGATCGCCGGGCTCGAGGAGGTCACCGACGGCCGCGTGCTGATCGGGGACGAAGACGTCACCGACGTGGCACCGCGCGAGCGGGACATCGCGATGGTGTTCCAGAGCTATGCGCTGTACCCGCACATGAGCGTGCGCGAGAACCTCGGGTTCGGGCTCAAGCTCCGCAAGGCGCCCAAACGTGAGCGCGAGCAGCGGGTCATCGAGGTCGCGAAGACGCTCGGCCTCGAGGAGCTCCTCGACCGCAGACCGGCGGCGCTGTCGGGAGGCCAGCGGCAGCGCGTGGCCATGGGCCGGGCGATGGTGCGCGAGCCCAAGGCGTTTTTGATGGACGAGCCGCTGTCGAATCTCGACGCGAAGCTGCGCGTCTCGATGCGCGCCGAGCTGTCGCGCATGCACGAGCGCTTCGGCGTCACGACCGTGTACGTGACCCACGACCAGGTGGAGGCGATGACGCTCGGCGAGCGCGTCGCGGTCATGCGCGACGGCGTTCTGCAGCAGGTCGACACGCCGCAGCGACTGTTCAACCAGCCGGCCAACCTGTTCGTCGCCGCGTTCATGGGCTCGCCGTCCATGAACCTCGTGGAGGCGGAGCTCACGAACGGCCGCGCTCGCTTCGGCGGCCACGAGCTGCCGTTGCCCCACGCGAACGGTCTCGGCGACCGGCGCGTGATCCTCGGGATTCGGCCCACCGACTTCGAGCACGCCGCGATCGCTGATCCGTCCCTTCCGCGGATGCGCGTGCGCGTGGACGTCGTCGAGGAACTCGGTGCCGAGACGCACGTGATCTTTCCGCTCGATGCCCCGCGCGTCGTCGCCGAGGCCGTCAAGGCAGCCGCAGACGCGACGGTCGACGACGATGGAGCGCTGTTCGTCGACGACCAGAGAGCCCAGTTCACGGCGGCGGTCGACGGGCACCGACACGTGGCGCAGGGAACAGAGATCGAGCTCGCCGTCGAGACGGGGCGGATCCACTTCTTTGAGCCGGCGACCGGCGCCGTCCTCGGTGCTCGGCCAGGATCGCGCGACGCGCGGCCTTCCTGAGGCCGCCAAGCGAACCGGGCGAGGGCTTTCTCGCCATGAGCCCGGGTCCCGAACGCCCACGACTTTCTCTCGCACGCGCCACGCGAGACCGGTTAGCCACCCTCTCGCGGTGATGATGGTGGTGAGGCCCGGTTGAGCACCGAGCGGCCGGATATCTAGCCCGCAGGGACGAGTCCCAGTCCGGCACCAGTTTCAGCACCATCTGCTCTTCCACGCCCCTGGCGACACGCCTTGCTCACAGTTTCAAGCCGTTTCCGCCAGGCCGCGCGGGTCTCGATGGGGCGCACCTCGGATCGAACGGAGCTCGCGGGTGCAGACGCGATCCAGATAGGTCGGCCGAGGCGCACCGTGACGCCAGAAAACGCTAGAACGCATGGCTCTTGCGTCTCCCAACCTGAGACCGCGCCGATTGGCACCATGGCGCCGGCCATCGAGATTGACAACCTCCGCGGAGTCGCCGCCACGGCCGCGCACGATGCAATCATCGGCCGTTCGGAGTGCGGACGCTCTAGCCTTGGCCTCGCTTGCTCACCGATCCGCTCCCGAGCTGGCGTCGCGTTCACCTGTTGGGCCGCCGTGCCAGTCCACACACAGCACTGTTGCGTCATCACGGAGCTCGCCACCGCACGCTTTCACCACGGCCTGTGTAAGCGCCTGCACTGCCTCGCGTGGATGAAGGTGGCGTGTCTCCGTGAGGATCTCCGGCGCGTTCACATCGGCAGCGTTGCGCTCGAGGATTCCGTCGGTCAGGAATACGAGCCGGTCTCCGGCTTGCAGCTCCAGTTCCTGGACCGGATATTCCGCATCGACCGCGATACCGAACGGCAAGCCAGGAGCCAAATCCACGTGCTGGGCATGGCCGTCACGGATCAGGATCGGCAAGGGATGGCCGGCGTTGACGATCCTTGCGATACCGGAGGCATGATCGATCCGTACGACCTGCCCGGTCACGAAGTCGCCATCATCTGAGAACCTGCAGAGCGCCTCATTGGCCAGCCGGGTCTGTTCCGCCAGGCCGACGTGGCGACGGCGAGCGTTTCGTAATGCCCCCACCAGGACTGTTGCCAACACAGCCGCGTTCAGCGTGTGGCCCATCGCGTCCGTCATCGAAAGGTGCAGCGTGTCTCGCTCGACGCTGAAGTCGAACGTGTCTCCGCCGATGTCGCCCGCCGGTTCGACCCATCCGGCCAGCGTGAACTGGCCTCCCTCGCAGGTGTACGAGGAGGGAAGCAATCGGTGCTGGAGCTCTGCTTCCAACGAAAGAGGTACCGAACGCTGGCCCCAGTCGAAAAGGTCGGTGAAGCGTCGGTTGGCGATGACGATGTACGCGAGCGCGTGCGCGCCCGCCGATACGGTCGCCAGCGTCTCGTGGTCAGGCTCGTCATCGAATCCCAGCGCCAACACGCCGACTGCCTCGCCGCGGCTCGTCACGGGAGCGAAGACGCGGTGTCCAGCAACGTCCGGGACCACCTGAATCCCCTGCTCGGTGAGTGCACGCCCATGCGGTGTTCCTGCCACCGCGACTGACTGGCCGCGTTCCCGGTTGACGTCCTCATCGTCGGCGCTAGCGCGGTGCACGTGGGTCAACCGGATCAGTACCTGGCCGCTGTAGTCCGCAATCAGGAAGCTGACGTCACGCGCGCCGAGGGCGTCCGTCAACGCGGTGGCGACGACCTCCGCCGCATCGATCGGAGGAGCCGCTTCCACCGAGGCAAGCAGCGTCTTTACATCCAGCCGGGCAAGCACTCCCAAACGGTTGCTTCGCGCGGTCATCGATCGACCATAGCTGTCAGCATCCGGCCGGCAAGCCGTCGCCGGGTCGACCGACCGGCGAGCGGGACAGGTTCGCTTCCGACGGGGCAAGTCCGCGCAGGCGACAGATTCTCGGGCAGCGAAGGGGCCTGTCGCCAGGCCCCTTCGCGCTCCAAGTTTTCGCACTATCGGCTAAGCCGGTACGGCCGCGCTCGGAAGTTCGGCCTCGGTGGCACGCGCTCGCGCCCACTCGAGCGCGTGGTCGGCGACGGCCTCCCAGCCGTCCGCGCCGCACGTCCAGTGGTCGCGGCCTTCGAATTCGACGTACTCCGTGATCGTGCCTTCAGCCTTGTAGTGCTTGGCGTTCGACTTGTTCACCGACGGGGGCATGATGTGATCCTCGCTGCCGCCGATGAAGAGGAGCGGCGCCCGGTGCGGGTTCCTGTAGTTGACCCATGTCTCCTGATGTCCGGGCTTGAAGTTCGCGATCAGGCCGTATGCCCAGATCCAGCTCCCGGGCGCTGGGATGTGGTACCGGTCGTAGATCTGCTGGGACTGTTCCTCGCTGAGCGTGTTGGTGAACGCGTAGTGGAATTCCTTCGGGGTGAAGCCGAACGCCTTGTGGCGATTCGTGGGGTTCTTGAGAGCCGGGAAGAGTGACTTGATCTGCGAGAGCGGGTTGACGCGGACGCCCTCCGTGGGTGCCGAGTCGATGACGACGCCGGCGGCGGCGCAGCCCCGGTCGAGAAGCAGCTGGGTGAGTGTCCCGCCGAACGAGTGGCCCATGATGATCGGAGGCTTGTCGAGGGCGGTGATCGTTTCCGCGATATGTGCGACGGTCGCCGGCACGGTCGCGGTGGCGATCGGGGTCGGATCCTCGCGGAGTGCCTCGACCTCCACCTCGAAGCCGGGGTAGGTGGGTGTCAGGACCGTGTAGCCCTTGGCTTCGTAGTAGGGAACCCACGCCTCCCAACTGCGCGGCGTCATCCAGAGCCCGTGGACCAGGACGATGGTGTCGGGCTCGCTCCGGTCGGTGGTCATGATGGCCTCCGCTTCAGGGGGTTGCTTGCTTGAAGCAACCGACCCTACAAGGGGTGACTAGCTTCATGCAAGCAGCACCCGTAACCTACGAAGGATGCTCAGGCGCGACTATGTAGGACAGGAGCTGTGCTCGGTCGCACGAACGCTCGAGATCATCGGTGATCGTTGGACATGGCTGATCGTTCGCGACGCGTTCCTGGGGATCGCGAGGTTCAGCGAGTTCCAGGAGAGTCTCGGGGTCTCGGCCAACGTGCTTGACGATCGGTTGAGCCGACTCGTTGAGCAGGGGATCTTCGAACGGACTCCGTACAGTGACCGGCCGGCGCGCTTCGAGTATCGGCTCACGCCAAAGGGATTCGATCTCTTTACTGCACTCAACGCACTCCGCCAGTGGGGAGACCAGTACCTCTGTGCACGGCCGATGCGGCTCCTGCGCGTAAAGGGGAGCGAGACCGCCGTTGTCGCGGCACTCGTACCCGAGGGAACGCCTGCGCTCACGAACGAAGACCTGGAACTCGTCCCAGGGCCCGGATTCCCACGCGGCTAGGCTCTGCTCAGGAGACATTCACGCACGCTCGCCCATTCCAGGCTGGCGTCACCCGGTTCGGCGCGTTCGCGATGCGTCCGAGTCTCTATGACCCTGTACAGGTTCTAGATCCCGGTCATCGCGCCGCGCCAAGCGAGTTCTCGGGCTGATGCGCGTACCGTTACGGCAACGGCTTGAGGTCTCGCGTGTCGACCTTCTCCGCGTGTCCTTCGTCGTCGGTCACCTCGTAGACCGGCGCGACGGTGGCGCTCCGTCCTCCAACGTCCTTGTCGGACCGCGCGTCGTTCGTCCCGGCGCCCGAAACAAGCTCGACCTCCGTCCCTTCGATGATTTCGCCCGCGTCGCGCAATAGCTTCGCCTTCATCAGGCTCCCCTCTCTCGTTTCGTATCGCCTACCCCGCGACTGCCCGGCTCAACCGAGTGGTGGTTGATCTAGGACGGAATCGTCGCGGTGGAACGAGGACGCGAAGAAGCTGGATCCCTCACGGGAACGAGAAAGGCCCGCGCTGGCGGGCCTTTCCCACAGTCGGAGATGTACCCGTCGAACTAGCGGACGCCGGCGGTGTCACCGTAGTACGAGCCGAGCTTTCCGCGGTAGTCCTCGTCTTGGATGAACGAGTCATCGAACTCGGGGGCGTTCTTGATCTCGTCCTTTGTCCGGTCGACGAAGATCTTCTCGTTCTCGTGGTCGACGCTCTGGATGACCCCGGCCGGAAGCATCACCTTCTTGCCGAAGATCCACGGGCCGGTATCGACGACGAGATACGACGAGCCAACATCGTAGGTTGCGTCGTCGACCTTGCCGATCGACCCGTCGCCCGCTTCGACCCCGTACCCGACCACGTTGCGCGGCGAGGCGCCCGGCTCCACGATCCCGTCGCGATACGTCCACACGCTCGTTGTCACATGCTGCATGAGTCTCCCTTTCGTCTTGCCGACGACTCAGCGTCCTCGGCGGTAGCCACGTCGAGGGAGTGCTTCGAGTCCCGTGAGCCCCTAAAGCCCATAGGCAACATCGAACGACCCTCCCTTGGGAAGCCCGGCGCACGCGCTCTGCGCACTCGGAGCACAGACCCTCGATCTACTCGGTGCTTACCCGACGCGACCCTGTTCCAAACTGAGCCGAGCGACACCCCGACGTGGCACTACGCGACCCCACCCGTGCTCGTCGAGTCCTTCGAGGACGGACTGAGGCAACCCACTAGGGTTGTCGGGAGCACCGTCGACCGGACTGATCACGAGAGCACGCGGGAGCTCGTAGCCCATGGAGGCGCACAGGGAGAACGTCGTCGAGACGCTGGCCGGCCTCAGCCTTTTCGGCGACCTGGGCCACGCCGAGCTCGAGGCGCTCGCGCACACGTTCAGCGAAGAGGTGTTCGCCGAGGGCCAACGAGTTCTCCGCCAGGACGTGTCCGGCGGAGGCTTCTACGTGATCCTCGACGGGGACGCGCGAGTCGTGATCGACGGAGAGGAGCGCGCACGGCTCAGGCGCGGTGACTTCTTTGGCGAGATCTCGGCCCTGACCGACACGTCGCCCGCGGCAGACGTCGTCGCCGCGTCGGTGCTTCGGTGCCTCGTGATCCCTGCCAACGAGCTGAAGCCCCTTCTGACCGGCCGCCCCAGCGTCATGTATCGGATGCTCCAGGTCGAGGCGCGGCGTCTGCGGGCTGCGAACGTATGGGGCAGCTAGACGAGCGCCCGTTCCCACCCGGCGACTTCGACGTGGTCGTCGTCGGAAGCGGGCCCGGTGGGCTGCAGGTCGCGTATTCCCTCGCCCGGGCGGGGATCGAGCGGTGCGCCGTCATCTCTCGCGACGACGCGCCGGGCGGGATGTTTCGACGCTTTCCGGTCTACCAGCGTCTGATCAGCTGGACGAAGCCGGACGCGCCCGTCGCGCGTGGCACGCGGGAGTACGAGTGGTACGACCACAACAGCCTCGTCGGCGACGTCGAGAGCCACCAGGCCCTGACACCGATGTTCATGAACCGCGAGTTCGACCTCCCGGCGCGTCGCGAGATGGAGTCCGCCCTGGCCGAGTTCGCGGCACGCGGCGCGATCGACGTCCGCTACCGATGCGAGTGGCTCTCGACGCGGATCGACCGCGCCGGGTTCGTGATCGGCACGTCGGACGGCAACTACCGCTGCAGGGCATGCGTCTTCGCGCTGGGGATGACGGAGCCGTGGAGGCCACCGATCCCCGGCCTCGAGAACGCGCCGCACTATGCGGACACCTTGCTGCCGGACCGGTACGCGGGGAAGAGCGTGTTCATCGTCGGCAAGCGCAACTCCGGCTTCGAGATCGCCCAGGGTCTGCTGCCGTGGGCGCGCCGGCTCGTGCTTGCCTCGCCGCGTCCGGTCGACACCGCCGTGCTCGCGTTCTCGCCGCTTCGTCTCCGCTATCTCCAGCCTTTCGACGAACACGTCCGCGGTGGATCGGGAAGCCACGTGATCGACGCGGCGATCGAGCGGGTCGAACGGCGCGACGGCGGATATCGGATCTACGCGAGTGGCACGAGCTGGCATGGCGAGCTCGAGCTCGAGGCAGACGAGGTGATCGCCGCAACCGGCTTCCGTGCCCCGCTGCAGGACCTGCCGAGCCTCGGTGTCGCAACCGTCAACGACGGCCGTCTTCCGGCACAGACGCCGTACTGGGAGAGTGTCTCCGTGCCCGGGATCTACTTCGCCGGAAACGTCACCCAAGCCTCGCCGGGCCTCCGCAAGCACGGCGCGACATCGAGCTCGGGCTCAGTGCACGGCTTTCGCTACAACGCCCGACTCCTCGCCCAGCGCATCGCTGAGACGCACTTCGGACGACGAGCCGAGCGCGCGCGCCTCCACCGCGACGAGGTCGTTCCGTTCCTCGCCAACGAGCTCGCGCGGGCGCCCGAGCTCTGGAGCCAGAAGTCCTATCTCGCTCGCGTCGTCGGCTTCGACGCGTCCCACGGGATTCGCGACGAAGGGATCGTGCCGCTCGCCCAGTTCGTAGATCATGACCACGGAGATGCCTGCGCGGTAGCCGTCGAGTACGACGCGGCAGGGACGATCGTCCCTGCGCTCTACGTGCGGCGTGGCGGTCGACTGGTCGAGCACATCCTGCCTCCGCATCCGCTGCACGCCTTCGACACGAACGAGTACCAGCGCGAGCTGAGCGCGCGCGTGGAATCGCCCCTGCTGTAGGTCGAGCGTGGGCCTGACAGGAGACGAGGTCGCCCGGCGCGCCGCGACTACCGGCGAGCCCATCCACGAGCTCGTCGAGCTGGACCTTGTCAGAGCACGAACGGTCTCGCGAGTACCGTCTCGCGTGTGAGCGGGGTGAGCCGAATCCGCAGAGTCGGCGATCGGGTGCTGGCGCGTCTGGCGCGGATCGGCACGGATCCGCAGGACGACGACGACACGCGCGCCAGCAAGGCGCTCCTCCTGCTGATCTCGGTGCTGATCCTGCCGATCGCGCTGCTCTGGGCGGCCCTCTATCTCGCGTTCGGGTCGCCGGTGGGCTGGGTGCCGCTCGTGTACTTCGCGATCCTGCTGGCGTCGATCGTCGTCTTCTCTCGGACACGGGACTTCGGCCAGTTCCTGCGTACCGGCCAGCTCGCCATCCTGTTCGCTCCGACGCTTTCGATGGTTCCGCTGGGAGGCTTCCTCGACTCCGGCGGGGTCGGCCTGTGGGGGATCCTCGCCCCGCTCGGGGCGCTCGTTTTCAGCGACGTCCGAACCGCGGCTCGCTGGTACGTCGCGTACCTCCTCGTGTTCCTCGGCTCGGGGATCGCCGGAGAGCTGCTGGGTGGCGTGTCGCCGGCTGTCCCCGAGTGGTTCACGAGCACGATGCTCGCCCTCAACATCACGGTGGGCGGCACGATCGTGTTCACGCTGCTGGCCGTGTTCGCCGCCCAGCGCCGAAAGGCGCTCGCGGCGCTGCGAGAGGAGCAGGCGCGGTCGGAGAGCCTGCTGCTCAACATCCTGCCGCGGTCGATCGCCGACAAGCTCAAAGCCGAGACGCAGCCGATCGCGGACCAGTTCAGCTCGGCATCGATCCTGTTCGCCGACGTCGTCGATTTCACCCCCGTCACGGAGCACCTGCCGCCGGCCGAGGTCGTCAGCATGCTCGACCACCTGTTCAGCCACTTCGATGTGCTCGCCGAGCGCTACGGGGTCGAGAAGATCAAGACGATCGGCGACTGTTACATGGTCGCCGCAGGCGTGCCCTCACCTCGGCCCGACCATGCCCGTGCGCTCGCCCTGATGGCGCTCGACATGCAGGCAGCGATGCGCTCGGCCGACGAGGTTGGGCATCTCGGGCTCGAGCTGCGCGTCGGGATCAACTCGGGACCGGTCGTGGCCGGCGTGATCGGCCGGAAGCGGTTCCTGTACGACCTCTGGGGCGATGCCGTGAACACGGCCAGCCGCATGGAATCCCACGGGACCTCGGGGCGGATCCAGATCACCCGAGCGACGAAAGAGTTGCTCGAGGACGAGTTCGTCTGCGAACCGAGGGGGACGGTCAAGGTCAAGGGCAAGGGCGAGATGGAGACCTGGTACGTCGTCGGTTGCCGAGCGAGGCCCGCCAAATCCCGTGCCGATCCCGCGCCGGTCCGGCCAGAGGGGCTACCCGGCGCCTGACCCGTGGCGCTGGATCCCCGGCGTGCTCTCGAGCGGACGCCGGTTGGATCCAACCGGGCGCCATAGGCTGTGGGCATCAGCGTCGTTTCCGGCGGCCACGCTGAAGGAAGGAGCAGGACGCTTCAAGCGCTGCTCCTTGAGCCGCCCCGGCTCGATCCTCACCGCGAGGAGCGGAGGAGGTACCCTCGTCGGCCTCGCGCGTGCGTCGGCGCGCCCTCGTCGCGAACGTCTACCTGTTCTTTACGCGCTTCCGTCGCCGTCCAGCACGTCCATCCGTACCTCGCTAGGCGTCGGCGAACCTGGCCGGTCGTGCTGTGCCCCTCCCTCTTGCCTCAGCGGCCGCCGCGCGCTGAGCGGGAGCGCGCTCATCCCAAGGCCGGCAGCGCGCGCAGGAGATACGCCTCGACGACGTCCTGCTTGCCCTTGACCCGCAGTTTCGACACTGCCTCGACAACGCTGCCGTTGGGTAGTGCCCGGCGGGTCTCAGCGCCGATCAGCACCCCACCTTCTGGCGCCTCGCTTTCGAGCCGCGAGGCCGTGTTCACGGTGTCGCCGACGACGACGTAAGCGACGAACCCGTCGCCGCCCATCTCGCGCACCACTGCTTCACCGCTGTTGACGCCAACGCGCAGGCGAGGCCACCCGGGGTTGGCGTCGGCGACCGCGGTCAGTTCGCGCTGGAGGGCCAGTGCCGCGCCGGCGGCGCGCACTGCGTGGTCGGGTTCGTCGCCGCGTGTGTTGAAAGTTGCCATCATCCCGTCGCCTATGAACTTCTCCAGCTCGCCGCCGAACCCGCGCGTGATCAGTGGAGCCGCTTTGGCGTAGTAGGTGTTGAGCACATTCGCGACATCCGCGGGCTTCGCGCGCTCGGCGAAGGCGGTAAAGCCAGCCAGGTCGCTGAACAGGACGCTCACAGACTGGATGCGCTCGCGCGTGGTCGGCAGGTACAGGCCGCGGAAGCGCTCGTGGTGCCATTGGCGCCGCGCGGCATAGCTGATCACTGCATAGGCGGTGACGATCAGAGCGTGCCACTCCCACCAGCTCGCGTGCCAGGCGCGCTCGCCGGTCAGCGCCACGCCGATCATCGCCTCGGCGAGCAAGATGAAGCAGGCGATCACACTCGCGGGCAGCAAGGTAATTCGCCCGCGATAGACGTACCAGTAACGAGCGGCGGCGACCGTGTACGCGACGGCGCCGAGCCCAGCCAAGACGGCGAGTGCGCTGTGCGAGCCGCCCTCGCTGCCGGGCTGGTGCAGCGGCGGTAGCTCGACGACCGTCCAGACGAACCACACCACCAAGGCCGCGAACACGGCACGGCGCAGCGCGGCGCGGTTTCGCACCACGAGCGGCGCGAACGAGGGACGGAAATCGACGAAGCCGGACGCCAGAGCGAACACGGCGGCGAGGACGAGGCCGATCGGATTCGCGATCTTGAACCCTGCATACTCGTGCGCGAAGAGGATCCCCGCCGTCCCGACCGCGTGCAAGCTGAGGAAGCCGCCCGTGGCCAGGAAGGCAAGCGAGATCAACAGGACACGCGCGTCGCCCCGACGGTTTGCCGCCTCGCCGGCCGCGTAGGCGAGCACGAAGACTCCGAGGCCGACTGTCAGGAAGAGGCTGAAATGGACGGCGTGGTTAGACCAGTCCAGATCGAGCTGGTCACGCAGCAGAAGCGAGACGAGCCCGACGAGCGGCAGCGCCGCAGCCAGCAACCACATCGCGACGGCCAGGGCGCTGCGGCTGCGGACCCACTTGTGGCTAGCGCCGAGGCTCGTCGGCGAAAGATGGAGCTCGACGGTCGTCACGGAGGGAAACCTAGAAGGTTCCCCGCCCGAGAATGGTGCGGGCAGCACCACTAACGGCCGGTACGGCCAACCGCCTCTCAACGGTGTTCGGTTGGCGCGACCGCCGCCTCGCTTACGCGCGCGTACGCGCAAGCGAATGTGGTCGGCGTTTGCGTCCGGGTCGCCGCGAGCGGCCGCCTGTGATCCCGGACGACGTCCCAGCGCTTCGCTATTACGGGCACTCGATGCCCTGACCGGCGAGGCATAGTCCCTCGCGTGCGCGATGCGATGCGGCGGGCGTTTCGACGGGTGGTGATCACGGTAGCTCGCCGCGAGGCTCCTTCCCCGGGAGGCCCGGGTGTCGGCCTAGTATCCGACGAACCCACGGAGGAGGAGACGCGTGACCGATGTCCTGGCGTTCCTGACGTTCGGCGAGTCGCTGTTCGTCGCGCTCGCGCTCGCGGTATACGCCGCCGTCATCTGGATGATCGTCGACATCCTCCGACGTCCCGACTTCTCTGGACTGGAGAAGGTGCTCTGGTCCATCGCGGGGCTCGTGTTCAGCATCGCGACGCTGATCGTCTACTTCGTCTGGGTCAGGAAGCGGAACTACTCGCGGTAGTCGCGCACAACCTCTTCACCGACGGCGGCTTCATCCTCGCGCGATGAACGACCCGACACGCCTGCGCTGCACAGCTCACCCACCTGCGCCCCTACCTCCGACTCCTGTTCAGCGCTCGAGCCGACGGCACGCTAGGACAGGATCGACCGGCGGCCCACCACGATCACGGGTGAAGCGTCCCCCGGATCAGGCCCCCACCGCGATGACGATCGCGAGGGGGAGGGGGGCACCGACCATCCGAGCCGGGGTCGCGGCGGCGGTGTCAGAGAACGAAGAAAGCCGCCATTTGCAGCGGCTTCCTTAGATGGAGCGTGCCGGGCTCGAACCGGCGACCCCCAGCTTGCAAATTCGTCCGGGCGTTGGTCACCGTTCGTCACCGGTGGTCTGGGGCTCGGAATCAAGCGGGTTGCCAGGAGCCGCCCCGTCGTCGTGGGGCGCGAGGCGTCGGCGTGATCTGACACGAATCTGACCCAGGGCTTGCAGTGAGGCCCCCTGGCTGGGCGACATATCTTTGTCATCACTGTGCGCCTCAGGGAGCCGAAGGAGCCCAACGTGGAAAAGATCGGTGATTGCGTGTACCACCTGCCGGACATCGTCGGAGGGCCGAGCATGTTGCTTGGCCAGAAGGTCGTTCTCGTCGACACCGGACTGCCCGACAGCGAGGAAGCGATCCTTGCCGCGGTCGAGGAGATCGGGCGCAGTGCCGCAGATGTCACGGACATCGTGATCACGCATGCCGACGGCGACCATGTGGGATCGCTCTCAGCGCTAGTCGCCCGGACCGGAGCAACGGTATGGGCCGGCGACCACGAGGCAGACGTGATTGAAGGCAAGGCGCCGGCTCGCGGCGGCGACACGAATCGAACCGCGACAGTCGACCGTCGCTTCGTGCCCGGAGAGACGCTTCCGCTGCAAGGCGGCCTCGAGACGGTCGACACGCACGGCCATACCGCCGGCCACGTGTCCCTCTTCCTACCGGCGGAGGGGATTCTGATCGCAGGCGACGCAATCAACAACGTGGAAGGGCTAGGCGGATCTCGTGAGCAGTTCACGGCCAACGCAGCAGATGCACGCACGGCAGTCTCGACGCTCGCGGCGTTGCGCCCCGACTCCATCGTCTTCGGCCACGGCCCGTCGATCATTGGCGGTGCCGCCGAACAGCTCGAAGAGCTGGATCGCAGCCTCATGTGAGCAGGCACCGCGGCGTGCCCGAACTCGCCGATTCTCGCGTGACCTGAGGCGCGGGATCGCCCACGGATGGAGCCAGCGCCGTACGAGGCTGCTAGTCGAAAGCGGCGGGGCGACAGCACTCGAACCCGCGACCTCCGGCGTGACAGTTCTGTTCCGAGTTGGTCTCCCTCGGTGGTCGGTGGCCATCAGCTAGGAGCAAGCCGGCCGAGGGGAGATTCGGGGTCGGTGTTGGTCACCGTTCGTCGGCGTGATCTGACACGAATCTGACACGGGTGAAGCGACGCGAGCTACGCGACATCCAGGGCGGTGATTCCGCGCAGGTCGATGCGCGTGGCATCACGCGCCGTGACGAGCACCATGACGACGGCCTCGCACGAACTGCAGCGCGCCACGGTGCCGATCGCCGTGGTGTGGACGGTCAGCACGGCGATCGGAGCTTTTGGCTCCCGGCTCGGCTCGGCTAGTCGGGCACGACAGCGAGTTTGATCACCTGGAACGGCGTTCCCAGCGGGTCGAGGAGCCATGCTGTCCGGCCGACGGTGACGTCGAACGGCTCGGCGACGACCGTGCCGCCGAGCTCCTGCGCCTTTGCTGTCGAGGCGTCGGCATCCTCGACCGAGAAGTAGACGCCCCAGCCGGTCGCCATGTTGCCCATCTCCGGCGAGATCGGGAGGATCCCGGCCACACGATGGCCGTCGATCGTCTGCACGTGGTAGCCGCCTGGCACGTCCGTGAGCTCCTCGGACGCCCAGCCGAAGACCGCCGAGTAGAAGGCGCGCGCCGTCGCGACGTCGCGCGTCGCCAGCTCGCTCCAGTTCCACGTCCCTGGCTCGTTGACGAGCTGCGCGCCTTTGTGCGCGCCGGCCTGCCACACGCCGAACACGCCGCCGGTCGGGTCGCCGGCGAAGGCCATGCGGCCCGCGTCCAGGACGTCGAACGGCTCGGCCAGCACCGAGCCTCCTGCCGCGGTGATCTTCGCGGCGGTCGCGTCGACGTGGTCAGACGTGATGTAGGTCTTCCACCCCGTCCGCGTGTCCGGTTGCGGCGGCGGTGACGCCGCCGCGACGTCCTTGCCGCGGAGACGGAACGTGGTGTATCCGCCCGCTTCGGGGCTCGGATCGGTGGAGGCCTCCCAGCCGAACAGCGTCGCGTAGAAGGCCTTCGTGCGTTCCAGGTCCGTCGTCGTCACCTCGACCCAGCATGGAGTGCCAGCTGGAAATCCGTTTCTCTCGCCCACGAGCGGGTCTCCCTTCTTCCGTCGATGGCCTCAGACATGCAGGGTGGGCCGGTAGATGAGCTCTTGGATGTGGCCGTCGAGCGTCCGGCGCTCGATCAGCTCGAGGTCGAAGTCGGCCGCACCCTGGAAGATCGGGTCATCTCCGGTCTGACCGGTGATCACGGGGAAGAGCGTCACCTGGACGCGGTCGACCAGGCCGGCGGCCATCAGCGCGCGGTTCATCGACAGGCTGCCGTGCGAGCGCAACGGCACCTGGGACTCCTCCTTGAGCCGAGCGATGACGTCGACGGCGTCACCGCTCACGACGTTCGCATCCGGCCAGTCCAGGGGGCCTTCCAGTGTGGTCGACACCACCGTTGCCGGCAGGCTCCTCATCCGTGTGACCCATGGGTCACGCACCTCGGACTGCTCGGTGCTCGAGGCCAGCATCCGCTGGAACGCCCGATACGTGTTGGCTCCGAAGACCATCCGCTGCTCCTCGCCGTACAGGGCGAGGCGGTGGTCGAGCAGCTCCGGGCCTTGCTTGCCCCAGTAGCCGCCCCAGTTGCCGCCGCTGATCCCGCCGAAGCCGTCGAGGCTGGAAAAGACGTCGAACGTGTAGGTAGCGGTCATGATGCTCTCCTCGAGTGCGGTTGATCGCGTGTTCGGGATAAGACTGGCAGCCACGGCGAGACTCATCGCCCTTGGACTGGAGTCCGGCCGCCGCGGATGCAGCCCAGGACTGACCACGGCCAAGACGCTCGAAGGTCAACGTGATCGGCGACGCGGCGGGCGAGAGGGAGAGCGTGGCACGCCGATCCACAGGTCTTGCCTATTCCTCACTCGGGAAACACATGCCTCGGCTACCGGGCGAGCTTCGGCGGCTCGGGGGACACTCCGGAATGCTGGCCCAGACGAGAGTCCTAGGCGTGACTACAGAGTTGTCTTTATCCCGACTGCCTCTCAAGCGACCAGTACGCCCAGTGCGTCGTCGTCTCGCTCGTGGGCTGTCAGGGGTATGTGAAGCCGCCGCGTTCATCGAAGTCCGAGCCGTACTTCACCGCGACCCCCCAGACGTTGGCTTCAGGGTCGCTGAAACTGAAGCTGTACCCCCAGCCCGACCGCGTGGGCTCCGAATCCAAAGCCGCGACATCGTCAAACTCGCGAAGCTGCTGGTGGACGCGAACGACTTCCTCCTCGTTCTCACAGTGAATCGTGAGCGTGACGCCGCGAAACCCGTCGGCAACACCGCCGAACTGCTGCTCGAACCTCGTCTCGGAGAAGAGCCCGAGAACGACGCCGTTTGTGCACTGAAACACGACGTGTTCGGGCACGCTCGTCGCTGCTTCCGGCCAGCCGAACTGTCGGTAGAACGCAGCCATGCGCCCGACATCCCGGCAAGCGAACGTGACTGCGCTGATCCGTGCTGGGATACCCACCTGACAACCAGCGTATGCCGTAGCCAAGGGACATTCCTCAGCGCCGGCCCATCCTTGTGACCCGCGCGGGGCAGGCCCACGTCATCGCGGCGCCGGTTCGAATCCGTATGGGCCATAGAGGGCCGTTTGCAGACACACGGCTTGAAACCGTAGGTCACGTGTGTCACGGCAGTCAGATTTGCTCAGCGGGTGGCGTGTTCTTCTTCGACGATCAACACTACGGGTCGATGGTCGCGAGAGCGGTCGGCGGCGGGGCGAGCGAGCTGACGGTGGTCGCCGTCTAGCGGGCGGTCAGCGCCACCACACGAGCAGCCGGCGCTTCGTGCAACCACTCGAGCCGCGTCCGCGTGCGGTCGTCGGCCGGCGAGAACGCGACGATGCGCATTCCCAGCGGCAGGCCGAGCCAGAGGTTCGTGTAGTCGAGGGACAGCACGCCGAGAGTGGGGTGCCTGGCTCGCTTCGTCCGGCTCTCGACCGCCTGGACGTCGTGGCGCTCCCAAAACGCCCCGAACTCCGGTGACGCGTGCTCCAGACGCGCCACGAGCGTCTTCCAGGCGGGCTCCTCCAGGTGCTCGGCCATCGCCGCCCGGTATTCGGCGACCATCAGGCCCGCGGTCTCCTCCCAGTCGACGATCACGCGCCGCCAGCGGGGATCGGTGAAGCTCAGCCAGAGGACGTTCCGATCCTCGATCGGGATCTCCTCGAGGTGGTCGAAGAAGCTCCCGTACGCCTGGTTGAACGCGATCAGGTCGAGACGGGCGTTGAGGACGCACGCCGGGAAGGGCTCGAGCTGGTCGATCAGCGGCTGCACGGTCGGGCAGAGCTTCGCGCAGTCGTCGGCGACGGTCGTCGTCGCTACGCCTGCGAGCGTGAACAGGTGCGAGCGCTCGTGCCTGTCGAACTGCAGCGTCCGCGCGATCGCGTCGAGCACCTGTGCGGACGGATTGATGTCGCGGCCCTGCTCGAGCCACGTGTACCACGTGACGCCGACACCTGCGAGCTGTGCGACCTCCTCGCGACGCAGGCCCGGGGTGCGCC
Source organism: uncultured Actinomycetes bacterium (assembly GCA_963839755.1). Taxonomy (GTDB): domain Bacteria; phylum Actinomycetota; class Thermoleophilia; order Gaiellales; family Gaiellaceae; genus Gaiella. Next base: position 351,523 of record CAWIVU010000008.1, read on the forward strand.
GTCGCCTCGTCAGCCGCAGCCCGACGTCCTCGGGCCTGACACGCTCGCGCCGGCTGCGGAGGAACGTCCCGAGCTCGCGGCGGCGCGCCTCGCTGCCGTTTCCCTGCGTGAGGAGAAGCTCGGTCGCCATCTCGACAGTCGCCATCGCCTCCAGTATGGACACAGAGCCGCGGTCTGAGACGGGTAGCGCTGGTACCAGGATAAACACGCTCTGGTACCGGGTTGCGGATGACAGCCAGCATCGGTGAATGACGACTCAGACGACTCACCCCGCCAGCGGCGTCGAACGGCTGGGCGCCCGCGCCTGGGGCATGTTGCTCGTGCTCTGCGGCGCTCTCTTCCTCGACGCCATGGACGTCTCGATGGTCGGCGTCGCCCTCCCCTCGATCCGCGCCGACCTCGACATGTCGACGAGCTCGCTGCAGTGGGTCGTGAGCGCGTACGTGCTCGGCTACGGCGGCTTTCTCCTGCTCGGGGGGCGCGCAGCCGATCTCCTCGGGCGCAGGCGGGTGTTCCTCATCTCGCTGGGCGTGTTCGTCGTCGCGTCCGCCCTTGGCGGCCTCGTGGACGACGGCTCGCTGCTGATCGCCACGCGCTTCATCAAGGGCGTCAGCGCGGCGTTCACCGCGCCCGCCGGCCTGTCGATCATCACGACGAGCTTTGCCGAAGGCCCGCAGCGGAACAAGGCGATCGCGATCTACACCGCCACCGGAGCAACCGGCTTCTCGCTGGGGCTCGTCGTCGGCGGGCTGATGACCGAGATCGGCTGGCGCTGGGTGTTCTTCCTGCCCGTCCCGATCGCGCTCGTCACGCTCCTGGCCGGGATCCGGCTCGTGCCCAGGGATCAGCCCTCCGCGCGCACGCGGCGCTCCTTCGACCTCGCGGGCGCCGTGACCTTAACGGCAGGGATGCTCCTGCTCGTCTTCACGGTCGTCGAGGCGCCCGACGCGGGCTGGGCCTCGCTCCGGACGATCGCCTCGTTCGCTGCGACCGCGGCGATCCTCGGCGCCTTCGTAGCGATCGAGCGGCGGACCTCGGCGCCGCTCGTGCGGCTCGGCATCCTACGCTCGGCCCCCCTCGTCCAGGCGAACCTCGGCGCGATGATGCTCGTCGGCGGCTGGTTCGGGTTCCAGTTCATCGCCACGCTCTACATGCAGCAGCTGCGCGGCTGGTCGCCGCTCGAGACAGGGCTGGCGATCTTCCCCGGCGGCCTGCTCGTCGCTCTGCTCGCGCCCCGGATCGCACCGCTCGTGATGCGCTTCGGGATCCGGCCCCTCATCACCGCCGGGCTCGCCTCGACCGCGATCGGATACGCGCTCTTCCTGCCCATCGGGCTCGACTCGGCCTACGCGACGGCCATCTTTCCGACGATGATCTTTGCCGGGCTCGGGTTCGCTCTCGCCTACGGGCCTCTCAACATCGCCGCGACGAACGGCGTGGCCCCCGAGGAGCAGGGGCTCGCGAGCGGCCTCGTGAACACGTCGTTCCAGGTCGGCGGCGCGCTCGTGCTGGCCGTCGCGACGGCGGTGGCCACCGCGAACACGGGTGCCGACGGCTCGTCGCAGGCGCTGCTCGACGGCTTCCAGGCCGCGGTCGTGGTGTCGGTGATCGCAGCGACGCTCGGCGTGGTCGTGACGGCAGTTCGGCTGCGGAGCCGTGTTCCGGCGCCCGCCGCAGAGCTCCCGCCGGCCGTCGAGCCGGAGGTCGAGGCCGAGGCTGCGTAGCGGGGTGAGCGCCCGCACGACGAGCGTCGCGAGCGGCCGATCAGGTCCGTGTTCTAGGCTCCGTCTGGACGGCTGAGCCAGACCGGCGCAGCGAGCGCCAGGCCGAGACCGTCGAGCGCGCTTGCCGGGTTCCCGCGGACGATCGTGAGCCAGCGTCGCGGATCGAAGAGCACGCCGTACCTCGGCAGTGGTGTGCAGAGTGCTCCGCCGCACAGAGCCCCGAACGCAAGGGGTAGCCGGCCAGCTCCGGAGTCTTCTTGGCTCTTGGCGGCGCTTCGGAACTGAGGCCCCTAGGCGCCCTCACTGGGCGCCGAGAACGTGCCCTCGCCCCACGCCTCGAGGTAGTCGCGGAGGGTCGTCCGGACGCGCGCCCCGACCTGCGGCCCGTCGCCCTTCGCGGCCTCGACTACCTCGAGGACGACGGTGCCGGGGCCGACACGCCGCAAACTCGAACACGTCCCAGATCGTTTGGAGAACGAGTCCCGGAGGTGCCGACCGACCGCGTCGAGCGCGAGGTCGACGTGGTCTCTGATGAGCTCCTACGCCGCGCGAGATTCCCCGACTACGTGCCGCTGCTCGTCCACCGATTCGTACGTGAACGACTGCTTGACCGAGGCGCTAGGCGTCGCTCTACCCAGATGCACTGAGCGCGGTGCTGTCGCCTAGGGGCCGCCTGCCGCGACGGTGCGGCGCGATCGGCCCGCCTCCTCGCGCCCGAGTCGAGGACGACGCCGCGCTCGCCATCCGTTCCGCGTTTCTAACCTCGTAGGCAACGCGCCCAGCGCGAGAAGGTATGCAAGGCCGCCGATCGCACCGAGCTACGAGTACGGGCTGCCGTCGTGGCCGCGTGCCACTTCCACGAGGAACGCGATGATGACCGCCGCGAGCGGTCGGTCAGTCGGGCGGGCCGGACCCTGGCCGTGTGACGCCGCTCTCGTAGGCGAAGATCACCGCCTGGACGCGGTCGCGCAGGTGGAGCTTCATGAGGATCCGCTTGACGTGCGTCTTGACGGTCGACTCCTCGATGACGAGGGCCTCGGCGATCTCGCCGTTGGAGAGGCCGCGGGCGAGCTGCTCGAGCACCTCGCGCTCGCGTGGTGTGAGCTCGTCGAGGCGCCGGTCGAGCACCGCCCCACCGGTCGGGAGACTGGCCATCCGGTCGATCACGCGCCGGGTGACCGAGGGGGAGAGGAGCGAGTCGCCCGCCGCGACCGCGGCGATGGCGGCCAGCAGGTCCTCGGGGCTCGTGCGCTTGAGCAGGAAGCCGGAGGCCCCGGCGGTGAGCGCGCCGAAGATGTAGTCGTCGTCCTCGAACGTCGTCAGGATCACGACCCGCGTCTCTGGGGATGTCGCGACGACCTCGCGGGTCGCGGCGATGCCGTCCAGGTCGGGCATCCGGATGTCCATGAGGACGACGTCCGGCCGTAGCTCGCGCACCCGTCCGACGGCGGCGCGCCCGTCGGCTGCCTCACCGACCACCGTCGATCGTTGTGTCGCTGGAGAGGATCGCGGCGAGGCCGGCGCGCATCAGGGCGTCGTCGTCGACGAGGAGCACGCGGACAGGAGCGTCGCTCATCGCCCGTCCCGGTACGGCAGCGAGGCGCGGATCCGGAAGGTCCCGCTCTCCGCGATCGTCTCGAGCGTGCCGCCGAGGAGCTGCGCCCGTTCCTTCATTCCCAGGATCCCGTGGCCGCCGCCGTCCGTCGCCGAAGCGCCTGGCGCGACCGGGTTCGCCACGACGATCTCGAGTGCGTCGGGAGCGAAGCGGAGCTCGACGTTCGCGCGGCCGGAGCCGTGACGGGCCGCGTTCGTTAGCGCCTCGCGCAGGATTCGGTAGGCGGCCTGATCGACGCTCGGGGAGAGGGCGCGCTTGTTGCCCTCCGTCACGACCGCCAAGTTGAGGCCTGCCGCCCGCGTGCGGTCGATGAGCGTGTCGAGCGCTGCGAGCCCGGCCGGAGGCTCGACGGCGTCGGCCGACGCCGGCTCGCGGAGTGCGCGCACGAGCTGATCGATCTCGACCAGCGTGTCGCGCGCGACGTCCTCGATCGTTTCGATCGCCGCGCGTGAGCGGGCGGGGTCGCTCTCGAGGAGCAGCCGGGCGGCGCCGGCCTGGACGAGGATCACGCTGACGGCGTGACCCGCGGAGTCGTGGAGGTCACGCGCGATCCGTGTCCGCTCCTCGGCACTCGCCAGCCGACGCTCGCGCTCGGCCTCGCGCTCCGCCAGCCGCGCGCGCTCCGCGGCTGCCGCGGTCCGCTCGCGACGCTGCCGGACGCGATCACCGGCGAACCAGGCGATCGCCCAGACGGCTGCGCCGAAGAAGACCTCGGGGCCGAGGCCGTGGCGCACGAGCGACGGCGCTAGGAGCACGACGACGCTCCCCGCGAGGACTGCCGTGTGAACGGACGTATCGTCTTGCCAGCGGGCGACCGTGTAGAGCGCGATCGCAAAGGCAACGGGCGGAAAGCCATACCCAAGCCCGTAAAGGGCTCCCGTCGCGACCGTCACCACGACGAACACGGGGGTGGGGGCGATCCGCCGCACCGCGAGCGGCAGCGCCATCAGCAGCGCAAGGCCGACGCCGAGCCCGTCGAGTTCACGCTCGTCGCGATCGACCTCGTCACGGTCCCAGCCGCCGTGCGACATCGCGCCCAGCGAGATCCCGAGGACGACGCAGGCGAGGAGCGCGTCAAGCAGGAGGCGTCCCGGACGCGCGGCGCGCATGCCCACGACGGTACCGCGCTCCCACGCCCGGCGAGTCGCCCCCGAGGAGGACGGCCGTCCACCCCTAGGAGGACGCCGAAGTTCCTTCCTGTGGGCGTTTCGGAGGGGCAGTGGGCGGCCGTACCGTGACCGTCATGAACACGCTCAACGCAATCACGTCGGTCGTCGCCTCGCACGGCGAGCACGACGGCCATTGGTTCCCGTTCGCCTTCCTCTGGCTGGCGCTGCTCGGGATCCTGATCTGGTTCCTCGTCCGCGGCAGGCGCTTCCGTCCGCCGTCGGGTGACGAGCGAGCGAGGGACATCCTCGCCGAGCGCTTCGCCCGCGGCGAGCTCACGGGCGAGGAGTACCGCGAGCGGCTGGAGCAGCTGAGGTGAGAACGACGGTGCAGCGTCCCGACGATCATCTCGTCGTCGAGACGCACGGGCTTTCGAAGCGCTACGGCGAGCGGATTGTCGCCGTCGACCGCCTCGAGATGCGCGTGCGTCGCGGCGAGGTCTACGGGTTCCTCGGCCCCAACGGTGCCGGGAAAACCACGACGCTCCGGATGCTGCTCGGCCTGGTGCGTCCGAGCGCGGGGACTGCCCTCGTGCTCGGCGCGCGCCCCGGCTCGCCCGAGAGCCTGGCACGGATCGGGTCGCTGATCGAGACGCCGAGCTTCTACCCCTTCCTCTCGGCCCGCGACAACCTCCGCGTGCTCGCGCGGTACGCGCGAGCTCCTGAGGCGCGGATCGAGGCGGTCCTCGAAGAGGTCGGCCTCTCGTCCCGCGCACGCGATCGCTTTCGCACCTACTCGCTGGGGATGAAGCAGCGGCTCGGGATCGCCGCCGCCCTGCTCAAGGACCCCGAGCTCGTGATCCTCGACGAGCCCACCAACGGGATGGATCCGGCCGGAGTGGCCGAGATGCGCGAGTTCGTCCGCGCGCTCGGACGGGGCAGGCGAACCGTCCTGCTCTCGAGTCACCTGATGGGCGAGGTGGAGCAGATCTGCGACCGCGTCGGCGTGATCAGCGGCGGCCGCCTGATTCGCGAGGGCGCCGTGGACGACCTGCGCGGCCGCGAGAGCCTCTGGATCCGGGTCGATCCGCTCGAGCTCGCGGAAGGTGTGGTCCGCGCGCTCCGCGGCGTCGATCGCGTGGCGCGACTCGACGGTGGCCTACGGATCGAGGTGGATCCGGCCGCGGCGCCTGAGATCAACCGGGCTCTGGTCGCGGCGGGGATCGCCGTCGCTGAGCTTCGACCGGAGCGCATGTCCCTCGAGAGGGTGTTCCTGGAGCTGACCGAGGACCGAAAGGAGGCAGCATGATCGGCAACGTTGCGGCCGAGTTGCTCGTGCTCGGGAAGCGGACGAGCACCGGGATCCTTCTCCTCCTCTGGACTCTCCTAGCACTCGTCTTCGCCTACGTCGTGCCGTACGCCGCCTACCTGAACCAGCCCGCAGGCGAGCCGCTCGGTGACCTTCTGCCGAATCGGCTCGTCGGAGCCCTGATGGCGGGCTTCCCGTTCTTCGGAGGTGTGTTCGCCCTCATGCTGGGAGTGCTCTCCTTCGGCAGCGAGTTCGGCCTCGGAACCGTCAAGACGCTGTTCACGCAAGGCCCGGGTCGGCTACAGGTGTTCGGGGCGAAGCTGCTGGCGCTCGGGGTTGCGCTCATCCCGTTCGTACTCGTCGTCTATGCGATCGGGATCGGTGCCAGCACCGCGATCGCGTTGCGGGAGGGAGCGGACTCCTCCTTCCCGTCCGTGTGGCTCGTGCTTCAGGGTCTCGCGGCCGGCTGGCTGATTCTCGCCGTGTGGGCAACCCTCGGAGTTCTGCTCGCAGTGCTCACGCGCGGGACGGCGCTCGCGGTCGGCGTCGGGATCCTCTACGCGCTCGTCGTCGAGGGGCTCCTCAGCGCTCTGGCGAGCCAGGTTTCTCTGGTCGACCGCGTCGTGGAGCTCTTCCTACGCGCGAACGCGTACTCGCTCGTGCGTGGTCTCGGCGTCACGCCGGATGAGGTCTCGGACAACGGCCCAGGCTCGTTCTCCGGTCCATTCGTCGGCGCAGAGCAGGCGGTGCTCGTGCTGGGGGCGTACGGAGTCCTGTTCCTCCTCAGCGCCGGCTGGCTGCTCCGTCGGCGCGACGTGTCGTGAGCGATCGAAAGAGAGCGGATGGTGGTCGTCGTCGACGTTGCGCCGGGGCTCTCGCTCTCGCGTGCGGAGAATCGATGCACAGGCGGCGAGATCAGCAGGCAGAGACGGCCCCCACCATGACCCTCGCGTGAGGGGAGAACGAACGGCAGGATAGGCGGCCGGGAGCACGGGGTGAGACCTGAACATGCGGGAGCGCGTCGCTCGCGCGTCGGCACTCCTCGCGCACGGGGTCGGTGTCGCCACTCCTGCACGGGTCGTCGCTTCGCTTCGATAAGCGCGGCGTCCGCCAATCCGACGGGGACTACCTCACCACAGGCTTCGCGGAGGAAGTCCGTGACGCAACGGCCGCGCTCGAAGCGCTGCACGACGCCGACGGGATCGACCGAAACCGCGTCGTGATCATCGGCCACTCCGTGGGTGCGACGGTTGCGATCAGACTCGCGAGTGAGACACCGTGGCTGGCAGGCGCCGTCCTGCTCGCGGCCTCGGCTCGATCCGGGGAGGAGGTGATGCGCTGGCAAACAGAACAGATCGCGGCCTCGCTCGGCTGGCCCTCACGGCTCTTTGCCGGACGATTCAAGCGTCGACAGGCCGACACGCGTCAGCGACTGCTCGAGTTCACCGAGGACGTCCTGCGAGTCGACGGAGCAGACCTACCCGCCCGCTGGTTCCGCGAATACATGGCCCATGACCCGACTGACGACCTCCGCGCGATCCGATGCCCTGTCCTCGCGATCACCGGACGCAACGACGTCCAAGTCGACCCCGACGACGTCGCGCGCCTCCAACGGCTACTTGACAGCCCATTCTCGGGAGCCACACCGGAAGCACTCACCCACATCCTCCGCCCGCACCCCACTCGGGGATTTGCGACCTACCCAGCCCAGCTCAAGCATCCCGTCGATCCTGAGCTGCTTGAGCAAGTCTGCACCTGGGTGGCGCGCGCTAACTACTAGAAGCGAGGCGCGGTCAGCTCGCCCGCGCATGAGGGAGGGTTCGTCCTAGCACCGTAGGCCATCCGGCACGAGGACGCTCGCGCAGGCGTAGTGTCGCTGGGATCACCCATGGCCCCTCCGCAGGACCTGAGCGGCACGGTGCAACCCGGCCGCGGGCTCGGGGCGGGCCTCATGGCGGACCATGCCGTCATGGAGCGGTTGCGCGAGCTGGCCGGTTTCGCGATCGTGCCTGGCACCCTGAACGTGCGCCTGCCGCGAGCGCTCGATCGCGACTCAAGTTGGCGCTACGTAGCCGCGACCGAGATCAGCCCGGACTGGGAGGCGCGAAGCGGGCAGGCGGGCTATTTCCTCGTCCCCGTAGTCATTGCCGAGCGGTATCGCGGCCTCGCCTTTCAGGCGGATGAGCGTGGAGACCCCGGATACCCCTCCGACCAGGTCGAGCTCTTCAGCGAGGTTCACCTTCGCGGTGCGCTCGGCCTCACCGACGGGGACACCGTCGCCGTCCGTGTGCGCGATCTCTGAGGATCGCCGGCCCCCCGCGGACCAGGCCCCATCGCCATCGTCACGCCGAGGGGGGTGGGTACCGGGTACCGGCCTCGAGTGTGCGCTAGTCGGCTTGCAGTGCGTTAGACCGAAAGCTTCTTGGGTATAGGAGTTCGGCGGCGGAGGACGAACCTGCGGCTATGTACGAAGACCACATGATCTCGGTGCTTAGCGGCGGTAGGAAGCGCCGCCGGCGGCATCACATGCTCGCGCCTCCGCTCTGGCTGGCGACGGCCGCGTTCGCGAGCTTCGTCGCCGCTGCGCTGGTGCTGGTTCGGATCTAGGACGGCGTGCCGACAGGGCCAGTACGGGCCTACGGCGTACGCTGCGCAGCGTGGTGACGCTTCGCTCGCTTCGCGAGGACGAATACGCCGCGTGGGACGAGGCCCACCGCGCAGAGTACGAGCGCGGTCTAGTCGAGTTCGCGGGGTTGGCCCGGGACGCTGCGCGTCTGAAGGTCGAGCGGGACGTCCTGGCGGCGCTGCCCGACGGGCTTGCCACGGCAGGAACATGGATCTGGGCAGTCGAGTCGGAAAGACGGCGCATCGGCACCGTCTTCCTTGGCATCCGAGGCGGCGAGGCGTGGTTGTACGACATCATGATCGACCCCGACGAGCGGGGAAAGGGATTTGGCCGCGCGGCGATGATTGCTCTCGAGGCAGAGCTCCATTCGCTCGGTCATGCGACGGTCGCGTTGAACGTCTGGGGAGGAAATGCGATTGCCCGTGACCTCTACACCTCGCTCGGGTACGTCGAGGAGTCGGTGCACATGCGCAAGCGGTTCTAGGCCGCCGGGAACAAGGTCCCACTGCGTTGATGATCGCGAGGGGGTGGGATGGCGGGTGGGTGAGCACGGACTCGCCGAGTCGGGGGTCGCTCGGGATCGCTGCTGACTATGTGGTTCCCGCTGGCGTGTCAGACGGATGTCAGATCACGGGCGCCCGAGCAGGGCCAAGCACTGCGGAGTTCCCTCGCCGTCTGCGCGCGTGCGCGCGAGAGAAGAAGCTAGGCGCTCGAGAGCGCCCCGTGGTTCCCTCCTTCATGGGGTCACTCGATCTTGGCAACGAGGAGCTGGCGCCTCGCCGAACAGCTGCAGCACCCCCGTCTCCGAGCACACCTCGAGATTTCGATCGAGGCGGAGACTACGGCCGACGCTCGAGCTGGTCCGCGACGTCGCGAAAGGTTGCCAACCAGGTGATGTTGCCGACGCCCCAGTCGCGGCCGAAGCGAACGATCACCGCGTCCGCGTCGGGAGCGACGTAGATGTATTGACCGTACTTGCCCTGGGCGTAGAAGCGCCCCGGCCGGTCCACGTCCCGCCACCAGAAGTACCGGTAGCCGTAGTAGTACGCCGGGTCGGTGGCCGTGTCGGCGCCGGTCGCCGCGCGCACCCAGTCCCTGGACACGATCCGCTTGTCGTTCCACTCGCCGTTGTGGAGGAAGAGGAGCCCGAAGCGGGCGTAGTCGACGGGCCTCGCGTTGAGGCCGCTCTCCATCTTCTCGAACCCGGAGCGCTCGGAGTCGAGGTTCCAGGTGGCGTCGGCTTCGGCTCCCAGCGGTTGCCAGAGCCTGCTGGCCATGAAACCTGAGACCGACGTTCCCGTGGCGCGCTCGAGTACGAGCCCGAGCAGCAGCGGGTGATAGTTGTTGTACTGCCACGCTAGCCCGGGTGGCGCTTCGATGCGGACGCGGGTCAGCGCGAGGTCACGCAGATCCACTCCGTAGTACGTGTACGTGTCGTCGCCGAAGGGCCACGGGAAGCCGCCCCCCTCCTGGTAGCGGATGCCCGACGACATGGTCAGCAGGTGGCGCAGCGTGATCTGTCGGAACCCGGGATCCCGTGCCGCGAGCTCCGGCAGGTAGTCGGTCACCGGATCGTCGACGCTTCCGATCAGCCCCTTGTCGATCGCGATTCCGACGAGCGTCGACACGAACGACTTCGCAACGGAGAACGAGGTCTGCAGGCTCTCGCGAGTAGCGCCGTCGAAGTAGCGTTCGTAGACGAGGTGGTCTTTGTGGACGACAAGGAACGCGAGCGTGTCCGTCTCGCGCAGGAACTCGTCGAGTCCCTCCCTTTCACCGCTCACGACGAGGTCGGCGTCGACCCCGGCGCGAAGAGGACTCATGCGAGCCTCTGCTGGTATCCGGCGCGCCGGAAATCTGTGCTGGTCGCCCACGTCCGACTCGCGCCAGATCATTGCTCGAGCGATCGTGGACTCGTCGGTCGACGACCACGCCCAGCCGTACACGCCGAGCACTGCCGCGATGAGGAACCCGAAGATGCCGCCCGGGAGCAGGAACCACCAACGCGCTCGCCGCGCCTTATCGTTCATGCGCTCAGGGGCGAGGCCGCGGCGACGACGGTGTCCCTCCCAGGTCGGGCGTCGTAGCTCTTGACGGCAGGATTCGAGGTCACGGTCCTGGCTCGTTTCCTCTGCGGCGGAGATACTTGTCGATCTCCCGTTGCTCCCAATCCGCGCCGAAGAGCCCGCCGACCCCCACCAGCACCACTCCGGTAATGGCCACGGCGATACCCGTCCCAAGCATGGGCCAGTAGAACCAGTAGGAGCTGCTGTCGTCGCTCAGGTCGATGAGGAACCACATGACGCTGAGGGCGAGCCAGATCCCGAGAACCATGTAGAAGATCCGCTTGCGGCGAACGTACCGCCGAGCTTCCTCGAGGCCGTCGTTGGAGATTTCTGACATCACGGTTCCTCCTTTGCCGCGTGGTCGATGCTCACAGGCTTCCGCCAGGCCCCTGCCCCAGCGCTGCGGTCGTTGCCCGGTGCCTCGTCCGCCGGACCGCCGCCGAGGAGTGCGACGACGGGCGCCATGTCGATCGTCGGGCGCCGTCGCTCCTCGGGCTCCGTTGTCTCGTGCGACGTCAGTTCTTCAGCCATCTGGGTTCTTCCCTATTCCGGTCAGCGTGGCACGCAGTGCCGAGCGAACGGGTACGGCGTGCCCTACTGAGGAACGACGTGTCCGCCGCCCTATCGATCAGGCACTCAGAACTACGCTCACCGTGATCGCGTCGTCATGACGACACGACCGTCGTGTCCTCGTGGATGCGCGCGATGCGTCGACGCATTTCGCGGGGTGCGAGATGGGCCACCAAGCGGCGCTGGTCCGTGAGCGCGCGCGGGCGCAGTCCGACGCCGTGAAGGTGGCCCTTGCACAGGCCGACGACGAGCTCTCGCTCGCGCTCGAGGAGCTCCGTGAGCTCGCCCGTGGGCTCCACCCCCATGTGCTCTCCGAGCAGGGCCTGCGTGCCGCCGTCGAGGCGCTCGCGCGGCGGGGGAACGTCCCGGTCGAGATAGTGGGCTTTCCGGACGAGCGGCTTCCGGAGCCGATCGAGGCTGGTGCGTACTACCTGATTGCGGAAGCACTAACGAACGTCACCAAGTACTCCCACGCTTCGATCGTGCGTGTACGGGTCGAGGCCAGCGACGCGCGCGTCGTCGTCGAGATCTCGGACGACGGCGTCGGCGGAGCGACCCCCACGGGTGGCACTGGCCTCCGGGGGCTCGGGACCGCGTCGACGCGCTCGGTGGTTCCATGGAAGTGGTGAGCCCGGCCGGAGCCGGGACGTCGCTGCGGGCGGAGATCCCGGTCTCCGACCGATAAAGAGCGGTTCGGGCGCGCGGGCAGGCGGCTGTTTCCCTCCCTGGCGACATGCGTCTCTGTACGCCGCCACCGCGACGGGATTGCGCGGCTCGAGGAATCCGGGGAGGGGTGGACCGTCGCGCTGTCACTCCTCGGTAGTGGCGCGCAGTGCCTCGCCGTCGCCCCGAGTGACCCGGACAGTGAGTCGAGCCGCTCGAAGCCCACCGTCCCTCCAGGCCCGGCGGTCAGCCGCAGCAACGCGAGCTCCGTGCGATTGCCGTTGGCTCACCGCGACGAGCGCGTCGCCCCCCTCGACGACCGCCACGCGGCGATCCCGCACGGAGCAGTCTCATCCCCTCCTTCTCGCTGGCCACAGCTTGCGCACCGACCTATCACTTCTCCGGACTCGGTGAGCTGTCGTCCGGCGCAGGGACTTTAGGCGTCGGTGGGATCGTCACGAGCCCGGAGAACACGAAGTGCTCGTAGTGTGTTCCAGCGACTCTCCTGCCCTGGCTTTTCCATCTCGACGAGCAACGTTCCGGGGATGCGCTTCTGCAGCGGCCACCGCCCGTTCGGTCTGCGCTTCTGGCGCAGTAGATCGATCGGGTCGGCGAGTCGTTCGTCGGAGATCGCCGGGGTCAGGCGCATGTAATCGAGACCCCGCAGAAAGGTGTAGTGCCAATGCCACGGGTTGGTGAGGTGAATGAACCTCTCCGAGATCACCTCGCCGGTGCGGTCGGAGCGGTACAGACGATGCGAGAGCATGAACTCCGCCGCGCGGGATTCAGCGTCGGCGAATGCAGCTTGTTCAACGATCCCTCGCGTGGCCGCGATCCGGAGGTTCTCGAGCACGTTGAAGGTTGTGTGGAACGAGCTGTGCCGCGTGTCCGGGTGGTTGCGCTCGGCGCAGTTCCAGCCGCCGTCGTCGCGTTGCGCGCTCAGGACGGCCGCGCCGAAGGGCGGAAGCCTCGGATCCTCCGCCAGGAAGTGCGCACCCAGTCCGAGCCAGAAGCCGAGATGGCAGAGGTCGAGCCGCTTCAGCATGTATGCACGGTCGGCGTCCTGCCCGGGCGGCATGAAGCGATCGAACATACGCTCGAGCGGTACGCGCGCGGCCGGGTGGTCTTCGGGGATCCCGTAGGCGACGAGCAGCAGCAGCGTCCACGTCGCGGCCGTCCAGCGTCCCTTCGGCCACTCGCCGTCCAGGCCCTGGTATCCCAGGAGGTCTGCCACGCAGCCCGACTCGAGCGTTCGGGCCCGTTCCCGCTCCCACGTGTCCGCTGGCTCGTCGAGCAGGTCGCGCATGACCTGCCAGCGGACTGCAGGGTCTCCCGCAAGGAGCCAATCGATCACGGACTCGTCGCTCGCCATCCCCCCGAGGACGATAACCCGTGCGCGCAAGCGCAACCTCAAGCGCACAGCGGTGGCTCGCCGCCCCGGGTCGACGCCTTCGGCGGCTTCGCGCGCGGCCGGTGGTACTGAGCAATTTCCGCACGCACCACTAACCAGCAGGTTCTTCACCAGATCGTGATTGACCGCATGAGATGACCGGGGAAGCATGGGGGCGTGAGCTTCGACGCCGCCTACTCGCTTTGCGGCCTATGTCTACTCACCGCGATGCTGCTTCTGCACTACGTCGTTTGACCGTCGCAAGCCTGCCGCGTGGCGGGTGGCCCCGAAGCGGATGTCTGTTGGGCGGGTCAGAGGAGGGGCACGCCGAGCCGGTCGTAGGCGGCTGCCTCGAGGCGGGTGAGGCGGTGTCGTTCTGCGGCTTCGGCGAGCTGGCCGGAGATCCGGGGTGAGTACTTGGTTGTCGGTGCGGCGTGGGCCAGCGCTCGCTGCTGGGCGCGGTTTTGGCGTGCGAAGGGCCCCCAGATGGCGAAGGTGGTGCCGGGCTCTTGGACGTTGACGAAGAAGGTCTGTCCGTCGGGCGAGAAGGTTGGCCCGGCGAGCTCGTTCTCGCCGGGGAGCCGGTTCCGAGCGAAGACGTATGTCTGTCCTTCTGCTGTGACGCCGATGATTCGGTTCTCGTTGTCTCCGTCTTCGGTGAGCCAGATGTCACCCCAGGGGGTGACGATGAGGTTGTCGGGTAGGTCGAGGTGGTTGGCGGTGGTCGACTCGAAGACGAGCTCGAGGGTGTCGGCGCCGATGACGTTCTCGGGTCCGGGTATCAGCCGGAAGATCTGGCCGCGTCGGGCGTCGCCTCCCTGGGTGTCGTCGAACCAGTAGGCGCCGCCGGCGAAGTTCGATCCTTCGAGCCGCGTGAACCGGACGGCACCTTTGGCGAGCGCGTCGGCGTGGGCGCTGTCCGCGTTGACGTCGATCCAGCGGACGGCGAAGGTCTGGCCCGGGTTGTAGAGGTCAGCGTTTTTCGTGACGCCGTCGATCGCGAGCGCTTGGAGTTGGCCGCCGTTGAGAAGCGATCCGGGTCGCTGGCTTCGGTCGTTCGGCAGGTAGCGGAAAAGGAAGCTGGCGCGGCTCGAGTCGGTCTCGGTGTTCGGGTCGGGCGGGATGCTGCCGACGAACGAGTCCTCGGTCAGGTACACGATGCCCGTGCGCGCGTCGACATCGATCGACTCGTGCGAGAACAAGCCCATCCCAGTGATCGGGGTCCTTGAGAGGTTGTTCTCCGGGTCGTCCCACATCACTTCGAAGCAGTAGCCGTGCTGTTTGCCGCTCACGGTGAGCGTCTCTTCGCACGTGATCCATGTCCCCCAGGGAGTCGCGCCGCCCGCACAATTCGTCCGTGATCCGGCGCTCGCGACAAACGCATCCACCTGCTTGCGGTTCTCACCGACGACGACCGCGGTCGTTCCGCCCCAGTCCGTACCGTCGTACGGGTTGACACCGACAACAGGCGCTCCACCCGAGTCGTTGATCTGCACTTCGTGATTGCGGACGAGCACCGTGGTGTTCCCCGGCCCCGCAAAGGCGGCCATCCCGTCGTGGTCGCCGGGCACGGGGATCCCCTTCGTCGTCTTGTTCCGCAGCGTGTCGCCCTCAGGCGACAGCACGCGATACTGGAACCCTCGCGGCAGGTCGAGCATCCCGCCCGGGTCCGCAACAAGCTCACCAAACGGCCCCTTGTCGTCCGCCCCGAGCGCCCGCGCCGGGCCGAGCAGAGCAAGGGTCGCGGCAGCGCTCCCCGAGACACCGAGAAAGCCGCGCCGGCTCAGCGTTCTGGATTCCGTCCTCACGACTCATCTCCCCTCGTCGATTACGCACATCACCCTGTCAGTGGGAGCACGAGCGATGGGAACCGGTCTTGTTGCCAGCGGGTTTCGGGGCCGTGAAGCCCAGCGCGCGACGAGGCTCGATCACCTGTTGGCCGACTCCTAAGCGAGCCAGCACCAGTCCGCTACCGGTTCTGCCCATGCGCGATCCAGCGCCGAGCACAAGTTGGGCTGAACTGGGGGTCAGGTCCCTGAGAGCGCCCCGGAGGCAGCAGAACGAGGGGGTGGGGTACTCCCGCGAGCGCTCGGTTTCCCTGAGCCTCGGGACCGGGCCATCGCCCTCCCTAGCCACACCACCACGCCCCGCACCGTCTTAGTGGAGCCTCACCCGCAGCGATGCCGTCACCCAACCGGCCTTTCATAATGCTCCCGTGCGACGCGTGGGTAGGCTGGCGGGCGGCTCGGTCGGGGATCCAACCGGGGACTTTGCAATCGTCGAGTGGACCGCAGAGGTTGGTGCGCACTGGATTGCGCCGCTCCACGTCCATCATGAGGACGATGAGGCCTGGTACGTGTTGGAAGGGGTATTGGGCTTTCGCCTAGGGGACGAGGAGGTTATTGCCGAAGCAGGCTCGGCTGTCCTTGCCTCGCGGGGTACCCCCCATACCTACTGGAATGCGGGGACGCAGGAAGCGCGATACCTCCTTGTTATGACACCTAAGATCGCGAGGTTGATCGAGGCCATCCACAAGCCCGGTGTCGACATCTCGCGAGAGTTCAAGGCGCACGACTCAGAGTTTCTCGCCTGGGAGTAAACGAGTCCTTTCCGCACCGCGAGCACCGCTCCGTCCTAACCACACTCCCTCGCCTCCCCCGAGCCTCATCCCGGCCTGAACAAAGGCACGAGACATGCCGAGGGGATTGACCCAATCGTGTCCTATCGGACCCGGAGGCGCTGGGCTTGGCGGGAACTTGTCGTATGCCCGCGCAGGGTGTGCGACCTACAGCTTGGTTCTAGACCAGTTCAAGTTCAACTGGAAGGCTGCGAAGACCACGTCGGCGGGAGTCCGCAACATCACGATCACTGTCTTCAATGCCGACGGCACGACGATTGACCAGCACTCCAGATACCGATCAACCTCATCAAGTAGTTCGAGGTGTGGGCGGACGCAGAGAAGGCCCGCTTACGGCGGGCCTTCTCCGTTCGGCGGTGCGGAGCACCCGAGGGTCAAGGAAGCTGCGAACGCGGCTACAGCGCCGTCGCCGTCGCCCTGACCCGTCCCCGGTGCCCTCCGATTGCGGGGCCGACCCGCCCGACCAGCCACCAGAGGCCGTCCACCCGGATCTGCGTTGCGACCGTCGCCTCGCGGCCGAGGTCGACGAGCTTCGTCTGCGTCGGCATCCCCGGCCAGCCGTCCTCGACCTCGTAGAAGAACCGCTGCTTCTCTGCGAACAGGTCGCGGGGCACGGCCCGCAATATCGCCACGTTCGCCTTCTGGTGGTCATGCGCCTGGCGGCGAGGTCCCGTTCCCAGGCCCGGCCCGGCGAACACGTTCACGGACCGATCGGTTAGGGCCAGCCGACGCCGGGCGCGGGTGCCTCGACGACGAGCACCTGTCCCGTTCTCGCCTTGATGATGTCCTCGACTGCCTCGGTGCCGCGCCACTCCGCCGTCAGCATGAACAGCGTGCGACGGTCGGGGCCGCCGAGCATGGTCGCGTAGCACGGGCGGTCGAGGTCGATCCGCTCGAGCACGTCGCCGCCCTCGCGGATGCGGGCGCAGTCGTTCGCCATGGTCGCGCTCGAGGCCCAGATGCAGCCGTCAGCGTCGAGGCAGATGCCGTCCGGTCCGACCCCGTCGGCCCAGACCCGACGGTTCGCCAAGGTGCCGTCGTCGGCGATGTCGAAGGCTGTGAGCCGTGCGGCGAAGGACTCGGCGACGACGAGCGTCTTGTTGTCCGGTGTGATGACCATCCCATTCGGGAACGAGAGTTCGTTCGCGACCTCGCGTGCCTCGCCGTCCGGGGTGATGAGCGCGATCTTGCCGGGCGCGCTGCCGCTCGCGAGCACCTCGTTGAACTCGGCGAAGTCGAAGTTGATCGTGTTGACATAGACGTTGCCGCGTCCGTCGACGGTGAGCTCGCTCCACCCGAGCGGCGAGATGTGGCTGAGATTGGCATGTCGGACGCGCGACCCGTCGGGCTCGACCCGGATCAGCTCCGAGCCCGTGATCAGCAGACGTCCGTCCGGGAGCCAGTTCGTCGCCCAACCGAGTCCATCCGGCCCCTCTCCGACCACCTCGCTGTTGCCGTCGAGATCGACGGCGACGATCTGCCTCGTGCCCCAGTTCGAGAACCACAGGCGGCCGTCACGCCACCGAGGGGACTCGGGCATCGCCAGGCCGTCCAGCAGTACGCGGGGCTGCATGCACCCTCCATCGTCGCGGTTACCGATCCGGACGCGAAGGATGACGAACGCTCATCGGTCTGGCGCTCATTAAGCAAGCGTCGCCGCCGGCGTCCTCGCTACGGCGCGTGCGAGCGAACGAGATCGCGCTTGCGCTTCGGCAGCCGGTCGACGACCAAGGCGTAACTGTCCTCGATGAGCCCTAAGACCAGCTCGTCGGGCAGCGAGTCGTCGAGAGTCACGGTGATCCAATGACGCTTGTTCAGGTGATAGCCGGGCCGGACGGCCGGGTGCTCGGCGTGGAGCGCTTCAGCCAGGGACGGCTCGCACTTGAGGCTCACGGTCAACGGCCGCGCGTCGAGGGCCGTCAGCGCGAACATTTTCCCGGCGACCTTGAAGACCGAGGTCTGCGGGCCGAACGGGAACTCCTCGACCGCAGACCGCCTCGCCAGGCACCACCGTCGCAGCGAATCGGCGGTCACGTCCTCGGAGGCTAGCTGCGGGAGTGGACCCGGCCGCACCGCGATCTTACGCGGGGGAGGTGTGCAGGTCGGGTCCAGCGGAGGCGTCGAGTTGAGCAGCGGTCTGCCGGTCGCGGAGCGCGCGGACAAGCCGGCCCGTCTCGCCGCTGTCGAGCACGACGGCCGAGGACTCGCCGTCCTTGTACGAGCCGAGCCCGACAAGCGCGAACTGTCCGGCGGCGCTGACGTGCGGGCGGTGCCGATGCGCGTAGAGAACGAGCGCCGGGCGGAGCTTCGTGGCGAGCGCGGCGAAGGGGCCGCGCGCCTGCGCGCCTTGCTCAAGCGTGCGCGGGTCGTGACAGAGCAGGAGATCGATCTCGCCGCCGCCAGCGAGGCGCTCGCACGCGGCCCGCTCGCGCGCGGCGGCCCGGTACCAGTCGCGACCGGGTCGAGGCGGCCGGGCGGGAAACGCGCCGCCATAGGCGAGACAGCGCAGGCGACCAAGACGGAAGCGTGTTCCGGACGGCAGGTGGTGCAGGCGGAAGCCGAGCGGCACCGGCCCGGCCGCCGGAGTGCGGGTGCGGGCGTCGGCGAGCGCCTCGCCGTCGTCGTGGTTTCCGTCCACGAGCAGAAGCTCGAGGCCTGCACGGCAGAGCAGGGCACCGGTGGAGCGGAGAAAGCGGCGCCCCTCCGGGTCGCGCGGCAGGTAGCAGACGTCGCCGAGCGAGACGAGCGCGTCGCAGCGCTCGTCGACGGCGCGCTCGACCAGGCCGCGCAGGTGGCGTCGGTCGCAATGCAGGTCACCGAAGACGAGCAACCGGCTCACTCGGGCTGAGCCTACTTCTACGACTTCCGGGACCCGCGCACAGGTGCGAGCCTCGTTCTCCGGCTCTAGGCCGCCGGTGCCGCCAGGGGTACTCCCGCCAGACCTGCGCAGGTGCGAGCCTCGTTTCACAGCCCGCACGAGTGCCCGCCGCTACTACGACCTCCCGGTCGTGCCCGCGCGCTCGGCCGCCTAGAGCTCGGGAGGCAGCCCGAGGCGGGGGAAGATCTCGGGCGTGACGAACGCCGTGATCTCCTTGATGAGCGCGCCCTCGAGCGTGAGGACGTCGATCGCCAGCGGAAGGTGGCGGCCGGCGTCCGCGTCCTCGCCGTAGTACGCGACGGCCCGCTGGCCGTTGACGCGGATCGGCAGCGAGCGGGCCTTGGCACAGGTGTCTTTGGCCTCGGCGGCGAACCCAGCAATCACGTCGCGCCCGCGCCACCACATCGACCACGGCGGCATCGAGAAGACCGCGTCCTCGGCGAGAAGCGCCTTGACGGCGTCGACGTCGCCTCGCGCCCAGGCTTCGACGTACGCGTCGACGAGCTCGCGCACGCGCTCGTCGCCGAGCAGGCGCAGCGTCTCCTGCTGGCTCCGGTCGGGAAGCCGCGCCTCGACCGTCTTGCGCGCGCGCTGGAGCGCGCTATTCACCGACGCGACGGTTGTGTCGAGCGACTCCGACACCTCGCGCGCCGAGAAGCCGAGCACCTCGCGGAGGATGAGCACGGCCCGCTGCGTCGCCGGCAAGAGCTGGAGCGCCGCGATGAACGCGAGCTCGACGGACTCGCGCTGCTCGTAGCGCGCATCGGGCGACGCGTAGCCCCCGGCTATCCCCAGGGCCTCGTCCGGGTACGGCTCGATCCAGACCGACTCGGCGAGCGGCGGCCCTGGCTCGTTCGCCGTGGGCGTCGCCATCGAGCCGTAGTCGACCGGGAGCACGCGCTTCGGCCGGCGCGCGATCGCGTCGAGGGAAGCGTTGGTCGCGATCCGGTAGAGCCAGGTGCGCAGCGAGCTGCGGCCGCCGAACTCGGGCAGCCCGCGCCAAGCGCGAAGCAGCGTCTCCTGGAGCGCGTCCTCAGCGTCGTGCAGCGAGCCGAGCATTCGGTAGCAGTGGGCCTGGAGCTCGGCCCGATGCTCCTCGACGATGCGCCCAAAGGCGGTCTCGTCGCCAGCGCGAGCCGCGTCGAGCAGCTCTCGCTTCTGGATCGAGGTCGAAACAGCAGCCATCCTCACCAGGGTAGACGCGCCCCGGCGCCGAAACTCATCGCTCGGCCGATGAGTTCGTCGAACTCCGCCGGTCGAACGAAGCAGGAATGCAGCCGACCCCCCTCGATCCCGTCGTCCACCTGGAGCTCCACACCGGCAACCGCGCCCGCGCGTCGGACTTCTACACCCGGCTGTTCGGCTGGCACGCTGAGACTGTGGAAGTGGGGCACTGCACCTACCTCTCGCTGAAGCTCGGCGACGGGATCGAAGGCGGCATCGTCGAGCACGACGGCGAGGGCTCCCTGTGGCTGCCCTACGTCGAGGTTGCCGACCTCCTGGAGGTGACCGAGCGGGCTCGTGGGCTCGGGGCGGCGGTGGTGCTCGAGCCGCGCGAAGGCCCGGTCGGCTGGCGGAGCATCCTCGCCGTCCCTTCGGGCGCCCGGATCGCGCTCTGGCAGCCGAAGGTCTAGCCCCTGGTATCGAGAGGGCCCAGGCGACGCCGGCCAGGCCGAGCCTCGTCCCGGTCGTCGTCGCGTTGACTCGTGCGCTCGTCGGCGCCCGCGGCTCCGCGTTCGTTCTGATGACAAGCTCGCCACCCTGGTCGGCAGGCCGGCTCGGTGCGCACAAGCTCGTCCACCTCGGCCGTCGCGCCACCCGACCGCGGCCCCCGACTGGGGAAAGGAAGGCGCGACAGGTAGCGGCGGGCTAGTGAACTCCGAGGCTCACCCGCCGGGCCTGTTGTGCCGGCAGGGTTACTCCCGCGAGACCTGCGCACGTTAGAGCCTCGTTCTCAGGCGCGCGCACGGTTCTCAGGCGCGCGCACGCGCGCGCAAGCGAGGTGGGTACAGGCCGATCGTGGTGGGCCTGATCAGCATGCGCCCTTCTTGCTGGGCTACGTGGCATCCATCTCAGGTCTGAGACCCGGGCCGTAAGTCTTCGCCTTGAGTGGGAAGCGAAGTTCGGCCTCCGCGCCGATGCGCGCGAGACGATCGTGGCGGATCCTGTCTGCATGGAGACAGCTCACATCTCGCAAGTGGCGGCGCCGATCGTGGTCGAGGGTCTGACGAAGCGGTTCGGGGCGGTGAACGCGGTTGACGACCTGTCGTTCTCGGTGCGCGCAGGTGCGGTCACGGGCTTCCTCGGGCCGAACGGCGCCGGCAAGACGACCGCGCTCAAGATGATTGTCGGGCTCGGGCGCCCGACCGCTGGCCGCGCGTTGGTCAACGGTAGCCCGGTCACGTCCGTGGGAACGGACGCCGCCATGCTTGGTGTCCACATCGAGCCCTGCGGCGCTCATCCCGGTCGGTCGGCGCGTAGTCACCTCCGCTCGCTCGCAGCGCTGGCCGGACTTCGGCGCGGTCGTGTCGAGGATGTGCTCGCGCTCGTCGGTCTGGAGCAGGCCGCCGATCGTCGGGTCGGAACGTACTCGACAGGCATGCGCCAGCGGCTCGGGCTCGCCTCGGCCTTGCTCGGCGACCCGCAAATCCTGGTTCTGGACGAGCCGTTGAACGGGCTCGATCCGCAGGGGATCCGCTGGTTGCGCACGTTCCTGCGCGAACACGCGGCAGGCGGTAAGACCGTCCTTCTTTCGAGCCACGTGCTGAGCGAGGCCGCGCAGACGATCGACGACGCCGTCGTCATCCACAAGGGGCGGCTGGTGCGCCAGGGATCGATCGAAGAGCTGGAACGACTTGGCGGCGGCGCCGTGCTCGTGAGCACGCCCACTCGCGAGCGTCTGGCCGCGGCGGTGCAGCGGGCCGGCGGCCGGTTCGAGTACCGGGACGGCGCCGGCAGGCTCCTGATCGAGGGTCTCGACGCCGCCCAGGTGGGCGAGCTTGCTCATGACGAGCACGTCGTCCTGCACGAGCTGGCACCACGCGGGAGCTCACTCGAGGACGTGTTCTTCACCCTGACGGCATCGGAGGCAGCATGAGCGCCCTGCTGCGAGGCGAGCTCATCAAGACCGTGACCACCCGCACCCTTTTCGGGTACGCGGCGCTCGGGGCGGCGCTGGCGATCGCCAACGTCCTGATCTTGGCCCTGTCTAAGGATCTGATCACGGTGGCGGACAAGCAGGAGGCGATCGCGGGCCTCCCGATGGTGCTCATCCTGTTCGGGCTCGTGGGCGCCGCCGGCGAGTACCGTCACCGCACCGCCGCCCCGGCCGCGCTGGCGGCCGGAGGTCGCCGCGGACGGCTACTGGTCGCGCGGGCGGGCGCCTACGCCGTCATCGGCGCATTACTCGGGATGCTTGCAGTCGCGGTCGCGCTGGCACTCGGCCTCCCACTCTTGAGCCGCGAGCCGGGTCCGGGCCTCGGCTTCGACGAGATCGTGGCCGTCGCCGGGGGAAGCGTCGTCGGCGCGGGGCTGTGCGCGATCATTGGCGTCGCAGCCGGCGCGCTCGTGCGCAACCAGGTCGCGGGCGTGGTCGGGGCGCTGATCCTGATGTTCGTCGGAATGCCCCTGCTCAACGTCGTCGACGAGACCGCCGCCGAGGTGACCCCGTTTGGGGCGGCGGTGGTGCTGGCCGGCGATCCTACCGTCGGTGACACGCTGTCCCGGGGCGGCGCCGGACTGGTGCTGGCGGCCTGGACGCTTCCGCTCCTGCTCGGGGCCATCGCCGTTGAGCGTCGGCGCGACCTGGCATGAGCGACCCGGCGCGAGTGCGCCTCGACGAGCACCGTTTGCGCGGCTGGCGTTCGATCGCGCTCGACCTCGTGCTCGCGCTACTCGCGACAGTGGCGGAGCTCGCGCAGGTGATCGGTGCGTCGGGGAAGCCGAGCGGGGCAGCGCTCCTGCTGGCAGTCGCCGCTGGCGGGGTGCTCGTCCTGCGTCGCACCGCGCCACTGGCGGTGCTCGCGACGACGCTCGCGGCGGCAGCCGCGACCGTGGCGTTCGGGGACGATCCCAGCGGCGTGGCGGTGATAATCGCCCTCTATTCGACCGCCGCTTTTTGCGAACGGCAGGTGTCACTCGCCGCACTCGCGCTGACCGTCGTGATCGCCGCGCCGCTCTCAGCCGCCACAGCGGACACCCCAGGTCGGGAGACCTCCGCGTGGTTCGGCGCGATCATCGTCGTGGTGTTGGCGGTCGGCGTCTGGGGTCTCGGCGCCTACGCCCAGACGCAGCGACGTTACCGGCGCGAACTCCAGGAGCGTGCGGCGGCCGGCGAGCGCGAGCAAGAGCAGCTGGCCCGGATCGCCGTCCACACGGAGCGTGCGGCGATCGCACGCGAGCTGCACGACATCGTCGCCCACTCAGTGAGCGTCATGCTTGTTGGGGTGCGCGGTGCCCGTGATGTTCTCCGCACCTCCCCCGAGGATGCCGAAGAGACGCTCGCGCGCGTCGAGCAAAGCGGCGAGCAAAGCCTGGCCGAACTGCGGCGGATCCTCGCGTTGCTTCGAGAGCCAGAGCAGAGGGCTGAGTCGCACCCGCAGCCCTCGCTCGCCGAGCTCACCGAACTCGTCGCAAGCTATCGGGCGGCTGGACTGCCGGTACGGCTGGAGATGATCGGTGAATCAACGCCGCTTCCCGGCGGCGTCGAGCTTTCCGTCTACCGCATCGTGCAGGAGGCGCTCACGAACGCGCTCAAGCATTCCGGCGCGACCAGCGTCACAGTGACGCTCGCGTTTCGCGATGCCCACCTCGAGCTCGAGGTCGTGGACGACGGTGCGTCCACACTCGGCGCGGCAACCACCGGGCAGGGCCTCATCGGCATGCGCGAGCGCGTCGCCCTGCTCGGTGGCGAACTCGAGACCGGGCAGCGAGGGGGCGGCGGCTTCCGGGTCGCAGCACGGCTGCCCGTAGGGTGGTGACGCGTGAGGATTCGGCTGCTGATCGTCGACGACCAGGAGCTCGTCCGGACCGGCTTCCGCCTCCTCCTCGAGACGCAAGACGACCTCCACGTCGTCGGCGAGGCAGGTGACGGCGCCGAAGCGATCGAAAGAGCGCACGCACTAAAGCCGGACGTCGTCCTGATGGACATCCGCATGCCCAGGATGGACGGGATCGAGGCCACCGAACGGCTGACCGCCGCCGAGATCGAGCCGCCACCCCGCGTGCTCGTTCTAACGACCTTCGACCTCGACGAATACGTCTTCGGCGCCCTCCGCGCCGGCGCCGCCGGATTCCTGCTCAAGGACGCCCCACGCGAACGACTACTAGAGGCGATCCGCGTCGTCCACGCCGGCGAAGCGCTGCTCTCGCCCTCAATCACCCGCCGGCTGATCGAGGACTTCGCTGCGCGCACCGACCCGATCGCGCCGCCAAGAGCCTTGCTCGAGCAGGTGACGCCCCGCGAGCGGGAGGTGCTCGTTCTTGTCGCCCGCGGACTCTCAAACGCTGAAATCGCGAAGCACCTGGTCGTCACCGAAGCAACCGTCAAGAGCCACGTCCGCAGCATCCTGATGAAGCTCGACCTCCGTGACCGTGTGCAAGCCGTCGTTTTCGCATACGAACACGGCATCGTCGCCGCCGGCGACCCCAGCTGAGCTTCTGCCCGGACTCGACACCGGTGCGTCACTGTTGATGGTCTTGCGCGGAGGTTATATACCTGGTATATATACCAGGTATGATCATCTTCGCGATCTATTCATGAGCGTTCCTCACGCCCTCCTTGCCCTGCTGAGAGCGGGGCCGAAATACGGACTGCGGCTGCAGAACGAGTTCGAGTCACGGACGGGCGAGGTGTGGCCGCTGAATGTCGGCCAGGTGTACACGACGCTCCAGCGGCTCGAGCGGGACGGGCTCGTCGAGGCCACGGGCGAGGGCGAGCGGTCGCGGAAGCGATACAGGATCACGAGCACCGGCGAACGCGAGTTGGCGGGGTGGCTTCATAACCCGCCGGGTCTCGTTCCTCCCCCGCGCGACGAGCTCGTGATCAAGGTGCTTGTCGCCCTGCAGGTCCCCGGGATCGACGTGCACGAGCTTCTGCAGGTCCATCGCCGGCACGTGATCGAGACGATGCAGCGCTATACCCAGGTGAAGGCCGCGCCCGGCGAGGACAACGTCGCGCTGGCGCTCGTTGTCGATGCCGAGCTCTTCAGGCTGGAGGCGATCGTCCGTTGGCTCGACGCCGCCGACGTCCGCCTCAAGCAGCTGCCTTCGCCCCCGCCGAACGAGGTCGCGGACCTGCCGCTGGAGCCAACTCGCACGATGGAGGTCTCACCATGACAAGCGCACTCGAGCTGCGCCAGGTATCCAAGGTCTACGGCTCCGGCCCGAGCGAGGTGCGCGCGCTCCGCGATGTCGACCTGTCGGTCGAGCGCGAGGAGCTCGTAGCGGTCATGGGGCCGAGCGGTTCCGGCAAGAGCACGCTACTGACGATCGCAGGCAGCCTCGAGGAGGCGAGCAGCGGCGAGGTGCTCGTCGATGGCGTCGACCTCGCGACTGTTTCTCGCTCGGATCGCTCGAAGTTGCGACGTCGCTCGATCGGCTACGTGTTCCAGGACTTCAACCTGCTCCCCGGGCTGACGGCCCTCGAGAACGTCACGCTGCCGCTCGAGCTCGACGGCGTCCGCGCGAGCGCGGCACGGATGACGGCGCTCGGCGCGCTCGAACAGCTCGACGTGGCGGACCGCGCCGATCGCTTCCCCGACGAGCTGTCGGGCGGCGAGCGTCAGCGCGTTGCGATCGCGCGGGCGATCGTCGGCGAGCGCGGGTTGCTGCTCGCCGACGAGCCGACCGGTGCCCTGGATTCCGTGAACGGCGAAGGTGTCATGCGCCTGCTTCGCGCCGCGACCCAGCGGGGCGTCGCCGGGGTCGTCGTGACGCACGAGGCGCACCTCGCCTCGTGGGCTGATCGTGTCGTCTTCCTGCGCGACGGCCACGTCGTCGACCAGACGGCCGCTCCATCGGGACCGGAGTCGCTGCTCGCTGCAGGTGATCGGCGATGACGACGCTCGCCCACGGGTCACCGCTCGGCGGACCGAGACACGGCGGCGTGGCCGCGCGTCGGGCGGTCGTCCGGTGGGCGGGACGCATGTTCCGCCGCGAATGGCGGCAGCAACTCCTGGTGGTGACGCTCCTCACCGTGGCCGTCGCCGCCGCCATCGGCAGCCTCACGATCGCCTCGAACGCCGTTCCCGCCGACGATGGTGACTTCGGCTCGGCCAATCTCGTCCTGACGTTCGACGGATCCGATCCGCAACGGCTGCTGGCGGGCCTCGACGCCGCCAAGAGATCGTTCGGATCGATCGAGGTCATCGGCCACCGCTCCGTGCTCGTCCCCGGGGACGTCGAGAAGGTGGATTACCGGTCACAAGTCCCCGAAGGCGCCTACGGCGACGACCTGCTCGCACTCCGCCGAGGCAGCTACCCGGCCGACTCCGGCCAGGTCGCCGTCACCAACGGGGTTGCAGAGTCTCTGCGATTGCGGATCGGATCGATCCTGGAACTCGACGGGCGACGACGGACGGTCGTGGGAATCGTCGAGAACCCGAGCAAGCTGAGCGACGAGTTCGCTCTCATCTCGCCCTCGTCCGCGCGCCCGGACAGGGTCACCGTGCTCGTCGAGGCGAGCACTGCGTCGCGCGACTCGTTCTATCGCTCCCAGGCCGACGGCCCCAACTCGGCCTTCGCAGGCTCCATGGAACGTGGAAGCGACGTCAGCAGCGCGGCGGAGACGCTGGCGATCTTCTCCGTGGCCACCGTCTTCCTCCTGCTGGCGTCGCTGGTTGCTGCGGCAGGCTTCGCAGTCGTCGCGCAGCGACGGCTCCGGCAGCTCGGCATGCTCGCGGCCGTCGGCGCGACGCAGAAGCACCTCCGCCTCGTGCTCGTGACGAACGGTGCCGTCGTCGGGGCGATCGCCGCAGTCATCAGGGACCGTTGCCGGCCTCGTGCTCTGGGTCGTCTTCGCACCAACGCTCGAGTCCGCGGTCGACCATCGCATCGACCGTCTCAGCCTTCCCTGGGGGCTGATCACGATGGCTGTCCTCCTCACGGTCCTGGGGGCGACCGCCGCCGCCTGGTGGCCTGGGCGAACGGTCTCCCGACTCCCCGTCATGCTCGCGCTCTCGGGACGACCGCCCACGCCGAGGCCTGCACGCCACTCGGCGATCGCGGCCGCGGCGTTGATCGCGGTCGGCATTAGCTGTCTCGCGCTGTCCGGCCGAGACCGAGCACCGCTCATCGTCGCCGGACTCGTGACGACGATCGTGGGCAGCCTCCTCCTCGGCCCGCTCGCGATTCGCACGTTCTCCGCCGTGGCCGCGCGACTCTCGATCGCGCCTCGACTGGCACTCCGAGACCTGGCCCGATATCAGGCCCGCTCCGGCGCGGCGCTCGCCGCGGTCACGCTCGCTCTCGGGATCGCGACGGCCGTGGTCGTCACCGCCTCGGCCGAAGAGGCGAAGGCCGCGGCCGAACCGCCGACGCTTTCCGACCGACAGATACGGGTGTATCTCGGCCCGCCGGATGCGCGGCAGTTCACACCGGTCGACGCACCCGCACAGCTCGGACGATCTGGCGGCGGGCGTCCGACAGCTGGCCCACCAGCTCGACCGCGCAACGGTGATCCCGTTCCGCAAGGCCATGCAACCGGGCGTGCGGCCCTTCGTCGTCGGCGATACGCGAGTGATTCCCACGATTGAGCTCGCGAGACGATTCGACGGCCCCGCCGGCCGCAAGGAGTACCGCGCCCAGTCGCAGCTCCTCGTCGCCACGCCCGCGGTGCTCGAGTACCTCGGAATCGACCCCGCCGCGGTCGATCCGAGCACCGACTTCCTCGCAGACCGCAGCGTCGCGATCGAGGAGCTCGTCATCCCGACCTTCACGAGCCACGGGGAGATCGCCGTCGCGAACGTCCAGAAGATCGAGACCGGCGCGCACCTCTTCGGCTTCACCAGCGCACCGCCGAACCTCATCACACTCGCTGGTCTTCGTCGCCACGGCTGGAGGCAGATCGCCGCCGGCTGGCTCGTCGAGTCGAGCCGGCCGCTGACGACCGAGCAGATCGCAGACGCCCGCGACATCGCGGCGGACGCGGGTCTCACGATCGAGGTCCAAGGCAGAGGGTCGATCCCTGTCGACGGCCAAGAACATCGCAACGGCCGCGGGCGCCGTGCTCGCACTCGCCATCCTCGCCCTCACGGTCGGCCTGATCCGCAGCGAGAGCGCCGGCGACCTCCGCACCCTGACCGCGACCGGAGCCGACTCGAGGATCCGACGCACACTAACGGCCACAACCGCCGGGGCACTCGCTCTCCTGGGCGCGCTCCTCGGGGTCGCGGGCGCCTATCTCGTCCTCCTGGCCATGTACTACGACGACCTCGGCCATCTCAGCGACGTGCCGCTCTCCTATCTCGCGGTGGCGGTCCTCGGCGTGCCCCTGGCCGCGGCGGCTGCCGGGTGGCTCCTCGCCGGCCGCGAGCCACCCACCATCGCCAGGAGCGTCATCGAGTGACCAGCAACGCCGCCCTCGTCTCGAACGTCTCCGCTTGCCGATCACATGGGCGCACGCCGGCACCAACCCGCCCTCGTCGCGAACGCCTACCACCTTCTCTCGCGCGCACGCGCGCACGCGACACAGTGACACGGCCCGAGGCGCGATGATGCCGGCGTGGCCGCCGCACTCAGGGCGTATACCCCGGGTTGGGGCGATAGCCTCTCGCAAGGTCAAAGTCCGGCCGACGATGACCGAGTACACCGTCAAGCCGCTCGGGCCTGACACGTGGGAAGGGTTCGCCGCGCTTGCCGAAAGACACGACGGTGTGTGGGGCGGCTGCTGGTGTACCTGGTTCCACACCTCGCATGGTGAAAAGACGTTCAATGCCGAGGACAACCGTGGCCTCAAGGAGCGGCTGGTCAAAGAGGGTCGAGCGCGAGCCCAGCACCCGACTACGCCTAATCACGCTAGTTCAATAAGCCTGCCGTTCTTTGACAGGTTCGGGTCGGTGCATCCGGCAAGGTTGAAGCAGCAGGGCCGTCGCTTCCCGCTCTTCATTTTCGAGATGCTTACTTCGACCCGTCGTTTGCGTGTATCAGGGTTTCGGGTTGCGTTGACCCAGCGAACCCATTCCCATCGCGCCATCGGCGTGATGTCTTTCCATAGGTCCCGGATCTTCTGAGGAGCAGCTGCCAGAGCTGTCGAAAGATCCGGTGGCACGGTCGGCTCCGGCCAGTCCTGGAGTGGCTCAATTTCGAGCGTGGCGGTGTCACCCGCGCCTAAAGCAGCGGTCTGTTGTAGCTCTCCGTCAATCCTCATCCAGTGGCCGAAATTGCCGTCGGGTTCCAACACCGTCTGGAATCCATGGCCGTTTAGCGTTCCTTGTACTGCCACCTGCCCGCGGGACGGCAGTTTCTCGCTCGCTTTCTCAGGCAAGCGCAAAATAGTCCACTTGTCGACCGTGTACAGCGTGGCGTCAAAACGAATAGTTGACACCGCTGTGCTCTGACTCATGGTCGGCATATTCTTGCACCCTCCGGCCGGGATCTCAGCGGCCTCCTCGGCGAAGTCGAAGTCGAGAGGTAGCCGCCGTGGAGCCTGCAGCACACCGCTGTGTTTCTCACTAGCCTGCGAGGACGCTGGCCCACGACGAGGATTCTGGATCCGGGTACTCGCAAAGAGCTGTACGTGCCACCTGCTTGCTTCATGCGCCGTTTCCCGAGTCGATCCAGCGTTCGAAGATGGCGACCCGGTCCTCGGGCCACGCTCCGTCGCACGGCATCGTCCCCGCTCGCAGGCGATCGAGGATCGCCCCGGCGTGCCCGGACACGTCCTCGTGCGACCAGAGGTCGAACGCGAAGCGCATCGACCGGCGATCTCCCTCACGGAAGAGCGGTTTGATGTGCTGCGCGAAGCTGACCGGCTCGTCGGGTCCGGGGAGGTCGGCTTCTTGCGTGTGGTGTCGACTCGGCGAGCGCCGAGACTCTCGTGCCGGGCGTGGCGTCGGCGACCCACGACCAGCGGGGCACCGCCATGTGGGGCGGCGGATGGGCGCTCGGCTGCGAGTTCTCGAGCGCGATCCGGGAGCCCCACTCGAGGTAGGCGACAAAGGCCGCGCGCCATTCGGGATCCGTCGGAAGGTGCGCGTCGTCCGCGGACTTGCAGAGCAGTTGGACCCAGCGTGCACGCTGCTCTTCGCGGAGCCCTTTTCCGACGTGCTTGGAGACCATGCGGTCGTAGCCGCCGTAGCGCTCGCTGTACGACGGCGGGCCCCCGAAGACCTCGCCAAGCCACGCCGCGACCCGCTCCGGATGGTCGGGTGCCATGTCCGCGAAGAGTGGGCCGAGCAGCGGATCCTCGGGGACGTACTTCCCATAGAAGATCGTCGTCATCCGAAGAAGAGCCGGAGCCCCGCCGGCCCACTCGAAGAGGGTCGGCACCGGCTCCTGGTTCTCGGCGTTCATCGTTGACCACCTCCTCCTCGCTCGGTCTCGGCCTTCAGGTACCGAAGACCGTTCGCGAGCGTATCGTCTGCGTCAGCTTCGTCTGCTCAACCGAGATCCTCGAACTCGAGCGTCTGCAGGTGATTCTGGAACGTCTTCACGAGGCGGGCGGTTGGGTCGACCTCGCGGAACTCGCCCTCGACGACGCCGAAGCCGGTCTGGAACCGGTAGCTGCCGCCGGGGCGGACTTTCCATCTGCCGACGACCGTGCCGTCGCCCTCCCGTTCGGGGATAAGCTGCGGATCCGTCCAGACGGAGAAGACGTGCGCGGGCGGAGCGTCGAGGATCCGTTCGACGCGGATCTCGAGCTCGTGCGGGGTGGTAACCATGGTCTCGTTCATCGTCAGCTCACCGCCTGCTTGAGGAGCTTCGCGATCCTGGCCTCGTCGGCCTTGGTCAGCTTGGTCAAACGCGAAGGCGACCGGCCACATCGACCCGTCGTCGAGGTTGGCGCTGTCGTTGAAGCCGAGCATCGCGTAGCGCTCCTTGAACTTCTCCGCGTTGGAAGTAGAGGACGACCTTGCCGTCCTTGTTGGCGTACGCGGGCATCCCGTACCAGGTCTTCGGCGTGAGGTCGAGGGCAGTCTCATTACCGGAACGCTTCCACTCCGCGTCCGCTCTGCTCGTCGATCCCGTAGGTGTCGATGTAGCCCCAGCAGTTCGGCTGAGAGCCGTCGGTATCGGTGACGCCGTACTCGTTCGCCAGGTCGTACGACGTGAGGGAGCAGCCGGCGTGTCTCCTCGCGTTGGCGTCGCCGGCGAGCGCCGCGACGCCCCGCCCCACGTACGCGGGGGACTCACTAATCGCGAACCCGGGTCGCTCCGCCAGCGCGTCGCGCCACGTCTCTTCGGTGACGCCGAAGTTGTCGAGCATCTTCTCCGAGCGAAGCCAGCCTGGCGTGACGGCCAAGGCCACGACCGGATGCTGGCGCAGCTCGGAGGTCAATCCGACGACAATCCGCTGCACGTTAGCCTTGACCAAGTCGTAGTAGAACCCGACGCGTTCACGGAAGTTGGCGTTGAACTCGAACGTTCCGTCGGTCATCTCCACCACAAGTCCGGGCGTCTCCTCCGACGCGGTCTTCAGCATCAGCGGCAGCGCGTGATGGGCGGTGATCAGATGCGTGTCAACGCCCATGCGGAGCGTCCGCAAGCCACCAGGTAGGTCGTGCTCCCACAACGGCTTGTCCCACTGCGCGTACCGGTCGCCGCCGAACATGTCGTTGACGAGGACGTTCAGACGTCCCTGATCCGACTCGATGCGCTCGACTAGCGCAGCAACGGCGCTCGAGTCCTCATGGTCGACGACCAACGCTGTCGCCGACCCGCCGGCCGCCTCGACCAGCTCGCCGGTCTCCTCGATCGTCTCGGGACGGTCGATCTCGGACCGCCCCGCCAACCGGCTGCTGCGCCCCGTCGCGTACACGTGAGCGCCAGCTCTGCCCAGCTCGACCGCGATCGCGCGCCCCGCACCGCGGGTCGCTCCGGCTACCAGCGCGACCTTCTCGGCCAGTGCCCCTTCGTCAGCGTCGACCATCGCCGCGCTCGCCCGGGGGTTCGAAAGTCGATGCCCCTCGGCCCACAGCAGTGCCGCCGAGCATCAACGCGACTACGCCGAAGGCAAGGGACCAGCGCCTCATGCAATAGATGTTCCGCCGCCAGCAGACCGGCGTCAACCGTCCCGGTTCGGCGTCGGTATCCACCCTCCCCCTCGCGATCGTCACGTTGATGGGGCCTGGTCCGGGGGGCGCCCGTCGCGAACGCCTACCATCTTCCCTCGCGCGCACGCGCGCGCACGCGAGGCACCGACCCGGCTGAGGGTAGCCCCCACCCCCTCGGGTGATCATGACGATGGGGCCTGGCTCCGGGCCGCTCGCATTGCGCGTGACGTCCTTAAGGGCGAACCAGGAGGAGCCCACTCCTCGGTCGATGCGAGATCGTCACGCTTTCGTTCCCGAGGCGAGCTTGACCGAAACAGGGACGTCGAAGCCATCCTGCGTGCGGTATGCCTCGAGAAGCTCGGCGAAGCGCGAGTGAATCTCACGCCGCAGCTCCTCCGGCTGACCGAGGATCATCGGGCGAACCCGCACGGCCCCCTCGAGAAGTCCGTCCCAGAGCTCGTCGCCATCAGCCAGGTCGAGACCGAACCCGACGGTATCGACCGTCACATCTGTGAGGCCGGCGCCCTCCAACAGCGACACGAACTCCGCGTCGTCTGCGAACGTGAAGAAGTTCGGGCCTGCGGGAACATCGGCGGGGGGATGCGCTCCCGCAGCCGCGAACGCCTCGAAGAAAACCCCGAGCCAGCGACCTCGCGACGGCTCATCCCACACGCTGAACGCAGCGCGGCCGCCGGATCGCAGCACCCGAGCGGCCTCTTCGACCGCTCGCTCAGGAGTTCCAAGGTGCAGGAGCACGAATGCTGCGACGACCGCGTCGAACGACTCGTCCTCGAACGGCAGCGCAGTCGCGTCTCCATCCACGAAGTTGACGCCCGGTACGTGGGCGCGTGCATAGGCGAGCATCGTGTCCGAGAAGTCGACGCCAATCGGCTCCGCGCCGCGCTCGGCCGCTCTTGCAGCAACGTAGCCGGGGCCTGTCGCGACATCGAGGAGCCGCGTTCCCCTGCCGGCGCCCACCGCATCGAGGAGCGGCGCTACGACCTGCGATGTCACACGCCCCAAAAGCCTGTGGTAGGCGCTGGCCTCCTTCGTCGTCCAGCCGGCTTCCTCGAACGCATCGAATGCGTCGGGGTCGTACTCGGTCATGACCTGAAGTATGGAAAATCCGCGCCCGAGGCGTCGCGAGGCCGGCCGTCTCCGGGCCACCTGTCGCAACAGGTCAACGAGGCACAATCAAGTCATGAGCGTTCCAGCCGCGCTCTGCAGCGCGAAGCTCCGTGACGGCAGCCTGTGCCGTTCCGTCGCGACGATAGACGACTTGTGCGCCCACCACTCGCAGTTGGCCGAGGAGCTCGGTCGGGAGACCATCGTTGATGGAGGCCACGCGAAGCGACGTAACGCCCGAGCGCGCCTTCCTGTGATTGCTGAGTCGGAGCAGCTCGAGCTCACGGCCCGCTCACCTAGCACTCCAGCGGCTGTGCGACCCGCGCTGGCTCTGACGGCCGCAGAAGAGGTCGAGACGATCCGTCGCGTTCTTCTCGAGGCGGCGACGAGCACCAGCCGAGAGACGTGGGCGACTTGTACCTGCCCCGAGTGTGGCAAAGGCTTCCGGCAGGAGATCTCCGTTCCTGATCACGGCGCACGAATCAAGGCCGTCGAGACACTCCTGCGCGAAGGGCTTGGCCGCGTCGGTGAGCCCGAGGTCGTCGAGCCGAAGATCCCGAAGTCGATCGCAGAGGTGCAGGCGCTCAGTTGGAACGAGCTCTCGCTGATCTTCGCTACGACCTATGCGCCGGCCATCCGAGCGGTGGTTGATCACGGCGATGAGTCGCTCCGCACGGAGCTCCAAAGCTGGGAGCCCGAGAGCCGTGCCGCGCTCTCTCGCGCCCTCTCAGGTATCGACTGAGCCTGGCTGCGATCTGACGTTCGCCTGACACGCTGTCGCAAAGCGTCTGCCCATCAATGATTCCGCGCGACCTCCGACCAGACGAGTCGGAGTTCACCACCGTCCCCCACCCCCTCGAACGTCGTCATCGCAGTGGGGCCTGATCCGCCCCGCCCCGCTCGCGAACGCCCACCACTTCGTATCGCGCGCACGCGCGCGCACCCGCGGAGCGGACCGGCCCGAGGGTACCCACCCCCCTCGACGCCGTGATCGTGATGGGGCCTGGTCGCGACGCGGACCGCACTCACGGCGCCCAGGGCGTTATCCCACTGCCGGTGTGGATCGTGTTGCTCTTGAGCGCCACGATCATCTTCGTATTCATGCTCTTCTTCGCCGACAGCGCCGAGCACGCCGTCGTGCAGGCGACGATGATCGGCGGCGTCGCGATCGTGATCACCTCAACGCTGCTCCTCTTGTGGTTCCTCGACCGCCCCTACCACTCTGGCCCCGGCAGCCCCAAGCCCGTCGCCATGGAGCGAACAATCCGCATCCTCGACCAGGAAGCAGCCGCCACCAACCAGAACCTCACGGTCCCCTGCGACGAGAGAGGAACTCGGACCAGCGGTTGAGCAGCCCCAGGCGCGGCGGAAAGCTTCATGTCGTCCTCTTTCTCTTGCCAGGCTCTCTCGCGAAAACCTGGGAAGTGTTCATCGGTGTTGCCTACTCAAAAACGGTGGGGATCGACGGGCTCGCCGCTGGCGCCGCCATGACCTGGAGCCCTGAGCTTCCTCTGGGCCAGCGTTCAGGAATGACGCCTGATGACGCGTCGAAGTTGCCCCCTAGAGCGGCAAGATGTTCGCCAATGGGAAACGAGGCGGCAACAGGTGCGCGGGAGACGCTGAAGGAGCTCGCCGCTGCGATAGAGAGTCATTTCAGGTCAGACCTACTCGGGCTGTACCTATTCGGTTCGCTTGCGGCAGGCGGGTTTTACCCCGGCAAGAGCGACCTTGACCTCATGGCAATCATCGCGGCCGAGGTCGAAGAGGGGTCGCAGCTCGAGGAGCTGAGAAGCCTGCATGACACATTCGTTTCCGAGCGACCAACGTGGGTCGAACGGATTGAGGTCGCGTACGTGGAGCGGGGCGTCCTGCGAACGTTCGGGGATCGCCCGCGCGGCCGCATCGCCGTGGTGTGCCCCGGCGAGCCGCTCCACATCCGAGACGCGGGTGTCGAATTGACGCTCGACTGGCACGGCGTAATCACAGTGGGGGAGACGATTCTCGGCCCTCCTCCGCTTGACCTAGGCCCGCCGGTCAGCCGCAGCACCTACCGGCACGCGGTGGAAACGCTGCTGAAAGAGTGGCCGACGAGAGTGCGTGCGTCGTGGGTCGCGTACGTTCCGGCGCACCAGGGGTACGTCGTGATGACGCTGTGCCGCGCTCTCTTTGCGCTCGCCACCGGCAAGCAAGCGACGAAGGAGGAGGCGGCGACCTGGGCCGCAGCCAGATACCCGGAGTGGTCGCGCTTCATCAGCGAAGCCCACGCGACGTACCGGGCGGATGTGCGTGACTCCCACGACGATCTCATCTCATTCACCGATTACACGGTGGCACAAGCCGACGACCCCAATCGATAGCAAGTCACTCGCCTGGGCCAGCGTTCGGGAATGTCACATGAACCCTGCGCCGACGCATGCCAGGCCGTGCGGGGATCTTCCCTTGAAGACCTAGCCCCAGGGCAGGCGGGACCAGTATGGCGGCCGCCCTCGCCGAAACCGCTCGGCTGTCGCATAGACCTGCTCCGGATCGGATGTCTCCTTCTCCACGCTCGCGCCGTGGCGCGCCGCGAGTTCCGAGACCGGGTAGCGCACTTCCGGACTTACGTGGGCGCCAACCATCAGGATCACGCACGGCCTGTCGCCAGCTCCCACGAACGCGTGCTCCGTCCAGGGAGGCGAGTGGAAGAAGTCCCAGGCTCGAAGGCGTCGCTCCTCGCCCTCGACGAGCAGCCTGCACTCGCCTCCGAGAACGAGGAACGCCTCCTGATTCGACTCGGCGTGATAGACGCCGCTCTGGCCAGGCTCGAGGACGGTCACGTTGATCCCGAACTGCGGGAATTCCACCGGAGAGTCGCCGTACTCGTTCGCGAACCAGCACGCCGCGCCCCTCGTCTCCGAAGTGAACCACTCGGCATCGCGCACGTTGACAACGAACCAGCCCTCGGTGACGGGGGCGAGCCCGGAGCCAGCGTCCTCAAGCCGCGCTTCGGTCAAGAACCGGATTCTCGCAGCCCAAGCGACACATCACTGGGCTGCGTGAGTGTGCGGGAATGTCCCTTGACGAGCTTGAACACAACGCGGGAGGACCGTTCTTGCGGAAGGTCTCGCTAAACGTTCTCGGTATCTCGTGAATCAATAGGAGTTGTGAGCACGATTTCGGACGTTGACCTCGTCGCCGCGATCGAACAGGCGTATCGAGACGGGTACCGGCGCTTTCTCTCGCTCGCGCTCGGGATGCTCGGGGACGTCGACCGTGCGCGGGACGCAGTGCAAGAGGCCTTCGCCCACGCCTTGCGACACAGAGGCGATCTACGGGAGGCGGAGAGCCTCCACGCCTGGCTCTGGCGGATCATGGTGAACGTCTGTCGTGTGGAGAAGCGACATCCGGTCATAGGGCTGGATGAGAGCTACGAGCTCGAGGCGGCCGGCCGTCCCGGCGACTGGCTCGAGGTACGAGCCGTGATTGCAGGGCTCCCGGAGCGGCAGCGGCTCGTGCTCTTCCTGCGCCACTACGCCGACCTCGACTACCACACGATCGCAGAGGTCGCGGGGATCGAGCGCGGCACCGTCGCGGCCACGCTCCACGCCGCTCACGGGAAGGTCAGAACTGCGATGACGGAGGTACATCGGTGAATGACCAGGACGTCACGGCCGTGCTCGAGCGCGTCATCGGACCGCTCGAGGATGAAATGGGAAGCTGGGATGACGTTCTCCGGCGTGCCGCCGAGCCCCGCCCCGAAGACTTGGACGACGTGCTCCACCCGGCGGGAGCAGAGCATCGACCCCGCCGCTGGACGTTCCCGCGCTGGCGGGTCGTCGCCGTCGTTGCCGCGGTCCTGGTCGGCGGGCTTCTCGTCACGCCGGCGCTCGGCATCGGCACCAGCCTCCTTGACCTCCTCAAGGGCGGCCCCCTGGGCGAGCCGCCGCACCGCGTGACCGCGGTCGGGGGACCTTCCTTCTGGTCGCCCGACGGGAAGATCGTGTTCGGGGGGCGCATCGGGACACCGAAGAATGGTGAGTATCAGGTGTACGTCATGAACCCCGACGGGAGCGGGAAGCGGGCGCTGCTCGAGCTGGGGGACGGGTCTTTCTCTTGGTCTCCCGACGAGCGGATGATCGCTTTCAGACGGCACGACGGCCAGGTCTACGTCGTGAACGCCGACGGGAGCGGAGCACGGAGGCTGACGTCGAGACCCGGGAGCTGGAGCGTCGGGGCCTGGTCGCCCGACGGGCGGAAGCTCACCCTTACGGTCTGGGGCCGCGCGAAGGTCGGGATTTACGTCATGAACGCCGACGGCAGCGGGCAGCGGAGGCTCACGCGGGGCGTCGCGCCTGCCTGGTCGCCCGACGGGCGGAGGATTGCCTACTCGAGCGTCAGGGCCGGCAACAGCGGCAACAGCGAGGTCGTCGTCATGAACGCCGACGGGAGCGCGAACCGAAGGCTGACACCGCAGCCGGCGGGCGGTCACAGCCCGGACTGGTCGCCGGACGGGCGGAAGCTCATGTTCTCGAGTCGGCGTGACGGCAACTGGGAGGTCTACGTCATGAACCCCGACGGGAGCGACCAGCGGAACCTGACGCGCAACCCGAGGAGCGACGGCTCTGCGACCTGGTCGCCGGACGGGCGAAAGATCGCTTTCGTGACCCGGCGCGACGGCAACTGGGAGGTCTACGTCATGAACCCCGACGGCAGCGACCAGCGGAACCTGACGCGCAACCCGGGGAACGACGGCCCTCAAGGCTGGGGTGCTGCCTGGTCACCCGACGGGCGGAAGATCACTTTCGTCAGCGACCGCGACGGCACCTACGAGGTCTACGTCATGAACGCCGACGGCAGCGGACAGCGCAGGCTGACACACCGCGGCTCGTAAGCTCGCTGGTTCGCCAGACCGCAGCAGCCGACCGGAGTCGCCGATGCGATCAACAGACAGACTGCTGACCTGCGCCAGTGTGCGGGAATGACGCCTGAGCTAACCCCGCACCATGAGACGGCGAACAACGGCGACGACTCCGCGGCCGACGGCATCGAGGGCGACCACGCCGGCGAAATTATCTGCGGGAAAGAGATTCGAAGGATCGCGTCGGAACACGCCGCGACCGTACCCGGATTGGCCACGAAGGTCTGCGCAGGTGTCCGGAATGTCGCTTGAAGAGTCCTTCGGCTATGGATCGGTGCGCTCGACGGCGAAAAGCTGGTGCGCGCCTTCGAGTCCCTTGAGCTCTACCTCGCGACTGTCGGTGAACTGGACCCCCGAGTTAGCGACGAGCTCTCGAACCAGATTCGACACAAGAACCTCACCGCCGAGCGCCTGGCTAGCCACGCGCGCTGCGTAATGAACGGTGGTGCCGAAGAAGCGGTCCGCTTCCTGGATCGCATCGCCCGTGTGAATGCCGATCCTGATCCGGATCGGCGGAGAGTCATCGGCAAACGCCGTGGACATCTCGTACTGGATCGCCTGCGCGCACGCGACTGCGCGTCGCGCGCTCGAAAACGCAAGCATCGAACCGTCACCCTGCGTTTCTACGACGGTGCCGCCGTGATCTCCCGTGACGTCGCGGATGACCGTTTCGTGGCGTCGGAGGACATCGCGCCAAGCGTGGTCGCCAAGGCGCGAGGTGAGGACGGTCGAGTCGACGATGTCTGTGAAGACGATCGTCACGGTCCCGTCAACCGCGAGCGTGGCAAACAGATCTGGTCGCTCGCGCTCGATCGCTCGCTCAAGTGCCCCGAGGCTGACCGTGAGTTCCCTGCCGAAGAGATCGACGTTCCCTCTCGGCATTGACCAGTGGATTTGCACTGCTTTCCATTCACCGCGCTCGAGATGGAAGACATACGTGGCGCGAGACTCGGCCACTTGATCGTCCCAGCTGATCTTCTCTTTGACGCTCGCCCAGCCGACGGTTCCTTCTTCCCAGGCTTCGATCTCGGTACCGCCGACCGCGAACGTGTCGAGTTCGTCGAGTTGGCGTGCCCAGATAGCGCGGGCCTGGGAACCGTGGAACCACTCCTCGGGATCGGTTCCGATCATCAGAGCGCCCGGAAGGTCCGAGACCCGTTCGAGGCTCGACTCGGAATCGCGCTCCGATATCGCTTGCATCCATCGTTCAACGATCCGCCGGATCTCCTCAGAGGGCTCCACGCCGCGAAGTCTCGTCCGAAGCATCCCGCCGCGCAACGCGAGCGGCTCGCTCATCCAAGCGTCTCCACCTCAAGCTCACTCGCATGCGCGAGCGTCCTCTCGCCTGAGCGGCGCGGGCAGCTACCGTCGGCGCGCCCCCCGACTCGGAGAGTCGGTGCACCCCGGCTCCCTTCCCCCCTCGACGTCGTCATGGCGGTGGGGCCTGGGCCCCGGTAGCCCCGAGCCGTACGCGGGCGACACGTTGGGCGAGCGCGCCCGCTCGATGGCGGCTGCCGCCGCTCCGCTGTTCCGCCGGTCGCGCTAAGCGGCCACCAGGAGGCCGTCCATCTGGCCGACGGCCTCGCGCAGGCCCTCCTCCATGCCCATCTTCAGCATCTCCTCCATCTGCTCGAGGGTGGGGAATTGGTCGTGCAGCTCCATCCGCGTGCCGCCATCGTGCTCGAAGAGGCGCATCCGCAGCTGTCCGGTCTTGTCGGTCAGCGGCTTCCCGTCGGGGTCGCCGAAGCCGTCCTCGATCGTGAGCTCGCGTGGCGCGTCGACCGTCCTGATGCGCCACCAGCCGTAGTGCTGGTCGCCGGTCGGGCCTGTCATGTAGTAGGTGACGAGCGCCCCGGGGGTCAGGTCGTGCTCAACGAACGTCGCCGGGTACGTCGGCGGGCCCCACCAGCGCTCGAGCTTGCGCGGATCGGCGAACAGCTCCCACACTGCCTCGACCGGCGCGGCGAAGTCGGCGACGAGCGTGAGGGTGAGCGCCTCGGTGTCCTTGTCGATCGTGGTGACGGTCATCGGTCCTGCCCTTCGGTCGGAGGGGTCAAGAGGTCGGCCATGCGGCCGACGCGGTCGCGCCAGGTCGACTCGAGCTCGTCGAGCGCGTGGCGCGCGCGGGCGACGGCGACGGGATCGGTGCGGACGAGCTGCTCGCGGCCGTTGCGCGCCTTGGTCACGAGGCCGGCGCGTTCGAGCACCGCGACGTGCTTCTGCACGGCGGCGAAGCTCATCGCGTAGCCGTCGGCCAGGCGCGAGACCGACAGCTCGCCGTCGGCCGCGCGGCGCAGCAGGTCGCGCCGGGTGGCGTCGGCGAGCGCGTGGAGCAGGCGGTCGAGCTCGTCATCTACAACCATCTGGTTGTACGTTATCAGCTGCGGCTAGTAAACGTCTCCGGACGTTCTGGTTGTTAGGCCGCGAGCCGCAGGCTGGGCTGGCGGTCGGCGATCTTGTCCAGGACGCGGGCGAGGTCGTCGCGGGTGAACGTCCAGTCGAACGGGGGTGCCGGTCTTCCTATAACCGGGAGCGCGCGGTGCGCGAGAGTCCTCTCGCCTGACAACACCGCGACCCGGTGACTGTGGCAAACGTTGTGGCGCGTCCACCGCGACAACCCACAAGACCAGCGTTCGTCGGGCATTGGACGGCCTGTGTCTCCAGGACTTCAAAACCTGTGCGGTGTGGTAGCCCCACGCTCGGTCGGTTCGACTCCGGCGCCGCTCCGTTAGGCCGTTCATGCCGTCCAACGCGGACGAGCTACGTCCTTGCCGCCGCTCGGAGCCCGGCACGCACGAACGCTCAAGACCGCTTCGAGCCGCTATAGGTGGGACAGAGGCCCAGCGGTTCGTCAAAACCGCGTGCGCGACGACCGACCGATGCGTGCGGAGGGTGTCTCAAGTCGCGGGAACCCGTGCGGGGTAAGGGGCGTTCCGATCAGTGTCGATAGACGGCAGTCGTGGGCTACGGGTCTCGTGGGTATGTTCGGGGTGTGCTGCCCGTCTCGGTCCTCGACGTCGCACCGATCGTCGTGGACGGGACGTCGGCACAGGCGCTCCGGAACTCGGTGGATCTTGTGCGGCGCGCCGAGCGGCTGGGCTACACGCGGTACTGGGTCGCCGAGCACCACAACCTGAACGGGATCGCCAGCGCAGCGACGTCGGTCGTGATCGCGCACCTCGCGCAGGCGACAGAGTCGATTCGCGTCGGGGCGGGGGGCATCATGCTGCCGAATCACGCGCCGCTGGTCATCGCGGAGCAGTTCGGGACGCTGGAGGCGTTGCATCCGGGCAGGATCGATCTTGGTCTCGGGCGTGCCCCGGGGACGGATCGGGTGACGTTGCGTGCCCTGCGGCAGGATCCGAGCGCCGACTCGTTCCCGCAGGACGTGTTGGAGCTGCAGGCGTTGCTCGGCGATCCGCTGCCGGGACAGACGGTGTTCGCGATTCCCGGTGTGGGGTCGCATGTGCCGCTCTGGATCCTGGGGTCGAGCCTGTACGGAGCGCAGTTGGCGGCGGCACTTGGCCTCCCGTACGCGTTCGCGTCCCACTTCGCGCCGGATCTGCTTCTTCCCGCGCTGGAGGTGTACCGCGCGCGGTTCCAGCCCTCTGCGCAACTCCAGAAGCCATACGTGATGGTCGCCGTGAACGTGATCGCAGCGGACGACGACGCGACGGCGCGGCGGTTGTTCACGTCGGCGCAACAGGCGTTCACTAACGTGATCCGTGGCAGTCGTGGGCAGCTCCCGCCTCCCATCGACGACATCGAGGCGTACTGGTCTCCCGAAGAGAAGGCCCACGTCACGAACGTCCTGAGCCGCTCTTACGTCGGATCGCCGGACACCGTGCGGGAGGGCCTTGAATCGGTAATCGCCGAGACCATGGCGGACGAGCTGATCGTCGCCGCCGCGATCCACGACCATTCGGCGCGCATCCACTCCTACGAGATCCTTGCGGCCGTCCGAGACGCACTAAGGTCGCGAATCACCGCCTGAAGACCCACGGGCTCTCGATCTGCTCCAGGTCGTCGGAGCCTGTGCGGGGTGGAGCCAGGCCCCATCGTCATGATCACCGCGAGGGGGTGGGTACCTCACCGAATCCCACAAAAACGGCTTGTTCAAGCCATTCTTGACGATGGAGCGTGCCGGGCTCGAACCGGCGACCCCCAGCTTGCAAAGCGGGGCGGACACCACGTCCGCCCCGCCGCAATTCATTTATCCATGCGGCATCGCGGGCCATCGTTACCACCGGGGGTATGGGTGGATGCGGGCAGAAACGCGCGGGTTTTGGCACCGGAACCGCTTTGTGCCGAAACGAGCAGCGCGGTCGCGAGCGCGCCCACGGAGTCCCTTCTTGCGGCCCCTGCCGCACGAGTTACGCCGGCCGCAGCTCGCCTGGATACGCGCGCCTCTGGGCTCCAGACCGGGGTTCGCCATCGCTGTCGGTCGGGCGGACGGTGCCTGCCAGCAGGTTATGGGCGAGCCGGGATATCGCCGTCAGAAGTTCGACCAGCGCGCTGCTGACCTCTCCGTTGATCATCCGAAGGTGGTCGAGAAGACCGCGAGGGCCACCGCCTGGCGACCAAGAGCCATGGCAATCGCTCCGATACCGAAGATCTGCGACAGGCGATGCGTCACTACCAAGCGCTGTTCGAGGAGCTCGTCGAGAGCGACTCACGGCAGCCGATGCTAGGGAGGCGAGAACATGAGCGAAACGCAGACACCGCTCCTTCCGCGGGAGCAAGGCGACGAGCTCGCGGAGCGTTGGCAGGAGATCCAGGCGAGCTTCGTCGATCGGCCTCAGGAGGCTGTGCAGGAGGCGGATGCGCTCGTCTCTGACCTGATGCAGCGGATCACGACCACATTCGCGGCGGAGCGTGAGCGCCTCGAGAGGCAGTGGGGGGA
Source organism: uncultured Actinomycetes bacterium (assembly GCA_963839755.1). GTDB lineage: Bacteria > Actinomycetota > Thermoleophilia > Gaiellales > Gaiellaceae > Gaiella. The sequence continues at coordinate 394,244 of CAWIVU010000008.1, forward strand.
GGGCGATGACGTCTCCACCGAGGGACCTGCGCGTGGCCCTGACGAACTATCGCTCCTTCTTCGGCCGGCTTCTCTCGACGTAGCTGCGGGGACGATGACGGGCTGACGACGCGGACATGAGTCGGCTGACCAGGTGTCCTACCTACAGACGCTGCGAACGCGGCTGATTGGAGGGCGGAGTCCGAGCAAGCTGTTCGGTCTGCGTTTGTTGCGGTGCTGGGCGGAGCGAGTTATGAACTCCAAAGCGAATAGTTGGAGGTCGCCGCCCGGACGCTGCACCACAGCGCCTCCCGGCTTACGCAGCGGGGGCGTTCGCACGGCGCAGCCGGCCGCGACCAGGCTCTTGCCATCGCACGCCGAGGGGTGGGTACCCGGCCCGGGTTCAGTCCCCACGGCGATGACGATCGGAAGGGGGGTTCGAATCCTTCACGGCCCATAAGCGTTCACGCGTCATGCGGTAGGCAGGTGAGGCCCCCGCGACCGTGGCTGGCAACGAAGTGATAAGGGATCTCGGTTTTCGCATCCCAACCGCGTGCATTGAAGGGCGGTCGATCAACGATCCTCTTGAGCGCCGCCAGATGCGCTAGGTCGTAGCTCCGACCACCCGCACACCTCGAGCGCTTGGGCTCAATGCGCAGAGCCTCTCGCCTCGACGTAGCGCCGACTGGAGGTCACTCAGCACAACGGTGCCGCGCGGACGTCAGCGAGCGCGTCTGCCGGGCGGTTGTGATGTCGGGCCGGGGATTGGCTCGCGCCTTTCGCAGGTATGACCGAAGGGTGCACGTCTGCATGCTCACCGACAGCCTGGAACCCTCGGGTGTCGGCACGCACATGGTGACCCTTGCCTCGGAGCTACGTGACCGACGCAGGATCTCGCTCGCGCTGCCCGCGACCGCGGTCACCGGCCTCGAGGAGCTGGCTCGAGAGTTCGGCCTCGACGTCCTCCGGTACGGCGCAGCGGGCGGAGCTCTCGAGGGGGTTCTGTCCGAAGCTCGGTCACGGTCTTGCACGTGCACGCGGGGGTGGCGTGGGAAGGTCAGGAGCCGGTCCTCGCAGGGCGACGGGCCGGAGGCCGGTCGTCGTGCGGACCGAGCACCTCCCCAGCTCATCAGTACGAACGACCAGCGCGGCAGACACCGCGCGCTCGTCAGGCAGCTCGACCGCCTGATCTGCGTCTCGGAAGGCGTTGCTCGGAGTTATGCCGCGTCCGGCATCCCGGCGGGCTCGATCACTGTCGTCCCGAACGGGACACGCCCCGTGAACGCGCCTCCGAGCGGTTGGGGATTCCCGACAGGGTACCGCTCGTGGTCGCGGTCGGCCGCCTCGTAGAGCAGAAACGGTTCGATCTCCTCATTGAGGCTGCCGTCGGACTCCAGGGAGCGAGAGTGCGGATCGTCGGCGAGGGACCGCTCGAGGCCGACCTCCGCGCCCTCGTCGAGCGGCGCGGGCTCATCGACCGGGTCGAGCTTTGCGGAGCGCGGGCCGATGTGCCGTCGTTGCTCGTCGGCGCCGACGTGCTCGCAATGCCCTCAGACTTCGAGGGACTGCCGCTCGTCGCGCTCGAGGCGATGGCCGCTGGGACACCGATCGTCGGTACGCGGGTCTGCGGCGTCGAGGACGCGGTCGAGGACGGAGTTACGGGCCGTCTCGTCCCCGCCGGGGACGCGCGGGCCCTCGAGCGAGCGCTCGTCGAGGTGATCGAGTCGCGCGAGCTGCGCGTGGCTTGGGCGAAAGCCGGCCGCCGACGGCATTCCGAGCTTTTACCGCCCGGCGGATGGGGGAGGACATGGGCTCGCTCTATGACGAGGCTCTCTCCCGCACTTCACCACGGCCGAGCGGCGGCGCATGACGCGGACTCGCATCGGGATGATCGGCGCGGGGCTCATCGCCCATCGCCATCTGGGGAACCTCCTCGAGTTCGAGGATGTCGAGGTCGTCGCGATCGCTGACCCGGACACCGAGCGCGCCCGGGCGCTCGCCTCCTGTTGCAACGCCTCGGTCTATCGCAGGCACGACGAGATGCTCGCCGGCGAGCGGCTCGACGCGCTCTACATCTGCGTGCCTCCATTCGCGCACGGAGCGCCAGAGCTGTCAGCGATCGACGCAGGCCTCCCCTTCTTCGTCGAGAAGCCCCTCGCCTGCGACCTCGAGACAGCCGAGGCGATCGCCGAGCGGCTCGGCGGGAGCGACAACGTGACTGGCGTCGGCTACCACTGGCGCTACCTCGATGTCTACGGGCGTGCGCGCGAGCTTCTCGCGGACAATCCGGCGCGGCTCGCCCTCGGGTACTGGATCGATGCGAGACCGCAGACGAACTGGTGGGCGCAACGGGCCCTCTCCGGCGGCCAGACGATCGAGAGGCGACGCATGTGCTCGATCTCGCGCGAACCCTCGTCGGCGAGGTGATGTCGGTCTACGCCGTCGGCGCACGAGTCGAGGACGCCGAGGCGGACGGAGATGTGGATGACGTCACAACGGCGACACTCCGGTTTGAGACGGGTGCCGTGGGTCCGTCTCGTCCACCAGCCTGCTCGGGTGGCCGCACCGCATCGGGCTCCACACCGTCAGCCCCTCGCTCGTGATCGAGCTCGCCGAGTTCGAGATCATGATCGACGTCGGCAAGGGACGGCGAGTGATCGCAACGCAGGTCGATCCGTTCGTCCTCGAGGACCGGGACTTCATCGCCGCCGTACGAGGCGGGCGAGCCGGATCAAGGTGCGTACGAGGAGGCTCTGCGGACGCACCGGCTCGCATGCGCCCTGGAGCGCTCGGCGAGCGAAGGACGCGCAATCGAGTTGACGCCGGCGCCAGGACGTGCCTGACAGGCGAGAGATCGCTGCCTCGGATTCGCCTCGCCCGGGCAGCTGTACATCTGGAGCTACCGCGAGGAGCCGCTCATCGACGGCTGCTTCCAGATCGAGACCTTGTACTCGGGTTCCGCCGGAACGGAGCTGACCTTCCTCAAGGGACGAACCCTCCTCCAACAGCTGGGACGAGCGGCTCGGCACCTTCGACCACGCGGCGACGGTTCGGCTACCCGGTCGCCTTCGTCGGCTACATGGAGGTCGGCCGCGTGGTGGAGACCCGGGCCGACGCGGTGGAGGCCGGCTCGACCGTTCGATGGCCTACGGGCACAAGACGGGGCACACGGCGAATGCGGCGACAGACCCTTCACGTCCGACGACGGGCTCGAGCCCGCTACTCGGCGTCTACGGCGCGCAGATGAGGCCGATCTGCGCGAATAGCACTGCTTCACGCGGCGGCTGAGATCGAAAGACCGGGTGCGGCCGGCTCGCGGGGGGGTGTCCGGGGAGGCGGGTGCTCATCACGGGGGCCGGGGTCGTCGGCCTGCTCACGGGCGCCTGGGCGAAGCGGCTCGGCGCAGAGGGGCCGTCGCGTCGCCGACCCGACACCGGCGAGGCTCGTCGCCGCCGAGTCTCTCGGGCTTGTTCCGCTCGACGACTCAGATGGCGAGGATGGCGGCTGGTGAAGGAGATGTGGCGCTCAGGGAATGAAAGGGGCGCAGACGTGGCCTTCCAATGCCGCGGCCGGGTGGCAGCTCGCCTCGGCAGAGCGCGCCGACCCGGGGCCTGTGATTGACCTCGTCTTTTACCAGGGTGGAGCCGATGAGGCTGAGGCTAGGTGAGGAGTTTCACCACAGCGGGTCACGTTCCGCTGCGCGAGGTCTACTCGTGTACCGCGCGGGTTTGGGAGCCCAGTGGGACCGGCAGCGGCTCTGCGCGCGAGACGGTAGGAGTTTCTGCGGACGGACGGTGACCTCCTGCGGAGAGAGCTCGTCACCGACATCGTCCCTTCGAGGAAGTGCGCGGATTTCGTCCGTGAACTCGGCGAGCGACGCCGCCACGTGATCCAGGCCGTCTTCGAGATGCAGTCGATGAAGAAGAGACGCGTCCTGTTCGTGTTCGGCTGGCTCGTCGTCGGTGGCGAGGAGACCGAGGTCCGCCACCTCGCCCGGCTGCTCGACCCGGCGCGATACCGCTTCGAGGTGGTGGCCTGTCTGCGCGCCGGGGAGCGGCATGCGGAGCAGACCCAGCCAGCTCGCCGAGCTCGGCGTGCAGGTCGACCGACGCCGTACACCTCTCTTTCGAGGACACGGTGGACGTACCTCGCCTGGCGCGTTGCGGCGTTCGACGTCGTCGTCGGGTGCCAGGCGGTGCCGGACACGTGCCCGGCGCTCGCGCGGTGCGCGCCGCCGTCCCCCGCTGATCGAGCACGGCGGGCTGGTCTCGAGGCGTCGGCCGGCCGGCACTGACGGCGCGCTACGTCGGCGTCTGTCGCTCGATCCGCGAGGCGGCTGCCGCGCCTGGCGGGCCGCGAGCATCACGCGCTCGAGATCCCTCGATGGTCGACCTCGGCGAGTTCGACCCGGCAACGCGCGCGACGACGTCCGCGCCGAGCTCGGCTCTTCCCGAGACACTCGCGTGTCGGCTGGGTCGGGCGGCTCGACCGCAAGAAGCGCGTCGAGGACGTCCTGCGTGCCGGCGCGCCTGGTCCGCGGCGCGCGGACGGCCGGTTGATCGTCATCGGCGGCCCCGACGCCTTCATGCCCGAGTACGCGGCCGAGCTCCGGCAGCTCGCCGCACGGCTCGGGCTCGAGGGCCACGTCAGTTCCTGGGCGACCGGCCCGACGTGCCGCGCGGTGCTGGCCGGCCTCGACGCATCGTCTGGCTGGCCCGCGGCGAGGGCATGCCGCACGTGATCGCCGAGGCCGGTGCGGCCTCCTTGCCGGTCGTTGCCACAATAGATAATGGAAGCGCCCAACAACTGCGCGACGAGATCTCCGGGCTCCACGTTCCGCACGAAGCTCCCGGGGAGGTTGCCGCGGCGGTCAGGCGCTTGGTCGACGACAAGGGGCTGCGGCAACGGCTCGGCGGGGCGCTCCAGGGAGAAGGTCGAGCGGGAGTACAGCGTGGAGGCGGTGATCCCGCGCTGGGAGGAGCTCTTCGACGAGGTGCTCTTTGAGGCCCGTCGATGAGCAGGCTCTTCGGCTCGTTCTTCCTCGGAGGGTTCGAGTGCTCCACCACATCGGACCATGGAGGGCCACCGGCTCGACGTGGATCGCTGCGACGCAGCACGACGAGCAGGCCCGTGAGGACTACAAGCTCTGCCGCCGCGAGGGGATCCTCGGCGTCCGCGAGTCGGCTCGCTGGCCGATCCTTGACCGTCACGGGGCGATCGACCTCGACTGACGTCCGGCGCCTTGCCCGACACGGGACGAGAGGTCGGCCTCGTGCAGGTGTGGGACTTGATGCACTACGGCTATCCGGACGAGCTCGACCTCTTCTCGGACGCCTTCGTAGCCCGCTTCGCCCGGTTCGCCCATGCGGTGGCAGAGGTCGTCCGCGACGAGACGGACGGGCCAATCTTCTTTCACCCCCGTCAACGAGATCTCGTACAACGCGTGGGCTGCCGGCGAGGTGGGCTACATGGCGCCGTTCCGCCAGGGGCAGGGCGCGGACGTCAAGCGGGCGCTCGTGCGGGCCGCGATCGCGGCTGCCGACGCCATCTGGGAGGTCGACCCCGGAGCCCGGATGCTGACCGTGGAACCCCTCGTCCGGCTCCACGCGCCGAAGGGACAGCCGACCTGCGGCCGAGGCCGACACATTCAACGAGTCCGTCGTCACCGAGGCGTTCGACCTCCTGGAGGGCCGCCGGGACCCCGACCTGGGCGGCTCGCGCGCGCACCTCGGCATCGTCGGGCTGAACTACTACTCCGGGAACCAGTGGACGATCCCCGTGCCGGAGGAGCCACAGCGCTCGCTCGACTGGAACGACTCCGCGCTGGATCCCGCTCTCGGAACTGCTCCTCGGCGTCGAACAGCGCTACGGCGGGCCGCTGGTCCTGGCCGAGACGGGGTCCTCGGGCGAGTCGCGCGCCCCATGGATCGACTTCCTCGCGCGCGAGGCGGTGCGGGCACTCGAGCTCGGCGTCGACCTGCAGGGCATCTGCCTCTATCCGATCGTCACCTCACCCGACTGGGAGGATCCAACAGCGTTCTTCGACGGCGGTCTCTTCGACCTCGCGCCGCAGCCCGACGGTCGCCTTCGCCGCGTCCTCGCTCACCCTGTCGCGATGGCGCTGAGGGCCGCCCAGGTCGTTGTCGATCCGGACAACCTGCCAGACGGCGCGCTCCAGAGCGAGCCTCGTCCAACGCCCGAGCCTCCGCTCCAGCTCATCCGCCCTGCGGAGCGCGCGAGGTTCAAGGCCGACAACTTCGCCTGCGAGACGGTGATGGCGGGCGACTCATTCACCGTCGAGCTCCTCTGCCTCGGTCCGGGAGGAGACGTTCCAGCGCATCGCCACGACAGGACGGAGCATGTCCTGACCGTCCTCGCGGGACGCGCGAGGATCAGGATCGGCGGCGAGGGGATCGAGATCGGCGAGGGCGAAAGCGTCGTCGCGCCGGCCGGGCTCTACCACGGGGTCACGAACGCGACTGCCCAGCGGCTGATCGTGCAGCAGGTGAGCGCGCCAAAGCCGTGGGACGCGAGGTTCGCTGGCCCGCAGCCGAGCTGGCTCGTGCGGCGATAGCCCGGAGAAACAGCGCAATCGAGCGATCGACGTGCGCGTCGAACGTGAATTCGTGCCGCGTGTCCCACATCGCCTCCCTCCGCCGCTCGAGCTCGCGGCGATCGTTCAGGCGCACAGCGAAGGACGCCACGTCGTCGAGGAAGATGCCCACGCCGAGCTCCCGCGCGAGTGTCTGGGTCGCGACGATCGCCTGGCCGTGATCGGGTAGGAGGAGAGGGAAACCGCAGCGGCGTAGGTGCCGAGCCGCGCCGGCAGGTTCATGTCGTCCCACCGCGCCCGGCGTAGGTCGCCCTCGTTCTCGCTCCGGAAGATGTGCAGCCAGGCAGCGTCGTACCGCGAGAAGACACGCACCCAGCCCGGCTGGAGGGCCAGTCGGATGAAGGTGCACGTGGTCGGGCGCCACCCGGCGCGCCTCGGCGATCCAGTCGCGCCACCAGTCGCCCCAGGTGGGACCAGTGGAAATGCGTGTGGACCCCGTGCGCCGCTAGCTCCTCCAGCAGGTCAGGGTAGATCCCGAACGGCCGGCCCGCGCAGACCGTGTGCACCTCGCCGTCCTCGTCGAAGAGCCGTTCGCCGGGGTCCGCATAGAACCACTCCGCCTTGGGTAGATCGCCGTTCTGGACGATGCTCAGCCCGTTGTCGCGGTCGATGCACGGAAGCGCGGTGTCGTACCAGGCGCGCATCTCCGCGCTCGAGTAGGCACGTCCGTCGGCCCTGAGATCGAGCTCCGCGAGCTGCGGCCACAGGCCGCGCTCGATCGCGGCGAAGGGGCTCTCCTTGAAGTGCCAGACGAACGGGATGCCGGGGTTCTCCGTCAACACGTGGTGCGCGAACGGGATCGCGTGCCAGTTGAGGAGCCCGTAGACGATATCCGGGCGGATTCGTCGGAACGACTGCTGCCAGCTCGCGCGAGGGATGTCCTCGACGTGGCCGAACGGGCACGGGCCGACTGCATTGAAGCCCGCCCCGTCCGGTGTCCAGAGGCCGTAGAGACGGTGGCCGCGCTCGACGAACGACAGCACCCGCTCGGGGTTGTAGGCGAGCTCGCCGACGAGCACGATCTTCAGCGCGTCGTCCGCCGGCGGCGGGGCGGGTCGCGCGCGGAATCGTCCGTACAGCGCCTCCTCGTCGAGGAGCTCGCCTTCCGACGAGCGAAAGCGGAGCGGGTGCTCGATACCGAAATGGCGGCGGTAGACTCGCCCCGCCGAATGACTCCCTGATCAGCTTGTGCCGTTGGCCGGGGTGGTCGACCCACGCGCATGAGACGGTTCCCGTCCCGACGAAGCGGCCGCGGACTGCGAGGGCCGCCCACAGCATGGCGTCGAGGTCGTCGGTGACCAGCTCCTCGCGCTCGACCCAGCGGTCGGACGTCCGCCGGTGCAGAACCTGCACGAGCTGGAGCCCGAAGCCCTCGATCGCGCCCGTCGAGCGCAACTGGACGTGGTGCGCCGCCCCGGCGTAGGCGAGGACAGCGCCCGGCTCGGCGTCGAGCGCCGTAACCAGCGAGTCGAGGTGACCCGGATAGACAACGTCGTCTGCGGGCAGGTAGGCGATCAACTCGGCGCTCGTTGCTGCGATCCCGGCGTTCAGCGCGGCGCCGAGACCGCGGTTCGACTCTAGGCGGAGCACCGTGCCGTTCCCTCCGAGCATCTCGCCAGCGATCGCCGCTGTCTCGTCCGTGGATGCGTCGTCGACGACGACGACTTCCCATGCCCCGAAAGGACTGATCGAGCAGGCCGGGAGAGCGCGCGGCGGAGGAACGCGGCGGCGTCGTATGCGGGCACGACGACCGCCACACGCGCTCCCGACGGCGCGTGGCTCGCTGGGCTCGGCGACAATCGCGTCGCCCCTCGTCTCGGTGCCCGGGCCCTCGCTGGGAGCGACCGAGGGCACGTCCGGCCGACTCTCGTTACCGAGGAGCATGCGGCGAGCGAGCGCGAGCGCGCCGGCGACCACCTGGTCCATGTTGTAGTACTTGTAGGTCGCCAGCCGCCCGACGAAGTGCACGTCCGGCGGTCGCGTCGGCCAGCGCCTGGTACTGCTGGTAGAGCGCGCGCGTTCTCGGGCCGCGGCACCGGGTAGTACGGGTCGCCCTCGGCCTGCGGGTACTCGTAGACGACGCTGGTCTTCGGGTGCTCCTGCCCGGTCAGGTGCTTGAACTCGGTGATGCGCGTGTAGGGGTGCTCGTTCGGGTAGTTGACGACGGCGACCGGCTGGTGCCTGCGCGACGTCGAGCGTCTCGAACTGGAACTCGCAGCGAGCGGTAGGGCAGCTTGCCGTAGCGATAGCTCGAAGAACTCGTCGATCGGCCCGGTGTAGATCATCTCGCCGTAGTGGAATCGTGCCGTCGATCTCGCGGTAGTCGGTGTTCAGCATGACCTTGATGTTCGGGTGGGCGAGCATGCGCTCGAACATCCGCGTGTAGCCGTGCAGCGGCATCGCCTGGTAGGTGTCGGTGAAGTAGCGGTCGTCGCGGTTGGTGCGCACGGGCACGCGCGCGGTCACGCTGGCGTCGAGCTCCGAGGGGTCGAGGCCCCACTGCTTGCGGGTGTAGTTGCGGAAGAACTTCTCGTACAGCTCGCGGCCGACCTTGCTCGACGATCGACGTCCTCCGAGGTGCGCAGACTCGGCGCGCGGCTCGGCGACGGCGGCTGAAGAACTCCTCGAGCTCGAACGACGTGAGCTCGAGCCCGTAGAGCTGGTTGATCGTGTCGAGGTTGATCGGAATCGGCACCAGCTGGCCGTCGACGCTGCGCCAGCACGCGGTGCTCGTAGGGCCGCCACTCGGTGAACCGCGACAGGTAGTCGAAGACCTCGCGCGAGTTGGTGTGGAAGATGTGCGGCCCGTACTGGTGGACCAGGATGCCCGGCGTCGTCGTAGTGGTCGTAGGCGTTGCCGCCGATGTGCGGCCGCTTGTCGACGATCAGCACGCGCTTGCCCGACGCTGCGCGCCAGCCGCTCGGCCAGCACGCTGCCCGCGAAGCCGGCGCCGACGATCAGGTAGTCGAACATGAGTCGTCTCGATGCCGCTGGAGGCATGTCGACGGCGCGCGCCCGTGCGCCGCGTCGTCAGTGCGCGATCGGCAGCGGCGCGCATCGATCAGCGCCTCCATCTCGCGCCAGGTGCTGTCCCAGGACGTCTGCCGCAGGAACGCGTCGACCTCGCGCGGCGCGTCAGCGGTCCTCGTGCGAGCGCCGCTCGACGGCGCGCGACGAATGCGTCGACGTCGTCGGCGATCCGCACCAGGCCCAGCTCGCCGTACGGCCGCACCACGTCGCGGATCGGGGTCGACACCACGGGCTGCCGGCGGCGAGGTACTCGGGCGTCTTGGTCGGGCTGATGAAGCGCGTCGCGTCGTTGCGCGCGAACGGCACAGCGCCGACGTCCCAGCCCGGCGAGGTAGGCCGGCAGCTCGCTCGTAGGCTTCTGCCCGAGATAGTGGATGTTGGCGCGCGCGGCAGCTCGCGCCGGATCGATCTTCGACGACCGGGCCGACGCAGGACGAAGTGCCAGTCGGGACGGCGCGCCGCGACGCCGGCGAGCAGGTCGAGGTCCATGCGCTCGTCGATGACGCCGAAGAAGCCGAGCCGCGGGCCGCGGGATCGCGCGCCTGGTCCGGCGGGCTCGCTGGATCGTGCCGCGGGCGCGCCGCGAAGTGCGCGACGTCGACGCTGCTCGGGAAGCGTGGACGTTCGGGTGCGCGGTCGCGCTTGGCCTCGTACAGGCTCGCGCCGCCGGTGAACACCAGGTCGGCGCGCGCGAAGCAGCTCGTCGCTCGCGCTCGACGAGCTCCGGCGGCGCGCCGGCGAAGGCCGAGAGCTCGTCCATGCAGTCGTAGACGACGGCCAGCGGCTGCAGCGTGCGCGTGAACGGGAGCGCCATCGGCGTGTAGTACCAGAGCACGTAGCGCTCGAGTGCGAGCTCTTCGACGAGCTCCTCGAGCAATCCGCCTGCTATGCGCGCGTCCGCTCGGGCGAGAGGCCGTGGGGGAGATGGGGCACGGCGACGATGACGCCTTCCTCCCGCGGAGACAGCTCGAGCGTTGCCGGACCGTCCGTCGGGAGGGGCTCCTCGAAGAAGACCACCTGGCGCTCGCGCGCGAGCCGGCTTAGGAACTGGTGGGGGGGGTGCCAGACGAAGTCCCAGCGCACGTGCGAGACGCAGACGACGGCGAACGGCTCCGGGCGTGGCCTTGCCTCAGCGCGCGCCAACTGCATTCTCCCCGACGGCGAGCATTCCTCACGATCTCCCCCGCGTCCGGAAAAGAAACCTCCTCTAGAACCCGACTTGCGAGATCGTGGTTGCGACTGTGCGCGCGACAGACGAGGTGGTGGGTCGGGCCGTTCGGAGCGCGTCGTGGCGCCGGGTTGAAGGGTTTGGCAGGGTGGGTGTTGGGGCATTCGCTTCGACAATGGGAGACCGTGAGTCGCGCATCGTCCGGAACGAAGCGTTGTTTGGGAAGTTAATGAACAAATCGACGCCCTCAACGATGCTGGGGCGCAAGCAGAATCAATTCCAGTTCTGTGCGAATGCGGCTCAAGCTCCTGCGCAGAGGTCATCAGGGTCGAACGAAACGAGTACGAAGCTGTGCGCGCTCATCCAGAGAGGTTTCTGATCAAGCCTGGTCACCAGATCGAAGACGTCGAGGATGTGCTCGAGGAGCGAACCGTGTTCGCGGTGGTCGCCAAGAAGCCAGGCAACCCTCGACGTCTCGCGGAGGAATGGGACCCCCGCCGATGACCGCGCGTTCTGAGGCCGAGATGGCGCGGCGCATTGGGGAGACGCGGCTCACTTCCGAGACGCGAACGAGAAGATCGAGGATGCCGCTCTGCGGCTGCAACCCGACATGAACACCCTGCCGTTTGTCTGCGAGTGCGGCCGGCCGAAATGCTTGCAGAGCCTTCGCCTGACGATCGGAGAGTACGAACTCGCAAGGCAAACCGCGACCTTCTTCGTTTGCAGCCCCGGCCATCAGATCACCGAGAACGGGGTGGGTCGCGTCGTTCACGAAACGGACAGGTTTGTGATCATGGAGAAGCTCGGAGAAGCGGGCGCCGTCGCCGAGGCTCGGGATCCCAGACAAGAGGAGACCGAGCAAACGGGATAGGCTGGCTCGCGGACTTGTCAGACGCTTGTCAGATCACGGGCGCTCGCTTCCCGGTCAGGTCGATCCCTTGCGTGCGCGCGGAGGAATCGGCTCCGGGGCGCTGGGGCGACTTTCTCGCGCCTATCTGGCGCGGCCCTAGGTTGCCGGGGAGGTGGGGTGCTGCGCCGGATGCTCCCTGACGTCCCCGCGACACCTCCGCGCCTATGCTCTGACCTCCCGCAGCATCCGGTGGCGTGACGTTTGGGCATGTTTTTGGCCACCACGACTCCCAACCGGCCTTCCTAGACCTGATCTGGCCAACCACCGGGGCGTCGGCACCGACGGCCTCGGGCCTGCCGGCGAAGCCGCGAGGGTGGGCATCGGTGGTCCAGATCCGGACCCGGTTCGACGCGTATGTCGTCAACCCTGACTCCCTGCCCTGGGACGGTTTCGAGTTGGTGATAGCGGGCACAACTCGGTTCCCGGTATATCGCCGGCAACTCGAGCAGAGGGGTGAGAATGTCCACATCAGCTGTAGATCGCGGCGACCGCGACGACCGCGTGAGAGGCGAGCGCGTGCGTCGTGTGGGGATCGACGAGACAAAGGCCGCGTTC